>CALJES010000011.1 GCA_938074205.1 uncultured bacterium
TGTTTGGCGAAAGGTTAGAGGCTCGGCAGTGCGAAAGAAAGGCTTGCAAAGCGCTTTTTATAGTGTGCCTTTGGGCGAGGAAGACACGATGAGTTTGGGCAACATGGTTTTGCACCTGGGGTCCTCCTTCTTTGTGTCGAACCCGGCAAACCATGTTGCCGAATGAGGGCTGGGGAGTTTTCAAATTAGGTGGACGGGCTAATTTGGTCTGACGCTCGATGGCTAAATATTGGTGCCGAAGGTGGGAGTTGAACCCACACGTCCTCGCGGACACATGGTCCTGAACCATGCGCGTCTGCCATTCCGCCACTTCGGCAAAACAATCTCGCCGACGTCAGAATTATACCTAACTTGGCGGAGCAGTGTCAACAATCCGAAACGCCAGCTGTCTTTTGTCGGCCTATCGCAGGCAATTGGCTTTAGTGGAGTCGTCTCTTCCCAAATTTGTTTTGGGTGCAATACAGTACAGTTTAGCTACAGCGAATAATTTGGAACGGCGTGATTTTCCCATAAAATGGACGGCTAGAGAATCGGTCAGCACCATGCTTGATATAATAAAATACAGTTATTCGAGCAGGGGAGGTATAAATTGGCAGAAAAACCTTTGGCGGTAATCAGACGGGACATAATGGCCTCAACGGGTCCTAGCATCTACGGCATCAAAAGGATGGAGAAGGTGCTGTCGCCGGCGCGCGAAGTGTTTATTTTTCTCGGAGTATCTGACGGAGTATGCCATCTCGAGCGAGAGGATAAAAAGAAGGAGCCCGTCTTCATCCAGGTAGACAGCGAAGAATTCGCAAACTGGAAAAAGCTCTAGCGCAGCAGAACTTTTTCGAAGCCCGGGCTCCCAAGACAAGGATTGAATGTGCTCAGGCTACTTGTTCAAATGATCGAGCAAGATATTCGCGCCTTTTATGCCAGACAAGAACATCGCGCCAAAAGAAGGACCCATCCTAGGAAGTCCATACGCCGATGCCACTGACATCCCTATAACCAGAAGTCCAGGATGAACGAAGCCCGTGCGTTTTACGACCTCGTCCTCCGACTTTTCAACCCACATAGGGTGGCACCCTGGAATACTGACAATGCCTCTATCTGCCAAGTGCCTTACAATGGCAGCTTCGTGTCCAGTAGCATCGACCACAACTTGCGCTTCGATCGCCACAGGATCTATGCAAGAAATCTGGCGAGGCAGCGAGTAGACGGGAGTCCAATTTATGACCAACCCCGCAACTCGGTTGTTTTCTCGGATAACAACATCTTCTACGCTCGTCAAGTTGAGAATTCTGACTCCTGCTTCGCACGCGGCAGCTATCAGACGCGAGCACGCATGCGGCGCTTCTGCAACTACAATACCTGGGGCCACTTCTTTAAACGGCACACCTAAATCGGAAAGCACAGCATCCCCCGGAGCGCGGACTATAACCTTGTTCATCAAGAACCCCCCGCTCCAGAATCCGCCGCCGAGGTAGTTGTTTCGCTCAACGAGAACAACCTTTACGCCTTTCCGTGCGAGCTCCCTTGCACATACAAGCCCGCTGGGTCCGCCGCCGGCTATCAGAACGTCAGTCTCGACACAGTCCTGAAACCAGCCTGCGAACTCTCCGACCAGTAAACGCGTGATTTGAGACTCAGTAGCGTGTGAGAAGCTTCCGAATTCGTTTGAGGTCATTTTGTCGCCTCCCTTTGGTATAGAATACTTTACCGCAGGGACTAAAGCTCAATCCGACGGGGACATCCTGATGCAACAAAATGAGGAAGTCTGACCCGCACTCCCTACGCCGGTATTACCCGGATCAGGTTCCAAGGGACCTCCTAATCAAGGAGTCTCAGCCGCTTGAGCAGCACCCCTGGCGGTATGCAATGCTATTATACATAACAAGCAAGCAATATTCAAGCAATTTTGCTGTTAATCTGGTTTTGCACCGATTAGTAATCAAGGAGTGGCTCGACCGTCGGGCTAAGGATAGATTTGAAAAAAATCGCAATATATCTATTCGAGGGGACGCACAGTGAGTTACGAACTAGGAATGAACACGCTCAAACTTATACCAGGGGAGCGCCTGGGTCACACGGAGTACTGCAGCAATTACGCATTGATACGCGCCGTCACTGGTCTTGACCCCGGGGAAAATCCTGAGGCATTTCGCAAGTTTCACGATATCTGGCAGTACGACTTTCTTTGGGTTTCGAATGATGGGCCGGTCGACTGGTCGAAGCGCGGCAGGGTCACTGATATGGGCCATGCTGAGTTCCTAGAGGGCGGTATTGATCGGCGCGACACGGTAGTTTGCCCGTTCAAGAGCGTGGAAGAGGTGTACGAGTTTGATGCAGTCGAGGAATATGGCCTACCGCCTATGGATGAGCTCATCCAGTACTACGAAAAAACATATCAAGATGGCCAGCGCGCAAACCCAAATCAGGTTCACCCTCTCGGCTATTACAAGACTATCATCTCAGGCGCAATTCAAGCGTTCGGCTGGGATATGCTGCTCCAAGCTGCAGCCGATTGGGACCGGTTTGAGAAGGTTCTAGACAGTTTCTTTAGGTTTTCGATGCACTACTTCCAAGCTCAGGCGAAGACGTCCGTGCCTGTTTTTTTGTGCCACGACGATTTCGTATGGACGCAGGGCGCATTTATGCATCCGGACTTCTACAGACGCGCAATCATACCTCGCTACAAGAAATTGTGGAGCGTGCTCAAAGAGGCCGGCAAGATCGTGCTTTTCTGTTCCGACGGCGACTTTACGGAGTTCGTCGACGACATAGTCGATGCCGGCGCAGACGGTTTAATCTTCGAGCCGCTCACCGACCTGGATTACGTTGTGGAACGCTATGGCAAGACAAAGTGTATAATCTCCAGCAAAGTAGACTGTCGCACACTGACCTTTGGAACCCCCGAGCAAATTCGCCGCGAGATTGACGCGACTCTTGCGCTAGCCAAGGATTGTCCAGGGTTCTTCTTCGCAGTGGGCAACCACATACCATCAAACGTTCCGGTGGACAACGCCCTGTACTACTTCGATTACTTGAGCAAGAACTGGTGGAGGTAAGGGTGGTATAGACCCCGCCGCTTCTTGTACCTGGAAAATTTTGACTCGCTCTCGGGTGAGCTCACGGTAATTGACAGTGGACAACTGCGCGGCTAGAATGTGTGCAGCAGAGCCGACGAACCGGCTTTTGCTGTGAGGGTTGGGGTAGGAAGCCGGTTCGGACGGAAGTGGCAGCCACCTCCATCCCCCGCGCAAAATCCAGTAATCGCAACAGCATCTACGGCACGACACTTGCCAATCATCCAAATGGGAATGTGTATGTCTGCGCGAGCAGAGTGCCGCACCAGAGGATTTCTTATTATTCCGTCGGGAATTCAATGAAAACTGTCGCGGAGCTGATGACCAAAGACGTTATATGGGTGAGCCCAACGGCACCTGTAAAGTCTGCGGTCATGCTTATGAAAAGACACGGAATAGGTGCGCTGCCGGTTCTAGACGCCGACCAGGCAGTGGTCGGATTGGTCAGCCAAGAACACCTGCTTGGTGAGCCGCTGGATCTGCGTATTGCGGAGGTTATGCAGCGCGATTTTCCGGCTATTGACCCTGGTGCGACAGTTCAAGAGGCCGCCGAACTGATGAGTCGCACTGGAGCGAGTCACTTGATAGTGCTCGACGATGGGCGACTAGTGGGCATCCTGGCTCGCAGCGACATACTCCCAGAACTGGGAAAAACGTTCGACCCGCTTACCGGACTTCCGTGGTCGGACAGCTTGCGAGAGTGGGCGACAGCAGCACTAAAAAGCGGGGCAGAAATAGCAGTTATCTTTTTCGACCTGGATGGGTTCGGTCAGTTCAATAAGACGTATGGTCACGTTGTAGGCGATCGGGTTCTGCAAGAGATAGCCGAAGTGATCCGAAGGGGTACCGACCCCAAGCTTGACTTTGTTTGTCGCTACGGTGGTGACGAATTCGCGATAGCGAGCCTAAGGCGTGCAGACGAAGCAAGAGCGCTCGCTGCAATCATTCAGGAACGAATAGCTTCGACCAGAGTTGGCGAGCTCACTGAAACTGTCTCCGCAACCTTCGGGATGTCTGGCGGCAGGAGAACTCGTGAACGCGAGGACATTCACTACGCAGCGACGATTGATAACCTCATCACCCGCGCCAGCAAAGACTGCACCGCACGAAAAGCACGTGTCGCCGCCGAACCAAGAGAACCTGCAGATTTGGAACTGGCAAGGGCGGCGGTTGCTCGAGTAGACAGGTTTCGCATCAAAGCAATCAACATGTCTATGACGGGCACTCAAGTCCAGATAGCCGTCAAACTCTCGTCGGGCAAATCGGAACATACTGCTGAGCGTTCAGCCTACGCTTCAGATGTGAGGACCGTGTTGCGAACAATATCAGAAGCCTGCGCTGCTGCAGTAAGCGAGGCCCTGGCTGAAGAGCACGGGTTTGTAGTCGACGAGCTGTATGTGCAGCTAACCGAATCCGGCGATGAGATTGTTACGGTCGTTGCAAGCTATGTAACCCCTGGAGCCGTTACTAAGCACGTTGGAAGCGCTTTGGTGAGGCGCGGAGATCGACATTGGGCTGCCGCAGCCGCAACGTTGGACGCCGTCAATCGGATCTTGGAGATTGCCCCTCGGGCAGAACAATAGGGTGAGACATTATCTTAATTGTTTGAAGTAGTCTTTTCTTGCCAGGATCTATACAACCTCTCAAACTCGTCAACCATATGCTCCATAATGCGGATTCCGCCTCGCCAAAACTCCGCACTTTTAATGTCTACACCTATCCGTGACAGCAGTTCCTGTGGCGAACACGAACCGCCAGCTCGCAAAAGATCGACGTATTTCGGAACGAACGCCGTCCCCTGCTCCTTGTACATCGAATACAGGGCCATCACTAAAAGCTCCCCGAAAGAGTAGGCATAGACATAAAAAGGCGACTCGACAAAGTGACTAACGTACATCCACCACAAGGAATGTTCTTCTCCAAGCTCCAACGAATCGCGGAACATAGCCTGCATATTCTTTTGCCAGAGTTCGCCTATGTCTTCAGAGGTCAGCTCCCCGCGAGAGCGACGAGCACGGTGCAGTTCTTGCTCGAATCTGTACATCGCAGCTTGTCTTTGTACCGTGGCGAAGACTTCCTCAATTTTGCCTGCATAAAGTGCGAGTTTCTCCTCCAGATCAGCTTGAGCCGCTAGTGATTCGAATGCAAGCATCTGCCCGAACGTGCTCGCGAGCTCTGCCACTGGAAGTGCACTAGACATGTTCAGGAAGCCCTGCTCTCGAGCTAGATAGGCGTGCACGCCGTGACCCAATTCGTGCGCGAGCGTCATTACGTCGTCGCTACGCTCGAGATAACTCATGAAAACGTATGGATGCACATCGGCAGTAACATAGCTGCAAAACGCACCGCCGCGCTTTCCAGGTCGCGCCTCAGCATCTATCCAGCGCTTTTCAAAGAACTCCTGAGCAATCTGACACATCTGAGGCGAGAAACGTTCGAAGGAATCAAGAACTATCTCTTTGCCCTGCTCGAATGGGTATTTCTTCTTGGACTCAAACAGGGGAGCATAACGGTCGTAATGGAAGAGCTTATCGTAGCCTAGTATTTCCCTCTTGAGCGCGTAGTATCGCGCAGTTATATCAAATCCCTCGACGCAGGTGTTAACTACGGTTTCAACCGTCTGATCATCCAGTTCGTTCGCCATGTGGCGAGACTGCTCAGGATACTCATATCGCCTGAGCCGGTCGTCTATTGCTTTATCGTATAGCAGAGTGTTGAAAATGAATGTCAAGAGCCTCGAATTGTCTTGGAGCCCCTTCGACAAAGCCGCTGCAGCAGCTTTTCTGGTTTCTCGGTTTGGATCACGAAGTAGGGATATGACTTCGGGTTCTGTGAGCACACGCTCTTCACCTTCAACTGTGACGTGAAACTGAATGGCAGACACGGACTCCTCAAATAGTCTCTGAAAGGCTCTACAACCGGTGTTTGCTTTCTGCTCGAGAATCCTCTCCTCAGGCTCTGAAAGCTTGTGATCGCGAAACAAACGAGTTTTGTGTACGAAATGGCGGTATTTGGCAAAAGCAGGGTCTTCCAAAACGGGGTCTATAATCTCAGGCGGAACTTCCATAAGCTCGAGCTCAAAGGGTATCAGCTCCAGTGTTATTTCGGTTTGGCGTTCCTGGACTCTCTGGAGAAGCGCTCCATGCTCAGGTTTTGAGGTATCCGCAGAGAAGATCAGCGACGCATACGCCATAGGCTTGGTCATTTCTTGAGCAAGCGCTTCGAACTCCGCTATGGCTGTATTTAAGTATTCTGCAGTAAGATCGGCGCGATTGATATTGCCCCGATAACGCCTAGCAAACTCCCTGGCGCGTTCTAGGCATTTATCCAGCGTTTGGTCGATTGCAGGATCATCTATCCCTTTGTAGAGGTCTGAAAGGTCCCATGTGAGACTCGATATTTTAGACATGCGTTCCTCCTGTGAGCCCTAGGTAAACACAACCGAAATTATACGCATCTGCGCCGGCCTTGAGCAACAAAACTGTTTGCGCTATAGCTGCTTGGCGTGATCATATCAACTGTTTTCTGCAGGAGCAAACCCGCTAGTTGCATAAGTCAAGTTCGTGGGCCGTTCCGGATTACTGGTGTAGAGCGGCCGTAAACTTATAGACAAGGAGTTGTGATAATGCCGAAAATCGCGTTTATAGGTGCGGGAAGCTTTGGGTTCACCAGGGCTTTAGTTCGTGACATACTGACATTTCCCGCTCTGGCTGATTCGACCATCGCGCTAATGGACATCGATAAGGAGCGTCTCGATTTCATAAAGACGGCTGTGGACCGAATAATCGAAGCCGGCAAGTACCCGGCAAAAGTTTATGCAACGATGGACAGGGCTGAGGCTCTTGACGGAGCTGATGGGGTGCTTTGCACCATTCTGGTTGGTGGACCGCAGGTGTTCCGCACGGACATTGAAATTCCCAAAAAATATGGGGTGGACATAAACGTAGGGGACACGCGGGGTCCTGCTGGAATCTTTCGTGCGCTGCGCACGATCCCTGTGATTTTGGAAATAGCACGCGACGTAGAAAAGTATTGTCCGGATGCCACTTTTCTCAACTATACAAACCCCATGTCCATGCTTTGCAAGGCGATTCTCAGCGAGACTAAAGTCAAGGCTTCCGGACTCTGTCACAGCGTCCAAGGCACGGCTGCAATGCTTGCGCGCTGGATTGGCGCACCAATGGAAGAGATCACTTACCGCTGCGCGGGTATCAACCACCAGGCTTGGTACGTGGATTTCAAGTGGAGAGGCAAGGACGCGTATCCACTGATTCGGGAAGCGGTTACAACTAGGCAAGAAATATACAATGAAGAGCAGGTCAGAAACGAGATGTTCCTACACTTGGGATACTATGTCACCGAATCTAGCGGTCACAATTCCGAATACGTCGCTTGGTTCCGCAAGAGGCCAGATTTAATTGAAAAGTATTGTACCCATGGAACTGGCTGGAACCCAGGCGAGCATGCATATATTCTGAATCACTACCTGCAAACAGAGGCTACGTGGCGCGATCATATCAAAGAACAGCTCCAAGCACCCGTTCGCTTGGAAAGGGGACACGAATACGCCGCATATATTTTCAACGCCATATTTGGTGACGGCACGATGTACGAATTCAACGGCAACGTACTTAATCACGGTCTTATCGACAATCTGCCGTGGGGTTCCTGCGTAGAAGTGCCCGTATTAGCATCCAGGCGCGGCTTGGATCCTATACACGTCGGAACCCTGCCCCCGCAGTGTGCCATTCTGAACAACATAAGCATTGCGACGGAGGAAATGGCTGTCAGGGGATGCTTGGAAGGGAATCGCGACATGGTATTTCACGCAATCTGCTACGACCCGCTTACATCTGCAGTACTGAGCCTGGCGGAGATCAGGTCGATGGTAGACGAGATGTTCGAGGCGAACAAGGGTTGGCTGCCCACCTTTGAGTAGGAACAAAGATTACTTCCAGATTAGTAGTTCAACTGCTTGCTATATCGGGAGGGCTGTCCCGGTGTTCCTAGCAAGTGTGGCCCTGTGTTCAGAACTTTGCGCTTCAGGACACATATACTCTTTTTCAGGTGAGTGCGGTTTCAGCCGGTTTCGCCTGCACAATGCTGTTTGGTCTGCTGATTCCAAAGGGCTCGTGCGCACTGCGGCGGGAGGATGCGGAGACGAAACCGCCGCTGTGGTGGAATCGCCGGAAGTCACCGTGCCATCCATGTTCGACCAGGCAATTATATCTTGGAACGCCCATACTCCGCCTGGCGCATACATACAGGTCTACCTTGCCGCAAGAGTGGGTGAACAATGGACGCCTTGGTATAAGATGGGACTGTGGACCAGAGACGGACGGCCTGAGCCCCGCACGAGCTTCAAAGGACAGGACGACGAATGGGCACGCGTGGATACGGACGTGCTCACTCTCAAGAAGCCGGCTGAGGCCTTTAAGGCTAGGTTGGAGCTGGCGTCGGTTGATGGATGCACCTACCCAGTGCTGCGTTTTGTCTGCGTATGTGTCACCGATACAAGAAGCTCAAAACAAGAAACTCCGCCGGTGAAGTATGCCTGGGGACGAGAGCTAGATGTCCCGGAGCTTTCGCAGCTTTCGGTTGATGGAGGACGCGGCTGGTGCAGTCCGAGCGCGGTTGCGATGGTGCTTGGCTATTGGGCGAAGAAGTTGAGTCGACCTGAACTAGCCATTGGTATACAGGAGACAGCGCAGGGCGTTTTTGACAAAGCCTGGGGCGGTACCGGTAACTGGACTTTCAACACTGCTTTTGCTGGAGAATTCCCCGGGATCAGAGCTTACGTGGCACGCTTCAGCAGCGTTGCCGAAATTGAGCGCAAGATCCTGCAGGGCATTCCTGTGATAGTCTCCCTTGACTACAACAAGCTTAACCGGCGGAAGACCGAAGTTTCTATGGGCCATTTGATGGTGGTTCGTGGATTCACTCGGTCGGGTAATGTCATCTTTAACGATCCGTGGGCTCGCTTGGAGAAAGGTCAAAAGGTTAGAAAAATATTCAAACGAGAGGACCTAGAGCGCTCTTGGCTCGGAAGAGACGGTTCACACGGCACCGTATACTTGATCATGCCGGAGGAGCTCTAAGTGAATAACATTGGCTGTGCAGTCCTCGTGAATGTAGTTCTGGTTACGGTGGTACTTTGCTGTTCCTCGTTTGCCCAGGACCTTTCACCCCTTAAACAGTATCACGTATGGCTTCCCATGACCGGATTCAATGATGCCCAACTCGATGACGCCCTCAAAGCCGGCTACGACACAGTGATGCTAAAGATAGCTCCGCCGCTTACTGCAGACGAGACAGCCGTCGATTTCAGCTCGTCAGATCGACTACTGGAGCGTGTGACCGCCAGAGGAATGAATGCTATTATCGTGATTCTGGGTTGGGCGGGTCTAGGCAGTGGCAGATTCTGGGACACCGACGAAAGCGGCCAAAAGATTGCAAACCAACTCGATCCTTTTTGGAATGAAGCGGTCGAAAGGGTCGAGTGGTACTATCGAACAGTTATTCAACACTATGCTAAAAACCCCAGAGTGGTTGCATTTGTCCCAACGTGGGGGATCTACGGCGAGGCGGGATTTACATCATTCACCGCGGGATACAGCCCGCACGCACTTGCCCGCTTCAACGAGTGGCGGTCAATGCACGGCCTGCCGCCATTGGGCTCACTACCAAGTCGGTCGGCGGGGCCAAACACAGAGTTCAACCGGTTCATCAGATTTAGGTTCGAATATGTCGAACGGGTGTTTGATCGGATGGTCGGGCGTCTCAAGACGCATGCGCAGGGCCGACCGGTGGGCATGTGGCAGGAGATGTATCCAGTCATCGGATACATGTGGAACATGGTGGAGCTACCTTCGGCAGATTTCGCACTCTACGAAGCCGGGTTGACATACCAGGCCTGCCACCATCCCGAGAAATCATTAGCCGAGACAATGGGATTCCGCTATAGGTGCAAGTCCGCCGCCGACTACCGCGATTACTACCTGCCGTTGGTTGCAAGGCGTCGAGGCGAAGGCGGACGGTTTATGGGGTGCCAGCTCACTAATGACTACGCAAAGAACTATGGGTGGTCGGAGGACTTCGCACGCTCGATCGGGTTTGACCGTTGGGAAGATGAGTTCGGACCTTACCTCAAGCAATTGATGGACTCGCCTTTGGAAACTCCAAAGCGAGACGTGCTTTTGGTCTATCCGACCTATGCCGCTTCGGCATTATCTGATTCGCCCGTGCATTTTGCGGACACGCTCATAATCGAGGTACTGCTCCGAATGTTCGGCGTACAGTTCGTCAGGTGCGGCACTCCGAGACTGGACAAGATGCAGGTCGAGGAGATGAACCGCTTCAAACTCATACTGATCCCCGAATCTGACTATCTTTTAAGTGCCACATACCGTAAGCTTGCCAGGACAAAGGCAAAGGTAGTATTTACCGGCTGCTTCGGACAGGCACTCGATGGCGATCAGCTTCCAATTGGCGGCAGCCGTGACGTAGCTGGTTTGACGGCAGAATACGGAATGCGTCCCGCCGGGCAGGTACGCATAAACTTCGAGTGCATGTTGACCCTAAGCCTTGCCGACATTCTCACCAACCTACAGGTCCACCTGCCGGAGGACGAATCTTTCAGGTTTACCAATGTTGGGTCCAACACGCAAACTGTTCTACTCTGTGGCGATTGGCCTCTTGTTACGCTCCACAGCATAGTCACAGAAGGGAAGCAGAAGGAATTCTTGTTTATCCACGGCCACGTTTTCGCTTCAGCCTGCTGGAATCCAAACCGTAAGCCTCCAGATCTGGCCGGTTCAACAGATCCTTCGGCTAACGAGGTCGACCTATGGGGGCCCTATGACTCTGCGCACCCGCAAAACGCTTTCACTACTGCCCTAATGAAGAACGTGTTGGCCTGGGCAGAAGTTGACTATCGCGTTCCCAATCCACTGCCCAGAACTGTCTGTCCCTATCTGGGTGATCACATGGAGCAGGTTTCCATTTCGGCTAACATCGTTTATAACAACACCGCCTCCCCGCAGCAAATAAAGGTTAGACTGCCGTTTAAACCTGCAGGGTATGAGTGGAAAAAAGTGGGCGACCTCTACGAAGCGACGGTGACAGTGCCCCCGTTTTCTTATCTATCCTTGCGCTGGGAAAACAGCGCTGCCCAGCCTAGCCGCTAGCTTGCTACGCTCCAACCCGCAGCCCATCGTGCCGATATAAGTGATGTAGCAAAACTTTGTACTGGGGTGCGCAGCACATGAATATAAGACCCAGCAGCTCAGCAGGTTTGAACCTTGCTTACGCGATTGGCTCATTTGCCGAGGATGACTCCTTCGTAATCACCCAGCTCGGTGGAGAAAGTCCGTTTGGCTCTACTCTGGCAAGTCTCGGTTCGGACTACGCAGTCCATATCTCGCCCGATGGCAGCGGATGGAGCACATTTGCTGGACTGGACATTACCAGCCCGCTTGGCTCCGGAAAGTGGTGGTATATTCGCGATCGCGAGACTGGTTCTATCTGGTCGCCCTTCTTTCTTCCTGTCGGCGAGAAAGCCGACGAGTTTGAGGTGAGATTCTTTCCTGGGCAAGTGACCGCTTATACCCTCAAGAACAAGATTGGTGCCAGCTTGACGATAGCGACGCTTCCAAACAAGCCTGTGGAGGTGTGGCTCGTAAGGCTCGAAAACCGTTCGGCAAGGGAACGCAGTCTGGCGTTCACTACATACTTCGAACCGAGTGTCGGGCACGGATTGGAAACCTTCTACATGGCGCGCGATAAACTACTTCTTATGCGCAGACCTCTTTCTTCAGCAGCAGGTGGCGAAGGTGGTATAGTGGGGGACATGGTTCTCTTCCACGCCAGCACGCTTACTCCAACCAGATTCCAGACCGACAAGGTGCGCTTCATCGGTGAAGGGAGAACGCTCAAAAATCCGCGGGAACTTGACGCAGACGTCCAGCAAGTGTCCGAAGGGAAGATTCAAAATCCGGCGGCAAGCCTCACAATCGAGGTTGATCTTCCTATAGAAGGTGAAGCTGAATTCGGTTTCTGCGTCGGGATAGCCAAGAATCCAGAGCGAGCAATAGAATTGGCCAAAGGGTTGAGCAAGACATCTCTTGTTAGAGAAGCCGTTCAGATGGCGCGCATGAAATGGGAAGATGCGTGTTCTAGTATCCGAGTTGATTCCCCGGACCGCGTGCTTAATGCCCTTGTAAACACTTGGCTTCCATACGAAGCCTACGCGGGCTGGATGCGACAGCGCACTGGCGGTGTTTGCCTTGATCCCATGCTTGCAACCGACTTTATAAGACGGTACTATCCAATATGCGCTGCGGCACCGGAAGCGGCTCGAGACAGCATTATCAGTTTTGCTTGCGGGCTGAACTTATCTGGCACCTACACTGCTGACGGCATAAACTTCGCTTCACTTCCTCTCAGTGAGTTGATATGGCTGCCTCTCGCGACGGCTCGATACGTGATCGAAACGGGAAATGCTGATATTCTTGCTGAGACAGTCAAGCCGTCCGAGCACGCGAAGGAAGAAGTCTCTCTACAGGATCTATGCGAAAGCATACTCGATCTATGCACGGCTTTGCCGAACCAAGCCGGACCATTGCTTCATCGTGCAGTCCAAACTTGGAATGATATCATAGGAAGCGCTTCAGAAACCGAGCCTAATGCAATCGGAGATTCTTGCAATGCTTCCAACGGTTACGAGCTGGTAGATCTCGAAGCACTACCCAGACGCGTGCGACACATTCTGGCCACCTCGGCAGTCCTCCGTGAACCCCATAACCGTTCTTATCTCGAGAGAGTCTTCGCATCTCAGGATGCGCCCGTCAGCAACTGCGCCGTGGTCTGCGCTGCGCTATCGGAGATCGTCGAAACTATATTAGGCGTGCAGCCGATGTGTGCGGGTTTGAAACTCACCCCTAGACTGCCGGATTCCTGGCATGACTATGAGATCACTAGACGTCTGAGAGGAGATACGTACAAGATCCAAGTGAAAAGATCTCTGCGGCCGTCGAAGGGACGCCTGACAATTACCGTGGATGGCATCCCTATCAATGACAGCCTAGTACCTGAGTTCGGCGATGGACGAGAGCACATAGTGGAGGTAATATTCGGCTGACGATCGCGCCTACCACTTCTTTCGCACCGGTACCCCTGCGCGTGCCAGCTCCTCCTTGATCTGAGCGATCGTGTACTCGCCGGAATGGACTATACTCGCTATTATCGCTGCATCTGCCCTGCCCTTTGTCAATACTTCGACGAGGTGGCGAGGATTACCGGCACCTCCGGATGCTACCACCGGCACGCCTACATTCGTCGCTATCAATCGAGTGAGGTTCAGCTCGTAACCGTCGCGCGTTCCGTCGGTGTCAACTGAGTTGACCACAATTTCGCCTACACCCAAATCCTCCGCACGCCTAGCCCATTCTAATGCATCCAGTCCGGTTCGTTGTCTGAACCCCCGAATAGTGATTTCGTACCCGCTCGGAAACCGTCTCCTATCTGGATTGGCTACAGGATCCATCCCCAAGACGATGCACTGCCGACCAAAAACTCGCGCGCCCTCGGCAATTATTGACGGATTTTCCACCGCTAAAGAGTTTATAGAAACCTTTTCGGCACCGGCAAGGAGCACTTCTTGCATATCATCAAGATCTCTTATCCCGCCTCCGACCGCAAAGGGTATGTGTATCGCTCTAGCTACCTCCCTTACCATACCAATATCAATCTGGCGGTTTTCCGCAGAGGCGGTTATATCGTAAAAAACGAGCTCGTCGCAACCGCCTTCGCTGTAGGCGATAGCCATCTCGATGGGGTCACCAAGATCCACATTCCCCTGAAACCTGACCCCCTTGGTTACTTTTCGGTTCCTAACATCTAGGCACGGTATGATTCGCTTAGTTAGCATTTGCCGTCCCACCGAACAAAGTTTGCCAGCATCCGCAAACCTATACGACCTGAGCGCTCCGGATGGAACTGGGTCGCTACTATGTTCGCGTGCCCTATAACTGAAGCAAATCTCACATCAGCATAGTCCGTTTCTCCTAAGATATACTTCTCATCAGACGGCGCCGGATAGTAGCTGTGTACAAAGTAGAATTCACTCCCGTCTTCGATTCCTTCAAATAGGGGATGGGGTTTGACAATTCGCACGGCGTTCCAGCCCATATGGGGAATCTTGCACTCTGGATCAGCAGGTGCAAACCGCCTGACCTCGCCCGGTAGAAGCCCCAGGCATTTGGTACCCCCGTCCTCTTGCGAGTGATCGAGAATAATCTGAGTGCCTAGGCAAATTCCTAGAAACGGTCTTCCAGATTGCGCAGCCTGGCGGATTACGTCGACAAGCCCCAGTCGCTGCAAGTTGCGCATTGCCTCGCCGGCCGCGCCTACTCCTGGGAATACAACCCGATCAGCGGACGCGATAACCGTTGGGTCGCTTGTAATTGCGCATTCAGCACCGATGTGTTCGAAAGCGAGTCGTACGCTTGTAAGATTACCGGCTTTATAGTCGATGATCGCAATCAATCGGTGTCTGTTAATATGTAGCGTTTCCGTAAAAGACTCACTCATTGACGTGGCGTTTGCCGTCGAAGTCGGTGTATGAGCTAGTGTCACAGTCCCAGAACTCGAGAGGAACTGGTATCTTACCACTTCCGTCAGGGGCATCGATCACGTAGGTAGGGCATGCCAAGCCCGAGAGCGTTCGACGCAGTTGGGTCATTATGTGCCTTTCCTTTGCAGGATCAACTCGGAAGTGGGCCGCGCCGGGCACTGGGTCACAACGGTAAATGTAGTATGGGCGCACACCTATTTCTAGGAGGCCTGTAAAGAGGTTGTAGAGCGTTTGGTAGTCGTCGTTTACGCCCTTAAGAAACACCGTTTGGCTGTATAGGATAGCGCCAGCGGACCTTAGATCCCGAACGCATCGAACAGTACTGGGGGTAATCTCCGAAGGGTGCTCGAAATGGATGCCTACGTATACCGGCTGTTCGACTTGGGCGATGGCATCGAGTTTCTTGTCGGTCACCAGCATTGGGTCGGTAACCGGTGCACGGGTGCCGATTCGCAACACCTTGATCGTAGGGACCGAGCTTAACCGCTCCAGGGCATATTCGAAGAGGACATCATCCACCACGAAAGGATCGCCCCCGGATATTATCGCTTCGCGCACCTCGGTATGTGAGCTTAGGTACTCCACCCAACCGTCCACTCGATCGACGCCTGCAGACTCCGGCGCGCCATCCCCGACTAACCGACGCCTAGTGCAAAATCGGCAGTAGGCGGGGCATTCCGTGGTAAGCAAGCAAAGCACGCGGTTACCGTATTTGTTTATGAGCCCAGGAGCGACCTCGTAATCGTGCTCACGCAAAGGATCTGGATCGCCACTTGCTTCGCTCGCAGCTTCAAGGTTACTATACTCGAACTGCGCCCGCACTGCAGGCTCGCAGATTATCAGTCGCTCGATATGCTCAGAAGTCTTCTGAATCATAATGCCTTACTCCGACTTTGCAGTCTGTTTCCTCACTAACACTGCACGGCATCATAACCGCGTTGGACATTCCGTGTATCAGTTTCTTCTCACTGGGACAAGCGGTTGCTAAAACTCCCGATAACCTGGCTTCGTCTCCCACTACATAGTAATACGGACAGAGCCTGATTCTCGCATCCATCGACCGCACCAGGTCGGTCGTCTCATCGTAGTAATCGACGCGCTGTACCAGGCTGTCTTTAAAAGGTTGAATTACGTAAGGGCAGTTGTCAAAGGAAGACAGAGCCTCGTCCACCGATTTTGCCCATTCTTCCTGCGAAAGATCATGCCCCACTTTAACTCCCCTACTCCCCCAAGCCATAGGAGAGAACCCCGAGGGCTTCAACACCAGTCGCCGCTCCTTCTGCGTACCCTCGGCAATTGCTCGCCAATTTCGAATCGGAGCACCGCGCCATCGAAATCCGGATATCTCTGCGTGTGGCGGAACCGCGCGATTGTCCATTATCCACGTGGGCGATATCGTCTGCCGAAGGAGTTCGTAGTATTCGCACCCGAGTTGATCCTGCCAATAAGCTCGCATCGATTCGCTGTGTATAAGAGCCAAGAGTAGTTTCTCTTCCAAAAAGTGCTTGTATGGTGGCGTCACGACAACTAGCCTTTTCTTGGCTGCATACGCAATCAGTTCAGACTTCGGTATGTTCAAAAGGTCAAACAGCTCAAAGAACCGGTAGACAACATCTATTCGTGAACCATTTTCAAGATACAAGCCGTTTTCGGTAAAGCGCACGTCGCGTGGATGAACCGTATATGCCTCAAACCCTACATCCCGCAGTTTCGAAGCCAAGTAGGCCATCTCGGGCCTATAGTCCTCTGATTCGTCCGAAACAACTATCGCGCACACTGGGTTTTCCTTACTCGAAGCCTCTCGTATGATCTCCGCAAAGCCATCTCGCATACCGCGGTGTCCGCCTACCAGATCAAAACCTGCGCGCTCATATGCAGAACAGAGGCAGTCCAGATGTCCAATTCCACCAGGAACACTGTCCAGTTCCGTGATCACAAAACCTTTCTCAGTTATCAATATATCCGGGCGAATTACAAACGGCACTTTGCGTTTGTGGTAGTTCATCCGCGCATGGCGGATTAGATCGTCCGGTTTCCCAATATCCAGATACTCAACCGCCCATTCATAACCGCTGCGGCGCAAATAATAGAGGGTGTTTGCGGCTTTATAGAAAGCCAGCAGAGCTTGCCCAAGTGTTTCTAGAGTCGACAAATCGCTGGAGCTCAGATAATAAGGCTGAGGACTCACAAGATGCGCCCGGACTTCCCCTTTGCGACTCGTCCGCCACAACCCGGCCGCAACGAGGGCTTGTTGAACTTCTCGGCAAACTTGAATTCGGACGTCGGTAATCTCTGAGGTTGTTCGTGCGTTAGTAATCACAACAGATATCCCTTGAGGCTGGCTGCCCTACTTAGGCTATACCCCTGGCTCAAGGCTCGCAAACACGCCACAAGATTGATGTCTTTTTTGCATTGCGATCCATAAAAACTGCTGGCTTAACTCGAGAGCATTTTCGAACCGGTTATGTAATCGCCGAAATTAAATTAGCTGCGCATTCGCTCATTGGTCCATAGTCGCGAGAAATCTCTGAGCCATTAGGATTCCGCAGATCGATTTAGCGTCTTTAATTTCGCCGGAGAGTATCTTCTCGACCGCCTCATTAAAGGGCACCTCGACGATCTCTATGAACTCGTCCTCATCAGAGCGCGATGAGGTCGGCACGAGATCCTCGGCCAGGAACGTATGCAGCATTTCGCTGGAATACCCAGGAGCAAGATACGAACGAAACATAGGCGTGATGCGGTTTGCATGGTAGCCAATTTCCTCTTCAAGTTCACGAATCACGCAATCCATAGGATCTTCTCCTGGGTCAAGCGTACCTGCCGGTATTTCAAGCAGTGCTTCGCCTGCTGCCTGCCTAAACTGACGCACCATTATTACCCTATCAGAGTCTATGAGTGGGACTGCAGCTACAGCCCCTCTGTGAACTACAACCTCCCTCGTGCTCTCGCGTCCGTTAGGTAGACGGACTCGATCAACCCTCAGTTTCACCACTCTACCGCTGAACACTTCCTTGCTATCGATGGTTTCCTCTAGCAGCTCCACAACTTACCTCGCGCACTCACCGTTCAACCGCTGTCATTATGCTTCGGGCGAGTAGCGAGTGTCAAGACGAATAAGACAGCCGTGTGCAGTTACTCTCGAAGGATTGCTGTAAAAAGGCGTTTAAAGAAATACCATTGCAATGAGGTCGCGAGAAAAATCCACCAATGGCACAGGGCGGCTCAGACTTGCTGTGCTTGCGGTAATAGCCCTCGTAGTTCTGGGAACATTCGGGTATCATCTGCTTGAAGGTTGGCCTCTTATTGACTGCGTCTACATGACCGTTATAACCCTCAGCACCGTAGGCTTCAGGGAGATTAGACCTCTGGACAACGCGGGAAAGCTATTTACAATGTCCCTTGTAGCCTTCGGGGTGGGAATAGCTTTTTGGGCGGTTGCAAGCCTAATCGAAGCGGTTATAAGCGAGCAAGTTTGGCATGTGCTGCGGAGGAAGCGTATGCAGAAGCGAATCGATTCAATGAAAGACCACTACATAATTTGCGGGTTTGGCAGAATGGGACAGCAAATCGCAAAGGATTTCCGCCGCGAAGGCGTGCCCTTCGTTGTGATAGAGCAAAACCCCGAGCAACTTCCTAAGCTTGTCGAATGGGATATCCCCCATCTAGAGGGCAACGCAAGCGACGACAAGGTACTGGTCGCCGCAGGGATAGAAAGAGCGAAAGGCTTGATTACGGTACTGCCAACAGATGAGGATAACGTATTCATTACCCTAAGCGCGCGTGCACTCAACCCCAATCTATACATCGTAGCGCGATCGATACTTCTCGAAAACGAAAATAAACTTAGGATGGCAGGTGCAGACCGCGTAATGTCGCCGTATGTGATGGGCGGACGCAGAATGGCAATAGCTGTACTCAGGCCCAACGTTCTCGACTTTCTGGAGTTGGCCACACACGGCGATCATCCAAGTATTATGATAGAGGAAATAGCAGTGGATCCCGGATCGTGCTTGGTCGGGAAGTCGCTGAGTGAATCCCGTCTGAAGCAGGAGGCCGGAGTGTCGGTGATAGCCATCAAGAGAAGCTCCGGGGAACTATTGCCGAACCCTTCTGCAGATATCGTGATCTCGGCAGGTGATGTCTTAATAGTGCTGGGCTCCCCTGAGCAGCTGCCGCGAGCTGAGGCGCTGGTTTGCCCTGTGCAGTAAGCTGAGCCGCCGATTCTATCAAGATTAATCCGGCCTCCGGAGTGGATGCTGAATGAAGTTTGGCATGACTGATGGTCGATGGGTCTGACAGTTTTGAGCAAAGCTATAAGCGGTAAACAAGATAACGCTGGCGTAATGGCATCTCGGCAAAACAAATCGGCTCCAAGGGTTTACCTACTTATGGGTAGCGATGAGTTCCAGAAACGCATGGCTCTGGACAAAATATTGCAACAACTTGTAGACCCAGATTTCCGCGACTTCGACTTGGAAGAACTCGACGGAGAAACCGCAACTTCCGAGCGAATCATATCAGGACTCAGCACGCCGCCGCTTGGTGGAGGGCGAAGGGTTGTACTCGTCAGATTTGCAAACAAGATAGACCCTGAAGAACAACGTAAATTGGCACGCATGATCGATTCCATCCCGTCTACCGGCTGCCTAATACTGGTCAACCCAGCCGCAGAAAAGTCGGACGGCAAACCGAAGAAAGGTTCAGAGGTCATTGCAGATCTATCCAAAGCCGCCCGCAAGGTCGGCGAGGTTCACGAGTTTGGAACGGGCAGCTATCGAGACAAAACTGAGCGCGCACGCGAATTTGCAAAATCACAGATAGATGCCTCAGGGAAGCAAATTTCAGCTGATGCGCTTGCATTTCTCGTACAAAGGGTCGGGGATGACTTTGCAATAATAGCTTCCGAAGTGCAAAAGCTTATCGACTGGACAGGAGACCGAGAACGAATCAATCGCGAAGACGTCGAGGCTGTCACAACCGAAACCCCCGAAGAAAAAATCTTCCGATTTCTCGATGCGATCGCGAGCCGAAATACTGCTTTGGCACTGCAGCTTCTGGACAACATGCTGGAAACGAGCGACGATATACAAGCTGATGCCTCACGGACGCTCGCAATGATAGCACGGCAGTTCAGATTGATCTGGCAGGCGCGTATGCTTTTGGAGGCCGGGGTTAAGCGGTTGGAAAAGAGTGCTGTTCCGAAGCAGATTTTGGCTGCCTTGCCCTCGGAATCCAATCTCTTAGACGTTATCGAGCGTCAGCCCTGGCAGGCTGGAAAGCTTACAACACAGGCAAAGAGCTTTTCACAGACAAATCTCCGTAAATGCTTCGATGCCATCGCGAGAGCGGATGCAGCCATGAAAGGCATTGAAGGCAGTGTGGAAGATCCGCGGACAGTTATGCGGCTCCTTGTGATAGAACTGGCCACGGGTTCTTAGCCCGACGCTGGAGAGGCATAGTTTTGAGCGAGTGTAACAAGATGCTGATTCGCGCCCACTATTATCAGCAGTTCGACGCAGATCCGACCCTAGATGTCCCCGCAGAAGCGTACGGCGGTTGGAAAACTGCAGATATCAGCATCGCCCCTGAGCGGACAGCTGTCGTCATAATGCATGCGTGGGATTTCGGAGAACCGGATGAGTTCCCTGGTTGGAGACGGTGCGTCGAATACATACCTAGGGCGCAAGAAATATCTCGTAATGTGTTCCCATCACTGCTAGCTGCTGTTCGGAAGTCAAGTCTAAGGCTTTTTCACGTCGTTTCGCCGGGAGAATACTACAAATCTTATCCTGGTTACCAGCTCGCGCGAAGCCTTGCCGGGCCAGAACCCTCCTGCTGGGAGCGAATAGATCCGGATCCGACACTTGTTGAACTTCGCAAGTTCAAGTCTGAACACGTGTTCGTCGGAAAACACAACGAGGAAGATGTTCGTCGCGGTTTCGAACGATTGAATTTCGCCCCCGAAGCAAAACCCCTGGGCGACGAACCCATTGCCGAAACTGGGCATCAGCTATTTGCAGTCTGCAAGCACTTCGGGGTAAATCACCTGATATACACAGGATTCGCTATAAACTGGTGTCTGCTGTTGTCGCCTGGCGGGATGCACGATATGAGCAGCCGAGGACTTATGTGCTCCGTTATTAGAGAGGCAGTGACCGCCGTTGAAAACAAGGAAACTGCCCGCCAGGAACTCTGCAAGCAAATTGCCCTCTGGCGAGTGGCGATTGCTTTCGGATTCGTCTTCGACCTTGCGGATTTTCTTGCGGCGCTTCGATCCCAAACGTAGTCTTGATCGATACCTGATCTTGGTTCAACCAGCTCCTTGACAATGGCACAATACGGTGGTATGTTCCATTATACCAAAGACAGCTGAGGGACAGGGAGAGAACCGATGGGTGTGCGACGCATTGTTTTCGGCTTCTTGCTTTTGGTAGCGGTTTCGAGCGTGTCACCGACAGCAACCGCAGGCCTCCTTCCCAATCCGATACTCCGTGCAAGCATCAATCTTCGCCCTTACGGATGTATTGCGCCGCACGATGTGGAGTATTGGAAGGGTCATGTGTACTTGAGTGGCCACGCGGCCAGTGGAGAGGGCCCCACCGTCTGGGATATCGACGTGACAGTTCCAACAGCTCCGGTATTCGTGCGAAGTGTCGGATCCGGATACAAAGCGTACGGATTGAAAATCGTTCAAGACAAAGCCTATGTAGCAAACTGGTACACCCTGCTGAGGATTCACGACATCTATGCAGGCGCTCTCACGCAGCTCGGTGAGTATTTCAGGTCAGGACAGTTCGGCTGGGCGGTGGACTACGCCAGGGGAAGGGTGTGGGTAACCCAAGGCAGCGAGGTCGGAGCCTCTACCGAATGTATAGATGTGACCAATCCCTCGCATCCTGTGCTAGTAAGCTCGCTTCCTGCGGTACTGAGCTCGATAGGCGGCGGCACAATAAAAGGAAGCTACTATTACTATGGCGACAACCACTATTCGATGAGCATCCCAAAATACTACTTCGCGATCGCCAACTACTCCGATGAAGCAAATCCCTACGTTATGACCCTTGTCGAAAGGCCCTACGCTGTCGGCGGCGTATTAGTAAGGGATGACTACGCCTATGTGTTTTCAAACGGCATCGAAGTATTTGACATAAGCGACCCGACTGCGCCTAAGCTACTCGGCTATTGGTATTCGGATACAGGGGCGAGCCCGGGCTGTCTGTACGGCGATTACGCAATCTACGCGACCAGCGGCAACGGGGTACTGGTCGTGAATATCGCAGACCCAAGCCACCCTTGGGCAGCGGCTCAACCAAACTATTCCGGCTACGAGCTGGCCGTGACCGCCGCAGGAAAGTATCTCTATATCGGCAACCTATACGGCGATTGGGAAGGCGTGCTAAACATCGTGGAGATGTTCGACTCCGACCCTGATAACGCCGGTCCCGGAATCTGGACGGACTTCTCGCTGAAAGAAGCTCCGTGGAACACCCAGTACGAAGCAGATGCTATGCCGCGCTTCTCATATCCCCAGTGGAAGTTGTTCGAAGGCATAGAAACGATAGCAAGCGTCTCGGACGGCATCCTCCACATCGACGACAATCTTACCACTGCCAAAGTCAAGTGGACGCGGAACTGGGACGCAACCAATACTCACGGCACCACTGTGGTAATTAGAGCTCGGTGCGCGTCTTATGAGATAGGCTCCGGATCGATTACCACCATGGGGAACATCTACATTGAGGACGGCAAGTATCAAGAAGCATTCGCCATACTCTCCGACAAGCTGCGCGCCAATTGGGCAAATATCGAAGTCCCCATTGACGGCACACAGTGGCACACCTAACGAAATCGGTATGGTAGAGTCGATCCGCGAGACTCCTGGATTCTTATGTGTGTTAGTAGCAGCTTTGTGCATGCGGTTTGCAGAGCCAGTTGTAGCCTCGCTGGCCTTTGCACTGATGTTCATCGGAAACGCAGCCTACGCCTGGATAACGACAGTGACAGGACTGATGTTCTGGTCTTTTGTTTGGAGCGTGGGAATACACACTTGGATGCCCCTGCAGTCATCTATGACAATGAGCCTTGCGAAAGAGGGGGAAAAGGGCAAACGGTTGGGGCAGACCGCGTGCGTCGGCAGCTTGGGCGCGGTATGCGGGATGCTCACGGTTCTTGTTTTTGGACACGCGATGAGCTACGGAAGCTGGTTCTTGTATGGAAGCAGCGCTATGGCGGTTGCAGCAGTAACAATGCTTTTCGTGCGCAGGGACATCGGACACCCGGATAAACCACGCTTCGTCTGGAAGAGTCGCTATCGACTTTATTATGCGCTGACATTTCTTGAGGGCTGCCGCAAACAAGTTTTCTTCACTTTCGCGCTTTACGCGCTGACGAAGGTCTATCACACACAACTTCGCACGATTGCGCTGCTGATGGTGGTCAACAGCATTGTCAACATATTCGGCGCTCCGAGGGTCGGCAGGCTCATAGACCGCATAGGCGAGCGCAAGATCCTGGTCACGAGTTATTTGGCTCTGATATTCGTGTTTTTGGGTTATGCCGCGATCAAGAATGCGCACGCGCTTTATGTGCTGTATTGCCTTGACAACCTGTTTTATCTATCCACAACCTGCCTCACGACATACTTGCAAAAGATTGCGGAGCCTGAGGACGTAATGCCCAGCTTGTCCCTGGGAGTGACACTTAATCACACAGCCGCGGTACTTGTGCCTCTTGTAGGTGGGTTTTTGTGGGCGTCGCTGGGTTATCCGATAACATTCCTCGGCGGAGCTTTCGTGGTAGCCATTTCTCTTGTCCTTGCCACCAGGGTTCCAACTTGTAAGGCTGTAATGGAAAAGGTATGAAATCGGCAGACGTAATCGTAGTCGGTGGCGGACCTGCTGGCATGATGGCGGCAGGCAGAGCAGCTGGATTGGGAGCTTCCGTGATCCTTCTGGAGCGCAATTCTCGCGTAGGGGTCAAACTCCGCATAAGCGGTAAAGGCAGGGGGAACATCACTAACACAGCAGACATTCATGAGTTCGTCCAATCGTTCCATCCGAATGGCAAGTTTCTATACAGCGCGTTCTCCCGATTTTTCCGAGACGAACTCCTCGATCTACTCAACCGACTGGGCATTGAAACAAAAGTAGAGCGTGGCGGCAGAGTTTTTCCTGTCACGGACAGAGCCGCGGACGTCGCTGATGCACTCCACCGCTGGATAGAAAGCCTCGGTGTCGCTGTCAGAACCGGCACAAGAGCCAAATCGGTTGCAGTTGAGGAAGGCAGGGTTGTAGGAGTCGAGCTGTATGCCGGTAGGATAAAATGCCGCGCCGTCATAATAGCTACGGGCGGTGCTTCGTATCCGAAGACCGGCTCAACTGGCGATGGATACGAAATAGCGCGAGCCGTTGGGCACACTATAGTTCCTATTAGGTCCGCCTTGGCAGGCCTCGTGTGCGCCGAAGATTGGACTAAAGATCTTCAGGGGCTTTCGCTCAGAAACGTGACTGCCAAACTCGTATTTGAGCATTCTGGCTCCGAGGCTTCAGTCAAAAACAAACCTCGCGCTGTATGCGAAGAGTTCGGTGAGATGCTGTTTACCCACTTCGGTATCTCCGGTCCGATTATTCTAACCTTGAGTCGACAAGCCGGGGAACTGATGAACAAAGGCTACGTCTGGATCAGCATCGACCTAAAGCCAGCCCTTGATCACGAAAAGCTTCACGCGCGCCTGATCCGCGATTTCAAACAGACGAAGCACCTGAGAAACTACATCCCCCAGCTTCTGCCAAAACGCCTCGGAGAAGTTATTATTGAGCTTTCGGGTATTCCTCCTGATAAACCCGTTAACACTATCACAGCACAAGAGCGCGCACAGCTGGTGAACTTGCTCAAAGACCTACGTCTCAGAGTCCTGCGACTTGCCCCGATCGAGGAAGCGATAGTTACTGCAGGCGGCGTCTCAACAAAGGAAATAGACCCGAAGACGATGATGTCCAAAATCGTAAAGGGGCTCTTTTTTGCAGGTGAGGTGATCGACATAGACGCCTGTACTGGTGGGTTCAATATGCAAGCCGCTTTTTCGACCGGCTGGGTTGCCGGCGAGTCCTCAGCGCTGTATGTAAAAGATATTTGCAACAAACAGTTATTAAGTAGTAACGTACTCTCGCCAAATCCCACTTAAAGACGAGAGGTGAAAGAACAGGGAATGGGAACTTTCTTGATTGTTCTGGTGGGGATCGCAGCAGCGATCGTTATCTGGGTCATAGCCACGTACAACCGTTTAGTCGCGCTTAGGAACCAAATCGACGGCGCTTGGGCTCAGATAGATGTTCAGCTCAGACGGCGCTACGACCTGATACCAAACCTAGTCGAGACGGTGAAGGGCTACGCATCCCATGAAAAGGAGGTATTCGAGAAAGTTACGGCCGCTCGCAGCGCGATGATGCGGGCGAAGGGCATAGAGGAGCAAGCACAGGCGCAGAATATGATCACGCAGGCACTAAAGACATTGTTTGCCGTGGCTGAAGCCTACCCAGAATTGAAAGCCAACGAGAACTTCTTGGCTCTTCAGGGGGAACTATCGAACACGGAAAATCAGATTGCGCAGTCGCGTGAGCTCTATAACGAGCTGGTGGCACGCTACAACGCACTGATCCAGAGTTTCCCCGCAAACGCTGTGGCGTCGGGCTTCGGTTTCGGCAAGCGCGAATACTTTCCGGTGGATGAAGCAGCTCGAGAAGCGCCGAAAGTCAGCTTTGCATAGACTGCCAGCGGCGGGTTGTTTGGGACCTCAAGAATTTGATTCGACTCTAATAAAACCCTACGAGGCGCGCACAATAAGGGTAGCTGGGTAATTGGAGCCCGCCAAGGGAAGTGTGAGTATCTTGACGTTTCGCGTCTCGCCTGGTTTCAGACGATATGTAGCAAGCGATATCTCATGAGGTGGTTTAGCGTACTTTGCGGATACGAAAGAGCCGTCGATCACAAATACTCCGGAGGCTATCCCCGCCGCAGGGTCAAATAGAACCTGAACCTTCTTCTCCTGATCCGTGGGGTTTTTCACCCTAACTTCGATCTTATATGTGACGCCATAGTTGCCATCCAGCCGCCGCTTCGCATCGTGTGAGGTTATGGCGTGTCTTCCAATGGGTATGAACGCCCACCGCTGGCCTACTACATATTCGGCTTCCAGCGTTTTCCACGGTGCCCCATAGACGTGCTCCGACAACTGCGGAGCGAAAAACTCAGGCGCAGGACCAATCGAGCCCACCTGGGCAGTATAGTCAGGTTCAGGCGGGATAGCGGCAACTCGAACGTAACTTTCTTCACCCGCCAACTGCCTCACCTGAAGTATACCGCTGGCTGTTTCCATATGTGCAAGGACGTCCGATACCAATACCAGCCTCGATTTCGGCGGCACTCGTTCTATCACGCTAGCGTTTGACAATTCATGCTTCAGGAAGCCTGCTCCAGCGATGTAACCAACCAGTATCGTGTCGACTATAGGCGCGGCGACGCTTCGGAAAACCCTGTATACAGCTGTCACAGGCCTGGGGTTGACAAGTTCCACCACCAGTCGCGCGCGTTTGCCCATCGCGTTTTGATGGTGATACAAGATGCGCGCCGACTCGTCCGGCACAATCTTACCGGCAAACAGTTCTTGATATTTGGTAAAGCGCTCCGGGTAGTTGCTGTAGAAAAGGTACTTGGCTTCGTCGCGAGGCATGGCAGTGTTATGGACCTCCACCGTGCATACGCCTGAACGGTCGATGTAGCCAGGACCAGTTATCGACATTCGAACGCGCACTTGCCGCGTCATTCTCTGGTCAAGCGGCGTATCGGCACCTTCCATGCCCTCTACCCTTATAGTCGCCCCAGCCTCAACAACGGCGCTTCGCTGAGCCGCCTGCATGGCAGCGTAGGATACAAGCGATGCAGGGCACGGATTACCAGTGACTTCGGCAAATGCAGTCCCGGGTACATTTCCGGCGTACTTTTTCACCGTTACGATCAGAGATTCACTTTCTCGTTCAACCTCGACCGTCACTACGGCTGATCCGACTTGCTGGCCTGTGACCAAAATGTAGCGTCCGTCGGTTGCAGGCGCCGCGGTCGCCACATCAGAGCGGTCACTTTTAGCAGTAATCGGTCCGGTAGCAGCCCCTCCGACTGCCACTTTTCGCGTTTCCCCTAGTGGCACCGTGATCTGCTTGTTGCTCAGGACTATTGCAGGCATTGAGAGCAGATTGCGGATGTTTGCTGCCCAAGAGCTTGCGAGTGCGAGTGGGGACGTTTCGCTGGCCCGCGCTTCTGCGGCGGTAGCGATACAGATCAACGTTTCGCCTGCCAACACGCGCGCCTGTCGCCGGTCCGGCTTCGCGTAAATCGAAAGCACACTCACTTGCTGGTTAACCAGATTGCGGATGCGCTCTGCTGTGATAGCCGCCCGCTGTTCGGGGGTCAGTCCTGCGTTGGGTGTGCGAAACCGTATAGCGATGCGGCCGTTAATCAGCACCTGTGGCCCCTGAGCGGACACTCTCGGCGTAAACGCCGAAGCCCACTGTACTGCCGCAAGTAACAAAACCAGGGCGTGAACAAGGATACGCGTGCTGGTATTCCCAATCATCTCAACTACCTAATACGCAACGTGGGAAAAAGCCCGACGAGCCTTTTCCCACGAGTCACACTTATAACTTTGTCAAGCTTCTGGTTTGTTATTGTAACGGTAGACGGCGGCAACGTCAAGAGCTTTTGCGATCCGAACGGGTATGAAAATTTCGTCGAGTAGGATGTCTGCGTCGAGAAGGGTAAGATTAATTGTCAAGTCGCGCATTTTGCGAGAAAGGAGAGGATGACAAATGCCCGCCGGCATAGGCGACAGGTTCCAACAAGAAACAAAGTATTACCCGGATAAGCCATTTGCATCCACACACGACGTAGTTCGAAAGCCGAGTACTTACAAGGAGTATCCAGGGTGCGGTAAGATATCACTTCCTCAGCCGAAGGTTTCTGATACGGTGTCATTCGCGGACACAGTGGCTTCTAGGCGGAGTGTCAGAGATTACCTATCCAAGCCAATCACTATAGAGCAACTTTCTTACTTGCTCTGGGCATCTGACGGAGTGAGCGGTGAAGCCTACGGCTATCAGTTTCGCACCGCGCCCTCTGCTGGCGCTCTGTACCCAGTCGAGACGTATCTGGTGGTCAATCGGGTAATCGAGCTTGAACCTGGAGTGTATCACTATAGCACACGAGATCATTCGCTTGATGTACTTCGAGTAGGCGACTTTGGCCCCGACATCTCGTATGCTGCGCTTGGTCAGAGAATGTGCGCTGACGCTGCAGTGGTTTTCGTTTGGACGGCAGTGTTCGACAGGTGTAAATGGAAATACGGGCAGCGCGCATACCGCTATGTCTACTTAGATGCGGGCCACATTGCCCAGAACCTGGCTTTGGCCGCTGTGAGCATCGGCTTGGGCACCTGCCAGATTGGAGCGCTGTATGATGACGAAGTGAATAAGATAGTGGGGGTAGACGGCACCGAAGAAAGCGTACTTTATATGTCGACAGTGGGATATCCGATAAGCTAGCCTTGCCCGGCGGCTCTGCGCCACCATGACTTTCGCCTGGGCGGAAATATGATCGCTTCTGGCTTCAGTTCCTGAGTTGCGGTATCATCTTGCGCATCTACTAACTGGACGTGCGGCGCTTCATTCTCTTTAGAACCCTCCTCGACAGGGAATGAGTCAACGCGTGGAGGTGTTCGATCGCCGTTCATCTCCCAGATTGAAGGGTCTCGCGCAAAAGCGCACTCTGATTCTTTCTTTAGCTCCTCGGATTCGATTGTCTCGAAGTTCTCGCCTGTAGCACTGGGTATTGGTATCAACTCAGCGTCCTGCACGCCGGTTTTCTTGAAGAGCTCGTTTATCTTGGCTACCCTCTGCTCCCATTCAGCCTTCTTTGGCTCGGGAAGCGATTTCGCCATCTCATTGAGTTCAGCGGATGTCAGCGCCATAGCTTCCTGCGCGCGGTTGAGCATTATGTTGGCACGATTGAGCATGACGTTTAGCTCGCGCTGTCGTTCCAGCAGCTCGTTGATGATATCAGTAGTATTCTGTTCGCGCTGGCGCGAATCATCGTATTGCATTCGCAGGAGCTTGCTTCTTTCGCGGAGAGCTGCCAGACGTCGCTCCGTTCTAACCAATTTCTCTTGAAGCTCTCGAACCTGACGCTGCAGTTCCTCTCGGTCGTCCACGCTATCCATCCTCCTGGATGTCATACATCATTATCGGCCAATAATTCAGGATATGCAACTGCCTGTCTTGAGTTTGTTGAATGTAATGCACGTAGCAGCCAGTGCTTGATGCGGTGGCTGGTGAGAGGCAAAAAACTTTTTGGCTGCGCGCTGGTCCCCCAAGAACGCAGCCAAAGCGAGATACCTACGAACTCACCGACTATTGCACTAGCGGCTTGCCAGGAAGTTTGGGAGTGATCTTGTTCAGGTCGGCGCCCATCTCTACCAGAATAGTGGGCACGATATCTCGCTGGTCGCCGTCTTTCTTCACCCTTGGGTTATTTGTCGCCAGGAAGACATAAGGGGCGTTCTTGTGGCTTGTCTTGCCTTCGTCGAAACCATGGTCCGCCGTGACGAAGATCATCGTCTTATCGTATAGCCCATTCGCCTTGAGCTTCTCTACTATCTTGCCCAGCCACTGATCACACTCGATTAATGCGTCGTTGTACTCCTTTGAGTTCTCACCTTTGGCGTGTCCCTTGTGGTCTGGATCGGAGAAGTGGAAGAATGCGAATAACTTGCCCTTACCGTACTTATCGATATATTCCAGACACCTCGGACCTACCTGCGAGGCAGGACGTGCAACATCGCCATCCCACACCGTAAAGTTCGCCTTCACCTTGTACCACGGTTCGCCTTCCTTGTTGGTCTGGGCGACCTTCTGGGCTTGTGCCTTGGCACGCTGCCGCGGCTTCAGTTTCGCCGTTTCTTCGTCTTCAGCAACAGTGTTCTTCTGTGCTTGCTTGGGTTTGTTCACCTTGCGCGGTGCGACTTCGCCTGGCCCTAGCGATCCAATGTGGTGGCTCTTTCCAGTGAGCATAATCGTGGCGATATTTTCTTTGCCAAATTGCTCGTTGAGCCTTTCGAATATCGTGTAGCCTACAGGTATAGGTCTGTATTTGCTGTTGGAGTAAACACCTGTCACGTCTGGGTCATACCCAGTGAGCATCTGTGTATGACCTGCTTTGGTATCCGTTTGATGGCCTATAACGTCGATATTGACCATTGAACCCTCTTTGATCAACGCTGCGAGGTTCGGAAGCTCGTTGCGGCTTAGACACTCCTTCAGGTGGTCTCTTTGCGCTCCGTCCCATGAGATGAGAATGGCGTTGCGCTGTGTCGGCGGGACCGACGGGTCAAATGCGTGCACGCAGCCCGCCGCCAATGCCAGCGCGAGGAATGCAAAAAGCCATTTTCTCAGACGCGCCATAATCCTAAACCTCCTCCATTTAATATTTGGCAATCGCCTGCCATTTAGACGAGCTAACGAATGCGCCGGTTACGCCAGAACCATGCTACAATAGCTCGGATCGATTTGGAGGCGCACTGATGACTGAGAGAAAGAAAGTGCTCATTACTCACGAGAAAACAGGTCGCTACTTTGATATCTTCCAGGACGATATAATGGAAGACCTGAAAACCTATGCTGACGTGATAGAAAACGACCTCGGTAGACCGTTTACTACTGCCGAAATCGCCGAACGTGCCCGGGACTGTGACGCGATTATCACCACTTGGGGCGCGCCCAAGATAGATTTATCGGTGGTAAGGTCCGCTCCGAAACTCAAGATAATAGCCCACGCGGCTGGCAGCGTGAAGAATATAATCGATGAGTCGGTATGGGATGCGGGGATAGTGGTCACCAATGCGTCATCGGTCATGGGCGTATATGTGGGCGAGTTCGCGTTGCTGCTGGCGCTGGCGCTTCTTAGGAGTCTGCCCAAATACACATACGGCGCGCGTGCTGAGATGTGGCAAGGTCTGCCCTGCGACGGATGGGAAACCCTCATCGGAAAGAGGGTAGGACTAATAGGCCTGGGGCAAACCGCACGCGGGTTTATCCGTTTCTTGGCACCTTTTCAGTGTGAACTCGTGGGTTACGACCCATATATTGTGCCGGAAAAGGCTTCTGAGCTGGGTGTGAAGCTTGTCTCCCTTGACGAGCTGCTATCAACTTCAAAAGTAATTTCGCTGCACGCGCCAATAACTGAGGAAACCAAAGGAATGCTTGGGCCGCGCGAGTTCAGGATGATTCGAGATGGAGCAGTTTTCATCAATACAGCGCGCGGGATACTTGTCGATCACGACGCACTCTATGAAGAACTTAAGACGGGCCGCTTCAAGGCAGCTCTGGACGTCACAGTGCCGGAGCCGCTCCCGCAAGATCACCCGCTTCGCAGTTTGCCCAATGTTATCATTACGCCTCATGTGGCGGGACCCACGGTGGACGGCAGGCGCGATATGTTCAGATGCGTAGTCGACGACCTGAAACTGTTCTGGCAAGGCCGAACCCCCAAGAACGTGGTGACTAAGGAAATGCTTCGTACGATGGCGTGAAACTTGTGGAGGCTAGCGAGTAGTTGAGTTACATTCTAGGCGTAGACGGCGGTGGATCCAAAACGGAAGCCGCGATCATAGACGAAAATGGCCGAGTGTTAGGCCGTGGTTTAGCAGGAGGTAGCAATACCAATTTCGTTTCCAGGCGGGAAGCGGTGGCGTCCTACGTCAGCGCTATAAGAGGAGCCTTGCACGAAGCAGCCTTGGAGCCGCGTCAGATTTCTGCTGCAGGCTGCACGTTCTGTTCGGCTGCTCCAGACGCATTTACTGAGGTTGGTCTTCCGGTCAAGCCTATCCCGATCGGTGAGCACCGCGTGGCATTCGAGCGGGCAGGTTTGGAACGAATCTACGGAGTGGTTCTGATCGCCGGCACGGGATCAGCTTGCTTCGGGTACGGTGAGAGCAATAAACGATTCGTTGCCGGCGGACACGGTCCGCTGCTGGGAGACGAGGGTGGAGGGTATGACATCGGCATTCAGGGGTTGCGCACGGCGCTGAAAGCCGTGGAGGGGCGCAAGCCACCAACTATGCTCACGCAGGCGGCGTGCGAGTATTTCGGAGTGGACAGCGCAAAGATGGTAATCCGGCGGCTCACCGGCTTGCAAATCAAGCAGCCTCTCATAGCTGGCTTTGCGGTGAAGGTGGTGGAGTGTGCAAGGCAAGGCGATGCTGCTGCGCTGGAGATACTCAAATACGCCGGTACGGCACTGGGGGAACTGGCGGTGTTCGTAGCAGGCCGCATTTTTGAGGCGAGTGATGAGTTTCCTCTAGTTCTTTCAGGCGGCGTTTTCAATGCGGGTGAGCTCGTAGTTGCACCGCTGAAGTTGGTTGTGTCTGCGCAGTTTCCAAAAGTGCAGTACTTTGCGGCGCGGATGAGCCCTGGCGAAGCTGCCGCTCGCGTGACTCGCAAATTGGTCCAAAGTAAGGGAGGTAGATAGGTGTCGATTGTTTCGCGCTACTTTGACGCGATCGAAAAATTGCTGGCTGATATCAGGCAGGCGGAATCGGAGAAGATAACAAGAGTCGCCAAAATCTGTGCGGATTCGGTAGCCAAAGGCGGCGTGGTGCACATTCACGATACTGGGCACATGCTCAACTCCGAGCTAGTGCACCGCGCGGGTGGACTCGCGCTTGTCACTCCGTTTACATTCGCGCTAAACGTCAACAACCCCAATGCGTATCGTGAAAAGAGTCCTTCTTCGAAGGACGCTACTGCAGAGACGATCGCGCTCGCCCTGAAGCGCAGCAATGTCAAACTCGGCGATGTCCTCTTTATCGGTAGCGTCTCTGGTAAGTCCAAAAGCGTGGTAGAGCTTGCTATCCAGGCGAAAGATATGGGTGTGACGGTTGTGGCGGTAACGTCTTTCGAATACTCCAGCAAGCTGGAGTCAGAACATTCCAGCGGTAAGCGGCTTTTCGAGGTTGCCGACATAGCAATCGACAACCATGCGCCGTATGCTGATGCCATGCTGGACGTGGAGGGTCTGGACGTCAAGGTTTGCCCTGCGTCGGGAATAGCCGCAGCCTGCATAATGTGGGCTGTGACAGCGGGAATCGTACAGAATCTTCTAGAGCGAGGAATAGTTCCGACGGTTTATAAAAGCGTAAATGCGCCTGGCGGGCCGGAAGATGTAAAGGCTCGGCAGGAAAGATATAAGGAGTTGGGTTATTAACCGTGTTCCGCGCAGCTTTTCCGGAGGGCTTACCCGGAAACCTTCCTTCCGGCGACTCCGTCATGACAAAAGTAGCAAACTCATGAGGTCCTGGCGATTTGAACACATTGACCGTTTTCATAATAGCCGTCAATACTTCTAGAATGATATTTCCGGGAGTGCCGCCGGTTTTGCCTACGGCGGATGCACCGAAGGCGACCACTCCGCCGGCAGCCAAGACCATATCTTTCGACCTGCTTTCCACAATCCAGGCAACCTATTTATCAAAAGCCGAGGTGAAGGTGCCGGAAGGGCTCAAGGTTTCAAATCCTGTGAGGCTGATTCTCGATTTGGAGCGGAAGTCATCTTCTGAATCGGAAAAGCTGGAGCCAGCTTCCAAGTTCGTGGTCAAACAATATTGGGGATCTGGGCAGGAGGTTCCCGCAGGTCAGCCTCGCGTATACATGTCGGACGAGCTTCCGACAGTAGCTCCATCTCGCACAATGCCGGATACTTCTTATGCATATTGGCCTACATCTACAGCTGAGCCGCTGGCCCAGGACGCATCTGCTGTAGGAACCTACGTGTTGACGACCGACTACTGTGGCCGCGCGGAAGTCACGCTGGACTCTTTGTACGATTTCCTCGCACCGATTGATCTAGTCGGCACGCCAAAGAAAGCCAATCTCGAAAAACCCGTGAAGATTACGTGGAAGAGCGTGCCAAGGGCGCTGGGGTACCTGGTGACAGCAGTCGGCGGCAATTTGATGGAGTCAATCACGTGGACGTCCAGCTCAGATCCTGCTGCAGCGGAGGACCTTGAGCACCGGCCGTGCACGCGCGAAGAGATCGCAAAACTTATTGAGAAAAAGATCCTTCTGCCTTCCTACTGCGTGTCTTGCACCATACCCGCCGGCATATTCAAGGGATCGAGCAGCGTTTTTGTAAGCATCACGGCATTCGGACCAGACAAGATCGAAAAGCAGGAAGGTTTCGAAACCTGGGTGATAGTGCGCTCGAAAGCCGGCATCCCCATCTTCGGCACGAATTACAAGCCTCTGATTGAGGACGAGGAGAAAAAGACCTCCGGCAAATAGGTCTCAGGTTAGCGTCAGTGCTGAGCGTAAACCTTGGCCGGAGGCCTTTAACTTGACCGCAGTCATGTGAAAACCGGATCGCGCTATACGCTGTCTGTCTCCAGATTGAGCCACTGCAGCTCCTGCCGCGTCAGTTTGACTTCCAAGCCTTTAATAGAGGCGTTCATTTCGTTTATCGTGGCTGGCCCGAAAAGCGCAAACACCGGGAATGGCTGGTTGAGAACGTAAGCCATAGCTATAGCTACCGGTTCGACACCTTTCTCTGCAGCGAGCTTCTTCGCTCGCTCGAGCCGTTCGAAGTTGTCCGGTGAGTACCAACATCTCACCATAGACTCATCGGATGTGTTTTGCGGATCGCCGTATACAAAGAAGCCCCTTCCCAAACTGGACCAAGCCAACAAAGGCATCTGCGTCTTCTCAAACCAAGCCCGCGACTCAGGATCCGAAGCAGCAATACAACCTTCCCACACAGGCTCAATCATGCGCGCGAGACTGAAGTTGTTGCTCACCGCCGAAAGCCCGATCAATCCCTTGGAGCGCGCGTACTCGTTCGCTTCCTCGATGCGACGTATAGTCCAGTTAGATACACCGAAAGCCTTGATCCTACCCGCTCTGTGATGTTCATTTAGAACTTCCACGAACTCTCCGACCGGAATCTCTGGATTGTCGCGGTGCATCAGGTAGATATCCACGTAGTCAGTCTGTAGACGTTCCAACGATTCAAAAAGCTGCTTAGTTAAGTTCTCAGGGTCGCAGTGTGGCGTATGCGCACCCTTGGCTATGACTACAACCTTCTCGCGCACGCCTCGGCTTGCCATCCACTTTCCAAGTATCTGATCAGCAAGCCCACCTGCGTATATGTAAGCCGTGTCAAACGCATTACCTCCGCGAGCGAAGAACTCGTCGAAAAGAACCGAGCAGTGCGGCAGAGGAAACTGTAAACCGGCGGGCATCACGCCCATCACCAACCGCGACATCGGCTTATCCAAACCAGCAATCTGACCATAAGGCATCTTTGCCTCGGGACGCACCAGAAGCGGCTTGCGGTCTACAGTAGGCCAATCAGCATCCAGCCTCTCCATGGGATAAGTTAGCCCGACCGCCGCACGCCACATGTCCAGTGTGCGCATATTTCCGAGAGTGTCGTCCCACGTCATAGCAGGAGGAGGAGCCTGCCTGTCGGGGATGTGGCGAGCCACTAACTCTGCTTCCAGAACGTATGAGTTCTTAGGCGAGTCGACGGATACCACCTCAGGGTCTTGTCCTTTCTTGGAAAGAACTATCTCACAGTGTTCAGGACAATTCCAGGGCATGGGTATGTATAGGCTCGCTTCTGAACCGAATATGCGCACGACGTTCTCCTGATTCAAAAACACGCCTGTAGAAACCTGTGCTAGGATATCCCCGGGAAATCTGAGTATGCCTATGGCATAGTGGTCGACACCGGTCTCCCCGATATGCGCCATGCCCTTGACATCGATAGGTTCGGCAAACGGCTTACCCAAAGCAGCGCCGGCAACCAACCTGGCCATGGATGTACAATAGCAACCCACGTCCATAATCCCACCGCCGGCAAGCCAAGCATTGAAATAGCGACCATCGGGATTGAACCAGGCTTGGAAGCTAAACGTTGCCTGGATAAGCTTAACCTCACCGATTGCCCCGCTTCGTATAAGCTCGACGATCTTGGCCGTTTGTGGATGACATCGATACATAAAGGCTTCCATAAGGAAAACATCGTTGCGACGCGCTGCCTCGACAACTGCCATCGCCTCAGGAAAGTTGAGAGTCAGAGGCTTCTCACAGAGTATGTGCTTGCCCGCGTCTGCCGCTTTAACTGCCCACTCGGCGTGCATCGGATGCGGCGTAGATATGTAGACCGCATCTACATCTGGGTCGTCTAACAAGGCCTGGTAACTTGAATACCGGCGCGGTACATTGAACTCGTCGCCGAACTTGTCAGCTGCTTCCTGAGTTCGACTAGCGATTGCCAGCAGTTCGCCCGTCTCAGTATCAGCCAGATTCTTAGCGAATACGCGCGATATTCGTCCAGCGCTTATGATTCCCCATCGAATTTTGTCCGCCATCACAGCTGCTCCCTCGCACTTAATTGCTTTCTTTCATCAAACACGCTTATGCCAAACCGCGTCAAATTCCTGCACCCAGCTTGCCTTGTGTTATAATCTCGCACGAGGAGGTTCTTGTAAATGGAAATTATAGGGCACCGAGGTGCAATGTGGGACGCGCCGGAAAATACGCTCGTATCGTTTCGAATGGGCTGGGATCAGAAAGCAGACATAGTGGAATGCGACGTTCACCTCACCTCCGACGGAAGGATCGTAACCATCCACGACTCTTCAACTCTACGCACCAGCGGGGTAGATCTTAAGGTAGCTGAGACAACGAGCGATAAGCTGCGCAAGCTGGATGTGGGGAACTACAAAGGGGAACGGTTCAAGGGCGAGCGGATTCCTTTCTTGGAGGAAGCACTAGGTACTATGCCGCCGCATGGCAGGTTCTTCATCGAGATAAAGTGCGGCACGGAGATCGTCCTGCCGCTCAAGAAACTCCTGCAGGATACCGGAAAGGCAGAACAGGTAGCAGTAATTGGGTTCGATCTGGATGTGATAAGCGATTTCAAGCAGGTGATGCCGGAAATCCCGGTCTACTGGCTTAGGAGCACGCCTCGAGATGAGTTTGGGACGCCGCAGCCCCACAGCCCTGAGCTCATCGAACAAGCCGCTACCCGCGGCATAGACGGCCTAAATCTGCACTACGAGGGCGTGACCGCACCTCTGGCGAAAGCTGTGAAAGATGCGGATCAAAAGCTCTACGTGTGGGTGATAAATGAGCCTGAGCTGGCGCGGCGTCTGATGGCAATAGGTGTAGACGGCTTTGGCACCGACCGCCCTGGTTGGATGAGGGAGCAACTCGGATTATAACGATTCAGTTGTTCAGCCGCTATTTTGTCTGAGAAACCGGGCAACTCCACCTGATTCCCTACCTGCTCACAATTTCGTCGCCTGGGGCTTTACATAGCATCCGAATTTGCCTCGTTTCGGATCCACACCAATGCTTTGTAGAGTTGGGCACTGGGCTCAGTCACGAATGGCGGTGTTTTTTACCTACGCTGTACTGAATGGACGCGACAACGTTAGAACCGTTGCCCCAGGTTTTTGCGTAAGATATAATGTAGGTAAGCCAAATGGAGGACTGGGGTTGCGAGCGGAGATAATCTCGGTAGGTACGGAGCTTCTTCTTGGCCAGATAGTTGACACTAATGTAGTATATTTGTCACAATTACTGTCTCAGCTTGGTGTAGACCTTTATTATCGCGTTACTGTTGGCGACAATACGGCGCGGCTTACGGAAGCCCTGCGAACTGCTCTTTCCAGAGCTGACGTAGTTTTCACGATAGGTGGTTTGGGTCCGACGCAGGACGACCTCACAAAGGAGACCGTAGCTCAGGTCGTCGGCGACGAAATGCTCCTGGACGAAGAGCTCGCTGCGAAACTGAGAGCATTCTTCGCTGCCAGGGGTGTCGAGATGCCAGAGACCAACCTGAAGCAGGCTCTGGTGCCAAAACGAGGACGCTCGTTTCCCAATCCGCTTGGGACAGCTCCGGCGGCAGCATTCGAGACCGAGGATGAGAAAGCTGTAATCGTTCTTCCCGGTCCGCCTAAGGAGTTTAAGGCAATTGTCGACGAATGCGTGGTACCTTATCTGCGGGAGAAGATAGGCGAAAGCTCGGGCGTGATACGATCCCGAGTTTTGCGACTGACAGGTATTGGCGAATCCAATGTCGAAGATGCTATTAAGCATTTGATAAGCAACCCTAATCCGACGGTGGCGCCTCTCGCAAGTCCAGGAGAGGTGCGGCTGCGGATTACTGCCAAAGCGCCAACAGCCGATGAGGCTGAGGCGATGATCGACGATATGGATTCGAAGATTGTCTCCGTGCTGGGGCAATTCGTTTTCGGCCGAGATGAGCAAACTTTAGAAAGGGTGGTAGTCGAATCACTTATAGCTCGCAGACTGACTCTGGCTATTGCAGAGAGCTGCACGGGCGGGCTTGTCGCAAATCGAATTACGGATGTGCCGGGATGTTCTGCGATATTTCTAGCTGGCGTGGTCAGCTATTCCAACGAGGCGAAGAAGGAGCTTTTGGGCGTGCCGGAGGAGTTGTTGATAGTACACGGCGCCGTCAGTGAACCGGTAGCAAGGGCTATGGCCGAAGGCATACGACGAGTTACAGGCGCCGATATTGGAGTCTCGACAACGGGAATAGCCGGTCCGACAGGTGCGACTGCTAGCAAGCCGGTAGGCTTAGTCTTCACGGGATTGGCTACCGACAGCGGTACAGTAGTGCGCCGGCATCAGTTTTTCGGTGACCGCACCGACATAAAGCTCAGAGCTTCGCAAGCCGCGCTTGATATGGTCAGAATGTCCCTGATCTCACAATAATGACGTTTGTCCGCACATTCGTAGCCGTTTTGCTTGCTGACGAACTGAAGAGCCGGATCTCGGAAGTTCAAAGGCAGGCAAAAAAGCTCGCCCCCGATGTGAAGTGGGTTGAACCGGAAAACTTCCACATCACTCTGAAGTTTCTCGGCAACATCCGAGAATGTGCTCTAGATGATGTATTCTCAGCTGTGGAGGATGCTGCCAAGAGCTATCCGAAGTTTGAGGTATCGGTGGGTGGATTGGGAACATTTCCCAACGTAAAGAACGCCAGGGTGGTCTGGGTCGGAATTGAGGCAGGTCACGAAAAGCTGGCTGCGCTGGCGTCAGCAATAGATGTCAGGCTGGCAGAGTTGGGATTCCCACAAGAAGATAGGGATTTCAAATCTCATATAACTATTGGTAGGGTAAAAAGCAAGAAGCACCTGGGCGCTTTGGCTCAGGGTATCGAAAAGATCAAGGCAGACAACCTAGGGACTCAAAAGGTGTCCAGTATTGCGGTAATGCAAAGTACGCTGCGACCGGAAGGACCGGTCTACTCGCCGCTAAGAGTGGTAGATCTTCCGTGATCGGCGCAGCTGGATGCGCGGTCGGTTAAGTTTCGAAACGATTTCGAAAGAGAGGAATGCCTTTATGGACAAGGGCAAAGCGCTGGACATGGCTCTGGCGCAAATCGAAAAACAGTTTGGGCGCGGTTCGATAATCAAGCTTGGCGAGCGGCCTAAGCTTGATGTCGCTGTGATCCCGACGGGCTCGATTGCGCTGGATCTAGCATTGGGAGTAGGCGGAATTCCGCGAGGGAGGATCACTGAGATCTATGGCCAGGAATCTTCGGGCAAGACTACCCTAGCCTACCACATTGTTGCTGAGTGCCAGAAGGCCGGCGGAGTGGCTGCATTTGTCGACGCGGAGCATTCGGTAGACGCATCGTACGCAGCCAATTTGGGCGTCGATATTAATTCTCTGTTGGTGTCACAGCCCGATACCGGCGAAGAAGCTTTGGAAATCATGGACGCCCTGATCCGAAGCGGAGCTGTCGACGTGGTAGTCTTGGACTCCGTTGCAGCTCTGGTGCCGAAGGCCGAGATAGAGGGCGAGATGGGCGATTCGCACGTGGGATTGCAGGCAAGACTGATGTCCCAGGCGCTTCGCAAGATCGGCGGTTCGCTGGCAAAGTCCAACTCCTGCGCAATCTTCATAAACCAGATCAGAGAAAAGATAGGAGTAATGTTCGGCAATCCCGAAACGACACCGGGCGGCCGCGCGCTGAAGTTCTGGGCCAGTGTCAGGCTGGAAGTCAGGAGATTAGAAACTATCAAAGTCAGCGGGCAAGCCGTCGGCACGCGCGTGAAAGTGAAGGTTGCGAAAAACAAGGTCGCACCGCCATTTAGGGAAGCTGAGTTCGACATCATGTTCGGCAAGGGTATTTCGCGGAGCGGCAACATACTTGACGTGGCGACCGACCTTGGCATTATCGGCAAGACCGGCACTTGGTTCACATACGGTGAACAGCGCATCGGTCAGGGTCGAGAAAATGCCAAGAAGTTCTTGGAAGACAATCCTGCGCTGATGGACGAGTTGGAAGCCCGCATTCGGAGTATGGACATCGCTCACTTGAAGCCGAGTGTTGTCTCGACACCACTCGACGAGTAGAGCAAAACCATTCCATCGCGTAGTGCGATGGCGCTTTCTGAGGGCAAGATGGGCGTTATTACGGCGATAGAAGCTCAGAAAAAACGCTCCAAACGACGGTCTATATTCGTGGATGGCGAGTTCGTGGCAGGTGTCCACGAAGATGTCGCTGCAGCGCTGAACTTAAGCGTGGGTCAGAGTTTTGACCGCGACAGGCTTTTAGAGCTAATAAGAGCAGAGAATGTGAGGAAGGCTTACGACCGAGCTCTTAGGTTGATTAGCTACAGGGACCGGTCGGAGTCGGAAGTTCGCAGGCGGCTTCTGGCAAGCGATTTCTCGGAAGAAGTTGTGGACGAGGTGGTACGCAAGCTAGCCGGCGTGGGCCTTTTGAACGACGAGCGATTCAGCGAGCAGTGGGTCCAATCGCGGACCCTTTCCAGACCTATGGGCAGAGCCAGACTCGCTTGGGAGCTGCGATCCAAAGGGGTTGACCCTGAAACGGTGGAGCAAGCACTTCGCGATTTTGGCGAGGACACGGAATACGCTCTCGCGGTGTCGGCTGCCCAGAAGAAGCTGGGAAGGATGGATCGCACCGACCCTAGTCTCAGAGAGAAACTAGCTTCCTTCCTTGGCAGAAGGGGCTTCGATTGGGATGTGATCCGAAAGGTACTGGACGAGCTTTGCCCGGAGGAAAAGACAGAAGGATAGTCGCAGACGAGTTAGAATTGCTTTGGCGCTGTCGGTTGGGACAGCGGACTATATTGGACCGCGGACAGGCTTTGCCTTGTCCCGAAAGGTTTTTGTTAGTCAGTTCTGATTTCGCTCTACCTCACATCCTAACAACCAAGGAGGTGAGGGCACGATGAGTAACGTTCTGGCCGTAGTTATAGGCTTTGTAGTCGCCGCATTAGTAGTCGGCGGAGCCTATATTGGGTATATACGACCAACACTGCGCAAACTCAGCGATGAGAAAGCACAGATTAAGGAGCGGGAGGAAGAGCTCCAGAAAGAGATAGAGGCCAAGAGAAAAGAGGTTCTCCTCGAGGCAAAAGAGCAGGCGTTCAAAGTGCGCCAAGAAATCGAAAGGGAGAACCGCGAAAAAAGAGCTGAAATACAGAGGTTAGAGCGCAGACTGACGCAAAAAGAGGAAGCACTGGACCGGAGACTGGAGAGTCTCGACCGCAGAGAGCGCGGAATTGCCGAGAAAGAAGCTGAGGTTCAGGCTGCCCTCAACGAAGCAAAGGAACTTGTCCAAAAGCAGAGGGCAGAGCTGGAAAGAATATCCAGACTGTCCTCTGATGAAGCGCGACAACTCCTTCTGGAACAAATAGACCGGGAGATGGAGCGGACTACCGCTCGCATCATTCGAGAAGCTGAAGAAAAGGCAAAAGAAGAGGCGGATCGGAAAGCTCGAGATATCATCACTCTTGCTATACAGCGCTGTGCGGTTGATCAAGCTACCGAGACTACAGTTTCGGTTGTACCGCTGCCTTCAGATGACATGAAAGGTCGCATAATCGGCCGCGAGGGGCGCAACATTCGCTCCTTTGAAACGCTGACAGGGGTTGACCTGATAATCGACGATACCCCTGAAGCTGTAGTACTGTCCGCGTTTGACCCTGTGCGGCGTGAAATTGCTAGAATTGCTTTGTCCGCGCTGATCGCTGATGGCCGGATACATCCAGCCCGCATAGAAGAGGTGGTGACTCGAGCGCAACAGGAAGTCGAGAACAAGATGAAGGAGGCTGCCGAGCGGGCTGTCTTCGAGACAGGTGTCACCGGCTTGGATCCAGAGCTGATCAAACTGCTTGGCAGACTCAGGTATCGCACCAGTTACGGGCAAAACGTTCTGGAGCACTCTATTGAGGTAGCGCATCTGGCGGGAGCAATGGCAGCTGAACTCGATGTCAACGTGCCATTAGCGAAGCGAGCTGGTTTGCTGCACGATATCGGCAAGGCTGTTGACTTCGAGGTCGACGGTCCGCACGCGGTGATCGGTATGGACATCCTTAAGCGATACCACGAGCCGCCAGACGTGATTCACGCCGCGGGAGCACACCACAATGATATAGAGCCTCATTCTGTTGAGGCTGTGCTCGTGTTAGCTGCGGATGCAATATCCGCATCTAGACCAGGAGCAAGGCGAGAAACGCTTGAAAGCTACGTCAAGCGTCTCCAGAAGCTCGAGACCATTGCCGATTCGTTTGCGGGAGTCGAAAAGACCTATGCGGTCCAAGCAGGCCGTGAGATAAGAGTGATGGTCAAACCGACGGAGATTGATGATGACGGGGCTGTGAAGCTTGCTCACGACACTGCAAGACGCATCGAGGAAGAGATGGAGTATCCGGGTCAGATCAAGGTTACCGTGATCCGCGAGACTCGTGCAGTAGAGTATGCCAAGTAAGGAACGTGCTGCCTGAAAGTTTTTTGCACTTTGCACATGGCCGCACAAACTAAACGATAGGCCGCAAAACTAGGAGAACAGTCATATCCTGGTTATGCCGGCCTGGCAGATGAAGAGGTAGGTTAGTGCCGAGATTGCTTTTCGTCGGCGACGTAATGGGCAGACCTGGACGCAGGGCTCTGGGCGGTTTGCTTGGAGCCCTGCGAACGCAATATGACGTCGATTTCGTGATCACAAATGGCGAAAACGCGGCCGGAGGTTTGGGAATAACCCAGGAGACAGCTAAAGAGCTTTTCGAAGCCGGTGTGGACGTGATCACAATGGGCAACCATTCATTCGCAAAGAAAGATGCTTCTGCCCTCTATGAATCCGAGCGCCGAATTTTGCGCCCTGCCAACTATCCTCCGGGGGTTCCGGGCGTTGGATTTGGTATATTCGAAACCCTGCGCGGGGAAAGGATTGCGGTTGTTAACCTGGTGGGAAGGGTGTTTATGGACCCTGTGGACTGCCCTTTCCGTACAGCAGACGTGCTTCTGGGTCAGATTTCGGATGGTGTAAGTGCAATCATAGTAGATTTTCATGCTGAAGCAACTTCTGAGAAGCAGGCTATGGGGTGGTATCTGGATGGGCGTGTTTCGGCCGTGATAGGAACCCACACGCACGTTCAGACGTCAGACGAAAGGATCCTGCCGTCGGGCACCGCGTATATCACGGACGTTGGCATGGCAGGAGTTTTGGATTCTGTTCTGGGTCTAGAGCGGGAGCTAGTAATCGAAAGATTCCTTACGGGACTTCCGAACAAGTTTTCTGTCGCTGAAGGGTGCGCAGTCGTGCAAGGGGTTCTTCTCGAGATTGATTCGAAAACTCGGGCCGCATGCTCAATAGCCAGGCTCTGTGTGGCTGAGCAAGGTGCGTAGAAACCGGTCCGCCGCGGCTGTAAAGGTTTAAGTGTTTGACTTGGCAAGCGGCAGATTTGTAGAATTGGACGCGGAGGACATGCCATGCGTTTGAGATGTTTGTTAGCAGTAGCAGCCGTGCTGATTTGCGCGGCAGGTGTCAGTGGGCAAACGACCGAGAGGGAAATCTACATATATAGAGGCGCACCGGTTGCTCAAAGCGGAATCAGTTTGGGCGGTTGGGGAAGCGGCCAGGCTATAGAGTCTTCCGATTCAACTCGGGTGCTGACCGGCAGCAAATCTATCAAGATCACAACGCAGGGGCTTTACGCCGGCGGCAGAATCGATTTTGCGCAGCCTGTTACGCTGTTTTCTGATGGGATAGATCCGTCGCGATACATCTTGTTCGTATTCTATTTCGAAGACGTCCAAACTATAGACCCAGCTGCTCAAAACCCTGTCTACTCGTACGAAGTCGAGCCTTACACGATTCCAAAGGTATCCACCGTGCGATTTGTGTTTGTCAGTGATGAGGGCAAGAGCGTAGAGGTAGAAGAACCCACTAATCCGCTCGACCCCGAAGACAACTGGTGCCGAGTAGCCGTCCCGCTGGCAAAGTTCAAGTCGGTCAGTGAAAATGGGAACGAATTCAAGCTCAAGCGACTGCTCATTTTTACCGATCTGCCCAATACCTTCTATTTGGGAGAGATAAAACTGGTTACGGACAAGTCGCCTATTAAGGTTGATGCTCTTCCCAGCCAGGTAGTTGTCGTATACGACGAAGTGATACTTCAAGCAAAGGCAGACGGCGGTGTCGCCAGCCTGTCTTACTCTTGGGATTTCGACGCTTCAAACGGAATCCAGGAAGAGCTGACAGGTCCGATCGGTAGATACGTCTATACAAAAGGTGGCGAGTACACTGTGACGCTTACCGTAAAGGATGTCGACGGCATCAAGAAGCCGGTTACTGTAACAACCAAAATCTCAGTTAATGAGTAAGTTATGCTTTGCTCGGTAGCCGAGCCAGCAGGGCAAAGCAATAACGACGGCGCTGAGGATTTTGTTACGGTCAGGTAAGATTGCAAGTAATAAGTCGCGCCAAACGGCGGGAATGAGTTGATTATAGGCCTAGTCAAGTCTCTCAGACCGCATCACTGGAGCAAGAACCTGCTGGTATTCGCAGGTTATATCTTCACTATCCACTACTCCCATCCGCCAGGTACCCTCTTGCGTGTGATTGCCGCGTTTGCCGCCTTTTGTGCAATAAGCGGCGTAGCCTACATCATCAACGATATCGCAGATATCGAACGCGACCGAAAGCATCCGCAAAAGTGTAAGCGACCGATTGCAAGCGGCGCTGTGCCGATATCGGTTGCTCTGCCGTTTGCGCTTGTCCTGGCAGCAGCAACACTGGCAGGTGGATATTGGCTGGGATTAGGCTTTGGCGTCCTGATTTCTGTATATTTCGGCCTGATGTTGGCTTATTCGGCTTTCTTTAAACACCTGGTAATTGTCGACTTGCTGGTCATCGCGGGTGGATTCGTAATCCGCGCTGCAGCCGGAGCGGTGGTCATAAACGTGCAGATATCGCCGTGGCTCCTGGTTTGTACGACCTTGCTTGCTCTGTTTCTTGGGCTTGCCAAGCGCAGAGGCGAGCTATTCCAAATCGAAGAGCGCGGCGAGATTAGGCATACCCTGACTCAATATAACGGCCCTATGCTCGACCAAATGCTGTCGATAAGCGCGGCAGCCTGTCTTATGGGCTACTTCCTCTATACTTTCAGTCCGTCGCCCATCACCGGCAAGACCCACACCTACATGATGGCAACCGTACCCTTTGTGATATACGGAATATTTCGTTATCTCTTCCTAATCTATAACAGAAACGCCGGCGAAAGCCCCGAACGTCTTCTTGTCCAGGACAAACCTCTATTGGTCAGCGTAGTGCTGTACGTTATCACGGCCATAATTGCTCTCAGACTTGAATGATCTCAAAGAGTCTTACGGTCGAGCATAAGAAAACGCGACCGGCAACACCCTCCGCCAACCGATCGCGCACAGTTCGTAGAATTGGGGCGAGAAATGGGATTCGAACCCACGACCTCCAGGGCCACAACCTGGCGCTCTAACCAGCTGAGCTATTCCCGCCGCATTGCTCGTCCAGTCGGATAGTTTCGCGCTCCGCTCTGGCGCCCCCTGCCCGATTCGAACGGGCGACCTACTGCTTAGAAGGCAGTTGCTCTATCCCCTGAGCTAAGGGGGCACAGCCTCACCTTCTGCCTACCGTTTTGTTCAGCAGCCGCCAGTCGGAACAGATACGATCCTGTCCTGCCCCCCGACCATTAAATTGTACCACGCAGAGGTCGGTTCAGTCAAGCGGATGGCCGGATGGCGAATCGGCGAACGATTGTTCACACGGCCGAGCGGGTGGGGCGTGACGAGTGGTAGCTAGATGCGTTAAACTAGGAAAGGCACTCATTCGGAGCAGCCGTGTTATGGAGAAAGTTAGACTAGGTCGCACCAATTTAATGGTCACGCGGACGGCATTTGGCGTACTGCCGCTTCAGCGCACCGATATGGACGAAGCGATCCGCATACTCAGGCAGGCATACGAGGCCGGAATCAACTTCTACGACACCGCGCGCGGATATACCGATAGCGAAGAGAAAATAGGCCGCGCCCTGTCGCACGCGCGCGAATCCATAATCATCGCCACCAAAAACAATGGGGCCACCCGCTCTGAGGTAATCCAGCATCTCGAAACCAGCCTCAAAAACCTGCGCACCGACTATGTCGACATAATCCAGCTGCACAATCCGCGCACTCTGCCGGATCCTCAAGACCCAGAATCAGCCTATGCAGGCCTGTTGGAAGCCCGCGATAAGGGTATGGCGCGATTCATAGGCGTCACCAGCCACAGTCTCGAAAACGCTAAAACTGCAGTTCAAAGTGGGCTCTACGATACCCTGCAGTATCCGCTGTGTTATCTTTCCTCGCAGGAAGACCTTGCAATAATCGATCTCTGCGATGAGTTAGATGTCGGGCTCATCGCAATGAAGCCGCTATCTGGCGGGTTGATCACCAACGCTCGCGCCGCATTTGCGTTCTTCAGGCAGTATAAAAACGTAATTCCCATCTGGGGTATTCAAAAGATAGAAGAGCTGGAGGAGTTTCTCGAGCTCGATGCCGATCCTCCAGTTCTCGATATTGACATGCGCTCCGTTATAGAGCGGGACCGCCAAGAGCTGGGCGAGCGATTTTGTCGCGCCTGCGGATATTGTCTTCCGTGTCCTGCAGATATACCGATACCCATGGCTGCGCGTATGGGGCTGCTGTTGAAAAGAATGCCATATCAGCAGTTCCTAACTGATGAGTGGCGCGAGAAGATGTCGAGAATTAGAGACTGCCGGGATTGCGGTAGCTGTCGCGAAAAGTGCCCTTATGGTCTGAATCCTCCTGTGCTGCTTCGGGAGATGTTGATCGAATACGAGAGGTTCTACGGGGAGCAAAAGTCAAATGGCGGTTAAGATAGCTGCGATTGCAGACATACACTACAAATCGGGCGATATAGCCTCGTGCGGTCGGAGGCGATCGGCAATTGCGGATATATTATTGCTGCGGGCTGTTCATCGGCTGAACCGGTGGATCAAACCAGATGTGACGATTCTTCTCGGAGATCTGATCGACGATGCGCATTCGCCGAATGCCCTCGACGACCTTCGCCGCATAAAGCAGATGACGGAGACTCTTAAAAGCCCTTTGATTGCAATCCCGGGCAACCACGATATGGACGTGGATACGTTCTATAGCGTGTTTGAGTACCCGGGGCAGGTGGTGGATGTAAAGGACGTGCGGTTTGTACTGTTCTTCGATCCTGCCGAGCCGAGGCACAATGCGCGACGCACCGATGCAGGCCTGCGGTGGATGACTTCGGCGAAATCGGGGCATGCGGGACCGATCGTCTCCGTGCAGCACGTGCCGCTGTTTCCTGCCGGCGCAAGCGATTCTCCATATTCATACACAAACGCCAAAGAAGTCTGGTCCGTATTCGAAAGATGTGGCTACACACTCGCCTTGAGCGGGCACTACCACGACGGCGACGACATATTAAGCCGAGGTGTTGCTTCCTCGGTGATCGTGCCGGCCCTTTGCGAGAGGCCGTTTAGGTTTGTCGAGATTACCATCGACGGCACTCACGTGCAAACACGCATCCATCAACTCGCTCTGCCCGAGGGATTAGATCTCGTGGACTACCATGTGCACACGCCCTTTGCGTATTGCCAAGAAAACATGGACATGGCGACCTCGCTTGCACTAGCTCGGGATTTGGGATTGGCGGGGCTTGCCTTCACCGAGCATTCCGGCCAGCTCTATTTCGACGATAAAACATTCTGGAGCGCGGCTTTTATGCCGAAAGGTATCGATACCCAAGACGGCAGAATGAACCGGATGCCACAGTTTCTGGAGCAGGCCCGCCGGTTCTGTCCGCCTGCGATACTGGGTTTGGAAATCGACTGCGACTATCAGGGCCGGCCGGTGGTGCACCCGGAAGACCTGCAAGAAATCAGTATCAGGCTCGGGTCAGTGCACTGGCTCGAGGCGTTGATGAAACCGGAACCGGACATTGCACGCGCCGCTGAGGAGATGCTTGCACGGTTGGAAAAGTTCCTGCCGAGCGGGATTGATATACTGGCGCACCCGTTCCGAGCTTTTGGACGCAAGAAAACTGAGGTGCCCGATGACCTGATGCCCAAGCTGATAAGGCTGCTTCGGAAATATGGCGTTGCTGCAGAGATCAACTTCCATACCCAAGAAACGAGCGAGGAATTTGTTCTTGCGTGCCTAAACGAGGGTGTGAAGCTGGCGTTCGGCAGTGATTCGCACAATTTGTACGAGGTAGGCGAGCTACAACCGCACCTGGACCTGCTCAGTCGCTGTGGGGTTTCCCCCAGCAGGCTGAAGGAAGTGCTGGTGAACTTCGACCTGCCAACGGAAGCGCCTCCGAAAGAGAAATCCTCAGCAGGGGTCGAGACAGACCAGTCGGTGGGTATCAAGTCGCGATGAAGGCTGCTCTAAATCAGTCTGCCGGTAGAAAATGGGCTGATCCAATGAGGTGATGAGTTGAAAAGAGTGAAAAGTTTCAGGTTGGGAACACGCGTTTGGTTTTTTGTTTGGTGCCTTTTGTGTCTCGGATTCGGAGCCTATTTGACTGTGCACGCTCAGATAGCACAACCGAGCCCGGGAGCCATTGGACTGTGCCAAGCGGCAGTGGGTGCAGCGCCAGATGTCGCACCGAAGTTTGCCCGCGGCGTGAAGTGCGGCGTTCTACCTTCGGACGAGCTGGACGAAGTTTCAGGAATCGCAGCGAGCAGAAAGAACCCGGGAGTGCTTTGGGTGCACAACGATTCCGGCGACTCTGCGCGAGTTTTTGCAATAACGCCCGAAGGGAAGCTTTTGGGGGTTTATAGCCTATCGGGAGTGGAAGTCCGTGACTGTGAGGATATAGCGGTCGGCCCTGGACCGAAAGTGGGCGAGAGCTACCTATACATCGGCGACATAGGGGATAACAATGCTGCCAGGCCGATGGTTTTCATCTACCGGGTTCCGGAGCCGACGGTATCCTCCTCTCAGGAAACAGTGCGCGCACAGCTTGCCGATATCGAGAAAATCACCCTCAAATACGAAGACGGACCGCGGGATGCGGAGGTCGTGATGGTGGATCCGCAGACGGGCGACCTATACATCATTTCGAAGCGGACAGACAGGTGCAAGGTGTATAGAGTGCCTTCGTGGGAGATGAAACCTGGGGCGACGGTCACTATGCGCTCTGTTGCGCAACTTCCGTGGGGTTGGTCTACCGGCGGCGACATATCTCCTGACGGAAGAGAGATACTGGTTAGAGGGTATGCGAACGCGGCTTTGTGGAAACGCCCTGAGTCCGGAGAGCTTTGGCGCGCGTTTGAGAGCAAGCAGTATGTTGTTCCGGTAGAAAGGGAACAACAGGGCGAGGCTATATGCTTTGATGCCCAGGGGAAGGGATACTACACCACCAGTGAAGGCAAGCACGCCCCCATTTACTACTACGCGCGGGTATCAGAGTAGTAAGGCGATGTGGCGCTCCGTATTCCTCCGGTGCATCCTGAGCACTGGGTCAAACCCGGCAGCACTAACCCTGTAGCTAAACACTTTCTATCTTTCCCAGACGAACTCACCGATTCAATAACTCTGCTTTGTCGTCAAAACCCAGCGTAATCAATGATAGACCTAGATACACCAATACTCGATGCTAATAATACAGGGTGGAAAAACACTTTTTGGCAGAGGCTGAATTGGTGAGCAACAACTGGCTGGATGACATCCTAGGACAAGATGCTGAAACGCGCGACGATTCGGCGCCGGATCTCTATTGTCCTTACACAAACGGAGCAGTATGCGCACTACTTCTAAAAGGGTGGGAGCCGCAGGAGCTTTGCAAAGCTATGGAATGCAGTCAGATGCGGGTGCTGCGCAGGAAATATGCCCGTCCGCGCAAGGCTGCGTAGAGCAATCGCGGCTGTTCACGATATAGGGCTAATCACAGTTACCCTGTCCAGCCAAATACTGTTCAGGTCGCCGACGAGACAACCGCCGTATATCGGAACATACATAATCTCGCGGACGTACAAGGAAGTCGTATGCAGGTGGCCGAATTGGTCGCGGTAAGTTATGGCAACATTCATTCCCAAGTAGCGCTTGGGGTCCTGAAAGTACACTCTGATCGCCTCCTTGCTTTTGATCGGTTCTCCGTCCAGCTCGATTATCCGCGCCGCAGCCAATACGGGGAGCCGCCGAGTCTCATTGCCACTGAGTAGGAACCAAAGCGCACCAAAACACCTCGCTCTTCAATTTTTTCATCAGACCACCTTGCTTTTTACAACGCGCAGTCCCTAATCAACAGCAACCAACTCGACGGCTCGCGCTGTTCGCCGGGTGAGGGGAGTAAGTCGCCGGTCGAGAATGTTTCATCGCCCATTCTGGCGCTGACGAAACCTGTGTGCAGGGTTCACGTCCACAATCCCAAGAGAACTGCCAACACCCGGCTTTGTTTGCTACACTAGCATTGTGCCGCAACTACTGTAGGTGCACCGCTGTGCAATATACCTGTTTGTGTAGGCGCTTTAGAAAGCCTGCCACATGCGGGGCAATATTCGAGGTATAGAGTGGGACCCGGATCATTAGTCGGACCCAACAACAGGCCCGCGCTAAGGTGGAGTTGGGTCCGGCAGATCTACTAATCCACTGCCCACTCATAGGCGGATTTGCGCTCTTCCCAAGGCGGTGGTTCTGGAATTCCGAACGCCTGCCGTTTGCGCTTTAGATAGTACAAATAGTTCTCGTAAGTAACGTCCGGCGGAACGCGGTGATCCACGTGCGGGATGTAGCCGCCATCCGCCACAAGCGGGGCGATTCGCTCGATTTCACGGTCTATAGCATCCTTGCCTGCAATGAGCTGAGTCTTGTCAACGCCACCCATTAACCTGACCTCTCTGCCGAACTCTCGGCGGATCCAATACGGATCGGTGCCGCCGCGTATTTCCAGAGGGAACATTATGTTGACCCCACCTGCAAGCCAATGCTCCACGATGGAGTTGATGTTTCCGTCGCAGTCTACGTATGCAAACTCACAGCCGTACTTTCTCAAAAGATCGGTTATCCGCTTATACCGAGGAGTCAGCCATCTGCGGAACAGTTTCGGCGAAATCATGGGACCATGATTGAAAGCCATGTCTTCCCAGATTGATGCGGCGTCCACCTGAACCTCTTTCAGCGCCCTCTCTATCAGTCTGCATCGGAATTCAGCAAGATAATCTATCATCTCCTCGACCCATTCAGGCTGGTCCATACACGCGATGGCAATGTTTTCGAACCCCATCCAGTTTCGCAGCACCCCAAAAAGACTGCCGCCACCTATCACCACTGGCCGGTCTGGCTGTTCCACGCTCTTTTTCCATCTGTCCCAATCATCGTCCGACGGATACCGCTGGGGATCAGCCGGGTCCAACCGCTTCTTGAATTCCTCCCAGTCAGCACGTGTTTCTATCGGAAACTTCACGTACTTTGGAATCGTTGTCCAACCGGTCTTTTGGACGATCTTCACCACTCCGTCGGTGTCCACAATCGTGCGTGTGCGCTCATCCTCGCTGATCACCTTGTACTCGAACCCGGGGATGATGCCGTCTCTAATTGGCACCCCAATGTAGGTCTCGAAGCCGAAGAAGATGTCGGCTTTGTAGTTGTCGTCGACGTATCTCGGCAGTCCCTGCTCGTGCCAAGCAGTAAGTGTCTCGCTCCAGTAACCGAACTCCTGGTCCGGCACGTGATCCACACTTTCATAGCGCATGCACGCAAGCCAACGTTCTCTAGAAGTCATATATACCTACTCCTTTGCCGGCGTTTGTCTAACGCGTCCGTAAGCAAAACAGCGACGCCTAGAGCGAATCTACGTTATTTCGCCACTACGTTTAAGCCTTCTTGCACATCGCCGGATGAATGGTTTTCTATCTCCTTAGAGCCGACGAACCTGTTTCCCATAATAACAGCCGTGCGGACGTCTTTGCCAATTTTTATGTCAGGCCGATCGTTGCCGAAACGACAGCCCGAAATTGTCACGTGACCTGACCGCGCGTCAATGGTGAACAGGTCTTTCTCAGGTCCGTGGTTGTGAAATGTGCACTGGTCAAGACTCACGGTGCCGCTGCCCTCTATTATGGCTACCGTCGAACAGGGACCCCAGAAGCTGCAGTTTGAGAGCTGCACCACACCCGTGTTTGTCGGGGCTACCATGAGAAACGCTTTCCCGCCCCTACCAGCTACGAACTCGCCATTGGTAATGAGTAGCCCGGGCGGCTGCGTTTCCTCAACCAGGATCGCATAATCGCACCAGTCGGCGCCTATCCCCAAAAAGTTTCCGTTGACCGTGCCTTCTGTCTTATAGAATCGATAACCCACCTTTGCGCCAAAGCAAAACGTGTTGTGCACGTACTCCCAGTCAGTGCGGGCAAACTCAAATGCGACCAGATTTTCAAATAGGAACTTGCCGAGTATTCCCCAATCTTTGGGCTTATTATCGCACTCGGCACGCATCCAGTAGTGCGGGTTGAAATGTACGTTTTCAATGCGCCCGATGTCTGTGCACTTGTCGATGTGAATACCTATCTTTAGCGGACAACCAAAGCAGTTACGAATATAATGAAGCTCATTCGGCTGCGAGCCGAAGTCTATGGCTTTGTATGAGTTGACGAAGGTGCAGTCGATGACGCTGCAATGCATCCCGTAACCGCTGATTGTAAACGGATAGGCAATCACATCTGGCAATCGCTGTTCGGGGTAGAAAAAGGTTATACCCTTAATTGCACTTGAAGGACTGAGAGTTATAGCTGCCGGACCTTCCTCCGTGCCTTTGCCGGCATAGATTTCTATGACCGTACCCTTCTGAAGGACAGCGTGGTGCGGCGCTTCCCACACGCCCGCAAGCGTAACACCTTCCGGCACCGTTATCGGCTTATCCAATCTAAACCTGCCGACCCCAAGGTCGACCCTGCCGCCGCCCTTCGCAGCAGCCGCATCCAACGCCTTTTGAATCGCAGCCGAATCGTCCACTTTGCCGTCTCCTTTCGCCCCAAAAGACCTCACATCAATAGTAGTTTCAGACAGCGCCGGAACCGCAAGCACTATAAACGACAGAATCATAACTGCTAACCTCACCTGCATCCCTCCATCTTGCAGCGATATAAACCGTGGAGAGCTACGTTTTTCCAATTGCTAAGGACCTCACTCCAAATAGAACGCGAAGAGCCTGACCCCATCAGAACCCCACGTGGAATCGAAAATCGCACGCACTCCGTTAACCTCCGCACCGATGTCAATGCGAACAAGACGCTGATAATTCCCATGCACCTTTCGCCACGGCTGCCACTCGCCGCCGGAGCGTATCTCGACGCGAAAGTCCTTTACTAGCGTATCTGGCAGACTGGTCAGTGCGCCGTATGAGCCGTGGTAACTCATTGCGATGAGTTTATCGAGCGCGCTGTCGAAAATGAACACGGCAGAGTTCACGTAAGCAGGCGACTCCCAGGTGTAAGACACCGAATCTCCTAGTTTGCCGGTCCAAGCGTGAAGTTCATTGCCGACAGGACGGTTCACGCCGTCGCGCAGAGGCTCGGCATCTCCGGATGAAGCCTGCAGGGTTGCCTTGAGCGTCAAATCGGAAAACTGCTGTTTGACCCACGGCAGGTAGGCATCTTGCCTCAGCAACGCCTGCTGCAGCTCTTCAATATGCCGCTTGGCAACTTCGCGAGGCGTCAGTCCTTCGCGCACGGCAATGGCTGCCGCCGTTCCCACAGCCTGACCAGTAGAAGCCCCTGTGCCCTGAACACGAGTTGAGCTGAGCGCTGCGTGAGTCCAGCTAGCACATCGACCTGCAAACATCAGGTTCTCGATGTTTTTTGAATACAGGCACCGGTACGGTATGCCATAAGGGGAAGGGGTCGGATAGAAAACGGTTGGTTCACCCTTGTACCAGAACCCGCCAGGATGATGATCGTCCATAGGCCAGCCACCGTAGGCAACTATGTCCGAGAACCGACCCTCCGACTCAATATCGTTCTGAGTCAGAATATAATCGCCGACATACCTACGGCTCTCTCGCTTTGCGGGCAGAAACTGAATCCAGTCAATGGCGTAGTTCTCTGCGCCGTGATCTCCGTGGTTCTTTATGTGATCCCACATGCCGAAAACGATCTTGAGCAGCTCATCGCGGATAGCCTCAGCGTCGGCAATAGAATCCTGCTCGCCACCCAGCTCTATCCACCAATACCCCATCTCGATCCACCCGTGCGACCTGTGGGGGAACGAATCTTCGGTCGGAAAATCGTAAGCCCAAGACGGTGGCTCAAAAGGCTGAGGGCTTCCCATATCGCGGGCCTGGAAAAGACAAGTCATGCCCATAGTTTTTCGGTCAGCAACCTCAGGCTGGTGGGATTCGTTGAATTCGCTGCGCGCCTCCCGTCCCACACGATACTCCGCTCCCGTGAGTGGCGCTAGGATGCCGTCACCCGAACAATCGGCGAATATGTCAGCTTCGATGGTGTGATAAGTGTAAGTCGTTAATTGCCAACCCGTAACCGACCTAATGCGCGCGCCGTCCATCTCGGCATCAAGCACCGAGCAGTTCAAGAAATGCGTGAGATTTGGCTCCAGCAGTACCTTTTCATATAGAATCGTATCCCAGATCGAGAAGCTGCGCTGGGGGTTACGCTTGAGGTTTTCGAGTCGGAACTCCTCGAGGATGCCAGTTTCGCGCATGTTGGGAATCTTGCCATGGCGATCCGCACCGCAGACGTGAACGCGCATCTCGCTGGAAGAGTTCCCGCCGAAAACGGGCCTGTCCTGCACTATGGCCGTCTTTGCCCCCTGGCGTGCCGCTGATATTGCAGCGCTGAGGCCGGCGATACCCCCGCCGATGACGCAGAAATCGAACCTGTGTCGAGCTCTATTCATTCCACAACTACCTCGGTTTCCGGGTCCGGAAAAACGCACTGCTAGCTTATAAGCCTTTCTGCTAACTGTTCTGCCTGTCTCATGAGCTCAGGTCTTTTTGCGGCGTCGTCAGGAGCACCTAGGCCAAGCCCTCGGAGGCTGTACGTTTCGAACCCCATAAACCTAAAGATCTCCTCGTATTCCGGGGCGATGTTATGTGCCGACTCATTCGGATCTCCCTGGGTGAGAATCAGAGCCAGTTTCTTACCCGGATTGAGTCGACTCGGATTAGACACCTTAAAGAAATCAGGAACCAAGTAGGAAAACGTCCTGTCAACGAAGCACTTCAACTGGCCGGATATCTGCCCAAAGTATATTGGCGAGGTCAGTACAACTGCGTCTGCACTGGCAACCGCATTAAGCACGGGCTTGAGATCATCTTCAACCACACACTCATCCGACTCGGTCTTGCAGCCCATGCAGCCTCGGCATCCTTTGTAGGTCAGTTCTTCCAGTCTAAAGACCTGTACATCGGCACCGAGTTCCTTTGCTCTGTCCGCCAACCTCATCGCAATCGTTTCGCTGTTGCCCGATGCTCGAGGGCTTCCCAAGACGCAAACGAGCTTCTTCATCTCGAGCGCCTCCTTCTAAGATGAACGTTGGCTAGATTATACCACCTGCGTGATATAATGCTCCAAGCTGCAAGAATAATCCGAGTTGCAGCTCAAGAATAAATATGACCTTTGACAAAGGCCGCCTACCACAAGGAGGTTATCCATAGTGTTTAAAGCGGATGTGCTTTCCATTGGAGCTCATGCCGGAGATGCAGAGATTGCTTCTGGGATTGCTCTGGCCAACGCCGTGAACTCAGGCAAGAAAGTCGCTATGTGCCACCTGACCCTTGGAGAAAAAGGAAACCCTAATATGAACCCGCAAAAGTACGCCGAACTGAAACATGAGGAGGCCGTCGCGGCAGCCGAAACGCTAGGAGCGCAGCTCTACATACTTGGTTACCTAGACGGCGAACTGCCCGAAAACGACGATGTCAAAAAAGCAATCGCCGATGTGATACGAGACTGCAAACCGGAAGTCATAATCACGCACCACGCAAAAAGCATTCACAAGGATCATGTCGCCTGCCACCGCAACGTACTCGACGCGATTTTCTACGCCGCGCTAAAAGGGTTCGAAACCGACCGTGAGCCTCACTTCGCGCGCCTTCTCTACTTTGCTGAAAACTGGGAGGACAAAGAGGACTTCGTCCCCGAAGTGATACTTGAGGTTACAGACGCGGACATCAAACTATGGAAGCAAACGGCCCAGTGTTATTCACTGTTTCGCGGGGAGGTGGTGAACTTCCCATATATCGAGTATTACGAGAAACTTGCCAGACTGCGCGGAATCGAGAACTACCTGCCCTACGCGGTAGCATTCGAGATGCCTCCATCGGCTCGGAAGCAGAGGTTGACAAGCCTGTGGTGAGGCGCGAGTCCCGGAATTGAGGTGGGGATTCTTCCGATTGGAATGGATAGTGTAACGCTATGCACAGATTTGGTGTGAATGTCCAAAAGATAGTGTCCGCCCACAATACTTGGCGGTATTGCCTGCCAGTTCTAGCACTTTGCGCGATAATAGCCGGTTGCAACAGCAAATCGGACAATGTAACTACCATCCGATTTGCATCGTGGGGCAACGAGGTCGAAGAAAAGAACCTTAGAGCTCTTATCGCCGAGTTCGAAAAGAGGCACCCGAACATAAAGGTCGAGATAGAGATCACACCGTGGGCAAGGATGTTCGATAAGCTAATGATCTCTAGTGCAGGCGGTCGACCGCCGGATGTCACTAGAGTTTCATCAGAATGGTTTCCTCCGATAGTTGCCAAAGGGCTACTGGAGCCGCTGGATAAATACGTTAAGCGAGACAACTACGACCTCGAAGATTTCTACCCCCAGGCGCTTGACGGTTGGGGCCGCTACAAGGGCGTGTTATACGAGATACCCACCGACATTGACATTTACGCAATGTACTACAACAAGGATATGTTCGACAAAGCCGGCGTGCCCTACCCCGATTGGACTTGGGACTGGAAGAAGTTCTTAGAGGCCGCAAAGAAACTCACTAAAGACCTGGACGGTGACGGAGATCTGGATCAGTGGGGATGTGCGGTGAGCATGTGGTGGGAAGATTACGTTTGGCAGAATGGCGGAGAAATAGTTTCAGCCGACGGCAAGAGGTGCTTGCTAGATAGGCCCGAAGCGTATGAGGGGTTGCAGTTTATGAGCGACCTCATAAACAAGTACCACGTCGCCCCCAACGCCCAGGAAGCAGCCAACCTCGGATCAATGAAGCTCTTCACTACCGGAAAGATCGGAATGATCGTTTCGGGTAGTTGGGCAGCGGAGTTAATATTCAAGAATGAAATAAAAGACTTCACTTACGACGTGGCGCCCATTGTAAAGGGACCCAAACGCCGCGCAACGTTTATAGGCGGTGCAGCTTACGCAATTCTGAAGCGCTCGAGACACAAGGACCAGGCATGGGAACTTGTCAAATGGATGACCGGCAAAGAATATCAGCGCAGCGCCGCCATAAGATCCCAAATAATTCCGAGCCGGAGGTCCGTGGCTGAATCAGGGGCATATCTCAAACTCAACGCTCCGCCTAAGCATCGAAAAGTCTTCCTAGATATGATACCCTACGGCCATCCCAGGCCCCACGTGTCTTGCGCCCCTGAGATGTTCCAGATAATATCGAGCGAACTCGACCTGGTGCGTTTGGGAAAAGTGACGGCCAAGAAAGCGTGTCTGAAGGTAACGCCGGTTGTAAACCAGTTGCTGCGGCATCAGGAGTGAGTTGATAGTGAGCCCCACACGGAAATCCAAGCTTTTTAGACGCGAAGCATTCGAGGGATACCTGTGCATTGCGCCATGGCTCATAGGGCTGGTGTCCCTCACGCTGGGGCCGGTTGTCTTCAGCTTCATAATGAGCCTACACAAGTGGGATATGATCAAACCCGCTCAATATGTGGGGCTTGCAAACTATGCCACTATCTTCACTGATGACTTCCGGTTCAGGCAATCCTTAAAGGTGACCGCAATATACGCGGCGTTCGCTGTGCCGCTAGGGATGGTGTGCTCGCTGGCGCTCGCTATGCTTCTTAATCTCAACCTCAGGGGTATGCGCGTGTTTCGCTCGATATTCTACATACCGGCGATACTGCCGGGTGTGGCAGTAGCGATGGTGTGGCTCACTGTGTTCCGTCCCCAGGGCGGAGTGCTGAACACTTTGCTCGGGTATTTGCATTTGCCACCGCAGCCTTGGCTTACCGATCCTAAGACTGCCCTGCCGTCGTTCATTATAATGAGCCTTTGGGGTGTGGGCGGCGGAATGATCATTTACCTGGCCGGTCTGCAGAGCGTGCCCACGCAGCTTTATGAAGCAGCCGAGATTGACGGAGCAGGTAGTTTTTCCAAGTTTCGCAATGTTACGCTGCCGATGATCTCCCCGACTATCCTTTTCAACCTGATAATGGGCGTTATCGGCAGCTTCCAGGTGTTCACCAGTTCGTTTATTATGACCCAGGGCGGTCCCGGATATGCAACGCTGTTTTACGTTCTGTACTTGTATCAGAAAGCCTTCAAATACCTGCAGATGGGTTACGCGTGTGCGCTGGCGTGGATACTCTTCGCAGTCATCCTGGCGCTGACGCTGGTGGTTCTTAAATCCTCTGCAGCGTGGGTCTACTACGAAGCGGAGTTGAAGAGATGAGCGTTACGACAACAGCTGCTGCGCCTCGCAGGAGTATCAAAGCCTGGACGGTACTGGCCTACGCCGCCTTGATAATCGGATCAATAATCTCTCTGATACCTTTTTTCTGGATGGTGACGTCGTCTTTCAAGGATCCCAGCAAGGTGTTTGCGGATCCGCCTCAGTGGTGGCCGAATCCGTGGCTGTGGTCGAACTACGCAAAGGCTTTCGAGAAGCTGCCATTTGCGCTTTATACGTGGAACACGGTAAAGATCACAGCGACCTGCATGGTAGGGCAGCTGTTGTCCTGTTCCCTTGTAGCATTCGGGTTCGCGCGAATGCGGTTTCCGGGAAGGGATATTTTGTTCATAGTGCTGCTGTCGACCATGATGTTACCCGCACAGGTTACGATGATACCGGTGTTCAAGATATTCGCGACGCTCGGGTGGTACGACACGTTCCTTCCGCTCACGGTACCCGCATTCTTCGGAAGCGCATTTTTTGTGTTCCTGCTGAGGCAGTACTATATGACGATTCCTCACGAAATGGATGAGGCGGCGCGCATAGACGGAGCCTCGACCTGGCAAGTTTACTGGCAAGTGCTCTTACCTCAGGCAAAACCTGCGCTTGCAACGGTTGCCATCTTTTCGTTTATGGCTCACTGGAACGACTTTTTGGGACCGTTGATCTACCTGAGCACGCCGGCCAAGCGAACGCTTGCTCTGGGATTGTACGCGTTTCAAGGTCAGTACTCCACGGATTGGAACTACTTGATGGCAGCATCAACGGTGGTAATGCTACCACCTCTGATTCTTTTCTTCGCTGCACAAAAGTACTTTATCCAGGGAGTGGTGATCTCAGGAGTGAAGGGTTGAAGGGGGGAACATCCCTTTCATCCTTCCGTCAGTCCACACTGCAGGCATCATCATTAATAGTCATATAGTGCTTGAGTCATCCACAACGGCGCCATTAGTGACATACGCCGCTTGCGCCGAACGCCTAATCAAACCCTGTACGATCCGCCCTGTTAAGAAAGAAGCAACCGGCCTGCGTACAAACCTATTCGCGGGCTTACTTAGGCACACTCACCCATTCACCCGGCCTGGAAATAGCGGTGGTGCCGGCTTCCAATATCGCGGTTACTTCCAGAGTTTGGTCCAGCGGGGCTTTTGTTTCTCGCGTATCAAAAAACTCCAACATCGCCTCTATGAAACGCGGGAAGAAATCCGACATATTGTCTGCAATAATGATGCTACCTTCGCTGCAAGATGCGATGAATCTGAATGGAAAATTGGGGTTTTGGTTGAGCACTGCCCGGCGGTCGTCACGATACTGTATGATCATTACGTTTGTATCCTTGTTGCCGCACTGCATTACCTTCTCCGCACCAGTGCCCATTACGGTGACAATGGGTTCAACCTGGTGGATGGCGTAGATTTCCCACGTGCCAGGGCCGAACGTCGCCATATAACGTGCCGGTTGACCACTCATCTGAGTTACAGCGTTCTGCACCGTTGAATCAAAGCGCAGGGCCGAGGAAGACATCAGTGGCGTATTGTGTGATTTTGCAAGCTCGACCATACGCTTGCCCACTTCAAGCGAGGGTGCAAAAGGCTTGTCTACGTACACGGGTTTCCCGCTCATAAGTGGCAACCGGGCAAGGTCTTCGTGGCGCTCTACGTTGTCTGGGGAAAGCACAACAATGCAGTCGCACTCCTCGACGACCTGCTCTATCGACTCTGCCTTCGCTATCCCGTGTTCTCGGCACCATTGGTCGATGTGAACTTTTCCCTCCGGGTGAATTTCCTCCCAAGCAAGAGCCACTTCAAAACTATCCCCATTCGTGCTCTCGCGAATCATCTGAGGATAGTTGTTGGCGTGCCACTCGTCAATGTAGTAGTCGATGAAACCAATCTTCTTTTTCACTTACGACCCCCCGTCAAGGATTGTTAGTATCCCATAGATTGTGTATCAAGTTCGAGCCCCGCTTGTGTGCGGGGCTCGAAAACGCACACGTATCTGCGTCAGCAACTACCATGATGTGCGAATCGTATAGGTCACGGTAACCTCGCCGTCCTTGGGTACTGTTACCGGAAACTCTATCGTGTGAGCGTCCTTCTTTATGAACTCGTGGCTGGACTTAACAACCTTCCAATCATCCCAAACGTGCTCCAAGACCTTAACTTCCACCGCAGTGTCCTTGTGATTTCGTATCTTTACCTCGAACGATTCCTCCACTGTCCTTGCGGCTATTTTCTCGTAGCTCGTTCGCTTGTGCTCGCCGACCACATCAAAGGCGTCTCCAATATAGAGCCTCACCTTCTCGTCCTTCGCCGTGTGGTCGATCAGATCCTCGCCTATGAATTGCTGGCTGCCGGTGTCGTCCAGCTTGTAAACGCGCACCTTCCCCTTAGGTAGGGGCATGCCCATATGGTTCTCCTTAGAGTTCTTGAACTCCAAGACGATGTTTACCTTATGGTAATCTGAGGTGTCATAACCCCGGCCGGGGTCGCCGGATCTGCCCGGGAACCACCATGCACGCCACCAGTTTCCTCTGCCGTCATAGATCATTTCTTTCTTGACGGAGACATTGGATGCGTTCAAAAGTGCAAGCTGCTTGGTTTCCTGATCGCGAATTGTGGTTGGGCGTGCCATTGTGTAGATGTGGTACTCAAAAAACGGTTTCTCCTCGAACTGAGAACCGGGTTTCGCCTCAGCCGCCATCAGATATGCTCCCCTGTCATACATCAGCTCTTCTCGCTCTTCCACCCTTCGCACGTCTCCTGCGATCAGAGTCAGCTTTGCGTTCTCATACGTTGCGCCGGATTCGTTGGTGAGGGTCACCCAGCCAGAGAGATCTAGCGCGCTATCATCCTGATTCACCAGGGCAACGTAGTCGGCTCGCCAGTTGACACCTTCGGTTATGTAGCTGATTTCTGCTTCCTGTTCGCCGTCGCGGTCGCACTCAAGGAGCCAACTCAGGGTAGGCCGGGGGTGAAGTCCCTCCGGCATCCTCTCAAGCGATATCTGTCCGGATGGATTGAGGACTATCGTCCCGGCGTCCGTGCGAATCGTTATCCCGCCATTCTTGGGCGGATTGAGAAGTATTCCAGAGTCGGTAACAGGCTCTCCGCGCTCGTTGAAGCGCGTAAACGTGATCCGCTGCCCCACCGACTTATTCAGGATATTTTCGGGCGCTATCAAATCATACTGGTAGTTCTGCTCAAGTATGACGACTGAGTTGGGAGCTGTAAGTGATTTGAACAGCACGCTCGTCGGGTCGATTTTGGCTGCGACGTCTTCAAGTTCGCACGAAAAGATGCCCTTCGTGAACTTGATGGCTCGAACGTCCTTCACCAGAGCAAAGTTTCGGTTGTAAACGGTAAGCTGCACGGACTTACGCGCTGTGTCGGCCTGTACCCCCCACAAAGCACAGGACAAAAGAACCGCTGAGACTGCAATCCAATAATCGTTCATTTTCGTTCGCCCTCCATTTTTATTGCTAGACCGGCCCGGCACCCTATGGCTTCGAATAAATTCCATAGGACCCGCTTAATTCTACTCTATATTTACGCCTATGTACTTCACCTCCAATGGACCAAGCTCCACCTCCGGCGGGAGGTCGATATCATAGGAACCCATTGGGATGCCCTGCTCGAGGTTGGACCAGTCAGTCAGTTCATGCTTTCTGGTTCCATCCAGTTCCAGCTCCGGCTCGGCAAGCGGGACGCGTACGCTTTGAATCTGGCGCGTAGGGTTCACGAGAACTATGAAACCGGCGCCGTCAATGATGTGTCCCTCTCCGTCGATGCTCTTGCCGTCCGGGAAATTGAGGACGTGCTGGTAGACGTCGAAGTATCTGGCAAATCTTTTGCGGAAGGCGAATAGTTTTTTCAGAAAATCGATGAACTCAGGCGGAGCGTGCTTTAGGTCGAAGCCGCCGCCTGCTTGTGCAATCCCGTTGCCGATCATGCTCATTTCGGCGTGGATCAGCTCTTCCATCGGGCGTTTGTATAGGTCGCTGTCGCCGGCGTCGTGCCAGTTGATCCCGTACCAGCTTCCCCAGATAGCCTTGTAAGGATGTTCAAATGTCATTTGATAAAGCTGCTGGCGCTGTAGAAGCTCAGACTGCACCGTCGGATAGGAATACGTATCGGAAATTTGTTCCTGATCCAGCCAATGAAGCCTGTGATTGTCTAACGGTAGACTGAAGCATACGAAGAGCAGATCCGGCCTCGCCTCGTGAGCAGCATCGCACAGCTCCGCCAGCCTCTTCCAGGCTTTCACTTCGAGCTCTTCTTGATCCTTATGGTAGTGGTTCGTGGCCTTGCATTCGGGTATGTTCCAGTCGTTGCCGTCCCAGTAGATGACACGGGCGTTCATCTCGGTTGCAAGTGCGACAAACCTCTTTTTGACGTAGTCGTAGTAGTCGCTTAGAATACAAAACGCTGTTGCTCCTGAGCGGCGCGATACGCGTCCCGGAACCAGCCATTCCGGATGTTCATCCTCAAACTTGGACTTCCAGTAGCTTGAGCTAAACGGGTTTACCCAGTAGGTCATATCCAAGCCAGCCTCTTTGGCGCGCCGAACTATCTCGCTGATGCCATTTGGAAACTTTGCAGTGTCGACCTTCAGCGGATAATCGGCCTCCCAGCCCAGGTCCAAGTGAAGAATATCGAAAAAGCCCGCTTGACGAATGTATTCGATGTATTCGAGGAGGAATTCCCGATCGTAGTTAGCAAGCAGCGGCTTATTGTCTGGAAGCGTGACAAGCCAGGTGCTCCAGGAAACGGGCAGCTCCTTATCTGCAACTGCGCACCAGTTGCGAATCAGATACTCGTTGTATCGCTTGAATCCTATCTCCGGCGGTCCGGCGTAGGCACCTATCACAGCCGGCCCGGTCGTGACACCCTCAGTAAGTGGCGCATATTCGCGCTCGCGCATTAGCAAACCAGTCGGGCGATGGTAAGCTTCCTTTCCCAAAAGCGACTGCATAAAGAAAAACAACCCTTCTCCATCACCCCAGAATGTCACTACCGCGCGGGCGAAGTCCCCGAAAGCAAACCGTTTTTCGGGCTCGGAGGTGTCGCATTTGTCTGGTTCAGAATGGACGTTGTCCTCCATGTTATCGTACTGCCTGGGATAACGGCTGCGAGGTACCACACCCTCCACCATTTCCCGAAGTTTCATATCCTCAACCATTATCCAACGGATAACCCAGTCCGGCAAATCACACGGATGCACCTGCACCCACTTCTTGATGAAATTGTCGCCTGCTCGAGCTTCGTAGAAGACGCTGACCCGCAGCGGCTCACCCTCGAAAATCGTTTCCAGCTCGGCCTCGATAGTTCGGCAAGAGTCGTCCCAAGTGTGAGTTCGATAGCCTTTGCATTCGAAGTCCTTCGACTCAAGCTGGACGCGCCTACCGCCGCCCGTCATCTCGATTTCGAACTCTGAGTTGGTTTCCTGGAGGTATTCTTCGCAATGAAGGTTATTGAGGAGATTGGTGGTGGCAAGACGGCCTGAGGTCGAATAGACTCGCCGAGTCAGCCAACCGTTACCGATCTCAAATACGAATCCTCCTGGAATGTCCTGAACAAACCCTGTTGCAACTTCGTTGTCTTTCACTTTCACCTCTCAGATAACGTGCTTCTGCCATATTTATAGTTCGAGCTTGTAAAGAAGAATAGTTTTGAGTAAGAACAGCCCATCTAAAGCGTGCTGCCACGCGTTGCACCGCCTATGATTGTTGACATGATACCAGATTTGAACACCCAATGGCTTGCAAATCGTTTTGCCAGAGCACCCGAACAAATACGGCTTTGGCTACGAGAAACATAATCCTCTTACTTCGCTCAAGTCTAAATGAAAACGAACTCTCTTGGCAATGTGTTCTATTGCCAAGTGATTGCTGACGTGCTATACTGTCCATGTTCGAAAAGGGCCCGTAGCTCAATGGCAGAGCGGCCGGCTCATAACCGGTTGGTTCTTGGTTCGAATCCGAGCGGGCCCACCAAGCGAAAGCACAGCCCGCACCCCATTATCCGTGCGGGCTGTTTGAGTTTGCTGCCAAGCCGGTTTCGGCTTTTCAAACCGCTCCTGAGTTACCTCGCGGTGCTGAAAACAAGGTTCACGAATAGCTTCCGGCCTAGATCAGTCATATACTGCGGCGGTCTGTAAAACCCCCATTGATAGAACCTAGATGCTTCCTTGCAGAGGAAGAAGTAACTGGTGTTGGTCCTGTGTCGCAGCATCCTTGTGGTCAAGCCGTTGGGATCATAAAGTGCCACAATACTAGTAGCACTATTGAACAGTTGGACCACTTCTCCGGGCCTAACCTCCAGTTCATAAGGATAATGGTAGATGTCGCCACCAAATACTGCAGCATGAGTATCGCTTCCCACAGCGCTGTTTCCCCAGCCGATATACAGATCAGGCAGAGGCACCTTGTCCATGAAAACTGCGCCTCCTTGGCCGATCCCTATGATCGGTTTGGAAGCTGAAACAACCGCATTTACCTGGTTGTGATCCGACCAGTTGCCGGTATCGCTGCCGATTAGAATAACGTGGTATTGGCTAAAGTCGGTAAAGGTAACCTTGCTGCGCGGTATCAACGCTGTTGGAACGGAGTTCGCATCCAAGAGATTCTTGAACGATTCAGCGTCATTCAGATTGGTGTCGTAGATATAGGCGGCTCTCAATTGGTGTATCACGACATCAGCCTCTGATCTCGGCCGTAGAATCCTCATAGGAACGCCGCCGAGTGTCGATGCTCCGCTGATACCAGTTACGCTGACATAAGAGCCCATCGGCGGCACATACCCGGAGGGTACACTATCGACAAGCACCGATGGAACCCCGCTTGTGTTGTCGACTACCTTCCCGCCATCGCTTAAGAAGAACCTGGTGCCTGCGCTGCCAACGACTCTACCCGTAGTTCGCACCAGCAGACCCACGTTATAGATACCTGTGGCTCCAGCCGGAACAGCAGGGGTATTCGCATCAGGAGATCCGCCGCCGAGCCAGTCGTTTCGGATTTCCAGCGGATTCAGATTAAATCCTTGGCCCGTCACCAATTCGTAGTACGGTGTTATCTGCCGCTCGGCATAGCTTGTGGAAAGCGGGCCAGCAACGGTGAGCTTGTACCCTGGATTATAACCGGCAGTAGTGTTTACACGAATGCCGCCGGTTCGCGTCGGCTCCTCGATGTAGTAGTAGTTGGCGAATTTGGCGGTAGAGATCTTATCCGCTAAAGATACCCACTTGCCGTCAGGCAATGTCCTTGCTTGGCTTATATGTGAGTACGGCGTAGCAACGACTATGCGGAATGTTCTCTCAGCCCATAATCCACCGACATCGGTTGCTCGAATTGTCACGTCGCTGTAGCCGGTCCAGTCGGCTGAAGGGTATATGTCGACGAAGTCGTTTGCGTCGATCGATACTCCGCAGTTCGGATTCGTATTACCGGTTATTGTGTACACCAGATCGTTGTCGGGCGTCTCTACGTCGTATGCATAGACCCATAGGTCAATGGCATTGTTGCGACCTGTGTTTGTAGCGACAAGCTGATCTGGAATCTGATAGAGCACAGGCGGGTCATTTACGGAGTATACAGTCACGCGGAAGGTGTCCTCGCTCCACAATCCGCCTGGATCTGTTGCACGGATTGTCACATCGCTTGTGCCGTACCAGTTTGTCGCCGGGTTGATGTTGATGTAGCGATTGAATCCGATCGACACCCCGCAGCTTGGATTTGTGTTGGCTGTGATGGTGAAGGTAAGCTCGGAGTCCGAATTGTCCACGTCGGTTGTATATGCCCACAGGTCTGTCGCATTGTTGTATGGCGTATCTTCATTCGTTTGCCGGTCAGGCAGATTGCTTATCACCGGAGCGTCGTTGACAGGATTCACTGTTATTCTGAATGTATCTTGAGACCACGCTCCCTGCGGATCCGTAGCGCGAATTGTTACGTCGCTGTAGCCATACCAATTTGCAACTGGATTAATGTCTACATAATCCGAAGCGTCGATGGAAACACCGCAGTTGGGGTTGGTGTTGCCCACGATGGTGTAAGTCAAGCCGCTGGGCCCGGACTCAGGATCAGAGGCGTATGCCCACAGGTCTATCGCGTTGTTCCACGAAGTGTCCTCGTTTAGCGTTCTGTCTGGCAGGCCTGTGATCACCGGTGGATCGTTGACAGCCGTCACCGTTACGACAAACGAGTCGCTTACCGTTCGTATGCCATCGGAACAGCTAATAGTGACAGTGCTCGAGCCATACCAGTTCAGTGCGGGGTTGACATCGACATAGTCACCGGAGTCTATAGTTACCCCACAGTTGGGATTCGTATTGCCTATTATCTTATATTCCAACTCGCTGTCATAGCTCTCTGGGTCATAAGCATATGCCCAAAGGTCGATGGCATTGTTGATGGGTGTATCCTCTGCCGTGGTGATGTTCGGCAAACCTGAAAACGTAGGGTACGTGTTATAGTCAATGGTATTCTGATATAGAGCCTTTGTTGGGTGGTGCTTTGGATTTCCTCTATTCTTCCACCTGGTCCAGAACTCAGCAAATGTGTTGTCGCGATTAGCGGCTCCATACCACGTATCCCAGATGTATTCCCAGCTCAGGTTGCAGGTGTCGTAGCCGTCCGCGTTGGAGTCTCCGAAGTCCCACATTGCGCCTGCCGTGCGGCCTTCGACTAAGTCACCCGTATCCCAATAGTTGCCCCAGGTCGAGTTCTCGCAGTCGAGAGATCCCCCGCCTGCCCAATGGTACACCGGATCATTAGAAACGGCGAACTTGAACCAGTTTGCGAAACCCTCGTACCACGCGCAGTGCGGTCCGCTCTCCCGCTCAAAGTAATGCGGCGAAGGGCAATCGCTTGACGGCAGCCACTGACCATATCCGTCCCATTGAACCTCGTGGCCGTACTCGTGGAGCACAACGTCACAAACGTTCGGCGATGCTGCCTTGAGGTGAATGTTACCGCCGTCGTCAGTGCGGTGATTGTGATCACCGTGAGTGCTAGTGGAGGACCACTCCACCGTGACGCCGCCGTTCATTGTTGTGTGGTCGTTCCACCAATAGGGCCACCAAAATCCCTTGTTCAGGTCCATCATTATCCACCAGGCAGGTTCATTGGTGTCGCCATTCACGACGTGCCAGGTGCCCATGTCATACGTTCCATCGCCGCTTGTGCGAATGCCTGTTTGAACAGAGTAGCAGATATTATACACGTTGCCGCCATCGTCGCGGCCTGCACCCACATTTACAACACGAAGAGCCTTGCCGTCACAGGAATGCGTGTTGTTGTGGTAACACCATGCACGTACGCGGAAACCCGCAGCGCCGGGGTTAGTTATCGCAGGGAATGTATAGCGGCCGTCATTGTCCGTTACCCAAGTACTTGTCAGCACGGCATCGTCGCTGCCGCGGCGGAGTTCAACGTATACCCACTCCATCGGCCGATATGTGTCATCTCGGTCAAAGTAGCACCACCTGCCGGTCACAACCAGTGTTCCTTCGGGTGTGGGTCCCGCCTCCTCCACCTTTATCTCACCGGGTCCGACGTTGCAGGGTACTGGTTCTATCGTGGCTTGAAGGGGCAGCTTCATATAATCTGCGAGCTTCATGGGCTCCGACTTCTCACCAGTCTGCAGGCACTCGGCCGCCGATTGAGTCGGCACAACGTCTGTTATGTGCCCCACCGCCGCAAAACCCGGCTGCGAATTGAAAAACACCTGCCCGACGTCACTGAAGGCTGTCCTTTCGTCAACTCGGCAGAAAACGGTTGCAGTGATGGTCTTGTTCCCAGGCGAGATCACTTTTATCGCCATGGGAAGAGTCAAAGTTTGCTCGGCAGCCAAATCTCCCTGCCAGGTCTTGCTTCCCTTAACTAGCTCAACCCCAGGCGAAAGCTCGAGCGTGAGAGAAACGCCTTTCATTGAGTAGTGCGCATAGATCTCGCAGTCAAGGGTTGCCTGCTGGCCAAGCTCAGGAATGTTCGCAAGATTGAGTTGGACTTGCAGGGGGCTCGGCATGTCGGCGGCCGCGCTGCCCGCGAGGCAAAAGGCGAGCAGGGCTGAGCTGAAGACAAGAAACAATGTACGTGCGATACGCATATGCGTACCCTCCTTTCTTTCCGGCCGAAATCCAGCTTGCTGGCCAGCCCTGCCCATCAGGCACAGTGCGCTGCTTGATTCCGGCACGGACGCATTATGCATCCACTTTTGAATTTTGTCAACCTCGAAACGAGAGTTAATTAATCGGTAACGGATGTGCGCAAATCTAAATCATCCATGACAACTGCTTTGAGAAAACGTCGGTGCATTCTAAGGAACTTGTGCTATTCTGAACAACTGTCCAATGCTGAGTGCATGCGCACGCGTTTTATCAACTCGTCCTGCTTGGATCGCTTGTCGCACGTACCAATTACGACAGGTTTGATGAGACGCTTTCGGATGAAGTTGCAGGAACGTGGCTTCCGGTTCGCTAAACTATTTCTGAACTACCGCTAATTGTAATGTCGCGCCAGCCTATTCGCTGACAGCTGGCTTTGTTGTCGTACTATTCAGATCAGGAGTTTGCCATGTCTTTCCAGCAAACAAAGGAACAAATATTCCTGCGCAAAATATGGCGTCGCAAAGAGGAGATCAAGAACTACCTGTTTACGGATCACGTGCCGGTTCGCGATATCCTAGTCAGAGAAACGCCGCTATTTGAGAGCTATGAACAGGCCGCCAGTGCTTCGGGTTATCGACCAATCAGAATTGGGGAACAATGGGGTGGCGGGACCAATGCCTGGTTCAAGATATCGTTTTCGATTCCTGAGGAGTTTCGCGGACAGGAGGTTTTTCTGCTGATAGACATCGACGGCGAGGGCTGCGTTTTCCTAGACGGCAAGCCCTACCAAGGCATCGACCTGAACCACCGCGAGGTTCTGCTTACTCAGAGTGCTTCCGGTGGCGAGAAATTTGAGCTAGTTATCGATGCTATCTCGAAGCACTGGATGGACTTTCGTGATCAATCACCAAAGACGCTAAGACAAGCAGCACTCGCCGTGCGCAATGCGGCAGTGTGGGACTACTGGTTCAATCTGGACTTTCTGCATCAACTCGCTGAAGCACTGCCAGAGGACAGCCCGCGGCGTGCAAAGATAATATACACACTCAATAAGAGCGTGGACGCGTTCGATTACACGCATACGGATACCAACTCACTCAAGCAATCGGCTCTTCGGGCTAATGAAATCCTGCGGCCATTGCTTGCGTGCAAATCTTCCGCAAGCGCCACAAATGTAGCCGTCCACGGCCATTCGCACATTGACGTAGCCTGGCTGTGGCCCTACGCCGAAACTCGCCGCAAGTGCGCTCGTACCTTTTCTACCGTCATGCGGTTAATGGAGCGTTATCCAGATTACATTTTCTCACAAAGCCAGGCACAACTCTATCAGTTCGCAAAAGAAAACTACCCCACGCTTTATGCAGAAATAAAGCAGAAGGCAAAAGAAGGCAGATGGGATGTTACCGGCAGCATGTGGGTTGAGGCAGACTGCAATCTCTGTTCGGGGGAATCCCTAGTGCGCCAAATCCTTTTGGGAAAGAACTTTTTCAAGGATGAGTTCGGAATAGAAACGGATGTACTCTGGCTTCCGGACGTGTTCGGTTACTCGGCCGCACTGCCTCAGATATTGAAAAAGGCTGGTATAAACTACTTTTCGACAATCAAGATAAACTGGAGCCAGTTAAACCGCTTTCCTTATACCACCTTCTATTGGCGCGGCATAGATGGCACGCGAGTTCTGGCGCATTTTCCACCAACTACGGACTACAACGCCCTGCCTACTCCGCAGAAACTTCTTGAGCAGGTGAAGTACTTTGTCGAGAAAGACCGATGTGACTGGTCGCTTCTGAGCTACGGATGGGGCGACGGTGGCGGTGGGCCAGATCCTCGGCACCTTGAGTATTTGCAGCGTGCCCAAGACCTGGAAGGATTGCCCAGATGCCGCCAGATGAAGATCTCGGAGTTCTTTCACACCATTGATGGCACGCCTGACCTGCCTGAGTGGGTTGGCGAGCTCTATTTGGAACTTCACAGAGGAACCTACACAACGCAGGCGAGGAATAAGCGATTCAACCGGAAGGCGGAGCTTGTTTACCGCGATGCAGAGATTCTTAGTTCGGTTGCCGAGGGATTTGGTCTTGCATATCCTTACGACAGACTGCATCGAGAGTGGCAGCGCATACTGTGCAATCAATTTCACGACGTTCTCCCAGGCAGCTCAGTTAGAGCAGTTTATGAGGATACGGACAAAATGTATCCTGAGATACTTGGAGTCGGAGAGGATGTTGCAGCCTCGGCCATCGGTCGAATTTGCGAGCATATCGACACGTCCGGTCCAGGCGAGACGGTTGTGGTTGTAAATACTTTGCCATGGGACCGCCGAGATGTGGCATGTGTCGAATTGCCCGTCCCCGGGAATAGTTACGCCGTTTTCGATTGGGAGGGCAGGGAGATCCCCACACAAACGGACGGCTCCAAGATTTGGTTTCTCGCGAAGGTGCCCAGCGTAGGATACGCCGTTTATAGGCTGGTGGAGTCGACACCGACTGCCGGAGGGAGTGAAATGCGGGTCTCTAAGGATGAGCTCGAGAACCAATTTTTCCGGATAACTCTGGATTCAAATGGGCTGATCAGCTCTATCACCGAGAAGTCAACTGGGCGAGAGGTGGTCCCTTCCGGTCAGCGCGCTAATCTGCTCCAGCTTTTCGAGGACAAGCCCAATGACTTCGACGCCTGGGATATCGACCTCTATTACGACGACAAGTGGGAAGACATCACAAACTTGGCAGGGCTGGACGTTGTGGAAAACGGCCCCGTATCCGGCGCGATAAGGCTCGAGCGCAGGTTTGGGAAGTCGCGTCTTAGGCAGACGATTCGCATCTACGCCGACATCCCGCGTATCGATTTCCAAACATGGGTCGACTGGCACGAGGGTCATAAGTGTTTGAAAGCTGCGTTTCCGGTGGACGTCAATGCCTCAAAGGCACGTTATGAGATTCAGTTCGGCAGTGTGGAACGACCCACGCACACGAATACCAGTTGGGATCTTGCGCGATTCGAGGTGTGCGCGCACAAGTGGGCTGACATTTCAGAAGAAGGCTTTGGCGTGAGTCTCATGAACGACTGCAAGTACGGGCATCATACCAAGCATAACGTCATGCGCCTGACACTGCTGCGGTCACCGAAGGACCCTGACGAAATGGCAGATATGGGCGAACACGAATTCACTTACGCTTTGATGCCCCACAGGGGCAGCTTTGCAGAGGCACAGACTGTTCGACGGGCATATGAGCTCAACGTTCCGCTCAGGACGTGTTTGTGCAAATCGTCTGCTGGTGAGTTGCCCAAGGTCTATTCCTTCATCTCGGTTGATGCAGAAAATGTCATCCTGGAAACAGTCAAGCGAGCCGAAAAGGAAAATGCCACAATACTGCGCTTCTACGAGTGCCACAACCAGCGGGCACGTGTGAATGTCAGTCTGCGGATGCCGTTTAAATCAGTGCACGAATGCGACCTGATGGAACGCAGCATATCCGAGGTTCACTCCGGAGGTACTTCCTTCACATTTGAGATCAAGCCGTTCGAGATAAAGACGTTTAAGGTAGTCAAGAAATGATCAAACCGGACTGGGATAAATCGATAGAGCGATTCAAGGCGTGGTGGAATCACGACTGCGCCGATCGGGTGCTGCTGCAGGTTCTGGCGCCTCAAAAACACACCGTCGACGCAAAACCTCCGGCGCCGAAAACTCTTGAGGAGCAGTGGCTTGATACAAGCTATCGAATACGCGCTTTCGAGTACCGATTAGCTACTACGTATTATGGAGGAGATGCGTTTCCGTATTTTGATACACATATCGGTCCCGGCACTTTAGCTTTATACCTTGGCAGCGAACCCTCGCTTGCACCCGATACCGTTTGGTACAACCCCTTCATCGAGGACATAACCGCAGCATCCGTGCCACAATACGACGAGGGCAATCGGTTTTGGCGGGTAACCTTGGATATGGTGACCAAAGGCGTCGAGCACTTTAGGGATCGAGCGCTGGTGAGCTTTCCGGATCTGATAGAGGGGCTTGATATTATCGCCAGTTTAGTCGGAACGGATCGGTTGCTTATATACCTAGTTGATGCACCCGAGCACGTGCACAGGTTTCAGGAGGCTTTGGTAGATCGATATTTCGATTATTACGATCGCCTCTATCCCATCATAAAAGACGACATCGGAGGCACCTGCTTTTCAGCTTTCCAAACCTATGCTCCCGGCAGGATGGCAAAAGTGCAGTGCGATTTCTCCGCAATGATATCGCCGTCGATGTTTGAGGAGTTCGTGGCTCCGTATCTGGTCAAACAATGCGCGCGTCTGGACTACTCCGTATTTCACCTGGACGGTCCATGCTGTCTGCAGCATCTAGATATACTGCTTTCTATCAAGGAGTTGGACGCGATTCAGTGGACGCCGGGCGCTGGGCAACCCTGCGCTTGCGACGAGTCTTACATTCCTCTCTATCACAAGATTAAAGGCGCGGGCAAGAGCTGTATGATACGCGGAGGCAATCCGAATCAAGCAAGGAAACTGGTTGAGGCACTGGGCCCTGAAGGGTTGGACATCGCAATCAATGTGTCTTCGCGGGCTGAAGCAGACGATGTTGTTCGCCAGTCATTTCATTGGCGCAGGCTATGAAAGGAGCTAAGCTTATGGGCAAGCTTGCAATCAACGGAGGTCCGAAGGTTCGCGAGAAGCCGTTCCCATCTTGGCCAATATGGGACGAAACTGACTGCCAAGCGCTGGTGGAAGTGTGCAGAAGCGGCCAGTGGTGGTCCGTTGGCGGCACAAAGGTAAAGGAGTTCGAGGAGAAGTTTGCAGATTACTGCGATTGCAAGATCGGCGTATGTGTTCCGAACGGCACTATAGCGCTGGTGGTGGCGCTGAAGGCCCTCAGTATCGGCTGCGGTGACGAAGTTATCGTAACGCCTTATACATTCATCGCATCCGCCAGCTCGATCTTGGATGTCAATGCAGTTCCGATATTTGTTGATATTGATCCGGATACCTACAACATCGACCCATCAAAGATCGAGGAAGCAATCACCGAAAAGACCAAGGCGATTATGGCCGTGCACATAGCTGGTCTGCCTTGCGACATGGATGCGATTACGCATATAGCGCGAAAACACAATCTAAAGGTTATAGAAGACTGCGCCCAAGCACATGGCGCTGAGTGGAAAGGCCGCAAAGTGGGTTCGCTGGGTGATGCAGGCGCATTCAGTTTCCAGGCGTCAAAGAACCTCACATCCGGTGAGGGTGGTATAGTGGTAACAACAGAAGAGGAAGTCGGCGAAAGGGCTTGGTCGATTCACAATGTAGGCCGGGTGAGGGACGGCGCCTGGTACCACCATCCGGTGATGGGCAGTAACTATCGAATGACCGAGTTCCAAGCTGCTATACTGCTCAACCAAATGAGGAAACTCGATGCCGAAACCAAGCGACGCAACGAAAATGCACTCTACCTTACAGAAAAGCTTTCCAAGATTGACGGTATAAAACCGCTGAAGCGTGACGAACGAGTTACGACGCACGCGTATCACATCTACATATTCAAATACTTGGCCGAAGAAGTCACAGGAGTGCCGCGGTCGAAGTTCATACAGGCACTCAACGCTGAAGGGATACCCTGCAGTTCAGGATATGTGCCTTTATATCGGTCCGGTATGTTCGACCTAGACCCAGATAAATGTCCCATAGGATGTCCATTCTACGGCAAGAGAATAGTTTACAAGGACTTGTACCTCGAAAACTGTGAGCGAGCGTGTGACAAAGAAGCCGTATGGATTATGCAGAGCGTCCTACTCGGCGAGCAACGCGATATGGATGACATCGCGAATGCTGTAGAAAAGGTCATAACCAACGCAGCAGAACTGAGAGAATGACTGCGGCAAATACCGCTTCACGCGAATCTATATTGATGGGAATACGAGGCAATTGAAACTTGACTTCTTTGACTGTAACGCCCAGATCGGCCGCTTTGGAGCACCTGAAAAGGAACACTATTTCGAGCCTTCGGAGCTGATTAGTAGGCTAGCAGAATGCGGTATTCGACGGGCTCTGGTTTTCCATGCTTTGGCTAAGGAACTCCACCCAGCAGAAGGAAACACAGCGCTCACGCGGTCTATACGGGACTTCCCTAATCTGAGTGCTTGCTGGGTGGCCATGCCTCATCACACCGGTGAGATGCCGCCACCAGAGGTCTTCATATCGGAAATGCAGAAAGCGGGCGCGCGTGCGGTTCGCCTGTTCCCGATTGTGCACAACTATCAGCTTTCCGATTGGTGCGCTGGGGAGATGCTCAGTGCGTTCGAAGATAGACGCGTACCGGTGTTCATCGAGGCTGGTCAGACTAACTACGACCAACTGGCCAACGTGTTAAAGTCACATCCGAATCTTCGAATAATTGTCACGCAGACCTCATACCGCTGCGACCGCCAAATCTATCCGCTAATGGAGAAGTTTGAGCACTTCAAAGTTGAAACTTCTTCATACTTGGCTGCGGGTGGAATCGAGGCAATTTGCAGACGTTTTGGTGCGACAAGACTCGTTTTCGGCACGGGTGCGCCCTATACGGAGCCAGGCGCAGCCGTCGCTTCGATAACTTTTGCTGACATAGCGCACGAAGAAAAGCAAGCAATAGCCTCTGATAACCTAGAGCGATTGCTGACGTGGGAGTAGAAACACGCGTTGGGTGAGCAGGTTCTGAAGTATAGGATGCGAGATGAGGTATTGGCGGGCACGCCAGTTAGCGCCTTCGAGATAGTTGACTGCCACGGACATCTAGGGTATTGGCACCACTTTAACATACCGGCTAGGACTGCTGAGGATATGGTGCGGCTGATGGACCTGTGTGGCATTCGTTGTGTTGTTGCTTCGGCTCATGCGGCTATAGGCCCTGACTACAAACTTGGCAACGATCAGATACTTGAAGCTATGCGGCGGTTTCCGGGCCGAATATATGGTTATTGCACCATTAACCCACACGCTTCCAGACATGAAATAATCGACGAGCTAAAGCGGTGCTTCGATTCCGGCATGATAGCCATTAAACTGCACCCTTCCGTCCACAAGTCAAGGGTCGACGGCGAAGGCTACGCTCTGGCGTGGGAGTTTGCTAACGAGCACTCATTATGTGTGCTCAGCCACACCGCGGTAAACGATCCTTACTGCAGCGTCAACGCATTCGATACCATAGCTCGAAGTTACCCAAACGCGAAGGTTCTCATAGGACACTGCGGATTTGGCTACGAAGGCGCAGGGCAGTCCTGCGATTTGGCTCAAAAGTATACAAACGTTTACTTGGATATTACCTCGTCCACATTTTACACGGGCTTGCTGGAACGAGTGGTGGTTGGCGCCGGCGCAGATAGGGTGCTCTTCGGAACCGATTGTCCCTTTATTGATTGCAGGGCTCAGATAGGACGGTTTGCTTTTTCCAACCTGGATGACGAGGAGCTGCGCCTAACCCTTGGCGCAAACGCGCGCAGGCTCTTCTGCATATAGTGCCCGGTCGGCAGAGGTTCTATGTGAACACTCGGCAGTGGAGGCTTCGAAAATGAGTTCGATCTGGATGAGGTCAACTAAGATGGCTATGTTTGGGGCTTTCCTCGCGCACCTTTCTATAGGTACGGCTACTCCAGGTGCTACTGCGGGAAAGACTTCGGGTGCGTTATTTCCAGAAAGCCTTGTGCGAAAGGCTCGCGAGAACGCTGCGAAGTATCAGTGGGCCAGCCAGATACAGAAGCAAATAGTTTCTGCTGCGCAACCGTGGATGAACTACTCCGACGACGAGCTTTGGTCGATGATGTTCGGTAATACAATAAAGCGCGCTTGGCAGGTTTGGTCGAGTGGTTATTGTCCAACCTGCAAAAAGAGCGTGCCAATGTACACCTGGGTGGTGAATGCACTGGAGAGACCCTGGAAGGTTCAATGTCCTCATTGCAAAGAGCTCTTTCCTAAGAATGACTTTCTGAAGTACTACCAATCAGGTCTGGACGAGCACGGAATCTTCGATCCCCAAAAAGCAGACCGTTCTTTACTCTATAATACGGAGCACCCTAATCCCAACGACCCGCTTCATAAGTTCGGTGTAGACGACGGTGAGGGTTATGTTGAGGGTGACAAACGTTGGCGGTTCATTGGTGCCTATCTGATATATGGTCAATGGAAGCAGGCCGTCTTAGGAGGAATCGTCAACCTGGCGGCAGCATATGTGGTGACGGGCGACCGCAGATATGCCCACAAGGCGGGGATCCTGTTGGATCGCGTAGCGGATGTATATCCCTCTATGGACTTCAAAGAGCAGGGCGTAATGTACGAAGGTCCGGCAGCAGCGGGGTACGTTTCAACCTGGCACGACGCCTGTGTGGAAACCCGGTCTCTTGCGATAGCTTACGATCAAATCTTCGAGGCTATCCGAGAAGATAAAGAGTTAGTCGACTTCCTAGCTGCAAAGGCTCGCGCTTACAAACTTGGCAACCCAAAACAAACTTGGGCGGATATACAGCGAAACATCGAGGACAACATATTGCGCCACGCAGTAGATCATAAAGACAGAATCTACTCCAACTATCCTCAGACTGACCTTACAATAGCCATTATAAAGACTGTTTTGGGATGGTCAGCCAACCGCGCCGAGGTTATGCAGATCCTCGACGAAATCCTGGACAAGGCGACGGCAGTCGACGGCCTCACAGGTGAAAAGGGTCTTGCTGGGTACTCAGCTTGGTCACCCAAGACGCTGGCGTCGATATTGTCGATGTATGCCCGTGTGGATCGCGGATTCATACGCGAGGCTTGCCGCAGACATCCGAAACTTCCGGCCGGCTACAGATTTTTTATTGATCTGTGGTGCTTGGGCAAGTACTACCCCAACGTCGGCGACACGGGAGCATTTTGTAGACCAAACGAGTCGTACGAAGGAGTTGTGCTCACTCGGAGTCCAGGTCTGAACCCTTCTGGATTTTCATTTCTCTGGGAGCTATACGAAATTACCCAGGATCCGGCTTTCGTTCAAGTCCTTTATCGCGGAAACGGTTACTCAGTCGAAGGCCTACCCTACGACATCTTCGCTGAGGATCCGGAAGTATTCCAAGCCAAGGTGAAAAACGTTATCGAGCAGTTCGGCCGATCGCCGAAAGTCGGTAGTGTTAACAAAACTGAGTGGCACGTTGCTGTGCTGCGTTCTGGAACAGGCGAGCACGAACGCGCTGTATGGCTTAACTACGAAAGCGGCGGAGGGCACGGTCACGCCGACGGGATGAACCTGGGGTTGTACGCTAAGGGAATGGATCTGATGTCGGACTTCGGCTACCCTCAGGTGCAATATGGCGGTTGGACTTCACCTCGCGCTGTTTGGTACAAGAAATCCGCTGCACACAATACGGTGGTAGTGGATGGTAACGACCTAGTGCGCAGCTCGGGAGTAACAACACTGTGGGCCAACGGGCAGATGTTTCGCGCGGTCCGCGCTTCAGGTCCAGAAATGATCGGCGCCAAACAGTTTGAGAGAACCGTTGCATTCATTGACATCTCCGATACGGATTCGTATGTGTTCGATGTGTTTCGCGTAGTAGGAGGCACAGAGCATGCTAAGTTTACACACGCGTGCTACGGCAGTTTGAAAACCGAAGGCTTGTCACTGAAAGCCGCTGAAGATTACGGTCGAAACACACTACTTCGCAACTTCCGGTCTGACTTGTCACCGCGGCCAGCGTGGGTGGCTGACTGGTCTGCTGAAGATCGCTATAACGTGCACAAGCAGAAACGCGACATACACTTGCGTTGTATAGACCTGACTACTTCAGCAGAGGCGATGATCTGTGAAGCCTGGGTGGGATCCGGTTTCAATGAGACAGAGGCCACCTGGATTCCATGCCTAGTATCCCGGCGCCGAGCAGATAGAGCGCCGCTAGCATCAACTTTTGTTACCCTTATCGAACCTTACGAGCAGTCCACTAAAATCAAGAGCGTCCGGCGTCTGAGCTTAGAAACGTCCTCTGGCCGGGCATACCCGGATTCCTTTGTAGCCGTGGAAGTGGTTTTTGCGAACGGATTTAAGGATGTCGTTATCGCAGCAGACGCGGACAATCCTTTGGCACTTGAACCTGCATACCGCGAGAACGAAATAATCATCCAAAGAGACTGCGGCATAAAACTCAACGGGGAAATGTGCTGGGTACGTTTCGACAGAAACGGATCGGTAGTTCGATTAGCAATGTGTCGAGGGCAATCGGTAACTATTGGTGATATTTCTTTGAGTATGAAAGATAAGGTAGAGTTTGTCGAAGTCGACGTTCGCCAAGGCAAAGCTGTAGCGGGCGAAAGCGACAGCGTGCGTTCTCTGAAGATCAGGTGATGCCTCGAGTCCTTATCCCTCAACGGGCAGGCGGTCGGAGGCGGAAGACGATGCGTTCATTGGGATTTAACTCAACAGATACGTGGTTTTGCCATGAGCTGTGACGCTTCTTCGCAGAAGTCGTTTTCTTTGCGGCGAGCTGCAATAATAGGGATACTGCTTGTTCCGATCAACTGCTATTGGGTCATCGCAGCAGAGCTGCGCTGGTATGTTGTCCTGACACTTAATCCCTTGTTTGTTACGCCGATCTTCTACTTGTTCGCTCTTTGTGGGGTCAACTTCGCCCTTAAGCGCTTTATGCCTCGAGCAGCTTTGAAACCGGCGGAGTTGGTAGTCATCTACGTTATGCTCGTGATGTCGTGCACAGTAGCCACACACGATTTCATCATCAACCTTATATCGCTCATGCCATGGCCCGCTTGGTTTGCTACCCCTGAAAACCGATGGGAGCAAAATGTGTTTCCGCATCTGCCGAGGTGGTTGCTTGTGTGGGATAAGCAGCTGCTGAGAGGATACTTCAGTGGCAGCGAGTCTTTTTTGGATCCGCAGGTGCTCGCAATGTGGTTGGGTCCGCTTGCGTTTTGGGGGCTTTTTATTCTGAACATAGGCTGGATGATGCTCTGCTTGAACGTTCTCATTCGTAGAGCCTGGATAGACGAAACGCGGTTGTCATTTCCTATTGTAAGACTGCCGCTGGAAATGACGGAGGAGTCGCTCGCGCAAAGGTTCTTCGCGTCCAAAACAATGTGGTTGGGTTTTGCACTTGCCGCAGCGATTAACATCTTAAACGGGCTTCACGAGTATTTTCCCAACCTACCGCACCTTCAGACCAGACACACCTGGATCGTTTTCCGAATGCCACCTTGGAGTGCTATTCGAGGCTTCTGCACCACATTCTACCCATTTGCGATAGGACTTGCCTTCTTAGTTCCTCTGGATGTCTCGTTTTCTTGTTGGTTTTTCTACTTATTTGCGAAGGCGCAGGCGGTAATCGGCTACCAGTTGGGCTACGGCAACGTCCCCGATTTTCCATTCGTCACCGAACAGAGCATAGGAGCGTGGTTAGCTTTCGGTGCTTCCCTGCTTTATATGAGTCGCAGACACTTACTGAGAGCCGTTAGAGTCGCACTAGGTCCCCCTGACGGAACTGATCGTGGGGAGCCTATGTCTTATCGGACTGCGTTCTGGGGATTTGTGGCAGGCACGGTCGTTTTCTTTTCTTTCTGGTGCGCAGCGGGAATGAGTCTTTTCTGGGCTATAGCTACGACTGCCGCATATTTGCTACTTTCATTGTGCATCACGCGCGTCAGAGCGGAAGCGGGTGGGCAACACACCGTGTGGGATTTAGAGCCGATGAATCTGATGCGGCTTTTCGACTCGCGCTTAGTGGGAAACGCCAATTTGGCTGTTGGAGCACTTAACCACTGGTACTGGCGGCTCAACAGGTGTCACGTGATGCCTAGCCAGCTCGAAGCGTTCAAACTGGCTCAGGAACACGGATTGGAGTTGAGGCGGTTGGTTCCGCCTATGCTTGGTGCATTCGCTTTGTCAATTGTATGCGGTATGTGGAGCTGTCTGGACATTCTATATCGCGAAGGCGCCTCCAAGTGTCTCGGCTTTGCGTATTGGACTGGGATTGAAAGCTTCAACTGGCTCGAAAGTTCTTTGGGCCATGGTTTCAGGGTTGAGGCTTCTCGTTGGTCCGCTGTTTGTGCGGGCGGCATATTCGTTTTCTTACTTGCTTGGCTGAGGTCTCGCTTTGTGTGGTTTCCTTTTCACCCACTTGGTTACTGTATTGGCCCTGCACTCATATGGTTGTGGCTGCCCTTTTTGATTGCCTGGGCGATCAAATTGGTAATACTGCGCTACGGAGGGCTTAGGATGTATCGCCGGGCGCTGCCTTTCTTTCTGGGGTTGGTACTTGGCGACTACGTAACCGGTGCTCTCTGGTCGCTTATAGGAGTAACCTGGAATATTCCGGTTTATCAGATATTTCACTAGGGTAAAAAAGCTACGTAGGCAAGGTTCAGATGGACGGGAGAACAGGCTGAATTTTTTCTAGTATATCCCTGTTTCGGCGAGCCGAACAGTTCGACACCTAAAAAAATAATAGGATTTTTGTTCCGACCCCTTGACAATGTAAAAATAGGCGGCGATAATGTCTGTGAGGGCAGCAGCGGTAGTAGAGCTGCTGTACGCGAATAACCGAGTGGAGACGGCCGGCAGAACTTCGGCCGGGTAGTACGTGAGTGAAACTGGTGCCCAGAGCACCAATAGCAGGAGGGACAAAATGAAGAGATTGGGTGTAGTTCTTGCGGTTTTGTGTATTATGATGCTCGCGACCGCGCTCACGGCAGACACGGTGCAACAGGTTGGAGAAGCGCGGACCCCGCCTCTCAGGCCAAATATACCTTGGGTTGAGGAAATAGCGGTTGATAAGTTCGATCCAGCTCTGGGCGAGCTTGTTGCCGTGCGGGTATGGGCGTTAGCTGAGATATATGGCTGGGCAGACGTACCAGAAGATTCCGGTCCCAGGCTGCTCAGTTTACCTGAGGTTATGATCACAGCTGCGGTTCAGGTGTCTGCTCCTCCTGGCGCCGGTTCGGATCTGAGCATAGTCGTGGACAGTCAGAATCCAACGGGTGGACCGTCCATATTAGGAGGTCCGCTGAGCGGCAATAAGTTGGTGTCGCGTCTGGTTTTCCGCGAATATCGGCGAACCCCTGAGATTTGCATTGACCCTACCTTCTTCGCAAGCTACGTAGCTGCGGCTCCGGGAGACAAGCTTACGCTTCCGACAACGTCGATAGCAATCAATTCGTTCATAGCCGATGCCGCGCGTCAGATGTATTTCGTGACTACCATAGCTAACACCCAGCTTCATGTGGACTATGATTATAAACCTATTATGACAATGGTGATCCCTGAGGCTAGCTCAGTTAGCCTTGCGTGCTTAGGTTTAGTGGCTGGTTTGCCCTTCTTCAGAAGATTTGCAAGGTAAAAAAAGTCATCATAGCCTGTCCCCTGGGAGCCCTCGCGGCGCAGTCGCGAGGGCTTTCTTGTGCGTTGGTCAAACCATGCGGTAAACTTCTCCCTATCAATGCGTTTTCTCCGGAGTGGTGCCCTATGAGCTATTACTTGCACGCAATAGACTTCGCTGAGCACAACGAAGAGGCAAAAGCCGTCTGGGATGCTTACAACGCCGGGAGGCCCATTAGGGTACCGGTGGTGCTCGGAGTCAATCCCAGGGTGATTCTCCTCAATCCTGAACTGAACCCTGATGGAATCACATTTGCCGACTACATGGCCAACCCCGACATCATGGCCACTGTTCAGCTCAAAACGCAAAGTTACGTGAGACATCACCTCTTGCAAGATGCTGAAATGGGTCCGCCCAGTTGCGGCTGGAGCATCAGCGTTGAAACTCAAAATACGTTCGAGGCCACTTGGTTCGGCGCAAGGATCGTCTTTAGAGATCGACAGGTTCCGGTTACGGAACCTATGCTGGGCGACGATGACAAGCACAAGCTTTTCGACCGCGGCATCCCCGACCCCTTCGAGGGTGGGATGGCTGCTTGGAATTGGCATTTCTATGAGCACATGCTTGCGAATAAGAGTCGCTATGTGCAGGATGGTCAGCCGGTAGCCAATGTGATGCCAGCTGGTCTCGGAACAGACGGTCCGATGACGGTAGCTGCAAATTTACGCGGTACCACTCGTATTTGTGAGGACATCTATGAAGATCCCGCCTACGTCCACGAACTGCTCGGCTATATGACCCGCGCAACAATAGAGCGAATCAGAGCTTATAGAAAGGCTCTGGGCCATGAGATGAAGCCGAAATGCTGGGCATTCGCCGACGACAGTGTAGAGTTACTTTCCCCCGAGACCTACCGTGAGTTCGTGCTCCCTTGCCATAAGATGTTACTCCAAGAACTTGCCGGTGAAGGACCGCACAGTGTACATTTGTGCGGATCCGTTGATCACCTGATCTGCATTTTGAAAGAAGAACTCAACGTTCGCGCCTGGGACGCCGGCTATCCTATAGACTACGGCACTATGCGTGCCAAGCTGGGCCGCGAGTTCCAAATCGCTACTGGTCCCACAGTCAGCACGCTCCTCTACGGTACGCCTGAGAGCGTCTGGGAAGAGACTGAACGAATCCTCTCATCCGGCATCAAGGAAGGCAGGTTCATCATGCGCGAGGCAAACAACCTGAGCCCGTGCACGCCTGTCGAGAACGTTGCTTCGATGTACGAATGCGTCCGGCAATACGGTAAGTACTAGTTGCACATGAAACCGGCTTAAGCGGGGATCGTCTAACCTATTAGACTGCCGAATGGGAGCTACCTTTGGGCAGGATCAAGGACTACGATTTTTCGGTTTCCAATGAGATGCTCCTGGAACTCTGCAAACAGCAGGACCAGGAGGCTCTGCGCGTGCTTTTTCGGAGGCACGAGAAGCCCGTGTACAACTTGTTATACCGAATGCTTTCCAACCATGAAGATGCAGAAGAAGCGCTGGCTGATGTGTTTGTAAAGGTGTGGCGCGCAGCAGGGTCGTTCAAAGGCGACTCCAAGTTCACAACCTGGTTGTTCAAGATAGCGGCAAATACGGCGCGGGACTTTCTTCGCTCCAGAATGATACGACGCGAGGTGTCTCTCGAGGATGGGTTGGTGAGCGAAGGTGAAGTAGCACGGAGTGCTGCGGCTAGGACTGTCGACCCTGAAGACTCTACTCTCAGAGAAGATGAGTTGAGCCGCATTAGTGCAGCACTGAACGGCTTGAGCGAAGATGACAGATTGCTGATAACGCTCTATCACTTTCAGGAGTTGGACTATCAGGACATCGCCGAGATAACAGGCATTTGCGCTGGTAACCTGAAGGTAAAGCTCTTCCGTGCTCGGCAGCGCCTCAAAAAGCTGTGCGCGGAGCTGGATGGAGGTTGTGTGGGAAATGAACTGCGAGGAAGTACAGACGATTCTTCTGGATTACGGCAAGGGGCGTGTGAGTGGTCCTGAGGCTAGGTTGATCAAGGCTCACCTCAAGACCTGCACGGAGTGCAAAGCTCTGTTGGACGAAGAGCTGGCGTTTGACGCGCGATTGGCGGCTGTGCCGGTTGTAGAACCGGTAAATGATGTGTGGGTACTCGTTCGTGCCAGAACCAAGCCAAGAAAGTTCAGTCCTTTCGTTTGGCTAGCCAGAATCCGCTCGGCTGGTGCCACCGCCAAGCGAGCAGCGGCAGCAGCTGCAGTGATAGGTGTCGCAGCAGTGACTTTGTACAGTTTCACACTTAATAGATCGGATTTAGCACCGAGCTACATTTCCAAAGGCGCTGAAAATGTTATAACGGTCAAGTGGTCCGACGATCCCCTTGGGGGCCATAGAGAAGCACTGGTGGAATGCATAGGTAAGATGTGAGTAAGTCGGTAAACGGGTTCGAGCAAACGCCCCTGGGAGCCGAGTTTAAGTTGAATATGATAAGGATTATTAACAACAGGGTTGCGGCGTTGGTAGGAGCGCTGGTTGTCGTCGTTTTTTCGAGTGTTCTGGCTGAGCCTGGATCTATTACACCGACTCAGCGGGAACAATTGAAGACCCTCGCTTCGGAGATGCGAGGCAAGACCCAACGCGTCCTAGACGAGCTCATGCGTGCTCGAAAGGATCTTTTCGATGCTTACCAATCCTGGGATCTTAACGAACAGAGGGTCAAGCAAGCGATTTCGAGAATCGACAAGGCGCAGCTGGCCCTTTTGAATCTTCACCTAGACGACCAACTTGCTCTGCGCCGCGTACTCAACCCTGAGCAGTTCGCAGAGCTAGCTCGCCAAACCACAAGGCACGCTGGCCACAGACGAAGGGGCTGGTTCGGATCTTTTGAAGAAAGCCCCCTTGATAGGCTACCCGATAAGCCGATGCTGGACGCGGCAGGTGTTTCACCTGAGCAAGCTAGAAGGATACTGCAAGTTTCAAACTCACCTCGCCGACAGGCAGTAATCGAAAGCCTTCAGCGTTATTCCAAACAGCTCATAGATCTACTCTCCTCGTACGACCTGGACGTGGCAGCTGCGCGGCGGCTGATAGACAGGATCCATGAGTGTCAGTCGGAGCTGCTGGACTTGAGCCTCGAGAAACAAAAAGTTTTGAGATCGGTGCTGACACGGGAACAGTTTGAGAAGCTTCGGGCTGAGGTTTTGAAGCGTTTTAGAATGCTCAGACCTGGACCTAGACCTCCCCGTCGGATCGACCGAAACTAATCCCACCTACGTACACCTGCTTGGCTGTTAACTGCGTGCGAAGCAAATAAGCCTAATGCGCGCTCCCATAGGAATTGTTGAAGCTAGAGCTCCGATTTGGAGGATACAAGGTTGCTCTGGTAGAATGAATTATCTTGCGTTTGTTTGTACGGCACGGGTAACGAAACATGAAAAAGGCCGACTTGGCAGGCCGAATAATTGGAATGGCGGTCTTTATGGGTGGTGTGGGACTGCTTGCATTCGTTTTCTTGACCGCCTATCATTGGTTCACAACGCCTTCCGCTGCCATAGCCACGTCACCAAATCCGACTACCAGTGCCAGCACCGTATCGCAGTTGGGGAAATCAGTCGTAGTTATGCTTGAAAAGATCGCGCTGCTGGTTGTTATGACCATCGCCGCGTCACTTGTCGCAAGCAGGGGAGTGCAGCTATACTTCGCCTCAGCAAACGTAAAACCGCCGCCAATCACCCCTAAAGACGACTAGCTGTTTTCAGTCGAACAACTTCTGCTGGCCGGCAGCTTCAACGCGCATTTTATGAGACGGCTTGGGAAAGAGCTCGTCAAACTCGTCGCCGAAAGCCTCTCTCAACCGACAGGCGAACTTGTAGAGTTTATCGAGCAAGTAATCTCGATCCTCGTCGTGGTTGTATTCAGAAGCAAGTGCAACCGTGCCATCATTGCGATTGTAAACTGATACGTAATCACCTATTTGCGAATGGCTTACTGCCTGTGCCACACGCTTTTTTGACGTAACGGAGAAAGTCTTCTCAGTCACGCGCTCGCGTCGGCAGATCATGTCTATACTCATTTCGCCGGCGTTGATTTTTTGAACGAATGAGTCGTACAGTTCTCTTACCTTGACCCTTTCCCCTTTTAGAAGGAACTCTGCTGCCTTGGATATGAAGATTTGGCCGAACCGCTCGTCCGCTCGCGAACGCAGTGACGAGCCCTTAAATATCAACCGTCCCGAGTAGTCTGCGAGAACGTAGTTTTTCATCTTGAGGGAGATCATCGCTCGATAGCGGCCGTCGTGGGCAAGTCGAATCCCAGGTGGTAGGACCGAGCCGATCCGTTGAACGTAATCTATTTCCGCATCCTCACCTTCGATGCCCGGCGGCGGTTTGAAGTATACGCCGTCAGTATCGACTTCCACCACCTGGCTGCCGGTACGCTCCAGTTCCTCAATGATACGCTTCACTATAGCGCGCCCCGTTGTTGTTACTTTAGTTGCTGCCTCGTAGTCATTGAAATTAAAAGGCCCTGCCAGGTAGCCGTAGAACGAATTGATGAGGATCTTGAACGCGCTCTGTAGTCCTTCCCAGTATGAGCGTTCGCGCCCCTCAGTCTCACGTGACCTTTTCTTTGCCTCTATGCGCCGCTTGGTAAGTTCTTCCAGTGCAGGCAAGAACACATCCAATGTATCCGACGCAGGCTTGATTCGGTTGGTGAGCATAATGCTCGGATACAAACTCTCAACGTCACACTTGACTATCGTCTCGATAACTCCCGTCGCGCGGACTTCCGTGTAACCCCCGGGCAGCGATTTTGGGGGATTCTGTTTCGGGATTGCTCGTCCGTTACGTAGGTACTCGCGGATTAGTATCGTATTAATCTTCTCTCCATTGCCAGTAGAAGCAGCATGTTGGTAGGTGTCCGGCACCATCTGGGTAAGATAGAACTCCGGCGGCGAAACTATTTCTGCCAGCGATCTAGTCTCGCGGACGTCCTGTAGGGCATATTTTCTTACCCTATCCGGATTCGTTTTGTATTCCGCAGCTATCTTATCGTGCGGTATGATTTCGCGGTCGGGCTCCGATATGCCGAGCGTCTTGGCCAGAGCCTTGAGCGAATGGCTGGCGAAAGCGCCTTTGCCTACATCGTATCTTTGGGAAAGCAGCATTGTGTCGATAACGTGTCTGCCGTGGATATAGGCGGGCTGGAAAGGCCTGGTATAGTAGCCGATCGCGCATTGCTGCCTGGTACCAAACGTAACTTCCGATCCGTCGCGCCCCAGCGCGAGCGGTATTCCGTGCATTTTGGCTAGAGCAGCCAAGTAAGGAAGATCAAAATCGTAAATGTTGTGGCCCTCGATCACGTCCGGGTCGAGCTCGTGCACGAGCTCGACGGTTTTGCGCAAGACATCACGCTCATCGCCTTCAACTATCGTTTCAAAACCTCTGCTGTCGCTAATCGCAACGAGAAGTATCTCGTTTTTTGGATGTGCAGGCAAGATCGCCGCCGTTTCAATATCGAGTTGTGCGCGGACAATTTCATCAAACGACATCCCTTTAAACAGGGTTATGCCAGATCTCGTGAGAAACTGCTTTGCCGGAGTTGCAAGTACCAAGTGTTCGGCGTGAGCGTCTCTGAGCCAATAGCGTGCACTTTCGAACGCGTCGCGGTCTTCGAATTCGGCTAGCCAATCGAAATCCTGCCCATCGAGCTCGCTCCAAATAGCGCCTGTCAGTTGATGCCTTTCGGTGGTCAGGATCCACCATAGGAACGGGCGTTGCTCGACGACCACGCTGTCACCTATGCGGCGATAAAGCTTCGCGCAGTCAGAACCCACCTCGACGGCTACAACGCGTTCCGTCGGATCGCTGCCGAACAATATGTGCTCCGCCACCGACATTTCAAGCCTATTATATCACTCCCCATATAACAGCAAAGGACCCGGGTGTGATGTCCAGGTCCTGCTTGCCAATGCTGTAAACGACGTGCTATTGCGGACTCGTAGTGCCTATTCGCTTAAGGGGTAGCTGCCGCTTCCTCATCTGCAGTCAGCTTAACCGGTTTGTAGCCGCCGCGCAGATAGTCCCTCAACCACAATATGCCGAATATGACGATGCAAATTCCAGGCAGAACAGCAGTCCACCTGAAGGAAAGCGAAGCTGCCTGAGTGAGCACCTGCGGATTGGTGAACGTAGTGCCGAGCTGCTTGGCGATCTGCACCTTATAGTGATCATAGATAGCACCAAGCGCAGGCATTGTGATGAGGATGGACAGATTCCCTGCGGTGCCCATCAAGCCCATCAAGAATGCGCCGCCTTTAGGAAATTGTTCCGAAGCCACAGCTAGCATCGTGGGCCACATGTAGCAGATGCCTATGCCAAACACGGTGGCTGCAAGCATTCCCATGGCGGGCGTATTCGCAATGCTAAGGATCAAAAGCCCTATACCTGCCAACAAAGAGGAAAACCACATAAGTCCCACTGGAGATAGTCGGTGGGCGAGGCCTCCCGCAAAATGTCTCATCACAAACATCAAGCCGCTCCAGTAGACCAAAAGCAGTGTGCCTTTCATTCCGACCGTATTCCGCAGAAACGCATCTATCCACTGGCCGGTGGTAAGCTCAGTAGTGGCTGTAAACCACATACAGATCCACCAAACGATAAACAGCGGCCGAAGCGCCTCCTTGAACATCGCCTTGTCGCTTACGCCGGCTGCAACTCTTTCCGTCGGCGGGAACTTGGTGCTTAAGGCCATAATTCCATATATGAGGGCAGGAAGGATTATCACGGCCTGCTTGATCTGCCAACCCACGCCCAACTTGCCCAGGCCTACCGCAATCAAACCGCCGATAATAATTCCTCCGGGCCACCACGCGTGGAGCACGTTGAGCTTGTGAGTTTTGTCGTCTGGATACAAGGTGGCGATCAGTGGATTTATACTCGCTTCTATGAAACCATGAGCCAGACCCACTGACATCATCCCAATCCAGAGTGTCCAGAAAATAGGAATGAGCTGGCTTATCGGCTCGGTGAAAATGATGATGACAGCTCCGCCGATATGCAGTAAACTTGCCAATGCTAGCAACCACTTCATTCCCACCCAGTCGCACATCGGCCCTCCGATAAAGTTCGCAATCGCTAGACCAAGGAACGCCGCACCAACCGCAGCACCCACCAGAGTTGCTGATTGCGCAGCTTGGGCACCGGTGAAGAACTCTTGCAAGTTCCGCAGGATGTCTGTCCGGATGCTAAAAACCATACCGCCAGTAGCCAACGCGATTACGCTGACCACAAACAAACGTGTTTTATTGACTTGAGTTACGGATACGTTTTCGTTGCCCAATTGTCATCTCTCCCCACTTTAAAGATTTTACTTCGGTGGGCACAAAAATGCCTACCCACCCGCTATGCTATTTTGCCTATTGCATTGATTTCTCCTTCAAACGGAATATTCACCGACACGCAGAACGCCAAAGAAGCGGGTCTTCCGATTAGGCTATTGGGGCTTCGATATTGGTGCATCTTTTAGCGGAGGCTCGTGAATATGTGCCGGTTTTATCGCGGACCACACCAGTGGAAGAGATGCCAGCAGTACCAATCCGACAATTGCAGTCGAGATTATCTCCTGCCGACTCAACTTAAAGTGTTTCCAATTTGCTGCCAGAACACACGCAGCCAAAACAATCAACGCGGGCAGCGACGGCAGTAATCCGAACAACACAGCCAGCATACCGGCGGTCATACCGATGAACACGTACCAATAGTTGCGGATGCCGTCCATTGCCAATTTGTGCACGGCCGAAAATACCAGCGCCATAAACAGGAAGTCGCCCGGGCCTACTAGGACTTGCGGGGCAAACGTTCCCGTTCCTGCAGCAGGAACAGGTGCTCCTACTGCCATTGCCACCTCCGGCGCCTTCTTGAGCATCGTCGAAACCGGACCCTGGGTTACAGTCCAGAAATCTATATATGCTGCGAACATTACAACAGGCAAGAGCAGATTCTTGTCGCGCACAAGCAAGCTTACAGCATATCCCAAGCTGCAAGCTGTCGAAATTATCGCAAGCTGCATAGGTATGCGCAGAATAGTTGAGTAGGCACCCACAATGTATAAAGCTTCTCTTAGATTGGGACTCCTACCAATCTTCGCGCTGATACCGGATTGCTTCACGATAAGCAGTCCAAGAAGCAACGCCGCAGCAACACTGCCGAGCAATACAGCAGCTGCACCTTGCCAAGTCAACCTGAGTCGGCTGAAATAATACACCAGTGCAATTTGCACAGCCATAAAGGCTACTGTAGGGGCAGCCATTAGAATCATCCCCGCAATTGTGAGGAGAACTACGGCAAACGGAGGTGCTAAGTGCACCAATCCGTCGATAACACTGATAAGTACAGGCAAAAAGGTCGCCCTCGGCACAAGAATCCAGAGGGCAACGTATGCCGCCACCGATAAAGCTAAACATGCTCCCGTAGATTTCACTCGCAACGGGCTATTACCCTCAGTAAAGCAAGTATCAATACGCAGAATATCTTCGTGTGAAGCACACGGCTACGTGCCGAACTTTAGATCGTGAGGCAAAACAGACACGTCGGCGGTGAAAAGTGCCGTTCAAAAAGACGCCTCATGTTGCCTCTTGGTTCCCTCCGGAATCGGCCGGGCAATCAGCCTTTTGACAGTGATTATACCACGGGGTACAATGACGAAAGGAAATCAGCCTGCGTGAGCGACGTGATCTTCCAAAGTTTTCCGAGGCTGGAGAGAAAATGAGCAAGATCCGGATAGTAATTGCTGACGACGAAGCAATCATACGCATGGACCTCAAGACGATACTGGAAGAAATGGGACACGAGGTCGTAGGCGAAGCTGCCGACGGTGCGAAGGCAATCGAGATAACAAGAGCCTTGAGGCCCGACGTTGTCATTATGGATATAAAGATGCCTGTGCTCGACGGTCTCGACGCAGCGAAGGTAATCTCAGAAGAGAAAATAGCACCCGTAGTCCTGCTCACGGCGTATTCAGACAAGGAGTTAGTGGAGAGAGCCAAGGATGCCGGAGTTTTCGGCTACCTGGTGAAACCGTTTCAGGAATCGGATCTGCTTCCCGCTATAGAAATTGCGATTTCGCGATACCTCGAAATGCAGGAGCTTGAATCGACTGTTAGCGACTTGGAGGAAAAGCTCGAAACGCGCAAGTTGGTTGACCGCGCGAAAGGTATACTGATGGACAAGTACAAGATCACAGAGGCGGAGGCTTTCAGACGCATTCAGCAGCAGAGCATGAACCAGCGCCGCCCAATGAAGGAGATAGCGCAAGCTATAATTATCGCAAACGAAGTGTAGAACCGACTTCCCACCGCTAGCAAACGAACAGAGCATAGCTCCTGAGGCAAAAGCCTTGAGTCCCTGGAGAAAGCGCAGTACAAGTGAACAAGAAGCAACGGCAGCAACCCTTAGAGAACTTCCGCCCGAGCAGGAGCTGGAAGCCCTGCGACTCCGCGTGGCTGACCTGGAAAAGCGGGTAGCCGAAGCTACGTTGGAGGCAGATGCTCTTCGAGAGATAGGTCAAGCTATCGGCTCGATGCTTAACATAGATGAAATGCTGCGTCAGGTGGCTGAGATTGTAGTAAAGGTCACCGGAACTGATCTGTGCCTTATTTACCTCCTTGACGAAACCGGTAAGGAGCTGGTCCTGCGAGGGGCAAGTGGCGACACTAAAGACGTGGTCGGCAAGATCCGGCTGAAGGTAGGCGAAGGCATCACCGGCTGGGTTGCGCAACAGGGCACACACGTAGTTCTACCTAGAGAAGCATGGCGAGACTCCAGATTCAAACGTGTTCCTCTATCACAGGACACTTACCACTCCATGCTTTCCGTTCCACTGCGCGGACAGAACGGACTGGTAGGCGTGATCAATGTTCGCACCGATCCGCCACACGAATACACAAGAGTTCAGATTAGCCTGTTGGATTCTATTGCCCGCCAAGTGGGCGGAGCCGTTGAAAACTACAACACCTACCGCAGGGTTGAACAGAAAGCGTCCCGCCTTTCGACCCTTTCTGAAATCAGTCGTCGGATCACGTCAGATATGTATCTCGAGGAGATACTGCAGCTGATTGTGGCGATGACGGCTGAAACTATGAACTTTAAGATATGCTCCATAATGCTGTTAGACGAATCGAAGCAAGAACTGGTTATCAAGGCAACGCAATCAAAGAGTCGCGCCTACACTAAGAAACCGAACGTGAAGTTGACGGAATCGGTGGCCGGTAGAGCAGTGTTGGAGCGTCGGCCAATAACGATCCGCGACGTCCGCAAAACGCCGGGCTACCAGTATCCGGATATAGCTCGCAAAGAGGGGCTATGTTCGCTGATCTCGCTACCGCTCATGGTGAAAAACGACATAATTGGCGTTCTTAACTGCTACACGGGCACTCCACACGACTTTACAGAAGACGAAATCAACCTTTGTACTGCTGTGGCAAACCAAGCTGCAATATCAATACAAAACGCGCGGCTGCTAGTGCAGACGGCCGTTTTGCAGGAAATGCATCACCGTGTCAAGAACAGCCTTCAGACAATAGCCAGTCTGCTGCGACTACAGTTGAAACTCGGCAAGGTTGATTCACTCGAAAAAGCTCTTATTCAAAGCATAAACCGCATCCAGTCTATCGCCTCAGTGCACGAGCTGCTATCCAGCGAACACTTGGATGACGTGCCGATCCGACGGCTTGCTGATACAATCCTATCTGGAACCGTTAGCAGCTTGCTGCCCGAAGAAGGAAATGTGCGGCTTTCAGTTGAGGGAGAGGACTTTTTGCTGCCAAGTGGTCAAGCGACCTACGTGGCTCTTATCCTAAACGAACTTCTACAAAACGCTGTCGAGCACGGAATCAAGGGAGCCCTCGGAACCGAGCTCAGCATACGATTTGGCCGAGACGAAGACAACGTCATAATTGAAGTGGTCAACGATGGTGACCAGCTTCCGTCTGACTTTGATGTGCGCAGCCACAGGAAACTTGGGTTGCGCATCGTTGAGAGCCTAGTCCGGGACAACCTGCTCGGAGACTTCTCTATGACAAGCGAAAACGGGCGCACACGAGCGACAGTTACATTTCCCAGATAAACCACGCCTTGCGCTCGGTACGCCCGTCTAAGTTTTCGGCTTGAGCAGGCTTACTTCTTTGCTGCGGCAAACCTGGTGGCAACGTTGTCCCAGTTGACCAAGTTCCACCACGCCTCGATCCAATCGGTGCGCCTGTTCTGATATTTTAGGTAATAGGCATGCTCCCAAACGTCCAGAACCAACAGTGGTACCAATCCCATTACCGTCTGCTTCTGATGGTTTTCGATGTTGGCTATGTAAAGCTTCTTGAAGTGATCACTCCAACCTAGTACAGCCCAACCGCTTCCCTCGACTGCTGCAGCAGCCGCACTGAATTGCTTCTTGAAGTTCTCGAAATTGCCGAAGTCTTTCTCTATTTGTGCGGCAAGCTCACCGGATGGTTCGCCTCCCGCATTGGGTGCCATATTCTCCCAGAAAATCGTGTGAAGTTCGTTGCCGGATGCGTGGAAAGCAAGTTGTCTTTCCCAGTGTTGGATGAGCGCAAAATCGCCTGATTGGCGCGCGGCGGTCAGCATTTCCTCAGCCTTGTTTTGGCCGGCCACATACGCCGCGTGGTGCTTGTCGTGATGAAGCCTTACGGTGGCTTCATCGTAGTAGGGCTCGAGCGCGTTGTAATCATAAGGTAGAGGTGGTAATTCGTGTGCCATATTATCCTCCTTCGCGATATGACAAATTTGTCTTACTCATACCCAATTTGCCCCAGAAATCAATCCTGGTGCCGCCGGACTAATCCTTAATATGCAAAGGAAATATCTCCTCAAACAAATAAGTTGACAACAGCCGGAAAACTAAGCCAAAAGGAGAGGGTTAGCGGAAATGAAAAAACTTCTTGTTGTCCTAGTTGCCTTGTTTGTGCTGCTGTCGACTGCGTGCACGGCAACCACACTTACTTACGTAGATCTCGTCAAGATGCTAACGGACTTGGAAGGTTTGTCCGTACTACCAGTGCCGGGCGAGTACGGTAGGCAGTGGTCCAGTTACGACCGAGCAAGCAGATACGACGAGACAACCGGTAAATATGTCGCGTGGGAAGCCAACGGCGACGGACACGGCATCATTCGCCGAGAGGGCAACTTGCAAGTCTTTGCAGAGATAGAGGGTCCTGGGTGTATATGGAGAATATGGTCTGCGAAGCCTGAGGATGGACGTGTGATGATATACCTCGACGGCTCAGACAAGCCTGCAGTAGACCTACCTTTCAGAGCCTACTTCGATCGAAAGCATAGACCATTTGTATACCCCGCGCTGGTTCACTATACCGCGTCGGGCGCTAACTGCTATGTGCCTATACCATTTCAAAAGTCCTGCAAAATCGTTGCGGAAGACGGATGGGGAGCGTACTATCACTTTACATACTCGGTGTTCCCCAAGGGCACGATTGTGCCGACCTTCACCAGATCACTGTCTGGGGAAGCCCTGCTTGCGCTCGAAGAAGCAAACCGCAAACTAACGCAGGGCCTCGGCACTGACCCGGCAGGCGTGCGCACAGGGTTGATAACTCTAACCAGACGTTTGTCGATACCTGCCGGAAGATCAGCCGTTGTCGCTCAGATAAGCGGTCCACGAGCCATCACTGCTATCAAGTTGAAAGTGGGCAAAGACGTGGCAGATGCCGCATGGACTAGACTTCGCGAGCTTGTCCTGAAGATCACATGGGATGATGACAAGAAACCAAGCGTATGGTGTCCGCTGGGCGATTTCTTTGGCACAGCTCCGGGAATCAACCTTTATAAGTCGCTTCCGCTTGGGATGACGGAAGATGATTTTTACTGCTACTGGTATATGCCCTTTGCGAAGAAAGCACGGGTTGAGTTGGTAAATGACGGCAAAGAAGCTGCCGATTTGGAAATCAGCATCAGCCATGCACCTCTGACAAAGCCTGTGGAGCAGCTCGGCAGATTCCATGCCAAGTGGCACCGCGATGCATTCCTGCCAGAGGAACCGGAGCGCTGGATCGACTGGACAATGCTAAAGACCACCGGCTTGGGCCGCTATTGCGGAGTTATGCTCCACGTTTGGAATCCTAAGGGCGGATGGTGGGGCGAAGGTGACGAGAAGTTCTTCGTAGACGGCGAGAAATTCCCATCAACGATCGGCACAGGTTCTGAAGACTACTTCGGCTACGCTTGGTGCAATCCGCAGCTTTTTCAGAACGCGTATCACAACCAGACATTCAATCAAAACTCGAACGCCGGCAACGTTTCAGTCAATCGATGGCACATTACCGACAACGTTCCGTTCCATAAGTCGTTCGAGGGTTGCATTGAAAAATATTATCCGAATGACCGCCCGACACTGTATGCAGCCGTGGCATATTGGTACCAAGCTGCTGGGCAAGAGGATCCGTACGAGGAAGTGCCCGTTAGTGAACGAGTCGGATACTACGAGTCTCCTCCGTATATTGTACAGGGTGCGCTTGAGGGAGAAAGACTGCGGGTACTGTCGTGCACAGCAGGGCAGACCTCAGTTCAAGATATGGGCGGTTTTGAAGGAGAGTGGAGCGGATATGCTCACCTGTGGTGGACAGGTGCGTCGCCTGGAGCTAAGTTAGACCTTGCCGTCCGAACCCGACAGGCCGGCACCTACTCGCTGAAAGCTCGTCTCACCAAAGCGCCGGACTACGGCATAGTTCAGCTCTACCTGGACGGCCAGAAGCTGGGCGATCCGATAGATCTTTACGCAGACAAGGTTGTGCCTACCGACGAAATACCGCTCGGCACTTTGAAACTGAGTTCCGGAGAGCACAAACTCACAGTCGAGATAGTCGGAGCGAACGAGAAAGCCCAAAAGGCGTATATGTTCGGCTTGGACTACATCAAGCTCGACAAGCAATAATCGGAAAAGTGCCAACTAGAGGATATGTGGAGCACCTGGTCAGGCACTGAGCCATTCGTCCAGGTGCTCTTTCACAAATGTATCGTCGTTGAGGTGCGAATAGGCTTTGTAAACTCGGTCGATCTCCTCACTCTGGCCTGGGCTTAGCGTCTCTTTCGGATCCAGACACCATATTCCCTCCAACAAACCCTGTCGCCGCAAAACCTCGTGTAGACCCGCGATGCAACCGGCAAAGTTATTTGCAGCGTCGAAGAAAGCAGCGTTGCAGTCTGTAATCTGGGCGGCAAGGATAAGCATTTCCATTGGAACGCCTTCGCCACTTGCAGCAATGGTGTGGCATTGTTCAAGCAGTTCAACTGCCTTCCTAGTCCAGACAGACCAGTGGCCCAGCAACCCTCCTACTATTCTTCGCTCGACGGGTTTGCCGTTGACGACGAATCGGTATGGTGTCAAAAGATCAATTACGATATTGTCGTCGTTGCCGGTGTAGAGCGCTACATCGTCCCTGCCTGATTCTGCGACGGCGCGCACGACATCGAGCGTTTGATAGCGATTGAATGGCGCGATCTTGATTGCAACGACGTTTTTGATCTCGAGAAACCTTCTCCAAAAGGAGTATGTCAGTTGCGGTCCGCCAACAGCTCTCTGCAGATAAAAACCCACTAGCGGAATAATCTGCGCTACCGCCTTGCAATGTTCAACAAGTGCTTCCTCGGAAGCGTCGCTCATAGCGGCTAGGCTCAAGAGTCCCGCGTGGTAGCCCAACTCGCGCAGCTTTTCGGCTTCTCCAACTGCTTGATCAGTCCTGCCGCAGATACCTCCTATGCGGATTAGAGGATTGTTTGTCCATGTAGAACCTTGACCGCCGCACAAGCCTTCTGCGCGAAGGGCGTCTAGCCTATCCATTTCATCCCTTCCAAGCTCAAGCAGGGGCTCAAAAAGGCCAATTTTGGGATCTCGAATTGCAAACTGCGTGGTGTGGACGCCTATTGCTATACCTCCAGCCCCTGCAGCGGCGTAATATCGCCAGAGAGCTCGCTGGCGACGCTCGTCTAGCTTTCGATCTGCCGTGAGGGCGAGGGGGCTTGCGGGAATAACGACCCCTTTTCGCAATAGCTCCCAGTGTGTGTTGCTACACGAATTCATACAGCGTGCCGTACTTTGAGAATTAGAACTTGCCGTTCCGTGTTTCGAAATGTGTCGGCTTGCCGAGAGTCTCACCGCCCGCCATAATCCAGGCAGCTACCCATTCTATAAGCTTACGAACAGGCACTCGAGGATAGCCGAACAATTGATGTCCAAGCTGACCATTAGAAAGCAACGCATCAGAAGCCTCAGAACCGACTAGCTTTGGCTCACGGCCCATAAGCTGGCCGAAAAGTTGTGCAGCCCGCCTGACGCTGACTGTTTCGGGTCCGGCAATGTTGACAACAAACGGCGGGCTCGATGCCTTAGCCAGCGTTTGAAGCGCCATTGCATTGGCATCCCCTTGCCATATCACGTTTACAACTCCCATCGCTACATCCACAGGTTCTCCTGTCCAAACCTTTTGAGCAATGTCTACCAACACTCCGTAACGCAGTTCGTTCGAGTAATTAAGGCGAACAATGCTCACTGGCATATTGTATGCCCGGCTGAAGTGCTCAAAAACACGCTCTCGGGCGAGCGCGCTCCACGCGTACTCACCTTCGGGATTCGGCTCGTCAGTCTCGACAGAGCCGCCGGACCAAAGAGGAACCAATCCGTAGATGTTGCCGGTCGAGAAAGCCGTTATACGGCTGTTTCGAAACTTGCGGCACACAGCCCCAGGCAGATATGCGTTCAAAGCCCAGGTGAGAGCTTGATTCTCGGTCGAGCCGAACTTCATACCCACCATATAAACCACGTTAGCCGCATCGGGCAATGAATTCAATTGGGCTTCATTCAGTAGGTCGCACCTAATCGTCTCCACTCCGACCCCGCTAAGCCTACTCTGCTGCTCAGAAGAAGGGAACAGGTCCACTCCTATAACTCTGCGATCTATTCCAGCCTCATCGAATGCCCGCTTTGCCATGCGAGCCAGGCTCGGGCCCATCTTTCCTCCGCATCCGAGCACTATCAGGTCGCCATCTAGCCCAGCCAGTGTTTCGACTACTCTCGGCGCCGGCCGACTGATCATTTCTTCTAATTGCTCAACTGATGTTATCTCACCTGTCACTGCGATGCTTTCCAAAACCTCCGTTAGTAGTTTGGTTGTCTAGTAAATCTAGTAATCAAAACTTATGGGTCAACTCGGTTCGGGAAAGGTCTTGCACAGTAAGTCTCTGAGCAAGTACCTGAACCCCGTTCCTGCGAAACACTGTGCCGTCCAGTAGGGCTGCAGCTTCGAGTGAGGAACCATTCATTCGCACGTAGACTCCTAGAGCATCTGCTTCGAAGTCCAAAAACCGCAACCTAGCACGTGCCGATGCCTGCACAAAGTAATCCGCTCTGCCATCGACAAACCGAACTACCATGCCGACTGCTTGGATGCCGTCTTCTGACATCACTTCCAGAGAGTCGACTTGCTTCACGGGGCAAGAACTTCCTTTCGGGATCGGATAAAGAACGTAAGACATAGACGTTATTCCGGGCGTTTCTTTGGAGAACACTGCTGTCGGGATTGGCCTGCACTTGTAAACAGTCATCCAACCGGCCGGCACCCAGCCCTGCACGACAGGTTCTTCCTGACCCGAAACGATGTTAACGATCATACCTTTGCTCGGTACCGGAATTATCGATAAATTCGCGGCATCATTATTTGTTGTAGCGACACGCTGACTGTACGGATCAACAGTTGCTCCCTCTGCATCAAGATGGAACAAGCTCTCATAACGATGCTCAATATCGTCTGAAGGGGTCATAAAGTCGGTAATTATCCAATACTCAGGTTTAACAAAGAATATATGCCGTGTGTGCGTAACCTTGGTTTCGTTCTCACTGCCGTAGCCCCTGTCGTATGTGCCGGCGGCATAATCGTATCGCGCATGGGATGCCCATCTGTTCGGCAAAGGCTTCGAGACCACATATCCCTCGCGAAGTTTATTTGCTCTATGCTGCTCCTTCCCGTCAACCATGATTGTGTTGTGTGCTCGGGTCGAAAGCACGTACTTTCGCCACTGGGAGCTGTCGTATGGGTAGTTACCGGGGTCCACTATGTGATATTTGCCGTGGGCGTATAAGACTATCGACAGAGCGTCCTCGTGCTGATGGCCATAGCCGAACGGTCCAGCATCCATAAACAGATAAAGTGCATCCTGTTCCCAACCGGAACGCATTACAAGCTGTCCTGCAAACGGCAGTGCAACCGACGCAAAAACAGGAGGTTCCCCTTCCTTGCTGTCAGTTGCAATCCACTGGAAGTCTTTGCGGCTGGGGAACAGCTCAAACGCGCGAGCCAGAGAAGTCTTGACGTTTATTCGGCCGCCATCATTTATGTCCGGTAATGTGCGATCCGGCATACACACCTTCAGATTGTAATCGTACATTTTCTCGAGTTTGGCTATGTAGTCTGAGGGCATTTGGATGTCGTTGATGCGTGCAATCTCATAAGCTCGCAGGAAATTCGTCAGGCTCACCTGATGGTATCCGGTGGTCAGCTCTATCTGGGCGCCATCCGGGTAGACCTGTCTATCTAGCTCTGCATATAGCCGCTCAGTGGCCGTCTTGCGCCACTCAGAGGCTTCCTTGAATTCCGGAAACAGAACACCGACGTGCATGAGTCCATTGCGCTCCATTGTGAGCCAGTTACCGCCGGTGTGCCACTTAGTAAGTTGCCGAGCGTGCTCTACGAAAGACTTTACCATAGTCACAATTGCATCGTCGGTGAACGAAGGCGACGTAAGAAATAGGAAAAACGCTTCGGGCCAAGATGTACTGCAGCGAATACCCTGCTCTATTGTGCGCCAGGTGTAAGTTTCGTTGCCTGACGTAGTGAGCGGCACAGGGTTTTTCTTGACCCAGTCCATCATCTGATAGACGAACTCCTGAGCGTACTTTTCTTCCCCGGTCGCCCAGTATGCCCTGCCGAGCGTCACCCAAAACGCGTGACGATTTAGCTGCCAAGGCCACTCTTTGTAGTCGATGGGGTTGAGGTTCCAATCGATTTCGCCCTCGAATTTGTGGTACACGCCGACACTGGGCAGTTCGCGGTTGAGGATTCGATCAGCTTCAGAAGTATCCACATTTTCCGGCCGCTTTTCGTGCTTCGGTCGAGAGTGGGGGTCAAAATGCCAAACCGGCCTCGTGCGCTTTCTCAGGTGTTCGGCAAATTCATGCCTCGCCGCGGCATAATCACCTGCCTTGACGGCTGCCTCTACCTTTTCCAGCCCGGGATATCCGAGGCTTAGCATCGAAAAGAATTCTTCGTCACTCAGCCGCGGACCCGTGTCCGCAATAGCCGCCGCAGCCAATCCGATGAACACCAGCATGCCCGCACCTTTCATCTTTCTGACCTCTTAAAAGCATAAACATCGACGCCGCACGAGAAATAGACTGTGCCGTCTGGTCCCACAGCAACATTAGTCACACGCGCCGGCGCTTCTGCCAGTTTCTCACATTTGCCAGTTCGCATATTCAGCGCCACAACCAGGTTGTCCGTTCCGTAGTAGAGTCTGCCATCACCTGGAAATGCCGTGGAGGTGCAAGTGATGTTGAGTGCATCTACCGGCAGGCTTTCCAGAAATCGCTGCGTTCGCGTGTTGAAGAACTTTATGCGCCCGTTTATCGCAACGGCTGTGCGCTTTGTTGCAGGGTCGAAGCAAAGCGGGCGCACGTTGATAGCGCCTTCGATTTCTTGCTGGAACAAGACCTTCCCGCTGTCAGGATCTACGATGCCGAATCGAGCATGCTCACCCTTCTTGTTGGGCAGACCGTTTGCGCCCAGCGAGGTGCCCACATAGAGCACACCCTCGCCTATTGCTAGTCCACTTACAGCCTGCTCTCCCAGAGGATTCTCAAGTAGCCTGGTCTCGCCGGTGATCGGATCGGTTATCGCGACAGCACCTCCGTATGTTCCATACTTGGCCATCCAACCGGAGTAAAGTTTTCCGTCCGGACCTTTCTGCACACCAGCTATAGGTCTGATATAGCCTTTAGGTCCAACGGACGCGATGACCCTTGGGTTAACGTGGTCGATCTGGTTCCAAGGTTTCGAAGGATCGTAGCAGATGATGTCGCCTCCGGCGTAGGAAACGCAGTATACCTTGCCACCGTGGAACACGACATCATATACTTCGCCTCCTGCGTCGCAAACCGTGCTTGTGTTTTCAAAACGGCCGGTTCTCGGATCTAACCAAAACAACGTCTGACCGAAGTGGGGCCCGCCCCACAGGATGCCCTTCTCGTCAACCCGCAGAAACAGCGTGGGCCGCGGACCAGATTCAGCAGGTATGCGCCTCAGTTCTGCTCTCTTTGCGCCGGGCTTGACCACTATGTAGTCCTGCCCTCGAACTCCCAACAGCCAGCCTTCTTTGGTGCAGACCGAAACGCCTTGAAACCGAGGATCGACTTCGCCGACTAGCTCCAGAGCACTGCTGCCCTTTCGAAACCTGTAGAACGTACTTCCCTGGCGGATGAAAAGAGCGTCTTTCGTGGTCATGTCCGACACAACCGACCAACTGCCCTTGTCGGCAGGCGGAACCGGAAAAGGAGGCCCCACAGGATTAAGCTCTCGATCAAATACCCTGGACCCCACCAGGAAGTATTCGCCCCACGCCACGCCGTTTACCGCGTCCGCCAAGTGCTCCGGCGGCGCAACGTACGTCTTGCTTTTCGGATCGTAGATCAAAGAGGTGGGCTTCTCTTGGATATAGTGGCAGAGTATCCGGCCGTCCGGCAGTGATGACACGTTTCGGCAGTACAAATTCGGTGGAGCACCTGCCCCACAGTCTTCGACCTCGTAGGTGTTGAGATCTAGGGCACCCAGCTTCCCTCCGGGATATGTGCCGCCGTAGACGCGTCCGTCACTGCCCATTGCTAAGTTCCAGATGTAGCTCTCCCCTGGAAACCTAGACACATTCGTGAACTCCATTTTGTTGAGATCAAAGATCATGAACGCGCCGTCGTAAAAGGTACCGACCACCAAACGGTCACCGGGAACTTCCATTAATGCCCACGATCCCGACCCTGCGGGGGCACGAAAGACTTCCGCTGTGTTCTTCTCGAAATCGACGAATATGAGCTCGCATCCTGTCTGCTCGTTCATATTTGTCAGGACAAATCGTTCCCTGCCATCGCGCCGGTCGATAACTAGGCACTTGGCAAGCACGTTCTTTGCCCTACACGGCTGCCCAAGGTGGATAATATTTGGCTGAACATCTCCCACCGCCAGCACAGCTGCACAACTCACAACTAGACTCAACATCCTCTCCCCTCCGGTAGGCTTACCCAATTCTAGGATAGGCTCGTCTGCGGGTCAACCTTCAGTGTAAATCGGCGCTAACAAGCAACACGCAACCTTGCTTACCTAAACCATCAATGAATGCTTTTGTTTGTAGAGCGTTATCGTTTCCTCACTGTCTTCTTCTAGCGGCAGGACCGCAACAACACACGACATAGATCCAATGCCACAACACTTACATTCTCGCAATTGACAACCGTCGGGCGCGGGGATAAAATCCTTTTTGACAAGGTGCTTCTGCACTTCTGTGCTGCTGTAGGCATTCACAGCCCGGAAAGGAGATGGTTGCCTTGTCGCTTTGCGACGAAGCGCTGCTTTGTCTGGTGCGAGACCGGCTGCTGAACGACTTCCGACTGGCCGGTCAGACAATCGATGTTCGCTGCTGCGACGGGCGTGTGTCGCTGCTTGGCACAGTAGATGCCCCAGAGCTCAAAAAGCTGGCAATTGATCTTATCTCAGGGCTCATCGGCGTTCGACATGTCGAGGAAGAGCTTGTCGTGCGAGCCACGGGAAGGCAGTTTTCTCAAGACCTGAGCAATACTCCTGTAAGTGCGTAGATAAAAAACGTTTTCAGAGCCGAGTGAGTCCTCGAGCTCTATGACTCGGAATCAATCTCTCGCATCGATGCCAGCACCTCAGCCGCTTTCTCCAAGGTGTAATCAATTTCCGTATCCGAATGGGCGGCTGAGACAAATGCAGCCTCGAACTGGGATGGTGCTAAGTAGACGCCGCGCTCCAACATTCCTCTGAAGAACTGAGCATATCTGTTGGTATCAGACGTCCTAGCTGATGCGTAGTCGGTCACTGGTCCAGGTGTGAAGAATAGGGTCATCATCGAGCCGACGCGGTTGCAGTGTACCGGTACGTCCAGCCCCCGGGCGATAGTGGTCAACTCTTGCTCAAGCCTTGCCGCAGTGCGTTCCAGACGCTGGTAAAACCCTGGCTCCTGAAGAGCCCTCAGCGTAGCTATACCTGCCGCTACCGCGAGCGGGTTTCCAGACAAGGTGCCTGCCTGATAGACCGGACCTGTGGGTGCAACCACGTCCATAATCTCGCGTTTGCCTCCGTATGCTCCTACGGGCAAACCGCCGCCCAGTATTTTCCCAAGGCAAGTCATATCTGCTCGTACGCCGAAAAGCTCTTGCGCTCCACCGAAGGCTACCCGAAACCCCGTAATTACTTCGTCAAAGATAAGAACTATGCCGTGCTTGTCGCACAGCTCTCTTAAGCAAGTGAGAAACTCTTTGGTAGGCGGTACAACTCCCATATTCCCAGCTACTGGTTCGACTACTACACAGGCGATTTCATTACCGTATTGTGAGATTGCCTGTCGTACGCCTTCAGTGTCGTTATATCGCAAGACAATTGTATCGGCAGTGACACCAGCAGGCACACCAGCGCTGTCCGGAAGGCCAAATGTTGCGACCCCGGAACCGGCTTTGGCAAGTAACGGATCCGCGTGGCCGTGGTAACATCCTTCGAACTTTATGATCTTGGTTCGGCCTGTGTAGCCTCGCGCAACGCGTATTGCGCTCATTACAGCCTCCGTTCCCGAATTGACCAGGCGAACCTTCTCGATCGACGAGACAGCTTGGGTGATCATCTCCGCCAGCTCTACCTCTCGCGCGGTGGCTGCACCAAAACTGGTTCCGTGCCGAGCAGCTTCGCAAACCGCCTCGATGACTTTAGGGTGCGCATGTCCGAGAATAAGAGGTCCCCAGGAACAGACGTAGTCGATAAAACGGTTTCCGTCCTCGTCCAGCAAATATGCGCCCTCGCCTCGCGAAATAAACACTGGATTACCGCCGACAGATTTGAACGCCCGCACAGGACTGTTTACTCCGCCAGGTATTACGCGAAGCGCGCGTTGATAGAGCTCGTTCGAACGCGAGAAATTCACTCTTATCACCGAACGCGGAGTATACCAGCCGCTAGCAGTCCTGTCAACGTACCGGAGCGTGCAAACAATGGATATCGAACTTGCAGCCAACGTCTTATCTCTGAGACCCCAGGAAATGTGTAAGTAATTGCACGTGTGAGAGGACTCGTGTGCTATAATCACTTTCAGCTACCAATCGACAGACCTGGTAGGAGTGCAGAACAAATGTTGAGAGCGAGTTTCGTGATTCTAGCCGTAGTCTTCGCGTGTGCAGCAGAATGTGCACCGGTAACAAAGAAGAGTATAAGTCAAAAAGAAGCCTCGCAGTGGGTTCGCTACACGGTACCGCTGCCAAAGTCGATAAAAATTTCCGGGCAGGTAAGTGTGCCGCGCGGTACCGTGCGTGTAATCCCTTGCCCCGGCCATAGCATTCTTCTAAAGCAAACCGTAAAAGAGCTGACAGAAGTTTTCGGCGGGAATGCACCGAGCTCGAAGGCTGCGTTTGTTGTGCGACTCCAAATCGGTGGCGCCGAAGCTGATGCCCTAAAGAAACTGAAGAACGGTGACCAGGCATATAAGATAATAACCCCTGCAAACAAGCCCAACGAACTCCGATTAATCGCTCTCACTCCGAACGGTCTTTACTATGCAGCCAAGACGCTGCAGCAGTTAGTGCGAGGTCGAAGTACGACTTCGAAGGTTTATATTCCAATTCTCGAAGTCACCGACTGGCCCGACATGGCTCAGCGGGGACTTTGGGGCGCCGACAACTACGAGCATCTGAAATGGCTCGGCGACCGCAAGATGAACATTATGGAGCAGATATCCGCCCTAGGCGTTGACGAGCAGGGAAAGCCGTTCGCGAAGGTGAGGCCGGATCGCATGCCCTTGGTGACTGAAGCGCCGATATACGGCATAGAGTTCGCCCCCGTCATTTTGCACCTTGAGCAGGTCGGAAAACTCGGCGTGTTCGAGCACTACCCCGAGTTCAAAGGCAAGACTGAACATCCTGGCGCGCTGTGCTACTCTCAGCCGGGCGTAGCGGATATGATCGCCGAGTGGATGGTGCAGCTGGCAAGCGTGCCTGGTGTAAAGACACTGGACTGCTGGCTCACTGAGAACATGCACGGCCAGCCAGGGTGTCAGTGCGACAATTGCAAAAATGAGAAGTGGCAACTATTAGAAGTTCGCACCGTACTGAAGGCGTGGGAAAAGGCGAAGCAGAAACTCGGAAGGTATTTCACGCTGCGCGTTACGACATCGGAGGCAACAGAGCCTGAGAATAAAGCAATCTTTGCGGAGCTTCCGCCGGACGTACAGGTGACCTACTACCACAGCCTGCTCACCTACAACAACCGACGAATGCAGATAATCCCCTCTTACGTAGTGGAAGAAGCGAAGAAAGGACGATGGATGGGTGTGATTCCCAATTTCTGTTCCCATACGGGCTATTGGGAGCCCTTCACCGGTGCCACATTTGTACACTATAGGCTCAACGAGTTCGTAGACAAAGGGTTGAAGGGACTGGTCGGATATGTGACTCCTGGTGTTAACTATTACCGATTCAATACCGAAGCGGCTGCGGAGTGGTCTTGGAATGCGAAAGGCCGATCTCCGCGTGAATTTGCAATCTCGTATGCCGTGCGCTACGGCATAAAGAACCCAGAAAAGTTTGCTGATTGGTGCGAGATGATAGGGGAAGTTGCGTGGGATGTCTACGGCTGCCACTGGTTATACGGCGAGAAGACTGGCCATCCAGGCAAAGCTGCAGAGTTGCTCAAGAAAGGAGAACTACCCGAGTTGGGCTCCGTGCTTTGGGGCGCGTTTCCGGCACCGTGGGGCAATATCAAGGACGAGGCGAGGCTCAACGCTGACGTGCAAGCCGCAGCAAAAGCTCTAAAGCTCGCCAGAGAGCTTGGCTACCAACTGGTAGTTGAGGAGAGCCTTGCAGTGGACGGAACAGTCCGGGCTCTGAAAGCCTTATATGAATTGCGGAAGATAGTGAGGCCCGAGGGCATTGCTCCTGAGCACAAACCTGCTGCTGAGAAGCTCTTCCGAGAGTACATTGCCGGACTCACGCAGGCGCGAGAGGTACTTCCGAGATGGGAGAAGATGGTTCGCAATCCCAACTGGCGCACCACATTCGTGGATAGAGTAACGGTCATTCTAGATGGGATGATCAGCGAAATGAAAAATGTCGCCGCCGAATTGGGAGTGCAAGGCCTATAAGCTCGGCAGCATCTTCATTTTTGAATGCAATAACCGCGGAGTTTCGTTGCCCCCAGCGAGCTGCAGTATCCCGCTGGGGGCCGTGCTGAAGATGGTTGCATCGCTAACTTATCCAGGTTTCCTGGCGCTTTGGAGCCAATAATATTTCAACCACTTTCCACGGTGGTACGGCGCCCAGGGAGATGCGCTTGCCGTCCAGGGTCCTTGCCCACTCAGCCTGCCAACGCTCGGATTTGCCCAGCCGAAAGGTTTCTTTCTCGGAACCGGCATTTAACACCCTCAATATAATTCCGGCTTCCGTCTTTCTGGCGCTGAGCGTTACGAACGGATGCGCATGCCCTTTGTAGAGAGTGTCGGACCATGGGAGTTCACCGCCGCCAGTTTCTGCCAATACGGCAATCGGCTCAGCCGCCTCACCGGTAGCAATTCGAAGTATTTCAGATTCGGTCGGCATCTGCCGGTTAATGAAAACTGTCTGTCGCAAGACGTACTTGCCTTTCAGCCGCAGATCCATAGGCTTCAACCAGCTCAGAGGACCCATTATGCCTGGCAGCGGCCCCTGCCTATTATGAAACCGATCGCCGTTGTGACCCCATGCCGCAATGAAATGGAGCATGCCGTCCTCGTCTAGCCAACACTTTGTCGCACAGTCAAATCTAAATGTGATCGACCCATACTTGCGCGACACGTCCACCACTGGATAGGCCACGAACGTCTTTCCTCGCCTTGCCGTTTCGACGCACCCACCACAAACATACCGGACAATCGCGTCATCGCCAACGTTCCAGGCTGCTTGGAGCTTTGTAGTATCGTCGAAGTAGTCGCCGATTTCCCTAGGTTCGGGAAAGTCGAATTCGGTGTCGATCAACATAACATCTTCGCCCTTTAAAAGGGTGATGCGCGTTTTCACTCGAACGCCGCCAAGATCACAGACTGTCTGCGCAGCTTCGCATACGGAACCTCTCTCAGAAAAGCGTTCACCTTGTATCGGCTCCGGCACAACCTCTCTGCCGCCGTCAACGTAGTACCATTTGTTACCTTCCCCCACCAGAAGACATCGATTCTCAGTTCTAAGAAGCAACACTCGCCCATCGGCTTGCACTCGGACATCGACCGACTTATTTCCAATGTGAGCATTTTGCGGAAACGCAGCTCGCCTAACAAATCCGCCAGGTCCCCTCCTTAACAGCAGTGCGCTGTATCCGACGCCGACAACTGGGCAAGCAACCGCAGCCCTGACCGACCCGTCATCCATTCTTCGCTTTTGAAAAATGCCCGCGGCAGATTCGTCCGCCGGCATCAGATCTTCGCTTGGCAAGTCAATCTCCACGACGCGGCAGCACGGTTCGTGCCCGGCCGATACGATGAGTAAGGCCTGCGAGCCTTCTTGCGTCGGCGGCAGCTTGTGGCCCAAAGAGCGCACAAGGTTAGCGGCAGCAGCATCGATTTCGGATCCCAACTGCTTCAGCCGATTGATGCACTTCGCTCGAAGTTCAGGTGCGCCGGTCCAATAGGCGTCGTGATGTTGCGCGGCAAGAAGGGTACGCCAGCTTTCCTCAAACGCAAACTCCGGCACTTCCACCGGCAGGAATGCCGCCACCCTTTCCAAACGCAGCAGGGAAGCTTCGACCCGAGTGTTAGCGCGCGACAGTTCCTCAGCATCCACCCCTTCGACGTACGCGTAGTTTGGATCGAATTCGACTCGCGTCAGAATCTCGCCGCGTGTTGACAGTTCCTCAAGCGCTTGATCAAGCTTCACTATATCGCTGTATTGCAGAACGCCGTCCACCCATGCTTGGTCAACCTCAACCATGTCCGGAAGATCAACCCTCAGCCGTGTGCGATGCAAAAGCCCGCGCTGTATGTCATCTGCAATCGTGGTTTCGTTTGGTCGGCCAAAGCTTCGCAGCCATACAGGAATAGTCGTGCCGTCTCTTGCTACCCAGTCGACCACGTCGTCCCCGTGCGTCCAGCTCCATTCCCTTGACCAATGCTGCAGAAAACCCTCGATAATGCGCAGGCCGAACGGGAAACCGGGCGTGGTGGCCGTCTTATAACCGAACGCGCGAAGTATCTGAGGAAGAAGCTGAGAAAAACCGGGTTCCTGAGAAGCATAGCAGGTGACTTTGTATCCGGTGACTTCCTCAATCGCCCGCAGGCCGAACTCGAACTGGCGAATGATCGACTCAAGCGACAATATGTGAAGGTGCGGCTGCGAATACGTGCCATTAACAAAAGAGATGCGGCCCTCAGATGTTAGTTTTCGTAGCCTGTCCGCGATATCGGGCCAACGGCCACGCAGGTCCTCCAATTCTACCCCTGAGAAGTCGAAATTAATGTGGACTTTTTCGAAACGTTCTACAGCGTCAAGCGACACAACTAGCCGCTTGGCATACTCCTCAATTGTCGGACATCCCCATGGCGGAGTGCGCTCTGCACACACAGAGTCTTCCGCGATCAAGAGCCACATGGGATGCTGCACAAGTGCATATTTCCACCTCCTATGCGTTGAAGCTTCAGGCGTCGCGCTAGATGAAGGTGATCTTTTCGGCTTGCCATTTGCCATCTAAGATCTCCAGCCTCCGTTTAGGCGAAATTGTATCACGGAAGTGTTCGACACTCCCATTAGGAATGCCTTTGGGGAGGCACGGCTGAGGGTTAGGGCAGTTTGTGGTTAGGTTCGGTGCAGGTTGGATCGATACCTACGGGCTGAGGATCGTAAGCGCCCCCTGAAGGGCACGTGGGCCAGGATTTCATAAAGGCTGGCACCAAATCGTTGAGAGCCACTTCATCTCCCGCGGATTTTTTCTGTTCCATGGCCCAGTGCTCTTTCGCAGTCTCGATCTCGCGGAGGTTTGAAACGCAAGCGCGTTCACGAGCCAACTCTCGAGCCTTCATCCAGTTCGGCCAGGCTATGCCGAGGAGTGCCACAAGCACGAGAGTGACAATCATTATTTCAACAAGCGTGAACCCTCGCCTGGCTCGAATGCGCGCAGGTTTCATACGAACCTCCACACCGTTGAGAGCAGCGTTAATCAACTACGATACGTGACGAGGAAATAATTGTGTCATAGAGGTTTTTCCACAGTCAGCAGTACGAGGCCTAACTATTTTGAGGTTTTTGATCTTCGATTAAGGCGCAAGTGCTGTGTAGTAATATTGGCGAACGACCGGTGCGGACAGCGGTCGGCTGGGGACTGGTCAACTCACCGACATACTGAACCAACCCCCAGCCGAAGAGTGCTTATTCTACCTGCGTTTCGCCAACATCAACTTGGCGTTGTCCTCGCCCCCGTTTGCGAGGTATAGAAGCGGAATCGGGCGGTCTACACCCTCGATGAATCTCGGTCGAGCCGCCCAGGGCGCCTGTGAAAGCACATTGTTGAGGTCCATCCAGTATTCCAACCGAGCAACCGGCAGGTCCTGGATCATGTGGAAGTGATTCGCCGGTGGGTAGTGCTTATATTCATACATAGAAGCATACTTCGGAACAACAAATGTATGCGGCCAGGTGGAAGTTGTGGCTTCGCATAGGGCTTTTGCAAGCTTGGGCGGCACTTCGGCAGTCTCTGCTTCGTCCCAACTCAAGCTGAACACACCCGACAAACTGCTATACATGAGCCTCCCTGCAATGCCCTTAAGCCCTCCCGGAGAAACGAACGTTACTGAGTTGCCCAATCCGGGGAAGTAACCTTCGTCAGCCAAAGGCATGGACACGTTCTTCATTATCTCGCTCACGCTCGCACCCGGTTTTGCTGCCCAGTCCAGTGATGCGCTTCCGGAGTTATCGCCGTCAACCAAGCCCTTCTGAGCCCACAGTTCCTTGGCGGGGAGTTTGACCCCCACCTTCTTCGCCAGCTCTTCCAGTTCCCAACGCTCCCACACTTTGCGGAAGTCCATGAATAGCGGCGGATTGCCACCCGTGAGGGCGCTGAAAAATAGCATGGTGAGCAACCCCTGCACATCAGCCTCGGTTGCAAAGGGCACCGGCACCTTTCGACCGTTGTGGTCGAATGTTGAATTGAACAGCGACTCAGCTACGTCTGCCACAGGAAGCGGAATACCGCGCACATCCGAGCCCCACTCTAGCTGGCTCATGAATCCGCCGCCAACGGCGTTAAGATCCGCCAGCAGGTCGCGCATTATCAGATACAGCGCCAAGCTTTGATTGAATCGTTCCGAATCCGCCTCATCGCGAATCTCTAGCCGCTTGCCCAGGTGCTTGTCGATGAACGCCCGCAGCGCTTTGAGCTCTTTCTGGTCGTAAGCCTTCTTGGCAATCATATCGGCAAGAAGCTTCATGTCCAGCCGCGTAATTTCAATGCCGAACTGGTGGCGCGTAGGAATTACGTGCGCCAACGCCGTTTCCATGCCCATGGAATCGTGACCGAATATGACCACGCGCCTACCTTTGAGTGCTTGAGTCGTGACGGCAGCAAACGCCCAGTCGACCAGCGCCTGCGCCGTGCTCTCTGTCATTACAGGCTCCATGCCAGTGTCGGGCCAGGTTCCGACGTTCAAGTGCGCCAGTCTGCCGTACTGGGCCAGAGCTCCATTAATCGCATGCGAGAAGACGACTCCTGGTTTGGGCCCCGAGTTACCGCATGTGAAATTTATGGGCGTGTCGGACGGAAACTGCTGCAAAAGCGAGATCACACTGAGCTGTGGAAATGCCCAGGTATCGGGTGTGCACACCAAAACCTTTACTCCGGCGTCCTGAAACTGCTTGGCTACTATGTCTGCCTGCTTCTCACCGTCAACGAGTATGGGCGCATATACGACCTTAACAGGCGATCCATCGGGCAGCTTGACCCGCTCCGCCAGAATATCGGCAGCCATCCTCACTATGTTCTGGCAGCGCTTCCGGCTAACTGTGTCAATACGAGGGTCCCCAGCCACAAACACCCCTATCACAGGAGTATTCTGTTCAACCTTCGTCACGTTCTCAGACAAAGCAAGGGCTTTCGGCATTATTCGTCACCTCAATCGTGCTGCGTTTTTCAACACTCTGTAAATACTCGAATGGGATCCGATTTTCCTTGTTGCTGTGGAGGAGATTTGTGCTAACCAGACGTAGTATCCGGTGTGAACGCACTAGAAAAAATAAACTGCGCATTCGATCCGCAGGGCACACCTGAGATAGCGGCTGTCCTGCCGTATGAGGAAATATATATCCGCGACCGATGGGAGGATCTCACTTCCTGCCCCTGGTGGTATAGATACTCCCCCGAAATTGAGCTGCAAATTCAGTGGTGGCAAGACATACGCAGGTTCCTGGACATTGATTGGTTTGCAGTGCCGTTTTTCTATTCGCGAAGCGAGCGAAAGCACATATTCATCGATCATCGAATCGACGGAGATTATCTGGTCAACTCACTCACGGACCTTCAGCAGAAGATCGAGCGCCCGGCTGTAGGAGGCTGGAACAGAGAAGGCGCGGTCGAATCTGCCAGACCGGTTAACCCACCCGATACTTTCGAGGAGATCGACAGGCGAATCAAGGTGCCCGAGGAAACAGATAAAGATTTCAACCTTGACGGCAGAGACGATCTAGCAAAGGCATTGATGAGCGGTCCCGCAAAAGAGCTTTGTCCGATTGCGCACGTGTCGTCGCCTCTGTGGAACTGCTACGGGCTTTGGGGTTTCGAGGGTCTGATGATACGCATCGCCGAACGCCGAGATCTGGTCGAACACGCTTGCAACAGACTGCTCCTCAGACAGCTTCACGGAATCAGGCTCTCTGCAGCGCTCGGAGCTAAGGCAATCTGGATAGAAGAATGCATGACCGACATGATCCATCCCTCGGTTTTCGCTGAGCTGAACGTTCCTCTGATTGCCCGTATGGCAGAAGAAATCAGGTCCCGCGGAATGAAGAGCATCTATTACTTCTGCGGCGACCCAAGGGGCAAGCTAGAGTACATACTTTCAGCTCAAACTGACGCCGTCGCTTTTGAGGAAAGCAAGAAAGGATTCAGTGTCGATATCGAAGAAATGGCAGAGTATTTCGGCGGACGCCGCGTGCTTTTGGGGAACATCGATGTGGTAAACGTTTTGCAGAACGGTTCAGCAGACGACCTGCGGTCTGAAATTGCTCGGCAAATGAGAGCAGGCAGACGGAACAAGAATAGGTTCATAATGAGCGTCGGCAGCCCCGTTACACCGCTAACGCCGCCGGAGCGAGTGAGGCTTTACTGCGACATCGCGCATGAAATGTCAGCCTTATAGATGTAGAGTATTCCAATCAACAGTAAATCCGCAAGCGCTTGAGTTGGAGTTCGATTTGAAAATGTTTTGTATCAGCAGGATTGTGGTGCCTCGCTTGCCCGTCTTAAGAAGTACACGGTCTGCAACGTTTAGCATAATCGTATAACCCATCCCGAGCGAAGGTTTTGTCGAGTATCCTGGTTGCAGGGTGGCTCTGGGGAGAATGAGCGAGGAAATGCCGGGACCTTTATCTGCCACACCGACCCATACGCATTCCTTCGTTCTTCCAACATACACGCGCCCGCCGTGAGCATGCTTGAGAGCATTGGTAATAGCCTCACCTACACCGATCATGAAAGATTCCAAGCGCTCGCCCAATAGGCCAACCTGCTGGCAGTACGCTTGGGTTTCACGACGCGCAAGCGAGACCTCCGACGGCTGCCGAACTTCCAGACGCAATCTGGCTTTGCATATGTAAGAGTTTATCTCGCGAGGTTCGCAGATATCGAGTTTGCCATTGGTTATGCTCAGTATGGTATCGCGGTAGAATTGACGCTTGTGCTGTTCCAGTTGTCGTTTGAGTTCTCGGCGGTGTTGCTCAACTTTCTTGCGCTCAGTTATGTCACGTATCATTGCAAGGACAGCCGGCTGACCATCATAGTCAATGCGCGCAGCGGCGACTTCCGCGACAAACGGCACGCCGTCGAGCTTACGGAAGCAAACTTCAGCAGCTAGTGACGCAGTGGCGTCTCCATCGAGCACCGATCTCAGCCGAGCTGCAAAGCTGTCCCTTTCGGAAAGCTCAACTAGGTCCGCTAGCCTCCTGCCCATTAGTTCATCTGCCGACGAGGCACCGTAAATCGAAAGGGCAGCACCGTTAACGAACACTACATGGCCTCCACAGACAACAACGATCGCATCAGGCGAAAGATCGACTAGCTTTCGGTAACGGTGCTCGCTTTCGCTCAGGCCGCGCTCAGCGCGCTTACGATCCGTTATGTCTATTATGTTATCGAGAACCGCCGGCTCGCCATCGTATTGAATCAAAGTGGCTCTCAACTCTACGTGTCTAATCTCGCCGGTTTTGGTAATCACGCGGAACTCGTATTGTTCCAGAGATTCTTCTCCTCGCATACGTGCAAGGTAGTGATGTTTTACGCGGTCTCGGTCTTCTGGGTGGACAATCTGCCATATGTCAATGTGGGGCAATTCTTCTTCTGTATAACCCATCAACCGGAGGATGTAGGGGTTGGCATAAACCACTTTGCCGCGTTGTATGATGATGATTCCGGTGGGTGCATTGTCGGTAAGTGCCGCATAGTTGGCGGCTATTTCATCGGCAGACCGCTTACAACATGCTTCCGAGTGTTTATCAGCAGAAGTATATTCTTGTTTACTATCGCAGTTACTCGAATGCTCGTCGAGGCCAGACATAACTACCAAGGCCCCACAATCTGAAGCGTTCTAACCCCTTCTTTTACCCTAATTATAGGCTCGGCAAAACCCACCAATTAGAATGCTGGCGCGTTTTGGACTAAACAATCCAGCCGCATAGATAGTTCGAGAATTCTATTTGTAGGGATTCCACTTGTTGGAGGACTTGGCCGCTTTGAGCTCCTTGTAGCTTTGATACCTAGCGTGCTGATCGACGTAGACGACTGTCGATCCGTCGTAATGCACGTCGGAAGGAGCATCATAAGCGCCCCAGTTGAAGTCACCGTCGTTTATGGTGTCTCTGCCTTCGTGGATCATAAGCAGCACCTGACTCTGACGGCGAATGTAATCCAGCAACATCGTCCGCTTCGTATACGGATCCACAAACATATAGTTCATACTGTAGCTCAGCGGGTAATCGCGCCGATCGCTGTTTCCGATCATTTTGGCAATTCGACCTTTATCCGTAGGGCAAAGGTAAACCTCACGGTTCTTTACGTAAGACCAAATCTGCCCTTGTTCGGGATACACCCAACTGCCAACACCCAGCGAGCCTTCCCAACTCGGTTTCGCTACGCATACCCTAGGATTAGGGGAGAAGCCATTATTGTCGTTTGCATACATTAGCACTACCCCGGCAAGCTGACGCAAGTTTCCGAGGCACTTCTGCTGTCTAGCGCGCTCCTTCGTATTTGCAAATACCGGAAAAAGTATCGCTGCCAGTATCGCGATGATTGCGATTACAACCAGAAGCTCGATAAGCGTAAAACCGGATCGGATATTTTTCCTCACCGCCCAATACCCCCTCCTGTATTATCCATCCAAATCTCCGGACACGTCAAGTAGTTTGTTTAGACAATCGAACCTAGGCTAGTACCGAGCGTCGCTGACGCATTGCTATCCGTTTGCCAACCAGCCAGTTCGATCATCAGCGCCTCAACGGCTATTTGGGGGTTGGCGTTCCCGATTATCCTGCGCCGGCAATTCTGAATTGCATCAATTGCTGAGAGAAGGTCTTCTACGGTTCGATATCTATCAGAGTGTGCCTGGAGCATGTCCAGCCTGTCTACATTGACTACAGATGCCTGCTGCCCTTGAACCTTGACGGCAAGCAGGTCGCCGTACCAGCTAAGAAGCAAATCCAGGCTGCGGATTGCGCTGTCACGCGCGCTGAGTCTATACGCCCTGCCCGTCTCTTCGACGCGATCATCGTCCTGGAACGTTTCTACATTCTCGGCTGAAGAAGTGCCGTCCGAAACGTGCATTGCCGTCCTCAGATCTTCAGCCAGTCTGGGGGCCCACCATAATCTTCGCCGGCTCAGTCCATCTGCTACACGTGCAACAGCGTCACGCTGAGCCGCAAACTGCGAGTTGCCGATAAGTCGAATGGCCCTTCCCGGACAACCCTGTGCATATGAAGCCAAAAGCTGAGCCTGGCTGCGGTCCAGGCCAAAGTCTGAAGCGAGACGATCTGCTAAGTCCTCCTTGGCTACCGGAACAAAGCGGACAACAGAACACCTGGACCATATCGTTGGCAGAACCGCCGCAGCATTGCGGTATAACAGTATGTTGACTAGAAACTCCGGCGGCTCCTCTACGAGCTTCAGAATACAGTTTGCGGCTTCCTCGTTTAGGGTGTCGCCCTGCTCGATGATGTTCACCTTCCACCTTGCACGCAAGGGTTTTAGTATTGCAAGGTCGCGCATTTCTCGCATCAGATCTATGCGGGTGTTCTTGCCTTCAGGCGACCAGATCCTAACATCTGGCAGGTTTCCTTGATCGATCATCCTACAGATTGCGCACTCGCAGCAGGGCGAACCCTCTTCTGCGTTATCGCAGTTAAGCGCTTTGGCAAACTCAACAGCGGTGGTAAGCTTACCGACGCCCTCCGGACCCAGGAAAATGTACGCATGTGCTGGGGATCCGCTGCCGGCGGCTTTTCGCAACACGCGCTTGGCGAAGTCGTGTCCTATTATCTTATCGAATCCCCTCGGTATTTTGTCCATTGCATCGGTTTCTGATTCATGCGCCCTCACAACATTTATTCTATTGTCTACAGGGAGGGATTCGCAAACTTTTCTGCGTTTGCCTTTTGACTCTGTTGCTGGAAGAGGGCTCTGCGCCGTGTTGGGAAGCGTGCGCAATTAACTCTTTTGGGATGTGATGCGGGTGTTTACAAGTGTGCAGGTGGCTATTGGAAGTGCGCCGGCTGATACGATTCTTGCTTTTAGCTTGCGGCAGGTTCTGTCTCCTGTCTGACGGGCGGAAAGCAAGACGGGCAATAGAAAGATCTCAGACAGGGCGTAAGACGTCCTCGTCCAGCAGGCATCCCTCCCTTAGGCGCTCCAATGCCACTGCAATGCGCAATGGTGGAGGATCGGGGTAGTCCGCTTCGGTTTGCGGTCGTTGCACGCTGGTGCTATAATGCCGCTATTCTCCGTTTCGCCTGGCAGAGAGTGGACTATGGCGACACGCGTAATTACAGGCATCGTAGGTATTCCTATCGCAGTCGTGCTTATCTTTTGGCCCGGCGGAGTGCCGTTTGCCGCGGGGGTCACGCTTGTCGCGTTAGTTGGCGCCAGCGAATTCTACGCCCAAGTTCGTAAAACTGGTGCACGGCCGGTGGAGTGGGTTGGTCTGCTCGCTGTGGTCGTATTCGTTGTCTCCGCTGGTGCTCAGCACAATGAGCATAGCGAATTAGCTGTTCGTTTGCTATTCAGCGTGCTCCTTGTCTTATCTTTTTTGGCTGAGCTTGTCCGCAGAAATCGCTCTCCGATCGTCAACTTGGGCACCACGGTGCTTGGAGCGATCTATGTGGGTTGGATGCTCTCGCACGTTGTCATGCTGCGCCGCTTTAGTGAAAAGTTAGTCTTGGTCGGCTTTGAATCTACGGCCGGCGCGTGGTTGGTTATGTATGTTTTCCTTTGCACTTGGGCTTGTGACACAGCAGCATATTTTGTTGGGAAATACTACGGAAGGACGAAACTCGCACCAAGACTGAGCCCGGGCAAAACGGTAGAGGGTTCGATCGGAGGAGCAATTGCATCCATATTAGTATCCTCCGCACTGGGAGCCTTTATCGGGTTACCCGCTGAGCATTCTCTGGCGCTCGGCTTGATTTTGGGAATATTTGCCCAGCTTGGTGACCTTACCGAATCTGCGCTGAAGCGCGAAATAGGAATAAAAGATTTTGGTAATATAATGCCAGGGCATGGTGGGGTCCTTGATCGTTTTGATAGCCTGCTTTTCACCGGAACTGCTGCTTACTACTACGCTTCGTACTTTCTGAAGCATTGGCCTTAGCTCACATCAGAGATTTGGCAATGGGGCTCGGTTGTATCAGCCCAGGTTATATGTTTCCATCTTGGGCTACCCTTGCCGCCACTCCGGGGACACTTACTTAGTGATTGGTTCCTCCTGCTGATTCTTCTCTGCCTTGTTGAGTTCAGGCTCGATGTACAATGGACTCAAAAAGCTCAAAGTGATCGGGTCTAGTCCTTCTGCGGCGAAGGTAAATGAATACTTGAACTGCTTTCCTAAACGTTCCGCCTGCCCTCTGATGGTTATTGGTAAGTCTTGGACCAAAAGATAAGACGCGTTCCTGGAGCTGATGAGCTTTTCGGCCAACTGCCATTGCTCCGGAGTGAGTGTGTAGAGATCGAGTCCTTGCGCTGAGAAGAGTGTAATTCGCTGTTCTTCGCTGAGTGTCCCGTAAAGTCTCAAAATGTCGCGGTTGGCAAAGTAAATACCGATCAGGTTGGCCCTGGACAGAACGTTGTCAGGAATGAGGTTCATCCTGACTTGTTCAGGGGTCAAACCGGCGATCTGAGCTAGATCGCTGATCTCCAGCGTTCCAGTCTTCTTCAGTGTATCGCACCACGTTTGAATCCAGGCCTGCGGTATAAGCGCCGCGCGCTTCTGATACCATTTCTTGTCGCGAAATTCCAGTACCGAGCCGCGCTTTTCCCAGTTGCAACCATAGCCTTGGGCGATGGAATCCAGAATCTCTTTGAGCTCGAGCTCTCCGGTCTTGGCGGGCAGCATTCCGAGCACTAACCCGTGATAACTGTCGGAAACAATGGATAATCGGGTCACCTTGGCCAGTTCCGCTAGTACTTCGGCGAAGCTAGAACTCTGCGGCTTGAATTCGAACTTTTCATGCAGGGCGGGTTCGTCCGGATGTTCCGGTTCAGGTTCGCCTCCTTCCAATTTATTGAACTCATCTTCGAAAATCTTCCGAATTTCGCTTCCGAAAAGTTCCGACATTTCCTGAAAGGGCTTGTTCTGTTCATCACTGGCGATAACAGCTTTTCCAAAGAGCTTAGCAATTGCCGATTCTGGGTCAATCAGGGGTATGTTAACATTTTGCCCTTCAATGTCTATCTGGATCATACCGAGCAGCATATCAGCTCCTCTAATGTCCTGTATATCCTCGATGTATCGGTTTATGTGGATCGCTGCTCGGTCCATGTTCCCCGCTAGTTCTTCAGGAGATAGCCTTTCACGTCCACTCAGCTTGCTTTCGAAGCGTCGAAGGTTTTGCACGGCCTGCAGCGCAAGCGACTGTGCTTCCTGGGGCAGCGTACTGATAGGCACTGTCAGCCGTTGCCCCGTGGTCAGCGCGTTAATGGCGCCGGGGGTTCTCGCCAACAATCCACTTAGCGGTTGCAATATATTGGCTTTTGAAACTGCGTAGAGAAATGGATTCTGTGTTTTGAGCTTTTCAAGATCTTCTTCGGAAATTGTAGCCGCAGCAAGATAGGAGTCCAGCGCTTTCTTTCTTTTTTCGATCGACCTGTCGCGAGCGTTTTGTTCTTCTCGCAGGCGCCGTGCTTCGGCTTCCATTTTCGTTCGACCACTCATATAGAAGCGATAGGTATACTCGCCGGGCTTGCCTTCGCGCACCCATCGGAACTTCATCACCCGCGCCATCGAGTTCATTAGTTCTCTCAATGAGAGGTCCTTGGCGAATATGATCATCTTAACATCGCGGCTTTCCCAATCCTTACTGTTCTGACCTGCATTCATGGTAACGCCGGTCTCTCTGCTCAGATCTGAGAGGATCTCCGCAACAGTCTTCTGCTTTGCTTCATAATTGACCTTTTGATCCAGCCGATCGTCCTTTTCAACCATGGTTTCCGACTTTGGTGCATTGCCAGGAGCATTAGGATCGACTGTAATCTTGCCTTCAGCATACAGGTAGCTCGGAGTTAGGATGGCTAGAAGCACGATAAGGGAAGTGGCACGCATTTCGGGTAGCCCCCTCTCAAGTGTTACAATGTATTTCGTGCGCACATACCATATGTCCTACTGATCTGGAGGCCTTTCGTTGATGACTTTCAGAGAACGAACAATCGCAATACTTGCCCACAGACCCGTCGACAAGATCGTTTACCAGCCCCGCATAGAGCACTGGTACAAAGTCAATAAAAATAATGGCACTTTACCTGAGCGATACAAGAATATGTCTTTATTGGACGTCTACGATGACCTCCAGTGTTCCATACGAACCTATCCGTGGTTCAACTGCTGCCTGAAGGTACAAGAAGATTCGAAGGTCAAAGTTGAAACAATAGTTGCCGACCAGGTTCGGATAACGCGCTGGGAGACGCCGGTTGGAACCATCGAATCGCACCATACATTCACGGATCTTGCCTCCCATACGAAGAAGTTCCCTGTTTCAAATCCGGACGATGCAAGGGTGATGGAATACATTTTGCGTGGGCGTACCTGGAGCTTTGACTATGAGCTCTTCGAAGAAAACGATAAACTGATAGGTGATCGTGCCGCGCCAATGATATACATCCCCCGAGTCAATTTCCAGAGGCTTTTGATTGAGATCATGGGATTCGAACAGACACTCTACGCACTTTACGATGACAAGCCCACAGTCGATCGACTCGCCAAAGTGATCGATGAAACTGATCAACAGCTTCTGGATGTTGTATGCGCATCTCCAGTGCAGCTAGTAAACTATGGGGACAATATCGACCACCATTTCGTTACGCCTCAGATATACGAGGAATATATTCTTCCGGCCTACCTTGCGCGTTCCGAAAAGTTGCATTCCGCGGGAAAGTACACATTTGCACACTGGGACGGATATATTAAAAACTTACTACCATATGCACAGACGTCCGGACTTGATGGAATAGAGGCGCTTACACCGGTCCCTCAGGGCGATGTTACAATCGAGGAGATCAAAGATGCTCTTGGCGATGTGGTACTCCTCGACGGAATTCCAATGACTTGCTTCCTACCACACGAGCCGATCGAAGAGTTGATTGCCCAGACTCGCAAGATTATCGATCTCTTCTCGCCCAACTTAATACTTGGCGTTTCCGACGAGCCGTCGCCAGTCTGCGACATTGAGCGCGTGCGGCTCGTAGCTGAGATGGTCAATGGTTTGCCTGAAATGCCGTTGAAGTGATATTTTTCAGACGGCTTTCGACGAGATTCCTATCGGGTGTTGCCAATGGACATCGGGGGATTTTTGATGGGAGCAGATTGTCTTGTCTTGCCAGTGCTCCTCGCCGCTTTTGCACTTGCTCCGATCATCGGGGGTGGATTCGACGAATCGCCGACAGCAGTTATCGAGTTGCTCATGTTCATATCGGCGGTATTGTTCTTTGCGCGCTTCAAGAGTGTTCAAATCCCTCGGTTTGCGGCATTGGTGCCCCTCACATTGTTTTGCGTACTCGTATGCGTCTCAGCGTTCTTTGGTGAGAACATCTATGCTGCAATCAAGTCCGTTCTTTACCTGGGTAGCTGCTTTCTCACATATTGTCTTGCTGGTAAGCTCTGCAGGTCCAGCAGAGTCGCGTCGATAGTTGTTTGGACTTTCGTATTGGTTGCTTTCGGCATTTCTCTCTTCGGTATCCGCGATTATGCAATAGGAACTGGCGGAGGAGCGAAATTCTGGCGGGCTCTAGTTCACGGCAGCGAACACTGGCGACTTTTTGGTACATTTCTCAACCCCAGTTTGTTTGGAGGATATCTCGTTGTTACGATTCCTGTTACTCTGGGCGCTTACTTGTCGTCGGTGCATCCCATTGGGTGCTTTGTGGCTGGCATTGGGTTGGTCTTGCAAGTTTCTGCCATACTGCTTACTGGGACCAAGTTTGCAGCGGTTGCGTTAGCTATTGCGCTGCTCACAATGTTTGTGCACATTGGCATCTTCAGAATACTAGGGAGACGAGAACTCGTCCTATTCGTGCTGATCTTTATCGCCCTTTTTCCGTGTATCCTGCTGTTCTCAGCACCATTGACGGAACGGGTGAGGGAAGCTGAATCAGGCGGCACTCAGGTACATTCGACGAAGTTTCGCGTCTATGTGTGGCGTTCGACTCTGCAAATGATACGCGACAATCCCATTGTAGGGTTAGGACCGGGAACTTTTGAAGTGGCATATCCCAGGTACGCCATAGCAGGTCCGACAAAGCACGCCCACCAATCATATCTTCAAATTGGCGCTGAGTCCGGCGTTCCAGCTCTTCTGGCGCTTTTGGCCGCGATCATTTTTGTTGTAAGGGACTGCCTCTGCTCGCTTAGATCTGCGGGCAAACGACCGATTCAGCTAAGTGGCAATGATGCCAATGTTGGGCTTCTGGACAAATGGTGTGCGTTTCGGAGTTGGCGGCTACTGAACTGCGCAATCTTCTCTGCGTTTGTGGGGTCTTGCCTCAGAAACCTTGTTGATTCGGACTGGTTCGTAATTGGAATTGCGCTGCCGGTGTCTGGACTTGTTGGAGTTCTTAGCGCACAGACCTCGGAATCTCGGTCTGTTGTAAATATCGGAGGTCGTGTCCGGACCGGTTTGATGGCACTCACTGCAGTGGCGGGAGTTCTGTCGGTGTCGATAGCATTAGGCGACTACTTGGCTCCGGACGAAGATCTTCGCTCCTATGCCGAAAGAGATGTGAAAGCTCAATGTAACCGCTATCGATTGGCCGTGCTTACTAACCCGCTGAATCCGGAGTTCAGACGAGAGTACTCGAAGTGTATCGCGCTGACAGCGTCGGATTTGGGAGCAGCTGAAAAACAGATAGCAATCGCCATCCGTATAGCTCCCACAGATGCAGCAAACTACTTCACCCGCGGTTTGTTGGCGCTCTTCGAGGATAAACCGCGACAGGCAATTTACTGGTTCAGGCGAGCACTAAAATACAATCCGAACTCAACACAAATTCTGCATCAGCTTGCTTTAACTTACAGACGCCTTGATGACGCAAAGGCGTATGAGTGTGTACTTAAGCGGCTTATTCAAATCGAAAACAGCGACTACGAGCGCATCAGAGGCGTACCGGAACTCGTCGATCTTAACTACACCTACGCACACATGTACTTTGGCGACAAGTACTTGGCTCAAGGCAAATACGGTAAAGCCGTTAGTGAATATAAAGCCGTTGTGACTCGCATAGAGAACTGGCGGTCTCAGAGGAAAACATTGAAGATGCTGCGTGCGCTGGGTATGCTCACTGAAGGGCAAGAGAGGGCAATACTCCAGAACCTGTACCACGCCTATTGGCGCTTGTCGAAAGCATATCAGTTGATCGGCCAGCCAGAACTTGCTAAATCTGCTCAGCGCAAGGCAGAATCGCTCAAGCTTTGGTAGAACTATTCAAACAGTTATGCCTGTCAGCTTGAACGTCCATTTCACGCGTGCTTCTCAGCGATTTCAATAGCCATACGTGTCCACACGTGCAGTCTGTCGTAGTGTCCGGCCAGCGTCTGCAGTTCCCGTAGTACGACTTGGTAGTAGCAGCCGTGAAGCTTACTCATTCCGTTTTCTAGATGCTGTCTAATGCGGTCCAGTTCACAGTCCTTAGCGAACACGACGTCACTAGCTTTCTGCCGCCACATTATCGTGTATCGCGTGCCGCATTTATCTATCACCTTATCTAGATCTGTCCAAGCGCTGCAGACAAAGATCCGCAAGTTTGGGATCGTAAGCACCCCGTCTATTTTGTCTGTCAGGTCGTCGCAGCAGCCGTAAGAAACAAGGCCGAACCTCGTGAGCACGGGCATCTGATAGTTCAGTGCGAACTCTTCCCACATGCGCGGTGAGATCCTGTCAAATTCTTGATTGTTTGCATGCCCCCATAGGTTTGAGTAGGTCAGCCGACCGTTTTGGGGTATGTTTCCTATGGGGTCACTCTCATACATTGGTCCTATACCATTGAATGTCAGGAGCCCTGTTGCTTCGATCTGGCTCATCACCGCAAGCGTGGCGTCTCGCACGTGCGTCATCAACCGGTGAACAAGGTGCGGTTTTTCTGCCATATCTAGCAGAAGCTGACCTAAACCACGCAGTTCAGCGGCTTGCGTCTCCAAAGTAGGGTTGACGTTCGGACCGCATGTGAGTTTAACAGGCAATACGTCGCCTATTGTCTCGTGCGCTCTTGCCAGTGCTTCTTCCGTCTTTGCCGCGCTGAACGTGTAAGTCGGTATTTTGAGCCGATCGAAGTCTTCTTCAGTTTTGAGTGGCGGATCGTAGGCCCAAGCCCCTCCATCAATATCAGGCTTGTTACGTTTGATTTCTACTCCCCAAATGTTCGGGGGATCGACATCAAATACCGCGGGTATGGGCCAAAAATTCTGAACTGGGGTGTCGTCTCCAATGTCGTGCTTTATCAGGATCTGCCGAAGCTCACGTTCGATACCTCTTAGGTAAGTATCGGAGCATTGCAGTGAATCATCCGGCAGTAGTTCAGCCCAGCAGCCGACGGGGCAGCACCATACAGGGGCCCGGTCAGGTTTGCGCAACGCATTTACGTCGCGCCAACGTTTCTTTATTTTCTCGTTTTCCGGCGTCGATGCCAACTCAGCTACTTTTCTAGCAAGTTCCCTTACGTATTCTCGTTCCTGGCAGTAACTCATCGAGTTGCACCTCTGGTTCGGATCTAGCTCTGTGTTCTCGGAAGTCGCTTTTCAACGGGGAGTATGGGCGAAAATGGCTTGTGTGGTTCCGTTTGATACCAGTAACCGACACTAGACCAGTCATCTCGCCCGGCATTGGCGTGCCTGTGTTCGATGGTGACACGTATTGACTTTTGGAAAACTACCGGGTCCTCGATGTGGTGTCGGTAGACGGTCATCTTGCCTTTGTACTCTACTGGATCTTCGATGAAGCTTACACCGTGATAGGGCCCAGCGTACTCGCCAGTCGGGAATCCCCACGCGCTGCAGAAGTAGTCTTCAGTTCCGGTTCCGTGCAAGCTTGGAGGCCATTGTTCGCCGTCCACGAATATCATATCGTCTCCCTCGCCGGGCCAATTTCCTTCCAAGTTGTCGATGGAAACGTTGCACCCAACGTAGTGTCCGCGGCCGACCGCGTCCACTATCACATAATTGTCCTTACCATCTAGGTTTACAAGCTTACTCTCTTCAACAGCTCCGGGACCAGATGTGTTTTCCTCGCGGTTCCACCACGCGTGGAAACGCAGTACATCATCGCCCAGACGGTCTAGCTCCTCATAATCTATGTAGTAGTACAACGCCTTGCAAGGGGCATCACTGTCGTTTGTCATTGTGATTTTTGCCGAAGACGCGAATGGCATCGGGAAGAAACAGTTCATAGCCATCTCAGTGACATTCTTCTCCCGAGACCCTACCATATTGAGTGCCAAGGCGACATAGTGCCGTACTCTCCCGTGTCCGACGCCGAAAAAGTCGCCGACAGGGCATTCCACACTTGGCGATTCCTCTCCGTCCCAGTACATCCTAAGTACCATCTTCCGAGGCCACAGTTTATCGTTGTGCCATATTGTGAACCAAATATGGTTTATGCACCCTGCTCCAGCAATGTCTGCAATAGTAAGCGTTTGGCCAGCCTGGATTTCTTTCCAGTCACGATTCCCGCCTGTCGTGTCGTAGCTGGATATGCGTTTGCTGCGGGATTGACGCGCGTTGGCTAATCCTCGCAAAGGGCTGAGACATGTTGCGTGTGCCAAGTTCTTCTCTGACATGTTTGCCTACCTCTAAAGGTTGTTTAACTCCCAATTCGCTACTGATTTTCTGAAGACCTGCTTGCCTTGGGAATCCTCCGCAGATGTCGGTGCCGGCTGGCCCGGATATTCCTTAAGGGATCGTGCCTGCTTGACACCCCGCCGTCGTGTCGCGTTCATGCGTTTATGAGACCTATGTGTGAGCTTAAGCATTATAACATCGCGGAGGTGACTCAGTTCGGCACCTGAGTCGTGGAACAACCTAGTCGCTGGTTAAACCCAGCACAAAACAATGAGATAGCGTTGACAGTGCTGTGAGGTGCGAGTATCATGCGCCTGGCGGGCGATTGTTGGTGTTAAGATAGAGGTGCGATCGGTTGCCGACTATCAACCTGGATGGCTTGCGGCTAGCCTACACAGATGATGGCCACGGAGTAACTATAATTTTCATCCCGGGACTTTGCGGGTCAAGGAAGTGGTTTCTCTATCAAACTGCGGGGTTGGCCAAGGTATTCCGGATAGTTGCCACAGATCTTAGGCCGGCTCGCAAGCAGATCTATTCACTGGAGCTACTGGCAAGTGACATATATAAGCTGTTGATGCATTTGCACGTGCCTGCAGCAGTGATTGCCGGCCATGGGCTGGGGGCGCTCGTAGCGATGGAATTTGCCGCACGGTATCCAGAGAGATGTTCTGCACTGGTCTTATCCTCAGCCTGTCCCACCTATAGCTCGATAAGTGCGGAACAGCTAGTGTCGGACATGTTCATTGGGCGAGTGGCGCGCAGCGACCTCTGGTCACGAATACTCAATCTAGCGAGATTCGGAAAGCGTTCAAATGAGGACAATGACGTGCTCAATCCGTTCGAATTTCTGGCTCTCAACAATGGCTCTCCGGATCGACTTACTCTCGATGCGAGGATTAGGCTGATGCGTGAGACCGATCTGACCCCAAAGTTGTCTCAAATTCGAGCGCCCGCGCTTATTGTGGCTGGTTCAAACGAACCGGATTATGTGCTCTCGGGCTGCCAAACTTTATACGAAGAACTCTTTGATTCTTGCGTGGAAATCATCGAAGGCGCCAACCATTACCACTTCTTCATGCATTACGACCAGTTCAACTCAATCCTAGAGGAATTCATACGCGATAGAGTGACTCCGCCGTAGGGGGTCGCTATGATTGATACGCATACACATCTGAACGACCCCAAGTTTGATCAAGATATTGATGATGTTATGCTGCGCGCACGGTCCGCTGGGGTGCATAGGGTGATTGTCTGTGGATACGACATCCCATCGAGCCGCGTAGCAGTTGGGATCGCCCACCGGTATGATGAAGCTTTCGCTGTAGTTGGAATTCATCCGCACCAAGCCGGGACTCTCGATTCGGACGCATTAAAGGCCTTAAGAGAACTAGCTCAAGCGCCGAAGGTAGTCGCAATAGGGGAAACAGGTCTGGATTTTTACTACAGCTTTAGTCCATGGCCGCAGCAGGAGAAAGCGTTTGCTAGTCAGATCGAACTGGCTTGGGAGTTAGACCTACCGATTGTCGTGCACAGCAGGCTTGCAGGCAAAGCTGTGCTGGAAATCATCAATCGCTATCACCCTTTTTCGTCAGGCGTGTTTCATTGTTTCTCGGAGAGCAAGGAAATTGCTCGAGCCGCAGTGGCCAAAGGTTTCTTTATAGGAATTGATGGCCCTATAACATTCAAGCCAAAAAAGCAGGGATCTCCGCCACCGGCTGGAACGTGCGAACTACAGGAGGTTGTAAAAAGTATTCCGCTCGCAAATATAGTAGTAGAGACGGACTGTCCCTATCTGACACCCGTGCCGCACCGCGGCAAGAGAAATGAGCCCGCATACCTAGTCTATATTATCGATGAACTGGCGAGAACCCTTGGCATGACCGTGAAAGACGTTAACTGCCTTACTTCCGAAAACGCTTACCGGTTATTTCCGAGGATGCGTTAGCCCGGGAGAAAAGATAACAACTTACCAATGTCGGCGGTACTCCCAGGGGTCTATGACCTTTTTCTCACCTCAACTGGCTTGTCCTGAGAGGCGGTTTTCGACTGTATGAGCTCAAGGGCGCTTTTTATATCGGCTGCAAGGGGGATGTTTTCGTGCAGGCGAAGCAGCCTAAAAATACGTTCAATAGACGATGGTAACCCAGCTATAACCAATTTGCGCCCGTCAGATTCCAGTTGTTTGAGTTGTTTCAGAATCCATCGGTAGCCTGGGGTCTCAATATACTCTACACGGCTCATATCGAGGATTAGGTGCTTGGACTGGATTACAGGGGAGTTGACTAGGCTCGCTAGTGCTTCGGTACTTGTGGCGTCGCACGCGCCCTCCGGCCGTACTACAGCGCACCCGTCCGTGATATTGTAGGCAATACGGCAACCGGCAATCCTTGCTCGACGCAATCTACTTACCTCTCTTCCTGCCGCGCCTGCGGGGTTAGCTGACGGGCTAGGACAGGAAGTGCCCTTCTCGAATCACATGCGATTCGAGATTCGCCCCTGTGGCATTGGTTCCCCCGCGCCCTTGCAAGGCTTCGGCGTTAAGTTTTGAGCATAGTCTTCGTTCAAAGAGCCGTACATTATGACGCAGGGTTTCATGAACTAGTTCCCACAGTTTTCACTTGTGCAATGAAGAGCAGTTAAATGCCTACCGAATTATCGGCAGCAGTGGCTGTAAAACGCAGCACAATTCCGAGGCGCCCTGCCTTGTTCCTTTAACTTTGTTGCTGGCAAGTCCGTTTGGATCCTCGCTAAGCCTGAGCAGAATTGCTAACGAGTCGGTGTAAACGATCAGTAGCTGTGACCCGTTCAGGTCGGCTATAACTCGAGTTATCAGTGCTTGCTCAAGTGAGGATCAGGAGCGTATCATTTTAGATGCGATATTGGCAAACAGGAGGCGAACGTTGAGCCAGCACTTCGACTATCCCTTAATCTTGGAGTCGATTCCCGTGCCCAGGCCGTGGGGTGGCAACCGAGTTTCTCGTCTGTACAAACGAAAATGCGCGCAACCGAATCTGCACGAGCCAATTGGAGAGTGGTGGGACGTTAGCACTTGGCCCTCTGATCCGGGTAACCCAAAGATAGCTACCGTAAGCAAAATAATCAACGGCCCGCTCAGCGGAATGTTCCTTGACCAGGTGGTTCAGGTCCCGGTTGTCGTCAAGCTTTTGGATTCCAACGAGAAACTCTCCGTGCAGGTTCACCCGGTATCGGACGAAGTGCACAAGGATGAGATGTGGTACGTGCTTCACGCTGATTCTGATTCTTATCTCTTTTGTGGCTTTTCGGAAGGGGTCGATCCCAGGAAGTTCTGTGATCTTATCCGCTCGGAGAACCCAGATGAGGACGAGGTCCTAAGCAACCTACAATGCCATAGCAACCTAAAACCCGGAATGCATTTTAACGTGCCAACTGGCACTGTCCACGCCTTGGGTCCCGGTCTTGTTGTATTCGAAATCAGCGAAAGAACTCAGGTCACCTACAGGCTTTTTGATTACAATCGAGGCCGAACCCTGCACTTAGAGGAAGGGTGTGCGGCCATTATGGCAAAGCGGCCTGCCATGCCACCTCTGGAACCGTGCATTGACATTGGCAGGGCAGATGAGGTTCACACTATTGCGACGTTTCACACATTCTGCGTTCAGAAAGTCTTGGGTAACAAGGTCACGATCGAACGTGCGCGCGGAATGCATCTTGTTACTGCGACAGGCGGCGATTGCACCTTAACTGGTCACAATGACCTCTGGCACCTACAATTGCCGCATGCTTCTACAGCGCTGGTTCCGAGCACTCAAATTGGCTACACGATCGAGACAAGAGACGAGCTCCTAATAAGCTCATTGCGCAGCTAGTATCGCTCGCTTACGGTCGACGTATATGCGGGCCGCATTAAGACGAATATTTGCTCTCTATTGGCGCTTGACTTCCACTTGTGCAAACTGTTCCAGCGCTTTTACGATCGCGCAAAAGTCTTCCTCCGGATTGCCAATTCCCTTAGCGGCGGCATACAACTCCTTGACAGCTGCCGTAACGGGAAGAGGGGTGCCGAGGGAATAGCCTGCGGAAGCAATGAGCGAGAGGTCCTTGTGCATAAGTTTTAGCGAGAAGTTGGTCGTGAAGTCGCGATTCAGTATGCAGCTGCCTTTCCACTCGTAAAAACGCGATCCTATGACGCCGGTCATTATTGTGTCTATAATAGTCTGCGGTGAAAGGCCTGCCTTTGTGCCCAACACGAGTGCTTCAGAAAGAGCTGCCATCATGTGGGAAACTACAAGGTTGAAGCATAGTTTGAGCATGGTACCGCTGCCTGAAGGTCCGGCGTAGATTATCTTCTTGCTTATCACGTCTAAAACAGGCTTTGCTCTTTCCAAAGTCTCCGGGTCGCCGCCGACCATCAATATGAGTTCGCCTTTGGTAGCCGCGTCTTTGCTGCCAGCGACAGGCGCATCCAGAAACAGCGCGTTTTTGGCCTCTGCAGCCTCTCGTACACACGCGCTCGTTTCAGGATCCACAGTGCTGCAATCGATTAAAATAGCCCCCGGTTTGAGTCCTTCTATGACGCCTGCTGTTCCGAGAACCGCTTGCTTTACGGCGGGAGGGTCGGCCAGCATAGTGAAGACAATATCGGCGTCTGCTGCGGCGTCAGCCGGTGTATTAGACACGCGGGCTCCGAGCGCCTCCAATTCTTTGGCTTTGGCACGTGTGCGATTATAAACCGTTAGTTCATAGCCAGCCTTGACCAAATTCGCTGCCATTCCCCGTCCCATAATGCCGAGACCAACGAAGCCTATTCGCGTTCTCATAAGAAAACCTCCTGTCCACGATACACATCAACCAAAACGCAAGGCTTTCGTACCGACTCGAGCCTTGCGTTTGTCTTTGGTGATTATAAACTCCGAGAATAACAGCTGACCCGTTCTTGGTGCCACGTTCTTTGGTGTCTGATAATTAGTCTATCTCTATCTGTCCTGCTCGAGGGCTATCAGAAATCCCAGTACCGCGCCGAATACTCCGGCAACATAGGGATTGCACAGCACGATACACTGACCTTCAATCTTTCGGCTAGCATAGCTCAAGACCAAACCAGCAATAGCTCCAATTATCAGACCGACAGCAGGTTTCATGTTTCAACTCCCTAGTTATCTGCTTCCGATGGCGGAGGATCTTTAGAAGTGCAGTCAGGGTCACGAGTTGTGCAGCAAGATGGGGGACGAGGGGCAAACCGTGACGGTAGACGTTCAGTTTCATTGCTGCAGCAGCTTGGGCACTTAGCAGTTTGGTCAAGCAGGTTAGGAGTTCTAAGGGTGGTAAACTTAAGACCACATCTTTTGCACTTGTGTTCACTAATAGGCATTTTGTTCTACTTACACTGTCACTGTATGTGGTCACACTCTCATGAAGCAATTGCGTGTATTTAGTATTATATACCGCGATATGTATGCTCTTAATCGCCGGGCAGAGTTAATATACTCCCTGGACTGAACTGGGATCAAGACATTCTCGATATGGGGCGTCTTTTCATTTTTGGTTACCAGCTCTGAGAGCATAGATGTATGATCGGGTCGAACACATTTTTCTCGGACTTTGCTGCTTCAGAAGACACTTCCCGCTACGTACGGCTCTCAGTCTATTGAGCAAAACTGATGGATGACTCCATCTGATCAAAAACGCTCTTATAATTGGAAATCGGTTCTCCTTTTGTATGTTCGAATATAACTATTCGTGTGGGTGCGTCAACGCCCACTATTCGAGCTGTGCTGCCCCCAATCTTCACTACGACCCAGTACGCGTCATTGCCTGCGATGCGCGCTTGTCCTTGTGATAGAATCGGCACATTCCCTACTAGGCTCTTGATGCCCCGTAGCGCTATTTCCTTGGCGGTAGCGGCCTTCGGATCCGGTGGATGCACCTCAAACATTGCTTTGCCGTTTGTAAACACAGCAGCCACGTTTCCTCCGCCGACGGCTATTTTCCAGCTAGCCGGATAACTGACAGTAACTCTCTGGAACACTGTAATCTGCCGCATTTCCATTGGCGTAGAAGCTCCTGTCGGCGGAGCTGAGGTTGGCCGTGTGGGCTTTGATGGTGAAGGCGGCTGAGGCGCAGCCGGCGACGATTGAGTAGGAGGGCTTGATGGAGCACTTGGTCCTGGGATTGGCGGCGTGGCAGGTGGAGGTGAGGCTGGAGGAGCACCAGGCGGACCGGCTTGCTGACCCTGCGGAGTTGGTGTTGGGGAACCGGGAGGCACTTCCCAAGGAGACGGCGTCATAGCTTGGGGTGAAGGCCCCGTGTCTGCGGCCGGAACAGTAGTCGGAGATGATCCCCTCAAGAATTTGAATACCATAAAACCGGCTCCCAGGATAATCACAACGAGAACTGCGGCCACCACTGTCGTGTTCGGCCGTTTGGAATTACCCTGTTTTAGTCCATTGCCGAATAACATTGCTCACTATTCTCCCTGCTTCACCGCTGTTTCTTGTCGCTAGCTCTGCAAAGCCAAGACGCGCTCAATCTGAACCATAGTCCTTCTTGCCAGTTCCTCGATTTCTGGGAGCGGGAAACCTATGACAGTGGTAGCTAGTTTGCCGTTGAGCGGTTTCGACCACTTGTCTGGTATTCGTTTTGCTCCTAGCACCGCTCCGATAATGCTTCCCGCAGTAGCGCCGTTGCAGTCAGTATCCATGCCCTGCATCACTGAAATTCCTAGAACCTTCTCGAAATCGGGCCAGCCGAATAGCAAAGCGATCAGGACAATTGCCAGGTTGTTGTTGGTGTGTACCCAATTATACTTCCCGTAATAGGTTTCAAGCATGCGTTGGAACGCTTCTTCCCAACTCGAACATTCCTTGCGCCACTTCAGACAATCGGCCACTGTGTCTGCCAACCTGCAACGTGCGGGTATTTCGTTTGCCGCCGATTCAATAATCTCGTAGACGTCGTCAGTAGCGAGCGCCGCACTTATGGCAGCCGCGCAGAACATTTCGCCATAAATGCCGTTCTTGATGTGTGATAGGGCAGCGTCACGATACGCGAACTCGGCCGCCTTCTCGGGCCAGCCGGGAGTGCAATACCCCCAGAAATCCGCTCTTATCTGTGCGCCTATCCATTCGCGGAACGGGTTAAGGTATATAGGAACCTGGTCGATGGGCAGGCGATTTACAAGATTGAAGTAAGCTCGTCTTTCGGCGGTGCAAACGTGATTGAATGGCAAGTTTTGTAGCCACATCCAGCCGACGTCCGCAGTAGTAAAGTCAGGCCCTTTCTCTTCCATTATCTTCAGGCCAAGCACTGTGTAGTTCGTATCATCGTCTACCATCCCGTGCGGAAACTCGCCTCTGCAAAACACCTTGTGCGGCGGCCGCTCAACGCCCTCCGGAAGCTCATTCTTCGGCGGCGGAAAGTAATCGGTTAGGGGATACTCCCCCATCCCTTTCAAGTATTTACGTATTTGCTCTTCGCTCCATCCTTCCACAGGTTTTCCGAGCATGCACCCGGCGCATCTTCCGATCCAAGCACCGTAAACTCTGTCAAACAGCGCCTCATCAATGCTCACACGCCATCGCTTCGAATGACCAGGTCTACACGCGCGAATTCCACCGAGATGGCTCGGCTCCACATAAGGAAAATCTTGTTTCACGCGAAGTTTCTGGAGATCTTCATAGAGCTCCATTATCTGCGACATAGTGCTTGCCGACTGCCAGCGTTCCTCGAAGCCGGTAACGTCGCAGCCTTCTTCCTGCCTCTGTACTATTTCCTGCCTTACCAGGTTTCTAACGTCTGACCAATCTGACATTTTGCCAATCTCCGTTTTCGGGGCAAGTTATTTTGTGCTTGTATCCTGCCGAGCAATTATCGCAGATATCAGCCTAGACGGCAAGATGCTCGCAGGTAAGTACCTATGCAATCCTTTTGGCTCGAGGAGTTTCGGAGGAACATCACCCCAGATCAGCGAACTAACTCCATCAAAGACAAGCCTAGAGGACAACCGCGATGTGCTTGCTAGCTGGTGTTATTACCATTATGTTTGCCCTTGTTGCACCTTGTTCGTATGCCTCAGCTGCAGCTTCGGAAGTCTACTATTTCATATCAAGTGCTGCGGAGCACCAAACCCCACCCGTAAAGCGAATGCGGTTGGTGGTAGGTCCTAGCCAGAAACTGAAGGGTAGGACGTACAAGTGGTGGGAGATGCACCTGGAGAAAACGGACGGCAGCGTTATAGGAGTGCGGGTGCTGAGTGAGAGAGTGCCTTTGACATCGGAAAGATCCGTTGGGGCAGTCGCGAGGTACATCTACTCGCCATCACTTGGTGAGTCGATAGAATACGTGGACGCTTTGACCGGTGAAGCTGTGCTTCCTGAACTCGCCGACTTCACCAAGGACTATTTCCCACAGTCTGCTTCCGAAACAAGGTACCTAGACGGATTCGCGACAACAGGGAAACTAATGGGGCACGTGCTTGTTCGATTTCTCGGTAGATTCGATTTTCCCAAGCCCAACTTTGCAAACCCCATTCTGCTAAGACTGCGCAGCGATCTTCGGATAGGTAGTCAGATTGATGCACGCGATGATCGAGATGAGCGCATACCAATCGAACAACGTGAACATACTCCGTATACCCGCGAGGAGTACATGGAACTCATATCTGCCGGCGCCAACTATTTTCACCCTAGGGACGAAGCTGTTGAATGGTTGAAAAACTTGCCAGTGTTCTGGAGCGCGCGAGGGACACACCCTGATGACTTCTACCGCAGCAATTTCTGCCCAGGTCGAATGTTTATAGATGAACCGGCTACTCGATTTGGTTGGGATAAAGGGATAACAACTCACTTCGCAGGTCCGGAGGTAATAGCGAATGCAATAAAGATGCGTGTCGAAGAGGCTGAGCTTCCAAAGCACCGCACCTTCGACTGCAACAACTTCTTTGACACCGGAACTATGCAGGCGCTTTACAACCCTTACCCTTCTTGGGAAACCCAACAATACACGGCGTGGTACCAGTTGAGCGGTGGAGCGCCGGGGTTGATATTCGAAGGGCGCTACACAAAGCGGGGATACGGATGGAATCCTGAGTCACTGCTGGGAAACGGCATGGAAGACCTTGACGACAAGCAGCAATTTGATTATTTCCACGCGTTTCTTCGAGGAGCAGCCAGGCGTTGGGGCGGGTATTGGGGGACGAGTGTGTATCCGGAAGGGGATAAATCTATGATGGCACAGGCGCTTATACGGGCTTACGATCAAGGCGCGAAGTGTCTGTGGTTCTGGTGTGACCGGAATCTACCCTACAAGTTGCGACTAGAGGTGTTGAAACAACTCAGCGAGCATATTAGAAAGAATCCAGTTCGCCGCAGCGCAAAGGCTCAGGTTGCTGTAGTCCTACCTCCTGGTTACATGCTGGCTGAGAACACCATATGGGGAATGCCCAGGGAGCAGATCAATAAGTTCGGGGCAAGTTATGGAGATATAGCGGCTGCAGCCCTTTTCGAAGGAATATTGCTCAGTCGTGCAGGTGTTGAATTCGATTATGTAAATGACTACGAAGGGCTCAAGGAAGCGGGCTACAAGCAGTTGATATACATCCGCGAGAACGGTTCGGTAGAATGGATTCCCAAAAGGTCCCAAAAGAATGCGCCAAAGGGGCTTGTTCTCACCACGAAGCAGGTTGGGTATGGCAAGATAGAAAGTCCGTTTGTGGCACAGTATCATATACCAAGAGCCCAAAACGTTAGAATTGACGGCAATCTCAATGACTGGGCGTCGGCGGATTGGATCGAAATGTCTGGACCGCCATATCACTTCGGAGACAACTATGAAATGTCCCTCACACTTACTGTACCTCCTGATGTAACCCCCAGCTCCGATCAAAAATGCTTAGGATTTAGTTGGGAACAGATCAACGAGAACTATCGCCGAAAGTATCTCTTGGAAGGGTACGGAGAGGATCAGGTTGTCGTGACGTCTGTGATACCGGGAGGAGCTGCGCAAGCTGCGGGACTCCGCGAGGGCGATATTATCTTGAGATTCGGAGATAAGAGAATAAGATGGGCATTTGAAGTGTGGGGTATGGTCGACTGGTGTAAGAAGCGTCCAGCAAGTAAGGTTGATCTCCTAATTCAGCGCAATGGTACCGACCGCTTGGGCGGTCCGCAGGATCTCTCAGCTCGCTTCGCTTTTTCGGTCGATGACAAAAACTTCTATCTCGCGGTTGATGTAACGGATGACAAACATTACCAGTCAATGTATGGTTCCGATTTGTGGGCGAACGATAGTATTCAGGTGGGCATAAGTCCAGTAATTTCGGACTCTAATAATTGCGACGAGTGCTATCACGAGTTCGGCTTGGCATTGTGTGAAGGCAAGCCAGTTGTTTGGAGATGGGCAGGTCGTCGAGGACAGCCCCTCGACGTGATCAAGACAGCACGCGCATATGTGGTTCGCAATGGCACTCATACGATCTACGAACTGGCTATCCCGCTAAGCGAACTTGCTCCCTTAGCCCCTGATATGTGGCCGCGAGTTGGATTGTGCATTGTAGTTAACGACAGCGACGGCACGCCGAACAGAAAGGCGCGGCTCGAGCTTGTTCAGGGTGCTATGACTCGAGGAAAAAACTTATCGCTTTTTCCTATTTTTGAATTTGCGTCTTCCCTAAAACAGCGCAAGCTAAGCGCCGCTTTGTTTTGGCAGAAACGTTGCCTAAAGCCGGGAGGAGCTGCGCAGCTTCGCATTGCCACCTATTCTCCGCAACCGGGGGATGCGGTTGTAGGTTGCAAGCTATATTCGCTAGACGATCCTGACACCAAGCCGATTTCAGCGCACTACCAGATCAAAGTGGCAAATCAAATCACTTTTCACGAGCTTTTTGTTACTACCAATTCTCCTCCCGGCCGATATAGGCTAGACGTCGAGCTATCTTCACCTGACGGTTACGTGGCAGCAAAGGACAGCTTGCCTATTTATATCTACAAATAGCCTTTCTTATTGTGTACTGTACAGTTATGGCTATTCCGAAAACGATCGCAGGTCGTCGTCGCTTCGCGGGGCTATGACAGCTTGCACGTCCGGCACCGCGCCTTCAAGTTGAACCACCCCAGAAACCGCGTAAAATGCGCCGACATCAGGCAGGAAGAAAAGCGGATCTGTGCGAATCCGCAATCCAGGATTCGGTAGGGAACCGTCATTGATATAGTAGTTCAGCTGATCGTCGACGCTTATCCGGCCTGCTACTGTCATCAAAAGTCCCGGCTTAACTGATTTAGCAGTGGTAGCAAGCTTGCCAGGTTCACTAGCTGGTTCCTCGGACAGGATAACAGCGTTATATAGATAAGGCTCGCCTGACGCTTTGGTTCCCTTGCGCCCCTGAATAGTAACTTTGAACCCTCGCGGGAAATCTGTCTGGGATTCTACTCGGATACCGCTGCTCCGGTCCGGTTCTTCTATGTAGTTCGCGCCGATTTCAAATCTTGATCCTGTAACAATCTTTCCGGTCAGACGAACCAGTGTACCGTCAGCATAGGAGCCTAGGTCGCCGATGCGATCCACAATCTGCGCAGAAGCACTAGTCAGCACGGCATCGTCCATGCCCCATACTACCCAACGTATATCTGCTTCGCTACCTGCTTCCATGAAAACCGTCACGTGATCTGCTACTGCAGTTGCGGTCACATAGCACTCAGTCCAGTAAGCCTTTCCAGTGCCTTCTTCTGTAGCCGCGTAAATATCCTGGCAAGCATTCCACGGTCCCCAAACAACTGTAGTCGCTCTAGGATCCGTCCCACCTGTCGGATCTATGCCCACACGAGCTAGGCTGTTGTGAACGAACATTCCTCCTACCGGATCTGACTGCCATGTTGCCATCCAGGCTCTGAAGCACATTTCTTCACCGGGTGTTGCTGCCACTCGCTGGTAAACGCCTCCCTTATTCTTAAAGCCATTGGTGGCTCCGCCGTAGAACCAATTTCCACCGCCGTTTCGCGCCTGCAAGCCGAAGAAGCTCGGTTCACCCGTGCTTGTCCAGGGATAGTTTCGAAGCCCAAAGTCGCCTGGATAGATCGTGTAGGCAACCCAAGGGGACAGCGAGCCAGTTTCGAAGCTCGGATTCATCAGCATATTAGGCTTGTCGGGGTCTGTGGCGAAGACAAAATCTCTCGAGTAGGAATCAAACTTCCCGTTTGCCTTGCTTACTACCCTATAGTGGTAAAGTTGGTTCGGCTGTAATCCAGTAAGGGTTGCACTGTGCGAAGTAGTGCCGGATGTTGCCGCAGTGCGGGATGAATACGGCGTCTTTGCCCCCCAGTCTACGTAGTCTTCCACAGTAGGCACGTCGGTTGTCCAGGTTATCACGGCACTGGTTGTGCCTCTGACAACTTGGATGTTGGAAATCTGCACCGGTTTAATTGTAGCGCTTCCCGGAAACGCTTCTGTTGTTATAGTTGTAGACAGATCAGCGTCGTTTAGCGCAACACCGTCTTTATAGAACACACCGCCGTGGTATTCATTCTCGTTCACATAGTAAACCGTAAACGGTTGCCCGTCAGCGCGTTTGATTTTCAAGTAATAGGTGTTGCCAGGGGTAATCGGCACTTCTCCGGGCTTCCAAATGCATCCGCTTCGATTGTTATAGTCAATCGCCTTGAAGTACTTGGCTACGCCGATCTGATTCTGACCTTCGCCGTTTACGCCCGGACTTTCGTAGAGCGCTGCAATCATCTTACCGCTGCCGGTGTTGCCTACGAGGCAGCTCACCGAGAGCAAGCTAGTTCCCTTCGCAGTGAATGTTTGTCCCGCGACCCGAACTGAGGTATACGCTAGTGGTAAGCTGGCCGAATTGGTTTTCTTGGTGTTAACCACGCTGATTATTCCATCCGTATCTTGGTGAATTGTACACTTGACCGGTCCAATCGGGCTTAATTCGAAATCGCGCCACGTTTGTCCGTCAGGATACGCAACGCCGCCCTGAATAGTGGCTCCCGCAAGAAATGCTTGAAGCCCCGTGGGAACGTAGAAGTTTACGCAGTAAGTCTTGCCGGGGGTGGTGGGAACCTCTCCTGCGCTCCAGTACGCAGAACTGGCATTTACAACAACCGTAGGGATAGTCCTGGCAGGACCGATCTGAGGTCCGGAAGGTCCTCCTTCGTGAATCGTGACCCGAACATCGGGACCAAACTCGATGGCCTGCTGAATTCCTACTTGCGTTACCCAATTCCCTTTCGCGACAAAAGACTGTGACCACGTCCCCCTAGGAAGCGGATCCCACGTCAACGCCGTAACCACGTCCCGATACTTAAGAACTCTCTCTATTTCCAGCGTCCACGGAAAAGAGGTCGGTACAACCAGACCGAACATTAGGTGCCGGGTAAATTCGTCTTTTTCGTGGAAGAGAATGTTGTAAGTACCAGGAACAACATTTGGCATCTCGAAGTAACCCACGGGCTCGCCTGCCCAGGTTTCCGCAGCGCCATAACCAGCTTCTTGTAACTGTCCATCTTTTACTGCAGATATACCAATTCCGGCGTAGCCGCGGAGCACAGCTTCGTGGCCTGTGGTATAGTTGGACCAAAGAGGCTTGTATACTCTGCCTTTGATGGTTCCACCTGTTGCAACATTGCACTGGAATGCGGTAGCGGCTAACAAAGCGAGGAGGTACAAAAAGAACCGGCTAAAGTACCCTGAGTTTTTCATTTTACATCCCTTTCTCTCCCTTCATAGATCTCGGTAACCTACTTTGTCATGAGCCTGAGCATCAATGCCGCTTTTGCTCCGACAAACAATGTTTCTGGCTATTTACCAATGTAGCACGCAATTGCTAAAAAGTCAATGTTAACGGACAAGTTTTTTACAAAATGCGTTGTACACGCGTACAGATCAACTTTGCTCTATCACAACGACATTATTCCCCTCGAAAAGTTCCCACTCTCTGTTTTCAGTGTCCACTACTACGCGCACCCGTCGCAATGCTGATTCGGGGAGAGGAAGTTGAACCTGTGTAGTGGATGGCACAAACTGGCGCGGAGGCTCGATTGGGGGTATACGAATCCGACCGGCTGGCTTCCACTTTCCTGATTCGTCCTGCACTTGGACTGAAAGCCACGTCGCGGTAGAACGAGCTGAACCGACGTTATGGACTACTACCGATATTCGGTCTTTGGTGAGTCTTATGTCGCGCGCCGTAACCGCGAGGTCTGGTGCTTTTTTCGGAACTGTAATCCTTTCTTTCAGCCGCAGATCGACCACCCATACCTTTCTCGCTGGCACTGAAACATACACCGTATCCGCGCGTCGGAGAATTCTCACTATCTTCGTTTTTCTCCAACCATATCGATTCTGAAATTCGTACTCACCGGGCATTAACTCTCCCTGGTTCATCACGTATGTACCGGGTAGCAAACGCCATACCTTCAAGCCTATTCGGACGGGTACCTCGGCGAATGAATACAGCCACACGCGTAGCCTTTCGGGCGTTGACTCGGTTACCACGGCTGCAAAGTTTTCGTCAGGGGTATCGTAGGTGATGGCGAAAGTTGGGGTGGATGCGTCTCGTAAATCTGTGACCGCTCCAGTATATGCGCCAAATACGGTCAGCGCGCCGTAGAGCGCTGCTCTGTCGGTGGATAGTACCTCTGTAGTCTGCATTTCCAAATTGTATCGATTTGCCTCCGCAATCTTTTTAAAGCTGGCTAGGAACGCGTTTAAGTCGTAGTTGACCCTATATTTCTGAACCGGATCACCGAAGCGGAGGGTGTACTCGTCGTAGACGCGCTCACCTGTTAGCCACTTGTACAGGGCTGTGCGCTGCGGACTGTCAACCGCGAGTATCTGTTGTCTTTGCCACTCAACTGAACCAGGAGCAAAATCACCTTGTGCCAAAGGAGCCCTGGTAGCGGTGTCCATTCCGATCAAGAAAGGTTCGAGGAACTTGCGATCACGGGTAAACGAGTACGCGCAGAGTAGGGAATCGTAAATCATTCCACTCATATTTCCGTAGTAGTGCCAAGCTTGATCATACCACTCAGCCCCATTCGGCGGCTTTATGTCCCCTGAGGGGAACCATATTGTGAACGGCACCAACCCTACCAACTTGCCTTGGCGCTCTGCCATCGCTGCGGCACGCCACCCTTCGCACCAACGCACAAACCAGTCTTTTGCGTCCTCATCTCCCCACCAAGCCTGCCAAATAAAATGCTTCATCGCCCTAGCGTGATATCCTGTATCGCCTCCGGCTCGGGGATTGGTGTTCGCGCCGTTCCACCCTATTTCGGCAGATTTGAAGCGAGGATATCCCTTGTTGTCTATGCCCATGCACACATCGTGCAAGGTCTTGCACGATTTGAGATTTCTTTCAATCCAGACTGGATTGCCGTAGTCTAGGAACAGCATTGTCGGAAGTGTGTCCGCAGATGGCTCTGCTGAGTGCTCTACGTCACCCAGCTCACCGAAGCCGTCCTTCAGAACATTTGACCATACCCCCTCAGCTAGTCTTGAGATGCCTTCGCGGACGGTGCGGCTCGCGGTCGATATGGACGCAATAAGCGCCCACGTGCGCATAAGCTCAACGTCGTCCCCATAGCCTCCGCCAAGCTGTCCGTCCGGAGCTTGACGTTCCGCGAAAAACCGCTCCATGATCTTGACCTGCCGCACGTATGCCTCTCTTAAATAGGCCGCCCAAGCTGGGTGACTTGTAGTGTTCGCTACGAACTCCTCTCCCCACAGCACCTTTTCTCCGACATACTGTCTCATTACATTGTGCTCCGGCCACAGTTTGAGCAGATTCTTCATCCACGTCAAAGCCTGTTGTTTGACCACAGGGTCTCCTGCCTCAGCTCCATTCCAGTAATGGTACCTAGCCAAGTAGAGCTTCGCCTTGTGGTAGAAAGGGTTATTGTCTTCGCCTAACGCTACTATCCTTCTCGCGGCAACCATTCCGGACCTGGCCATAATAAGCTCCGGCAGCCACTTTGCAATCTCGGAGTATTCTCGAAGTATTTTGCTTGTAGGGTTTGCTTTTGATGCGGCTTCTAGTCTTCGACAAAGCTCCGCGAACTCTTCGTTAACGCTTCCCAGCCGGTATTGGGGCTTTTCTTGGTAGCCTAGATCTCCGATTACCCAGCATTGTCCGGCTAACGAAATTTCAGGATCCTGGATAGATTCGAACAAGCTGAGCGCTTTGCGGTAATCGCGGGCGTTGAACGCCTTCAGAGCTTCATCTAAGCCTGCGGCTGATACTCCCGGTTTGGATTTCAGAAAGCGTTCTTCTCTGTAGAAAGGCCCCGGGTGCAGAGCAGTAAGATATATGGGCGTTTCGGGATGCGGCGTATTTCTCTCATAAACTTTGAAGTTGTCTACGATCATGCCCGCCCAAGTAACCAGCCCTACCTTGTCGAAGCCCGGCCCGCCTATGGGGTCTTGGGTGACCGCCTGAACAACCGTGTTTCCATTCACGATATATGCGAGTCGCTTGCCCTCTTTAAGTGCGACGATATGGTACGTTTTCTCGGGTTCGATGAGAAGTCTGGGCTTTGTGTCAACAACTTTTTCCCTAAATCCCAGTATTTGGTTGACCTGGTTATTAGCTCCGCCAAACGCAAACAGATATCCATATCCGAATTCTTCATTTGCTCCTATCGTTGCGGATAGATCGCAGGGTGGTGTGCTCGGATCTGCTTGAGCGTCGAATTCGATTTTGACATCGTGCTTGAAAGAAAGCGTAGAAACTATTGTTGCTCCGGCTCCTTTGAGGAAGAGCTTGCCCTGCTGTATGGACGCCTTTCCTTTAACCAAGTGCCAGTCTTGACCGATCTCTGTTCGGTCGAAGGTGTCCATCCAAGCTAGGTGCCAATCATTCGCAGAAGCGCCGTTTATGCCTAACCATGCGAGCTCAGTCACAGTGATCAAAAGCAAGCGCACATGCATCTTGATCCCATCCTTTCCCGAACGCTGGCAAACTCGACCGTTACGGCGACAAAGCTCCTTGTGAGACAAGAGGAACACGAACCAGCCAGCCCACCAGCATCGCATAAACCAGCACAACCATAACATATCCTAGCACTATCCTTTTCTGGAATATTGCCGACAGTGCACTCAGTGCTGTTACGCGAGTTGCCGGACCGGCTATGAGAACTGCTAAAACGGCGCCTGTTGCCATACCCATCTTGTGTGCCACAGCAAGAAACGGTATCATCGCACCGCCACAAACATATAACGGGACCGAGGAGATTGTCGCAAGCGGCACAGCCCACCACTTCTTTTCACCAAGTGCAGAAATCAACAGATATGGCGGTACGAATTCTGAGATTAGGGCGGCTATTATGCAACCCAAAACAAAGTAGAATCCCACGAACTCAGTCAGGTCTAATGCACTCTTGCCAAATCGAGACAGCCATTTATCGAGCGTTCCTGCGCACCGGTGTTCAGCATTGGTAGCGAGGCCGGATTCTGAAGCGACGACATCGGAATTTAGGACATCTATGCCGCAGCGCGTTAGGCCACGCATCAGCAGGCCGACGAGCGCCGCCAAGATAAGGGCGCAGAGCGTTTGACCTAGCGCAAACCAAAAACCCAACGCACCAATTGCCAACATGAACATTTGCGGGTTCAGTATGCTTGAGGCAACCAAAAATGTTGCCGCGACTGTTGTGTCCGCGCCGCGCCGCAGCATTTCAGTGAGGATTGGCACAGTTCCGAATGTGCAGGCGGGGGATATGATGCCTAGGATCGCTACAATTGGCAGATTCCACCACTTGTGCTTGCGCAAGAAACGGGGAACCCTGTGTTGGCCGCAGGATGCAGATAGAACGGCTGCTATGAGTATGCCACCTATGACGTAGGGTGCAAGCCGTAAAATCAAACCCCACGCGTTGATCAATGACGCAAAAATGTGTGACTTGAAATCAGCCGGCAAGGGATACCAATCTTACCTACCAATCAACTCTGTCGGCATCGTAGCACCTAGTCAGTCTAGTGTCAAGGCAACCGCCTGGCGGCGAGCGCGAACGGCGTTTCCAATCTGCAACCGCGTGATGGCAAAACGTGCGAACGAGAGCCAATCTGTCGCGAATTTGACACAGAGTTTGCACTTGTGATAACATAGCAGCGCTTCGTTTCACCCCAAGCAATGCCGTAGATTCCATTGTTTGACCAGGGGTCTACAGACGTCTTGTACGGGGAAGGAGGTGTTACTTTGCGAAGGCGAATACCGCGTCTTGCCAGAACTGCGGTTGCGGGTCTTGTGATGCTCGCGATGGTGACGGCAGGAGCAGCGAATATATCTGAAATATCGCGGCCGTCCGTGTATGTTACTATTATTGCGGACGGTAGTCGCCGCGAATTGAAGACAACATGCGAAACCGTCAAATGTGTTCTCGATTCCGCGGGGATGTATCTCAGCTCTGAAGACTTGGTCAGCCCTCCATTGTCTAGCAGGGTACGAAACGGTGTGCTGATACGCGTTACTCGCGTGCGGGAAGAGGTTGTTGAAATCAAGGAGCCGATACCGTACGAAACGATAAAGAGATTCTCGCTCACCATCCGTCCGGGCAAGGTTATGGAAATCCAGTCTGGCGAGGCGGGCGAGCGCGTTATCCGTTATCGCCTCAGATATGAAGATGGAAAGTTGGTATCAAAGACTGTGCTTAGCACAGAGATAACGAAGCAACCCTCAAGCAGAATAGTATGCATAGGTTCCCGCGGTAGATATACCAGTCGCGGATCTTTCCGTACCATTCGCGTGCTACGCATGCTCGCTACAGCTTACGATCCGGGACCGCGCAGTTGCGGCAGATACGCAAGCGGCCGAACAGCAATAGGTCTCAGAGCTGGTTACGGGGTTGCTGCCGTGGACCCCTGTGTTATTCCATTAGGGACTCATCTCTACGTGGAGGGATACGGTTACGCGATCGCCGGAGATAGAGGTAGGGCGATTAAGGGAAATCGCATTGATTTGGGTTTTCCTACCTACACAGAGGCTAGGCGTTTCGGCTGTAAAATGGTGACTGTTCACGTCCTGCGCCGGCACTAGCATACTGTTTGCGTGTTTGTAGCACGGTGTAAGCCTGTCCGGCTGGGCAAATGAGCGAAACACCTGCAAATCTTGCATCGCCTCGTGTTGTAAGCGAACTGTTGGCTGAGTACGGTCTTCGCCCCAAGAAACGACTCAGCCAACATTTTCTTGTAGATGCCAATCTGGTGCGTCGAATTGCGCGCATCGCTGAGGTGGGTTCGGGGGATCACGTGCTCGAGATAGGAACCGGACTTGGCACCCTGACGCGTGAATTGGCGAGTAGGGGAGCCAAGGTGGTCACTGTGGAAGTTGACCGATGCCTCCGTCCAATTATAGAAAGAACCCTTGGGGAGTTTGATTCAGTCGAAGCCGTATTCGCTGACTTTCTGAAACTGGATCTTGAAACGTTTCTTCCTGAGCGGTGGGCTGGTAAATGGCTACTGGTTGGTAACCTGCCTTACTCTGTGACTAGCCCAATAGTTACCAAGATCTTATCCGCCAAACATCTCTTTTCCAGGATGGTGGTTACCGTCCAAAAGGAGGTTGCCCAACGGCTGACCGCAGGTCCAAGTACTGAACAATACGGGGCACTAACGATCTTCGTTCAGTATCACTGCGAAGTCGAACAGGCAGGATTAATCCCTCCGAGTGTATTCTTTCCCGTTCCTGAGGTAGAGTCTGCACTTGTGCGGCTCAACCCACGTGAGCGTCCAGCAGTTAATGTGCCGGACGAGCAGCTTTTCTTTGCGATCGTAAGGTCTGCATTTGGTAAGCGTCGAAAGACGCTGCTTAACGCACTGGCAAGCTCAGCTGTATTGAGTTGGAGTAGGGAGAAAACGGCGCAGGTACTTGCTTGCGCAGGGATAGACCCGTCATGCCGAGGCGAGACGTTGTCGATAAGCGAGTTTGCCCAGATTGCAATTGCTGCCGTGGCGCTTGAGAAAAGCTCATGCGGGTCGTAGAATAGTTCGTAATTTGCTATTTGGTAATTTTAGGGGGTCGAAGTATGCCGGACAAAGAAGGAAACATAACATTTGGTGTTCTCGGACTTGGTATGGGAGCCAATCGGGCGCAAGTAGTCGCGTCGACGCTCGGGGCTAGACTTGTCGCAGTCTGTGATCTTCGCGAGGATCGAGCCAAATCTGTTGCTGAGCGCCACGGATGTGACTATTACCTGGATTACGAGAAAATGCTCGAGCGCGACGACATAGACGTCATCTATGTTATGACGTTTAGCGGGCTACACGCAAAGCACGGCATAATGGCCGCAAAGGCGGGAAAACACGTCATCAGCACAAAACCTTTGGATGTGACAGTGGAAGCGGTTGATGCTCTAATAGCCGAGTGTAAGAAACAAGGTGTGAAACTGGTTACAGATTTTGACCAGCGGTACTCGCCTAACGCGCAGACGATAAAACATGCAGTTGACTCCGGCGCATTAGGCAAGGTTATCTTGGCAGAGGCTCGGCTCAAGTGGTACAGGTCGCAGGCCTACTACGACGAGAACGGCGGCTGGCGTGGGACGTGGGCTCTAGACGGCGGCGGCAGCCTGTCCAATCAAACCGTGCATTTTATCGACCAATTGTGTTGGATAGTAGGTGACGTCAAAAGCGTATATGCAGAACTGAGCGTTATGAACCACAACATCGAAGGGGAAGACCTGGGTCTGGCAATCATAAATTTCGCCAATGGTGCCAAGGGAACCATTTGTGGTACAACTACCTTTCCTCGCAGTGCCTATGCCGGCGTGGAAATCCACGGCGACCGCGGTGCGGCGCTAACGACACGCGGCAAAGAAGTCGAATGGTTATGGGCTGAAGGCTGCGAAATCGATCCGGATACACTTCGCGTGGAGCCTGAGATAAAGAATGCCGTCGAGGACATGATCTACGCGATTAAGAACAACTGCGAGCCGCAGAGCAGCGGCGAGGAGGGTCGCAAGAGTGTAGTAGTTCTCGAAGCAATACGCAAATCCAACGAGCTGGGTTGCCCAGTGCAGATTTGACATGATAGGAAGCCACTTGCGTGTGATCTCGCCGGCAAAGGTTAATCTGACTCTCGAAGTGGGCGGCCTTAGGCCGGATGGCTACCACGATATAGACAGTATCGCACAGGTAATCGACCTAGCAGACACAATCGACATTGAAACTGCGGCGCCGGGCATATTGGAGCTTGCAGTAGAAGGCTGCAGCGTGCCTTTGGGAAGCGATAACCTGGTGATCAAAGCTGCAAAAGTATTCTTTGAAAATACCCGAGTCGGTGGTGGTGCCCGATTTCGATTGACAAAGCGCATTCCTGTTCAAGCAGGTCTAGGCGGTGGAAGCAGCAACGCTGCATTAGCGCTCATTGCCCTGAATACGCTCTACGAAACGGCTATCTCAAAAGACTTGCTTGCTAGTTTGGCAGCTCTCGTGAGTTCTGATGCTTCGCTTTTTATTTACGGCGGAACGCTACGAGTCAGAGGGAGAGGTGATGTTGTTTCGGAAATTCCGGATGCCCCTTGTTTGTTCTTGGTCATAATAAAACCGGAGTGCGGTGTTTCGACTGGTTGGGCGTATCAACAGCTCGATCAGACTGCAAGTCGCGATGGTGAACATTGGAGCGACAAAGCAGAAGCCGCGATAAGAACCGGCGACATTAACAGGCTCATAGGGTGTTTGCACAACGACTTCGATCCAGTGATAACTGCTAAGTTTCCTGAGATCCGAGAAGCTAAGTCAGCGCTGCTGAATGCGGGAGCAGTCCGAAGCATTTTGTGCGGTTCAGGCTCCGCGGTCTTCGGAGTGTTTAGGACGAAAGAAGATGCCGAGCGAGCAGCAAGCACGCTGAGAACAACCTTTCCCGAGGTTTTTCTCAGTCGGACTTTGTCGCGCTCTGAGTCGTTGGAAGTAGTGATGCCGAAATGAATGATGGTCCTGTTGACGTAATCGTATTGGCGGGTGCCCCGGCCGGTGAGCTGCTCCCGGAAAACCCCGGAGTTAGCCGCGCAATGGTTCCCGTGGCAGGAAAGGCAATGGCGCAATGGGTCGTCGACGCGTTTCGGGGCGTTACTAGCGTGGGACAAATAGTTGTCGTAGGCGATGTTTCACTCGAGGGTGTCGACAATGTTCTTCCTCCTGCGAGGGATTTTGTGGAGAATGTAAGAAAGGGACTGGAATGCGTTGGACCAGGTGAAGCAGTGATACTGGCAAGCAGCGATATCCCGCTTCTTACATCAGAGTCGGTGGAGGACTTCATCGAGCGAGCGCGCAAAGAGGACGCGGATTTTGTTTACCCGATAGTTCCGCGATCCCATTGTGAGGCACGATATCCTGCTGTGAAGCGCACGTATTTGCGCACTGCCGATGGAGTTTTTACTGGGGGGAACCTTGTGCTTGTTAGACCGCAGTTCGTGTTGGGAAACTGGAGGATTATTAGGGAAGCCTACGAAGCACGGAAACACGTTTTGCGGCTTGCTCGTATAATTGGTCTGAGCGTCGTGCTGCGTGTTGTGCTGGCTATGATCTATCCTCGCCTGTTGAAGGTATCAGCCCTGGAGAAGGCTGCAGGCCGTCTTCTAAACGGCAGGGTTGCGTCTGTAGTCAGCCCATACCCAGAACTCGCTGAGGACGTTGACAAGATCTCAGACCTTCTTGCCATCGAAAAGTTTTTAGAACAGCGACTCAGCGAGAGTAAATGAAGGATATTAGGACTGTGAGTGCTGCGGAGAAAATACTGGACAGAATAGAATCGCCTTCGGATGTTAAGTGCCTCAGTGAAGCGCAGAGGCGCCAACTTGCTGGCGAGATCAGAGCCCTCATTATTTATACTGTTTCGAAAACGGGCGGTCACTTGGCTTCCAACTTGGGTGCTGTCGAACTCTCGATAGCTCTCCACACTGCATTCGATTCTCCGAAAGACAAGATAATTTGGGATGTGGGGCATCAATCTTACGCGCACAAGATACTGACAGGACGGAAGCGTCAGTTTGCAACTTTGCGGCAGGGTGGAGGACTCTCTGGGTTTACTAGGCGCGACGAAAGTGAGCATGATCCTTTTGGAGCCGGGCATGCGAGCACGTCGATTTCTGCCGCGCTCGGTCTTGCCAAAGCTAGGGATATGAGAGGCGGAGACGAGCACGTGATTGCAGTGATCGGTGACGGAGCTATGACCGGCGGTTTGGCACTCGAAGGCCTGAACAACGCTGAGCAGTTGCGCACCAACATCATCGTTATTCTAAACGATAACACTATGTCCATTGCCGAAAACGTTGGCGCTCTGGCTGTTCACCTCAGCAAGTTGAGGATGCTCCCGCTATATCAGAAGGTGGAGAGCCGCGCCAAGGATCTCGTAGAAAAGATCCCGGCCGGGAAAACTCTGTTCCGCACTGCAGAGGGGATAAGCCACGGAGTTATCAGACTTCTGGGTTCCAAAGCCGGGGCGGTTTTCGAAGAGCTCGGTTTTACTTATTTGGGTCCTATCGACGGGCACAATATAGACCTAATGGTCGAGGTCTTCGAGAGTGCCAAGAGGCTTCGAGGTCCACTGCTTATTCATGTCATTACCAAGAAAGGTCGAGGCTACGAATTCGCTGAAAACAATTCCCGCGTGTTTCACGGTATCTCAGGTTTTGATGTCTCTGAAGGCACTGTCGAGCGATCTGTTGGGAATACAAGCTATACCAAAGTGTTTGGCGATACTCTTGTAGAATTGGCTTCCCAGGACCCTCGTATCGTTGCGATTACCGCGGCTATGCCTGACGGGACTGGGCTTACCCAGTTCGCGGAAACATTTCCGGATAGGTTTTTCGATGTTGGCATTGCTGAAGCCCACGCGGTAACATTCGCCGCGGGGTTGGCCGCTGGTGGTCTGAGGCCAGTGGTTGCTTGCTATTCGACATTCCTTCAAAGAGCCTACGATCAGATAGTACACGACGTGTGTTTGCAAAGACTGCCGGTGGTGTTTGCGATAGACAGAGCCGGACTTGTGGGTGAAGACGGTCCGACACATCACGGTGTGTTTGACTTGTCTTACTTGCGGCACATACCTGAAATAGTAATCTGCGCACCCAAAGACACAAATGAGTTGCGAGACCTCCTGGCAACGGCATTATCCTACGATGGTCCCATAGCAATTAGATATCCGCGCGGTGCCGGGCCTTCAGCGTACGAAGCTGTTGCTCCGCGAGTCCTCGATATAGGCAAGGGACAGCGGCTAATTGAAGGGCGTGACGCGGCGATAATCGCTGTCGGTTCAATGGTGTATCCTGCTATTGCAGCAGCTAGTTTGCTCGCCGACGAGGGTATTCTTACCTCCGTTATTAATGCTCGGTTCATAAAACCTCTTGACGAGGGTCTTATCCTCGATATTCTTCAACGCGAGGTGCCGACGCTAGTTGTGGAGGATAATGTGGTTGCCGGCGGCTTCGGCTCAGCGGTGTTGGAGTTCGCTGCCGCTCGCAATTGTCGAACAGGTGTCATACGCTGCCTTGGGGTTCCAGATGCTTTTGTGGAACACGACAGTGTCGAGCATCTTAGGGAACGGCTCGGATTAACCCCCGAAGGCCTTGCTCAAGCAGTGAAAGACATGCTCAACGGTCCCACGGCTCTGATATCGCGCCAAGCACTTCTTACGGAGTTGCAAGCCGGCAACGCTCAGGGCATCCAGTAGTTCATAGCATGTGCTCGATGCGCCAAATAGATGGCTTGTGCTGCATCTCCTCGAGTGATCGGCTCGTCAGGCTTGAACTTTCCTTTCTTTGCACCTTCGAACAGATATGCCGATATCCGCTTTGCCTTGAGAGTTTCAACAGAGCCGTAGTAGGGCGATGTTGGTGGAACATCATCGTAGGAGGGCCACGCTGGTATGCGCACTATCCAATCAGGGGAAGTCTTCTGTTTGGCTGTAACTAGCAACTTCGCAAACTCTCCTCGTGTACATATCTTGTCCGAATCACTTGTATGCGACAGCATCTCGTTTGAGCCTTCAAGGGCAAGCAGCCTATTCAGTGCAGCAATAGCTTCGGCAAGTTTGAGAGGCCTATGTGGTTCAAAAGCCTCTTCTCGGAAAATGCCCCGTGCCGCTGTGAAGTTGATAGCTTTAAAATGCCGAGTGTCACGGTTCACGTCGGAGTTCCAAGTTATGTAAGCGTATTGTGACAATATGCGGTCCTGAACCCAAGCGGCTCGAACGCGGCGCGGATTAATTGAGTACAACTTGCTCCAGTAAGCGCAAGCTCCGGCGGCTTGTCCCAAGGACATTCGGACGGGTTCCATTCGGAGTGTTCCGTAGCCCACATGTGTTGCTGAGACGGCTGTCGACACAAGGAGACCGTCTATTCGTTTGGGCACTATAACCCCATAAGGAATCTGATACCAAGGCGTAAACGCCCGAAGCCAGAACTCGCCCTCTCCTTTGTCAATGCGGGTCGGATCCTTTAGGTCTTCGGTCGCGTGGCTGTCCATGGGATAATCGCCGATGCCTATTGAATCTGCTCTGTAAAACTCGCGCGCTTTGCTGACGTCGCATTCTTTGAAGAGATATTCGCCCATTATTCTGCGCGCTTCTCGGACATACAAAGATACGGGGAAGTTATTGTTGTCGAGGAACTCATCATCTGCCAGTCCAAGGTTCTTGTGTCCTCGCTCATTTTGGAAGAAATACAAGTAGCCCATCGCTCTGTCACGGTACATGTCTTCGATGGCGCGCCTCGTAGACTTATCCGCGGTAGGGTACTCGTGGTTTATGCAAGGCCAGTCAATCCCAAACGGATGCTGATTAATCTCGAACTTTCCGTTCGGAAGACGTCCCGAGGTGTAGTTCCACGTCTTAGTCCATTCCGGAGAATAACGGTAGGTTTCAGGGTCATAGAAGCGCGGCTTGTCGATTAATGGTGCGCCGGATTGGCCGTAGTCCTTCCATATCATTAGGTAGGCATACGATTGTTGTTTGTTGTCGCCCTCTCCTGTGCTGCCAGGAAGTATCTCCTGGGTTGCATTGTTGAAATAGATTACGCCAGCGTGCGGTTCTTCCGGAGATCGGGGTTCTCTTCCAACTCGGAACTCGCATCCGCACATCGCAGCGAAATCCCCAGTATGAGTTGCGTCGATAGTTGTGTGAGCAAATAGCGTGCCGCGCTTGTTGCTAACCGAATCGCGAATCTCAGCGCCAATAACTCGCGTCCCGTCAATGAGAATTGGCTTCTCAATTTCGCATTTTAGATACAGATGAATGTTGGCGTGTTCATACACCATTTGCTTGAATATTGCAAGTGCTACGCGAGGTTCATAGCGCAGACCATTTCCTTCGCCGTAGAAGTCAACCACTCGCCGCCTGAAATCCTCAAAAAAACCATTGGAGCGCGACGGATCTCGTATATCGGTGCTTCCGAGACCATTTGAAGCCATACCGCCAATTCGATTTGTTTCCTCTACGACGGCTACTCTAAGTCCAAGTTTGGCGGCAGTTACGGCTGCGGCTATCCCAGAAGCAGATCCACCTATTACAACCAAGTCATATTCAGCTCTGTCGGGGAGTTCGCACCAGGTCTTTTCTGATACACTCGGGCCTTCTGAGCCCAATGAGAACGTGTACAGGGTGTTCGCTTCGAGGCCGTCGAGTCTGCATGAGTAAAAATTGCCCACGCGCTCCAACTGTTGGGTACAGGAACTGCACGGTTTGCCGTTCACCAGCAGTTGAACCGGCTGTGGTCCCTCAGTGCCGGCTTTCCAATATACGATAATCGACCGCGGACCCTGGGCTATTGCTTGCAGGCTACCGTCCTTAGTGGTGGAAAACTCGTTGTCTGCTGCGACCGACCACGCCGAGAAAAACAATCCCAGAAGCGCCATCATTAACTTAAAGTGTTTATTCCTAACTATCATCTCACACCAACGTTTTGACCGCGACGACGATAATTCCTTCTTTCCTTGCATTTCTTACCTGAATGATCGAGACGCAAATGCCGGCCGGCTGCAAAAGATGTATTGAAGCTGGGTTCAGTCCTGGTATAATCCCAATGGTATTCTTAGCTTTGGTGCGTTTGAACTCACGGGCGGCAGACCAGGACAGTGTTGCGAAGCTGAAGTCGGACAAGTAGAGGTAAACCACTATCGGGAGGATTTGTGATTAACAATGGCGGCAGCGAAGACGAGGGGCAAAATCGAAGGTTGGGAACTGGATGTTTCCGAAACCGATGCAGATGTTGGGCGCTCAACCCTGCGACAGCGGCTTTCTGCAAGCAACAAAGTCTACGCGCTGTGTTTGTTGGGGCTAGTGGCGGTGGTGCTGTACTTTGGCACCACCGCAAACGAGCAAGAACGTGTCGGTGGGAAGTTCGGCAACAGCTTGGCTTCGGTCGTCCATGGAACGGTAGACGAAGCTAGGCGAGTGGAACTGGCGCGCAAATTCGTGAGTAATTATTCTAAGCGGTTTGGCTTACTTGAAGCACGTTTCGTTGGCCAAGACAAATTCCGGATAGTGGTGCCCGCAAGCTTGGGCCAAGACGATATTGAGTTCATTGCGAAAGTAGCAGGCACGCAGATACTGGCTAAGCTGAAGATAAGGCCTGTTGTACAAGTTTATACGCTGAGTGCAAGGCAAAAGCTGGCATTGGTGGCAACAGCCCAGTGGCAGCCGGAGAAGTATGGGTTCGTCGTCAGAATGGCGCCGCAGGAAGAGTGACCCATTATCACCCTGTCGTAAAAATAAGCCAACCTGCGCAGTGAGCAGACTTTAACCACACTAGGACGATCTTTCCGACGGCTAGTAGCAAGGTGTGGGCTTGTATTAAATTTCCTCATTACGGGTTGCTTCACGCCACGTTTGTTAGCGTTCTTTAGCCTCCAATCAATGTTGAGTTTGCTCCGTTCGTCTGATATACTGCACTCAACTTCCCATTCCAAGTATCGAGGATTTTAGGAATGGCCATCGATAATAAATCCGATCATCCGCACCAGAAGTGCGCCGATGAAGCTGAGTTACTCGCATGGTTGAGCCGGCTTGTAATAGCAAGCTCTTCGGCGGATGAGGCACTTCAGAAGATTCTTGACAATGCGGTTTCGTCGTGCGGAGCTGTGAGAGGCTTTCTAGCTATTGTCGATCACGACAGGGGCAAACTCGACATTGGATACGTGTCGGGTGAAGGATGGACGGAAGAGAAACGTCTTGCTAGACTCAAAGCCTCTGAAGAAACCGGCCGCGGAATAACAAGCTTGGTAGCATCTACTGGCAAACCTTACCGCTCCGGCAACGTTCTGTCGGATCCTTACTACGTGCCTGCGTTTGACGACGTGCGAAGCGAAATAGCTGTTCCGCTTGTCGACGCATACAAACGTGTCCGCGGCGTTATTAATGTGGAAAGCAGCGAATACGATGCTTTTGGCGACCGCCACGAATGTTTGCTTCGAGCACTGGCAGACCTAGCGGTTATTTCACTTACCATCGCCGACCACCGCGCCCGAGAATCCGCTCTCGTCGAGATAGGTATGGAGCTTAACCGATTTGGCGACACTGACGAACTCCTTCAGCGTGTCATAGACGTAGCATCAGAGGCGCTGAGGTTCGAAGACTGCTCACTCTTTCTGATCGACATCGCAACCGACAAACTGGTCCTGCGGGCATCTCGAGGCCCACTCGCTAAGAAAATAGGCGAAGCCACCTACGAACTCGGAGAGGGGCTAACTGGCTGGACGGCAAAGCACGGGGTCCCGGTTCGCGTGTCTGATCCTCCTAGTGATCCACGTTGGAGGGGCCGCTTCGAAGAAATTCCGGCAGATGAAGCTGGAGCATATATGGCTGTTCCGATAAAGATTCATCGCGGGGTGATCGGAGTTATTCGAGTTCAGCGGAGAAAGAGCCCTTACAAATGGCTGCCCAACGATTTTACAGACGATGACGAACGAATGCTTTCCACGATAGCCTCGCAACTAGGAATCGCTTTGGACAACAGGCGTTTAGTTGATCAGTTGGTAAAGGCTGAGAGAATGGCTGCTTGGGGCGAAATGTCGGCGCGATCGGCGCATATGATTGGAAACCGCGTCTTTGCTATAAAAGGCGACATAAACGAGCTTGAATATCTTCTTAAAGAGCAGAAAATAGATCCGGACAAAGCTCTTGAGATAATGGAGAGCATCAAAAGGGGTATATTTCTTCTTGAGGAGGTGCTCAACGAATTCAGGGAGTTTGTAAAAGCTACTCAGCTTGAGCTGGAAGAAGCCGATTTGAACGAGCTGGTTAAACAGGCTGTGGAAGAGGGCTTTCCGAAGCGCTCCCCAACCAAGCTGACTTTGAACTTGGCTTCTGGGCTTCCCAAGATCAAGGCCGATCCCAAGAAGCTAAAAAGGTGCTTCACCGAGATCATAGAAAACGCTATAAACTTTCAGCCTGAGGGTGGAGAGATCAAGATTTCAACCTCTTTGGCAGATGCTAGAAGCAAGAAATGGCTGAAGCCGTCTCAGCAGACCGGCGATTACGTCCAGGTTAGGTTCGAAGATACGGGGCCGGGTATTGATTTGGACAAGAAACCTAAGATATTCAATCCGTTTTACAGCACCAGAGCAAAGGGCATGGGTCTGGGACTGTCAATCGTGAAGGGAATAGTCGAAGCTCACAACGGCACAATCTTCGAAAATGGCATACCGGGCAAAGGCGCGCGGTTTACCATACTTCTGCCTTACAATAAAGAAAGGCTCAGTAAACGGGCTAGAGATGTGGCACCGCAACAAACGTAAAACTGTCACGACCGTATTTGGGAGGTTATTCTTGTGTGCAGGATACTTGTGATTGATGACGAGGAAGGCGTGCGCAATGCTGTGAAACGACGTCTGGAACGCGACGGTTACACCGTGGACACTGCGGAGAGCCAGGCAGAGGGTTTGGAGCTTATTCGTTCTCAAAGTCCACCCTACGACCTAGTGATCACGGACATGGTAATGGAGTCGCCCACAAGTGGTTTGGAGATACTACAAGCAGCGCTCAGTGCCGACGTTTTTAGTGAAGTGATAGTACTTACTGCCTATGGTAGCGTCGGAAATGCGGTCGAGTGCATGAAAAGAGGGGCGTTCGATTACGTCGAAAAAAACATCCCGGGAGTTGATGTTTTTGAGCTGCTTTCTATGAAAGTCAGGCAAGCACTCGAGCGCAGGCGGGCGTCTGTAGCCACAATAAGAAAAATCGAGCAATATCAAACGTCAGACAGGTAGTATCTCACCGTGTTTTGAGAGAGGATCAATCGCGATGAGACAGCTGGTCATAATAGCTGCGTGCTTTGCTTCAGGTATTTTAGGAGCTATGATGGGTAGCGACCTCTGTGCACCTACCATAGATTGTCCTACCAAGCCTCACACACTCCACGCGCAGTACACAGCAAATGGTGTCCCAATCACGCCATATGCTGCAAATAAGGAGAGCAATCCTGTTATTCAGGCCGTACGCAAGGTAGGTCCGGCGACAGTCAATATCGATACCGTGGTTCTCCGCCGCACTTCGATTTTCGGTTTTGCAGATCCGTTCGATGACATATTCGGAACCGATCCCTTCACAAGGCTTGTTCCAAGCAAGGGCCAGGGTTCTGGACTAATAATAGACGGTAAGAACGGCTACATCCTCACCAACGAACACGTAGTTCACGACGTCATTGGCCGAAATGGTGATATTAAGGTCAGCTTACCTAACAAGCAAACATATCCAGCGCGCATAGTCGGAGCGGATCCCCAGTACGACATAGCCGTTCTGAAGATCGACGGCAGGAATCTTCCGGAGGCAAAGCTAGCTTCCTCAAATGATCTTGTAATCGGTGAGACGGCAATAGCAATAGGAAATCCGTTCGGGTTCAGGAATACGGTCACAGTGGGAGTTGTGAGCGCTGTTGACAGAGTGCTTGACACCGACAAAGGACGCTTGGATGGTCTTATCCAAACAGATGCTGCAATAAACCCTGGTAACTCCGGCGGACCTCTGTGTGACATAAATGGCAACGTGATAGGCATTAACACCGCGATAATAAGCGGAGCTGAAGGGCTCGGCTTCGCCCTTGCTGCCTCGTCAATCAAGCCAGTGGTGGACGAACTCATAAAGTACGGCAGGGTCCGCCACGGCTGGGCGGGAATGACTTTTTGGGATATATCGCAGCGAATAGCCAGGCAGCTCGGCTTGGGAACAACAGACGGCGCCCTCGTTGCGGAGGTCTATACGGGCGGACCTGCCGATAGAGTAGGTATAAGGCCTGGAGACGTCATTCTGGAGGCAAACGGCGTAAAGATCACCTCTGTCGCGGACATCCAGGACGTGTTGCGCAAAGCTCGCGCGGGCGACAAGTTGTCGCTCAAAATATGGCGCAGAGGTCAAAGCTTAGTCCTGAACTTGACGCTTGCCGATATTCCGGAAGCTTTACGCAGGCGAGGGATTTAGTGGTCGGTTTGTGCTTCAGCTACTGCGTTCTTCATCGTGTGGGCGATGATCGCTATGCGTGGCACAGTTTGCGCGGCAGCCAACTATCTGCCTTTGCGGTGTGTCGGAATAACTCGGCCATTAGCTCCAGTTTTACGTTCTGGTAACTCGGATCTTCCCAGAGGTTATGTAGCTCTAGCGGGTCGTTTTTCAAGTCGAAGAGTAGACCCTGTGGCCGGTTCGCGTGTGCGGTAATTGCCCACTCTGCGGTCCTAAGGCTTCGCAGTCGATCTGATATATAGCTTTCGTCGTATTCGATATAAACTGCTTCTCGCCTGTCCTGTTGCTCACCGCACAAAGTGTTCTTGTATGACAGTCCTTGTATGCCTTCTGGAACTGGAACACCTGCAAGTTCGAGCAGAGTAGGACAAAAATCGACTGCTGAGACAAATTCCTCACACACGTAGCCGGAATTCTGAGCGCGTGGTATTCTCCAAATGGTAGGCACTCTAACGAGACCGCGGAACAAGAACGGTCCCTTATTGATCAGCCAATGGTCACCCATCAGGTCGCCGTGGTCACTTAGAAACACAATAACAGTATTGTCCAACAGAGATTCCCGCTCCATTTTAGCGATAATGCGACCTATTTGGTGATCGACCATTGTGATCATCCCGTATGTGAGGGCAATGATTTCGCGGTAGTGTGCATCTACCGTTTTTCTGAGATCTCCTCTAAGTCCACCTGTAAGTAGTGCTCCTTCATACGACAGCTTGAAGTAATCGGGAAGCTGATCCAGTTCTCCTTTACGTCTTGCCGGTTGGAAGTCAATATAGGCTGGATCATAGAGTTCGCAATAGGGTTTCGGTGGTGAGTAAGGGTGGTGCGGGTCGGGGAAGGAACACCACATAAAAAACGGTCTGTTCTCGTCGCGTTTACTGAGCCATTCTATAGCTTTGTCTGCTATGAAAGTGTTGTAGTGTAGTTCCGGAGGGATAGAAGCTTTCCAGCACTCTCTAGCGCCACTGGGAGATTCTAGCGCCTGCGAAACGGCGAGCTTATCGTATGCACCTGGGTAGTTCGCATCGAGCCAGCGTTTGTAATGTCCAAAAACATATGGACCATGTCCATCCACGAGACAAACGTGCTCAAATCCGTAGAACGGCAGTGGCACTTCACCGCCGCTGTCCCAATATCCCTTGCTTTCGTATAGCTCCCACTCGTTTTCGACGGTATCAAACTTGGCTCCGAAAGGAGCCAAGTGAAGCTTTCCTATCAATGATGTTTGGTAACCGGCCTCTCGCAGCAATTGAGGTAATACCGCCACGTTCGGATTGAGCGCTATCCCGTTTTCGCGGACCCCGTGAGCCTTCGGATACCGGCCCGTAAAAAGTGAGGCGCGATTGGGCATACAGACGGGATTGGCAACGTAAGATTCCGTAAAAGTTATACCTTCTCGCGCCAGGCGGTCTATATTAGGTGTTGAGACTTGTCGGTTGCCGTAGCATCCCAGGTGGTCTGCCCGCATCTGATCAGTTACAAAGCACATTATGTTGGGCTGCAGGCTGCTTGCGCTCACGATACCAACTCAGCACCGCGCTCAAGAGCTAGGCAATTTACTGGGATCAAATGGTGGTAGCGTTCCGGCAACACCTCAGTCATTGAAGCCTTTATCGAGTCAAGTCTTACAGGTTTGACTAGTTCCACATAGGCACCTAGCATCACCATGTTTGCCGCTTTGGAATTCCCTACTTTGTTCGCGACGTCGTTTGCCGGAATCTCCACAATCTTGCAGTCTGAGCGATCCCTTGGAGGCGCAGCGAGTGAGGTGTTGACCAGAATCAACCCTTCCCGTTTGACCGTTGGGGCAAACCTATCTAGGAGAAGCTGGTTCAGCGCAATAAGCGTGTCCGGTGAAGAAGAAACAGGCGATCCGATTTCGCTGGTCGAAATTATCACCGTGCAATCTGCAGTTCCGCCTCTAGTTTCGGGTCCGTATGCTGGGAACCACACAACGTTCTTATCTTCCAATACGGCGGCGTGTGCAAGAAGCTGACCGATTACCATTACGCCCTGCCCACCCATGCCGGCGATTATTATCTCGTGGTGCGCATTATTCATCGGGCAACTCCGCTAATGTTTTCAATGTGGCAAATTATCTATCGACGAACACGCCCGGCGGGAATGTCTTGGTCATCTGCTCCTCTATCCATTTCAGCGATTCAATCGGTGACATCTTCCACTGCGTCGGGCAGTTCGACAATATCTCAACAAAAGAAAACCCCTTATCGTCCAGCTGGTTTTGGAACGCCTTCTTGATAGCCCTCTTTGTTCGATTGAATCCGGCAGGATTTGTAGGGGCTACGCGTTCTATGTAGCTGGGACCTTCCAACGTGGCAAGCAACTCGCAAACTCGCAAGGGATACCCCGCGCATTTCGGATCTCTTCCTGTTGGGCAAGTCGTGGATTTTTGACCTATCAGAGTGGTGGGGGCCATCTGTCCTCCTGTCATGCCGTAGGTGGTGTTGTTGATGAAGATAACGGTAATATTCTCGCCTCTCGCAGCCGCGTGCACTATTTCCGCCGTTCCTATCGAAGCAAGGTCTCCGTCTCCCTGGTAGCTGAAAACAATTCGGTCGGGTAGCACTCGCTTTACACCGGTTGCCACAGCAGGTGCGCGGCCGTGGGCAGCCTCAATCATATCGCACGCCATATACTCATACATAAAAACTGCGCACCCAACTGGGCATACGCCAATCGTTCGGTCGATGATATCCAGCTCTTCCATCACCTCAGCTATCATCCGGTGAGCTACGCTGTGAAAGCATCCTGCGCAGTAAGCAAACTCTGCTTCCGTGAGTCCTTTTGGCCTGGAGTATACGTTCTGCATGTGCTAAACTTCCCTTCTAGCCTGTGCCGACGCAACACGAGGTCCGCTGAGCGTGTTGCGAACATTCTCTAGTATCTCTATCGGAGTTGGCACCGACCCGCCAGTTCGGCCGTAGAAGTCCACCTCGCTGATTCCATTGACAGCCAGTCGGACGTCTTCGACCATTTGCCCAGCACTCATCTCAACCGCCAGGAACCGCGATCCTTGTCTAGCTAGCGCTTCGATTTCTCTTTCGGGGAAAGGATACAGGCTTATGAGCCTAAGTAGACCTACGGGCAGACCTTCGTCGCGTGCCAAATCTACTACTGTTCGACATATCCTCGCCGTGCTGCCATAGGCAACGAGAACGAGCTCCGCATCAGCTGTTTGGTAATTCCAGAAACGCACCTCATGTCGGCGTGCTTTCTCGTACTTTGCCTGCAGCCGGTTGTTTAGATCTTCCATTACGGTGTTGTCGATCCAAAGCGAGTTGATAACATTTCGAGCACGCCCCTTTGCTCCGTTTGTTGCCCACGGTTTCGGATACTCGCGGATTTCAAAATTGCCGTGTAGGTCAACCGGTTCTAGCATCTGGCCGATTATTGCATCCATGAGCACCATTACAGGGTTGCGGTATCGATCTGCCAGATCAAAAGCCAGCGGCATAAATTCGTAGCATTCTTGAACGCTCCATGGTGCTATCGTTAGCAACCGATAATCACCGTGGCCTCCGCCCTTCACCGCTTGGAAATAGTCGGCTTGTCCGGGTAGAGTGTTTCCTAGTCCAGGTCCGCCGCGCTGGACATTTACCACCACGCAAGGCAGCTCACACGCGGCAATATAGGAAAGTCCTTCCATCTTCAGGCTGATACCTGGGCTAGAAGAGGACGTCATAGCGCGCTTGCCCGCAGCTGCCGCACCGTACACCATATTGATTGCAGCTACTTCGCTCTCGGCTTGCAAGAAAACCCGTCCGTGTTGAGGCATAAGTTCAGACATCTTCTCGGGAATTTCGTTTTGTGGTGTTATGGGGTAGCCAAAAAACGCATCGCAGCCCGCCGCAAGGGCACCGTAGCAGATCGCCACGTTCCCCTTTATAAGTTTCTTGTTCGCCATCTATATCATCTCCACACTTCTATAGCCACATCAGGGCAAACCAATGCGCATATTGCGCATCCCGTACACAGATCGGGCTTGACGAACGCAGAGGGTTGATAGCCCCTGCGGTTGTACCCATTTTCCATTTCTATGCATCCCTTAGGACAGAAATGGACACACAGCTCGCAACCCTTGCATCGTTCGCGATCGATCTTTATCTCAGCCAATTCTTATCTGACCCCCAAGCGCGCGTCTATCGCATTCAAAATCCTATTGTTTTCTATGAGCTTGGTTATGGAGTGTCGTTCGGAATACCAGTGAATGACAACTAGCAACACTATTACGGCTACTTGCGTTGGTAAGGCGAAACTCAAAGCGGCAGTAAGACCCACCGCGGCGCCCAGACTGTTAGAGCCAGAGTCACCCATCATTGCCTTGCCCCGCGAATCCGCAAGTCCCCAGAGGAGTGTTGTTAATCCCAATGCTGCTACTAGCCAGCGATCAGGCAATTTATCGAACGCCACACAACATGTTACACCTATCGCGAGTAAAAATACACCTACGGCTCGTCCTGGGCGCAGGTCAAATATGTTCAGAAAGTTAGCCCACAGAGCAACAAGCAGGGTGAAAGTTATCCATCGAGCGGGGTTGTCATGGTAGACAGTTCTGCCTGCGACTGCTCCTACAATTGTTCCGCCGAGCGCCTTGACCACGCCGGTCGTTAGTTTGCGCTCGAAAACAAGTTTTCTAAAATGTCCTTTGAATCCCCCTACTTCCCTAGTGCCGTACAAGTCGTCGATCAATCCAAGAAAACACATAGCTCCCATAACTGATATATACAGTCGTGCGACTTCGGCACGGATCAATCCGACCAGCACTCCGATGCTTACTAATGCTGAAGTATCTGCGAAAAGCACCATTCCGTACGAGGCGAAGACTTCTTGTCCCAGAAAGTTCGGTTTGGCAAGCCTTAACCTCTTGATTATTCTGGGCAACAATGTATGCAGTGAGCAAGCAAGAACTATTGAAAACGCCGCCAGCAGTTCCACCGGTGACAGATCCTCATTTATCGAACAGATCGCGCAGTCGCTTCCGTATACGGTATTCGCGGTACCAGTTCAGAGGGTTCAGTCGTCTCAAGACGCTCTCGCGCCTACGAACACGAACAACCTTACCATTCTCGAAATAGCTGCTACTTCTAGAGGGAAACACGTCTCGCTTGACGTACAGGTACGAGTAAGCGCATCCTGAAAGCGCCAATACACCGCAGATGGGGCTTAAGCGTCCGTATGAAACCAGAACTAGAACTACGTCCAGCATGGCGAGATATTTTAGTTTTAATGGGATGACGAAAAACAACAGTATCTGCTGTTCGGGATCCCTGAGGGCGAATGCTATAGTTATTCCTGCTAGTGGAAGCCACAGTCCAGCAGTTCCGATGTTGACTCCGGACAACTTTGATGCAGCCCAAAGCCCTAGAGCCGAAACGGCGCTCAAAGAGGTGAAATAGGCTGCGAACCGTCTGGAACCCCATCCGCGTTCCAAACTCCCGCCAGCGATCCACAGCCAGTAGCAAGCGAACAGTATAGATACTATGTCCTCAGATCCTGCCCAGAATGGGTGGGTAATGAGAGTCCAGATGCGCGCTGTCAGATTTGTTGGTTCAAACGCGAAGAAACGCTCTGCTGAACGCAGGTCTACAAATACGGCCGCCAGGAAAGTCAGTGCGTTCGAGACAATAATGGACTTAACTAGAGGGATCCTGTCTCTGACAAACCATTCTAGGTATGAGTTTGATGAGTAGTAGCGCATAGCAGTGGTGCCTACCCTAGTCTGTGTCTGTGCCTCGAATTATGGTATCCATTCGCAGCGATAGGTCGCGGAGATACTCTTCGCCTCCACCCCGCAGCTCAGCCGTGAGATAGCCCGTGTAACCAATCTCGCGCAGGGCTTTGAGAACTTCTCGCCAGTTAACATCTCCCTCGCGTAAATGGACAAACTGCCTGGGGCCTTTTTTGAAGTCTTTCAAATGCACTTTCTTTATACGTTTACCCAGGGTTCTGATCCAGTCCTCAGGCCAACCAAACGCAAGCACGTTTCCAACATCAAAGTAAGCTTGCACCCAAGGACTTTTTATCTCATCTATATAGCGAGCAAATTCCAAAGGCGACAGCAAGAAGTTGTTCCAGACATTTTCTACCAGGATTCGCACTCTAAGCTCTTCAGCTTGCTTTGCAAGCTGCTTCAAATATCGCTGTGAGCGTTCGTAGGCCTCCACATAACGCACGTGTTCGTTTACAACGGCTGGTACCAGTAAAACGCCATCTGCACCGACTTCCTTTGCAAACTTGAGAGCATTTCTCACTTCATCTGCGCCTTTTTCTGCCGTCGACTTATCCGGACTTGACAACGGCGCGTGCCAGCCTCCGTACATAACCGAGTGCAACACGATACCCGTTTTCTGAGCGACTTCACGCATCCGTCTGGCTAACGCAAGGTCGTCTGCAGGTCTAACCTCTAGCCCATGAAAACCCAAGTTTCGCGCCAGCGCGAATCGTTCTTCCAAAGTCGGGCGCTCAGGTAGCATATCTAGGATTATGGCTTTCTTGAGAGTTGCTGGGCCGTCGACGTCTTCGGACCGACGAGTGGACGCTTCAGCAATTGAACGATCAGTCAGTGCCGGTGCAGCTGCCATCATTCCGATCGCCGTCTTGAGAAATTCTCGTCTGTCCATAAGTAATATTCCCTGTCGCTTGTTCTGTTCGGCAGCTATACAGGCAACCGCCAAGGCTTTCGGTAGTTAGGGTAGCACATACGCTCGGCATCTCGATCGCCTATTACCCTGTGGTTATTCGGATCCCAACGGATTTTACGACCCGTGCGAAGTGCTATGTGTCCGAGGGTCAGTGTAACCGCGAGCGGAACATGGTATTCAAAAGAGCACGAGGGCTGAATTCTAGACTTAATCGCATCCAAGAATTCTCGCTCGTGGCCTGGAGAGGGTGGTATGCTGGGATCAGGTTCCTTGGCATTTGCCAGACGCTCATCTTCAGGGAAGATCTGCCGCGATCCGTAATCTCCGCACAAGGTACCGCAGTTCCCGTGGAACATCACACTCAGTCTTCGCCCTCTGTTTGGAGGTGCGCCGTATCCGTAGTTGAAACTATTGCAAGCGCTGTGAATCCAACTCATTACGAATGTGGGGTACTCCCACAAAACTTCCAAAACGTCAGGGATATCTCCCATATCATCAGCTATGAACCTTCCACCCGAAGCGGAGATAGCAATCGGTTCACCTGGGTCCATCGCCCAATAGGCCAGATCGACTATGTGCGGTCCTAGCTCATTAAGCCAGCTTCCCACGTAGTCTTTGAAATACCGGTGATTGCCGTTTACGAACTTGGCCATGTTGAACGGAGTCTCCGGCGCCGGACCAAGCCACATATTCCAATCTAGTCCCGGGGGAGGCGGTGTATCTGCCGGCTTTCCGATTCCACCAGGATATTCGTTCAACGTGCAGATTACATGGACCAATGGGATCTTGCCAAGCATGCCGGAACGGACAATCTCCACGCATCTCCTGAAATTGTCGCCGGCGTGTATCTGTGTTCCAACCTGTGTTATGCGCTTGTGCTCGCGAGCTGCTTTCAGCATAGCGTAGGCTTCCGCTGGCACCAAGCAAATAGGCTTTTCGCAATAAACATCCTTGCCTGCCTGGCACGCATATATAGACATCAAGGGATGCCAATGCGGCGGTGTGGATATTACTACGGCATCAATATCCTTCTGTTCTAGCAGTTCTCGGAAATCTTTGTATGCTCTAGCCTTGCCGCCAGTGCGAGCAACTGCTTGCTCTAGGTGCTTGTCGTAGACGTCGCATACGGCTCCGATATCAACGTCTTTGTGTTGACCAAACCAGCCTATATGACTCTGACCCCTGCCGCCGCAGCCAATTATGCCGAGCACGATCTTTTCGTTTGCTGATACAGATTTGCGTTGTTCCTCCTGAGCGTGCAAAGAGGAACCAACACCCAATCCAACAGCGGCCACGGCGACACCCGAGGTTTTTAGAAATTCGCGTCGTGTAAGGTCACCTTTACCAGAAGACATTGTTATCCCTCGTTACATTATCAGTGCGCCTAACATGTAACTCTTCCCGCAAGATTCAGAACTCCTTCCCGGGCCTGCGCCATACAACTTTTAGAATGTCCACAAACTGCCGAAAGCGATGTACGAAGCCTCGCCAATCGCGTCCTGTATATCGGTGCGTGAGCGGTAGCTCTATTTCTACCAATCTATAGCCTCTCCTGAGGGCGTCAATGGTAAGGGCGGTTTCCACCCCAAAACCCTCAGCGAAGCCCCCTATCTCTTCCAATACCCTTCTGCGGATGGCTCGCTGGCCTGAGAGTGGGGCACTTACATTTGCTCCGCCATATTTTTTGACCGCCCATTTCGAAAGCTTCAAAACACATCCAAAGCCGCCTCGATGCCCTGTCGGCGTCTTCATTACCGCGATTGACATATCAGCTTCGCCGCGGAGAATTGGTTCAAGCAAACGAGAGGCTTCACCTGCAGATGAACCTAGGTCGGCGTCCAGAATCAAGATAATGTCAGCTTTCGTTTCGGCTAGACCTGCGTTTAGGGCAGCGCCTTTTCCCCTATTGCGACCTAGACGTATTACTCGTGCACCTGCCTCTTCTGCTCTATTAGCAGTTTCATCTTTCGATCCGTCATCTATGACGAGGATGTCACTGACGCCGGGAATGCCCGATGCAGCTCTAACTGTATCCGCTATCAAATCTTCCTCGTTGTATGCCGGGATCAAAACCACGGTCTGCGTCAAGCTATGTGCCCTCCAATGTTTGAGGGATCAATCGGTCAGCGGTGGGTTTAATGCCAAAGTTGGCTTTTTCTCCGTTCAGGGCATATACCAAGGCTGCCTGGCCTATTGCGGAGTCCGCGTTATCTACAGTAGCAATACCCGCTTTATGCCATATTGGCACGTAGGAGCTTGCTGCACTTGAACTTTCGCAGCCGACGACGGTCGTCCCCAATCCGGTCAATGCAGAGATAAGCCGAGAATCCACTTCGTCCGCCGTGTTAGCAGATTCAGAGGTTGAGCCTCCTACCAGCACGGCCAAACGCACGCGCCTGTCCTTATCGTAGCTGCCATCAAACCGTGCAACCCCAAGGCTCTCAAGCTTTTCCAACAAATTGCTGTGCGTTCCCGCCGTTACTGTGCCTGCTAAGATCTCGCACATTTTCTGCAGGGGTTTCTGACTGCCACCATCAGCAGTTACGCCGCACTCGGAAAGTATTGAAGCAATCTTTCTTTCGTCTTCGTAAGGAAATGTTCGGTTCAAAGTAGTAATGCTAGCTACCCGTGCACCGGCGACTTCCAAAGCCTGCTTTACGGAACCTGTCAGGTCATCATAATCGCCAGTTTGGATGATAGCCACGTTACGCCACTCGAGTTTGCCTCTGACCACTATTGGCAGAATCGCTTTACAAAACTCCTCGCTTGCTCTTGCCAGTGCTTCATATTTCGCCGCGCCTTCAGTTGCCTTCTCGATTTCCCTTCTAAGGATTCGCATCGAGTTCTCATACCGCAGAATGGTTCGCCTTTCTAATTCTGAAGGGGGTGAGGACTTCGCAAATGTCGTTCCAAAAACTACACCGACGGCGAGGGCGAAAAAGACTGCGGCAAGGCTGTAGACGTGGTACCTGATGTCTATCATTTTACTTTCTCCATTCCCACGGACGCAGGCGTGTATAGATCTCCCAAAACTGGGCTCGATAATCCTGGAGCATAGAATGTATCCTCTCCTGAGCGGTCGGCGACAGTGCGGCAACCGTGAAAATGACTACCAGTGCTGCAAGAGCTAGCACGCCGACGTATTTTAGGCTAGGCTGCGGACGATACAGCTTACTGACGCCCTTTGCATCAACCAGCCGATTACCCACCCTCAGCCGAACTAAAAACGTACTCGACATTCCCTTCCTGCCTTTGTCCAGGAAATCAATCAAATGAGAGTGAGTACCCACAGCCACAATTAGCTCAGCTCCTTTTTCATAAGCGAGCAGCAAAGCCAGGTCTTCGCTCGTTCCCGGAATCGGGCAGACCTGCGCCTGAAGGCCGAGCTGGTTAAGTCGCGCCAGCCCGGGCGCTTCACCGTTTGTGTACGCATGAACTATCAGCTCGGCTCCGCAACGAAGTGTATCATCAGTCACGCTGTCCATGTCGCCGACAATAATGTCGGGTTTGAATCCCATCTCGACAAGAGCATCTGCGCCGCCGTCAACACCGATTAGGATGGGTTTCACTTCTCGAATGTAACCGCGAATCATCGCCAGATCTTCTTTGTAACCTTCCCCGCGGACTACCACGAGTGCGTGGCGGTTGTTTATTTGCGTGCGAATGTCTGGTAGATTGGCCGGATCAAGCAGAAGGGATTTTTCCTGTCTAACGTACGAAAGCGTATTCTCCGCAAACTCTGCGAGTATACGCTCAAGATTGCTGCGTGCTTGTTCGATGCACTGCTCTATCTGATTCTTTGTCAATACAGTGCCAGTTGTTACCAACTCTCCGTTTTTCAGAATCCGACCGTCTTCGATCTCCACACGATCGCCTTCGCGAAGCTTCGCAAATACTGATTCGCCTACATCATCTACTATCGGGATATTACCTTTAAGTAGCACGCTCGGGCCAAGGTTCGGATACCTGCCCGAACAGGACTGGGACGCATTGACAACTGCTGCCGGCCCGGCTTCCACGAGCATTTCCGCCGCGGTCGAGTCGATATCTTGGTGGTCGATTACGGCAATATCGCCAGGCTTCAATCGCTTAACCAGGTTCTTCGTTCTCTTGTCAAGTCGCACAATGCCGCTGACGCGCAAGCTTACGACCTCCCGCTTGATTTCGGGTGATCTGTGGCGGTGGAATCATTGCGTAGTGGTAACGAGTTGCGCTTGTCGGAGGATGTCGATTGTAGCATCTCCCTAGCATGCAGAGTAGCAACTTCGGACCCACTGCCGCCACCAAGCATACGAGCGATTTCGGCGACGCGGTCTTCGCCGGTGAGCTTTTTCGCAGTGACAATCGTCCGTCCGCCAGAAACAACCTTTTCGATTCCGATCTGGGTGGTTGCCTTACTTGCTATCTGGGCCAGGTGAGTCACACATAACACTTGGCATTGTGAAGCTAGCGAGGCCAACTTCTCACCAAGCACCTGAGCAGTAACTCCACCTATTCCGACATCGATTTCATCGAATACTAGAACTGGCACCTCGGGCCTCTTGGTAACTGTTTTCAACGCCAGCATTATCCGCGATATTTCTCCACCCGAGGCTATCTTTGCAAGGGGCTTTACAGGCTCTCCAGGGTTAGGAGAGATCAAGAACTCTACTGTATCGGCACCGGATGGTCCAGGCTCGGTGGGTTCAATCGAAACTTCAAAGTGAGCACTTTCCATTGCAAGGTCCGCTAGTTCCTGTTCCACACACCTTTTGAAATATGGTGCACCTTCCCGTCGCAAATTAGTGAGTTTGTCACACGCTTCGCGCAGCTCAGTCTGCAGCTCATTCGCTTTGTGTTCAATCTCCGACAAACGCTCCTCTGTTCTGTCCAGTTCGTCGAGTTTGTTTGATAGGTCTGAGCCGTAACGGATTATGTCCTCTATGGTATCGCCGTACTTGCGTTTCAGCCTCCTGATCAGATCCAAACGGTCTTCTATTTCCTCGAGTCGCTTGGGGTTAGCTTCAATTTGTTCTTCGTGGTTACGTAGGGATAGCACAGCTTCCTGAGCCGCAGTAAGAGCCGTCTGCAGCTGCTCAGCTATGGAGGAAAATGCCGGGTCAATTACAGCAATCCTCTCAGCGGTTGCAGCTGCTTTGCTCAAACAGTCTACGGCGGATCCGTCGGACCCCAAAAGACCATAGATCTCCGCCGAAGCTTGCAAGAGCTTCTCCGAATTTGCCAAGCGGTTTCTCTCCGCGAGGAGTTCTTCTTCCTCACCGCATTTCAACTCAGCTGCTCGGATTTCCTCAAGTTGGTACTTGTAAAGATCAATTAGCCGTGCGCGATCTCGTTCGTGGGCTTGCAATCGCTCTTTTTCTGCCAAAACGTCTTGCAATTCTTCCCAGAGATGCCGAATATGGCTTTTCAGCGCCTGTGCTTCCTTTCCCAACCAGCTGTCGAAGATGTTTCGGTGGTTGACGATCGCCAATAAGGACTGATGTTCATGCTGTCCGTGAAGATCTACCAAGTGGGCGGTGATTTCGCGCAATATCGATGCAGGTGCAGCTCTGCCATTTATGCGACAACCCGCTCGGCCTTCCTTCGCTATTTCGCGGGTTAAAATTAAGAAACCGTCTTCCGGAGAGTACCCCAGCTCCGATGCGATTTGTGAAGCTGACGGTGCTTCGGCAATATCAAAAACTGCTTGGATCAGACACTTGTCTGCACCGCTTCTGACTACATCTGAAGTTGCGCGTTCTCCGAGCACGGCTGCTACCGCGTCAACAATAATGGACTTCCCTGCGCCGGTCTCACCGGTAAGCACCGTGAACCCAGGATCTAATTCGAGGCGTAGTTCGTCGATTAGCGCAAAGTTCCGTATGTACAGCTCTGTCAGCATGGCCACTCGCCGCTGAAACGCTCACCCCAGCGCAGCCGCTGCTGGAGTTTGTGGTAGAAACTCAGCGGATCGAACTGGATCAACTTTGCTTGGATGCTTGCCTTCCCAATTTCGACTGTGTCCCCAGGTATAAGATGGTGCGCAACCTGTCCGTCTAGTGTGAGAGCCAAATCTTGATTGTCTTCTTCCGTTTCGCCTGTGATGGTGATGACTTCCGTGTCCGGGACCACAAGAGATCTCGCATTCATAGTGTGTGGACATATGGGAGTCACAACAAATACAGGAACACCTGGGTGCACGACTGGTCCTCCAGCGGAGAGAGAATACGCGGTGCTTCCCGTAGGGGTTGACACTATAATTCCGTCAGCACTATAGGTCACGATATACTTGCCATTAACAAACATTCGTAGTCCGAGCATTCTGGCAACAGGTCCTTTGGATACGACTGCATCGTTGAGCCCAGTGTATTCTCCTTTACACTCACCGTTCTGCGCCAGTACGCGGGCCTGCAGAAGTGTCCTCTTGGTGACGATGTAGTCACCATCAAGAATCCTAGTCAGAGCCGATATAGTATCTCTAGGGTGTATTTCAGTTATAAAGCCGTATTGGCCAAAGTTGACGCCCAACATTGGCGTGCTGCAACGAGCAGCAAGCTGGCTCCAGTGCAGCATTGTGCCGTCGCCGCCTAAGACAAGAAGCAAATCTGCCTTTGCAATTTCGTTATCCGTTGTGCTCAGATCGGGCCGGTTAAGTTTCTTAGCGGCTTCTTCAATCACGACTGCGTGTATGCCACGGTCCTCGATCCACTTTAGTACCTCAGCCGCCAGTTCGAGGGCTTCTCTTTTCTTGGGGTTCGGAGCTAGACCAATTGTCTGCATAGTGTGCCGGGTCCTAATGTTAACAAGATCTACGGGTCGGTTCAGGAAGGGAGTTACCATTCACGAAATGTTTTGCTAACTTGCTGATGGTCTTTTCGCTTTTTTGATTTCCTCGCACCGCTCCAGGTTTTGGCGGGCTTCACTGTTGTTCGGATCCGCCTTCAATGCCTTCAGATACTGCTCACACGCCTCTTCTAACTTGTTCTGTCGCTCAAGTTCGACGCCCAGGTTGTTGTAAGCTCGTGCCATTTTGGGATTCAGTTCTATGGCTTTCTTGTAGCACTCAATGGCTTGGTCGTGGCGCCCTAATCGAGATAGCACTACACCCATTCCGAACCTAGCTTCCGCCGACTTCGGGTCTATTTCAGTGGCTTTTCGGTAATGCATCAGCGCGTCTTCATTACGATTCAGAGCGAGCAGCACGCTTGCTAGGTTGAGCCGTGCTGCGACGTTTTGGGGGGATAGCGATACAACTTTTTCCCACGCCGACGCTGCTTCCGGCGTGTTGCCTTGAATTGTAGCTATGTTGATCCACGCCGTGATTAGGCTTGGGTTTTTCTCCGTTGCAAGACTCAGGCTAGATAACGCCTCTTCTTTTCGTCCACACTTGAACTGAGCCCACCCCAGGTGTGCGAGCGCTTCGGCGTCGTCTGGGGCTTTTTCTACGACCGACGAAAAAGCTTCGACCGCCTTTGAAAACTGTGCAGAGTTGAGGTACGCAACACCTAAGTTGTATTGGGAAACAATGTCATCGGGTTTTAGGCGCAAGGCCACCTCATAAGCGGCAGCTGCTTTGTTGTATTCGCTCATCGAGGCGCTTACCTGGGCCAGTCCCAAATGTGCTCTATAGTTCTTAGGGTCGAGTGCGATAGCTTTGATGAATGCGTCTTTGGCTGATTTGTTGTCGCCCTTAGATTTGAGCGCCCATCCTAGGTTCGTAATTATTTCAACATTGTTCGGTGCAAGGACAAGTGCCTTGCGAAGCTCTGCGATCGCTTCATCTAGGCGCCCTGCCTCCTGCAATGCAAGTGCTAGGTTGTTTCGTATTTGGTGATCGCGCGGCGAAGCCGCGGCGGCTTTGCGGTAAGCTTCGATAGCTTTGTCGAGTTGTTTTAGGCGGAGAAGTGTTGTGCCCAGATTATCGAGGCACTCCGCCCAGTTAGGACGCATTTTCAAGGCTTTTTCGAACTCTGCAGCCGCGCTTTTGTAATCACCTAAGCCGAAGTATGCCATTCCGAGGTTGCATCTGACTTCGGCCCCGTCCGCTTTCAGACTGATGGCTTCTTTCAAGACACTCAAAGCCGCTGAGTAATCTGCTTTCTTGAGCAGCAAGAAGCCAAGCCATTCTCTCACGTTCGCCTCATCTTTATTGGACTCGGCTAGTGTTTTCAGTTCTGCTATTGCTTCGTCCAGCTTTCCGCTTTTATATAGGTCGATAGCAGACTTCAGGTCACCGGCCGCTGACGCAGTCAGCGAAACCAGAAACGTAGCAGCCAGAGTCAGTTGGAAGACAAAAAGCAAACGCGAGAAAAGAGTTTTCGGCATCATAGTGCGCGATCCTCCTGCGCGCAATTTAGGTAAAGACTGGGCACGGTCTAATTATACCAACTCGCGAGTTAGCGAAACAACGCCACTAGGGGACTATAAATTGTTGTTAGTAACAGGAATTGTTTCGTCCCTCAAAGCAGCGTACACTCTGCCTCTGAAACCCCAGCTGCAATCTGCAACCCGTGCGGCCTTGACAACTCCGCTTTCGCAGTAGTGGTCTGAGATGTCACACAAGATCAAACATTTTACGTCTTCTCTTGCGACCCATTCGATCGCGGTCTCGATGGTGCAGTGCCGCTGTGTTGTTTTTCTGTGCGGCACTTCCTAAGTCGGACGCGTAGCGCACCGGTCTGACGGCATCGCGAGCCGGTTGCACTGTTGCGGTTAGGACTGGGCTAGCTTTATGAAGCGATTAGCGATTGCCAAGGCCGGATCCAACGGTACTTCCGCAGGTTTTGTGTTCGGCGGGATAGAAATTATTGGTCTGGAGTCTAGTACCTTGCCTTCAAATTGAGGCAGCCATTTGGATTCCGCCTGTAGCATCTCGCGCGTCATTTCCCTGATTTCGTGAAGCGTGAGGACTGCACCTGTTAGAGGGTCTAGTGCGATTGCCTGCATAACCAATTCCGGATCTGCATCCAGCGCAGCCTTAACGGTCAGCTCCTGTACCAATACATTCGTCATGTTGAGAGCCGCGCATTGAGGGGGAAGATCACCGATGCTTGTCGGATGCAAGCCAGTTCTATCTGCATATACCGGCACCTCCACGCAGCAGCCGTTCGGTAGATTTGTAATGAATGAATCGTTGCGAACGTTCCCGTTAAATCGGAAAATCCGTCCCGTTTCAAGTGCTTCGATTATGTAAGAGCAGTATTCGGCGCTTCTAGGTTCGAGCTTCTTTGATTCGATTGACAACGGGTCGGTTGTCCTGAATTTTTCGTCCAACATTCGACAGTATTTGTAGTACGCGCCGCTGGCACCTCCGAAATCCGGCTGGTCACAGTAGGTGTCGAGAGCCTTTTTATTCTTTCGGAACCACGGAACATATTCAGAAAGGTGTCCTGTACTCTCAGTCATAAAATATCCGAAATGCCGAAACACCTCACCGCGGACCTTCTCGTTTACGTAATACTCCGGTTTCTCGAACCTCTCTCGAAGTATGGGGTACAGGTCGCGGCCATTGTGTTCCAGCTTCAAAAACCACGCCATATGATTGATTCCGGCAGCTACGAAGTCTATCTCCTCTTTCTTCACACCTGTATATCCAGCTATTAAGTCGAGAGTGGTCTGGACACCGTGGCACAGACCTACAAACTTAAGCCCCGGCACTGTGCCCAGAGCCCAGCAGTTAGCGGCCATCGGATTGGCATAGTTCAGCAAGTATGCGTCGGGGCACAGCTCCATCACGTCTTTCGCAATATCCATTAACACTGGTATGGTGCGCAACGCACGAAAAACGCCTCCGGGGCCTAGAGAGTCACCTATGCACTGATCTACCCCATACTTGAGAGGAATCTCCCAGTCCAATTGGAATGCATCAGCACCACCAATCTGGATCATGATAACTACGTAATCTGCACCTTCCAGCGCTTTCCTCCGGTCAGTTGTTGCCCACACTTTGGAAGGCAGGTTTTTTTCGCGGATAACATCTTTGGCGAACGCTTCCATTCTGCGCAGCTTGGTTTCGGTCGGGCTCATTAGGGCGAATTCGGAATCCGCAAGAGCATCTGTGGCCATTATGTCCATCATAAGCGTTTTGCAGAAGACTACGCTGCCTGCGCCGATCATTGCAATTTTGGCCATATTTCTCCTCCTGTGTGGCGGCTCAGCCGTCTTATTTCTTCGTTCCCACTTGCTCCGGACCAAGGTTTCTGAAAAGGAAAAGTCCTTCTTTTCCTGGAGCAACGATATCGAGCCTGCCATCACGATCGATATCTACTACGTGCATAAAAATTCCTGTGCCTGAGTGTTGGCCAGCCTTGCCGTAGTCGATTACGCACTTCGTCCAGGATTCACCATTCCATTTGAAATAATAGAGGCCAACTATATCGGTCTCTCCCGGTTCCGTACCGCAGTGTGCGCGGTACCTGTTGCCAGTTACAATCTCCTTCTCCCCGTCCCCGTCTATATCCGCGTATACCATCTCGTGATACTGCGAAAAGTAAGGGTCAATCGGATGCTTAACCCATTTTCTAGTGTTTTTCTCCGGCATTTGAGTGTAGTAGTCGAGCCCATACCCGTGTGCTTGTCCGACGATAAGTTCCGGCAGCCCGTCCTTGTTGAAGTCGTCAACGATGATTGGCACACTTGCGCTTCCTAGATTGAACTCCTGATGGAAAATCCATTCACTGGATAGCGGGTCAGCGGGTGACTCCCACCAGCCATTCGAAACAACAAAGTCGCCTCTGCCATCTCCGTTGACGTCGCCAAACCCCAAGCCATGGCCTGATGCACCTTCTCTCTGGACGAAAATCTTGCGCCATTTAGGTTCCTTACCCTTTTTCACGAGTTTGTAGAATCGAAGCGGCGTTCCTGGAGTGTTAGGGCAGATCTCTAGTTGTCCGTCGCCGTCTATATCCCAAGCCCTTGCAGTTTCAATATTGCCGCATTGGTCAATCTCGTGAGTTTGCCATTCAATTCTTTGACCCCTCGGATTTTCTCGCCAGACCAGTGTTGCGCCCCACCAACCGCCGGTAACGATGTCAATGTAGCCGTCGCCGTTGATATCTATCGCGATAGTGGAGAAATCATCGTAGTATTCTCCCTCAGCTCGCACATCGCACATCTTGTGTTTGGTCCAGTTGGGGGCTTCGTACCAATATGCTCCGCAAACGATGTCCAGCTTTCCGTCGTTATTCACGTCGAAGGCGGCTGCAGACTCAAATGCTCCGTCGTCAATCTTAATCTTTTCCCACTCAAGTCTTCTCATAGAGTTGTCTACCCTCGCTGCGTGTGATAGGCTGTATGCGGCAAAACATGCGCAGACTGCTGCCGATGCGCGGTTCCAATGCCGCAGCATGAAAGCACATATGGAGCGGAAGAAACCGCTAAAATGGATCATCATCTATGCCTTATGCTTGCCAGGACATATTTCCTTTAGAGTCAGTATAGGGTTGTATTAAATTTCCTCGTCCTGTGGGCAAGAGGCGGTGAGGCTCGGTTTTTACAATCTTAGCCTCCTGATAGAAAAGAGATTAGGCGCTGCGCGAAGAAGAGAGTTTCAGTGTATGAAATCCCTTGTTAATGAGCGAAGCGTGATCTCGTGATGGATATGCAAGCCGATTTTGGGATTGTATTCGCGCTCAGCTTTGAACTGAGAGAATTCGTCAAAGCGCTTCGGCGTCGCGGGTATCGTATTAAGAGCGAATCAGGGTTGGTTCAAGCGACAATGGAAAAATCGAGCGTTCTTGCCCTAGCAAGCGGGGTTGGATGGCGTAGAGCTCGAATGACTACCAACACCTTGATAAGCAAAGGTGTCCGCGTTATCTTGGCCGCTGGTATTGCTGGCGGCCTGGATCCGAAATTGAGTCACGGGGATGTGATCGTTGCTCGGCGCATTTATTCTGAGATGTCTGCAGATTGTAGTCCGATTGCGTGCAGTTCTGTGGTGAACAATCTGTGTGTTGACAAGACTGTGCCTGCCATACGATGGGCAGACGTTGTTAGCTGCGAGTGTGTTGTTGGCACCCCCGATGATAAAGCTCGCCTCTTTGCAGAGACCGGCGCTGCAGCCGTGGACATGGAGTCGTACGCCGTTGGGCAGGTATGTGAAAACGCCGGTATCCGGTTCTTTGTGGTGAGAGCTATAAGCGATACCGCCGCTGATAAGTTGCCATTCGTCCTAGTGGATGGTTGCTTGTCAACAAGCACGTTGCTGCGAACTTTGTGCACACAACCAGGCGAACTTATCGGTCTGCTTAGGTTCTACGTCATCTCTTGTCGGGCAGCAAAAAAGTTGGCAGAGTTTCTTGTTGATTTGCTCGTCAAAAGACCCCTGGAAGATCAAGACCACCTGTAATCTCGCGCAGTCTTGATGCTTTGATTTCTAGCCCTTTTTGCAGGACTTCGCGGACTGCACTCACAACAAGGTCTTCCAGCATTTCGACATCGTCTGGATCAACCACTTGCGGATCTATTTTGATTTCCAAAATCTCACCCTTGGCATTTGCTAAAGCCTTGACCATTCCTCCGCCGGAGGTCGCTTCAACTCGCTCATTTGCTAACTCGATCTCAAGTCTCTGGGTGTCCTCAGCCATTTTCCGGACTTGGCGCATCATATCGCCGAGTCCAGGTATGTTTCCAAATGGGTTTCGTTTCGCCATCTTTGTTACTCCTCTTCCCAAGGATCGGGGCCTGGGTCAACTTCTCGACCGTCAAACATAGTTATGATTTCGTCCTTCTGGGGATGTTCGGGCGATGCTGCTTCCGGTCCAGGGCGATCCTCTGCTTGTGTCTCGTCACGCAGGACCGTTGCAACTCTAACGCTTAATCCCGTCACCTTTTCGATAGCCTGGGCAATAACCGCAGCGTTCTCTTGAGTTCTGTCGTGGTGAAACTTGTGCTTGTTATCAAAGGCTATTGCCACTGTGGTTCCGTCGAAGCTTATAGGCGTTCCCTCTTTTACCACAGCGGCGTCGCTTACTCGCTTCATGACTTTCTGCAGGTAGGTCAGCACATTCTGCCAATTTCGCTGAATGTCCTGGAGTTGGCCGGGCTTGGTTGGCTGTCGTTCCGTTTGGACGGGCCGTTCTGCTGGTTCTATACTTTCCTCCGAAAACGGGTCGTAGTCATCGAACACTTCATTTAGACTTTGTCCATTGTCGTTGGCATAATCCGTGCGAGAGACAGTCACCTTCGCAGGAATTGGTTCTGATTTCTTGCTGCTTACTGAGACGTGCGCTTGGTATTCTTGTTGCGTGGTTTTCGGTAGTTCCTGCCGACCAGGGATGGTAGATTCAGTTACCTGATAGCCTTTGCGTAGTCCCGACATAAACTTTAGAAAGGCTGTTTCGAGTGCGAGTTGCTCGTGTTCAGTGTATCTCAGGTCCTTCTCAGCGGCTGAGAAAATCTCGATTGCCTGAAGCAATTGTTCTTGCGAATACTTTCCGCACTGTGCATTCCAGGTCACGTCTGAAGCGCGTCTAGGATCGGCTCCTACTTTGATTGCCAGCAAATCTCTGAAATGGTTAGCGATAGATCTTAGCAGTTCCCGGACATCTCCTCCCCGGTTAACAACCCTCCTTGCAAGTCCGAACGCGGCTGAGAGATTCCCAGATGCAAGTGTCTCCCCTATTTCTAGGAGTACGTTCTCGTCTACTGTTCCTGCAACTGCGTGAACGTCTTTCACACTGATTGTGCCTTCCGTATATGCAATTAGTTGTTCCAAAATGCTCAGCGCATCGCGGTAGGAGCCGGAAGCCAACCGCGCCACTAGTTCAAGCGCTTCGTCATCTATTGTGACACCTTCGCCTTTTGCGACATGGCTTAACCGGCTCTTGATTTCTTCGACACTGCCACGACGGAAGTCAAACTGCTGGCAACGCGACCGGATTGTAACCGGGATCTTGCCGGCCTCTGTTGTGGCGAGAATGAACACAGCGTGAGGAGGAGGCTCTTCGAGGGTTTTGAGAAAGGCGTCCTTCGCCTGTGGAGAAAGCTGGTGCGCCTCGTCGATTATGTACACTTTGTAGCGCAGCCGCATGGGCGGATATTTGACTCCCTCCCGCAATGCGTCAACGTCATCCACTCCTCTGTTCGAGGCTGCATCCATTTCGATCACGTCCACCGCAGTACCTGCCGAAATTGACAAGCAAGCCTCACACCTGTTGCACGGATCAGGAGTCGGCGCATCACTTTCGAGGCAATTCAAGGCCTTAGCAATCAACCGAGCTACTGTAGTCTTACCTGTGCCTCTCGAACCGCAGAACAAGTACCCATGGGCAATATGGCCCGCTCTAATCGCGTTTCTTATGGTTTTGACGACATGGTCTTGCCCAACCACATCGTCAAAAGTCTGAGAGCGGTATTTGCGGTACAGCGAAATGTAGCTCATCCAGGCAGCCTACCGTCAGCGATTGAATCGGACTACTGCGAGATTTCACTCAAAAGCCAAAAAATCAGATTAATTGTGGCCGTGCACCTGCCTCCGATCCAAGCCGCCCAAGGGTCGCTACGACAGCCGGCTCCAGTCAGAACACTCTGCGGCACATGCTTAAACGCGCTTACCGCTGCTTCCTCCCGGACCTGACGGGGTTCGCGCGTCGAACATTGCGCAGGGCCCAACTATCAACGCCGTCCGCCGCAGTACTCTCCTCAAACGACCGGACCTCGGGCAGGATTTCGACCCCGCTGTAGCGGATTGCGGGTTACAGGGCACCGCTAGCTCCCCGTCTAGCACGACCACACATGAAAGCATACATCAAATTGCTAGTGATTGCTAGCTTCAATTCTCTGCTCATGTAGCCTGCAAATCACTTGGGCAACTCCGGATTGACGGCCGCAAAGCTCTATGTTATGATTTACCGGTTTATCACTATACACTGCTCCTGACTGAGGCGCGGGTGTCTCTTAATTAGGAGATCTGACCCTCAGGTTGATGGAGCGGGAAGTATAACCTGCAAGGAGGATGTGACTTTGGCTTCTGTGACGATGAAAGAGCTCCTCGAGGCTGGTGTTCATTTCGGACACCGGACTCACCGTTGGAACCCCAAGATGAAGAGATATATCTACGGGGGACGCAACGGTATCTACATTATCGATCTTCACCAGACACTGAAGCTTTTTGAGGAGGCCTGTAAGTTTATCCAGGAAGTCGTGGCTTCTGGTGGTCACGTGTTGTTCGTTGGTACGAAAAAGCAGGCCCAAGAAGCAATCGAGTCTGCCGCAAAACAATGCGGGATGTACTACGTAAACCAGCGCTGGCTCGGAGGGATGCTGACAAACTATCGAACAATTCAAACCCGTATTCAACGTCTCCGCGAATTGGAGAAAATGGAGGAGGACGGCACGCTAGAGCAGCTTACCAAGAAAGAAGCCGCGAAGTTGAGTGAGGAGCGAAACAAGCTTGAACGCTTCCTCGGAGGCATAAAAGACATGCCGGGGCTGCCGTCTGCCGTATTCATCGTGGATCTCAAGAAGGAGAGAATCGCACTGCTAGAAGCCAGGAAACTGGAGATACCGGTAGTCGCGATTGTAGACACGAATTGCGACCCAGATGAGGTCGACTACGTAATACCGGGTAATGATGATGCGATAAGAGCTATCAAGCTGATTTCTAGCAAGATTGCCGAGGCGATTTTAGAGGTCAAGCCACCTGCAGAAGGTGAGTTGCCCACAGCTGAAGGTGTAGAGGCGGAGAGCGAGGAAGCCGCCGAGGAAGAGGAGGAATTTGAAGAAGAGGAAGATTTTGCTGAATACGAAGACGAGGTAGAAACCGAGGACTTTGCTGAGATTTCGTCTGAGGAAGACGATCTCGCGAAATTCGATGAACTCGCGGAGGAAGAGTAATAGATGTCTATTAGTGTTGAGAATGTTAAAAAGCTTAGAGAGCAGACCGGCGCCGGTATGATGGATTGCAAAAAAGCACTTCTTGAGGCGAACGGTGATTTTGAGAAAGCTATCACAATTCTTCGGGAGCGCGGTATTGCTGTTGCGCAGAAGCGGGAATCTAGAGTGGCTTCCGAGGGGGTTATAGGCTGCTATATACACACTGGCGGTCAGATAGGTGTTATGGTCGAATTGAACTGCGAAACTACATTCGTCGCTAAGACCGACGAGTTCCAGCAGCTCGCAAAGGACATAGCGATGCACATAGCTTGGAGCAATCCGGAGTATCTTCGCCGAGAAGATATTCCCGAAGAAGTGATTGCGAAGGAACGTGAAGTTCACAGGCAATGGGCTATCAACCAGGGCAAGCCGGAACAAGTGATCGAGAAGATCGTTGATGGTAGAATGAAAGAGTTTTACTCTCGAGTATGCCTGTTGGAGCAACCTTTTGTTCGCGATGAGGAACAGACTATCCAAGATGTAATCAACTCTGCTATAGCAAAACTCGGTGAGAAGATTCAGGTAGCTCGGTTCGTTCGTTATCGAGTAGGGGAAACTCAGCGTGACTCCGAATAGCGGTTCTGGTGCTAAGTGGAATAGAGTTCTGCTCAAGTTGTCGGGGCATGCATTCTCTGGGGCGCGCGGTTTCGGCATCTGCCCCGATACCGTTCATTCATTAGCAGAAGATATTAAGGAGGCTTTCGACACCGGGATAAGCATAGCGGTCGTAGTCGGAGGCGGCAACGTAATACGCGGGGGCGCGGTATCGGAAAGCGGTATGGACCGCGTGACCGCTGATTATATGGGCATGTTGGCGACAGTAATCAACGCTCTGGCGTTGCAAGACGCCTTGGAAAAACTCGGAGTAGATACCCGAGTCCAAACCGCAATAGCAATGCACCAAGTCGCTGAACCTTTTATCAGGAGGCGAGCAATTCGGCACATGGAAAAGAGCCGAGTTGTCATAATGGCGGCTGGGACGGGTAACCCGTTCTTTACGACTGATACAGCAGCAGTTCTTCGAGCACTTGAAATCAAGGCAGATGTTGTCCTCAAGGCTACGAACGTTGACGGCATCTACACGCGCGATCCGAATAAGCACAGTGACGCAGTAAGACTCGACACCGTAAGTTACGCCGATGCTATAAGCAGCAACTTGGGTATTATGGATCTGACGGCGTTTACGCTGTGTATGGAAAACAATCTGCCGATAGTTGTATTCGACGTGACGCAGCGCGGCAATATTGCTAAAGCAGCCCGCGGCGAGAAGATAGGCACTCTAGTGACCACGAAGGTTTAGCGCGATGCTACAGGGGGACAAGAGTATGGAAGTAACCGAAGATGCCGAGCAGCGAATGCAAAAGGCTGTTGAAGTGGCCAGCCACGATTTTGCAGGTATACGCACCGGCAGAGCGAACCCTGCCATACTGGAAAGCATCAAGGTAGATTACTACGGCACTCAGACGCCACTAGTGCAACTCGCAGGGATTTCAGTCCCGGAGCCGAGGCAGCTCCTTGTGACCCCGTGGGATAGAAATGCTATCAATGCCATTATGAAGGCTATACAGGCGTCTGACATCGGCCTGACGCCAATGAGCGATGGCAATGTCATACGCTTGAACGTTCCTCCTCTAACTGAAGAGCGCAGAAAAGAGCTGATTAAGCTTCTGCACAAGAAGGCCGAGGAACACCGCGTGGCGATACGCAATATCAGACGCGACGCGAATGAGCGATTAAAAGCCCAGCAGAAGAAATCTGAGATCACCGAGGACGACCTCAAAGAGGAACAAGAGAAGATCCAGAAGCTCACGGACAAATACATAGCGGAAATAGACAAGCTTACTCAGGCAAAAGAAGCGGAACTCAAAGAGGTCTGAGCCTCGCATACATATCGCGGATCTCAAACAGGGGGCACTGAGGGCTGGTTCATAGAGCCCTCTGTCCTCTGTTTTGCATTTATTGGCTTAATAACGTTCAGATTGCACTTGGAGACTTTAGTAAATGGAAGGTCTTGATCCGCAGCGCATACCCCAGCATATTGCCATAATAATGGATGGCAACGGGAGGTGGGCTAGACGGCGTGGCTTGCCCAGGCTAGAAGGCCACAGGCAAGGCTACAAAACACTCAAAACAGTAGTTATAGCTGCCGCTGAGCTGAATGTGAAAGTTCTGACAGCTTATACATTCTCCTCTGAGAATTGGCGACGTCCGAAGGCAGAGGTCAGCGGCTTAATGCGTCTTATACGTTATGCTGCGCGCGCCGAACTGGATGAAATGAAGAAACAAGGCGTGAGAATAGTAGTCAGCGGTCGAATGCACGAACTTCCGAAGTCTGTGCAGAAGCAGCTCAACGACGATATTGAAGCCACAGCGGACAATTCTCGGATTATACTTAACATAGCTGTGAACTACGGAGGGCGGATTGAAATCGTAGACGCTGCTCGGCGAGCGGCGGAGTTGGTTCAGCGCGGTGAAATCTCGCCGGGCCAAATAGACGAGCAGCTTTTGTCGAGTTTGATGTACCACCCGGAACTTCCCGATCCTGATCTCCTTATACGCACCGCAGGTGAAATGCGAATCAGCAACTTTCTGCTTTGGGAGTGCGCTTACACTGAGTTCTATGTGACTCAGACTCTGTGGCCCGATTTTTCCCGCGACGACCTAGTCGCGGCGATCAAGGACTACCAGCGGCGAACTCGCAAGTTTGGAACGGTGGTGGAGCAAGCTTAGCTATGCCTGTGTCCATTTCCGTTTTGGGTTCAACAGGTTCAATCGGAACACAGGTTCTGGACGTAGTGCGTCGTCTGGGAGGCGATGCAGTTCGAATTCTGGGTTTGAGCGCTCAGTCAAATGCTGATTTATTGATACAGCAGGCGAGGGAGTTCTTACCAGAAGTTGTGTGCATCTGCAACGATGAATTGTATGAATCAGTTCGAGAGGGCTTGTGCGGCTTCGGAGTCAGGGTGGTCGCAGGTCCAGCTGGTTTGGAGGAAATTGCATCTCTGCCTCAAGTGGAACGGGTTGTGGTATCGGTTGCGGGAACACCAGGCTTGGCGCCCACGCTGAGGGCTATTGAGGCCGGGAAGGACGTTGCCTTGGCCAGCAAGGAAGTGCTTGTGGCCGCAGGTCACATCGTGACAGCAGCTGTGGCTAGTCGCGGCGTGCGGTTGTTACCTATTGACAGTGAGCATTCTGCCATATTCCAGTGTTTAAACGGTGAGCACTGTACCAAGATCGAGCGCATATTCTTGACAGCTTCCGGCGGTCCATTCAGGGATGCTTCGAGACAAGAGTTAGCACATGTAACACCTGATCAAGCGCTTGCTCATCCAACTTGGAGCATGGGGCGAAAAGTCACCGTTGACTCCGCTACCCTCATGAACAAGGGTCTGGAGATTATTGAAGCCAAGTGGCTTTTTGGGGTTGCACCAAGCCGTATTGATGTAGTAATACACCCCCAAAGCATAGTTCACTCTATGGTTCGCTTCTGCGATGGGTCTACCATGGCCCAGCTTGGGCTACCGGATATGCGACTGCCCATCCAATATGCGCTGCTGTATCCGGAACGCGTGGATTCCGGCCTACCAAGGATGGATATAACTGAAATTGGGTCTCTAACTTTTCACAAGGTAAGCCCAGGTCGTTTTGAATGCTTGGATCTGGCAAGAGAAGCGGCTGAGGCAGGCGAATCTCTGTGTGTGGTAATGAATGCGGCTGACGAGGTGGCTGTAGAGCTTTTCCTGGAGCACAAGATCGGTTTTCTTGACATTCCTCGTATAATCCGAGAAGAAATGGAAACACACGCACTGGTTCCTAACCCGTCATTGGATGAGATATACGCTATCGATCAGGAAACTCGGCGCCGCATACGCTCGCGATACGGAGCAGGATAGTAAATCTGAATGAGTTTTAGAGGAACCCGGGTTGTTTGTTGAAACAACAATCGCTTTAATTTTGATATTCGGAACGCTGGTTCTGTTTCATGAGCTGGGACACTTCCTTGCTGCCAAAATCTCCGGCATTCGAGTAGAGGAGTTTGGTTTCGGATGGGGTCCCCGGCTAGTAACCCTGTTCCGCAGGAACGGCACTGAGTACACAGTTCACCTCTTGCCTTTGGGTGGGTTCGTCAAGCTTGCTGGAATGGAGCCGGGGCAAGTGGATGTCGAGGACGGTTTTCAGGCGCAGCCGGTTAGGACGCGGGCTTTTGTAGTTGCATCCGGGCCTCTGATGAGCCTCTTGCTTGCAGTGGTTGCTATGGTTTTTGTCGGTGTTTACTGGGGGTTTCCTAATCTCAATTTGCCTGAAAATCGCGTCGGTCAAGTGTACCCAAGGACGGAGGCTCAACGAATCGGACTTCGGGCTGGCGACAGAATAGTCCGCATTGACAACATGGCAATCCATCGTGGCAGAGATATGACTGACTACATACACGACCGCCCCGGCCGCAAGTTGAAAATTGTGATTGAGCGCGACGGAACGCGGCTTGTCAAGGAAGCAACACCGCAGTGGGTGGTTACTTACCTAGGGGCTACGTGGTCATTTATGCTTTCCGAAAGGGCGCGTGTGGAGAGTGTTCGAGACGGCGGTGAGGCTGAGAATCGCGGCATTCAGGTTGATGACGTCCTGCTATCTCTGAACGGTCGCGCGATCTATGGCGGTAGGGCTATGGTAGAAACAATCAGCGAAAGGGGTCCTCGCACTACTGATATGATACTGATTCGAGAAGGGCGCCAGTTGCAACTGACCGTCAATCCCGACGTGCAGTGGGTTGCGTTTGCGGGGGTGAAATGGAGTTTTCCCGGAGGATTTGTGCAGACCGGCGCGGACGGTCACGAAATAGATCCTGCATCAGTGGCTGGGCGCGCAGGTCTTGAGTCGGGAGATCGTCTGATAAGTATCGACGGTAGGAAGATTTCTGATGGCGAACAGGTGCTGAAGTTGCTTAGAGCAAAATCAAGGGCAGGACAAAGAATCCGACTGCTCGTGAGCAAGCTGGGAACATCTAATCTTATCTCGCTATCGATTTCGCCTGAGGATTGCAAGTCGGTCCGTTTCGGCTACTGTGATGCGATTGGGCTACTAGGTTTTATGCCAGCGCCTACACTGGAGAAAGCCGGCTCTGGTGAGTCTATAGCGCGAGGTCTCAAAGAATTTGGACAGAGAGCGGCCTATCTGCTGCGCGTTCTCACAAGCAAACGTATTGCCCAGGACGTCGGCGGCCCGGTAATGATTGCCAAAGTGACAGCATCCTCAGTGCGCCTTGGTGCCTACTACGTTGTCGATATGGCAGCTATGCTAAGCTTGAGCCTTGCTTTTATTAATCTTATTCCGATACCGGTCTTGGACGGCGGCTTACTCGTTATGCTGCTGGTGGAGGCAATTAGGCGCAAGCGGCTGAGTCCGGAGCAAGTGCAGGCATTCACTCTGGCTGGTTTCATGACCATCGTGGTGTTGATCGTTCTGATAATCTACTTAGACGTTTTTCGGATAGCTCAGGGTCTCGTGCCTCAGTAGCGATTAGGCCTTTACGAATTCGTTACGTGCAAAAGATAGTGTTGACGTAGCCGCGGTTCTCTGCGGTTGCCCTTACTCAGATCATTGGTGGCTGACAATATGTCGAAACACTAATTGTCAGAACGGTTAAAATAGAGATGTTTGTAAAACGACTTGAACTATTCGGTTTTAAGACTTTTGCCGACAAGACTGCTATTGACTTCAGTGAAGGAATAACTGCTATTGTTGGTCCTAATGGCAGCGGCAAGAGTAACATTGTGGACGCGCTGCTGTGGGTTCTTGGCGAATCAAATGTTCGTAACCTGCGCGGTCAGCGCACTGCGGATGTGATTTTCAACGGCAGCGAGGCACGGCGGCCTGTCGGAATGGCGGAGGTCTCGTTGACACTCGACAACTCCTCTCACACGTTGCCTTTGGACTTCAGCGAGGTTACCATCACTCGCCGAGCTTACAGATCTGGGGAGGGAGAGTTTTTCATAAACAAAACGCGCTGCAGGCTGAAAGACATATATGAGCTGTTCTTGGATACGGGTTTGGGTGGCAGAGGTGCATACTCAATAATTGGGCAGGGCGAGATAGATGCAGTGCTATCAGCCAGACCTGAGGACCGCCGAGAGCTCTTCGAGGAAGCGGCTGGGGTTAAGAAGTACAGATATCGAAGAGAAGAAGCCCTGCGTAAGCTGGAGCGTACTGAAACGAACTTGCGTCGAGTATGCGACATTATGGCAGAGATCAGAGGACAGCTCGAACCTTTGGCGGAGCAGGCGGAACAGGCGAAACGTTACACCGAACTGCAGGCACGACTGTGGGATATAGAAGTTGGTCTTCTCATTCGCGATCTGAAGCGCTTAGCCGGTTCGCTTTCTGAGATGCGCGCTGCAAGGAAGCAAGCCAACATGCTAGTCGAGCAATACGACAAAGAACTAGCTGAGCTTGAGCAGCAGAAGATCCGATTGTCATCAACACTCGCTCGAACAGAGCAAGACCTTGACGATGCGCGCCAGACCGTCCAGTCGATCTCTGCCAACGTCCAGCGACTCGAAAACCAAAGGGCAATAGCAGCTGAACGCATCAAGTCGGCGGAAGCCACTTGTAGGCGGCTCGAGAACGAGTTGGCAGAGCTAAAGAGTAGATTAGAAGTGGCTCGTGACCGTGTGCGCGAGTTGGAGGAAGAAGAAAGAAAAGGACTGGATCAAGAGCGAGCTGTCGCCTCAGAGGTTGAAGCAAAGACTCAATTGGTAATGGCGCTAGAAGAAGAGCTCGATGGACTGCGTCGAGCAGCCGAGGAGCAAAAATCATCCCATTTAGATCTAACGCGACGGCTTGCTGAGAAGCGGGGTGCTCTTCAAGCTGTTACAGAGCGCGTCAAACAGATCGAGGCTAGTATTGGGGTCAAAAGCAGCCAGCTGGCCGATCTTCAAACTATGCGTCGCGAGACTGACCGCCACAGAGCTGAAGCTCTGGTTCGAACGGATGAATTACGTCACAAAATCGAAACCTTGCAAAAGGAAATTGCTGAGTTAGAGGAAATGCGTGACGAATATGGGGCTCGGGTAGAGAAACTGAAGGCGCAGGCAGACATAGTCTCGCGTGAGCTTGCCTCGCAAATGTCACGTCTTAATACCCTTCAGGAAATGGCGGAGAGTCACGAAGGCTTTTTCGAAGGTGTGAAAAGCGTTATGGATGCTGCCGCCAAGGGTATCCTTGAGGGCGAGTACGCAGTGGTCGCCGACGTCATCACTGTTCCAGAAGGACTCGAGACAGCAATTGAAACCGCGCTCGGTACCAGCTTGCAGGACATAATAACCAACTCCGTGGACGAGGCAAAGAAAGCCATCGAGTTTCTAAAAGCTCAGCAGGCAGGCAGAGCTACGTTCTTGCCGCTCTCGGCGATACGAATTGCTGACAAGGAAATTCGTGGGGTTGCGGAGGGCAAAAATGGTTTGCTGGGAATTGCTTCAAGCCTTGTAAGTTTTCCTGCCAAATACGGCCCCGCGATTAGATCGTTGCTTGGAAGAGTGCTAATTGCAGACAACATAGACAGTGCTTTGTCTATAGCGCGACTGGCTACTGGTTGGAGCAAGGTAGTTGCCGTCGAGGGCGAGCTCATTATGCCTACCGGTGCAATTACTGGAGGGGTTGTTAGAGGTAAGGCTACAGGTTTGATTGCTAGAAAGCGGCTGCTCACAAAGCTCCAGGAGAGCGTGAAAGAGCTTAAGAAGCGGGCCGATGATATTGCTGCGCAGTTGGCCAAATATGAACAAGATATTGCGGAGTGCGTATCACAACTGCAATCTAGGCAAAACGCACTCGCAAGCAAGCACGCTGCTTTGAGTGAACAAGAAAAACTTGTGAGTCTTCTCGAACGTGATATTTCGTCAACCGATAAACAGATTGCGTCTGTCACGGCAGAGATTACAGAGTTGAATAAGCGACTCGAAGAGGAGCGCAACCATAAATTGATACTGCAATCTGAGTTGTCAGATGTTGATCAACAGGACACCGGCTTGGATCAGGAGCTGGCTGATGCCGAACAAAGGTTACAGTTCCTGCAGGATAGGATTTCCGAGGAGCGCACGCTGCTTACTCAGCTTAAGGTCGACCACGCAAGTCTTGCGGAGCGCAATCGCGCGTTGGCAAAATCGGTGGAGGACCATCGCGTTGCTATCGAGCAAATAGAGTGTGCCATCGCGGATCGAGCGCGTGAGGTGGACGCAATCGTGGCCGAAACCGAGGATGTGCGTGAGCAATTGAGCTCGTTCGATGCAGAACTTTTGATACAGCGTGATCTCCTACACGCGGCTGAACGCCGGTTGAACGAGCTAACGGCTAGTCGGGCTGATGCGCTGACGCGCACAGCTGAATTGGATGATAATATTCGGTTCTTAACCAACCAAAGAAACGAAAAGACGACTGAAGCTCACGAAGCCGAAGTCAAACTGGCGCGGCTGGAAGTTCAGCTCAACCAGATTGCAGATAGGCTATTTCAGGAGTATGAGCTCAGCTATGAGCAGGCTTTGGAATGGCCTGATGAAGAACTCGACGTCGAGCGCGGGGCAGCGGCAGAGGTGGCGCGGCTTCGTCGTGAACTCAAGGAAATGGGGGCGGTTAATACTGGTGCAATTCAGGAGTATCAGCGCATTAAGGAACGCTGGGATTTTCTTACTGAGCAGCGCACCGACCTCGAGAACGCAAAAGCACAGATCACAGAGGCCATCCGCGAGATAGACGCTAATACACGAGGAATGTTCCTGAATACATTCGCCGGTGTCTCGACGAGTTTCGAACTAACTTTCGCAAAGCTTTTCGGTGGAGGTACGGCGAAACTGGCTTTGACCGACCCCAACAATATTCTAGAGACTGGCATCGAAATTTCAGTCCAACCGCCTGGCAAGAAAATGCAAGACTTGGCTTTACTTTCCGGCGGCGAGAAAGCTCTTACGGCCGCCGCTTTAATGTTTGCTCTACTTATGGTGAAACCAAGTCCTGTTATTGTGTTGGACGAGGTGGATGCACCTCTTGACGAAAGCAATGTCGAACGATTTGCTGATCTTCTGCGTTCGTTTGCCGCGAGGTCACAGTTTTTAGTGGTAACACACAACCGTGCCACTATGGAGGCAGCAGACAGCCTTTATGGCGTGACGATGCAAGAACCAGGTGTAAGCAAGCTCGTGTCGGTACGCCTGGCTTCCGAGGGTTCCGCTAACGAAGAACCATTAACAGCTTCGCCGAGCCTTGGCTTGCGTGAATCTTGACAAAACTGAAAAGCAATTGCGCTGAGCGACCTTTGGGGTAATAATGCGCTACCGGAGATGGAAAAGTTCCTCAGGGAACATTTAATATGCGGGTTGGCGTAATCACATGCAACAGGTAGTAATTAATAATTAATAGGTGTTGCGAAGCTAAAGAAGGGTTCCTTGAAAGCAATAATACGTATTGCTAGTCACAAACTAGGTGTAAGGGTCGCTAAGGAGGTATGCGCGTGGAGAGGCTGATAGCTACTGTAGTAATCGGCGTGTGTGTTGCAGCACTGCTGGTTGGTTTGGCATTGCCTGCTGTGGGGCAGGACTCCAATTCCGTGGCTAGCTCAGTCGAATCTCTGGTAACGTCTGCTGCAGGTGATAACTACCGGTTAACTGAGGAAGACGTGATCCAACTCGATGTGTGGAATGAGCCTCAGCTATCCAAACAGCAGCTTCAGATAACTCCTGATGGCAAAGCGAACATAGCGTTCATTGGGGAGGTTCAAGCTGCAGGCCTAACCCAGAAAGAGCTTGCAGATCTTGTCTCCAAGAAACTGGAAGAGGCCGGTATTGTAGCGAATGCCAAGGTGCAGATAACGTTGCTTTCTATACATAAGCCTCGCTGCCGCGTGCTCGGAGCCGTCAATCGGCCGGGAGAAGTCATATTCAAAGAGGGCGACACCATAATGGATGCAATTGCCCAAGCAGGGAGCTATCAAGAGAATGCTTGGTTGGAGAAAGCAACCCTCACGCGTAAAGGTTCGGATGAACCCATGCCGATTGATTTGCGCAAACTATTCAATTATGGTGACCTGTCTCAGAATTTGGAACTCAAAAATGGCGACACAATCTTCATACCTCCTGCGATATACTCGAGTCAGATATACGTCCTGGGCTTCGTAGCTCGTCCAGGCATTTATCCGTTGAAGGAGAAAACGACTGCACTCGCTGCGATTACTCTGGCAGGCGGTCCCACTGACCGAGGCAGACTTACCGGTACTGTGGTAATTCGCGGTGCGCCCGGTAGTCCGCGTCGTGTGCCATGTGATTTGGCGAAATTGATAAATGAAGGCGATCTGAGTCAAGATGTTGTTCTGGAGCCGGGTGACGTCGTAATTGTCCCAGAAACAAAAAGACCAAGATGGGACGTCATATCGCAGTTGCTTAACACAGTTGTCAACATAGGCTACCTTCGCCGCTATGGAATATTCTGAGGGAGTTCATACACTCATCGGATGCGCTTTTTGGTACCTGTTCGATTCATAAAGCACAGCAGACATTTCAGGGCAATAGGTCAGGAGGCACGTAGTGGAATTCTGGCGTTACTACAGGATCATACGTAGAAGGCGATGGCTTATCATACTTGGTATGGTTGTGTGTATCGGTGCAGTGGCCTCCCATATCATTTTCTCTCCTCAAATGTACACGGGGCGTACAACGCTTATGGAATCCTTAGGGATGTCCAAAGAGGGAGTATCCCCGTTTCCGGAAATGCGATCTCCTTTACTTTTGGATATTCAGGTTCGGCTATCCAACCTGGCAAGTCTTGCCACCAGCAACAAGGTCATGCAAGACGCTATCATGATGCTTAGGGATCTTGGTTCGGTTTATTCCGACCAGGAGCTCTTGGCTGCAACAAAAGTCGAGCCTGTTAGAGATACGAATATTTTGGCAATAGAAGTAACTTTGCCTGATCCGGTGGAGGCAAAAAAGGCGGCCGATGTCATAGCAAGTGCCTTCAAGAACGCGTATAAAGAGCTCAATACCGAAGCGGTTGAGAAAAGTCGGGAGTTCATAGAGGCTCAGATCGAATCTACGCGTAGGGAAATGATAAGGGCGCAGAACGCGCTAAGACGGTTCAAGGAACAGAATCAGATAGTTGACGTTCAGTTGGCTAGCCAGTCTGTTGTGCAGCGCCTCGCTCAGGTAAAGAGCGAGTTGAACAGTGCTAATGCTGCCTACGAAGCCGCTAGAGCCAGCGCAAAGAGGTTAGAAGCTGACCTGGCAAAAATGCCGCAGTGGCAGGAAGCCAGCCGCCAAACATCTAGAGACCCGATTTGGCAAAGCTTGATGGATCAACTGGTCAAACTTGAAGCGGCGCGCGCTTCGATGACTTCCGGCGGTCCTGGACAATATAGGCGCTTACCGAATCACCCCGACGTTGTAGCGATTGATAGCCAGATTCAAGATGTGAAAGCCAAGTTGCAAAAGGTTCAGGAAACCTCTGTTGCGGCCGTGACAATGGCGCAGAACCCCAACCGGACTTCCGCAATAGACAGATGGATAGTGGCGAAAGTTGAGGAGGCGAGTGCGGATGCCAGACGCAGAGCTATGAATAGGGTTCTTCAGGATGTGCGTCAAGAGCTGTCTACCTTACCTGAAAAGGAAGCCAAGCTAGCTGAGTTAGATACGGATGTCAAAGCTGCTACGCAGACCTACGGTTTAATGAGATCAAAGCTGGATGAGGCGAGGATCAGCGAGCAGCAGGCGAAACAGGAGCGGGCGCTGAAGACAATCGACCCTGCGTACGTTTTTCCTGTGAGCAAGAGACCTCTACTCAAACTAATACTGGCTTTGTTGCTGAGCCCGATTCTTGGCATTGGATTAGCGTTCTTGCTTCACTACACGGACAACACAGTCAGAACACCCCAAGATGCAGAAAAACTGCTAGGGCTCCCTGTGCATGCGGCGATTCCTGCATCTCGAGCACACTCGCTTCCGCGTCAAAAGTGCCCGGAGATCGTTAGTGTTGCGTACCAGATGCTGACGTCAAACCTGTGGATCGCGAATCAGAATCAAGGGGTTAACTCTGTCGCGTTGGTGAGCGCAGAACCCGACGTGGGCAGAAGCATTACCGCTTCTAATCTGGCTGTAGCTCTTGCTGGGGAGGGCGCTAGGGTTATACTCGTGGATGCCGATTTTAGGCAGCCCGCTCAGCACTTGATATTTGGCGTAGACAACAAAGTTGGTTTGAGTAATTTGCTCAGCGGTGGCGCGGTGATGGAAGATGTACTAGCAGCCACGAGGGTGCAGGGTCTCCTGCTGGTGCCCTCGGGTCCCATACCCGACAACCCCGTGAAGTTGCTGCGTGCTCCGGAGATGAGGGAATTCGTAGACCAGGCGAGACAAGTAGCCGACTTCGTTATCTATGATACCCCCGCTGGAGTTACCTTCCCCGATGCAGTGCTTGTCGCTGCTCACGTCGGCAATGCCGTCATCGTGCATTGTGCGGGGCGGGTGCCCAGAGGCAGCGAGGAAGAGTTTAAGACAAGGCTCGAATCAGCCGGCGTCCGGTTACTTGGAACCGTGCTAAACAAGGTTGGGCGAGAAGATTTCAGCGGGTACGTCCATTACTACCGCTCGTATGAGGGGGTTGCTGTCCCGCAGTTGCCTGGCAAGAAAGCCTGAAAAGGTCCGTTGAGACCGTAGGAGGTAGGAGGTTGCTGCAGTCCAACCCGGGACGAGTTACATCCATCTTTTGAACCCTGAGCTTTCCTGGGAGCTTTGTAGTATAGATCAGCCCTAGTTATTGGTGGAGAAGGCCGAAATTTCAAGATGCGAGAGTCAATAGCAGAGAGTAAGGAAATTGTAGTTGACAAAGGTGCGTCTGTGTATGTACGGCACCGTGTGGGACTGCTTATTGCTACCGGATTGCTATTTCTGGTCGTGCAGTGGCCTCAGCTCAAGGAGTGGTGGAAGGTCTGGGAAGCACCTTATAGCTACTTCTCACACGGACCTCTGGTGCCGTTTATCGCAGCTTATATGGCGTGGGCTAACAGGAAGCGGCTTGCGGCCATGCGGCTTCATTACTGGTGGCCTGGGTGCGTGGTCCTACTGGTTTCGGTGGCGGCGCTTGTCACCGGGAACTGGATAGAGTCTGCGTCGGTGCGGGCGGGGGCGTTCCTATTGATGATATTTGGTATCCTCCTCTCGCTTTTGGGGCCTACCGCTACTCGGATACTCGCCGTGCCGGTGCTGTTTCTCATCACGATGATTCCTCTCGCTCCCAGCGTGTTGGATAGCGCAACTGGTCGGTTGCAGATCCAGTCGGCAGCAGTGGCGGCAAAAGTTTTTCAGCTTACTGGACACGAGGCACAGCTTCAGGGCTCGACCATATACTCTTCTGACCTTCCTGAGCCGCTAATAGTAGGAATCCCCTGTAGCGGACTCAGAACTTTCATCTCATTGACTACGTTCACGATCTTCTTCATATATTTAATACGAGCCGCTTGGTGGAAGAAGGTAGTTCTACTCGCTATGGCTTTTCCGCTGAGCATACTAACCAATTCCCTTCGCATAGCAATGATTGGTTACGTGGGTTTTTGGTCCGGCTCTGCGGAAGCCATGCATAAATTCCACGATTACAGCGGGTATATCGGATTGGCGATATGCTTCGCAATATTATTCGGAATAGCTAAGTTGATCAAAGCGAACACGTTTGGTCTGCAGGAACCCAAAACCCCGCGTCCGTCGTTTGAAATGGTTACCCGCAGACCGGTTCACGATGCTCTTGTTGGTGTCCTTGTAATAGTCCTGGTTGGCGGAGCAGGCTTTGCTCAAGCGTACGGCAGTCCGTTGGCGCCGAAGACAAAAGGTCGTATCAACAGGGCGGCGATACCAATGGCTTTTGGGAAATGGGTTGGTCAGGATGCGGAGATAGACAAACTGACTAGAGAGTGGCTAAAATCCGGCGATTTGTTGCACCGGGTCTATGTGGAGCATTCAGACTATGGACGTGAAGTGGACGTTTTCATAACGGCTTCCAAAGACCCCGATGCCTTCCACGACCCTCATATGTGCTTGCAGGGCGGTGGAAGTCCGATATCAGACGACAAGATGATAACCCTCAAGTTTACACGGCCCAAACCCATAGTTGTTCGCGCCACGTTTCTGGAGTCCGCCAACGATTATGATCACTTTATAGTCGTCTACTGGTATATGTTGGGAGCCGACAGCATGCCCAGAACGAACGATGTCTGGGCGAGAAATAGGGCTGAGTTGGTTAAGGATCTTAAATGGCTAATGCTGAACCCAGGAGCTACTGAGGAATTGAAACGGCGTGTCGAGTCTAGGCAGTTCAAATGGTATAGGTTCTCTACTATGGTCCTGACCGATACGGAAACCGACCTGCGGTATCTAAAAGAATTTATTCGGGAGTTCGTGGCACATACAAAGGACTTCGGGGAATGAGAATTGCGAGACTGATAGGGTCGCTTTCTGAGGGTGTCACCAGGCTTTTTGAAGGTTCTGGAGGTGTTCCGGCCAAGTACGGACAGGTCCTCAGCATTCTGAGGAGATTAAGGTTCGCTCTATCTCCCGCATGGCGCAAGTTCGTTAGGGTTTTGACCATAATCATCGGTCTTGCACTTTTCTTAGGGACGCAGCTCGTGCTCGGACGGGCAATCGCCAATGCGGAGAGATGGTGGTTCTTGATACTGATGGGCTACGTGTCGCTGGGAGCTGCCATCCTGGCGATCAGATCGGTTGTCTTAATGATTGCTATCTGGCTCGTTCTAATTCCGTGGACGTGGCATTACCCAATCAGGTCAGCAAAGTACTATTTCAGTTTCGATCTTCTTGCCTTTACATTGGTTACCGTTATTGTAGTAGCTAGGGTGTTGTCGAGGAGAGTGCGACTGCCCTCGCTTTGTCCGGCTGAGTGGTTGCTCTTGTTATCCATGGGCTACGTTAACCTTTGGCCTGTGATACAGAAAAGAATCCAGGAAGGCTCTTGGGGTTTGGGAGCACTCGGCGACGTTTGGCGTATCGTTCTTGTACCTCCTGTCGTCTATTTTGTAGTTCGTAGCGCTCTAGAGTCAGAGCGCAACATTCGGCTTCTTGTCTATACTCTTGTAGTCGTAGGTGTTCTATGGACAATCTCTAGCTTTTATGAGCATTACACCGGTTACCAATGGCACAGTGCGCTAACCGGCAGACCTGTGCTTTTGGAGTGGCGCGACGTAGGGAAAGGACGCGCAATAGGGCCTTCAGACGGACAGCTACCGCCAGGCATAGTTTTCTGTGCAACTATCTTGATGACGCTGCACGTTGCAACCTTCGCGAGGCGGTTTATTGGATTGGTTTTTTGGTACGCGTTGGCCGGATTAATGACAGCAGCCTTGTTCTTCACTTACACGCGCACCTCTTATGCAGCTTTTGTTGTGGCATTGCTCATCATGGTGGCCATCGGGCGCGGGCGCCGCGGATACTATCTCGTTTACCTGGTGGCCTTGTTGGCCGTATTTATAGCGATGATGCCAACCCTATTGGGAATACAGCAGTTCTTTACAAGGATTACCGACCCAGAGAATTACTACGGTCGAATGGCAATGTCTAGGACGGCGTGGAATATTGCGAAGGACCACTTCTGGTTTGGCGCAGGAGATCTGCGCGATCAGTCATTACTTTTCCGATACGTAAGTTCGTGGAAGCACCCTGGCGGGCGACACGGCAAACCGTATTACTATCCCGATAACGACTATTTGGTGGTTTTTGGCGAGCGCGGTATATTCGGGTTCCTGCTTTACTATGGCGCGCTTATAGGTTTTGCTTGGCTCTTCTTGCGAGTTCGAAACGAGCTTCCACGAGGTGATTTGCTCGGCACCAACTTGGCATCCACAGCTCTTGCATTCTCAGTGGCAGTCTTTATTGCGGCAGCATTTACTCAACTTCGTTACAATCCTTACCTGTATTATCTCCTTTTTACTTATGCTGCTCTTGTGGTTCGTTCTAGGCAGATTCACGGTGCCGAGCAGCCTGCCAAAATTGAGAGGGCTCCCTCAGCGAGTGCGGCCTTCGTTCCTGTGCGCTAGGTTGGAACGAACGATTGAAGGTGCAAGCTTGTGAAAGTTCTGATCGTATCGCCGTATCCGCTCCTGAAACCTATTCGAATCAGAGGCGGAGTCGAGGCAGCTGCTTATTACCTTGCAAAAGGGCTCAGCAGTCTTGAGCACGTGAGGATATCTGTTCTGTGCGACACAAAGGCTGTAAACAAACCTCTTTCGTATCAGGATAACGGGGTTTCCATACACTACATCCCTAACCCTCGAATCCGATTGGTTCCGAATGTGTTGCTCAACGTCTACCGCTTGAGCCGCCTAATCAAGACTATCGATCCGGACATAGTGCACAGCCACGCAGCGTGGGGTACTTTGGCAAGCCTAAAGGCTCGTTATCCTACAGTCCACACTATTCACGCGGTTGTACATAGAGAAGAACGTTACGTTCCGAATAGCATGTCAAGCAAACTCAGTGCAAAATTGCTCGGTTATCTGTGCCACAGGGCAATTACCTCGGCGCACGAGTGCATCGCTGTAAGCGGCTACGTTCAAAACACTTACTCCCCGATGGCGCGCAGAATAACCGTTATTCCGAACGCTGTCGACGACTGTTACTTTGACATAACTGTGCGACGGGGCAGCGGCCGGTTGTTGCAAGTGGGGTTTATTGGAAAACGAAAAAACACCTTAGGCTTGGTTCGCGCATTCAATAGGGTAAAGAAAGTGCACCCGGATGCCAAACTTGTGATTGCTGGTCCGATACGTGATGAGCGCTACTATCAGCAGGTAGTTGATTACATCACTTCTCAAGCTCTGCAGGGGAGTGTTCACTTCCTAGGACAGGTGGATCAACCTAGGCTTGTGCAAGAATATGCCTCAGCTGATATTGTTTGCGCCTTTTCTTGGCATGAGACTTTTTCTATAGCTTTAGCACAGGGCATGGCTGCGGGGAATGCCTTGGTGGGCACGAATTGCGGTGGACCATCAGATTTTGTTATTGAAGGTGTAACAGGTTACTTGGTGCCGCCTGGCGATGAAGAGGCGTTTGCCGATCGTTGCTGCTACCTGCTATGCAATCCTGAAGTAGTTAACGAAGTGGGAAGTCGGGCCAAGCTGGAAGCGCATGAGCGTTTTCGAAAGGAGGCTGTCGCCGCGAAGACAATGGAGGTATACAGGCGGGTGTTGGACGAGACATGTCGAGCGGCGTCTGTCAACTTGGAATAGATGGCGCGGGCTAAAAGAATATGTCATGTGCTTCACGGTCCTTATCTTACTGACCCCCGTGTCAGACGCGAAGCGGAAGCGCTTGCTGAAGCGGGTTGGGAGGTCGACGTTATATGTCTTCATGAAGACGGTAAACCACGCAGGGACTCTGTCAACAATGTGCGCATTCTGCGATTGCCGCTGGCGCGAAGACGGGGCTCAGTGGTCCGTTACCTTTTCGAATACGTCGCATTCTTTGCGATGACTGCCGGTGTTCTGGTTACAAGGCTAACAAAACGCTACCAGGTTATCCACGTAAACAACATGCCCGACTTCCTCGTCTTTGCTGCAATTCTGCCGAAACTTTTTGGTGCCAAAATACTACTTGATGTTCACGATCCCATGCCTGAGCTGTTTCAGTCCAAGTACGGCTTTAGCAGCAGCTCTTTCGTTATACGCTTTCTAAGGTGGCAGCTAAAATGGAGCATGCGATTTGCCGATGCCGTGATGACTGTTTCCGACGAAATGCGCAGGTTACTTAATGAACTACTGCCTGCCGTTGAGATTTCGGTAGTAATGAACATGCCGAACGCAAGCTTTATTAATCTGGGTCAAATCCCTGAGGAAAAGCGATTCGCCAACAAAAATGGTTTTCGGCTGCTTTACACAGGTACTGTCGCGGAAAGATACGGGGTTAGGGTGGCTGTAGAAGCGATGCCGGCTCTCAAGAAACTCATTCCTGGCGTTTCGCTTTGCGTTGTGGGTTCAGGCGACCAAATTGAGGAGCTAAAGCGGCTTGCTCAGGATCTTGGCGTCGCCGATTGTATTGAATTTCGCGGCGCACTGCCCTGGACAGAAATTCCCAAACTGATTCAGGAGTCCGATCTCGGCGTTTCTGTGCTGCTAAAGGATCCGCATACCGACCTATGTTTCACGAACAAGGTAGTTGAGTATGTCACGTGCGGTTTGCCTACGGTGGTTTCTCGTACGCGAACCTCCGAGACGTATTACTCGGAGGATACAGTTCGGTTTGTGGAACCAGGTGATGTTGAGTCTTTTGTCAATGCCGTCCTAGAGCTCTATCAGGATCCAGAGAAGCGCAAGGACATGTCGCGGAAAGGCATGGTTCTTGCGGGAAAATGGAACTGGGATAATGAGAAAGCCAAGTATATCCAGCTGGTAGAAAAGCTCGCTAGTTCGAGCTAGCCAAGCGACAGCTTATAACGTCAATCGACGCAAATCCCTCCCGATATGGGCAATTCGTTCGGCTGATAATCTGCAGCCGCGAGAATGGAGGTTAGTTACTATGAATGTGACCGTTGTAGGCGGCGGCAAGATGGGGCTTCCGCTCGCTTGTGTGTTTGCTTCAAGGGGTGCCACCGTTACCGTTTGCGACGTAGATTCCACAAAGGTTGCGAACATCAACGCAGGTGTCTGTCCTTTTGAGGAACCTGGCGTAGATGAACTGCTGGCAGACGGAGTTAAGAAAGGCGTTCTTACGGCGACCACGGATACGGCATCGGCTATCCGAAAGAGCGAGGTGGTAGTTGTTATAGTTCCGGTTATGTTGTCGGATGCGCGTGAAGCCGATTTGACGCTAATCGACCAAGTAGCTGAGATTGCGTCGACCAGCTTGAAACCCGGATCTATGATTTCGTTTGAGACCACGCTTCCTGTTGGCGGCACGAGAAGATTAGGCGGAATTATAGACAAGGGTGGACTACGCGCGGGAGTGGATTACGACTTGGTGTTTTCTCCCGAGCGTGTGAAAAGCCTTTACGTGCTTGCAAACCTTTTCAAGAATCCAAAAATCGTCGGTGGCATAACGCCTGAATCGGCAGCACGAGGCGAGGAATTCTATTCAAGATACCTCGGAGCTCCCGTCATAAACGTTGGCAGCCTTGAAGCTGCCGAGCTGGTGAAGCTCGCGGGGATGATCTACCGGGACGTTAACATTGCGCTCGCGAACGAACTCGCTCTGTTTGCGGAGCGGATGGGCCTAGACTTCGAACCCATCAGAGCTGCTGCGAATACAGACGGAGAATCAAATCTCTTGTTGCCCGGTATCGGTGTAGGTGGGCACTGTACTCCAGTGTATCCGTACTTCCTGATCAACGAGGCAAGAACCAGGGGTATCCCCGTTGAGCTTGCGGAGCTCGGCCGAAAGATTAATGCTTCACAGCCGCGGAAAATTCTCGACAAAATTGGCAATGTGAAAGGCAAGAAATGCATAGTACTGGGCGTTAGCTTCCGGCCGCAAGTAAAAGAAAGCGCTTACTCGCCTGCATTTACTCTGGTTACTGAACTCGAGCAGCGCGGGGCTGAGGTGACGGTTCACGACCCTCTGTATACAGAGGACGAGCTACGCAAACTGGGTTTGAATCCTGGCGAAATCGCTGGGAATGAAATAATTGTTTTGAACACAGCGCATACCGCATACTGCCATCTTGACTTCGGGCAACTCGCACAGGCTGGACTGCGATGCGTTGTAGACGGCAGGAATCTGTGGGATCCTGAAGAGATAACTAAGCACGGGGTATCCTATGTCGGAGTTGGACGGGTTCCGAGATGGCAATAGTCGCTATATTTACAGCCTTCTGATTCCAAGCCGAATCGCGTTTGGCTTCTAATGCGCGTGCTTGTCATAACCAACATGTATCCTTCCGAACGAAGACCTTACCAGGGTATTTTCGTTCGCGAGTCGGTTGACGCCCTCAGGTCCCTAGGTGTTGATGCTGATGTCATGGTGATTGACAACTCGAATAAGTTGAACTACCTTCTCGCGGTCTTTCGCCTTTGGCGCATCATAAAGCGCAAATCGTTCGATCTTATTCACGCCCACTACGTGCACAGCGGATGGATAGCCAGGATGCAGCGCAAGCTACCCATTGTAGTTACTTCGCACGGCTCCGATACAACAGGCCATGAAGGTTGGTTCTTACGGCGCCTTTATCCGATTGTAGATGCTGTCACCATAACCTCGAAGAACAACCAGGAACGAATAGGGCTACCCGATACTTACTTGCTCCCTTGCGGTGTCGATGTGGAACTGTTCAAGCCTATGAGTCAGGCTGAAGCGAGAAAGGCTTTAGGGTGGAACGATTGCCGTAGGAAAATGCTATATGTGGGGCGCGAGTCGCCTTTAAAGCGCTTGGATATCATTCGAGGTGCTCATGAGATCGTAGCTTCCAAGCGCGGCGATACGGACTTGGTGATAGCCGGTTCAGTTCCACACGAGGAAGTTCCGCTCTATATGAATGCTGCCGACGTGTTCGTATTCGCATCGGAAAGCGAGGGGGCTCCTGTGGTTATCAAGGAAGCCCTAGCATGCAACCTGCCCATAGTATCGGTCGACGTTGGTGATGTGCGTGAAGTTATCGAAGGTGTGGAAAACTGTTATGTGTGCGAGAGAACTCCAGAATCTATGGCTGAAGCCGTTCTTCGCGTCTTGGAATCCGAGAGGAGATCAGACGGCCGAAAAGTAGCGTTGCGCTTCAGCACTGTGGAAATGGCCCGCAGAACGATGGAAATATACGAGGCTGTGCTGTCTGCTAGAACCGGATCGTCCAGACAGACCGGTCGTTGAGGCTAGACAGAGTACTTGTAAGCAGTTGGAGGTTAGTAACAGGTGTCTGAGACATCGCGATTGATCCGGGCTATAGCTTTATATTTGCCGCAATACCATCCGATCCCGGAAAACGATGAGTGGTGGGGCAAGGGATTCACCGAATGGACGCATGTGACAAGAGCTAAGCCGCTCTTTCGCGGGCACGTTCAGCCAAAGTTTCCTGCCGACCTTGGTTACTATGATCTTAGAGTGCCCGAGACTCGGATTGCGCAGGCTGAGCTGGCTCGCCGTTACGGGATAGAAGGCTTTTGTTATTGGCACTACTGGTTTGCTGGTCGGCGCCTCCTCGAAAGACCTTTTAACGAAGTGCTCCGGTCGGGGCAGCCCGATTTCCCCTTCTGTCTGGCGTGGGCAAATCACTCGTGGAACGCAGCCTGGATTGGCCTGCCTCAAAAGGTGTTTCTCGAGCAGACGTACCCAGGCAAGGAAGATTACATTGCTCATTTTGAGGCTTTGCTTCCGGCGTTCTGCGACCCCAGATACATTAAGGTTGATGGCAAGCCGCTGTTCGTAATATTCCGCCCATCTTTCATCCCAGATCCCGTCGCGTTTACCGATCTCTGGCGGGAGCTGGCCACGAAATCTGGGTTGAATGGCCTATACATATTAGGAATGTGCTGCAGTCCGTGGAATAGGAGTCCCTGGCGTCCAGAGGAGTACGGTCTTGATGGCTGTATAACGGTGACCGGCCAGTCCCCGGAAAGCAGATTTGGGGAGAAGCACGACAAACTAGTCAACAAAAGGACCCTAAAAGAACGGATTCGAATTTTCCTCCGACGGCCTTGTATCGAGAGCTACTCCGCGCTTGTCGCACACGCTTTTGAACCGAAACCGCTGCCGCGTAATGTCTATCCGTCCGCGCTGTCAAATTGGGACAGCACTCCTCGACACGGAATTCGCGGAACAGTGCTCACCGGATGTTGTCCGGACGCATTCAGACGGCACCTCTTGGACGCGGCCCGATGCGTTATTGATCGAGAATGGGATCACAGGCTTGTGTTCATAAAATCATGGAACGAATGGGCTGAGGGCAACTACCTAGAACCTGATGCCCAATTTGGTCACGGTTGGCTTGAGGCGGTCAAATCCGTAGTTTCCAATGAGTGCGGTGACTTGGAAACCGCGGACAGCAAAAACGCCTAGTTTGAGCTTGTCATTCGCTGCTTTTGTTTGGGATAAGTTGGGACTAAAGTTCGGCATCCAGTTAGTTACAGCGTGGCGTCGGGATGCCACTTGAAATCTCAGTCAAACTACCAAAAGGACAAACGCGGCTATCTCTCCTTAAACCATATTCGCGTCACGCAATTAACCGTACAATGTTAGGGTTCATTTGTTTCGTATAGCCGAATTGCTCGTATGGCATAACCAATTAAGGACTGATTGTGTTTTCAAGGTTCAGCATCGTTTCGAGTCAATGGAAAGGAGTTGCTTGCGCAAATGATTTTTGTGCACCGCGGCGGGTCGTGCATAGCCTCGTTGGGTGCGATTGGTCGAATAGGGGTGTTAATCCTGGCGTTGATATGCGCGGGTTCCTGTTTTGCCTCAGCCGTACGCGTAGATCTTTTGGAAGGGTTGGGAGATTTCGAGCGTGTAGCTCCGGTTACTGAGTGGGAGTCGTATTATCGACTGCCGACCTTTGACAATCCGGACTACGACTTCGATTCGAACTCTCTCTACTTTACGGAAAGCAGAGGCACCTATTCTTACCGTTCTGGAGTCAGTGCTCCGACAGTTGGAGATAGGATTGCTATGGGTTGGAGACGTGTTACGGGAGGCACCATAAACCCCGGCAAAAACATTGTCTATGACGTGGTCGCTGGTGGAATCGGTGGTACCAGTTGTCAATACATGGCGATGAAAGACCTGGGCGAAGGGCTGAGTGGGCGCGTTGAGCTGGAGAGCCTGCGCCACTACGTTGCAAGGCTCCGACAGGGTTTGTCGCCCGGGGATGAGGTGATATTTGCTGTTGAGTATATTAGGATGAGCGATTATGAAGGGATCTCAGGTTTAAGTTACCGCATTTGCATACAGACGAACCTAGGAGTTACCTCCCAGCGACTTTATCCCTCGACCAGCCCTTTTTCCGCGGAAGTTAGAACCACGATAGATGAGAGCGTGACTTTTGTATCTGCGAAAGTGATTGTAGAGGGAACCGTTCCTACAGGACGTCAGCCGGGTATTTTCGTTGACGGTGCTCACCTGTACATAAGGCGTGCCGGTTCAGAAAACTATGAGACTCGAGAGAAGCCCTTAGCCAAAACGAGGTCCGTCAACACAGTTGGCGTGCTTTACAATAATGCTCTTGAAGATGCCCTTTCAGTTGCCTCCAACAGTGATTATGTGGTCCTGGGTATGGCTTCAGACTATGCATGGGCGAAGCATCTTAAGTCGCTCAATCCCAACATAAAACTGTACACATACCAAAACTCTCGCCCTACCAAGCAGGGCACAAAAGATCCCTATTTTTCAAACAGTGCTATTGGCTATTACTTCGCATCTACTCAACACCCTGAATGGCTATTCTTACGAAACGAGCAAATTCCCGGCGAGTATGCATTCTGCCCCGAATGGCCCTCGGAGTATTGGGCGCGATTGGGGCTTGATGACTATTCGAGTACGTGGGCGACCAGGGCTCTCGCCCGTGTCCAGTCCGCCCAATGCGATGGTGTATTCGTTGACAACCTGAGTCCTGCAAACAAGGTTACGGATTCAAACGGCAACTTGCTCTACCCCCAGCTAGACGTTTGGCAGGTTCAGAAGTTCTTACGCACAATATGCCAGGCTTTCGGGTCGGTAGGTCTGGAGGTTATGGGCAACGCTTGTGGTTTCGACCTGAATTCCGGATCGGGTAGCGCCATATTTGATCCTTTCTGGCAGCCCGTTGAGCCCTACACAGGCCCTGATTACACTGCCAATTCGCCGGAAACCACCGTGAAGCACATATTTCAAGAATGGTCATTTGTTCGGCCGATAGGTGGCAAGATGGTTTACGACAAGGGTTTCTGGATGGTTTGCATTCGCAACATGGAAGCGGTCAAACGATGGAACCAGACAATGGCTCAGAGGCAGCTAGATCCTCGTTTATACAAGTACTTACACGTTTATGTAGATCTCTCCGCTGCTACCTATGAAAGCGCGTTTGGGCCCGACGGTTGGCGGCGTTTTGCATTATGCAGCTATCTACTAGCACAGAACGAATGGACCACTTTTGGCTGGAGCGCGGCAAGTCTGAGCGCATTATGCTCGCTTGATCTGGGTTTCACCGCATTAATGGGAGAGGCGTTGGGCGATCATCAGTCCTATAATGGAGATGAATACGTCCGTATCAGAAAGTACGGCCGCCCGTCTGATGGAACCGTGTTGGCGGTGGTAGTGGTTAACGCCAATCCTGACAACGCCCGCACTTACGTTGCGGAATTTGACGGTGTAGACGATCTGGGCCAGCAAGTCAGCAAAGGCCAGCAAATCACATTGCCTCCTTGTAGTGGTAGAGTTTTTCTCAAACAGACAGGTTCGGTGGTAGTACGTGTGCGAACATCCGCTCAAAACGTTAAGCCAGGACAAACTGTGACAGTTAGCGTGGATTACACATGTACGGGCGATGCAGAAGCACATAATGTCGTGATAAAATCGCAGGTCCCTATGCAAATGAACTATGTACTCGGTAGCGCAGAAAAGTCGGGTGGGAAATATGATCCTAACACCAACACGGTTTCCTGGGTTATTGGGACAGTAGCTCCGGGTCAATCCGGAACTCGGACTTTCCAGGCAGTCGTGAAATAATTGTGATTGTATGCCTTATAATTACGTGGGCTTTTCGAGCCAGGGCTAGGCCAGAGGGGTTGAGACGCTGTTACTGTTTGCTGTTGTGTTACACGGAATTGTGTCCTGTGGGTCGCACTAGCTTAGAATTGACAATTGACAATTGACAATTGATAGTTGTTAGTTTAAACTGAAATTGACTAAGAAACCCTCGCTCTCGCTAGAGAGCCGAATTTCAGGCGAAGAGAACCATACAGCCAGGTTTTTGTAATCTTGTATGCGAAACTGCAAGAAAGCGGGCTTACTTGACAATCAGGCGCGTGTAGTTGCGTTTTTACTTCTTGCTGCTAGCTTTCTGACGTTGGCCACGAGAAGTGCGTTCGCTTCCGTCGTCTTCGACAACACCCCGATGGTGGTTCTTCGTATAGACGATGGCAGAGCGTCCTGGCGCCAGCCCTTCAATGGGCTTGGAGGGTTGAGTGCCCTTGATTATTGCAAGCTAAAGCAAGTCCCCATAACGTGGGCTGTCGTTTCGGATTGGGCAAGCAATAAGTATAATTGGAATCCTCCCCCGCTCAGTTGGTCGGAGTTGATAGACTACGTGAACACTGCGGGTGGAGAACTGGCGAGTCATTCGGTTCGCCACCAACCGGAAAATTCCCAGTCGGACTACATAAGAGAGCTCATAAATAGTAAAGCGGAAATAGAGGCGAAAGCTCCAGGTTTTTTGTGTAAAACATTCATTCAACCTGGTGTGTGGACAGGTGAGGCCTACCTTGATTCCTTCCAAAAGTTAGACCTACCTATTGCCGCCGCCATTAAGGCAAACTACTCCCAGAGTATGGCATATGTCGGTGGTGGTTGGACTATTGGCGGGGTTTACCATCGCTTTGGCTTTAGCTCGAACATTTGTCTCGATCGGGGTAGCTGTCCGACTCTAGCTGCGATTTTCGCTACGCTGGACGTGGTAGCTGCTACCCCAGGTTGTATCTTTGTGCTTTACGGTCACGGTATACAGGAAGCAGGCGGACAGAACAGAGGCGACATATGTGCCGACGTTCTGAAGGCCGTTGTGGACTATTTGGTAAACCTGCGTGATCAAGGAAAAGTGCGTCTTGTTTCGCTGAGCGAAGCGTGTTCGACCTCTGTTGATCCATCGGTGAATCGATTGGCTGATGGCGACTTGGAGGTTGTCAAGCCTGGAGCGCTAAATCCGATGGGACCGGTGACTCTTGTTGGCAACGCGTATATTGCCGATCACGGCGGGATGGATGATTCTCGGTGTGCCGTATTGCCAGGGGGGCCGCTATCTAAAGTTCACTGGCGTAGCTGGCTTGCTCCGGGCAGATATAAAATCAGTTGGTGGCAAAAACTGGATTCTGGTTCAACTGCCGCACCGGTATTTGTGGGAATCTCTGCCTATGGCAATGGAAACCCTGCTACTTGGCCTGTTCGTTACAAAACTGTGAGGAATGTAGAATCGGGAGTTTGGGAGCATAAAGAACTATATGCGCTGCTGCCTGAGAGCACGCCGGACACAGGAATATTTTTCCAACAATCAAATACCAGCTCATCATTCTGCATAGATCGTGTGGCGTTAACCCTAGAGCCTTTAGATTCCAGCCATGCCCCTACAGAAACGCGGGTCTCGGCTGTGTGTGGTCAGTACGTGGTTTCCTGGAATACACCAGCTAATACCGAAATCACTCGCGTAGTTGTCAGATACGATACTCAGGCGTGTCCAACAAGCCCCGCTGATGGCGTAGCTTTTGGTGAGGTTGAGGCCATCAGTGGAACCCGTCAGAGTGTAAGTGGAAACGTTGTTATGTCGCCGAGCGGCTTCGTTTACTTCAGCGTGTTCGCTGTGAAGTCTGACGGGACATACACCGGTCCCGACCTTGCCTTCATCGCATGTGACACGACGCCGCCGAGTCAGCCGGTAGTCAGTATTGGGTTTACCAACGATGGTCGAATGCGTGCAACTTGGATGGTTTCGGATGCTGAGTCCGGAGTATGCGAGTACTCGTACGGACTAGGCACGTCGCGGGCATTTCCAAACTTGACCGGCTGGATCAACTCTTCAGAGACAGAAGCTGTTTTTTCTGAGCTCCCTACGGGGACGTTTTACCTGTTTGTAAAAGCAAGAAATAATGTTGGTCTGTGGTCGGAAGTCTCATCTGTGCAGATCTCAACTGCAGAGGCCGTGTTTTCCACGGCTGACGGTGTGCAGGTGGTAGTCACCGGCATGGTAACAGCTAGGTTTGCGGACTGCTTCTACATAAGGCTCGAAGGTTGCCCGCGCGGCTTGAAAATAATCGGAAACTCCGCTGCCTACGAGGAAGGAACAAATGTTACTGTCAGCGGCCTGCTGACAACCATAGATGGAGAACGTGCTGTTATAGTTTCGCCGTAAGTCTTTCGGAGGCAGACTGCTGTTCCTCCAGTTGACAGATGGCACAAGCGGTTTTACAAGCGGTTTTCCCACAAAGTTTCTTCTCTTCCTCGGACTTTTCACTACAAGAAACTTGCTCACTCTGAAATGCAGTATATGCTTTTAGCGGTTCTTTACCGATAAGAATGTGTGAGCGCTGAGTGTAGCTAGTTCGGCTCCGCGTTGACTTTAAACTCGAATGCAGCTTTCGAACCACTGACTCGCGTTTTTCAGAAGGTTGGCCGCCACATGATATAATCAAGGGCAGTCATTTTGCGAACTGCTGCAGATCCGGTCTTTGCTTGACTCGCAATCCGAGCACGCTTTCTTTGATCAAAATGGGATTGGTGCGTTCTAGGGAGGCTTGAGAAAAGTGAAAAGTCCTACTAGTAGCTCACAAACCAGATCGTGGGAAAATACGCTAGAGAGAATCAAAACCGGGACGGCTAGAGTTGCTGTGATCGGTTTGGGATACGTGGGATTACCATTGGCAACGGCATTCGCGCGCAAGGGATTTCACGTGATCGGGTTCGATGTTGACAGCGAAAAAGTGTCTGCCCTTACAGATGGCAGGTCGTACGTTCTAGACGTACCATCGGACACTGTTGCAGAAGTTGTCGGTTCCGGTGCTTTCGAGCCTACAAGTGATGCACAAGCGCTCCGCGGAGCAGACGCAATTGTTATATGTGTGCCAACGCCATTCACTGTCGATAGAGCTCCGGACCTCAGCTACATCGAGTCGGCAGCAAAAACCATAGCATCCGTTCTCGAACCGCCTTGTCTGATCGTCTTGGAGAGTACCAGCTATCCCGGAACTACTGAGGAGCTGCTTGTTCCCATTCTCGAATCGTCGGGAAGAAAGCTGCACGAAGATTTTGAGGTGGCTTTTTCACCGGAACGCGTGGACCCCGGCAACAAACGTTACCATATCGAGAATACGCCGAAAGTTGTCGGGGGGTTGGGTAACAGGGCTGGCGATCTTGCTTGCGCGTTGTACGGGTCTGTTGTGGACAAGGTCGTGCGCGTGGACTCACCGCGAGACGCCGAGATGGCAAAGCTAATAGAGAATACTTTCCGTCAGGTAAACATTGCCTTAGTTAACGAGCTTGCTTTAATTGCCAAACGTTTGGGCGTTAACATATGGAAGGCTATTGAAGCTGCGGCATCCAAACCGTTTGGCTATATGCCTTTCTATCCAGGTCCAGGGGTCGGCGGTCATTGCATTCCAATAGATCCGCACTATCTTGCCTGGAAAGCCCGCGAGCTGGGCTGCGAGATCAGTTTCATCGAGCTTGCCGAGCGTATTAATCAGAGCATGCCGATACACGTTGTGCGGCTAACAGAAGAAGCTGTGGCAATGTCGGGCAAGAAGCTGGCCGAAGCGAAAGTGCTGATTCTCGGGGTCTCATATAAACGCGATATTGATGACCTTCGAGAGTCGCCAGCTTTGGCGATAATAGAGCAATTGCAGAAAGAAGGCGCCGAGATTTCCTACCACGACCCTTATGTTCCGGTGTATCGGCGGGGGAATATCGAACTGAAATCTGTAGACCTGACGCCGGATACTATCGAGTCAGCTGACTGCGTACTACTAGTCACCGATCATTCAATAATCGACAAAGATCTTGTAGCGCGACATGCGAAAGCCATTGTTGATACCAGAAACGCATTTGCCAACTACCAACAGGACAACATAATCCGGTTGTAGCCGTTCTTTGATCTAGCAGGAGTTTCTTCGATGAAAGTTCTCGTCACTGGTGGTGCAGGGTTCATCGGATCGCATCTGGTCGAATCTCTTCTCAGATTGGGATATGAGGTTCGTGTTATGGACAATTTATCCACAGGCCGCCTAGAAAACCTAAAAGCAGTGCGCGACGAGGTTGAGTTTCTAGAATCAGACGTGAGGGACTTCGCGCAGTGCAAGTTGGCGTGTAAGGGGATAGAGAAGGTTTGGCACTTGGGTGCTTTGGGTTCCGTTCCGCGGTCAGTGGCAGACCCGCTTACAACCCACGAAGTGAATCTTACTGGCACGCTCAACATGCTTTTGGCAGCTCGAGATGCCGGTGTGGAACGTTTCGTGTTCGCATCGTCCAGTTCGGTTTACGGTGCGAATCCTGAACTGCCGAGGGAGGAAAACCAGCACCCGATGCCAATGTCTCCGTACGCAAATACCAAACTTGCGGCTGAAACCTATGTAAGGCAGTTTGCGCATCTCTACGGATTGCAAACTGTGTCTCTTCGTTACTTCAACGTCTACGGACCCAGGCAGGACCCAACCAGCCAGTACGCAGCCGTAGTTCCTCGTTTCTTTTCGGCGCTGTTATCTGGCAAGCGTCCGGTGATCTATGGTGACGGGGAACAAACACGTGAGTTCACTTTTGTAGACGACTGCGTTGAGGCGACCATCGCAGCCGGCTTGGTTGAGCCGACTCGGATAGTTGGCGAGAATTTCAATATTGCGGCAGGCAATCCTCATTCCGTAAATGAGCTGTTGAGCATCGTACAGAGAGTTTTGGGGACGGAGATCGAACCGGAGTACGCACCTCCCAGACCAGGCGACGTTAAGTGCTCAGACGCTTGTGTCGAAAAGGCAGCCGAAAAACTGGGATTCCGAGCAAAATGGTCTTTAGAAGACGGCATTGCCAAGACGGCAGAATGGTATTTGTCCAAGGAGGCTCGAGTTTAGTTGAGTAGGTCAATGGTATCTGAGGTTGTATACGAGCCCGATAACTGTCTCAGACAGGGTTATAAGGGATTGCTCAGGGATGTCTTTAGAGACGTATGGGACAACCGCTGGCTGACGATGCAAATCCTGCGTCGGGACATTTTTGCGGTTTACAGGCAGTCAGCAGCTGGACTGCTTTGGCTCTTCATTAACCCGCTTTTGATGATAGGAACTTTCGTGATCCTGGGGAGGTCCCAGGTGTTTAACTTGGGTGATGTTCGTGCTCCGTACCCGATATATGCCGTACTAGGTATGTCTCTGTGGCAGTTGTTCTCAGTAGGACTGACCTCAAGCGCGAACTCGCTGGTCGCGGCAGGCGCGATGATTGCTAAGATCAACTTTTCCAAAAAGTCTCTCGTGATTGCATCCCTAGGCAGTTCGGCGTTGGCGTTTCTTATCCAATTTGCAATAGTCGTGTTTCTGTTTATCGGATATCGCGTCACTCCCACCTTCTTCATCGTGTTGGTGCCGTTACTGGCGATACCGATGGCAGTATTAACTTTGGGAGTAGGCTTCATAGTTTCTCTTTTTAACGCGGTCTTGCGGGACGTGGGTGTGGCAATACCGGTGCTCATACAATTTCTGTTGCTCTTGACACCTGTCCTATACGCGCCAAGGGCTGGAATCATAGGAAAGTTGACCCATTACAATCCGCTTTACTATTTGGTTTCAGTGCCGCGAGATCTGGTATTGCGAGGGCACTCCGACAACCTGGTAGGCTATCTTGCGGCTTCGGCTCTGGCGTTTATCGTTTTTCTGTTCTGTCTAACGACGTTTCATCTTACTGAAACACGTATAGCTGAGAGGGTGTAGGTTTAGACTTCCCTTTCAATTTCATCGTTTCTAGTCTGCTAGGAAGTCGAATTCGGGTGTTGGTTTATGCAGAGTGATGTGCTTGTTTCAGTTGAGCACGTTTCGAAGAAATACTGCAAATCTATCAAGCGAAGCATGGCTTATGCAGTTACGGATATCACGAGAAATCTGCTGCGGATGAGTTCGAAGCCAGACCGCTTGCGACCCGCTGAGTTTTGGGCGGTGGACGACGTGTCGTTTGAGATGCGTCGAGGCGAGAGCGTGGGGCTTGTTGGACCGAACGGTTCAGGCAAGACTACACTCCTGCAGCTGATAAACGGTATATTCTGGCCCGACAAAGGGAGAGTAACCGTAAGGGGCAGAGTCGGAGCTCTAATTGCTGTGGGCGCCGGGTTTCATCCTATGCTCACCGGCAGGGAGAACATATACGTCAACGCCGCGATATTGGGCATGACCAAGGAGGAGGTCCAAAAGAAGTTTGATGCCATCGTAGAGTTTGCGGACATAGGCGATTTTCTTGATACGCCTGTAAAGTACTACTCGAGCGGCATGTTCGTAAGGCTCGGATTTGCAGTCGCAGCCCACTGCGAACCAGATATTTTGCTTGTCGACGAAGTCTTAGCTGTCGGGGATGCGAGATTCCAGAGGAAATGCTTGAACCGTCTGACGGAACTGCGCAAACAAGGTGTCAGCTTCATTCTGGTAAGCCACAACATGCAGTCGGTCGAAGGAGTTGCAACCAGAGGCATTGCTCTCAGACAAGGTAAAGTCGTATACGAGGGAGATGTCAGAGAGGCAATTGCAAAGTATGAGTTGATGATGCTGAGGGAGGGAACCGTAACCGAAGATTCCTCGGAGCAGGTTTGGGACGATCCCAATGCTCTAGCGTTGGTGAAGAGATATCCAGGCTACGGAACCGACGAAATACGTGTAGAGAAGATGCATGTTTTGAATTCTGACGGAATCCCCAAGAAGCTGTTCTATTCTGAAGATTCACTGACGGTAGCTGCTACTGTTACGAGCGATGTTAGCGATAAGGTTCGCTTGCTCGTAAATTTCATTAACGAGCGTGGCGTCATATGTTTAGGGACAACTCAAGTAGTCGACGTAGAACCAGGGCGCTGGCGCATTCTTCTCAGGTTTGAGCCAATACAGCTGTCCACGGGTCGATACAAGCTTACATTTCACGTGTTTGATTCCTCGTTTACAAACCCATACAGCAATGGCCACTATGGTTGGTTCGAGGTCGAGAAAAGACATGCAGTGAACGTGCCAGGCGTGAACTCGCCACTATGTTGGACAGAGCCGGAAGTTGCCGTGGTTAGTGCTGAAGAGGAGATTCGCGGTGGCGAAAATAGATAGTACCCAACCAGGGTTAAGAGTTCTCATCTTGTCCCCCAACCTAAAGGATTGGGCGTGTCCTGCGCTTTACTATGAGCAGCAAGCCATCCTCAATGCGTTGCCCGGTAGCGTTATCTATGGCCCCGGATTTCAGTACAACACTAACTTTGTCCCTGACATAATCAAAGAAACTTTTGGGGGCGACAGCCCGGATTTTATTATGTGCTATGTCAATGAGAGGCGACTGCTAGGTGAGCCCATGGATGACGCCATCATTCAGCAATACAAGCTCACCGGCGACATGTGCATTTTCCCGAGAGGGCTTGAAAAAACCGATGTTCCTAAGATTGCGTGGATCAACGACTTTTGGGGCTGCACTCAGCAGGAGTGGGACCAGATACTTTTAGGCAACAGGTTTGATTTTGCGTTTGCCACGTACTGTCCACCGTTTTCGCGAAATGAGGTTTTCTTGCGCTTCTTCAGCCGGCAGGTGAGGGCAGCCGTAAGGTTCATTCCATGGCCTCGAGCAATGTCCCCCATTATTTACCGCGATTATGGCTTGGATAAGACCTACGACGTAACGCTCTTGGGCGCGTTGCAACCAGAAAGAATCTATCCGTTACGTAACATTATGCATCGCACCTTTGCTGCACGACCAGATATAAACTATTTTCACCAGAATCATCCAGGGTATCGGTATGTCGCTTCCGAAAATGCGTTGGTCGGCGAACAGTATGCCAAAGCTATCAACCGGTCGAAAATATTTGCGACGTGCACCAGTGTGTACCGGATTCCTATTATGAAGCTTTATGAGGTAATAGCCTGCCGGACCTTACTGATGGCCGATCCACCTTGTGGAGCGGAGCTTCTAGGGCTCGTTGACGGTGAAACTTTTGTTGCCGTGGACAAACGCAATTTCCTTGATAAGACGATCTGGTACCTGAGTAACCCCGATGAGATCGAGAGAGTGTCAAGCGCGGGAATGAGATTGTTCCAAGCACGGCACACTGTGGATATACGAGCTGAGGAGTTTCGAGAGATCACAACAGCGCTGTTGCATGGACGAGATCCAGGTTCATACGCAGCACTTTTCTCACCGGAGCAGGCAGTCGCTTTGGACAGGTTTGTTTCTTACTGGGATCTGAGGAGGGTTCCTATACCCTCTAAGCTGGCCAACAAGTGGACACCCACGAGGTTGGCGCGCAGAGTCCTCTCTGGGCTGAAAAAGAGACTGGTAACACCATACCGGCGATTCGTAGGACAAAAGTGAGTTTGTGTGCTCGGAGAAGCCGCTTTCGCTGTTGATTTGCGGTTTTAGCTGAGCCATTTCGTGTATTAGACGGTGGTAAATAATGCTTAGGCGCTTAGGCAAGGACGAATCCGTTGCAACATCTTATCTCGGTTGTTTTTGCCCGTACTGGACTTTTGCTGATGATGGCGTCGTTATCAGCGACATCGCCTCGGAAATCATTACTTCGATTCCGGAGCAGCATCGTCTAATCGATCCCACTGCGGTTTTAGAACTTCTTTACTACAACTACGTGCTAGGCAACAGGAGCATGGTTCAAAATGTGCAGCGCATGCCGTGGCGGGCCAAGCTTACTGGCGACGGATCGATTATTAGGCTTAAGCAGATTCCTCACGGTGAGAGGCGAGTTGAACCTGAGGAATTTGCGAAGAAGCTAAGAGAACTCCTCGAGGAAGAGCTATGGGATGTTAGCCGGAATGCAAAACGGCTTTGGCTTTTGCTGAGCGGTGGGTTGGACAGTAGAGTGGTAGCAGGGATCCTAAAACAACTGGAGTCTTCTATTGGGTGCTCGATCGCGTGCGTGACTTGGGGACAGGATAGTTCCCGTGATGTTGAATACGCAAGGCGAATTGCGTTGCGGTACGGCTGGCAGTTTGTGCACGTTCCCTATGATGCAGACCTGCTTTGGCGGAACATCGAACGCGCTGCAGTGTGGGGTGGGGCGGAAATCGCGGGAATCCATCTGCACGGAATGGACTGGTTTAGAAATGCTTCTCCGGAAGACCTGGTCATAGCAGCCAGCTTTGGCGACGGAATAGGTAGAGCGGAGTACAATTCACAGCACTTGTTGAGAATAAGGCCGAGCACTCCAGTTAACGTGTATGACCTCATCCATCCCAGTCTGGTCTCAGAGTCAATTGAAAAAGCGCGACAGGATCTTAAATCTGCTTGGGAAGGTGAGGAGGCGTCTCCACAATGGGTAAAGGCCGAACTCGACATGCAGGAAAACTATATGCGCCGTATGATCTGCCACGCCATGGACTATATTCGCCAATTTTGTAGATTGCATCAGGCGTTTACGAGCGAAAAAGTTGTGTCATATGTTTGGTCGATATCTCCTGACTGCCGCGGCGATAAAACTTACGATTTTCTCCTTAAAGATATCGATCCTTGGCTTCATTCCCTGCCTTGGGCACGCACTGGTGTGGCATTCGATGGTTCGACAGAATCAAACAGTTCTCTCACGAAGGGTTACCATCGAGCTGGAGACTGGTTGCGCGGAGAGCTAAGGGACAAGCTTGAGCCACTGGTGTTTTCTGATGAACTCTTTCGGCTTGGAGTGTTCTATGCACCTGCCGTGCACCGCTTTTGGAAACGTTGGTTGTCCGAGCCAGATCCGGAAAACAGACGAGGCGAGATTATCGTGAAGATCGCGGGAATTGAATTAGCGCGGCGAGCTTTTCATCTCCAGCCGTGCCGACAGCCGACGCCGTGGCAAGATTGTTTGAGCTACTTTCCGCGTCTCGGAGGAAAAGGGATCCGTCGGCTATTGGGCAAGAGCCTGCGATTAAGCGCAGGCTGAGGACCAGAGCAAATGGCGAGTAGTTCCTACAATGTGCTTTCCGACCAGCTAGGACAGGGCACCCGAGTAGTATTCGTCTTCGACATGCTCGAACTCGGCGGTGCGGAGCGGCAAGCTATGCTGCTTGCGCGCCACCTGCGAAAAGAAACCGGCGCGGTAGTTGAAATAGTGGGTTTTTCACATCCGGGAGCGCTGACTAAGATCTGCGAGCAGGAAGGCTTTCAATGGCACATAGTTCGCTCCTCTTCCGAGTGCAGCACACGGAGATTTCCGGGAAGCGTTGTAAGATTCATCCTGGGTGTAAGAAGGTTAAAACCTGACGTTCTCTTACCATACACGATACACCCCAACGTAATGTGCGGCGCGTTTTGGCGCTACACCGGGGCAAAAGCCTGTATCTGGAATCAACGAGATGCCCATCAGCAGTCTAGCAGACTCTGGTTGCAGAAAATCGCAGTCAGAAGAACGCCGAAGTTCATAGCCAATTCTCGTTCGAGTGCTCGGTTCTTGACCGATACTCTGGGCGTGAATCCCGCAAAGGTCGAAATCGTGCCCAACGGGGTCGTGTTATCTGAACCTCAAGCGACGCGTGCCGAATGGCGGCAAAAGCTCGGTATCTCAGAGGATGTTGTTGTCTGCTGTATGCTCGCAAACCTTACTAAGAACAAAGATCACCGTACGCTACTCGAGGCGTGGAATCTCTTGGCGAGGGATCCTGCCATTAACGGTTGCAAGATTGCCCTCGTTTTGGCAGGCAGACACGACGAAACTGCAGAGGAACTTCAGCATATGGCTCGCGAGATGGGTTTGGCCGATTCGGTACATTTCATCGGCGCGGTGGATGATGTCGCTGGACTGTTGTCTGCCTGTGATGTCGGAGTTCACAGCTCACTTTCTGAGGGCTGCCCAAACAGTGTTCTTGAAATGATGGCGAAGGGTTTGCCGGTGGTCGGAACCGATATCCCAGGTATCCGAGATGTGGTATCTCCAGAAAGCTACTGCTTGCTTGCGCCGCCGCGTGATGCGCCAGCACTAGCCGACCGGCTCAAGTTATTAATTCTGTCGCTTGACCTGCGGAGGCAATACGGGTCGCTCAATGCTCGTCGCGTGCAGAATCATTTTAGCCCTCAGGTGATGTGCGAGAAAACCACGGGTATCATTCTGAATACTTTAGCGCATTGCGAAACTTGATGCCGCGCGGACAGTTGTCAGATGCTGGATGGGGGTTGAGGAAGCAAAAGCGTGAGGGTCTTGCATATAGGATTAGTCTGCGCCTTCGGGGGTGCTGAGACGTTTCTTGCTACGCTGGTTCGCGAGCAAAGAAAAGTCGGCATCGAAGCCGACGTGTTTTTCACGACGGATCTCGGCGCATCGTCCCAGTTTAGTGGCTTGTGTAGGGTGGGTTTTGCCGACAAGGAACTATTGGCGGAAACTATATTGCGCGGCGGCTACGACATTCTCCACCTATCAAACCACGCCGTCCCTTGGACTTCGCGTACGCTTCGTTTGATCAAGTGCGACGTGCCGATCGTCGTGACTTATCACTCTCTGGGGCGCTATGAAAGCAAAGTTTCGGCTGATGCGGTAGTGGCGGTGTCAAATGCAGTTGCCAAACATATCGGACCGTATTGCGATAAACAAGTTCGGGTGATCTACAACGGCGTCGATACCCAGCTTTTCTCGCCTGGCGGCAGTGAGTCGTCCGAACGCCCGATTATGGCTTGGGTGGGTCGAAGCAATGACCTGAGGAAGGACATAGCGGGCCTTGTTGCCGTGGCGAGCTGTGCGTTTGCTCGGGAGTTCCAGGTGGCCGTGGTTGACGGCTCCCCTCCTGGTGAAGAATGCAGTCCTTATTGGCTGCCTAAAGATGCGCTTATAGAGACCCGCAAACCCAATGCCGAAATGCCCAGTTTCTATCGAAAAGTCGTAGCTTCGAAGGGATTCTTGTTGTCTACATCTCGCTCCGAAGCGCACCCGGTGAATATTTTAGAGGCACAGGCTTGCGGTTGTCCCGTCATTGCCCCGTCGGTGGGAGGGATTCCAGAGACAGTCGAGCACCTCGTAACTGGTTTCGTTTATGATCCTCGTGGTGGGGTTCAGGCGGTTGAGGAAGGTGTTAAGTGGCTGTATTCCGGAGACAACTATACCAGAGCGTCTGAAGCAGCAGTGGTGAGGATAAGAAGGCACTTCAGTTCGGAGCGTATGTGCCGAGAGTATGCGGATCTCTACTCGGAATTGATAGACGGACGTCGACGCAGACTGTCCACAAGGCTGTACCAAATCGGGTTGAAACCTGTTCTGCCGGTAGTGCGCTGGGCTGTGCTGACTTATCAGCGCTCAAAGAGGTGATTCTTTTATGGCATGACGCAACAGTCTGATAGGTGCCTTACCAGCCTAAAGGGTACAAGACGGTTGACTACAACCTAAAAGCGTGGAATAACTATCCAAGTAGAATTACAGATGGGAGTGGAAGACAATGGAAAAAGGTGACGTGATCATCGGTGCCAACGCGCGCGTGGACGAAGATGTGATTCTAGGTTATCTCACCGGGCGCAAGATCAAGGACTACACTCTTCGTATAGGTGACGATGCAACAATACGTTCAGGTACTGTAATCTACGGCGGCACAACCATCGGAAATCGCCTTGCTACAGGTCACAACGTTACCATACGCGAGGAAAACCAGATCGGCGATAATTTCCAAGTTTGGAACTGCACCACCATCGACTACGGTTGCAAAATTGGCAACAATGTAAAGATTCACTGCAACTGCTACGTAGCTCAATTTACCGTAATAGAGGACAACGCGTTTATGGCACCGGGAGTTACTATTGCTAACGATATACACCCAGGATGCTTATATTCGGCAGAGTGCATGCGGGGGCCCTACATCGAGGAAGGTGTGGAAATCGGGGTGAATGTAACGATTCTGCCATTTGTGAGAATCGGAGCCCATTCGCTGATTGGCTCCGGGGCAGTAGTTGTTAAAGATGTGCCGCCGGAGTCGGTGGTTGTAGGGAATCCTGGGAGGGTAATTTGCAGTATTCATGACCTGAAATGCCAGTCCGGTTTAACCGACAGACCATACAGCCATCTGCTTCAAGGACGCGACTAATGAAAGGAGTTTGACATGGTTCCCCTAATCGACCTTAGAGCTCAACATAGCTCAATCGCAGCTGAAGTGGAAGCTGCCATAAAAAATGTGTGTGAGAACGCCGCTTTCATTCTAAGCGACGAGATGAAGGCTTTTGAGGCGGAGTTTGCCCAATATTGCGGAGCCAGACACGGTATCGGGGTGGCTAACGGCACTGAGGCACTTTTCTTGGCGTTGAAAGCGCTGGATATCGGTCCAGGCGATGAGGTGATCGTTCCTGCCAATACGTTTATAGCTACTGCCGCGGCTGTATCTCACACGGGTGCCACGCCGGTTTTTGTCGACTGTGACCCAGAAACATATTGCATCGACCCTTCAAAGATTAGCGCGGCTATAACCACTCGAACCAAAGCAATAATGCCCGTTCACCTATACGGTCATGCCGCGGACATGGAGTGTATACTGTCTTTGGCGAGAGCAAATGGCTTGAAAGTGATCGAAGACTGTGCTCAAGCTCACGGAACACATTATAAAGGCAAGCAGGTCGGCGTGTTTGGCGACGCTGCCGGGTTCAGTTTCTATCCAAGTAAGACTCTGGGAGCCTACGGCGACGCCGGAATGGTGGTTACTAACTCCGATGAGACAGCAGACAAACTCAAACTTCTTCGCGATAACGGACGCACAACGTGGTATGAGCATGCAATCATAGGGTACAACTCACGTTTAGACGGCATACAGGCAGCAGTTCTCAGAATCAAGCTGCGCCGATTGGATGGGTGGGTTGAAGCGAGGCGTCGACACGCTAGGCGCTACGATGAGCTCCTGGGTAATGTTGCTGATGTAGTGCTTCCAAAGGAGCGCCCGGATGTTCGGCATTCCTACTACGTTTACGTGGTACGGGTCAAGAACAGGGATGCCTTTATGGCGAAGTTGAAAGAAAAGGGCATAGGCTGCGGAGTTCACTATCCGGTCCCACTTCATCTACAGCCGGCATATGCGTTCCTGGGTGGAAAGGAAGGGGATTGTCCGGTTTCAGAACGCTATGCCAAAGAAATTGTTTCTATTCCAATGTATCCCGAATTGACTGACGAGCAAGTGGTGGAAGTAGCAACGGCCATTCGAGAAGCGGTGGCTGCTTAAGCTTGAAGCTCGGCAGTTCTGCAAGATGGTGTGGCAAAATGGCCGAAGGAGTTGTTGACAGCGGAAGAAGCGATGCCAAAAGCAAAGCCAAGCCCTTCAAGCAGTATAGAATGAAAAGACCCCTCGATTTGATCGCCGCGTGCATAGGACTCATAGTCGCAGCGCCGATCGCCGCTGTCATAGCACTCCTTATCAAGCTGACTAGTCCTGGCCCAGTGCTCTTCAAGCAAGTTCGAGTTGGAAAAGATGGACGCGAGTTTGTCCTATACAAGTTCAGGAGCATGTATGTCGGAAGCGACGATTCGCGTCACCGCGAGTACATTAAGCTGTTCATAGAGGGCCGTGACGAAGAACTCAGAAAACTACAAGGCGACAAGAAGCTCTACAAGATGACGTCAGACGATAGGGTTACACTGGTCGGTAAGTTTCTCCGGCGCACTAGTCTTGACGAGCTACCCCAACTTATAAACGTGCTTCGCGGCGAGATGAGTATGGTAGGTCCGAGACCTCACCTGCCATACGAGGTCGAGCTTTACAAGGATTGGCACAGACGCAGGTTGGAAGGTATGCCTGGAATCACTGGTTGGTGGCAGATACACGGAAGAAGCAGGGTTCCGTTCGATGAGGCCGTGCGCATGGATTTATGGTATCTCGAACATCAGTCACTTATCTTGGACATCCGGATCATGCTTCGTACTATAACAAAAGCGATAGTAGGCAGAGGGGCTTGTTGAACCAAGCAATCCTGCCTGTTATCACTACGTTTCTTAGAAAGGAGTAGGAATCTATGAGTATAAGGGTGGCTGTCGTTGGAGCGGGTTATTGGGGTCCAAACCTCATAAGGAACTTCAACCAGATCCCGACTTGCGATATGGCTGTGTGCTGCGACCTCGACGAAAGGCGCCTGAAGCACATAAAAAGCCTTTATCCCCATATTCAAGTAACCACCAACTTCGACGATGTAGTAGCAGATAAGTCTATCGACGCCGTTGCGGTATGTACTCACGTAAGTGCACATTATCCGCTGGCGAAAAAAGCTTTGGAAGCCGGCAAGCATGTGTTGGTTGAAAAACCTTTCACTGCCAAAGTGGATGAAGCGGAGGAACTGGTCGAACTTAGCAAGAAGAATGGTTGCATTGTCATGGTGGATCACACGTTCGAGTACACCGCCGGCGTGAACAAGATGAAGGAGATAATAGAAAACGGCCTGCTCGGCGATGTCCTCTACGTTCATTGTGCCAGACTTAACCTCGGGATATTTCAGAGGGACATAAACGTTGTGTGGGACCTTGCTCCTCATGACCTGTCAGTTATACTATACGCAACAGGTCTCAAGCCCAAATCCATTCGTACTATTGGGATGCGATTGATGCATCCAAAAGTCGAAGACGTAGCTATAGTCACGCTCAATTGCGGTAGTGCCAGTGCCGTTATACACGTAAGCTGGGTTGACCCTCTCAAAGTGCGACGCGTCAGCGTGGTTGGTACCAGACAAATGTTGGTTTATGACGATCTTGATCCCATGGCAAAAATTCAGATCTACGATAAGGGCGTAGAGAAACCACCGCACTACGATACGTTTGGCGAATTTCTTTGCTCGTATCGCTACGGGGACATTCATCTGCCCCGGCTTCAAGAATCAGAGCCGTTGAGCGTGATGTGCAAGCATTTCTTGGAGTGCATCGAGAACGGGACATCGCCACGTAGTGATGGTGAAAGCGGGCTGCGCATGGTTAGACTCTTGGAGGCGTCTGATAGATCAATAGCTCAGAACGGTGCAGAAGTGCCGGTTTCACTCTAAACACTTTTTGCTCGCAAGGCCATTGACAAAAGAAACTTTTCAGGGTAAGCTTCAAAAGGTAGAATAATTGGCTGACTGACCTAACCATGGAAGTTCGTCATTGGTTAAGTGTAGTCAGCGTCGTAGTGGCCGGACGGGCGTAATTAAATTACGTGATTACGTCCAGAAGTGGTTGCACCTATGGTCGTCGCTGCTGCGAGGGGGTCGTTTTTAGGTTTACCTCGCGGCAGCGATGAGAACCGGACTGACGATTTCTAGCAAACTATGAGCAGAAAGGAGAAAGGACAAATGAGAACGGTAGGAGCGATCTTGTCTGCCTTGCTTCTGTTGGCGGCAACAGCAAGTGCGGAAATCACTTACCAGACAATCACGGTCTTCAACGATCCTAACCTGGCGGGGTATCCGCCAAATGCCGCGCAGTACGACTGGATTTCTGCAAAGGGCAGGCTGAACCAAGGCGGCACTTGGACATGGCTCAATATGCCTGGTCCTAGTGCTATCGTATTCTCGCAGTTGGCTGAGGGTGGAGCTCCCTCTCCCCCCGGCGCGTTCTACTGCAAGCACGGGACCAGCTATCAACGCATAGATCAAAGCTGGTTGGGAACGAACAACTATTTGGGTGTGAAGGCGTCCGACATTACTCACCTATCGTATTACACATATACGACGATCAGAGGATACGGCTCAGCGAATGAGCCTAATAGATGTGATACTTGGGATCATATGGTCCAGCAACCCATCCATTTGGAAATCACCTTCAAACCCAGTCCTGACAGCAACCAGTACATCCACCTGATACATCGTCCTTGGGGGCTTCGCGGTGAAAAGAGATCGTTCTACCATTTTGAGGTGTGGCAGTACTGGGATGCACTTGCACCGGACCAGGTTTGGTGGGATGCACTTCCTGAGAACGGTGGTTCCCAAGAAGGAAGCTATGGCAACTGGGACTACTTCTTCAATCCTATTACCGGAAAGTATCCTAATGCGGTAATAGCGGCTCCGTGTCCCGGCGAATATGATGGCAAGTGGGGCGAGAACGAATGCACTCCCACCACTAGCTATAGGACTGCCAATGGAAAGAGTCTAAACCTGGTTGTCGGCGCGAAGGATTTCAGTGTTACCTATCCAGGTTCTCCTTCATCTTCCGCCTGGTGGCAGGAGTCAGACTATTTTGAGGGATATGCAGACAACCTAACCATAGGCGTGCGCGATGAGTTGGGCAACGAGACCATCACAACCTGGGATTTCGAGCGCTACGATCCGCAGTATTATGCAAACACCAACCAGTCCATAGGCGGAACTTATGGCATCAAGAATTCTAGTCTTACTAGCCCCTCTGTAACGGGCAATGCTCGCTACAGACAGTACTTTGTAATGTGGGGCAAGGTGATTGACGCCTCACAAGTGCCGAATAAGTTCACCATAGATGATGGGTCGGGCAATCCGGTGCTGGTTATCGCGAGCGGCGGAGATGCGTTCGTGATGCAAAATGACTATGTCAGAGTTGAAGGTGCCGTTTCGAAGAGAAGGACGCGATGCCCGCAGTATCAAATCGGCTACTACTTTACTGCTAAGCCGGAGGGCGTCTGGATCATAGACCGGCCGTTTTTCTGATGGGTAGTGGCTTGTAGAGCAGCTTTCTTGGATTCGCAGCCGCGGAAGCGGCCTGCCGCTTCCGCGGCGAACAACTGTTGCTCCTACTCGCGACAAAGGGGAGGCGAATAACAAATGCGGTGCTGTGTGCTCGCAGGTGCGATTTTAGTTTTGACGTGTGCACAGGCTTTCTCAGCTGTGGTGCAGGTTACTGATTCGGATACCAGGGGATGGGTTTGGTACGCATATAACGGTGCAAAATGCGGCCTGTATGACTACACAAACCCACCTCTTCCCGAACTGCCTCTCGGTGTACCGGCAGGTTGTCCGCTGCCCTGGGGAGCTTTTTACGGCGACTGTGGATGGTCGGGTTCGGGCACCGGTCAAGTGCCTGGGAGTTGCTGGCTGGGCACCGATAATATCGAGGGTCGTTCATTGGACGGACTTCCCTGCAAGTATATTACCAAGCTGACTTATAGCACTTATCTGGCCTGGAGGGGATGTGAGTTCCCTGAAACGCCACCGTATCCCCAAGGTCATCCGGCGATGCAGCCCTGGCAACTGCAAATCGCCATCAGAAAAACTGCCACGGATCCCAACTATCGATGGCTTATGTTTAGGCCCAACGGCCTTCTGGGAAATGACTTTCAAATAAGCAGATACGAACGATGGATCACGTGGGATTGCTTGTCTCCAAATGCCTTATGGTACGAGCCATTTACGGGCAAGCAGGGCAACTGGGACTTCTGGTTCAATCCAGTCACGGGCTATTACAAGAATGCCGTGATCGCCAATCCGTGTGACCCAACGCCAAATGCCAGTTGGAACATGTCTACCAGTTGTGGGCCAGGCTATGGGTTCTGGACTGGAACAGGTAAGGCTCTTAATTTCGAAATAGGAGCGCGAATTCAAACTACCAACATATTTGGGCAGACCGGTTATGCTTGGTGGCGCGAGTCTTTCCGAGCACTCTCGTTCCTGGATAACTTTACTATCGAAGCTATCGATACTTCGGATCCAGCTAATCCAGTGACTTTGATACCGGAGACTACGTACGATTTCGAACTTGATCCCACCAGGCAACACGGACAGTACGGATTGACGAATGCGGCCTGCTATGATGCGCCGGTTTCCGTCAGCCGATATCAAAACTGGTATGTTGTCTGGGGTAGAGTGCTCCTTGACGATGCCTATATAATTGGCGTCAGCTTCAGGATCGACGATGGCTCTGGCAAGCCGATAAAGGTAATGACAAATCAGTATGTGCCGGACGGTGCCTACGTGCGCGTCAAGGGACAACTGGAATACCCGCCCGTCAACCCCGGAAACGAGCCGAAGAACTATAGGGTGATGGTTGCTGATCCCAACGAACCTATTTTGTGGATTTCGGAGCCATAAGAAATACGGGTGGGCTTGCGTCAGATTTCATCAATAACAAGATACTGGGACAAGGACGGACTAATGGCTATGCAGGTCAAAAAACTTGAACCTCTGAAGAGAACGAGTCTCACTTCACAAGTTATGGAGGCGGTAAAGTCATACATTGTCGACAACAATCTTCAGCCTGGTGATCGTCTCCCAACGGAAAAGGAGCTTGTTACTACGCTCGGAGTGAGTCGAAATATCTTGCGCGAGGCTCTTAAGTCGCTTGAAGCTGTAGGTCTCATTGAAATCAAAGTGGGCGACGGTATGTACGTTTCGGACTTCGATTATTCGAGCGTAGTCACACACATATCATTCGCTTTGGCGCGAAACGGGAAAGAACTCGAGCACTTTCTTGAAGCTCGCTTGGTCATCGAGGTAGGTGCTTTGGACTTTGTCGTTGAACGCCTGAGCGAGGATGATATCCGCGGGCTTGAACAGCTAAACGCTCGTGTCAGCAAGGCTGAGAATGTCGAAGAAAGGGCACAGGCTGACCTGGAGTTCCACAAGAGCCTACTTGCCATTGCCGGAAATCCTGTTCTTAACGAGTTCGGTGCGTTCCTGGCTAGATTCTTCACGGAGACTCAGGCGTTAACGGATCGACACAACACCCAAGTGACTGCGTCTGCTCACTGGGCTCTTATCGAAGCTCTAAGAAATAGAGATGTAGACGCTGCCAAACAGATAATGCGTAAGCACATCCTTACTTGGAAAGAAGGATAAGCACCGCAGAAATCGGGTGGGGGGGACAGAGTCAACAGGGTGTACAGGAAACCCGCGGCTTTGTCCCCTTTCCGTGTGTAGAGGAGACAATATGCATATTCGTCCAAGTCGCGTACTGCGGAAGCTTCGAACAGGCGAAATAGTAAGTTGCTTCAAACTAAACCTGACTTGTTCTCGGGTGGCAGATTTGGCGTCGGCATTGGGTTTCGATTGCATTTGGGTTGATATGGAGCATACGTCTATCGATTGGTCCGACGTCGAGAAAATGATTCTGGCTGCGAAAACGCATGACGCTGATGTTATGGTGCGGATAGCTAGAGGAAGCTACAGTGATTACATTAGGCCGCTAGAGCTGGACGCCGCTGGAATAATGGTGCCCCATTGTATGTGCGCTGAGGACGCGCGCTCGATCGTGCGAACTACGCGGTTTCAACCGTTGGGAAGAAGGCCTGTGGACGGCGGAAATGCTGACGGCGTTTACTGCAACGTGCCGTTCTTCGAGTATCTCCGAGAGGCTAACGAGCAGCGATTCGTTGTGATACAAATTGAAGATCCGGAGCCTTTGGAAAAGATAGATGAAATTGCGTCAGTTCCAGGTATCGATATGTTATTCTTCGGGCCAAGCGACTTTAGTCATGCCATAGGTGTACCGGGCGAACTGAACCATCCTCGCGTGGTTGATGCGCGCAGGCGCGTAGCAAAAGCTGCACTGGCACATAATAAGTTCGCAGGGACAATGGCCAATTCTGACAACCTCGAAGACCTGATTGATATGGGCTACCGGTTTTTGAATCTAGGGGCGGATGTTCTTGGGCTCAGCAGTTATTGCCGTGAGCTCATCGAGCGCTTCCAAGAGCAGTCTGGGCCTTTGATTAACTTGAGCACTGCTAGCATACTGGACTCGTCCAGCTCCCATTCCTGAACTACCTCGCTGACAACCCCTCAATGAAAGGTTGATATAGGTTGGCCGCTGAGTATCACACAGGACTATCTCTCTGGGATTACATTGTGGTTTTGCTGTACGGCGTAGGGGTGGTGGCAGTAGGGGTATTCTACTCACGCAGTCAGAGGAACTTAAACGAATACTTTCTCGGTGGCAGAAAGCTGAATCCCATCTTGGTAGGAATATCCACGATGGCGACTCTTGTGAGTACGATCAGCTATTTAACTACGCCTGGCGAAATCATCAAGAATGGTTTCGGTATCATTTGGGCCATGGTGTCTATTGTCCCTGCATACTTTGTTATAGGCTACGTCATAATTCCTCGAATAATGGAGAACCGCGTAGTTTCGGGATATCAACTGCTGGAGGAGCGCTTCGGTTTGGGCGTAAGACAAGCCGCTGCTTCGCTGTTCGCGCTTATAAGAATTGCGTGGGTAGGCTTGGTCGTGTACACATGCAGTGTGGCGCTTACCGCGATGACTGGGTGGCCATTGGAATATTTGCTGATCGGCGTAGGGCTGGTGACGACACTTTACACAGTCCTGGGCGGAATAAGGGCTGTAATAATAACCGATGTTGTGCAGGCAATAATTCTGTTCTTGGGTGCGGTTTGCGTAGTAGCGTTTGCTGTGTGGAAGGCTGGCAGCTTATTTGGCTGGTTGCCTAGTTTACATAACCCAGAGGTAAAAGCTGGACTCAACTGGCCAAAAGTTCCCTGGCTGTCCTTTAGTATGGCGATTCGGATTTCAGTGTTCGGTATGATTCTCCACCAGTTCATGTGGTGGATTCTGACAGCTAGCTCGGATCAACTTGCAATACAGCGTTACCTGAGCACGAGAGATGCTAGGAATGCAAGGAATAGCTTTTTAGTAAACGGCATCGCCAATGCCGTGGTCAGCGTGTGCTTGGTGTTGACTGGCGTTGCACTTCTCGGCTTCTTTTTGAATCCTTCCAGGCCGATTCCGCCGCTAACCGATTTACTGCCTCCGCAGGCAGCAGCCGGCCTCTCTGAGTTGAGCGCTAGAGCCGCAAGCCTGCCTGAGCTTCAATGGAAGGCGCGCGTTCTTGCTGAGGGCGGAGACAGGGTCTTTCCATGGTTCATAGCTCACGTGTTGCCGTCGGGTTTGTCTGGACTTCTGCTCGCTGCCCTGTTCTCAGCGGCGATGTCGAGTGTCTCGAGTGGCATCAACTCTATAACCACAGTCATAATGATCGATTTCCCGCGCGTTTTTGCGAGGTTTTCTGCAGATCAGGCCAAGGTAAAAGCAGCCAGGTGGCTTGGCGTAGTTGTCGGTTTCGTAACCACCGGGGTGAGTTTTCTGCTGCAGTACATAAGAGGCAACTTTATGGACGTCGCCCAAAAGATCAACCTGTTCTTCGTAGCTCCTTTAGGGGCTTTGTTCTTCATGGCGTTTTTCATGAAACGAGCCAACCGATACGGAGGTTGGGCAGCAATATTGTCCGGTTTCGTGGTGGGCTTGGGAATGGCATACTATGGCGAGTTGTATAATTGGCTCACCGGCAGGGAGATTCGCGCGACGTTTACTTACACCCTTGCAGCGTCGTTTGCGGCTAGTATTGTGGTGGGATACGCAGCCAGCCTCCTGTTTTCCCGCTCTGGTTCGCCTACGAAGGAGCAGATCAGATCAGCCCCGCCGTACCGCTGACAGCTGATGCACCCGTCGTCAGTATACTCAGCACGCGGCCTTATTTGGAGTGACCAGGGTCCTGGTCCATCCAGAGTTTCGTGTAACCTACAGGTGCCCAGGCGTGACCCATTCTCTTTCTTTCTGCGTGGCCGTCTGCATACACAAAGACGCTGCCATCACCGTGTGGGTAATCCGGAAACATATTCTGCTTCCAGTCTTGCCCACCAGATGCAATGAGTTGGTTTCCGTAGTCGCCGAATGCGTAACACATCCACATAATTTTCTTGGATGGTGGCAGATTGCGAGGTCCACAGGCAGTTTCGTGATTGTTCAGATCTAAGGCATAGACCTCGTTTATCGTTCTTCCGCTAGCGGCTGCGCCTGGTGCCTTGGGTGGCTCCCAAAAGCCACGATCTCCATCAACAAAATCGTCCGTACCTCTGGGAAGCCAACTGCACTGGAATCCGTAAGCGTAGCGCTTAGTGTAATCCCCTTTAGGGCTAGGACAAATCCAAATATCCTTGTTTCGAACGTAAGGCTTCAACTGAAACTGCTTCATCTGCGAAATACTTGGGTCCCAGTAGGTCTCGACCCTGGTGGGCGTGCCGGGCCAATCATAGGGACCAGGCTTTTCGAGCTTGTTGATTTCGTCTTGGGTGAGCGGTCTTGGGAAGCGTCCATCCCACTCGTCCATATACATAAAGCAAGCTTTTGCTAGCTCGAAGCCATGCGAAACGCACTTTGCCGTTTTAGCATTGTCTGTTACTCTGGCGAAAACGGGAAATAGAATTGCTGCTAATATAGCTATGATTGCTATGACGACTAATAACTCAATCAGCGTAAAGCCTTTTCTCCGCATTGACAAAATATATCACCTCTTTTCCAAAGAAAAAACCTCGTGCAAAGCGAATAGTCAAACGTGGTTGTTAGGTGAAGTCGAAAGAAGTGCAATATATCATCTACCCAACTGCACGCTTTGCGGCAGCTGAGCATTGCAGCACGAGCTGCGTCCGTTCAACACTCCCGTCTAACCGCATTTTATCCCGAATAGCCGCGATTGTCAATTGTTCCTTCTGTGAGTTGCTGGTATCTATCCCATCATACTACATCCAGCAGGAATTCCTGTTTATTCCGGATAATCAATTTATCGGACTACGGAGTGTGCTACTGTAGTCCGAATAGAACTTAGTCGTTCCCACTATTGCCGCTGGGAAGCAAGGTCTATTGTTTAGGAGACGATATGAACCGACTATCCTACCTGGTTTTTTTGTGTGTCTTCGCGAGTTTGGGGTGCTGCGCAGAAAATTCCTTTACCCTTACGAGAGATCCGGTGGCTTTGTGCTCCAGGGTTGCGACAGCGCCGGTGATCGATGGGCGATTGGATGAACAGTGTTGGAAAAAGCCTCCTTCTATAACGCAATTTGTACAGTCTAGGAGCAGCGAATCGCTCCAATGTCAAACGCACGTGTTACTAGCCTACAACGAAAAGGGTCTATTCGTTGCATTCAGGTGCTTTGAGCCTGAGATCTCGAAGCTCGTAACGGGTCAGCAGTTCGTTTGGCGAAATGACTCAGTTGAAATATTGATCGACGCAGACCGCGACCGCGCGGGCTACATTCAACTGATTGGAGATGTAACCGGAGCCACGTTCCAGCAATTGGCTGGGATACCCGCTGAAACGCCGAATCAGCAGTGGACCGCAGACTGGAAGTTCGCCGCCGCACGGGGGTTGCACGAGTGGACAGCAGAGGTATTCGTGCCTGCTGAGGCTCTTCGGGTTCGGATGCGTGATGGCACCGTGATCCGCGCCAACTTTGCACGAAACCGCAAGCCTGTGCTGGAATCCAGTTCCTGGACACGGCGTACGGGTGAGATCTGCCAGGCTTTGTACTTCGGAAATGTTGTTCTAGGTTCGAAACTCTCTGATGCAAATGCTTCCTTAGAACAGTTTCGCTTCGTGAGATATGAAGAGGGTCGCGCTGAGCTCGTAATTAGCAGCAGCGCCCGAAAAACAACCGTTACACCGCGCATAAAAATCTTTCCCGAAAGGGGTGTCAAAGATCATATTCTACCTCCTGTTTCGATAGAGAGTAGCCGTGTGCGTAAACTCCCCATCAAAATTCACCTTCCCGACGAATATAGGTTTGGTCTGGAGATATGGGGTCAAGCTAGCGGGAAAGACGAGACCAAGTTCCTAGGAAGCTACCTTGTAACACGTGCACCCTCGATCCCGCGTATATATGGAGCTGTCTTGGCTTCACGTGAATGGGGAACGGTTTGGGAGGCGAATGCCACTTGCAAGGTACTGCCGAATTCTCCAATTGCAGAGGACAAGGCCCAGGTCATTCGTGTGTTCGCGGCAAGAAACGAATTCGAACCTTTCCAATTGGTTATTACGCCTCGGCGCGACCTACGCAATCTTACGGCTGCAGTAACAGATCTCGTGGGACCGGCAAGAGTATCGAAGGAGCAGATTAGCGTAAGGCTTGTTGAGACTGTGCCAGTTACTGTACCAACGAGCCCTGACTGTGCACCAGGCGACTATCCAGATCCCTTAGTTCCATTCGAGTCCACTACGGCGAAAGCCGGTCGAAATACAGCGTTGTGGTTTACGATCCGCGTCTTGCCTAATGTTCTTGCCGGTGATTACCGCGGGAGTGTGCGCATTAGCGCAGACGGTATAGCTCCTGTTGAGATTCCTATTCAGCTTAGGGTTTGGGATTTCACGCTGCCTGATGTCAGTCGTTTGCGGACTGCCTATGGATGCGACTACGAAGCCATATGCCGCTGGCACGGCGTCTCCTCGTTGGAAGATAAACGTAAGATTGCCACTCTCACAAATCTGAACTTCATCGAGCACAGGGTGTGCCCTATTAACCCATTGCCGTTCTGGTCGTTCGATGACGATATCGTTGACGGCAAGATGGTGATCAGGTGGGATGAATACGATCAAGGAGCTGAACTATTTTTACCCAAAATGAATTCCTTTAACTTACCGGGCGCGTTCATGAGCTCCGTCAGGAATAAACGCGCGAAGGAGCCAGGCTATGCTGAGGAGAAGAAAGAGTTCCTGCAATTGGTCGCTGCGCATCTCAAGGAAAAAGGCTGGTTTGAGAAAGGCTACAACTACATATTCGATGAGCCGAACCCAGATCAGTATGGCGACATCGTTCGTGAGGCTGAGATATGGCATGCGGCAGACCCACAGTTCAAGATACTTGTTACAGAGCAACCGGAGCCCGAACTCTTTGGAGCCATCAATATTTGGGTGCCAGTTCTTGACGCGTATATACGTCCCATTTGTCAGTCGCGGCAGTCGTTTGGTGAAGAAGTCTGGTGGTACGTTTGCTGCGGCCCGCATCACCCTTACCCGAACAACTTTATCGATTATCCGGCCATAGACCATAGGATTCTTCATTGGATGAATTGGAAATACGGTGTCACAGGCGTACTTTATTGGCAGACGACGTTCTGGCGCAGAGATCCCTGGTTGTATCCTATGAACGATGAAGGGGGAAAGAATCTCGGTAATGGTGACGGTACGCTTTTGTATCCGCATGTCCGAAAACCTTCTGACAAACCGCTCATTCAAGGTCCACTCGACTCAATTAGATGGGAAATGATACGCGAGGGAATAGAAGACTACGATTACTTAGTGATGCTCAGCGATGCAATAAAAGCCGCACAGGCGCGAGGGACTGACAAGAAGCTCATAACCGCTGCAATGAATGCTTTGTCAGAGGTCAACGCTGTAGTGAGAAGTGTTACCGACTACGAGAAGGACCCGCGCCGACTTGGCGCTGTACGGGTGAAGGTTGCTAGCGCCCTAGAGTCACTGCTTTGTAGTAGTCGCAATATGAGTGAGAAATAGGATTATCGAAGCGATGAAGACAGTTCAAGAAGAACAACCATCAACAGTTGCTGGTACTTGCTCGACTGATCATCAGCTCAGCGGTATAACCCTTCGCGGGGTTCTTATAGGCCTCATTTTGGTAGCAATCACATGCCTGTGCGTCTGCTGGGCTGAACTGGTGCTGAAGACCATACAAATCGGTTTTCTGCAGATGCCGCCTGCAGCAATCGGAATATTTTTCTTTTTGGTTTTGCTCAACAAGGCGATGCGGCAGATGGGAGAGCGTTTCAGGCTCGGTCCCAACGAGCTTCTAATGATCTACATGATGATGGTTGTTGCGTGTATGGTCTCCTCACGGGGCATTATGGAGAAGATCATTCCTCTTTTCGTGACACCAAATTACTACGCCAACAGCAGCAACCAATGGGCTGAGCTAATGTTCCCTCACATAAAGAAATGGATAGTGGCTTTCGATCCGGCTGGTCCTCCGCAGCAGCCTGTGGCAAAGGCGTTTTTCGAAGGACTGCGCGCCGGTGAATCCATCCCGTGGCAGTTGTGGGTTACTCCGTTAGTTTGTTGGGGAGTGCTGGTGTTCCTAGTTATTTTTGCTTTTATGTGCGTGGCGACCATGCTCCGTAGGCAGTGGGTGGACAACGAAAAACTGAGCTTTCCACTGGTTCAGTTGCCGCTTGAGCTTGCAAAGGGAGAACACAACCAGGACATCCTAAAAAACAAGCTCCTCTGGGGCGGTGTAGCGGTTCCGGCCATCGTTTTCACAATCAACGGCGTTCACAACGTAATACCTGCCGTACCTGAAATAACGCTGAGCTTATACCTTAACCCGTTCTTCGTAAACCGTCCGTGGAGCGAAATATACTGGACCACTATTTTCCTTTCCTTTGCAGCAATAGGATTTTTCTTCTTGTTGCCTACTGAGATAATCTTCTCTCTGTGGTTTTTTGCTCTTTTTGCACGTTTTCAGGATGTAGTATCTGCGTCGTTTGGTATGGATATGCCTCGGATGCCAATGTACGGTACACATGCTTATGTGGCTTATCAGGTGGTCGGGGCATACGTCGTTCTAGCCGGATATCTTTTCTTTGTGGCTTTGCCCCATCTGAAACGAGTCATGCGTTCAGTGTGGCACGGACTGAGTACCCCTGAGGACAAAAATGAACTACTCCCCTACCCAGTCGCCTTCTGGGGATTGCTTATAAGCTTTGCACTAATCCTGCTTTGGTGCAGGTTGGCTGGTATGTCTACGTGGCTTGCAGTGCTTCAGTTCTTCGTGTTTCTTTTCATTGTCGCTATAGTGATGACTCGAAGTACAGCAGAAGCCGGCGTACTTATGACGGAAACCTCATTTCGGCCTGTCGATTTCTACCGCATGTTTGCTCCCGCCACAAACCTGGGTCCCGCCAATCTGACGGTCATGGCTTTCACGGATGCTGCTTTTATGCGTGACCAACGCGGCCTACTGCTGACTGGCTTTATGGACGGCTTGAAGATCGCCGACGGTGGACGTATGAGCCGTGCGGCAATGCGATGGATCTTCTTGTTCGGAGTCGTTGCAGCCATGTTCGTTGCAGGTGCTATACACATATGGCTTCCGTATACGAAAGGAGCAATAAACCTCTATACCTATCCATACAGTGGCAACAACTACTGGGCCTTTCACGAGGCAGAGTCGCAAATTCGCGGTGCTCCGTTGCCTGATTGGCAGCCCAAAACGTTCTTTGTCGTAGGTGTGCTTTTCACGCTGTTCTTGTCCTATATGCGAGCGGCGTACTATTGGTGGCCTTTCCATCCGCTTGGCTACGCCCTCTGCATCTCCTGGACGATGAGCGTCTTCTGGTTCTCGTGTCTTATAGCTTGGATCATAAAGACTGTTATTCTACGCTATGGGGGCATGAAGTTGTACATCAAAGCAAGGCCGTGGTTCTTGGGAATGGTGTTAGGTGAATTTGGGATGGCTGTAATATGGGCTCTGATTAGCGGAGTTACTGGCATTACGGCCCCGACGTTCCCTTGGCCTTGATAGGACTGCACGGATCGGAGGAGATCACCGTGGTTTTCAGAGATAACAGACTTCTATTCATTGATACGCGTGAAATAGCTTCGATGGAGAATATTACGCTAAGAATGAATTCGCCCGAGAAGAGGGGTGTATGCTTAGCTGTGGAGACTCCTTGGGAGCTGTCAATAGTTCGCGCGTCCAGCATAGTGTATTGGGAAGGAGAGTACCGCCTTTACTATACAGTGAAACTTGACGAGATGCATCATGCGCTCGCCTTCGCAGTTTCCAAGGACGGGATCATTTGGGATAGGCCTGAACTCAATGCAGTAGAATTTAAAGGCTCTAAGAAAAACAACCTGGTCGACATCGAGGGCATGTGCCCAGACGAAACGTGCGTCTTCGTTGACCCGACCGGTCCTGATGAGCACAGATTCAAACTCATATGCCATTCGCCTTACAAGGGGACCTGGTTGATGACTTCGGCGGATGGAATGCGCTTCAAGTATGCGGGTGGCGCTTTGATTGAAAGGGCGACCGACAATCATATGTCCGTTTTTTATGATCCTACCATCGGCAAGTACAGACTCTATCTACGAGGGAGCGACAAAAGCAGACCTATAATGGGTTGGAGCGGAAGTCGTAGCGTGGTCTACGCGGAAACCGACGATCTGTTTAAGCCCATACCCATTGATGAGAATGCGCCCGATCCTCACGAACGTGGTATGGTTCGACCTGGTCCGGACGGGAAGCCTATTCAACCGCTTGCTGCCATAAATCGCGAGCTTCCCAAAGTTCTGTTTATGGACGAAAAGGATCCTCCGCAGGCCGATATGTACCAGCCTGCCGTTCACCTATATTGCCCCGCTGCCTACGTGGCTTTCCCAACGCTTTACTACCACTATCCTGGTCTCGACCAGGGTGGGTTCCATAACGATGGCGTGCTGGATATTCAATTCGCGACCAGCCGAGACGGATATTTGTGGCGCCGCGACTTCCGAGGTTCTTATGTTCGCCTGGATTTGCCCGGCGGCCGAACTACAAAGCAGATGCATATGCTCCTGGGCATGGTGGCTCACGAGCACACCCTTAGCCAGTATTATTGTGGAAGCAACCGCACACATGGCGAAGGTCGCACAGTCGACAATCCGAAGGGTATAGGGTTCCATGAACCGAAACTAGGTGATCCAATTGCTCTTCGACTGGAACAGCGAATCGACGGCTTCGTTTCAGCCGACAGTGACTACTGCGGCGGGTCGCTTGTCACTCAGCCCTTTAAGCTGCAAAGTTCTGAGTTGTGTATAAATGTCGACACGTCTGCAAGCGGTGTCGCCTGGGCTGCACTGTTGGATGAGAACGGATGGGAAGTCCCCGGCTGCCGACTGGAGGAATCTGACAGAATTCAAGGTAACGACACCAGATACAAGCTTTCCTGGCAGGGCAAATCAGACCTTTCCCGTCTAGTTGGAAAGAACATTCGCCTGCTCATAAAAAGCCGCAACACCAGGCTATTCGCAGTTTATCCGTAGACCACGAACGAGATCGTTTGGTTCTATCTAGGGAGGGATATCAAGTGGCGCAGCAAGTCTTCGACCAATCGTTTCTGCTTGACAGAGCTGTCAAATGCGGTGAATGGATGATACGCAATCAGATTACCGACCGCATGGACGCCAACAAAGGCAGGTCCATACGCAGCTACGATGCGGATACCAAGGAACTCAGACTAACTGGAAACTGGATGTGCGGTACAATGGCAGCATCTTTGTGCGCACTGTATAAGCGCACATCTGACAAACGTTACCTAGACGGAGCCGTCAATGCTGCGCGTTACATATTGTCCCTGCAGGTTATGGACCAGACCGATTGGCACTTTGGGGCAATTCGCGAGATAACTCCTCAGTCGATAGAATTCGCCCCTCGTGATGCAACCAGCGCAGCTTGGGGGTTGGTTTGGGTTGCTGAGGCGACCGGTGAGTCGATATATCTTGAGCGTGCTCGCCTCTTTGCGGACTGGCTCGTTGAAAAGGGAATGTATCGCGGTTGGCCTCTGTATGCCATATATATGGATCCGAAACTAGACAATTTCTACTCTCGCGGCTCATTTCAGTCCGGGACTGGATTGTTCTTCTATGATCTTTTTCGAATGACCGGCGATACAAAATACATAGAGCGGGGCTTGTTACCCATCGCCACTATCTACAGAGATGAGTTTATCAAGGACGACGGACGGCTCATACTCGAGCGCGACCCCTTCACCGGGAAAGTTACGCATGCGGTCGAGGACCTTCAGGATCTTCCACAACACGCTCTTAACGATGACTTCGGAGTCACTATGATGATTGAGGCGTCGCGGTTCTTTGGCGACAGGTCGTTCGTGGAAAAAGCAGCACTGTTCGCTCGTTGGGCTGCGTCTATTCAAGAAGAGGACGGAGGCTTCGTTCAGGGACGAATACCATCAGCAGTCCCCATGGCAGAAATGTATTTTCGCGACTTAGGTGAAGAGCTGGGTGACGATGCATTGATATCCGCAGCAGACAAGGCGCTCAGAAAACTGGTAACAATGCAGTGGCTGGACACTGGCGATCCAAAGCTGGATGGCGGTTTTCAGGGTGTCTACGAAGGTGTCGAACCGAATAAATGGGGGCGGCGGTGTGTTAACATGCGCACATCTGCATATGCCCTCGTGGCCCTTCTCAAGGCTGAAAGCGATCTCGCTGATATATGGTTGGGTACGCACAACAAGCCGTTCCAAGATCACAGATGGATCGGTCTTCACGACTTGGTCTTCTAGCGCGATTTGCAAATTCACTTAACTTTGAGGAACATCGGACATGAACGATTTTCCGCACGGTGACACTTCCTGGTTTGTTCACGACAGGTTTGGTCTCTTTATTCACTGGGGGATATTTTCGGCGGCTGGCCGACATGAGCAGGTAATGAGTCGCGAAAAAATGACGGTTGAGGAATACAGAAAGTACTTCGACCATTTTGATCCGGATCTTTTTGATCCTTACAGCTGGGCGCGCGAAGCAAAAAACGCTGGAATGAAGTACTTTGTCGTAACGGCCAAGCACCACGACGGTTTTTGCCTGTTCGATTCTGCGCTGACAGATTACAAAGCTACAAACACCCTTGCCGGGCGCGACCTATTGCGCGAGATAATCGACGCGTTCCGCGATCAGGGATTTCGCGTCGGCATATACTATTCGCTTCTCGACTGGCATCACCCCGAGTTTCCTTTGGATGGTCGTCATCCGCTGCGTGATAATCTCGAAGCGCGAGAGTGCGAAAAGCATCGTGATATAGCCAAATACCGTGAGTACATGTTCGGCCAGGTCAGAGAACTTCTGACCAAATACGGTCGCATTGACATCCTCTGGCTCGATTTTTCCTATCCTCATTCAGATTGGGGGTGGGCAAAGGGCAAGGGGCGCGATGACTGGGATTCCGAATCCTTGGTGCGCATGGTTCGCAGTTTGCAGCCTCACGTAATTCTTAACGATCGCCTTGATCTGCCCGGAGCTGGCGACATTATCACGCCAGAGCAATTCCAACCGCCGGAATGGCCAAAAGTGAATGGCAAGAAGGCGATATGGGAAGCTTGTCAGACGCTGAATGTAAGCTGGGGATACGACAGGGAAGCGTTGCACTGGAAGTCGCCTGATATGCTGCTTCGCATGCTGATTGACTGTGTATCAAAGGGCGGAAATTTCCTTCTTAATGTTGGTCCTAACGGCCGGGGAGAATTCGAGCCGAAAGCTTTGGAACGACTGCGTTTCATTGGTGAATGGATGAGACTCCATTCGCGATCGATCTATGGTTGCACGGCGAGTGATTACGAACCGCCGCCCGACTGCCGTTATACGCAGAGCGGTAACAGGTTATACCTGCATTTCTTTGCTTGGCCCTACAAACACGTGTATTTGAAAGGATTGGCGGGGAAGGTCGAATATGCCCAGTTGCTCAGTGACGGTTCAGAAGTCAAACACTTCACTTTGGATCCAGCAAAGCAGGTACACACTTCAGTGATGAGCGGACTGCCCGGAGCTGAGATCCTTGAGCTTCCAACGATTAAGCCCGAAGTGGCTGTGCCTGTAATCGAAATTTTCCTGAAAGAATGATCTTGGTCGCGCTACTTTTCAACTAGCTCGGTTTTCAGAGCTTGTACGTTTGCCGCGAACTTCTTTTCATAGAGAAATTGCAGCGCGCCGCGCAGATTCGAGTCTGAAGTCAGTATGATGAGCCTTGTAAGTTCCAAAGTGCCAAGGTCGAGCTCTATCGAGTGGCCGTCACGTTTCCAATTGACGTTTCTTGTGCCGTCGGCTGTTATCTCGAATGCGTCCGCGACGTTAATCCATGTTGGAGTCTGCAGCGAGATATTAGTTTTTTCGATAGGCTTGTAGACGGTACCCAGTCGATCGCAGAGAACGTTGTCGTTGGTAACAGCAACTACAATAGTATCGGTTCCCAGTGCTAGGCACCTAGCAGACACCAAGCGAGGGGCTTTGATCTCTAGCCTTACGGGTTGACTGAGAGTTAGCACGGGTCCTGCGGTTCGTAGCTCGGCACCCAGAAGTCCGACTTCTTTGTACAACGCTTTGGCTGCAGGTTCGCCCGACCCCATGCCATAGCAGTCACCGGCTGCTGTAAACCACCAATAAGATATTCCTTTGGCCCCAGCTCCAATGGCGTAATAGACCTCTAGTCGTTTTTCCTCAGGGGTTGGGTAGCGGCCCGTGTAGTCGCCCTGGGTCTTCTCATCGCGGTATCTAGTAGAGCACAGAATCACGTGAAGGGGTTTTGGTTGGCAGGCGGATTGACTGATAACCGTAACCGCGTAAACATACGTCGGCTTCGTGAAAGCTGCATATCGGCCCGGACGTTTGGTATAAACCATGTCCAACTCACCTTGGTAGTAGGGATCTATGCACGGTATGTCGGCAAGCTGGTGGTACATAGGCCAGTTTTCGGGCTTGTATGTTCCATCTACATTGAGCAATATCGGCGTCTTGGGGTCTAATCGGCGGAGTTCGTCAGCCCTTTCGACAAGCGCTTGTCCCAGCAAGCCCAGTCGCTCGTTCGGCGGCAGGTCGTCTATTCCATAGTCTTGTGCATCTGGCTCGTCCAGCAGGAAATAGAAAATAGGATTCCGGGCGTTGCCATACCAAGTCGCCATGTTTCTGAAACCCAGCGACCGAAGAAATTCGAAACCTTTAGCATCAAGCGACAATTCCATCGTCGGCTTGTCCCCATGGCCCATATGTACGTTGAAGTTATGAGCCGCCCAGTCTTTGTAGGCTGAATAAGGGTCGCCTCCCGATCCCCATATCCCGTATACAAACTCGTGTCCCCATGCTCTTACGCCCGTCGTGGCAGCCGTTCCATCAGGGAATCCTGCTCTCAGACAGTGATACGACATCAGATCGAGTGGTTTGGCAAGCTTGATGACTATCGGAACGATATCTACTTTTGGGTCAAAGCCCACTTTTGCAGAGGCAGTAACGTCCTTTCCATCCAAGTATATCCGGTTAGGTCTGACTGCGCCCTTGGGGTGCTTCAGGTATGCGTAGATGGTGTTCAATTCTGGTGTGAAGTACACACCGGCAAATCTCGGATCAGACTTTGTCGTAAATACCTGGACTGAACCTATACCTTTGGACGGCTGTGTGAGTATTTCGAGCTTGATGTTTTCAACCTTAGGCTGTCTCTTCAAACGGATGACAATTTGCCCCAAGCCCTTCGGTGCCACAGTGCGAGGTTCTGCCTTCCACCAAACCGGCTCCCCCGCATTTCGCAGCTTTTGCTTTGCCGAGTCTGGAATCTTCGAAACAGCAATACTGTGACCGTAGAGTTCGCCGCACGCGTCGTTCGTTCGACCAAGCCCTTCACTAAGCTTTATGCCTTCTATGGCAATATCGGATATTGTTAATGGAGCTGTGCTTGAGTTTAGAAAGTGTATGAAGACGTAAGCCCCAGGTGCATCTTGATGAGGCGGATAATCTTGCCCCTTAGCCAGTGCGAAACCTTCGTGCCAAAGCCCTCGAAACTCAGGAAAGGGAGTATCAGGATAATAGTGGGTTGCGAAAACTTTGAGTTCCTCGCAGTAACTGGTCAGCGCAAAAAGGGACAGCATTAGAGCCGCCCAAGTGACAACAGCGGCAAATCGCATTATGGGCGAAACCTCCTCTTCGGGTTACAATTCGACTGCCCGGCCGGTCTTTGACGATTGCTGGGCAGCCAACATAACTTCTACTGCTCGGGCTCCAGCTTCTATGTCCACAGGAACGGGCGCACGCGAAACACAAGCCTCAAGGAAGATCCTATCCTCAGTGCGAAACATGTCGTCACGGTCAGTCTTTATCTCTTTATGAGTCCATTGTTTCTTGTTTGCTTCGTATATCGAGACTGTGCACTCGTCCCATTTGGCAAACTCAACTATGATCGTCCCGTCAGTACCAAACAACTCCGTTTGCCGATGTCTGACACGCTCAAAGAAATCAAGGTGCACGCTTGCTGCACACTTTTCCTCAAATTCAATTATCATCTCCGCCAGATCCGGCGACTCCATAGGCACGTCACTGAATCTCCCATCTAAGCCGAACACTCTCTTGGGTTTCTGACCGGCAAACCAGAGGGCAAGGTCGATGTCGTGCATAAGCTCGTAAGCTCCACTGTATTTGGAGACGTAGCGGTTCAGATAATCGGGCATCACCTCCGGTATGTACTCGCCGAAAACGCAGCGGATAGATATAAGACGGCCTATGCGTCCTGCATCTAACCACTTCTTAGCGCGCACTAGCCCGTCGTGGAAGCGAAAACAATGGGCAACCATCACAACGCTCCGACGTTCGGAGACCAGAGACTTCAGATTGTCCACACCTTCGAGCTTTGTCGAAAGCGGTTTTTCGATCATTACATCTGCGCCGGCTTGCACAGCAGCGGCTGCTTGTTCAACATGCATACCAGTCGGAGAACAAACAAATACCGTGTCCGGCTTGTCCGCCAGAGCATCTTCAACCGACGAGTACGTTTTCTCGATCCCCAGTTCTCCGCGAGCGGCATTGAGTCTTTCGGGTATCGTTTCACAAACTCGAACGTCGCGCACTCCTATTTCTTTCAGTACTCGTGCGTGTCTGCGTCCGATAGATCCGAAGCCGATCACGAGAGCGCTCTTTTCTTGCCATTCCTGTGCCATCTGCAAATCCTCGCTTACCTACGTCTACCAAACTGTAAACCCGCCATCTACTACCAGGTTATGTCCTGTTACGTAGCTCGACGCGTCGGATGCCAAGAAAACAACCGGTCCTTTCATTTCTAATCCGTCGATGCCCATTCGTCCCATGGGAGTAGCACTGCAATAGGCTTTGACGAATGGTTCCGGCTGGTTTCTGAAGAAACCCCCTGGGCTGATGCAGTTGACCCTTATGTTGTAGCGAGCAAGATACACTGCCATATCCCGAGTCATAGCTATCACGCCTCCTTTGGCAGCTTCGTAATCGACTGTCGAGCCGCCCATATCGGTACCTTCATAGACTCTGCGGTCTCGCCCTATAATACCGGCTATGGATCCGATATTGATGATATTGCCCTTATTGGCAGGTATCATGGCTTTTCGAACCACGTGCTTGCTGCACAAGAACGTTCCTGTCAAGTTGACGTTTATTGTATTGAGCCACTCCTCTAGAGGTCTATCCTCAATCTGAGCAGTCTCGGGCTTGCTGACGACATTGCCGGCATTGTTCACCAGTATGTCTATCTTGCCAAACTCCTTCAGGCAAGCATCTACTGCGGATGCTACTTGGTCTTCGTTAGTGACATCAAGTTCGAGAGGCAATACTCTCTTCTCGGTTCTGCGAGCAATGTCAGCAGCGGATTTCTCGGCAGACTCAAGATTTCGAGATGTTATACACACGTCAGCTCCTGCCTCAGCCAGTGCCAGAGCCATGTCAAAGCCCAGGTTTCTTGCCCCGCCGGTCACCAGCGCAACACGACCGTCAAGCCTGAACAACTCCATCACGTTCGGAAACTCTTGCATCGCTCCGCTCCTCCGCAACTCCTTAGGTCAATAATTCTGTCGGAATTTCCTTTAGCAGGATATCAGTTTTCTCACTCGAGTAGACTGTGAAAGACCTATCTGCTGGTTTCATTTCTTTCTCACGAGGAACACACGTGCTGCGTCTAGTGAGTCAAGATCCAGTGTCAACCGATCCTTCTTGACACTAGACGGGAACGGCCGCATCACACCATCAACGATCTCTTCCACCTTAACAGACTTGAATCCAGGGGGCAACTCCACCTCAGCACGGACTTTCTTCAGAGGGAAGTGGAAAGAGGTTTCTCGTTGCGTCTCGAATGCTATGTAGTGATGGGTGTTGACCAAAACAGCAACTGCGGCGTCCGGTCCGCACATAAGAGTTCGCACCCACACCTTATTCTGAATCGAGTATGCCCCTGCCGGGCATCCTATTGATAAGAACGGTGCAAGCGTCGCTATTTCTTTGTTTGCTTGCCCAACGGCTTCCCACAGTGGCTTGATATCGGACAATCCGACGAATTGTCCCTCGCCGGTTTCTCTCGTCATATCGATAAAGTAGCCAATTCCTTTGACTCCGCACCCCAGCGCGTAATGTATCATCATCCGCATTTCCTCGGGTGTAGGGGCGTTGCTGCCGAACTTCCTTTTGCCTCCCAAGCTGCAAGCCCAAAGCACCGCAACTACCGGTCGTGGCGTAGAAGCATCGCGCGCACACTCTAAGGCGTGGTAAACATAGTCCACTTGCCTGCCGTTTAAGGGCACGTAGGGATCGGTGCTGAATATGTCGGGAATCTGTCCGTACACATAGTAATTTAGAGGCTTGTATGTGTTGTCGACCAACAGCAAGTTAGGTACAGTGGGCAGTACTCGTCGTTGAAGCCTCTGCGCGGGAATCACCTCCGGTATCGCGTTCAGACCCAGCCGGTCAGGGAAGGGGATTGCGTCTCCTCTAGACGCATCGTGCGCATCCGGTTCGTCCTTGTTATATAGAAAAAGCACACCTTTTCTTGAACCGAGAGTTCTCGGCTTCCATTGTGCAGATGCGCCGTGAGGTATGCTGCACATCTCAGCTTCATCAAGGATGTCTGAAACATACCAGAAATATGTGTTTATACCTTTTTCCTTTGCTGCCTCCACATGTTCTTTGTCAGCTGTGCCAAAAAGACCGATGCAAAAATATCCGTCCCACGCCCTTACTGGCTCTACCAACCTTTCGCCGTCCGATTCTGCTTCGACTAAATGGAACGACCCGTACTTCCATGCAGGCGTCAGTTTCGCGGTAACCAAGACTAATCCAGAGGACAAAGGTCCCGCGGTAACCTTCGAGCTCACGGCCTTTCCGTCAAGTCGCAGCTTTGCATATTTCACCCTCTGTCTTGTCAGCGAGCGGATGTAAATGTAGATCGTGTCGATGTCGGGTGAGAATGAAATGGACTCAATTCGCGTCTTGGGTGCCCGAGGTTCCACTTTGACTACAAGATTTTCTCCTGAGCCGGTGCGGAAACCGACTGTGCACGTTTTTGTTGGTGTATTGCGTAGGCGCAGAGTGCAGGTCACCCATTCACCTGGAGGCACGTCCTTTTGTATGTTCAAATCGGTGTCGTCGGGTCGTTGTGGATCTACCGGTAGCTGAGGAGACTCAATCAGGTACCAAACTACCTCGCCCAGCGATTTCTCACTGGTTGAGACTTCCGCCAGTGGTTTTCCGTTGAAGGAGATCAGAGAGATGGAATCCTTTTTGCCGGAGTGATTGCGCAGCACTATGTGCACGCTTCCCGCAGGGCGCATATACTTTGGATAAAACTGTTCCTCGAAACCCCAACCTTCCGTCCAAATGTAGTTTTCCCAAACTTGCTTTGCCGCATACAGATTCGCATCTGGTCGCCACCTCGCGTCCAGAACATCCCATTTTGCTGATGCGATCGCGCTGAGAGGCACGAGCAGGAGCCCTAGCACCAAGATGATAAGGCGCGTTCCATTTCCGAAATTACTCATTCTTTTCTCCTTAAGCACCGATCCATTATTTCTAGCGAAGCTCTTCTATTCCACGAGTTTGGGGTCCACTTTGTTGACTTGCACAAACCGCCACACTGCGTTGTAGAAGTGGTAGTATTCGCCCTGGTCCTCCAGAAAGAATCCGTATGTCAAGTCACGCCAGTGCTGTTCAGGATGGAAGCCTTCGATGGAACACAGCAGCCGCGGTTCAGAGAATGCTAGTGGCTGGCCTTCTTTGGAACCTGTTTCTCTTCCAATAGTTATGTAGACCGGTTGCCGGTTCTTCGTGTGATCGAAAGGATCTGCACCTCCGAACGCAGTGCCGTCGTTGTTGCAGAAGAGCAGTGCATACCTATTGCCCGACAACTTCGTTAGAGGGCACGGACAGTTGGGATGAAGAATCCGTGGTCCCCCTTCGAAGTAACAGAGCGGCCGTGCTTCTCGCCAGTTCCGCCCCAAGTCTTCTGACACAGTGTAATAGATGCAACCGTTTCCCGTCCTGCATACGGAAAACAGTCTGCCGTCAGAGAGTTGGACTACCTGCGGTTCCTGTCCTAATGATTCAGCGGGTGCCGACTCGAGCGGCACCTTGACTCCGTGCGGAGGCGGCGGGTAGAACTGGAACGTGATCTCAGCCGGATCTTCAGCTGTCAGCACGTTTCTTGATATCGCAAAAACCAGCTCAGATCTGATTTCCGAAAGCGGCAGTGGGTCTGTCGATACGTTCATTGGCAGAAGCCACTCCGCGTATGCGCTGCTGCCTGCTTGCGACATGTCAGAATATATCGTTATGCCCGGGGCCATTAGATGCCAGCCGTCTCTTTGAGGCGACAGCTCATAGGTCGGTGTTTCAAGGCTGTACAGACTCCCGGGGCCTTCCGGACCCTCCCAGCTTCTGCCGTCGTCGTAGCTGACTGTATACCTGAGCTCGCCAAACCTCGTGTCAACGCGGGTGTGCTGAATGTGAAACTGATAAATCTTGTCTTCAAGCGGCAATAATTGCCCCATCTCTATTGTCTTGCCGGGTTCCAGCTTTCCTGGTTCGATTACGTAAACGCGGTCTTCCCACGTCTTCCCCCGGTCTACACTTCGGCGAGTATATGTTGTACCCCACCGGCTGTGGCCTATGGTTACGCTGATCAGCCAAGTGCCCTGCTTTGTAATACAAAAGGAGTTTATGTACTGGCCATGTTCCGGACCGGCGTCATCAATGACAGAATAGGGTTTAAGTGCGCTCGTGCTGTAGTTATCTTCCATAGCCTTGCTAAGTCCCCTATTATCTTTAGACTCGTTCCTCTACTAATTCTGCGGCCACTGCGGCTCGTAATTCGCTACTTTGAACGCGTAGAGTTTCGCATTCCTCAAATAGAACCTGAAGCGGATATCCTCGGCAAAACGCAAAAAGTTCCCACGGCTGAAGTACTGTCCAGGTCCCGCTTTGAAAGCTACTACTGTCCGTATGTGGTTGCCTGTTATGGGTATACAATCGTTCCTAGTAACCCCTTCGATCGGGTTTCCATCTGTATCGGTAATTTCCACTACTACCTGGCCATTGGTAGCGTCGACGTTGAGAATCAAGTGTGTTGCCGAACCGGGTTTTGGCGGACGGAATGGTATGGTCGTGATAACCCCTTCGGCCTCCCCCGCTTCGTAGCAAACAAAACCATCACGGCGAAGAGTACCCGTACCCATTGCGCCATATCCAGCCTGGTAGTGAGGCGCGTTCTTGCCGGCATACCAGAAGCGCATTCTATCACCCATAGGATGGGGCGGATTGTGCGTCAGCGCAACGTGTTTTGAATCCCAATCACCCTCGTTGCCACGTTCAAGTATTGGTTTCCTTTCCGGCAGCCTTTTCCAGTTTGTCAGATCGCGGCTGATAGCAAGCTGCACGTCCAGCGTCATTTCGTGCGTGTAGAACATCAGCAATTGTCCAAGGTAAAGATGCCCATAGGGGACGATGTACATTAGATAAATCTGAGCGTCGTCAGGGTCTTGGTTGTCGACTTCTAGTATCGTCGTTGCCGCCGTCCAATGAATAAGATCTCTGCTTCTGAAAAGCGCTATATGTCGTTTCCAGGGCTTGCCCCACCTTCGGCACAGATTCCCGTATTCGTGGGAGCGTGTGGTTAGCAGAAACGTGCGTGTCACAGGATCCCAGCAGAAACCGTGGCAGTCGCCTTCATATGTGAGTACAGGCGGAAAATGCATTCGCCAGTGGATTCCATCCGGACTATAGCACATCGTTATACCGTGGCTGTACAAATCGTCCGGATAACTTGACTGTAGGCTCGCGACAAACTTGTCTTCTCCGTTGGGGAATTCGTAAGGCACCACGTTCCATACCTGTTCGCCTAGGTTGGAAGTACCTTCCGTATGTACGTCCTTGAAGCGCAATATATTGTTCTGCAGCGATCCTTCGTATAAAACCTCTCCGATCTCAGGCTTAATCCAATTGATACCGTCTTCGGAGATAGCGTACCTGCAGCTGTATCCTTGGTCAACAACTGGCGGGCTGTACATCCGATTGGCGAACCTGTCGTACACGTTGTACCAGGCCTTGAAGAATTTGTCTGAAGGATCGTACAGCACGATTCCATAGAATGGGTCCTGAAGAGATGTCACGCTGCCGTCAGGTGCGACGCCCTCCCAGGGCTTCTCGGGCTTTATTACAGGTTCGCTTTCTTTATCTATTCGGCAAAGGCGTCGACTTGCGTTTTTACACTCGCTAACTAGGTCGGCGTCTACAAGTAGATAAAGATCCGGTTCTGCCCAGGTATGCGCTCGGATTGACATAAGGCCTCCCTTATCTGAGAATCGGTAGGATTATACCATGTTCCCCTTTGGGCGGCAAATTTCATTGACAATATCTAGAAATCGGAGGTAAGATGCAATCAGAGGGAAGAGGATTTGGGCACTCGCCGTAGAATGTGCTACGGCTGAGACAAGGCGGGCAGGTAAAGTGCCCGCATGCTCTTTACATAAAGAGTCCTTTTTCTCCTCGTGCGTCGATCTATTGCATGGTCGTAAGGGGGTTTAGTGCATGTATGCATTTTCTAGGCGCAGCGTGCGTCAGTGGATGGTCATCTTGTTTGCCTCATTTGTGACTTCTGCCCTTACCTGTGCGTCTGCCGACGAATTCCGGGCTTTTTGGGTTGACGCCTGGGGTAATGGTATTCTCAGCCAGTCACAAGTTGATGATTTGCTTGGAGTCGTCGGTGATCCCAATAGCCTGGGCAAAATAAGACAGGCGAACTGCAATGCCGTTGTGGTACAAGTTCGTCGAAGAGCTGACGTGTGCTATCCGTCTGCGGTAGGGGAGCCTTATTTTTCTGGCTTATCACCTGCAAACTTCAACGCATTACAGGCGGTAATTAATGCTGCCCACGATACTACCGGCGGAAAGAAAAGAATAGAGGTTCACGCTTGGATAGTGACCTTTGCAACGAGTTCCAGCAGCTATACTTCTCCCGTGTACTACGAACACAACGACCCTTCAGACCCCGACAACTATTGGATTACTAGGGACGATTCGGGATCCGAGCCTTCGGACAAGCCCTTTGATCCTGGACATCCCAGGGCACTTGAGTACTTAGTGAACGTATGTATGGATCTGGTTACGAACTTCGACATCGACGGCTTGCACTTCGACTACATCCGATTTACAGGTCAGCGTCAGGGCTATAATCCCACAAGTATTGAGCGTTTCAAGGCGCGTTATGGTCGCACCAGCACCCCGGCTTACAACGACGCCGAATTTGCCCAATGGAGACGCGATCAGGTTACGGCCCTGGTGCGTCAGGTTTATGCCAGGATTCAGGCCGTCAAGCCCCATGTAAAGCTTTCAGGTGCATTTGTTACGTGGAATCCTTCGCCTACCTCTTCTACTCGGAGCGCGTTTATGAACACGCGTCCCTATTACGAGGTGTATTCCGACTGGGACAGTTGGATGCAAGAGGGTATCATAGACATCGGGATTCCGATGACCTACTACAACTATGCCTCCTATCCCAACGACTATGTGAAGTGGATGAATTTCCAAAAGGACCGAAAGGGCAATAGGCACGTCGCCGTAGGTGCAGGCATCTATCTGAATTCTCTAGACAACGCTATTCTCGAACTGAAAATGACTAGGGATCCTTCGGCGAACGGTAATTACGCCCAGGGTTTCTGTGGCTACTCCTATCGCGTGCCGTATAGCGGAGGAACGTGGTCGACGTTTAGTCCTCGCTTGGTTTCTGAGGTTACACCTACTTGGGCAGATATTCCGCCTATGCCATGGAAAGTTTCGCCGACCAAGGGACATATCAGTGGTCAGGTAACCTTAGCTCCCTCGGGGGCGTGGGCTGACGGTGCATATGGTGCTCAGGTAAGTATAACTGGTCCGGAAAATCGTACGATGCGCTGCGACGGGATGGGTTGGTACGCGTTTATCGATCTGACTCCAGGCACCTATACTGTTACAGCAGTTTACCCTGGCTATCAGAGTCAGAGCAGGCAAGTTGTCGTAAACATAGGCGAAGTCACTGGAAACATGTACGTAACCCACTTCGAGCTTAGCACAAATGCTCCGCCTCAGATATCCGACGTGAGAGCTGAGAATATCACATCGTCCTCGGCTCAAATCAAGTGGAATACAGACATTCCGTCTACGAGTCAAGTGGAGTACGGCTTGACCACCTCATACGGCCAAATTACGGCTTTGGATTCCAACCTTGTCACTTCTCACAGCATGACTCTTACAAATCTGATCTCGAGCAAGACTTATCACTACCGTGTCCGCAGCAAGAACAGCTCAGGTGTTGAGTCCGTATCCGGTGATTATACCTTTTCAACTGCGGCTGATACTACTGCTCCAACCATATTCAATGTGCAGGTTTCGAACATAACGGGCAATTCGGCTAGAATCACTTGGCTTACAGACGATTTATCACTGGGTGAAGTTGAATATGGTTTAACTACGGCTTATGGTAGGTCAGTTGCCGAAAACAATGGATATCTGACCAGTCATTCCGTCGAGCTTACTGGTCTAACGCAGAACACCCTGTATCACTTCCGAATCAAGGCTACGAACGGATCTGGTCTCGTGTCTTATTCACAGGACTTCACGTTTTCCACGACCGGACAAGTAGACGATATTATCATCGATGATGCCGATCCGGCCTGCACTTTTACCGGCAGCTGGTCAATAGGCACATACGCCGGTGGATGGCCGCCGTCGGCAAGTTCATATCATTGGATTGGGACCCAGGGGTCGCCTACCGGTACTGCTAGATGGACTCCCAACATACTTGCACCCGGCAAGTATGACATATATACCTACTATCTACAGGGATCCAATCGCTCAACAGCTGCGCCTTTCAGCGTAGTGCATTCAAACGGCGCGAGCTACTACACGATTAACCAGCAGCAGAACGGGTCTCAGTGGTATAAGTTTGCCAGTGGAATAGAGTTCAAAGCCGGTACTGCAGGCTACGTAGAGCTACACAATGGCACCGGCGAATCCACCAAGGTTGTTATTGCAGACGCTATCAAGTTCGTATATGTCGGTCCCGAAACCACCCCTCCTTCATCTCCGTCGGGGCTGACAGCAGTTGCAGTTTCTCCTAACCGGATTGATCTTTCCTGGAATCCATCTACCGACAACTTTGGTGTTGCCGGCTACCGAGTATATAGAAACGGAGTTTGTATCGATAGTTCACTGACTACGAGTTATACCGATACAGGGTTGGCGCCGAACACTCAGTATACTTACAGGGTTTCCGCATTCGACGATGCAGGTAACGAATCAGCGTTATCAAATCAAGTAAGTCGTTACACGCTTTCCGCGCCACCTACCGATGCAAATGTAACCTGCAATCGTGCTGTCGGAGTCTGGTACAACACCGGAACCTTCACATTCCAATGTAGCGGTTTTGGACCGGGTAACGTTGCGTACTTTAGATATGCTTGGGATCAATCTCCTACTCATTCGTGGACTGGTAGCGAGCCTCAGTGGATGAGCGGATCTCTCAGCTTGCAGGCGTCTTCCAGCAAAAACGGTTGGTATCTGCACGTCCGCGGGTACAACGCTGAGGGCGTTCCCAATGGTACTCTCGATAAAGGTCCTTACTACTTTGATGGAGATGCGCCAGTAGTTACCCAAATTGACGTGCCGAGGTACGCTGCAATACGAAATGGGACGTATGATGACCTTACGTGTTCATGGGCTGGCGCAGACGCAACATCCGGGATAGCTGAGTATTACTATGCCATAGGTACATCTCCTGGCGCAACTGACGTTCTAAACTGGACTCTTGCGGGCGGCGAAACCGGTGCCGTTCATCGTTTGTCAAATCCGCCCGCTTCGGGACAGGTCTATTATTGGAGCGTGAAAGCTAAAGATGCTGCCGGTAATTGGAGCAGCGTGGCTTCGTCAGCCGGTACAAGCTACGGTAGAGCATATGGCAGGATAGCAGAGGCAACTAACAACCCGGATGGCAGCGTAGTAATCATCGATCAACCGAAGGTTGTTACCGCTGCATTCGACTCCTTCTTCTACATGCAGGAGCCCGATAGGACGAGAGGTCTGCGCGTTGTGAGCAGTGCTTCGGTTGCTCCGGGTGACTTAGTAAGTGTAGCTGGGCGGCTTTTCACAAGCGGTGGCGAGCGGTGTGTCGTCGATGCAGAGGTGACAAAATTAGGTATCGGTGCCGTTCCGAGGCCGATAGCTCTCAGTATAAGCGCAATTGGCGGGTCTGCTCCGGATGTGTACACGCCAGCTATAGGGGGCGGAGGTGCATATAACATAGGGCTTCTCATTCGAACCACCGGGCGAGTCGTTGCCCGCGGTTCAGGGTGGTTTGAAATTGCTGATGGAAGCGGAGCTATCGCAAAAGTGCATTCTCTGGTTGTTCCGGATCAAGGTGCCTTCGTCGCAGTAACAGGTATTGCAAGCGTAGAAGCGGAAACCAGGCTGGTGATGACAACGGGCACCTTGGGCGTGACCATCTATTATTGAGTATATACACTAGCTATTTGATAATCATACGTACCTTCCTCAATTATTGAGAGACCGGCTGCTGCCGAGCGTTGGCCTCGTCCGCAGGAATCCGCACATCCGCGTATAAGTCCGCAATAGTTGGAAGCTTTAGATGAAATCCTCATTTTCAGTGCATTCGGATAGACGGAGTTACTTATGAGCGAAAGTGCAGTCAAACGTTCGGAAGAGTTTCTCAAGATCGCTGATCAGTTCAAGCTGGGCGTACTTCTCACTGAGTCATCTCATCCAGTAACTGCGAATCTCAGTGAAGTCGCAAAACGGGACATCGTCGAAGCTCTCCGACTACTTTTCAAGGTCGATGAAGACGTTGTAAGGAAATATCGCGAATTTGCTGAAACCAGCCGCGCCATAGAAATTTCCAACGTATTAATAGATGCACTGACATTCGGCGGCAAAGTATTCTTCACAGGCTGCGGCTCGACCGGTAGGCTCTCCATTCAACTGGTCTCAATATGGAGGGGCTTTTGGCAAACCTACCGGCGGACTGTCCCCGGTGGCGCGGACCTTGCGGATTCTATGGAGCATAGGGCATTCAGTGTAATGGCTGGCGGCGACTTCGCACTGATAAAAGCTGTAGAGGGTTTCGAGGATTTCGCAGAGTTTGGTAAGAAGCAGATTGGTGATCTTGGAGTCACAAAAGGCGACGTGGTTTTCGCGATTACGGAGGGCGGCGAAACATCGTTTGTGATCGGCACCGCATGGAAAGGCGTTGAAGCAGGTGCCAAGGTTTATTTCGTCTATAACAATCCAGACGATATTCTAGTTGAACACATTGAGCGGAGCAGGCAGGTAATATTGGATCCTCGTATCGAGAAGGTCAACCTAACGACCGGACCGATGGCAATAGCCGGATCCACTCGTATGCAAGCTACGACCATTCAGTTGTGCGTATTACTGACGATTCTGGAGATTGTAGTAAGAAGGCTGACTGCACATCCTAATCCGGAAAATGTCACGTCCGAATTCTCAGCCGCGCTGGGTGAGATGCATTCAACCCTGCTCGCACAGCAGGTATTGACTCAGTTGGCTGGTTTGGTGGGTCTCGAGGAGTCCGTCTACCGCAGCGGCAAAAAGAATAACTACTTCGCTGACAGATTCGGCATCGACGTGTTGACTGACACAACCGAAAGATCGCCCACGTTCTGTACACCACCATTTCGAAGGTTTGACGACACCGCTGCCGCAGAATCCTGGGCTTTTTTGTATTTACCGTACCCAGATTCCGAGACTGCTTGGCGCCACATTCTTAAACGCGAACCCCAATGCGTCGACTGGAGTGAGGAAGTGGTGCGCACCTTAGTCGGAGGCGAAAAGGCGCAGAGGCAATACCAAATAATAAAGCGCATAGGCGTTCGGAATCTGATGTGCTTCAAGATAGGGATGGATGGCATCCCAAACCGGCCTTTAGGGCCAGGTGACAGTGCTGTCGCAATACTAGACGAATCGGAAAAAGAAGGCCTTTTACGCGAGGGGGGATTCTTCAGGACGCAGTTGGAGGCTGCGAGGAAAGCCGGAGCGGGAAGAGGTCTAATTTACTTTGGATCCGAGGAATCTATTTCCGAAGTCGCCTCGTTCTGTTCGGATTGGGATCCTGAATGCAGAGCTGTCTTGGTGCCATGTCCCAAGACGAACCTACTCCTCGACGGCGTAACGCGCGCCGGCGTGAAAATGCTGCTCAATGCCCTTTCGACGTGCACGATGGTTCGACTGGGCAGGGTCATGGGAAACTACATGGTCTGGGTCGTTCCTTCGAATCTTAAGCTCATAGATAGGTCGACTCGCTATATCTCGCGTCTCACCGGTTTGTCCTATGAGGAAGCAAATCGTCTTCTATTCGAGTCGATCGAATATATAGAGCCGCGCTGGAAGGCCGACCAGGCTTATCCGCCTGTAGTGGGACTTTCCGTTATACGCCATCGTTACAATCTCACTAATGAAGAAGCGGAAAAGCGACTTTGGCAGGAGATAGGTCTGTGAAGCACTCTGAACAGTCAGACGCAAATCTGCTAGACTGCGCGGTGATATTCGATCTGGACGGCGTTATAGTGTCGACGGATGATTGTCATTACCGCGCTTGGAAAAGGCTCGCCGACGAGGAGGGCATACCCTTCGATGCCGAAACGAACAATCGGCTTCGGGGTGTCAGTAGGATGGAGAGTTTAGAGATTATTCTGGAAAAGTCGCCTCGTGCATACTCCAATGATGAAAAGCAAGCTCTGGCAGACCGAAAAAACGGATACTACAGGGAACTCTTGCGGTCGCTGACGCCGTCGGATTTGCTCCCGGGAGCGCTGGAGCTTCTAAGAGCCCTCAAGGCTCGCGGAATACGGGTCGGCATAGGTTCATCAAGTAGGAATTGTCCCATAATCCTCGAGCGAGTAGGCCTAAAGTCGGCTTTTGATGTTATCATCGACGGCAACTGCATATCGCGAAGCAAGCCTGATCCTGAGGTATTCCTCAAGGCGGCAGAGCTATTGGGAATCCCTCCTCAAAGGTGTGTGGTGATCGAAGACGCAGAGGCTGGTGTTCGGGCGGCTGTTAGCGCTGGAATGCCGGTGATAGCCATTGGCGCGGCTAAGCACTCTCCAATGGCTACACTATCGGCGCCAGATCTGGCCGCTATTACAGTGGATACTATTATCGAGGCTCTCAATAGGGGTTGTGGTTCCGCAGAGGAATCTTGACTGTTTCGCCGGGTTTGGCGAATCCTCTCTCGTCCCATACGGCAAACTTTAGGAGCCGATCACTGCAGTTTGTCACTGAGCACTGTTCACGTGTAATATCGATGCGGACCTGGTGACCCTTCCAGACTATCGGGAAAGATAGCTGAGTCCAGCTGTCGGGTAGATCTGGGCGGAGAGTCAGGATGTCTGATTCGAGAGCGCTGGCCATACCTGCAAAGCCGAATATCGCGACTTGCCAGCTTGCGCCGGCATTGGCTATGTGAATACCTTCGGCAGCGCCGCCCTGCCTGAGGTCCAGATCAAGACCGCAAGTTTTCTTCCAGAACTCCCAAGCCTGTTCTCGGAGTCCCAGACGACAAGCGATTATGGCATGCACGCCTGCTGAGAGCGAGGAATCGTGGGTGGTATACGGCAGGTAGTAATCCCAAGCCGCTTGTATTTCCCACTCAGTAAAGTCCTTGGGGAAGAGCATCATCATCATTAGCACATCTGCTTGTTTTAGACACTTGCTCCTATAGAGTCTCTCCTGTGATACCTGGGCGGCAAACGGCAGACTCCGATCTATCCAAAGTTCGTCAAATCTAGGTTCGGCCAATTTTTCAAATTCCTCACATTGCAGCACTAGCCCGTCTTCTCGGCGTGGTATAGGCAGCAGCTCAGCCACGTGCAGGAACTGCTTACATTCCTCGGATGACGCCCCCGCGTGCGGACCTACTTGCGCCGCCAGGCTCAGTGCAAATTTCACCATCCTGTTGGTGTAGCTATTATTGTTTGTGATAGGACTATATTCGTCCGGTCCCATTACCCCCAGGATGCTCGGGTGCTTCTCTCCCTTGCGCCAGTCGATCCGCTGAAGCCAGTATCTTGCCGTTTCTACGATTGCTTCTGCACATTCAGTCGTTAAGAATGACTCTTCCCCGGTCGCAGCGGCATAGTGGGCGAATCCGTAGACGACGTCGGCAGTTACGTGTATTTCGTGGTCAGCGTACTGCCAGTTTGGACACGAATCATGTCCGTCGCGGTCCGCTTCCCACGGATACTTGGCCCCGCCATACCCGTAGCTTGCAGCAGTTTCCTTCGCACCAGGCAGTGTGCGAATGCGGAAACCGACGAGCGTGCGCGCTCGTTCAGGATCGGTATACAAATAGAACGGAAGCAAATACATCTCCGTATCCCAGAAAAACCGCCCGAAATACGCCTCGCCGGCATATCCTTTAGCATCAATTGCTACTCTCGGATCGTTGGGAACATGCGCACGAAGCAGATGGTATATTGCGCAGCGCATCGCAAGTTGCGATGTGTCGTCGCCCTCGATTTGCACGTCTGAACGATTCCATCTTTCCTCCCAAACTGCGCAGTGCTCCGCGTGCAGTTCCTCGTATGTGTGCTGAAACGCAGCGTCCAGGATTTCGCGGCAAGTTACGTTGGTCAGGTCTCGAGTTGTACAAACAGCGCTTCGCTTCTCCAAAACAAATTCAGCCCCTGCTTGGATTTCAACCTTAGTCTCAAGTTCAGCTCTTCTATCGTCTCTTTGCCAATCCCAAGAAATCGCACCGTCCGCAAGCAGACAAGTTTCTATCCAGACCGTGTCATTTCCATCCGTAAGTACCGTGCAGCATAGGCTGTTGTTGCCTGTTCTTGAAAAATCGACGCTGCGGAAATGGTTATGACCGTTCGTGCGAACGTCGGCGTCGATGCCCGAGTGTACAACGATTGTCGTGTCTTGCAGCGGAATAACCCTGACCCTTTGGATGAATAACTGCGGTCTAGCTGCGCTGGCGAAGCGTTTAAAGAAGATCTTGAGGGTTTTGCCTGACTTTGTGCACCAGGTGAGCCCTCGCGTGAGTGTTGCAGTTCTTAAGCACAGCTCGCGTTTGTAATCGCGAATACAGCCTAGTTCCATATCGAGCTTTTCGCCGTCGACATATAACGCAATGCCCAAGAACCACGGCAGATTGATCAATTCCCAGTTTAGGAGTGGGTGTGGTCCATATATGCCAGGTACGTAAGTGCCCCATTTTGATTTTGTCTCGGGAAACCTCTCTGCCGTTACATTGGTCGGCTTCCGCAGACGATCAATGTTTTGAGGGCAATCAGAGAGATGCTCTTCCAATGAACCTCGGACGTGCAAATACCCGCTTCCTTGTGTGAATAGGCCTTCATATGCCTTTGCGGTTTTGGGGTTGAAAGCGCTTTCCGTAAGAAGCCAACTCAATGCAAAGACCTCCATTCTGACTTGGCTCGTTGATTAGTTTTCGATCAGTTGAACTGTGGAAGCCAAGGTGCCAGTTTCTCAAACATCTCATCGCACATAGCCCATACCTGATCTGGTGTGCATACTGCTGCCGTCAGCGGGTCATGCAAAACCGCTAGTTTGACGAGCTGCTTGTTGCCTGTGAGAGCTGCTTCGACTGTCATTTCCTGGACGCTGACGCTTGCCCTGCAAGTGGCGGCGCATTGCAGTGGTAGGTCTCCGATGAATGTCGGATGGATGCCTGTGGAGTCTACAATGCACGGTACTTCCACTGTGCATCCGTGCGGCAGATTTGTAATTATTCCTTTGTTCTCAACGTTGAAACATCCCCAATACCTTCGTCCCGTCTCAAGTGCCTCAATAATATACGAGCCGTGTTCATGGGACCTTTGACCAAGTGGAATCTGATCTAGTTCGCCGGACATCCATTTGGGGTAATTCTTTCGGTAATCGTCTTGGCTTTCTCGGCACACTCGCAAGTAGCCGCCTGTTTCTCCTCCACACCATACTGAGTAGTCCATCCATCGGGCCTTCTGTTCCGGACTCCCTTTTCGATACCAGGGCAAGTATTCACTTAGATGGCCGTTGGATTCAGTGGAGTAATATCCGAATCGTTCCAAGACATCTATTCGCAGCGGCTCGCTTTTTAACAACTCAGGATCGTTCTTGAATGCTTCCAGCACCTTGCCAGTGAGGTCGACGCCTTTGTGTGCCACCTTTATGAACCACGTTTGATGGTTTATACCTGCGGCGACGTATTCCAACTCCTCATATGGGACGCCCAAAGCTTTAGCGATTTGCCATGCACCTCCCTGCACACCGTGACAAAGCCCAACGTATCTCACACCACCTTCCCTGTTCACAGCCCAGCTGTTCATCGCCATTGGATTGGAGTAATTGATTAGGAGCGCGTTCGGGCACACATCGCGCATGTCCGCGCATATATCGAGCAGAACGGGTATGGTCCTCAGTGCGTAGAATACGCCGCCGGGACCCAGCGTATCTCCGACGCATTGGTCAACGCCGTATTTCAGAGGAATCTCGATATCATAAGTAAAAGCCTCCAATCCGCCTACGCGTATCATGCAGATCACGTAGTCCGCGTCGCGCAGAGCTTCTCGACGATCCATAGTGCTAATAACTTTGGCTGGCAACTTGTTGTCCTCGATCATTTTGCGGCATAGGTTGGTTGCCATCTCCAAATTCTCCGCGGAGATATCCATCAGCCGGAACTCTGTGTCGCGAAACTCCGGAACTGCCAGTATGTCCATAAGAAGGCGACGCGTGAAACCCACGCTTCCTGCGCCTATCATCGAAACTTTTATCATCTTGCACCTCCAAATTCTGGACAGATGGTGTACACTCTCACTTACGACGTCAGAGATGGGATTACCTACATTCCGCTGGTGCCGAAGGCCGAGTTGGCAGTTCCCTACTCCAGTCAACAAGGGAACAACTCACGATTCGGCTAAAACTGTTAGCGGAACCTGACTATAGAAGCATACACCGATCGCCCTATCACAAAGTCTATGGGTATGGTGACGAAATCCAATCCCGCTAAGTATTGTTTTGGCAGTGGGGATAGCAAAAAGCTGTGCTTGTACCTTCAGGATTGTGTGTCCGGTATGCAAGAACATTTGGAGGACGCAAGTGTGAGCGTTGTGGTAACATCACCACCTTACAATCTGGGGGTCGATTATTCGACCTACGACGACAGCATATCCAGATCAAAATACCTTGAGTGGACAGACACTTGGACTAGACAGGTCAAGAGAGTTCTTGAGTCTGATGGGTCGTTTTTTCTCAATATAGGATCTAAACCTTCTGACCCGTTGGTTCCGTTCCAGATACTCGAGGTAGTGCGGCGCCATTTTGTCCTGCAGAACGTCATCCATTGGGTTAAGTCGATTGCTATCCTAAAGAGCGAGGTCGGCGACTATCCGGGAATTGTGCAGGATGTAGTGGTGGGGCATTATAAGCCAATAAACAGTCGGCGATACTTAAACGATTGCCACGAGTACATTTTTCATCTTACCCACCGCGGAGACGTATCATTAGACAGACTTGCTGTAGGTGTTCCATACCAGGATAGTTCCAACTTGAAACGCTGGAGACGCGCCTCGAACGGACTTCACTGTCGAGGCAATACCTGGTTTATCCCATACGAGACCATTCAAAACAGGGAAAAGGATCGTCCGCATCCGGCGGCATTCCCCGTCGAGCTGCCAATAAGATGTATTCGCCTGCATGGACTGTCGCGTACAAATCTTGTTTTGGATCCATTTCTAGGCATAGGCACGACAGCCGTTGCCTGTGCTCGCCTGGAATTGCCGTTTGTGGGCTTTGAGATTGCTGAGGACTATCTGGAGCAGGCATGCAAGAGGTTGACAGCAGAACTTGCTCAGGCTAAGCTTGACGTATGATTGTGGCAATGAATGCAGGCGCTGCGCCTGAAGAAATTCAAGCGGTCATCGACAAAATCAGTGAATTTGGGCTTAGGGCGGTTGATCTTCCCGGCGGCGAGCGAACCGCGATAGGCATCGCAAGTGCAATCCCTCCGGAACTGAGGCAAACTCTCACCGAATTGCTCGAGAGCATGCCCGGCGTAGATCGAGTAAGCCAGGTAAGCCGGGCGTACAAACTTGCTTCTCGGGAGTTCCATCCTGTTAGCACCGTTGTTACTGTAAAAGGTGTTGCCATCGGAGGGGAAGAAGTCGTAGTTGCCGCTGGGCCGTGTGCGATTGAAAGCCGCGAGCAGCTGTTTGAAGCGGCAGCAGCAGTTAGGCTGCACGGAGGGAAGATCCTAAGGGGAGGGGCATTTAAACCTCGCACTAGTCCTTATTCGTTCCAGGGATTAGGGGTAGATGGGTTAAAACTCCTGAAAGAAGCAGGGGAAGCGTTTAGCCTCGCAACGGTTACTGAGGTAATGGATTCGCACGATGTCGACTTGGTCAGTGCTTATGCCGACATTCTGCAAGTAGGTGCTCGCAACATGCAAAACTACCCGCTGCTGACTGCCATCGGCGACAGCTGCCGGCCGGTGGTTTTAAAGCGCGGTCCGAGTGCGACTATCGACGAATGGCTTTTAGCTGCTGAATACGTGTTATCCAGAGGGAATCCCAACGTCATACTGTGTGAGCGCGGTGTTCACCCGTTGGACCGAGAGCACACAAGATACACGCTTGATCTTTCAGCAGTCCCCGTTGTAAAACACCTTTCTCATTTGCCGGTCATAGTGGACCCTTCGCACGCGTGTGGGAACTGGCGTTATGTCGCAGCTATGAGCAAAGCTGCAATAGCGGCAGGGGCTGACGGACTGCTTGTGGAAATTCATCCCGATCCAGGCCGAGCGTTGTGTGACGGGGCGCAATCCCTGAAGTTGGACTCATTTGAATCTCTCATGCAAGAGCTACGTTTGATAGCATCGGCTGTAGGGAGACCTATGCCGCGTGAATGAACTTGAGTAAGGTAGATGGCTAATATGAATTGCTGCACACTTACAGAATATACCTGCTCAAATCCTCGTCTTTAACGATATCTCCGAGCTTCTTACGTACGTATGCTGCGTCTATTACGACCTTCTTATTCTCCAGGTCCGGTGCTTCGAATGAAATATCTTCCAGCAGGCGCTCCATCACAGTATGCAGCCGCCTAGCACCTATGTTTTCCATTGTTGTATTAACTTGAGCGGCTATTGACGCTATTTCGGCTATTCCATCCTCGGTGAACTCCAAAGTGACACCTTCGGCCGCCAATAAGGCTTGGTACTGCTTAACAAGCGCATTCTTGGGTTCGGTTAGTATCCTTACGAAGTCTGCTTCGGTCAAACTGTCAAGTTCCACGCGTATGGGTAGCCGGCCTTGCAGCTCGGGAATCAGGTCCGACGGTTTGGTCACGTGAAATGCACCTGCCGCGATGAAAAGAATATGGCGCGTCGAGACGGGACCGTACTTCGTCATAACTGTACATCCCTCGATGATGGGGAGAATATCGCGCTGGACTCCTTCGCGCGACACTTGCGGACCGCCTTCCCGCTCGCGTCCAGCAATCTTGTCCATCTCGTCCACAAAGATTATGCCGTCCTGTTCAGCGCGCTCGATAGCTTCGCGCGTTAGTGCCTCCTGGTCGATCATTGCCCGAGCTTCTTCTTCGGCAAGTATCTCCTTTGCCTCGCGCACTGTGACCCGCTTGCGTTTCTTTCGTTTTGGAAATAGGTTTCCAAGCATTCCTGTCACGTCCATTCCCATTTCCTCGAGTCCTTGTTGACCAAAGACTTGGAAATATGGCATGGACGTGTCTTCCACTTCGATGGTGATCTCTCGATCGTCTAGTTCCCCGGCAAGAAGTTGCTGGCGCAGTCGCTCGCGTATCCTCTCTTTTCGCTCAAACTGATCGCGTTCGACCTCAGTGTCCATTTCCTGCATTTCCAGAGTATCTTCTGGGGGAGGGGGCGGATTCCCAGTTCCAGGAAATAGCGCACCCATTACGGATTGCAGCGAGTCTACCCATTGCTTAGGTACAGCAGCCTGCGAAGCGCGTCTGGCTGGCGGCTCCATGATATCAAGTATCCTTTCGATAGCCCGCTGCTCTGCGATCGGTCGCACTTCCTCAATTTTTTCGGATTCAACCATCGCCACTGCGCGCTGCACAAGGTCGCGCACCATCGAATCCACGTCGCGGCCGACATAACCAACCTCCGTGAACTTGGTTGCTTCCACCTTGATGAAGGGCGCGTTTGCAAGGTTGGCCAGTCTTCTTGCAATTTCGGTCTTTCCGACCCCTGTCGGTCCGATCATGAGAATGTTCTTGGGAATTACCTCTTCGCGTAGGTCTTCGGATAGCTGACGTCTTCTATACCGGTTGCGCAGCGCGATCGCCACTGCGCGTTTGGCTTTTTCCTGTCCGACAATATACTTGTCCAACTCCTCAACAATCTGTTTGGGAGTAAGTTCTTTTTTCTCTTTCAACGTCATACCTCGCTTACTGGTGTTGAGAACTATCGATTCAGAGCTCGTCTACGGTGATCTCGTGGTTTGTGTATATGCAGATATCAGCTGCTATATGTAGCGCCTGCTCAGCAATTTCTCGGGCGCTCAGATTCGTGTTTCGAACAAGCGCCTTGGCTGCCGCTGCTGCAAATGCGCCGCCTGAGCCGATTGCGGCCACACCTTCATCTGGTTCGATAACTTCCCCGCTGCCTGAGATAAGTAAGAGATAGTCGTGGTTTGCTACTATCATCATTGCCTCGAGCCGTCGAAGAATGCGGTCGGTGCGCCACTCCTTTGCAAATTCGATAACGGCTCTTTTCAGGTTCCCGTGTGCTTCTTTGAGCTTACCCTCGAACTTGTCGGCAAGCGTCTGTGCATCCGCTACCGAACCGGCAAAGCCCATAAGGACTTTGTCTTCATACAATCTACGCACTTTGCGCGCCCTGTGTTTCATTACAGTGTTATCGAGGGTGACCTGTCCGTCCCCCGCGATTGCGACTCGGCCGTCCTTTTTTACAGCAACGATAGTTGTTCCGTGCATTTCCATTTTTGTTCTCCCGCTGCACGAATCGCTTTGCCTGCTATTGTACTGTTACGCTGTCGCTGTACATTGTAATCACCTATGGCCTGCCACGTCAGATTGGGCAGCTTACTTATCTCTCCAGTTTGTCAACGCCCGATGCTGCTCTTGGATGAGCGAGATCGTACACAGCCTTCAGCCTTTCCGGCGAAACGTACGTGTACACCTGGGTCGTTACTATGCTTTCATGCCCTAACAGTTCCTGAACCGTTCTCAGGTCGGCTCCGTGATTCATCATATGAGTAGCGAAACTGTGCCGAAGCGTGTGAGGGCTTACTCTGAGAGAAGGGCTTACGCGCCTGATATATTTGTCAATGATCCTCCAAACTGAAGATGCAGCCAGCGGTGTACCTCGGCACCCAAGAAAAAGCCTTCCTGAATCAGGTTTCGAACTTTTGGCAGCCAAAGCCGGTCGACCCCAACACAAATATGCATTCAGAGCTTCCCGTGCCTTTTTTCCCAATAAAACAATTCTCTCTTTATTGCGCTTACCCACTACCCTAATCTCATCTGTCCCTTCCTGCACATCGTCTACTCTAAGGCTTAGAAGTTCACTCACCCGGAGCCCTGTTGCGTAGAGAGTTTCAAGAATAGCTCTGTCTCGCAGCCCGCAGGATGTTTCAGTATTCGGAGCGTTCATTAACACTTCGATTTGTCTTTCATCTATGGTCTTGGGCAAGCGCCTAGGCTGCTTTGGGCCTCGGATCCCTTCTGTAGGATCAAATTCAGTAAGTTCTTGCGCCAATAGAAAACGGTAGAATGTTCGAATGGCCGCCAGTTTGCGCACAATAGTACTTTTCGCTAGGCCCTTTTTGTACAGGTGGGACAGATACCGACGTACGAGTGCCTGGTCTACAGTTTCGTGCGCTTGGCGCGCAAAGGCGAGAAAACCGCGCACGTCGGCCGCATATGCGCGCAAAGTATGCTCGCTCGCGTGGCGAGTTAGCTTCAAATGCTCAACGAAAGGGTCAAGGTAACGCTCCATACGAGGTGGATTCTAGCACTTTCGTTCGGTTTGGTCAAAGATTGAGTCATGCCGAATGAGCTTGTAGGCTCTCGGGCCTGTAGTTGTGGTCCGCGTGCTGTCAGTTTGTTGCTTTGGTATCACCTAACCTTCTATGACGAGGAATCGCAACCAAAAGGTAGTTTAGTTCTTCATTCATTTCGTGGAATACCTAAGAATGAATGGGCAAATGCCGATATCTATTTGGGGATGGGCGATGCTTAAAGAATCGGAACCTGGTTTTGAGCTGCGGCTGAAAAATGCTGAGGGTATCCCAATTCTGAGACTCGCTGGCAATGTTACAAGCACGGCCCTCAAAGCTGTTACTTTTACCCTGGACAAACTGGTCCGCGCTGGGCATTTTAACGTCATATTGAACATAGATCGCGTCAATTCGGCCAATCTGCGTTTTCTGAATGCGCTTTGTGCCTCAGTCAGAAAGTTTCGAGAGCATCACGGTGTCGTTGAGCTGGTCGCTACTGGGGATCGCGTAGCGCAATTGATGCAGGCGGATAAATTGGCAAGGTTCTTCAGATTTAGTCGTTCCGAACAGCAGGCGATTTCACGAATAAAACGACTTGCCCGATGCCCTGATTCGGTTGCTGAGACTGACGCACGAATCATTTGAATTTTCCGAGTACGGAGTAGTTATGGCTAGCCAGTCCAAGAATCCTCTAAAGGTTATCAAGATTTTGGATCCGCTTTTATGCGTGCGGTGCGATCACGCCTACATAGCAGATGTGCTCCTTGCTGACGGTGTGCGCAAGAAGATGTTCTACTGCTCGCGCCGCGATTGTGACAACTGGGTATCTGATTCCTCCTCAAGCCAGGATAGAGATGATCTCGACATGGCTGCGTAAGCCTGATCCCACGTACGGTGTGCGCGCCAGGTGAGTCCTGGCCTTTTCCAACTTCTAGTAGGAAATCTAACTGCTGTTGTAGTAGCCCAAGTCTGGTATGCGTCTGCGTAAGAGATAACTTTTTTCGCCTAGTGAGGAGCAAGACAGGATAGCAATGTGGTTGAAAGGAAACCTCCACACTCACACTAATCTCAGCGACGGCGACTCCGACCCGTCAGAAGTGTGTCGTTGCTACGCCGAAAGCGGTTATGACTTTCTATCTATCACTGATCATGGCATCGTTGTTGATCCAGTCGAGTTGGATTGCAAAGACCTGGTTCTCATACCTGGAATTGAGTTGTCTACTGCTTCGAAGAACGAGCCCCATCTTCCAATACACATCAACGGCTTGGGAGTACGAGCTCCTGTGGCTGTTGAGCAGTGGGATACCAAGTGGCAAACGATTCAAAACTGTATAGACGCCATAGTTAACGCAGGGGGAATCGCTCAGATCAACCACCCCAACTTTCACTTTGCGTTGAACGCATACGACATATCTCTCACTCGCGGTGCTCGCCTTCTGGAGATATACAATGGCCATCCCCAGGTTTACAGCGATGGCGATGAGGCTCATGTCAGCGTAGAGGAACTTTGGGACCAACTGCTTACCAATGGTCTGCTGATTTACGGTACCGCAGTAGACGATAGCCACCACTTCGCTGGCGAATTTCAGCCCAGGCGTGCTAATCCATTTCGAGGCTGGGTGTGCGTGAGGGTTCGTGAGAGGTCGGCTCGCGAAATACTGCGCGGACTGGTCACAGGCGACTTCTACGCTTCGACTGGAGTGCGTCTGGAAGATGTCTGGGTAGATGGTTGGAAGTATCACGTGGCTATTGATACAAGCTGCGCGTCGTTCGGTGAGGCAGACGCATACGTAACGCAGTTCATTGGAGACAATGGTAGGGTGCTTCACGAATCGACCTCAGCTCATACGGAATTCAATCTGCGGCAAGCTGGTGGAGCAAGGTACGTCAGGGCGCGGGTAGTCGGTTCTGATGGAAAGAAAGCCTGGTGTCAACCGCGCCTCATACCGGAGTTTTGGCGACGTTAGTCGCTTTCGTTTGAATCTTGCTCGAGAAGCCGCAAACGCGCTTTGGTTCTGAGCCACAACCCCAGCAACACTAAAGGCAGCAGCAGTATCTGCGGACTTCGAGCATTATATTTCAGAAAGTACCGCAGCATGCTCTTGTGGTGTTCTTTGATCATCTCCACAGGGTTTTGATCGCTAGCACCACCTATTTTGTGGATTACCGTGACTTCAGGGAAGTATACTACTCGCCAGCCTGCATCATGCGCACGGCGGCACCAGTCCACGTCTTCTAAATACATATAAAAGCGCTCATCGAGCAGCCCTATCTGTTGAATCGTTTCTTTTCTGACAAGCAATGCAGAACCGGAAAGCCAATCTACCTCAGCAATCCTGTCGTGCGCCCAATCCGTCATCAAGTACCTGCGTACGAAGGCATTGTTCGGAAATAACCTGCCTAGCAGTGTATGTCGGAAAACGGCAGCCAGCATGGTCGGGAAGCGCCGGGCTGAGTATTGGAGACTTCCGTCAGGGTTGACGACCTTAGGGCCTAAGAAACCTACGTCCTTATTCGCGTCCATAAACTCAACCATCTTGCGCAGGACATCTGGTGAATTCAGTACTGAGTCAGGATTAAGCAGAAAGACGTATCGACCAGAGGCGAGTCGGATGGACTGATTTTGCGCTGCCGCGAAGCCTGCGTTGCGGGACATAGTGATTAGACGCACGTGGTTTCCGAACTCAGAGCGTACCATTGCTGCACTTCCGTCAGTAGAAGCGTTGTCCACAACATTGATTTCGATTGATATTCCGCTATTCTGCGCAAGTACGCTCTCCAGGCACTTACGCAGGTATTCGCGCGTATTCCAGTTAACTATGCTCACCGTAACGTCAACCGTCTTTGTCTGATCAGCTCTTGCTTCCAATCCAACCTACCTTCTCAATAACACGCCTAAACGAACGAGTAATGCGATCAACTGGTATAGAGGTGGTGGCAACTTGTTCCTGAAGTGTTTGTCGTAGAAGCGCAGAAGCGATTCGTGGGACTCACGAATCATTTTACGGCGGTCTGCTTGGCTTGTTGCTGCACCTCCGTGGTGGATTATCACCGCCCTTGGAGTAAAGTACACTTTCCATCCTTTCATCTTTGCTCGATACAGCCAATCTACTTCGTTGAAGAATATCGGAAACGCTTCATCGAGCAATCCTACATCCTCGGTGGCTCTCCGTCTCAAAATTAGGCACGAACCCATCGGCTGATCCACTTCTGCTTCCTGCTCGTAGGAGAACCATCTCATCCGGTATCGGCCGACGATGCGACACGTTGGCCATAACTTGGATAAGCCCACAAACTCGCACGCTATTGCTAGAGGGTACGGAAAGCTGCGAACTGAAAGCTCGACACTTCCGTTAGGACGAACCAGCTTAGCTCCACATGCCGCCGCGTCCGAATGGGTGTCCATGAATGTTACCAGTGAATCGAGAGCTCCCTCGGTGACACGCGTGTCTGGATTCAGAAGTAAAATGTATTCTCCTCTCGATTGTCGGATACCTTGATTGTTTCCGGCTGCGTACCCAAGGTTTGTGTCATTGCGTATGAACCGTACTTGTGGAAAGCGTGAAGCAAAAACTTCTGCATCGAAATCGTCGGAAGCGTTGTCTACTACGATTATTTCGTGCTCAGTAGACGGCGGGCACGCAGCCAGCGATTCCAAGCACTCGGCAAGGAAGCTGCTGGTGTTCCAATTAACTATTATCACCGACAACCGCACGCATTACCTCTGAAAGAGAACGCACCACAAGGTCCGGACTTACTTCATCGAAGAAATCCGACGGCCGATCTTCGCGCAAAAAACCCACGGTCTTCAAACCCGCACTACGTCCGCTTTGAATGTCCATAAGGTGATCTCCAACTATTGCTGATGTGGACGGTTTTGCTCCCAAAGAAGCTAATGCCAAGAAAATCGGATCAGGATTAGGTTTGTGCGAGGGACAATCGTCTCGACTTACGAGTACGTCAGGCTCGATCCCGACGATTTTCAAAGCTAGCTCGCTGGCTTCCCGGCAATTGCGAGTCACTATACCAACTCGGATACCGCGCGCTTTCAGGGATCGTATCAACTCCTTGGCGCCGGGTATCTCCCTGGCTTCTGCGGCATGCCGCATCTCTATCTCTTCAAGCTTAGCAAAGGCTTGAGCCCGGAATCTTTTTGCTTGTTGCGCTAACCCGGACTTTCGAAGTAGATTGTCGCCGTGGTCTATTATTGAGAGGATATCCAGACGTTCAAGTTCGTTATTGTCCAATCCCGCCATTTGCGCCAGATTCAGAACCTCGCGCTTCATTCGGGGGAAATCGATGTTTGTTTCTACCAAAGTTCCGTCCAGGTCAAACAGGAGCGCTTCTACTTGCTCGAGGAGAGGTGTCATCAAACCCATTATATGTGCACCCAACTTGCCAGTCAACCAAGTTCATCAGAAACTCAATCCATGTTGCCCCTTGACCGTTTGTCCCAATTTCGATGTAGGGTATACAATGTGTGATAAACAACGGTGAAAGTGAGCGGACGCATGGTTGACTGGGTGAGTTGCGAGAAAGAGTTGCTCGGGTATAAGCGATTTCTTGAGTATCTGCTTGATTGGCGTAGCTCGCTGAAGGCGATGCCGCTCGAAGAACTGGTTGCAAGGGCAGGAGATCCGAGTGCACTAGCCATTGCCAGCGTCGATTTGGTGAGGGGTTTCACCGTTGAAGGCAATCTGTCAAGTCCAAGGATTGCCAGCATAATTCCGCGCGTGACAGATTTGTTCGTCCGTGCCTACGAGTGTGGCGTGCGTGATTACGTATTAGTCCAGGATGAGCATCCTGAGAACTCTCTGGAGTTCGAAGTCTACGGTCCTCACTGCCAAATCGGCTCTTCTGAAGTGCAAATGGTTGACGAACTTGCCTCCCTTCCCTTTGCCGACGAATTCTACGTGGTACCCAAGTCGACAACTGACGCCATGGTCGCAGCTAATTTGGAGAAATGGTTCGACGTGCGGCCGCAGCTGAAAACATTGGTAGTCGTAGGAGACTGCACGGACATATGCGTATACCAGCTTGCGGTTCATTTAAGGGCGAAGTGCGTGGCTGAGTCCCGGCGGCTCGATATCATTGTTCCTGAGGACTGCGTGCAGACGTATGATCTGCCGATCGAAACTGCCAGCTCGCAGGGCTTAATGGCTCACGACGGCGACTTCTTTCATCTCGTGTTTCTATACCACATGGCGCTGAACGGAGTCAAAGTAGTTGCCAGCCTGGTTTAGAAGGCAGACCTGTTCATAAGCAGTAGCATTCTGCAGCACATCTAAATACGTTTCTTGATTTCATGTCCACCGAACGCTTCTCGAAGCTTGGCTATAAGCTTGGCTGAAAAAGAATCCTCCTGCCGTGATCGCAACCGCATAATCAGCGATATCGCCGTCGCCGGTGCTGGTACATCGCGCTCAATTGCTTCTTGCAGGGCCCAGCGCGCTTCGCCGGAGTCTGCCAACCAGCCGCGGACGTCCTCCAGGTCTGGAGAGTCTCTGAGCACTTCGCTCACCAGTTCCAAGAGCCACGAGCGAATAACACTGCCGTTGTTCCAAAGAGCGGCTATGGAAGCCAGATCGTAACCATAACCGGAGCTTCTAAGCAATTCGAAGCCTTCGCCGAGTCCCTGAATGAACGTATACTCGATGGCGTTATGAACCATCTTGGCAAAGTGACCGGCTCCGGAGCGACCGACATATGCGTAACCACCTTCTGGTGCCAAGTCGCGGAATATGGGATGAATCTTTTCATATGCTTCTCTTTCACCGCCGATCATAAGGCAGTAGCCGACATTCTCCCCTCGAATGCCTCCGCTGACTCCCACATCCAGCAGCGAGATTCCCTTCTGCTGTAAGTGTTCTGCGTGCCGAGCAGTATCGCGGTAAAAGGAGTTGCCGCCGTCAATTAGGATATCGCCACGATCCAGCAGGCGCGATACAGTCTCAATGGTTTCATTCGTGCTACATCCCGCCGGTAGCATTAGCCACACAACCCTTGGGCTGCCAAGTCTGCCGATCAAGCCCGGCAGACTCTCTGAACACGCTATTCCTGTTTCAGTCGCCTGCGAGCGTTTGCAGGGGTCTCGATCATAACCGTGAACCTGGTGGCCCCTGCAGAAAAGTCTGCGAGCGATACCCAAACCCATTCGCCCAAGACCTACTACACCTACCTGCATATTATCCTCCTCGAAGACTTTCTGTATATGGGCTTAATATACAGCCTCATTCTTGCTCCTGCGCCCATTGTACTGCTATTTGACTGAAGGTCATTTTTCAAGTCACAGCTAATCTCATATTCTGGTGTACGAGCTTGATCCCTGCGAGATCCTACGTATGCCGTTGCGATATGTCATTTACGACCTGTTCGATAATTCTGCTTTGGAGTGAGAGGTAAGATGAGCGTTCTGAATCGAGATCTTGATGAACTTGCTGTGAATACTATTAGATTCCTGTCGGTCGACGGCGTCGAGAAAGCTAAGTCAGGCCACCCAGGACTTCCAATGGGCGCAGCCGACTATGCTTATGTTCTTTGGAACAAGTTCCTGCGCTACAATCCTAAGGACCCAATGTGGCCAAACCGCGACCGCTTCATCCTATCTGGCGGACACGGATCCATGCTGCTGTATTCACTCTTGCACCTGGCAGGCTTTGACATTTCACTGGAGGACCTCAAACAGTTCAGGCAGTGGGAAAGCGTAACGCCGGGCCACCCTGAGTACGATCCCGAGCGGGGTGTTGAGACTACCACTGGCCCGCTGGGGCAGGGCATATCTAATGCTGTGGGTATGGCGATGGCTTCGAAACGTCTCGCTGCGCTTTTCAATCGCCCGGGTTATGACATCATTGACCACCGCATCTATGTAATTGCGAGCGACGGCGACCTGATGGAAGGTGTTAGCCACGAGTCGTGCTCTTTGGCAGGTCACCTCGGCCTGGGAAATCTGATAGTTCTCTACGACGATAATTGCATAACGATAGAAGGTAGCACGTCACTGTCGTGCTCTGATGACGTGGCAAAGCGTTTTGAAGCTTACAATTGGCATGTGCAGTGCGTTGACGGCCACGACCGAGCAGCTATCGAGAGGGCTCTATCCGCCGCTGTTGATGAGTGTGACCGCCCTTCACTTGTCATCTGCCGGACGTGCATCGCAAAGGGTGCTCCAACAAAAGCCGGAACCGCGGCTGCGCATGGCGAGCCGCTTGGTGAAGACGAAGTTAGAGCGGCAAAGCAATTGGCGGGCTGGCCTGTTGATGAGCCGTTCTACGTGCCCCACGAAGTGCGCGAACTGTTTCAAAAGCGCGCGGCAGAGCTGAAAACGGAATACGACGCGTGGCAAGCTACATTCAAGAAATACTGCGACACTTTTCCGGAGCTTTTGGAGCTCTGGAACAGAATGGTGAACCGAGAGGTTCCAGCCGGGTTGGAAGACAAACTTTTTAATTGTATAGATTGCGCGAAGCCGAATGCGACCCGGAACTCGTCAGGGTTAATACTTCAAGAGCTGGCAAAACTAGTGCCTGCGCTATGGGGCGGATCTGCAGACCTAGCTCCTTCTAACAAGACCGACATCAAGGGTGGGGGCGACTTTTCAAAAAGTGATCCTTTAGGGCGCAATATTCACTTCGGTGTTCGCGAACACGGGATGGGTTCGATAATGAACGGTATGGCGCTCTACGGCGCAACTATTCCATATGGTGGAACTTTCCTCGTTTTCTCAGACTACATGCGTCCTGCAATTCGATTAGCCGCACTGATGAAGCAGCAAGTCGTTTATGTTTTCACCCACGACTCGATATTTGTGGGAGAGGACGGTCCAACCCACGAGCCAATTGAACATCTTGCTTCGCTCCGCGCTATACCAAACCTCACAGTTATCAGACCTGCCGATACGGCAGAGACGGCGGTAGCTTGGGCTGTGGCGCTTGAAAGAAAGAACGGTCCGACAGCCCTTGCCCTGACACGGCAAAACGTAGATCCCATAAATGACAGTCCTCACAAGGCAAAGGGCTTAAGAAAAGGTGCGTATATAGTGCGGAATCCGCACAGAGTAGATGTTATCCTCATCGCTACGGGGTCGGAGGTGGGGACGACTTTGCAAGCCTCGCAAATACTTGCGGACAATGGTATTGAGGCTCGAGTGGTCTCTATGCCGTCGATGGAGCTCTTCGAGGAGCAGGATCAATCCTACAAGGATCTTGTGTTGCCTCCGGCGGTGAAGAAGCGAGTAGTAATCGAAGCGGCGTCGCCGTTTGGTTGGTGTAAGTACGCAGGAGACGAAGGTCTGGTAATTGGTATCGATCGTTTCGGAGCTTCAGCTCCCTACAAAGTGCTAGCAGAAAAGTTCGGCTTCACACCGGAGGCTGTAGCTAAGAAGGTAGAGGAATACCTCACACAAGGCGCTTGAAAGAAGCATTAGGTGGCAGCGAAGAAACTGGCGTGGTTTTTCGGTAGCCAGGATCAAAGCCCGGGCGCACGTTGCCCGGGCGTATCGATTCGACCGTTCAGCCTAAGCCCATGGGTTCTGTTGAATCGGAGGGCGGACGCGCCACTGTAGCAATCACTGCCGTCTTTGAGCGACTCTACAGAGGTTGCCCGCCTTTGTGTACGTTTTCGCGCGTGAACACTCGAGTGCCGAGAATTATGTTCTTAGGCACTTTTTGAGCGTTCAGTATCTTGAGTGCTGTCTCTATAGCCTCCGCGCCGCCGGTGGGGTACTGAAAGGTAGCTGTAAGGAGACCCTCTTTGACGTATCTGATGCCTTCGTGGGGTAAAGCATCGATGCCTATGAATTTAATTCGCTTTTCTCGTCCCTTGCCTTCGTTCTTGGCGGCGATGTACGCTCCGTGGGCACTCGGATCGTTGTGAGCGTATACAGCATCAATAGCGTCCGGTTCAGGGAAACGCGCAAGCGCAGATGCCATCTCGCGCTGGGCATCCGGCTCTAGCCAATGGCAGTCGACGGAAAAGATTATCTTGATTTGAGAACCCTTGATTCCCTTCATAAAGCCTTCGTGACGTTCAACTGCTGGCGTGCTTGTCATCAAGCCTTTCAACTCCACCACATTTCCTTTGCCGCCTAAAAGTTTCACCAGAAACTTGCCGGCTTCTTCGCCGATCTTGAAATTGTCCCCTCCTATGAAGCATGTGTACTTGCTGCCTTCCACCTTCCTGTCAAGCACTATAACTGGAATGCCCGCATCTACAGCGTCAGCCACAGGCTTTGTTAGAGGACGAGCCTCCTTGGGGCTTATTATGATCAGATCCACCCCTAGGTTCACCAATTCTTTGACCTGGTCTTGCTGCACTGTCGTCTTGTTCTGAGCGTCCTTCCAGATTATTTTGATCTCAGGGTGTTTGGCGGCAGCTTCTTTGATATCCGCGTTCATCTGTACTCGCCACGGCTCCCCCAAATTGCACTGGGACATGCCTATCACAAACTGCTTCTTTGTCTTTTTCTGGCCACAGCCGGTAATCAGCGCCAGCCCGACAATAATAATGCAAATGAGAAAGACTACCTTTACCAATTTGCTTCTAATAGGTCTCACGTTTTGCTACTCCTTTCTGCTCTGTTGAATGAGTACGGCAACAATTATCAATGCTCCTCTTATCATAAGTCTTGGAGCTTCTTCAATACCTTGCAAACTCAGAATCTTACTTATGTAAGCAATGATTAGTGTTCCAAGAAAGGTGAAAAACATTCCACCTTTCCCGCCGGTTAGACTCGTTCCCCCTATCACTACTGCCGCGATAGCGTCCAGTTCATAGGTCATCCCTGCTTCTCCAGGGTCGCCAAGGGTTACTCGGCATGCATTGCATATCCCCGCAAGTCCGGCTGTGATACCGCATAGGGTGTACGCGGCGAGTTTTACAGACCCAACTCGGATTCCTGACAGTCTAGCTGCTTCCTCGTTTCCTCCAATAGCGTACAGATAGCGCCCGAACCGAGTAAACCGTAGAACTATCCACAGAACTATAATTGAGACAATAAATACTATAGTAATCGGGCGGAGGGCTAGAAGCGAAGTTTGCGACGTCATCCAATCGAAAACGTAAGGGTTACCGCTCTGAATTGCGTACCACTCTCTAGCCCCAGGTTGTACTTTTATACCGCCGGATATCCATTTTGCCGCTCCTCTCGCTATGAGCATCATGCCCAAAGTGGCTACAAACGGCTGCATCCGGAAACGCGCCACTACAAATCCGTTCACCGCCCCCATGACAGCTGTGGCCAGAGTTGTAAATGCGACAGCTGTACTTGCCGACCAGCCATAGCCTACTAGAAGCAATGCGAATAACGTGGCTGCGAAGCCCAGGACGGAACCCACAGATAAGTCTATTCCCCCGCTGATGATGACAAGCGTCATACCAGCGGCGAGAATCCCGTACTCAGAATACTCGAAAAGGATGTCGTTTTGGGTGGGCCAGTTAAGGAATGTAGAGTGTCCAGTCCGATACGACACCGGCGAGAAGACAACACCGAGGATGAAGACTATAGCGAAAGCGAGAACGCCTCGAAGTCTGCCGGCAGCGTCTACTATACTTCGAATCCTATCCATGCCGGATATGGATTAGTTTGCTGCCTGCGTATTACCTTCTCCGATGTTGCGCTAGTAGAGCAGACTCCAGTTCTTGCCCAGCGTTACCCGTTGGTGACGTACGTGGCCGTCATAGTAGAGGAAGTTCGCTCCGCCGGCGTGGCTAGCTCGGAGGTTGTATATCTTGGATACGGTTGCACCGTACCGGCTTATGGGACCCTCGCTGACCGAGATAACCTCGTCGCGCGCGGGATGCACACTCTTCCATCCCCAGCCACCTATACTCGTACGCCCGGTCCACTCCTCGTTGTCTTGTACCGTTCCGTCTCCGTACGCTACCCCATAACACCAACCGCACGCTTCGGCCACGATGATCTTCTCGATCGGGTGCTTAACAAAGCTGTCCGGAAAATGCCACGCGAAAGTTGCCTGCACCCCATTTACCCTGCGAGGGTCACCCAACCCGTTTCGTTCATGTTGTATGCGAATCCTGTCCGTTCTCTGGAGCCTCGCACCGCGGACATTTTCTGCTTCAACCAGGGCGCGCTAGGACATTTGAAGATATTTGCTGAACCTTCTCCCAACCGAGTTTGCGCGTACTTGGTAATAACCCAGAAGAAAGAACCAATGTCCGTATCCGGTCCGTTAGCCCAAATGCTGCAGTTCACACCGTTCCAGTCGTCGCGGTAGAATGCCAGCACTTTTCCGATCTGTCTAAGATTTGATGCACACGATGCTCTGCGCGCGGTCTCTCGAGCAGAGATAAACACTGGCAAGAGTAGAGCGGCGAGGATTGCTATGACTGCGATTACGACCAAAAGCTCGATTAGGGTGAAACCTTTGAAATGCGTTGATTGAGCTCGTCCTCTCTGCACACCAACCACCCCTTTTCTCCCTGGGCAGTTTAGGCATTGCCTATTCGGATTGTTACACTATCTGTTACCGATTGTCAATCACCACTCGGCAAGAGCATTGTCAAACTCCCTACAGAACGTCATCTTTCGTAAGCACCATCTCTTTGCGAAGCAGATGAAAACCAGGTTGCGTTTTGGTGTCTAGATAGCGCTTATCGCGAAGTGCTTCCCCTTTCCACCCGATGCGGTCCTGCACATAGTCTGGACACTCCGCTTGCTGTGGGACAAACATAATCGTCAGCTTATACTTGTCAGCTTTGAAAGGGTAGAAATCAGGGTCTTGACTGAGATCGATGCGATCGGAAAACGTCCCGCCGCTTACGTAGACGCTGTCCCAGGCGATGGTCTGGCTCTTGTCAATTTTGTAGCTGAATGTTTTGAGCTCCGGCATCTTGTAATCGTAATCGCGGAGAATCCACCGAATTCTACATCCATCTCGCCAAAGTTTTCTCTGCTCAGGTGGCGCATTTTGGTTGTCGCGATACCAGTGCGTAAAACACTCTGAAGCCAAATCCTTGTATTCGGATGCGGGCACTAGGTTTACTTTGCCCTTAATTATGAAAACCTTAGGGGCTACTTTTTTCCAGGTCACCTCAAAACCGGCGTCGAGAGGTTTCAAAGCGTCGCGAGGAGGATTGTTTGTTGCTACTCTTAGGGTATAGTCGGCTTCTGCTCCTCTTGTAGCTTCTACCAATTGAGCCGGAGCATCTTTGCGGCTTGCGAGCCTTTTGTAAATCTCAAGACCTTTCTTATAAGCATCCATGTCGCCATAACGCCAGGCCATTCTCAAGTAGAGCAGTCCCAAATTGCGGTCACAAACGTCCAACGAGGTCGTGTCAACGTACCCGCCTTTCTTTTTCTTGCGCTCCCTAGCTATTGTTTCCTCAACGCGCTTCCTAGCTCTGTGCCACTGCCTAATCGCGTCTTCAAATCGACCGACCTTCTCGTACATGTGAGCGAGCATCCTGTCGACATACTCTGGTCGAGGCACTCGCTGGCCAGTATTCGGATCAACACCATCTTTTGTGCAGGCTTTCTCTATATACTCGACAGCCTTTTCGTAGTCCAGTATTTTCTTGTTGTAGTGGGTCCATCCAAGCTCGAAGTACAAATCCCAAATGTCAGGATTGTGCTGGATGCCTTCCTTTAGCAGAGCGACTGCTGCGGGTATGTAGCGCTTGTCCGACATCTGGTTGGTGTCGACGAAGTTATAGTCCAGGTGCCAGGCTCCTGTCGAGTAAACGTCAACGTTATGCGGGTCAAGCCAAGTTACAAGACGGACTATCGGTATTATTGCCTCATATTGGCCGGCGTGGAAGAAGGTGTCTGCTCGAACCCACAAAGCTCCGGCAATCACCTCTTTAAAACCAGCAACTGAGGCGACAATAAACTGTCCCGGCAACTGCACCATCAATTCTCCACCGCCGGCTTTGGGTCTCGCTTTTTCTTGCATCTTGTATTGAATAGGATCAGCTACGTACTGAGTCCACGCAACGGCAACGATCAGAACAACCACTAATATCCATAGAGGCCTAGAGTTCCCCTCAGGCATAACTCAAACCTCCTTCTTTCGGAAAATGATCACGGCAAGGAGCATCAAAAGCAGGGAGTAAAACAGGGCATAAAGCGTGACAATGCCCGTGTACTTCGCCATGCTCTCTATATGAGTTTCAGGGTGAAGTAGGGTATTTGTAACGTTGAACTTGTCGAAGTTCGGAACGATTATATGAATGACCCTATAGAACACCTTTAGCACGGGATGTAGTTGCGATTCCTTACTGGAGAGTGTTTCCGTCAGCGGCGCCATTACGCCGACTATATATACGCCCAAGCCCATAAAGAAATTGACCGTCGGAGTCAAGAATACCGAGAAAAGCAGCACCACAGACGTAAGCACTGTGAACTGCAGAAAGATCATAATTACTCCCCATACCATATTCCAGTCGAACAAGCCAACTTGTTGCATGCCGACAAGTGGGAGTCCTGTTTCTTCTGGTGTGACTGGCTGTTCAGCGCCCATTGCCTTGAACACGCAAACAGCAATGAACACAACCCCCATTATCGCAACGTTGATCGCTAGCGTCAGCACAGCGCCTAAATACTTTCCGACAATAAACTCATAGCGTTTCACCGGTTTAGCCAAGATCGTGTAAATGGTGCGGCGCTCTATCTCCTGCGGAATTAGCGAGACCCCCATCACAAGACTGATAAGCCATGCCGCCACAGCCATCAAACCTAAGCCGAAGCTCTTGACAAGCATGATATCTGTCGATGAACCTGCGCGCGATGAGAAGGACAGAGTCTGCGAAAATGACAGGGAGATAATGATTAGACCTATGGCGACAACCAAGAAGATTTGAAGAACCTTCTTGCGAAGCGCGTCCCCTACGGTTGTTTTGGCGATTGACCAGATAATCACTTTCGTACCTCCCTCACAATTTCCACGAAGAGGTCTTCGAGTGTCTGCCGCTGCGGCAACACCGAGACCAAGGTCGCTTTACCGCGGGCAGTGTCTAGAACAGAATGGACGTTCTCTTCGGACTCAACGTACACGCGCACAAGTTCGCCATCTGCCGAAACTCTTTCCGCGTAAGGCTTGACTTGCTCCACCAAATCCGAGCCCGCCTTGGCGAAAGTTATCACCGTTCTACCCGCGCGCAGGAGATCGTCGAGCGTGCCGATCTTCACAATCTTGCCCCGGTTGATGATTGCAACTCGGTCACAGACGGTTTCTACGTCGCCCAACTGGTGGGAACTCAGAAACACTGTCTTGCCTTGTTTGCCCAGCGAAGAAATCAATTCCGTTATGTCCTTGTGAGCGATAGGGTCCAGTCCGGACGTGGGCTCGTCCAGGAACAGCAGGTCAGGATCGTTGATTAGTGCTTGAGCAATGCCGATGCGCTGAAGCATTCCCTTTGAGTACTGTCTGAGTGTGCGATGTCCGTCCTCGGCGAGACCTACTCTTTCCAACAGCTCTTGGGTTTTCGCCTTCCGCTCGGCTGTCCCCATTCTAAACAGTCGACAGTAAAACTCGATAACTTCCGCGCCCGTCATGTGCTCATAGAAGTAGGGACTTTCCGGTAAATAGCTTATCCGGCGCTTTGTCTCAATGTCACCAGCTGGCATTCCAAGGACTTCCGCTTCACCGGATGTTGGGAAGAGTAGTCCCAAAAGAATCTTGATTGTGGTAGTCTTTCCTGCCCCATTAGGTCCGATAAAGCCGAATATCTCGCCCTCCGCTACTGTGAAGCTAATGTTGTCCACGGCAGGAACCCGATTTTTGAGAGCCCCGCCGTACACCTTTGTGAGATTCCTTACTGCAATGGCGTCAGCCACGATCACTCCCCCTTTTCTGTAGCTATCAGTTACCTCGCTCCATTCATTACTTGCCGGCTTAATCGGCTTCTGAGTCGGGTGCCCAGAGCTGAACTCTGTTGCCGGCAGAGGCCTGGCAACATACAGACTACGCACTCAGTGTATAACGTGGTTCCTTCCACGTCAATATAAACGTACTTCCCGGCATAGCTGGGCATACTCGCTAACCTTTGCTTCCCAGTGGTTGGCGATTTCCCACGGAGAGACACCTTGTTCTATAGCCTCACGAACCGATGAGGTTCCACAAAGCAAGTCAAAGTGGGATTTACCGGTTGCGCTCGGCGCTCGAAATGTGAACTCGTCGGGATAAAGTTTGCGAATTGCCGCAACCACTGCGATGCCGGTCAATACCGGCCGAAATGAACTGCGGTCGTACACGTGCAACTGTAGTCCCGCACAGCGGACGCCTTGGAATTTCGAAGTTGTCGGAATGAAATACGCCTCCCGAAAGCCGACCCCTGGGAGATCAAACCTCTTCAGCGCTTCCTTGAGCTCCACTGGGTCAATCCACGGCGCGCCAAACATTTCGAACGGTTTGGTGGTGCCTCTGCCTTCGGATACGTTGGTGCCTTCCAACAGACACATGCCTGGATACACGATCGCCGTCTCCAGTGTCGGCATATTAGGTGAAGGCAACACCCACGGTAGTCCAGTTTCGTCGAACCACATCTTGCGAGACCAATGTTTCATCCTTATAATTTCGATTTCACATTGCACCCCGAAATGTTTTCTGAACAGCCTGGCAAGCTCGCCTATCGTTAGGCCGTGTTTCTGCGCTATCGGGTACATCCCAACAAACGACGCGAATTCAGGCTCCAATATGGGACCTTCTGGATTTGTTCCGGTTATCGGATTAGGTCGGTCTAGAATCCATACCTCAACACCGTGTTTACCACACGACTGCATAGCAAGTGCTGCCGTGTACAGAAACGTGTAGAACCGTGCGCCCACGTCCTGTAGGTCGATAATCATTAGATCTATATCAGCGAGCATTTCTGTACTGGGGGCGCGATTCTTGCCATACAGGCTGTAGACAGGCACACCTAGTCGGGTGTCCACGCAGTCTTCCACGGGTTCTCCGTCCGCAATCTCGCCGCGTGCTCCGTGTTCTGGTCCGAACAGCGCAGCGATAGATACCCCAGCCGCAGAGAGAGCGTCGGAAATGTGTGTGAGATCGCTGGTAACGGAAGCCTGATTGGCGACTATGCCGACCTTGCGATTTCTCAGCTCGTCGAGCTTTTCTTGCAACATAACTTCGAGACCAGTGGCGACCATGTTGATCTTCCTTACGCTTGATGGTATAATAACCACGGATTGTGGGGCAGTGGCTCAGCTGGGAGAGCGCATCCTTCGCACGGATGAGGTCGGGAGTTCGAATCTCCTCTGCTCCACCATATAAACCCGCGAAAGCCTAAGCTTTCGCGGGTGTTTCGTTTTGCTTGTGTTTTATTCCCCCCGATGTCTTCATGTTCCTTCACTTGCTCTTTGATTGTTCGACACCAACGCCGCAAATAGCTGCCTGACTGTTCAGTTTCTGGGTATCATTTCCTATGGATGGAGTTTCGCGGATAGGAACAACTCTTCCGCAGGGCGGGAATTACGTTATCGCGTCGTTTAAATATTCGCCAGAGTTTTCGTTCGGGCGTAAGCCTTTCCGTGATGTAAAGCGTTATTACAAGTGGCTGAGCTGGAGGCTGCAATACTTTGTTGACACTGCTTAGCCCATTTAAGTATACTCACTCGCGGTGTGCTAACCGGTGTGACCCAACTGGTTAATGCCTTATTAGGAAGCACACTGCCGATTTTGTAAAGTCGTAAGGCGAAGGAGGACTGCAGGAACGTGGACAAGCTTTTGGTCACAGGAGGGGCCCGTCTTGAGGGGACCGTTGCAATGAGCGGGAGCAAGAATGGATGTCTTGCAATAATGGCTGCGGCTCTGCTCGGTAAGGGCGAGAGCGTTTTATCCAATGTCCCCTCGATTAGAGATGTCCACACAATGATCGATGTGCTTCGATCCCTTGGAGTCAAATGCGAGTTCGAACGAGACGGCTCGCTTGTAATAGACGCCACCGAGATCAAGTCTACTGAGGCACCTTATGAGTTAGTTAGGAGGATGCGAGCCTCATTTTGCGTGCTCGGTCCAGTGCTGGCGCGCAAAGGCTATGCCAAGGTTGCTATGCCCGGCGGATGTGATATAGGTGCACGACCGGTAGACTTCCACATAAAGGGTATACAAACGCTGGGCGCCCGTCTCGTGATTGACCACGGATTCGTGGAAGCTGAATGCGATCGGCTTCGAGGCGGTCAGATCTACCTCAATTTCCCAAGTGCAGGAGCTACCCAACATTTAATGACTGCTGCCGCACTAGCTGACGGCGTTACCACCATATACAACGCAGCCTTGGAACCGGAGGTCGTGGAGGTCGCAAAGTTTCTGAACAAGATGGGCGCGCGGGTAGAAGGTGCCGGGACATCAGCAATCCGTATTGAGGGAGTCGACGAACTCCGCGGCACAACATTTGAGCTTTTGCCTGACAGGATGGAGGCCGGTACCTTCGCAGTGGCAACAGTCATCACCCAAGGTGACGTCAGGATCGAGAACATCAGGCCGGCCGATGTCAAACCGTTTGTTCTGAAGTTGATAGAAGTTGGAGCTGTTGTAGACGTATATGACGACTACATGCGCGTAAGATGCAATTCAAGGCCCCTTGCAGTAGATATTGTCACTATGCCACATCCCGGCTTCCCGACAGACCTTCAGCAGCCTTTTGGCGCCATGCTGTCTATAGCTGAAGGTACCTCGGTAATAACGGAAAACGTGTACGAGCGCAGGTTCAAATATGTTAGCGAACTCATCCGCATGGGGGCGGACATCAAGGTCGAGGGAAGGACAGCTATTATAAACGGAGTGCCCAAACTTATGGGGGCACAAATCGCCGCGTCGGATCTTCGCGCTGGTGCAGCACTAGTGTGTGCGGCACTAGCTGCAGAAGGCGAGAGCGAGGTTCTGGGTATCGAGCATATCGAGCGCGGCTATGAAAACTTGGTTGAGAAACTGCAGGCTCTCGGCGCAAATATATCTCGTGTGTCCGAAGAACAGAGCTTGACGGACTGCGAGCTTGCTGCGCCCGTTTCATCCTGATATTTTTCCACTGGCTCTTTGTTCAGTTGAGAAAGGATTGTAATAAGCGCAGCGAACCGTTAACATAAGTGTGTTCGCTGCGCTTGTCGTTTTTTACTTTAGGCAATAGGGTGAGGTGTGAACAGTGTTTAACCTCGTGCCTGAACTAGGCATAGACTTGGGGACTGCTAATATCCTCGTGTACCTCAAGGGAAGGGGTATAGTACTCAGGGAACCGTCTGTAGTAGCCGTGAACACTGCCAACAACTCTATAATGGCTGTTGGCGAGGAGGCCAGACTGATGCTGGGACGCACGCCTGGAAACATCGTGGCTATCCGGCCTATGTGCGACGGTGTTATAGCAGACTACAGTACAACCCAGCAAATGCTCAAATATCTAATTGACAAAGTGTGTGGCCGAAAAAAGTTGTTCAAGCCAATAGTAATAGTTGCGGTGCCTTCACAAGTTACTCCTGTGGAGAAACGAGCAGTTGTTCAGGCTGCGAAGAGCGCTGGTGCGCGGCAAGCCTACACTATAGAGGAACCTTGGGCGGCTGCGATAGGCGCTGGCCTGCCGATTTCTTCTCCAGGCGGCAACATGGTCGTCGACATTGGAGGCGGGACTACGGACATAGCAGTCATTTCGCTGAACGGTATAGTATTGTCCAGGTCCGTACGGGTTGGCGGCAACAAGATGGATGAAGTTATCCAGCGGTATATCAAGGCAAAGTACAATCTAATGATCGGAGACAGGACTGCTGAGGAGGTTAAGATAAAGATCGGTAGTGCCTATCCGCTCGAAACTGAGTTGGCTTTGGAAGTGCGTGGGCGCGACCTTATAGCAGGCTTACCTAAAACAATTGAGGTCAGATCAGACGAAATCCGCGAGGCTTTGTCGGAACCGATCGGTCAAATAGTGGACAAGGTCAAAAACGTTCTCGAGCATACTCCCCCTGAGTTGAGCTCTGACATTATAGAGCGAGGCATTATGCTGACCGGTGGTGTGGCACTATTGAGAGGAATGGATAAATTGCTGGCATCAGAGACGGGAATCCCCGTTCACATTGCAGAAGATCCGCTTTCTTGTGTCTGCATAGGTTGCGGCCGTGCTCTAGATCAGATAGAGGCCATTAGAGATAGGTTCATTGAAGTCGGCTTCGAGTAAGCCGGGGGCTCGCTTGCCATACCCTTCGTAAATAGCAGCTTTGTCTGGGACTTGATGTGGGGCTGTTCGCGGAGTCGGTATTTGAGGAGAGAAAACTACCATGAAGAAGTTCTTTGCCGTTTTGATTTTCGTCTTTGTGGCGTCAGGAATATCAGCAGCCGGCGAGAAACCGTTTAGGGATGTGCCTCCGGATCACTGGGCAGCTGAGGCTGTAGGGTCTCTGAAAGAAAGAGGAGTCGTAAAAGGCTATCTCGACGGTACGTTTCGAGGAGATAAGGCGGTTACTCGGTACGAGTTGGCCGTTCTTCTTGTCAGATTCACGGAGTTCCTTACTGAGACACTGGGTCGCGCCGAGGAAACCAACGGAGCCAAGCCCGATCGGCCGAAGGATACAGCCAACGCTTCAGTAATGCTCGAAGCCGCATCCAAAAAAGAAGAGCCTGCCAGGATTCTGCTGAATAGAGGCTTCATCGATAAAAGTTCTCCTCTTTTGAAAGAACCTCATAAGCCGGCTACTATGGAAGAAGTAGCAGACGCTTTGGCGGGCGTTTCGATGAAGCTCATTGAGCTGAACATACCTGCTGGCAGCTCAGAAGCAAACGAAGCGCCTCAGGCAGATGTGCGAGAAACTCTGTCGCCTAAATGCCAAGATTGATTTGGGCGCCGGCTTCGTCTTTGAGGGCCGAACACGTTTTCGCTTCAGGCGAAGTTTCATCTTTCACCTGAATTACTGAAGCAGCTTGCTTTGCCAGCTTGTCGGCTTGTGCATTGTGGTAGCGGCTGACGTGGGTAATCGAAACCTTACTAAAGCGATTCATGAGCCGCTGCACTTCATCTCGAAGAAGCCGAAGGTTCTGCGACTTCACCTTGTAAGCACCGCTGAGTTGTCTTTCGATCAGCTCGCTGTCGACGTAGATGTTAAGCTCCGTTGCACCAAGTTCATGTGCCCGCGTTAGCGCTTTGATGAGTGCTGTGTACTCGGCAGCATTGTTTGTCTGCTCGCCGATGTACTCCGAAATTTCCTCCACGGTGCTCCCGTTGTCTGTGGTAATAACGATTCCAATGCCCGCCGGCCCCGGGTTGCCTTTGGAGGCTCCGTCTGTGTAGATGGTGAGCTTACTCGTTTTCACTATCAAAATAAAGTATCCGTCCGCAGCTTTCGCAGAAGACGTATTCCTTGCACTCTCTAACTTTACGTGTAACAAAAGGAGTCAGCGAAATCTTGCACGCCTCGCATTTGCCGTCAATGACTTTTGCAATGCCCCTACCGCCGGTTTTTTTGCGTAAGAGCTCATAACGAGAAAGCAGAGTCTTGTCGGTGACGGTGAGTGCTACTTCGGCTCTTCGAGCCACTGCCGCTGCGAGCTTTTGCTGCAGTCGAGCTTTCTCTTCAGATTCCTGCTGCAAGACTGACTCAAGCTTCGCCTCGAGGTCTTTGACTATCTCACGTGCTGCTCGAGCACGCTTTCGGGCTTCGTCGACGGTATCGTAGAGCTCCAGTGTCTTTCCGTCAAGTTGGTTTTGCTGCGACTTGAGCATTGCTATTTCTTTTTGGATCGCCGAAAGCTCCTTAGGGTTTGAAACGGTTCCGCTGTATAGTCGCTTTTCGAAGTCCGCCCGTTTCGAGTCGATTGATTTGAGTCTAAGTTCGTAGTCGGTCAATTCAGCTTCACAGGCTGCCAGGTCTTTCTCCGCGCTCTCAAGCTCACGCTTCGACTTCTCGAGTTCTTCCTGGATGGCTTTGGATCCTGAAAGAGATCTCAAACGGACGTTTATGTGGTCTATTGTTATGTCGAGGCTCTGCAGCTCGTAAAGCGCGGATAGTTGGTCTTTCATCCGCGATCCTCCTCGTTTAATGCGGTGCCCGGCAACTTAGATTTTATCAGAGTGCATCCTGGTGTGCAAATAAGTAAGCATGCTTCTACCTGTGCAGGACCATATTCCGGCATTTGAGCAATTTTCAGCTCTTCTGTGTGCATTAAGTCTCAGGAAAGAGAAAATTGAAATCGCCAACAGAAATGCTCGATTGGAGGGCTTAAATTGAGGAAGGAGAAAACTGAAATTACATTGAAGTGGAATTAAGCCTAGCTGATGTTTTATAATCTTAGCCCGTGTGATTTATCTCTCGGGGGTAGTGAGTATGTATTTTTGGAATCGCGAAGCTGAGTGCATGCGTCTCGAAGAGCTTCGAGCACTCAGGGATTGGCTTCTCGTGAAAACCGTGCGGCACGCCTACGAGAATGTGCCATGCTATAAGCGAAAGTTTGATGAGATAGGCTTGCGGCCTGAGCACATTAGAGGAGTGGCAGATCTTTCCAAGATACCGTTCACCACAAAGGACGATTTCCGAGAAAACTATCCGTTCGGCATGTTCGCAGTGCCTATGGATCAAGTGGTGCGTGTTCATGCCAGCTCAGGCACTACCGGCAAGTCCACCGTAGTAGGATACACGAGAAACGATATAGCCGTGTGGGCAGAGCTTATGGCTAGAACGCTGGGCGCGGGCGGAACCACAAAGGGTGACGTCGTGCAGAATGCTTACGGATATGGACTTTTTACCGGCGGTTTGGGTGCGCATTATGGCGCTGAGAAAATAGGTGCCTCGGTGATACCCATATCCGGAGGCAACACAAAGCGCCAAATCCAGGTAATGCAGGATTTTGGAAGCACTGTCTTGTGCTGCACACCCAGTTATGCTGTGTTGCTTGGGGAGACGGCGCGCGAGATGGGGGTGGATGTGCGCAATCTTCCGCTTAGGGTTGCTTTCCTTGGTGCCGAACCATGGACTGAAAGCATGCGACGTCAGATTGAGGAATCCCTAGGTATCGACGCTCTGGACATCTATGGACTCAGCGAGGTTATAGGGCCCGGCGTTTCGTATGAGTGCATGGAAAAGGCCGGAATGCACATTAACGAGGACCACTTTATCGCTGAGATTATAGACCCTGAAACTGGTGAGGTCCTTCCTCCAGGAAGCAAAGGGGAGCTTGTCTTCACCACTTTGACCAAGGAAGCACTTCCCCTTCTGAGATACCGTACAAGGGACTTAACCTACCTGGAGCCCGAACCTTGTAAGTGCGGTCGCACCTTCGTTAGAATGCACAGAGTGATGGGTCGCACGGACGACATGCTGATTGTGAGGGGTGTGAATGTATTTCCGTCTCAGATCGAAAGCGTTCTTATGGAGATTGAAGAGACTGAACCTCACTACTTGATAGTGGTCGACCGCGAAAAAGGAGCACTGGATACACTGGAGGTTTGGGTCGAGGTATCGCCGCGGATTGTTTCCGATGAAGTGCGGTCGCTGGAGAAAATGGAGCAGAAGATTGCGTCCGAGCTTCAATCTACGTTGGGAATATCGGTCAAGGTGAAGCTTGTCGAACCCAAAACTATAGCTAGAAGCGAAGGGAAAGCCAAGAGAGTGGTGGATAGGAGGGACCTCTACAATGGGAGTTAAACAGCTTTCAGTATTTCTGGAAAACAAATCGGGGCGTTTGGCAGACGTCACACGTGCCCTTGCGCAAGCCAATATTAACATAAGGGCTTTATCGATCGCTGATACGATCGACTACGGCCTGCTGCGGCTCATAGTTAATGACCCGGAGCGTGCCAGGGCCGCTCTAGCGGAAGCCGGTTTTACGGTTGCCCTGACTGAAGTGTTGGCGATCGAGGTTCCGGACAAGCCGGGCGGCCTTGCCAATATTATCGACATACTTGCCAAGGAGGCCATTAATATCGAATACATGTATGCATTTGTTGGCAGGTCCGGAGAGCACGCAATAGTAATTTTTCGCATTGAGCGGGCGGATGAGGCAGTTCAAATCCTTCGCGAGAAGGGTGTTCGCATACTAACCGGCGAAGAGCTGCAATCTCTATAAATGCAAAGGAGGAAGAGCATGTACAGGTTTAGGAAGAGTGTGTTGTGGCTTGTCGTTATCTGCAGTGTATTTTGTGCGGCATCGGTAGGTCTGACAGCTAAGAAGAGTGCGGAGCCTTATGTCATCGGCGCAATATTCACTGTGACTGGCGACAATGCTCCTTTGGGAGTTCCGGAACGCGAGACCATCGAAATGCTTGCCAAGCAGATCAATGCAAGGGGTGGAATCAAGGGACATCCAATCAAGATCGAGTTCTACGACGATGGCGGAAGACCCGACCAGGCAGTTCAGGCTTGCCAGAAACTCTTGCAAAACAAATCTGTCTTGGGAATAGTCGGACCGACTCTTTCTGGGACGAGTCTTGCAATAGTCAACATGTGCAATGAGGCGAAAGTGCCATTGATGTCCTGCGCTGCGAGTATCAAGATTGTTCAACCGGTTACTCCTTATGTCTTCAAAACCGCGCAGGACGACGCTATGGCGGTAGGTAGACTTATCGACTACTGCAAAAAACGCGGCTACAGAAAGGTCGCATTCATAAACGATTCCAATGCGTACGGCTCTAGTGGTAGGGAGCAATGGTTGAAACATGCAAAAGCCGCGGGCATCGAGACTGTGGCCGTTGAGTCATTTGCTACCGCGGATACGGACATGACGGCACAGCTCAGCAAAATCCGTGCCGCCCAGCCGGATGCGGTCGTGTGCTGGGGAACAAACCCCGGACCAGCGATTGTCGCGAAGAATATGAGGTCGCTCGGGATGAAACAGCCGCTCTTGCAGAGCCACGGGATCGCAAACATGGAATTCATAAAGCTCGCAGGACCTGCGGCGGAAGGAATAGTCTTCCCGGCAGGCAAGCTGATAGTTGCTAAAAGCATCCCTCGCAGCGATCCGCAGCGGCCGGTTCTGTTGAAATACGCCGCTGATTTCGAAAAGACTTACAAAAAGGCCCCGAACACTTTCGGCGGACACGCTTACGACGCCTTTATGTTGCTGGTTAAGGCGATTGAAAAGGCAGGACCAGATCGCGACAAGATTCGGGACACGCTGGAGAAAACGAGAGGCTTTGTCGGTATAACGGGTGTGTTCAACTTCTCGCCCCAAGACCACAATGGCTTGAGCAAGTCGTCTTTCGCTCTGGTCACAATCAAGAACGGTAAGTGGACACTGGTAAAATAGGCTCCATTAGATTTTCGCCATGCTTGCGAGGCTTGCTGGAACGCCGGAGGTTAAGAATGAGAAAGTTTACATCGTTTTTTGCGCTTGTTTTGTTGGTGTGCTTTGCAATATGTGTGGCCGCCGCCAAGACTTCGAAGCCACCAATAGTTATCGGGGCTATATTTAGCATAACAGGCGACAACGCTCCGTTGGGCGTTCCAGAACGCGACACTGCGGTTATGCTTGCCAAGCAGCTGAACGCGAAAGGTGGTATCAAGGGCAGGCCGGTGAAGCTCGAGATCTACGACGATGGCGGCAAACCAGAGCAGGCTGTACAGGCCTGCAACAAACTGCTTGCGAGAAAAGATGTGGTGGCCATCATTGGACCGACCCTCACAGGACCCAGTCTGGCGATAGCAGGTATGTGCAATCGGGCAAAAATGCCGCTTATATCTTGCGCTGCTAGCGTTAAGATTACACAGCCGGTGCTGCCCTACGTTTTCAAGACTGCACAGACGGATTCTTTAGCAGTCGAGAGGCTTATAGACTATCTGAAGAAGCACAAGATTAGTAAGGTCGGTTTCATAAACGACAGCAACGCGTTTGGTGCGAGTGGTCGTGAACAGTGGCTTGTTGCCTCCAAAAAGGCTGGCATCGAAACTATCGCACTTGAGTCCTTTAACTCCGGCGATACGGACATGATAAGCCAGCTTACGAAGATAAGATCTGCCAAGCCCCAAGCCATCGTTTGTTGGGGCACCAATCCCGGTCCTGCCATAGTTGCGAAGAACATGCGTGCGTTGGGAATGAAGCAGCCGCTGTTTATGAGTCACGGTGTGTCGAATCCGGAATTTATTAAGCTGGCTGGAACTGCTGCAGAGGGGGTCACATTCCCCTCAGGCAAGATCATCGTTGCCGAGGCAATACCATCTAGCGATCCACAAAAACGCGTGTTAATGCAGTACTCAGCGGATTTCAAGAAGACCTACGGGAAGCCAGCCACCCACTTTGGGGGCCATGCCTGGGATGCGTTCCAACTCGTAGTATCCGCTTTGGAAAAGGTTGGTCCTGATCGCGTCAAGATCAGAAAGGCAATCGAGGACACAAAAGGCTTCGTCGGCATAGGCGGTGTCTTCAGTTTTTCTCCTAAGGACCATGCGGGCTTGACGAAAGAGGCGTTTGTGATGGTTCAAGTCCGAAACGGCAAGTGGACATTGGCGAAGTAGGCCGCACCGCCAAGTTTTGTCGGTTGGGTTGTCTGTGGATCTATTAGCGCAAGTACCTCAACTGGTTATTTCGGGCTTTACTCGGGGCTGCATCTATGCGATTGTAGCCGTCGGGTTCAGCATTATCTACAACAGCACCCAGGTGATCAATTTCGCTCAAGGCGAATTTGTGATGATTGGCGCCGTGGTGGCTGCTGTATTGCTTTCAAAGACCAGTTTGCTAGTTGCATTTCCGACTGCAGTTGCTGCTGGGTGTCTTGCGGGTGCTGTTGTAGCCCTTTTTGTGTTGTTGCCCTTAAAGCGAGCATCAGTTGTTTCCCTGATAATTATCACCATCGGAACATCCATCATGTTTCGAGGACTTGCCCAACTGCTCTGGGGCGAGGCAGCTATTCCGGCTCCTCCGTTCACCGGTGTCGTCGTGCAGGGCTATGTTGAGGATCGGGAGTTTCATTTCTTGGGTGCTTACATAAGGGCACAGGAGCTTTGGGTGATGGGCGTAACAGCCCTGCTGGTAGTCGGTATGCACATTTTCTTCCGGCGAACAATCCTTGGTCAAGCTATGCGCGCCTGCGCTATCAATCAACTAGGTGCCAGGATCGTCGGGATCAATGTTCGCCGGATGATAATGGCTTCATTTGTTATGGCAGCAGGTTTAGGAGCGGTAGCGGGGGTTGTGGTCTCGCCTGTATTCTACGCTAAATGCAATATGGGTACTGCTCTCGGGCTGGGTGGATTCTGCGCGGCAGTTTTGGGGGGATTGGGCAACTTCGCGGGTGGTGTAGCGGCTGGGATCATCTTGGGTATTGTCGAATCCCTGACGGGCGGGCTCTTATGGAGCGACTACAAGGATGCCGTTGCTTTTGTAATTCTCCTAGTTATCCTTTTGCTCAGACCTGAAGGAGTGCTGCGAAGAAGAGCGGAGGCATAGGGCAGTTGAAGGATTCGGAAAGGCGAGGGACCCACACCGAAAAAGCGATACCAGTTCGAAAAAAGAACTTGCAGTTATTGAACATTTTGCCGTTTGCCGTCTTCCTCGCATGCTACGCCTTCGCGCCTAGAGTGGTAAATGATGCACAGCTCACAACGATCATCTACATCGGTATATATGCGCTTTTGGCGGTGGGGCTCAACCTGCTTATGGGATACGCGGGGCAAGTCTCGCTAGGACACGCGGCATTCTTTGGAGTAGGGGCATATACATCGGGAATCTTAACCGCCAAACCTATCGCCAATGAAGTCATCCCAGGTGTATCCGCAGGAGTCGGCGTGATTTCTGCAGTGGCAGCGCTCCTGTTGCTCACGAAGCCTTCAGGTTGGAAACTGGCAGTCGGGATTAGTCTGCTGGTGGCGCTTGGTTGGCTTCATAACTTGCCCAACTTGATACCTGTACTCTGTGCTGCCTGTGCAGTTGCGGTAATGGGGATATTTGGCCTGATGGCCAAGTTGCAATGGATGCGCACTTGCCTATCGGGTGTTGTGCTGACTCTTGTGGCGAATCTGAGCAAATGGTTTCTCAAGGGCACTTTGGAACGCGGAAGTGCTTCCCCGTGGACTGGCTTACTCGTAGGTGTTTTTCTGACGGCGGTGATTTCATACTTGATCGGTAGCCAGGTGTTGCGCCTCAAGGGACACTATTTAGCGATGGCCACGCTTGCTTTTGGAATCATTGTCGAGATTGTCTTCAGGCAGTGGACTTCTGTCACTGGCGGGTCGAGCGACGGCATATTTAACATACCTAGTATCCAGTTCTTCAGCTATATTCCCGGCTTTTTGAGGCGACTATATGAAGCCGCAGCCGGAGGATCTGTTGATCTCAGAACCCAGTACTACTATCTGGTATGGGCATTCGTGTTTATTGCCATAGTATTGGCTGTGAACATAGTCAGGTCTCGCGTAGGCAGGGCGTTTCGTGCGGTGCACAGCAGCGAGCAGGCGGCTGCATCTCTCGGGGTCGATACGGCAAGATACAAGGTTCAAGTGTTCGTCCTCAGCGCGTGCATGGCTTCGGTAGCTGGGACCCTACATGCTCACAACGCCGGCATTGGATACATACATCCGAGTGAGTTTGGGTTTATTGTCTCTGTAGAGCTTGTAGTGATGGTCGTCCTAGGCGGAATGGCCAGCGTTTGGGGATCACTTTTCGGTGCGGCGGCTATTCAGACTCTGAAAGATAGGCTTTTGGATCTGGAAAAGACGAATCCTGAATTTTGGGGACTCAAGCTTCAAGGATTGGATCCGATAGTTTTTGGGGCAGTCCTAATAGTCGTGATGATTGTGCTGCCACAGGGGCTTGTGCGCGGGTTTTCCGACGGAGTGGCGCTATTGTGGAGAAGCGCGCGGCGATCAGGCAGACAACAGGGCGTCAATTAGCGCGATGAGTGATGTATTGGTTGAGACAAGATCTGTGACTCGAAAGTTCGGCGGCCTTGTGGCTGTAGACCAAGTCGATTTCCAGGTGCGCCGTGGTCAGACTAAGGCGCTGATAGGCCCCAACGGCGCCGGCAAAACTACCCTGCTCAATCTCTTATCCGGGCTTCTACCCGCATCCTCAGGGGATATCCTAATACGCGGTCGTTCCGTTGTGAGATGCGCAGCTCACGAGATAGCCGGCCTAGGATTGGCGCGAACGTTTCAAAACGTTCAGCTCTTCGAGAATATGACAGTCAAGGAAAACGTAATGGTGGGCTGCCACCCGTGGTCGCGTCAGGGAATAGCCTCTGGGGCGCTTCGCTGGATCGGACACTGGCGAGAGGAGAAACTCATCGAGGAAGAGGCTGAGCGACAACTTGATTTTGTGGGGCTTTCGGATTTGGCAGACTTTCCAGCCCATAGCCTGCCGTTTGGAAAGCAGCGTATGCTCGAGATTGCGAGAGCACTAGCCAGCCGACCTCAGGTTCTACTGCTGGATGAGCCGGCGTCCGGGCTTTCCACACGAGAGACAAGCGAACTAGCCAGTTTGCTGCGGCAAATTTCAGCGCGGGGCATCACCATACTGCTCGTCGACCACGATATGCAGTTTGTTATGGATATATCGGACGAGGTTGTAGTGCTGGACCAGGGCAAAAAGATCGCGGAGGGTACGCCAGACGAGGTTCAAAGCAATCCTCGAGTGATTGCAGCATACCTGGGAGTGGAGGCTAAGTAGTGCTTAAACTCCAAAGCGTTGTTACATACTACGGACGTGTTCTAGCGCTGAAAGGCGTATCCCTCCACGTGGACCACGGCGAAATAGTGGCAATTGTTGGTCCTAACGGGGCAGGCAAGACAACGGTACTCAACACCATATCGGGCATCGTGACTTCTCACTCTGGGAAGATCGTATTCGATGGCGTGGACGTAACGGGTTATCCCACTGAAGCTCTCGTAGAAATGGGTCTCGTCCAGGTTCCGGAGGGCCGGCAGTTATTTGCTGAAATGACAGTTTATGAGAACTTGATGCTTGGTGCGTATCGGCGGAGTAGAGCCGCAAAGAAAAGCGAGGTTGCGGTCGATCTGGAGAGAGTCTATTCCATATTTCCGATACTGAAGGAACGAAAAACACAGCTCGCCGGAACCCTCTCCGGAGGGGAACAACAAATGCTTGCCATAGGCCGGGCTTTGATGAGCAAGCCGAAGATGCTTTTGCTGGACGAGCCGTCTATGGGACTGGCGCCACTTGTCACGAAAAGCATCTTCAAGGTGATTTCCGATCTCAGAAAAGAAGGCACTACCGTTCTCTTGGTTGAACAGAATGCCAAAGCGGCGCTGGCGATTGCCAAGAGAGCGTACGTTATGGAGACGGGGCGGATTGTGATGGAAGGGTCGGCTTCGGAACTAGCTCGAAACCCCGAGATCCAACGGGCATATTTGGGTATGGGCTACCGACAAATAATGGAACAGCCTCGAAATGCTTGACGCGTGCCAAAACGTGGCCGATTCTAAATGTTTGGAATGTGTATGCCGATTAGCTGAAGGGATGAGAGTGATATGCCCATTTGGAATCGCAAAATAGAGAGAATGGATCGTTCAGAGCTGGAACAGCTCCAGCTTGAGCGACTCCAGGCAGTGGTGAACCGCGTCTACCGAGACGTGCCCTTTTATCATCGCAAGTTTGATCAGCTAAACATTGCACCAGAGGACGTGCAGTCACTAGCCGATCTTTCTAAACTGCCATTTACAACAAAGGAAGATCTGCGCGACGGTTACCCATACGAGATGTTCGCCGTGCCGCTTCGAGAAATCGTCCGTATACACTCGTCTTCCGGAGCAGCGGCACGTCCCATAGTTGTCGGCTATACTCGAAACGACTTGCGTCATTGGGCTGAGCAGGTTGCTCGCATTTTGAGCGCTGCGGGGGTAACAAAGGACGACGTTGTTCACATCGCTTTCGATTATGGTCTGTTTACTGGTGGATTCGGAATGCATTACGGAGCCGAACGCCTGGGAGCGTCTGTGATTCCTGTTTCCGTGGGAAATACGGAGCGACAGATTCAGATTATGCAGGACTTCCGCAGCACTGCACTGGTGAGCACGCCGAGCTACGCCCTGTATATGTGTAAGGTTATGGATGAAATGGGAGTATCTTCCGCTAGTCTGTATTTGCGCGTGGGTTTGTTTGGTGGGGAGCCGATGAGTGAGGCAGTGCGTTCGCGCATTGAGGAACGCTTGCGCATCCTAGCTACCGACAACTACGGAGTGAGTGCGGTAATGGGGCCGGGTATCGCCGGCGAGTGCGAGCTCAAGAACGGACTACACATCAATGAAGACCACTTTCTCGTAGAAGTGGTTGACCCCGAAACGCTGACACCGTTGCCCGAAGGAGAGACCGGCGAGCTCGTGATTACCACCCTCACCAAGGAGGGTGTGCCGATGATCAGGTATCGAACGAGAGACATCACAAGCATCACCCGACAACCATGCCGCTGCGGCCGCACGACTGCACGAATGTCGCCGGTCAGCGGCAGAACCGATGATATGTTCATCATCCGCGGCGTAAATGTATATCCGTCCGAAATCGAAGCGCTTCTGTATCAGATCGAGCATATAGAGCCGAAGTACCAAGTAGTGCTTGAACGCGAGGACGGTTTGGACTATCTAACCCTGAATGTAGAACTTGCGCCTCATATGGTTACCGACCAAATGCAAAGGTTGGTCGAGCTCGAAGAAACGATCAAGCAGCGATTTCACGCAGTGATTGGTCTGACGCCGAGAGTAAGACTTGTTGAGCCCAAGTCTCTCGAGAACGTGGATCGGTCGAATTGCATAGTCGACCTCCGCGAAAAACAGCAGTAAATGGGGGTGATAGCAGAAGCCTGACGATTGCTTTCCTTTTTACATGCTTATTTTGAGAACCTGAACACACTTTGAAAATAGAGGAGGAAGGAAATTGAAGATTACTCGAATTTTCATCTTTTTGTTTATCTGTGCGACCGTTCTGGCCAGCTATCCAGGTTGGTGCCAAGGACCGGCAGTCGAAGTTCACGGCTATATGCTCAACCGCTTGTACACCAACCCAAGCATGAGCACGAGGTTTGTTACGGAGAGGATATCGATTTCGACCGTTGCCAAACTTGGGGAGGATGCAACCGCGTATACTGAGATCTACTATCACCCTTGGGTGACAGATCGCGTTTTGGGTACGGCGCCGAACCAGTACACTGCGGAGCAGGGTCGAGTATACTTCGAGAGCGCGTATGTAGACTTGCCACTGGGTTCCGGACGCATAAGGATCGGAAAAGGCAGGCAGCTCAACTTCGGGATAACGCCCAGCTATCCGAACAGGCGGACTTCTCAATACGGAATTTTTTCGGAAACGTTTACGCAAGATAGAATTCAAGGATTCCAATGGTATGCGAAAAAAGGATTCGTGGATGGCGGCGTGTCCTTTTTTGCTGACCATAACTTGGGTACACGAACGATTGGTGAGTGCGCTGGCGCATTAGCGGGTGTGGACACACAGCTGCATATATGTGACAGAGATAACTCTGCCAACAACAGTGGCCGAATGGCCGTTTCCGCGAAGATCGGTGTAAACAAGCCTAACTTCCAGTGGCATGTATCCGGCTGTGTCGGCAGGCTCAACCGTGCCCAGCTCGCACCGGTTCAGCCATTTGTGCCAGCAGGTACAACCAATACGGATACCACACACAACAAATTCGCTGTGGACGCCGTTTGGAATTCCGGTCCCTTCTTTGTTCAGTGCGAGTGGGCCAAGGGTCGATTCAGCCTTCTTGGTATCACAGGTTACCAAATATCCTTGGGTTGGCAGCCTAAAGGAAAGCCTTCCTACGTAATCAAGTGGGCTGCGTTGAACAACGACAAGCCGCCAACTGATAATCCAATTACCTGGAACGTTCAGCAGCTGACGCTTGGCTATGTTCATCCCATCAGGAAGAACGTTTGGCTAGAGGTGAACTACGAAAAGAATATGACCAGCAATCCGGCCGGATATGCCGATCCTAAAAACGACATTCTTATGTGGGAGGTATTCACCGGATTCTAGCTGGGCTACAACACCTGGCTTGATTGTTCGACCCCGCCGTTCGCGGCGGGGTCACTTTTCGAGTAGAGCAGATCCGTGTTAGAATTTATCTACGCATCGGCTGTGTCGACTTTGCCAGCAACTCAGATCGCAAAGATAAGGAGACATCACACGTGACACGAAGTTGCGAGTCTGCATATTATTCTACCTATGTTTTACGGCTTAACGGGTGGCGCGCAATCCTTGTGACGACCGCTGCGGCGGCTATTACGGCTGTCAGCGCACAGGTTTGTTTTTATCTTCCTGGCAATCCTGTGCCAGTCACGCTTCAGGTTCTTGCTGTTGCCCTATGTGGCATGGCAATAGGTCCGCGATTGGCGGCCATTTCGCAGATAGAATACTTGGCTGCTGGGGCGGCTGGTATTCCTGTATTCGCCGGTTTCAAGTCTGGTGTACCAACGCTCGTCGGTCCAACTGGTGGTTACCTGCTGGCGTTTGTGCCGGCTGCTTTCATAATCGGCGCCTTATCGCAGCGGTTCAAAGGGTCTCTATCGGGGTTGATAACGTCAGGGTTTGCTGGAGTAGTGGTCATATACACCCTCGGCAGAGCGTGGCTGGCAATATGGCTCGGCGACCCCACATCACTTCACAGCTGGATCCTCGGCGTGGTTCCATTTGTCGGGGTTGATTTGATTAAGGTTACAGTTGCTGCATTTGCCTGTTGGAGACTCAATTGGAGAAACTGAGACGAGAACCCGACTTTACGCAATTCCTCAAGGTTCTCTTCCGTAGCGAAAGGCCGAGTTACCTGCCGTTCTATGAGCACCTCGCGTCGGCTGGGTTTATAGCTCGACGAACTGGTACTCCTTTCGACAAGATGACTCCGGATAACCCGGACTACTGGCGGATCTATGTCGACTTCTGGTTGGGGATGGGCTTTGACTGCGTGCCGATGGAGGTGCCGCTCAACTGCCCGCTGGCGCGCACGGAGGGTGCTGTATCCGAAGGTAGCGAATCACGGTCTGTCATTCACAGCATCTCAGATTACGAGGAGTATCCGTGGCCTGATGAGTCGCGGCCTATCGAATTCAGCCATTTCGAAACAGTTGCTTCTTTGCTGCCGGACGGCGTCAAAATCGTAGGTGGAGTCTGTATGGGGCCTTACGAATGGGTTTCTCAGATGATGGGAGTAATGGGACTCTCGTACGCTCTAGCAGACAGTCCGGAGCTTGTGGAACTGATGTTTGATCGTATAGGTAAGCTTATTGTCTCCGCAGACCGTCAACTTGCGACGATGGACGCCGTGGGCGCACTGAGGCAGGGTGACGATCTGGGGTTCAAGACTTCCACATTCCTCAGTCCCGATCTTCTTCGGAGATATGTATTTCCCACTTATAAGCGCATTGCAGAGCTTGCTCACGAACAGGGCAAACCGTTCATCCTGCACTCGTGTGGAAACCTATCAGAGGTGTACGAGGACCTCATCGAGTATTGCAAGATAGACGCAAAGCACTCCTTCGAAGACGCCATAATGCCCGTAGCCGAGTTCAAACGTCGGTACGGACACAGGATAACCCCGTTGGGTGGTCTTGATGTCGATGTCCTCTGTCGCAGTTCAATTGACGAGATTCGCGCTTATACTAGAAAGCATATCGAAGAATGTTTTGCAGACGGCTGGTGGGCCTTGGGAACCGGCAATTCTCTTACGGACTATATGCCTGTCGAGAACTACATAGCCGCTTTGGAAGAGGGAATTAGGGTGGCGGGGTAGGGCGCACGTACCGAGTCGGACTCGTCATCTGCCGCACGTAACCTATTAGGTCACGAGCACGAAGCGTCAGATAATCCGCGGTTTCTGTATCACCTCTTGAGATTCTTGCTGCAGCTTGTTGAAGCATCCGACTCACCGCGCGATCCGGATCGCGAAACGGCAAATCTGCCGGCAATTTGTACGGGCCTGATGCTAGTTTCTTCAGATGGTTCTCCTTCAAATATGCCGCCGCGAAGAATGCCTGGCCGTGTGCTCCCGCTTGCCTAGAAATCACGGTTTGCCGGAGAAACTGATCGCTGCCCTCCCTCAGGGTATTCGACCCGATTCCTACCAGGATTATGGTCTTTTCGCCTACTGTGCTCTTGAGTTTTGATATAACTCGCCCGAAGTGCGCATCGTCGCTATCGTAGGACATAGGCACTACAAAGTCGAGCCACTTGTTGTCGATCCAATTGGTCCAGTTCTGCATATAGTTTCTTCGCGCGTGGTCAGAATCCGGCACGACAGCAGCAGATATTTTAGCTTCGGGCTTTATGCGCCGTGTCTGCACTGCTATGCGGTGTACGAAAGTGTTGACCATTCTTTCCCTGAACTTTCGCCACTCGTAAACGAGGATATCATCAGCTAAGCCAGACGAAGTCGGCGGGTCTGCGACGTATTGCTTGCGAAAGAGATCTTTGGAAGGCGGTGAGTAACCATAGGGTACTTGAGATTCATTTTCGTATCTCACGTAGTCAAGATGAATGCCGTCAATGTTGTAGTTAGTCACGAGTTCTTCAAAGACGGCGGCGAGATAATCACACGCTTCCTTGTTTGCTGGGCTTATCCACAAACCCCCAGCGGGCGAAATCTGAGTGCCATTGCTGCCCAATTCAGCCCAATCTGGATACCGATTCAAAATACCGCCTATATCCGCGGAATAGCCAACACGAAAAACCCATACCCACGCGTGAACTTCCATCCCACGTTTGTGCGCTTCTTCAATCAGCAGCTGCAGAGGGTCGATTGCATCTTGAAACCTAGGGTCACGCGTCATCAAACGGCTCGGGTAGATTGCATATCCGCGGCAAATGACCTCGGGGAAAATGAGATTAATATTTGCTCTGTGATACGCATCAATCAGGCGCTTGATTTCGCCGGCCGTTTTAGGTATCGACGACGCATCAAGCCAAACCGCACGAGCCTCTACGACAGGATCAACGTTGGCGTAGTCAAAATCGGCAAAAGAAGCCCCATTGCCCGTTGTGAGAAGCAGGGCACTTAGGGCAATAGCGTACAGCATCATTGAACCGTAACTTGAGTGTTTGTCGAGGGCAAACGGCAAACTTCTCCGTTCACACTTAGAGTCCGCGTTCTCCTAGTGATATCTCACTACTTCAAATCTGTACAGTCGAATCGGCTCATTCGGCCCTATAAACGCTTTTCTGCGTGCGATGCCGATTTGCTCCTCCACCGTGTCCACGCCTTCCAAGTCAGGTAGAAGTAGTCCTCGCCTGCTGCCGCATTCGACAATTACACCATAGCGCTTCGGATCGAGTTCTCGAATATCGTGGACCGGTTCAGCCGGTTTGAGAACGTCCACGGAGTAGGTGAGTTCATCGAGTTCATCTTCTTCTACTGGTAGGAACCTCGGGTCTCGCACGGCAGCACTGATTGCATTTGCGATAATCTCTTCCGCCAGATTGTCTTGCACAGGTTCTATCGTACCGATGCATCCGCGCAGAGCGCCGTTCTTCTTGAGAGACACAAAGACGCCTGCCCTGGTGTTCTTCAACTCCTCGGGCACGTCGGGCGGCACGTCAATAACCCTATTTTCTCGCACGTATGTCTCTACTGCTTTTTTGGCAAGCTTGACGTGGGGACTGTGCTCAGCCATTCGTTAAGTCACCTCCTTCCTCCACTGGCTGTACTTTCTGACCGAATTTGGGTTCTGTGCCTGCTGCAAGCCGGCGTAGGTTCGGTATGTGCCTTAGAATTATGGCCGCGGCTGCTATGCACGCCAGGATCTTATATGGACACGGCACGCGCATCGAATTCCAAGAGATCATAAGAATTGGTACCGAAACTGCGGCCAGCATAGAGCCAACCGAAATATAGCGAGTTACCGCAACGATCACCATCCACAGCCCCAGAGCGATTGCTGCTATCGCCGGTGTCAATCCGACAATGACACCGAGCGCCGTGGCAACTCCGCGACCTCCTTGAAACTTTAGGAAAACCGAGAAAGTGTGACCTGCCACAGCCAGTAGCCCTCCGGCAACGACAAACCAATCGCTGAGTGTTAGGTGTCTGCACAGAGTAACTGCGAAAAAGCCTTTCGCCGTGTCCAACGCGAAGACCAACAATGCCGGTCCGGGTCCCAAGGTCCTGTAAACGTTGGTTGCCCCAATGTTGCCGCTGCCGAACTTGCGGATGTCGACACCCTTCAGCAGTTTACCCACGATCAGGCCAAATGGAATTGCTCCCATTAGATAACAAGCGGCCAGGATCACAAAATGTTTCACTGGGCTTTCCTCTCTTTCTTTGCCGCTCGGACCAAGAAAACTATAGGTGTGCCTTCGTAGGAGTAGTGCCGTCGTATCTGATTCTCTAAATATCTGAGGTACGAAAAGTGCACCAGGTCGGGGTCGTTCACAAACAAAGCTATCGTGGGCGGTTTTACGCTAACCATTGTTGCATATCGGATCCGCAGGTCTTTGCCTTTTCGTGAGTACGGTTTATTGCTCACCGCCTCGATCAAGATGCGGTTAAGTTCGCTGGTAGGTAATCGCATGGCGTGGTTTTCGGCAGCTTCTATGGCGGTGTCCAGCGCGTCTGCAACTCCCATGCCAGTAACAGCGGAGGTAAACACAATCGGTGCATAATCGATGAACGGCACGTCCTTGCGAATATTTTCGCCAAACTCTTTCATCGACCGTCCTTTGCATAAATCCCATTTGTTGACGACTAATATGCACGCCCGCCCTGCTTCATGTGCAAGTCCTGCCACCCGCTTGTCTCCGTCGCACAGTCCCTCTGAACCGTCTATGACTACCAGTGCCACGTCTGCGCGCTCCATCGCTCTGACCGCTCTTAACACGGTGTAATACTCGAAAGTTCCCTGAACTTTGCCAGGTTTTCTGATGCCCGCTGTGTCGATGAGCACTAACGTCCGGTCGTTGCGCTTGCAGATTGTATCGATCGCATCGCGCGTTGTGCCGGGGATTTCGGAGACTATAGCTCGCTTCTCGCCTAGTATCGCGTTCAGAAGCGATGACTTGCCTACGTTAGGACGCCCCACTATAGCAATCCTTATAGCATCCTCATCGTAGGCAGGCTCTTCTTCTTTTTCGGGGAGCGAACTCACAATGGCATCAAGCAAGTCTGCTACCATGCGTCCGTTAAGCGCCGAGATTGGATACACCGGTCCAATTCCCAACTCGTAAAACTCGGCCGCATAGCGGGCTCGAGCTTCGTTGTCGCACTTGTTCACCGCGACAAATATTGGCTTCGACGAGCCACGCAAAATGTCGGCAATGTCTTTGTCAGCAGGGTTCAGACCTGTGATGCCGTCTACCATGAAGACGATTGCATCGGCTTGTCCCACCGCTGCTCGTGCCTGATTTGCCACCTCTGCTTGCAGTGGATCGCGCTCGTCGAGGAGCAGGCCGCCGGTGTCAATTACAATGAACTCGCGGCCGTTCCAATCTGCGTCTGCGTAGATGCGGTCGCGGGTGATCCCCGGCGTATCTTCTACGACGGCAATGCGCTTCCCCGCAACGCGGTTGAACAGTGTGGATTTGCCTACGTTCGGACGTCCAATTATGGCTACAATCGGCTTGCTCATCTTGGTGCGAAGAAAATCCTAACATACGAGCGTCTGCTGGTCAAACGGGGTATTTATGGTGTGCACCCATTGTGGAGCGATCTAGGTTCTCACAGAACCGTAGTCGCAAGGGAGGTACGATGGTTACCAGCGCTATATGTGGCAATTGCACATATCTCGTAGTTCCGGGAAATTACAAACATTCTCGTGCTCGCTTCACTACCAAACACTGCCTTCGCCCATGCCTCGCGATATTGCTACTATTGACCTGTTCTTGTTTTTGATACCTTAAATCTAACATATGGATGTACAATCCATTTAGCTAGCGGACTAAGGGTTATTCGCTTACCAGCGATAAGTACCTATCAGCGCGGGTCTCTTGACTTTTATGCAAAAATGTGATACAATATTAAGCGATGTATCGCCACAAGCGGGCCGCGACTCCTGGCAATCAGACCGGCCACAACAATTGGCGCGTGGGTAGTGGTCAGGAGGTTACATCATATTAAACTGTTCAACCGGGAGAAAGGGGTGTGTCCGGTGGTTGTACACAAGAGGAAGTGGCAGATCTTCGCCGCAGTAGGTGGAATTGCCTTGGGTGTTGGATTGCTGATTTTGTCCATACAACCGAAGAGATCAGGCCCGCCGCATGCATTGTTGGTCATTTGGGATTGTAGTAGGTCCGCAAATGATGTCTACAATCGCGTTATACCGTGGGGGATCAGGCTTTTCCAGCAAGTGCCTACAAATGCTAGATTCGTTATGTGTCGCATGTCCAGGCAAACCGTAACCGTTGTCAACTTTTCTCCACTGCCTAAACCTGAAACAATACAGCAGGACTTTCCAAAGCTTCTTTCGCCGGATAAACACAAAGGAACTAGACCTCTTAGCGCAATCCAGTATGCATGCCAGTTTGCGCAGCGCTACAAAGGTTGGCTTATCGCCGTAGCGATGTTTACAGATGGACAAAACGACTACCCGTCTGACACCCAAGAACTACAGAACGCATGCCGAGCTCTGGTTGCGAAGCCCAATGTGGTCAGGGTAGGATTGTTCGGCCTCGATCCGCTTGACCGTAGAAGTGTAGCCGATTGGGAAAACCACTTTAACGGTAGCTCAAAGGTGACCATTTGCACTCGTCACCTAGGTAATACTGAGGACGGTATCAACGAATTCTGTGAGCTGTTTGAAAGAGACGTAAAGCAGCACTATATAAAGCAGCGGGGGGAGGTCGAAGCTTATGAGTAACGCCGTTGTTACAGATGACTCGAGCGACAAAAAGTCGCGCACGGACGAGGCTCTGGTATGGCTTAAACTCGCCAGCGAAGAAACATTCGAGGAATGGCTTCAAGACGTTGGGTCAGAAACCTACAGGGAGCTCGAGGATTTTCTTCCAAAGAGTATGATTGCCTACCGAAAGACCCTGACAGAAAACGTTCGCGCTGCTTGGAAACTGGCGCGGGAGTGCGTGTCCAAAGCGTTCGAGGTGCTTCCGAAGATCAATAGGGAAATCGAATCGATTAGCCAGACAGCGAGGGCTGAGTCAGAAAGGTATCTTCAGGAAGTCAAGCTAGCGAAGGAACAAGAAGCGCAATTGAAAGATCGTCGTAAGCAGGCGCTTGATGAGCTCAAGCGTGCAGAGGAAAACTTTGCCCAAGCTAGGGCAAGGTTAGACGTGTTACGAGAGCCAGTAGACAAGGTTGAGAAGGCGAAATGGTCGCTTGCATGCACTGAAGTGGCCTCCGTCAGTCTGAAAGACGAGGTGGTTGAGTGGTTCATTCGTGTAATGGTTGCGGTTGCCCTGGGTTTGTCACTTGGTCTTCTTATCGGAGCGCTTAACCCATACAAGCCGTTCAGCTTGGGATTGATAGTTTTTGTGTTTATCGGGTTAAGTATACTGACTACGGCAGGGGAAGCCGTTAAGTGGCTCGCCTCCCAAGCCGGAGAATCTGCAGAACTGAAGCTCTTCCAGGATACTGTGGATAGAGGAAGGCATTGGCTGTGGCTTACCTTAGGATTTCTACTGTTTATGTCCATCGCAGATGCTGTGGTACTAGCTTTCGGCGCATTCAGGCTTGCAATTGTGGTTTCTGCTGAAGGTGGGTCTGGGATACCCAACTGGATTCTGTTCTTAGGTTGTGGTATTTTTGCATTCCCATACTTGTGCATGGAAGCCAGCTATGGTTGGTGCATTGGGGCAGGCAGAGTAAGAAACCTGGCGATGTCTGCTCTTGCCAATACCGAGCAATCAGCAGAAGAGCTTACAGTCGAAAAGCTTGCTGATGAGGCCGCAAAGGTTGCCGCTTATGAAAAAGAACTAGAGCACGCGAAACGCAATTTGGAGGAACTAGATGCTGAGATTCAGCATATACGAGGCAGTGTTCCCGAACCTATCGTGGTGTTCCCAGTAAAGGGAGATGTTCCGGGTGTGTATCTCACATCTCGCAGTGGTAGGAAGTTAGTTATCGAGCTTTTTCCCTTGAATGATTTGGATGTCGGTGACGAGCTCAGAAACGCAGTGCAGGAGTTCGTTTCCGCTCTAGATAGATTGGATGCTTGGGATTCCGAGATAGAAAGGGTTGTAAAGGATATTTACAGCCGAGAGCTTCAGGGCCAGAGGGTCTCTCCAGGTCAGAAACGTCGTCCACCATTTTTTGGCAGTTTGCGTGCGAACCAGTGACTCGACGGATACAATTCGAGTCTCAGATTAACTCGTCGAGTGCCAACATCGGTTCGGCAGCTCGTGTGGGCAGAATACCAATAGGTTCGTCAAAGCGAATCTAGAGTGTCGCTCCTTTTTCCTGCGGCGTGCACTGCATAAATATACTCGCGCGCGGCACCTGGCTGGGTTGCGCAATAAATTGGCTTCACTGTATCGAAAAGTTCAGCGTATTGAGGGCAGATGGTTCATTTTGCCTCCGTTGAATCCGGATGTGTATTCAGTTGAGCTTGTATCTTTTCAGTATGCAGTGCGTTTGCTCAGGATACCCACAAAGTATCTAGCTGACCGAGCCAATCGTGGCTTGCTGACAACACATTGGATTCTTGGTGAACGTTGGTTCTATCGGTCTCAGCTTTTAGTCACACCACATACCTATTGGAGGAGTAGTTGTAGTTCCCCTCGGTTCTCCGGTGTGCTATAACCAGCGATTGTACTATCCGGAAATAGTCGTGTTGTCGAGGTCGTCGGCAGTGCTCCAGAACTTGTTGTGCGCTCGGTTTGGATTCGTCCGATCTTCGTAGGCGGTA
>CALJES010000012.1 GCA_938074205.1 uncultured bacterium
TTCGATCGTAACCCATATTAACAAACAGAAGTTTCAATCCCACATTGGTTCGATTAAAACTAGATGTAGATGACTACGCGGTTGCGATTAACCTCAGTTTCAATCCCACATTGGTTCGATTAAAACATTTCCGGCCGTGTCAGTAACAGTAATCGATATGCAGTTTCAATCCCACATTGGTTCGATTAAAACCAGGAGCACGAGGGGCTGGTTACACACAGTTACTCGTTTCAATCCCACATTGGTTCGATTAAAACTAGCACCTCCTCCACAAAGCTGAGTTTTCAGGAGGGTTTCAATCCCACATTGGTTCGATTAAAACCCGTTGAGTAGAACGCTAATCCACGCTCAAATATAGTGCAAAAAGCGGGATTTTTCAAGGTTACTGGTCGTCTACCTGTGGTGCCGTTATGTTCGCGAATAGCTCGACGACTAGCAAACTAATCTCGCTGCGTGTAGAATATAGTGTGTGAAGACCAGCTTTGTTGTAATTTTTCCCGCTGCTGTGGTTGTTCGCGATCGCGCAATACCAAAATCGGACATTTTACACGATGTTATCCGTAGACAACCGCTCAAGACCTATCACTTCCTTAACAGCTAGCTTCTGGTCCCTAAACCGGTATATCAAAACCGAGTCTTTTTCCTTATCGATAGACTTCGATAGTTCCGACTTTAGTCGCTCAAGTTTTGATTCTGTCAATACGCCCTCGAATACTGAATTTTGAACCCAGTTCAAATATCGACGGCAGAGCTTACACGCACGACCTACTCGCTCTTCACCAACGTCATAAACAAGTATTACATACATTCATCGATTACCACCATCCTCTAAATCCCTCGTAGGGCTGAACACCAGTCAAGTGCTTGATTAATCGATAACACTCCAATCTGATCAGGTGTCGATAAGAAACGTTGCGGTTGAGTCTGCGATGCTTTATAGTCGTTTGTAGTTTCTCTTCATATCCGGCGATAAAGAGCTTACGCGCTTCTTCCTTCAAATAGCAACCGTTTGTTTTTGTGTCGGCATGCTCCGGTTTTATTTGTTTGGTGTTTACGAGCGAAAATATCAGCCTATCGACTATCACCGGCTTAAACACTTCTGCCAAGTCCAGCGCAAGTGAAAAACGGCGTTCACCAGGCTCGTGTAAATAGCTTATGGTAGGATTAAGCTGCGTATGGTAGATCTCCGATAGCGCTGATGCATAGAGCATTGAATTACCAAACGATATCAAAGCGTTAATCAGATTGTCAGGAGGACGTCTCACTCGCTTTTCGAACTCCACTTCTGGTCCCAGGATTAGAGACCATGCTTCATAGTACCGATCCCTGATGTTTCCCTCTATTCCCATCAGTTCCGCGATTTCCCTAGCTTGATCTATCTCTGATGCTAGCTTTTCAATCTCCTCCTTGACTGACGCAATCTTATTGCCTTCTCTCGACCGATGCTCATAGTAGGCTAGGTTGCGAAGAATATTGTGCACGGCAGCGGAGGATATTTCCCGGGCTATTGCCAAGCGTTTCTTAGGATCGGAATAGTGTTCAACCTGTCTTACAAGCAGGAAGCCTGAATTAAGATATTCTCTGGGATAAAAGCTGCCCGCGTAGAATCCATAGTAGTTGAAAATATGAGCGGGAATGTTCCTCTGGGAAAGAAAATTTAAAAACCTGGTGTTGAGATCAAGTTCCCCGAAGAGGTAAAAACTGTCTACGTCTTCTATAGGAATGGGTCTCTTTTCTTCGTCGGTTTCGATGTAAACTGTGTTATCTTGCCGCATTATGCGGCCACTTTTGAAAATGTAATAGTTTCTAGCCACTCATTTCTCACCTCCAGCATAGCTCTTCATAGCTGCATTTTCGGCATTTGCGGGTATACTTTGCTGGTGGGCACTTTTGGCTAGACTTTATTTCGCGTACACCAGCAAGTATACGTTCCAATTCGGCTTCGTTTTCGGGCGTAAGATCTATTCGCTGAACTCGCTTTGATTTTGGGTAGTTTATAACACCTGTTAGTCTTTCAGCACCTTTGTTTTTGAGATAGTATATGTAGTATAGGAGTTGGTATACATGTGCTCGCTCGAATGATCTTGACAGCTTAATTTCATGAATTGTACCTGTGGATTCGTTAAAGTCTATTCTGAGTAAGTTATCGATCATTATCTCACGATTGTGTGCGCGTGGATAGCTTTCCTCATGTAGCAGTCTGCCCAATGCTACTCTATCACTTGTTCTTTCCATCTCGATCCCGTGGGAAAAAAACCATAGCTTTCTCGGGCATACAATATAGTAGTTAACCTCGGTTCCCCTAACTCTAATCAATGAAAAGTCGATTTCGTCTGCGGGACGGATCATATCCAGCCTTTCCTCTAAATGATAAGCGCAGATGTTGTGACGGGCCGGTCTGTTAGCCCGACAGCGGAATCATAATGCAGTTTTACAATCCACAGGCTACGGTTAGTTCCTGCATGGCAAACGTACTTTTCCAATACGCCTTCGTACTCAAGACGTTTGAATGTGTTGAGCGGTAAAGAAATGAGCATCTGGTCGGCAGCCAGGTAATGCTTTTTGGCTAGCTCATTTTCGAATGATTCCAATAACTCTGCCGGCAGGACTGGAACAGTGTTGAATAGTTCATAGAACTCTTGTTCAGATCCCTCATGAAGCGGTTTTAGGTTACGAACAACCTCATCGAAAGCCCATTTTGCTCGTTCAAATTTTTCCAGTTCCTTTTGGGAATATCCGTTTCTATACACACTGCATACCCAGTTCTTTTCCACCTCAGGCACAAGCAATTCTCCATTCGGGGCCGCTTCTAACGTTGCACGGAGTCTTTCAATGTCGTAAACCCAGCGCACCTTGTCTTCATCGAAACAGGTGGCAACGTGCACGTCTACAGGCTCGCCATGTTCGTATGTCCGGTTAACACGGCCGAATCTCTGAAGCAAATCGTCCACCGGAGCAACCTCAGTGAATATCGTATCAAAGCTAATGTCGAGGGAGACTTCTATTACCTGAGTAGCCACCAACACTCGGCAAGCCGGCCTGGGCGATCCTGCCTTCTCAAAAAGGTTTTTCTCTTTTTGGAAGCGATCTCGAACGGTGAACCCTCCGTGCAAGAGCAAAGTAGATCCTACTTGCTCACTGACCTTTTCGAAGAGAGTTTTTGCCTGCTCTATTCGGTTGCATACGACGAGCACACTTCCCATGCGGGCAGCTGCTACTATGTCAGAAACCATCTCCTCGAGTAGACAATCGTGCATGATTAGTCTGTGTCGAGCCGTTGACAACAGCTTTTTTTCCCATTGGTCGCGTCCGTCAATTCGAAATTCTGCTAGCCCGGGCACACAATTGTGCAGCCTTTCTTTTAGGAAATTAGGAAACGTTGCTGTCATGAATAAGTAGCGAACTCCGAGCCCTCGAAGCTTAGAAAGCGCAACATCAATTAAGGCTGCAACGTGGGGATCGTAAGCATGAATCTCGTCGAAAACTATGAGGCCACCAAGCATTTCGACCAGACCTATTTCGAACCTTTTGCATCCAAACAATAGCTTGAGTATCTGATAGGGTGTCAAGACCTTTATCGGTCTATAAAATTGGCGGGTTTGATCTACTCTGAGCTTTGCAACTCGCTCTGCTTCCTCGTAGTTATCGGCCTCTTCGTCGAAATGTCTCCTGAATTCATGTAGGAGAGCGTTGTGATGAATTACACCCACTGCCTCTTCGCCGAACTCATAACCCTTGTCGTGAGCAAGTGTTCTTGCCATTGCATTGATACTCGCTTGATAAGGTAGCACATAGAATATCCTCTCTCCTGCCTTCCGGTTTTTGAGTGCCCAAGCAATTGCTGCAAGAGTTTTGCCTGAGCCCGTCGGCGCTTCTAAAATTGCCGAACCCTCGAAATCGCTGAGCCGCTTTTGGAATCTTCGAAGCTTAATGTTTAGCGGCGAAAGGTGTACAATAGGCGAGCTGAGTCCGCTGCTTACTAGGTGATCTGCTGCCATAAGCATACCTCGGCTTATAATGTAGGGAAGGCTCTGTGATTTCAGCTCGGCAAAGTCTTTTGAGCGGAGCTGCTCCTGCAATCTTATACAGAAACTTCTCACATCGGGCAGGTTTTCCGGTGAGTCAGGCAGCCGCGAACAAATCTTTTCTCCCAATATATGTTCGCTTCTCCTTATAAAATCTCTTATCCAGTTCCAATAGGAGCCTAGTTCGCCAGCTCTTGTGCGCCAATTGTTTAAGAACTCTTGTTCATCTTCCTTTTGCACATTGATACCAGTGCAATCTAGTAGAGATTCATCATCCAGAGATTTGTGATGTGTAATTATAGCTGCGGCGGCCAAAGGATCGTATTCGGCCATTCCAGCGGCCAAAAGAATGGCAGCGGAGAGTACCTCATGTCGAAAAGCCCATCTTTTGTCACCTAGCAGAGCTTTCTGCATACCCTCCGCTGCTTTTCCAAGGTCATGATATATGGCTGCTCGCCGTATGGACTGACGGAGCAACTTTGCCTGCTCTACATCAATAATGCATGGGCACAGGGCATCAAACATCTTCTCGACGCAGGAAAGTACCTCTGACAAATGTTGCGCCAAGCCAATTCGCTCAGTTCCGCCCTTTGCTACAGGCTCCTTCATGGCTGCACGGGATTACTCAGAAGTATCTCGCTAGAGAATAGTGGAACAGCTAGCTCCTCGCCAGGTTCTAGGAAAAGGCCATCCAGCCTTAGGCGTTGACGCCGTGTTACTATATGGAACATCCCCACGTTACCAGGTGTTCTAGGGACGGCTTGCTTCATCCAAGTCGGAAGGCCATATATTGCTGCATCAGGCGTATCGCCTTTTGCCGGGAAAGGTATCAACACTCCCTCCACTTCGGCTTCGTCTACTTCATGCAATTCGGTATTCTTGAGCAACTCAACAGTAGCAACATCTTGTGAACGCCCTAAACATATTGGAAAGCGCGGTCTTCGCAGAGCTTCCTCAAATCTTCCAGGCGGAATATACAGCACAAGCTTTGGAGCATAAAGGAACTCTCGTTTTATTGGTACGGTATTGATGCCCCCGAGCTTAGGATCGACAAAGGGTCCCTTTTCGGTGTACACGATAATCTTTTCCAGATCGACCGCCCGCGCGGTGCTAGTAAACCGGTATGCCATCCATTCTATGTCAGCAGGTGTTACGTCAACTCCGACAGCAGCAGACAACAGTCCCAGTATCGTAGACGGCGGCGGAATTTCCAGCGTAGTTTGATAACCCATCATTCCTGGTGTCCGAAATGACGCTGTATAAGCCGTGATTTCGCAGCGGACGGCTTCCATATTTCAGCTCCATATCTCGGTCAAACGAACATCGGTTTTCACAATCGAAGCTGCCTTTAGTATTGCGTCGGTTGAAGATCCGGCGTTGGTGATGTTAGGGACTTCTCTAATCAAGTCTTCTTCGTTTCGTAAAACACCAGGGATGCTGCCGAAAATGATAGGCGAGTCGATTTGAAGTAACCTGTCTTTGTAGTCTTTAATCACCGTTTTGAGACGGTCAATGTCAATCTCAACACCAGTATAATCCTCAGTTGCTTTGAAAACACGCTGGAATGGAGCGTTGCCGCCGTCCAGAAATCCGATGATTACTGCAACCGGCACAACATCAGTCAAATTCCGAGTCAAGTTGGCGCCGTGTCGGAGTCTTGTAAGAGCTTCAACACATTCGGCTACGCGTCTCCTACGTTCTTCTATTGGCAGTGAGGCGATTTTGACACCTTCGGCGGAAGGATGTTCAGTGAAAGTTAGCTCCGCACTTGAGAAGTCTTTAGGTAGGTCCCGCATCTTGCCGACTTCAAACCTTCCCACATCAGTGAGCGACAAAGAAAAGACGCCCTGTAGATAAGTGGTGTAGTGTTCGAACTCGAAAGGTACCGGGTCGGGGTTCTCAGCCGGCAGGTTTCTGCTGAAGTGCGCAAAGTCTTGTTCAATGGTGTTGGGTAGGACGGATATTAAAAGACTGTTCTTCAATGGCGAAACTCTTCTCTGAGTATCATTTTTTCTAGCGGCCATATAGCCGAAAACATCGTCGTCGGCGTAATTAACCGGATCGCCGTCTGTATAAGCCGATTTCGCCTCACGTGTGACAGGGCTGGGCTTCCATTTGTAGTCCTCGTACAATGTTTCCCGCCACCAGCGGCGCCACGCTTGACCTGACACATAAGGATACCTTCGCGAGCCGATACGTATTGACTTTACTGACACCGTGTTTTCGGTGCGAGCCCTCTCTATGGGTTCGCCAGAATTGTTCAGAGCCGCTCCATTTGCCTCAACGAGTATTGCTGCAGTTAGGACAGGGTTAGCCATTTTTATTCCTCCTTGCCGTAATCGTTTGTATGTTCAATGACCTCTTCAGGCTCTTCGATTTCCTCCATCTCTATAGACCCTCTTAATCTGTCGAACAAGTAGGCCAGCATGTAGTCTCTCAAAGTATAGGTCATGTGGACATTATCCGGCGGGACAAGCTTTTTGAAATCGATCCAGCATATAGCACCGGCTTCGACCGCTCTAAGCCAGGTGCGTCGGATCTCAGATTCACTGCGCGCCTTTCGTAAACTTTTCAACAGCTTTTTCGGGTCATAGTTCGAACCAAAGATCTTGTCACCTACTTCCTCCACAAGGCAAATTACTGGATGTGTGTGCTCCTCCCGTTCGGCTGCACCTGCTTCCTTCCACTGCTCCCACTCTTTATTTTCGATCTTGCATCGAATCGCGTCCGTTGCGGCTGCGGTGATGTAATCCAGGGCAGCAGATGCAGCGCCGCTGTTGTTTGGAGGCACGAGCACATATAGCTCATCGCGCGAAAGCAGCGCCTTAGCTATAGCTTGATGTAGCCAGTGCATTGGCTGCTTATTTGTTTTGATAGATTTCAACTCCTTTTGCGGATTTTCCGATTCCGCAATGCGCAGTGCTATTTGTTCCACTGTTTTAATGTAACGATCTGACATTCTGAGCACCTCTTTCATGTAGAGCGCGTGTGCATACCAACCCCCTTGTAGGGTTGGTAGTGTGTTTGCGTTTTCGGAAGAAATAGTGCACTGCCTGACAATAGGTCTCTGTGATAGGATTTCATCACTTAATCCCTTCACGCTAAGAGCTTCACGCGTGAATCGAGTAAAGCTCTCTTGGCGCAAACGTAGTCTTGACAGAAAGCGAAATGTAGAATTGGGCACGGCGATGGCTGAAATTTGAGGATCTCGATTGTCGTTAGTAAAGAAGAAAGCAGTGACAGCATACTTTGGCTCGACAAGGCCGAGCTGTCGTGTCCGTGCGGTTATTGCAACTAACGCACCTACTACGGCATTGGTTTTACCTGAGTACTCCCAATCCCCATACAGGCTTAGACGTTTATTTGCCGATATGCATTCGTTAAGTTTAGGAAGCACAAGCTCGGCTGCGGGAGCGACGGCTACCTGTGGATCCACCGAGGAAAGAAACCAGAAAAAACCGCCTTCAGGACTAGTTCGCATGGTTGACAGCGGAAGAAACTGTACTGCAAGAGCACAACGTGCGCAAACCGGATGTCCTGGGTGGTGCGACGGGTGGAAGTTCCTTCTGTCGCCGCTATCGATTAGAGGGAAACTCATCTTGGTTGCAACCAAATTTCCCGGAAGTCCACAGACGAAACAGGTTGTTGCAACCTCTTTAAGATCCATTATGCTGGCAAGCAGATTTTCAATATGCTCCTTGTACTTGCGTGCCTTATCTTCAGGTTTGTTGGATGGGTTTGCGAGAGGGCCATTTGGAAAGAAAACGGACATCTCACTTGTTGCGAACGCACTGTGAGTTTTTGATCCCTCTGACTTGGGCATATTCTCTAGAGATTGGGGAGAGGTGAATATCTTGACAAGTAGATCTGCTGCGGCGCGCACGCTTTCGTAACCCAATTCATCGGGGCTTGCCACACGAGCGGCGGCACACATGCCCGCAATGCCAGCGTCTACAAAAGGGTTTCCCGTGAAGCGATAGAGAGTCATCTCCTATCTCCTGTTTACTGTCTGTGCTTGTTGCAACAGTCCTCACATTATATCACTACGGCAAGGTACATTAAGTACATACTAACGGATGATTTTTATCAGATATTTGTGAACTTTACACCACTTCAACGCAGCCGAAGCCCATACTTCCGCGCTCACCAAACCCACAATGGTAGCCAATCCTAATCAATTCAGGTGAACCGGCGGCAAGAAAGGGTGCAAAAACTCCGCGAATCTGTGTGCCTCGAATGTTGATAAGCTTCGTAATCTTGCCGCTGCGCCGAGCAATATACTCAGTGTCGAAGTGCATTTCAAACTGGGTGTCTTTAGGCGATTGGCAATGCACAACCTCGTATTTGCGTATCAAGTTAGACCTGATTCGCTCTGGGAAATCGGGATCCTCGTGTGTGCAGAAACGCGGGTATTCATCGGGTCCTCCTGGTCGGGTAACGACCAATGGTGAGAGGCAGGTGAAGCTCATTTCTCTAGTGAATTTCGGGTCGGCAATAGATTCTATTCTGTGTATGGGCAACCTTGCTTGCCTCACGCATATTTCTCCTTGTGACAGTAGTCCTTCCGCAAGCGCGATTACGAACTCTGCCATTGGGGATGAGATCATCCATTGGATAGGGCCGGGTCCAAGCAATATGTTCTGGCCGTCTATTCGCCGTTTCGCGCACATCAAAGGACTAAATACGAACAACTTGAAACTCTTGCCAGACGGTTGATGGGTGTAGCCGTGATCGTGCAGAAATCGGGCGTACTTTGGTCTTGCTTTGAGCGCGTTGTAGATGGCAGTTGCTAGAAAATAGTTCTGCGATATTGGCACCGCAACAGATTCGACTTCAGAGAACAGGACTCGAATACGCATTCGTCTCCTGCCTTGTCATTTTTCGTTTCGTAATAATCAACGTGCTGTTCCACACAGGCATTAGATAGTGACGCCGTACCCTATACTGCTGTGGCAGTCATTATATACTGAGAAGCAGTCATACGCAAGACTAATCTAGAGAGTTGGCGTAAATACATGCTTATGGCTTGGATAATTCTTGATGGCTGGTATATGAATCAAAAGTATTGCTTATAAGACCAAGAAGCATAAGCCCGTTAGGAATCTTATTCCAGCGCGTGCTATACTATTCTGACATGTCGACTTCACGAACTGTAGCCCGAGCAGCCGGGCTTATGATGATCGCAATACTTCTTAGCCGTTTGCTTGGTCTCATTCGCGAGATGCTCATAGCACGGCAGTTCGGTTTAACACCCCTCGTCAGTGCCTATACGGTATCGTTCAACCTCCCTGATTTGCTTTATTTCTTCCTTTCCAGCGGCGCCCTGTCCGGCGCATTTATACCTGTATTCACTGAACGCCTCCACACCGGCCGTCAGAGGGAAGCTTGGGAGATCTTCAGCATAATTGCTTGCTTTATGGGATTGGTTTTGACCGGGGCAATTGTTCTTAGCGAGGTGTTTACAGTACCGCTTGTGGTTAGTCTAGCAGCTCCGGGTTACGCAACTCCGGAGCACAAGGATCTGTTTGCTCTAATAGTCTATCTCACCCGCATCATTCTCCCTTGTCAGCTTTTCTTCTTTCTTGGCGGACTAATGATGGGAACTTTGGAGTCGCGCCAAGATTTCCGCGCTCGCGCCGCAGGACCGGTGATATACAATCTAGGAATAATCTTCGGGATTCTCGTTTTGTCAAGATGGATGGGTATAGCCGGACTAGCTTGGGGTGCGATGCTAGGCGCATTCACGGGCAATATCGCATATACGTTTTACCGTATGCGCAGGGCCGGATACGAGTTCTATCCCAGCCTCAACCTGCGACACCCGGGCGTAAAAAAGGTGGGGGCGCTTGCTCTGCCGGTCATATTGGGACTCAGCCTGCCTCAGATCGATGTTATAGTCAACCGCTGGTTTGCGACGTTTGTTTCGGACATCGCTCCTGCCGCCTTGAACTACGCCAACCGCTTGATGCAAGTGCCACTAGGTGTGTTCGCTCAGGCTGCCGGGACGGCGATATTGCCCACACTTTCCGCATATGCTGCCAAAAGCGCTATCGACGACTTGAGAACGGGAGTAAGCTTCGGTCTCCGCGTCATACTTGCCATCAACATACCGGCTTCCATATTTATGGCGGTGATGGCGGATCCTATTGTCCGAACGGTGTACATGAGCGGTGAGTTTACTGCTGCGAAAGTGGGAGCAACTGCCGTTGCCCTGAAGTGGTACTCTGTCGGTATCTTCGCATGGGCAGGGCAGGCGATTGTTGCACGCGGTTTTTTCGCAATGCAGGACACGCTCACGCCAGTGGTGTTGGGCTCTCTGGTAACCCTCGTCTTCATTCCCCTCAACTACCTATTGATGCATATGATGGGCCACGGTGGACTCGCACTGGCGACCTCTATCGCCGCCACGCTTCACCTTCTGGCACTGATATATTTCATTCGACGTCGTCTCAGAGTCATAGAGGGCGGCAGAATACTCGCGTCGCTGTGGAAGATACTTCTCGCTAGTGGAGTGATGACCGCTGCGCTTTATCTAATCAGGAGCGAATCAGCACGACTGCTTGAGATTGAATCGCGACGGGGTGCAGTCATAGAGGTACTTATCTCCTTGGTTGTTGCTTCAGTAGTGTATGCCCTTGCGCTCCGCGCCGTAGGTTCTGAGGAAATCGATTTCGTCTGGCGTGTGATGCGAGAACGGTTCTCGCGGTAGTATCAGTTGCGTAACCAAAAAGTCTAATCGAAATTATACCAACTTATTATTGACTGACATTGCTTCCTGGGGTATACATGCGCTTAGAAATAGGCGTGCTAGCAGGAAGTAAACCAGGGAAAAGGAGGTGAAAAGGATGTCAAGGCGAGTCGGCGTAATTCTCCTTACAGCTTTTCTTGTTAGCGCAGTGGCGGGCTCCGCATGCCTTGCGCAACTGCAAGTGCCCAACGCGTACGTGAAGGGGTCTGGTGCCATTCAGATCGGCAACTCGAACAATATTGGCCAATTCGAGATTAACGTAGTTAAGCAGGGCCCCGTAGTAAGCGGTGGGATCAAGTTCGTGGAGATCTCCCCGGACAGCACCAAACCCGTGAACGTAATTGTATCACGTGTGGTGAAAACGCTGTGTGTTCAGGGCAATTTTGCTACGATTACGGCAGAAGGTCTATGGAACACAATGCCCGCGGAAATAAAAGTCGAGTGTCTCGATGACAATCCGTCGGGCGATTGGTTCCACATCACTGCGAAGCCAATTAGGAGCATGTTGCCCGTGATCTACGACGCAGCCGGCGGAGTAATTAAAGGCGACATCGTGGTCTTCAGCCAGCCAGCTGTATCCGGCTATGCAAAGGGATGCGGCGCCATTCGCACGTCTAATGCCGGCGTTGGTAAATTCTGGTTCCATGCTGAGGTGACCCCTGTCGGAGTGCGAGGATGGATCAACTATATTGACCTGAATCCTCTTGCTGCTTCCGTCACTGCACGTCCAAAAGTGGTAATATACGTGCCGAGAATCGATTATGCAGAAATCGTCGGCAATACGGCAGTAATTAGGGGAAAAGGAACGTTGAACGGCCGGCCGGCATTGGTGGAGGTGAAGGCTGTAGACAATGGGTATCCACCTACCGGTGTAGCTCCTGACGAGTTCTACATAATAGCACGACCCCTTGTCGCAGACGTTGCCGAACCATTGTATAGGGAAGGTGGTCCGCTGATCGCCGGCGATGTTGTAGTTGTGGCTATCAGGCCTGCTGAGTAGTTTTGATAGCCCTGTGCTTGTCGATGCAGCCGGCGCCCAATACGTTTCCGGTAGGGGCGCCGGCTACTTATGCTTGAGTTGGGTGATAGGAAGGATGTTTCGGGCAGTTCTTGTTGTTTTCTTGACATGTGCTCTGAAGTGTCAGGTTAGTGCAGCTTTTTGGGACGTAGAGCTCGTGTATAACGGCGGGATGGGATCAGGAGACTGTGCGCTTGCTTTCGACAGCCAAGGCGTCCCTCATATAAGCTACTCTGCAGAGGGCACTCTCTATCACGCCGTGAAAACCCTCACAGGATGGGAAGCAGAGCCTATTCAATCTGTCGGTTATTGGGGAGGAATGTCGTCGATAACTTTTGACTCCTCAGACCGTCCTTGCGTAGCGTTTGTTGACAGCACCAACCCTGTTACTAACTATCTTTGCTTCGCGCGTAAAGGTGCTATTTGGTCCATCGAGCAAGTTGCAGAAATTGGCTGGTGGGCTGATCACGTATCGCTTACTGTAAGTCCGGCTTCTCAACCGTGCATTGCCTTCTGCCGGACAATCGGTTCAAATGCATTCCTCAGCTTGGCTCGGCGCGTGGCGCAAAACCAGTGGTCTGTCGAAAACATAGCACCAGTCGGCTCCGTAATCGGCCCTTCGCTGGCATTCACAGCTTCCGGTATCGCATTTGTAGCCTTCGTGGACTCAGATTCCGGCACGCTCAAGGTGGCCCGAAACAACGGTTCTGGCTGGACAATAGACGCGGTCGACGGCGGCGATGGGCAGTTCGCAGTTTCCTATCCTTCGCTTGCGATTACTCCGACCGGTCATCCTATTGTGGCGTATTTTTTGTCTAGCGGGTCCAGCTCTGCGTTAAAACTTGCTTCGTATAGTGGTTCTTCGTGGGAAAAACAAACTGTTGCATATTTTGCTGTTCCAGTTTACTCCGGCCATTGTGCCTCATTTATGACTTCGTCCGGGATGTTCGTCGTCGCTTACCAAGATCCTGGCACCGGCCATCTGAAAGGTGCTTGGCAAATTGTCTCGTCGTGGGTATCGGAAGAAATAGATTCTGCTCCGATGAGCGGGGTTAGACCCTCCCTTCGATACGGCAGCGGTGACTTGTACCTGTGCTACTTTGACGGTTTCGAGTTCAATGTTAAACTAGCGCGTGCGGCTGTGCCGCTTACCTTGCAGCAGGCAAAATCAAATCCCGATGGTAGTCTAGTCGAAATATCTTGGCTTGTTGCATCAAACAGTTCGCAAGATTTCGTCCGTACAATCTATGCACAGTCTCTTAATAGAACCAGCGGAATAAAGCTTCATTTTACTTCGAACACTCCATCGGTCTCGCGCGGGGATCTTTTAGACGTCCGAGGTGTACTCAGCACGATTGACGGCGAGCGTGCGCTCGTCGACCCCATCATCAAAGTCTTCTAACCTATCTTCCGCTGTAGCTGCGCTCCGGTGTATTGTATTAATGGAAGTAATCGTTCTGCCGGGGAAGGGTTTGGGGGACGATCTGTCTAAGGAACACCTGGAGGGTTGGTCTTATGAAGCGTTCAGAGGTCATTGAGGCACGAAAGCGTGCAGCGAAGATGTTGGCTGACGCTGGAATAGTTATTACGCCGGAGGAAGCTGAAAACCTAGAGGTCGCCGATTTCGGATTAGGCAGACTTGAGAGAGAAGGTTTAGAAATTGTTGTTTATGTGAACAACGACCGCTACTGCGCTAAGGAGCTGGTCCTATTTCCGTATCAGACTTGTCCCGAACATAAGCATCCACCGGTCGAGGGCAGACCAGGCAAACAGGAGACTTTCCGCTGCAGGAAGGGAGTTGTCTACCTCTATGTTCCAGGTGAACCCGCTGCCTCACCGAAGGCAAAACCGCCTAGCGAGTACTACACAGTATTTCACGAAATTGTACTTCGGCCCGGCGAGCAGTATACGCTGCCTCCCGAAACACTTCACTGGTTCCAGGCAGGTCCAGAGGGTGCCATCGTGTCTGAGTTTTCGTCGCCCAGCGTAGATGAGGCTGACATATTCACCGACCCGAACGTGAAGCGCCTGCCGGTCATCGAAGACTGATATCTAGACAAGCGGCTAGAGTCTAATACAATTACACCTGCAGCATATCGCCAGCGAGGACAGTGGCTCGTACTTGCGTCTCGCGGAGTGCCTCCGGTTCGGTGGCAAAAATGTCTTGGGAAAGCACCGTGAAGTCGGCGAACTTGCCGACCTCAAGCGAGCCAACCAATCCTTCGGTGTGGCCGGCATACGCACTGCCGAGTGAGTAAGCTCGGACGGCTTCTTCGGTTGAGAGACGTTCGTTCAGACTGAAAGGCTCTCTGTTTACGGCTCTGTAAATGAGTTCTACGGCATCAAGTCTCTCAACAGGACAGTCGGAGCCCATCGCAAGCGTAACTCCTTCGGCGAGCATAGTTTTGAAGGGATAGCACCACCTGTACCTTTCGGCGCCTACGCGCTCTCTTGTCCAGAAATCCGTAATAACGAACTGCGGCTGCACCACCGCAATTACTCTTAATCCTGCCATCTTCTTAATCAGGTCCGGTGCCAAAACGGATGCGTGTTCGATGCGGTGCCTGAGACGGTTGCCCTCATTGCCGAATGCCATTGCTGCTTCTATTCCCCGAAGTGCAGTTTCCACTGCAAGATCGCCGATAGCATGAATTGCTACCTGAAATCCACCTGACTGGATTTTCTTCAGCAGGTCAGCTAGTTCAGTATCACTGCGGAAAAGCAAACCTGAGTTGTCTGGGTCGTCTGTATACGGCTCTTTCAACGCAGCCGTGCGCGCTCCCATGGACCCGTCCATAAAAACTTTCAAGGGACCTATTTGAAACGAATCATTTCCCGAACGAGGCCTAAGTCCGAGTTCTGCCAGGTAGTCCGCCATTCCGTAAAGACAGCATACAATTAATCTCAGTGGCAGACGTCCTTCTTGGTGGAGTGCTGCGAGCGCCTCAAGCTCTTTTTCGGACGTCACCATACAGTGAACACCGGTCAATCCCGACCGCCTGGCTTTAAGCATTGCCCAGAATGCTGCTTCCTTAATCTGTGCGAACGTCGGCTCCGGTATCTGCTGCCAAAGTAGGTCCGCCGAATTTTCAAAAAGAATACCTGTCTTCATTTGCTGTGGGCTGATATGCTGCTGCACCAATGCAAGAGCTGCGGAATTAGCAACTACAGCGTGAAGGCACAATCTAGAAATCATAATCGGAGTGTCCTGGCTGATCTCGTCGAGGTCAGCCCTGGTAGGCCATCTGCCTTCTGCGAAAAGCTCCTGGTCAAACCTGTGGCCGAGAAGCCACCGCTCTTCGGGATGCTCTTCGTGGAACCTGCGTAGCCTGTCCTTCATCTCCGCGATCGATCTGCATCCTGTTAAGTCGGCAGAACGCGTAGCTTCAATCCCGTAGTGGATTAGATGGTTGTGCGCGTCGATCAAGCCCGGAACGACTGTGCAGCCGCATAAATCTATCCGTTTTGTATGATGCGTGATTAAGTGCGCCACGTCGGATCCTGATCCCAGACCAAGAATTCGCCCGCCCTTGACTGCAATGCAGGTGAATTTCGTGCCTAATTGATCAAGGGCATGCCCGTTGCAATTTTCGAAAACAGTATCGGCTGACAAGTCCAGCTTTTCACCTCCGACTGTACAACTAGAGCGGAAAAAACCGCCGTTGCTGTAACAGTCTACACGATATCCCAGCCTATTTGAAATACTATTCCCGGCGGCCTCAGCAGCGGAGGTAAAATCCCTTGCAAGTGAGAAGTAAACTTAAGTGGCAGGGCGCGCCCAAGAGCGCTTGTATTGGAGTCGGATCTAATGTTTGATGAAACAAGCCAACTTGTGAGGTAAGTGCAGTGGGTAAATACGATCCTTCTCGATACCAGATAGATCTCAACCAATGGCCCAGGATAGTTACACCGGAGGTTCCGGGGCCTAAAAGTTGCGAGCTGCACACAAGGGCAACCAAGTATATTCGGGGGCTGTCGGGACAAGTTAGATTGTTCCCAGTGGTCTTCGAGAAGGGCCACGGCTGTACTCTCGAAGATGTAGATGGAAACCGCTACATAGACTTCTCCTCCGGCATATATGTGACTACGCTGGGACATTGTCACCCTAAGGTTTCGGAAGCCATTGCCAAGGCTGCTAATACCCTGATGAACGCCCATGACTTCACAACGCCGATAAAGGTGCGTCTTCTGGAGAAAATGAGTGAAGTCTTACCGGGCGACCTGAAGGGCGTCCAATTGTATGATAGCGGCACGACGGCAGTCGAAGCAGGTCTTCGAACCTGTCGGGCAGCAACTGGTCGTTACGAATTCATCTCGTGTTTCCGAGACTTCCACGGTAAAACAGGTCACTCCGTGAGTCTTGCTAATATGACAAAGCTCAGCGGCGCAGGGCGTGCACAGGGTTTCTACATGGTGCCCAGACCCGACACGTATAGACCCTGGTGGACGCGTCCTGACGGTTCATTGGATACGGAAAAATACCTTGAGTTCTATGATGATTTCATCAAGAACGCCACTACGAACCAAGTTGCCGCCTTCGTGTTGGAACCCATACAGGGTTGGGCAGGATCCATAATGCCGCCAGACGATTTCTTCCCGAAGCTTGCTCGCTTTTGCAAAGAACGCGGCATCCTGCTAATGGCTGACGAAGTGCTGACTGGATGGGGCCGAACCGGCAAGTGGCTTTGTATGGAGCATTGGAACATCGTTCCGGATGTAGTTACCCTCGGCAAAGGTTTCGGCAATGGCTTTCCGGTCACAGCGATGGTGGTCAGAGAGGATTACGCGGACGCTGTTGATCAGATAAGCGCGTCTACCAGCTACGGCGGCAATCCGATGGCCTGCGCTGCTGCGCTCGCGTCAATAGAAGTAATCGAGGAGGAGGACCTTCTGGAGCACGCTTTGGAACTCGAAGATCTTTTCCGCAAGAAAATGGCTGATTGGCCCTCGAAGTATACCATTGTCGGCGACTGCCGCGTCAAAGGCTGCTTGATGGGTGTGGAGCTGGTAAAGGACAAGGTTACCAAGGAACCGTTCGATGAGGCGGGTAAGCTGGTCTATCAAACAGCATTCCGCAAGGGGCTGGCGTGGATACCCGCTGGGCACATACTTCGCATGAGTCCGCCTATAATTATGCCGAATGAGGTCGCGGCGAAAGCAATGGATATCATAGAGGAATCCATCGCGGAAGTCGAAAAGCAACTAGGTTATTAGAGGTGCATAGGACCATGCTCACTGTGCGTTTCGGCATAATCGGATGCGGTCTTATGGGCCGCGAGTTTGCAAGCGCGGCAGCTCGGTGGCTTCACCTTTCTGATATCGATGTCCGACCGGAAATCGTTGCTGTTTGTGACACAGATCTAGCCGCACTGGATTGGTTCCGAAAACACGTTCCTACGATCAAGTTGTTTACACAGGACTACAGGGAGCTACTGGCAGATGAGTCCGTTGATGCAGTGTATTGCGCGGTGCCGCACAATCTGCATCATCAGTTTTATGTTGATACCATCAAAGCCGGCAAACACCTGATGGGCGAAAAGCCTTTTGGTATCGATAAAGCTGCTAATGACGCGATCATAGAGGCGGTTCGCGAAAATCCCAAAGTGTTCGTGCGTTGCTCTTCGGAGTTTCCTTTTGTGCCGGCGATGCAGCGCCTCTGCGACATGATCGAAGAAGGCGAATTCGGCGATATTATTGCTGTGAACACTGGCTTCCTACACTCGAGCGATCTGGATCCGAAGAAACCTATCAACTGGAAGCGTATGTCTGCATGCAATGGCGAATACGGGGTTATGGGAGATCTCGGTATGCATGCTTGTCACGTGCCTTTCCGGGCAGGCTGGACTCCTCTGAACGTCCGTGCCGTTCTATCAAACCTCGTTACTTCTAGGCCGGACAAGCAGGGAATTCTCGTTCCGTGTGATACTTGGGACAATGCGACTTTACTGTGCGAGGCGGCGGATCCTACAACTGGCGGCGCATTTCCTTGGACTATCAGGCTTTTTCGTATAGCGCCGGGCGAAAAAGACACCTGGTATTGCGAGGTCTACGGTATGCGCAAATCCGCCCGCTATTCCTCTAAAAACACTAATGAAATCGAGATACTGGACTATTCTAGGGGCGGCGAACAGGCGTGGCAGCATATCGATATGGGTCACGAGACGGCGTTTAAAACGATCACCGGCTCGATTTTTGAGTTCGGCTTCAGTGACGCCGTGCTTCAGATGTGGGCAGCGTTCCTGTATGAGCTGACGCACGGTAAACCGCTGAAAAGATTTGCCGGTTGCGTGACGCCCGAAGAAACAGCCCTCAGCCACCGGTTATTCACAGCGGCACTTGTTTCACACCGCGAGGGTAAGACGGTTCCAATTGAATCTCAGTAGTGCTGCGCGAGCTCAGGGTCAAGGTTTGAAGGGGAAACATGAAAATGAGGCAGCCGAAAGTTGGTTTGTTACCTTTCTATATCGAGCTGTACGATAAGGCTATGCCGGAAGTAAGGCCGCGAGTGGATGAGTTTCGAGCTACCATATCTTCTGAGCTTCGCAAGCGCGGGCTTGACGTTATAGATGTGCCTGTGTGCCGGACCAAGCCAGAGTTTGCGCGGGCAGTGAAAACAATTGAAAATTCGGGTGCCGACGCAATTGTCACCCTTCACCTTGCTTACTCGCCTTCGTTGGAGTCAGAAGAAGCTCTAGCTCTGACGGACATTCCCATTATCGTCTTGGATACCACTCCCAGCTTTGATTACGGCCCAGATACAGACCCCGAGCAGTTGATGTACAACCACGGCATTCACGGTGTCCAGGATATGTGCAACTTGCTTGTCCGCAATGGCAAGCGATTCTGGATTGAAGCAGGTCACTGGAAGCGCTCTGACGTCTTGGACCGCGTAGCAGCCTCTGCTAGGTCGGCTCGAATGGCTTCTGCGATGCGCACCGCCAGGGTTGGTAGGATCAGCGAGCCTTTTGCCGGTATGGGCGACTTTCTTGTGGATCCCACCAATCTTAGAAAAACGGTCGGCGTAACAGTCGTCGTGTCGGATTGTCGTGAATTGGCTCGATTCCTTCCCGACCCTCACTCTCCTGAAGTTGCCGCGGAGGTTGATATTGATCGTCACTTATTCGCAGGTGATGCTTTAGGGTACGAGGCACATATTCGGAGCGTTCGTGCGGGGTTAGCCGTCCGTCGGTGGCTTGAAGAACGAGAGCTTTCGGCTTTCAGTATGAATTTCCTCGCCTTTGATAAAGCCTCCGGGATAGACGTTGTTCCATTTCTCGAGGCGAGCAAGGCAATGGCACGAGGTATTGGCTATGCAGGCGAGGGTGATGTTCTGACGGCTGCATTGGGCTCGGCAATCGCTTCTGTTCACCCGAACATGACATTTACAGAAATGTTTTGTCCCGACTGGCAGTCAAATCGGATATTCGTTAGCCACATGGGCGAGGTTAATATCAATCTCCTTAGTGACAAGCCCCTGTTACGAGAGATACCTTTCCCTTGGGCCGACGCGGAGAGTCCTGTAATCGCTGTTGGTAGACTGCGCGGCGGAAATGCTGTGCTTGTGGACCTCGCTCCGGTATCGGAACAGACTTTTGCTCTTATTGTCAGTAATGTGCAAGTTGTCGACATTCAGGGTACGGACAAAATGCAAGATTCGATACACGGGTGGTTTGTGCCTCCACTGCCGATTGATGATTTTCTTGAAGCCTACAGTAAGGCTGGCGGTACGCACCATGTGGTGCTGGTATATGGTGACGTTTCCAATGAGATTGTTAAGTTCGGAGAAATGATGGGTTGGGGCGTGGTCAGGATATGAGAGCTTATTTTCATGTCAGGATCGATTAGCCAAATATCGTGTTTGTTTGAGGTAGTTGTCTGATGACAGGAAGGGATATTCGTCTTAACAAGCTGTTTTCTGGTGCTGAGAACGCAGTCGTTGTTGCAATCGACCACGGGGAATTCGACGGTCCCATCCCTGGTATGGTAGACCTACGGGAAACAGTCAAAAAGATTGATCCGTCCGTCGACGCAATACTTGTGTCGCCGGGTATGCTTGCACATTGCGGAGAAGCTTTTGCTTACAAGGGTGCGCCCTTGGCCATCGTTCGTGTCAATTGGAGCAGCGTCTACGCTTTTCACTGGAACTACAACGATGCAGAAACCGTGCAGGCGGTTGAAGTGTCTGACGCGGTTGCCGCGGGCGCCGACCTTGTGCTTATATCACTCACGCTCAGGACAGGAAGCGAAGCTCGCGACGCCGCAAATGTTGAACTATTTTGCCGGCTTGCAAGCCAAGCTAAGCGTCTCGGTATTCCGGTGGTTGGTGAGTATTTTCCAACACGTTCTCAGAGCATCAGCAAAGAGGAGATGCATGACCAAGTGCTACGCTCCTGCCGAATACTTGCGGAACTCGGCGCCGACCTGATAAAGACCTTTTACACTTACAAATTCGACGAGGTAACTGCTGGCTGTCCTGTGCCCGTGCTCGGTCTTGGCGCTGAAAAAACACCTAAGCAGATCCAAGCTCTCGAGCTTGCTCAGAGAATTGTCAATGGTGGAGGTAAGGGTGTGGTCTTCGGCCGAAATGCCATTCAAGTTCCTCACCCGACGGCTTTCCAGCGTGCATTGTGTGACGTGGTCAAGAAAGGAAAGTCACCAGTGGATGCAGCCCGAGACCACGGGCTAAAGGACTAACGAACTCTCGAACATTACCACTTGTAGACGGGAAAGCTGTTTGCTAGTTCTTGCACTTTTTGAGCTACTTGTTTGCGAACCCGAACGCGCTCCTCAGAATCTCCGAGATGTTGCAGGCATTGAACAATTAGCTCCGCAATTCTGTCCATTTCAGGTTCTTTCATTCCGCGCGTAGTGACACACGGAGTGCCGATACGAATGCCGCTTGTCACCGTTGCCTTCTCGCGGTCGAACGGTATCAAGTTCTTATTTAGCACAATGCCCACTTCATCCAATGCTTCCTGCGCCGCCTTACCGGTGATTCCAAGGGGGCTTAAATCGGCAAGGATCATATGCGTGTCGGTACCGCCACTGACCAATCTGACTCCTCTGCGTGCTAGCCCGTCGGCAAGAGCGCGGGCGTTTCGAACCACTTGTTTCTGATATTCCTTGAATGAAGGCTGCATAGCTTCTTTCAGGCAAACAGCCTTCGCCGCAATCACATGTTCTAATGGTCCTCCTTGCAGACCCGGGAACACGGCTCTGTCGATGGCCTGTGCAAACTCCTGTTTGCACAGAATCATTCCTGCTCGGGGACCTCGTAGCGTTTTATGCGTTGTGAACGTAACCACATCACAGTGTGGAACCGGCGATGGGTGCTCCCCAGCAGCTACCAATCCGGCGATATGCGCCATGTCTGCAACCAGCATTGCTCCCACGCGGTTAGCTATCCATCTGAACCTTTCGAAATCTATTATGCGCGGGTATGCGGTCGCCCCGGTCATGATTAGTTTGGGCTGACATTCAACAGCTGTCTTCTCTATTTCGGAGTAGTCGAACTGTTCGGTCTCAGGATCCACTCCGTAGAAGCATGGCTTGTAGAGGATTCCTGAGAAGTTCACATTTCGGCCGTGGGTGAGATGTCCTCCTTGTGCAAGGTCAAGCGCCATGAAGCGGTCTCCAGGAGAGAGAAACGCGAAGTATACTGCCTGGTTGGCTTGCGATCCCGAATGAGGCTGCACATTTGCGTGTTCTGCTCCGAAAAGTTCTTTCGCGCGTTGAATGGCCAGCTCTTCTACTTGGTCGACATTTTCGCAGCCTCCGTAATAACGCTTATGAGGATATCCCTCCGCGTACTTGTTTGTGAGCACGGATCCCTGCGCTTCCAAGACCGCCCGGCTGGCATAGTTTTCCGATGCTACCAACAGGATTCTCTTATTCTGACGCTCGATTTCTCGGGCTATAATGTCTGCAACGTCGGGATCTACTTCTCTAAGTGGAGCATTAATGTGTTCGATTGGACTATTGTCAGCAGTATTCAAGTTTTCTCCTCCGAGCTGTCAAGCCCCCTTAGTTGGTCCAGAGCATCGATCTTGGCCACGCGCTTTTCATGGCGGGAGTTGAACTCGAAACTTGTTTCCAAGAATATTCTAGCTATATCACAAGCAAGGCCTTCACCAACAACTCGACTTCCGAGGCAAAGGACATTGGCATTGTTGTGCGCTCGTGCCATTCTAGCCGTGTAAGTGTCGGAGCATGCCGCCGCTCTAATGCCGGGCATCTTATTCGCTGCGATGGACATGCCTATACCTGTGCCGCATACAAGTATGCCGAAATCGTACTCGCCCGCCGCAACAGCTTCCGCGACCTGGCAAGCAATGTCGGGATAGTCAACCGGTTCTGTGGAGAACGTTCCGAAGTCGTGCAGTTTGTACTCGGCAGGCTTAAGTGATTCCTTGAGCGATTCTTTGAGGGGATAGCCAGCGTGATCCGAAGCCAGAGCCACCCGCAAGCTTGTCAACTGTTCAGTCTCTGACATCACTAGTTTCCCCCCATATTATAGTCACAGCTGAATGCGGGTGTAAAGTCAGGTATTTACTCGCTTGTCAACGCCGGCAATCGAGAATTCGCGTAACGCGACACGCTAATGTTGTAACCTATAGACCCCTGTGATATAATTAGTTGCTGTTCTGACTGATGCTTTGCTACACGAGCGTTACTGTATTCTTACGGCTCACCGCATACTTTGCTTAAGGAGATACGTAGTTCATAAATGAAACGCACTTACCAACCGAAGCGCAGGCGAAGGCAGCGCGTGCACGGCTTCATGGTGCGCATGGCTTCCCGCAGTGGTCGAAAGGTGCTAAAGAGGCGTAGGCAAAAAGGCAGAAAGGTCTTAGCGGCTTAGTAAGTTATTAGTTTCTGCCTCAGGGCCGTGTTCTATCGGAGCGGAGGATACCTCAGCGCGAGGGTCTTGGACAAACGGAAGGCGGAGGCAATCTATAATCTCACAACAGGCCGCGGAAACATTGTCCAGAGTGAGAGATGGCTGCGGTTTTGTACTTTGGATGCTACCGCAATCTGCTAGGCTAAAGCATAAGTCCGATTTCAATCGGGTCTACGCGAAAGGGAGGTCCTATTCAACGGACCTCGTTGTAATGTACGTGGCGCCGACTCGCGCTGAGAACACACGGGTAGGGTTTTCCATAAGCAGCAAGGTCGGAAAGTCAGTCGTGCGCAACAGAACTCGAAGACTGCTGCGGGAGGCTGTTCGACTGCTGCTGCCCGTAATCAGACAGAACTGCGATATAGTAATAATCGCGAAGAAGAAAGCCGCGGACGCCGACTTTTGGGAGATATACTCAGCTGTTGAGAAGCTGTTTCGAAGAGCAGGATTGCTGGCTGGTATGAACAATTCCCATCAAAGCCGAGCTTGGGCTTCCAACGAAGCCACCGAGCGCAAATGTTCGGCGTAAACCCACATGTTGCGCCGAGTTATCGTGTTCCTGATACGAGGTATATACCAGCAGGCTTCCAAGCGGTTTTGGCCTAGATACTGCCGATTCCAGCCGACCTGCTCTGAGTATATGGCGCAGGCTATTGAGAAATACGGTTGCGCCCGAGGAATATGGATGGGGATCTGCAGAATAGTCCGATGCAACCCGTGGTCCGCTGGAGGAGACGACCCTGTTCCATAGTTGGGAACTGAGTGCTTTTGAGCGGGGAATGACAGTGTCAAGAAACCATTATCGAGAGATGACAACAAATCTGCTGCTGGCCGTTGTTGCTATATTGCTTGCGCTTTTCATAATCTTTTCGTCTGCTGCTTTTGCTGAAACGAAGGCTGATGAGATTCTACGCCAAGCCGACAGGGCGGCTGGTAGCGCCTTGAGCGCAAAGCGCACCATCGAACGCAACGAGCAGTTCAAAAAAGCCGTCGAGCTCTACGGAAAAGTCGGCGGCGACAAGATGTACCTAGGCACACCGCAAGGTGCAATAGCACTGCTAAAGCTGGCTGTGCTACAGAAGAAAATGGCTGCCCTGCAGACGGAAAGAAAACAGGAAACTACCCACCTCTACGCAGCATACGAAACACTGAAACGGCTAGTCAACATCTATGACAAGCCAGTTCGCAAACTGGAGGAAAAGCTTACCAGAACTGAAGCACGGGAAGTCAGGCGAATCGTAGACGAAGCTTACCGCGCGAAGGAAGAAGTCGCTGGCAGGTTGGACAAAATCAACTCCAGCGATTGGAAATACCAACTCGTAGACGTGCTTGTTCGTGCAACAGGGCGGATACCATCGTTTAGTTACTGGTTTGCCATCATTCTAATAACCGTCATAGTCAAGATTTTGCTGACGCCTCTCACGAAAGCGCAGTTCAAAGCCATGAAGGAAATGCAAAAGGTCGCTCCCCTGATCAAAAAGGTCCAGGAGGAGTACAAGGGCGACCAAAAGGCAATCGGCGAAAAGACTATGGAAATCTATAGGCAGCACAAGATTAATCCTTTTGCAAGCTGCCTGCCGCTCCTCATCCAGATGCCGATTCTGATGCTTCTTTACTATACGATACGCAGCTACGAGTTTCAGTTCGCCAAAGGTACTTTCCTGTGGATCGGCAGCGGGTTGTCACATATGGCGTCGTTGCCGGTAATGTTTAACCCGGGTTCGCTCGTGTGGTTTACGGCAAAGAACCTAGCCGAACCGGACTTGCTGCTTGTGATACTGTATGTAATCAGTATGTACGTGTCAACCAAGCTCTCAGCTGTCGATCCCACCCAGGCTGAACAACAGAAGATGATGTCGATAATGATGCCGGTGATGTTCGCGTTCATATTCGCCGGATTCCCTTCTGCGTTTTTGCTCTATTGGTTGGTGTTCAACATTCTGCAGACTGCTCAGCAGTATATGATACTCAAAGCCCCTGCAGGAGAGGCGACAGTCGTCGAATCAGTTCAGCCTCAAGCTAACCCAGACAATTCGGGGTTGACGGAAGGCGATTCGCAGAAAATGAAAGTGAAAGCCAAGAGACGCAAACTGAAGAAGTAGGGATGAACAAATTCGGTGCAGCCGGGAAGTCAGATGCTCGGATTTAAACAGCTGACACTGGTTGTATCCGTTTTGGAGGCGGATGTCAGTTGAAAGAGATCGAAGCGAGCGGAAGAAACCTTGAGGAAGCCTTGCGGACTGCTGCCCAGCGGCTTGGAGTGAGCCCAGACGCTGTCGAATACGAGATCATAGAAGAGGGCAGCAGAGGTTTTTTGGGTTTAGGACAGACCCCCACTGTCATAAAGGCGCGTGTTAGAGAATTAGGCAAGATAGGGTCAGAGCCTTGCCTTGAGGAAACGTCAGATGCTCCTGAAATGCCGGGGTCAGAGGCAACCTCTGAGGAAGAAGCTCAGGAGGAATTCGAAGCACACGAGCAGCCGATGGAAGAGACTGGACTCGAAAGCCATCCTGCCCAGCCTGCGGAAAACGAAACTGAGTTGCTTGTTGAAACCATCCTCCGCACCGCACGGGAGATAATCGCACCGATGAAAGTTAAAGCCCAACCCGTGCTGAAATCGAAAAGTTCCGAAGAAATAGTCATAGACTTGGTGGGGCCGGAGGTTGCAATACTGATAGGCAAGCGTGGCCAGACATTGGACGCACTGCAGTATTTAACCGGAGTAATAGTGAACCGGCGCGTCCGATGCAATCGCCGGATCATATTTGATGCTGAGAACTATCGGGCTCGGCACCAGGAAATGCTTGTGCGCAAAGCCAAGGAATATGCCAAAGCTGTTAAGGAACAAGGCAAGGAAGCAGTCCTAGAGCCGCAGTGTGCTCGCGACCGGAGGATCATTCATCTGGCACTTGCCGACGATCCTGATGTATACACCTACAGCGAGGGCGAAGGTAAAGATCGCCACGTTGTGATCTCCCCGAAGAAGAAATAGCAAATCTAGGACGAGGGGCTGCTCAACAAGTGAAAGCTGATTCCCTGACTGCTGTGGTCCAGAGGCAATGTCCGCAACGGATGATACAATAGCTGCTATTGCTACGCCTATTGGCATCTCGGGAATCGGCGTAATCCGCATCAGCGGGCCTCAGTCGCTGGACGTTGCCGCGAAAGTTTTCCGAGCAACAAAAAGCGCAGACGTAAAAACATTTCCTTCCCACACTGCGCATCACGGCAAACTCGTTAACCCGCAAACTGAGGAGCCTATTGACGACGTCGTCCTTACAGTGTTCAGAAAGCCCAAGAGCTACACAGGGGAGGACGTGGTTGAACTTTCTTGCCACGGCGGTATAGCCGTGCTGAAGAGTGCCTTAAACGTTGTCTTGGAGAACGGAGCAAGGCTGGCCGAACCTGGGGAGTTTACGAAGCGGGCGTTTTTGAGCGGCAAGATCGATCTTGCCCAGGCTGAATCGGTAAACGATCTTATACGCGCCAAGACCGACAGAGCTCGTAGAGTTGCACTCGCCCAACTGGATGGCGCACTCTCCTCGCGGGTTAAAGCGGCCCAAGATCGTATTCTTAGCGTGTTGGCAGCGCTGGAAGCGGCGATAGATTTTCCAGAAGACGTGGAGGAGCCGCACCCGGCATGGCTGGAATCGGAGATCGGCTCTGCCCGCGACGTTGTGGCAAGGCTACTGCAGACCTTCTCGACGGGCAGGATATACCGTGAAGGCGTGCGCGTAGCGATAACCGGAAGAGTTAACGTGGGAAAGTCGAGCCTACTAAATGCCTTGCTTCGGCACGCCCGCGCAATAGTCACGCCAATTCCCGGTACTACGCGCGATGTGATCGAGGAAGGATTGGAGATTCGAGGTATCCCAATCGTCGCAATTGACACTGCGGGCTTGCGCTCCACTCAGGACCCTGTTGAACAAATCGGTGTAGAGCTGGCCGAGCGAACGCTTCAATCTGCCGACTTGGCGCTTTTGGTCATCGATGCTTCTCAGGGCGTACTGGACGCTGATGTTGAAATAATGCGCCGACTCAGAGGGAAGTCTGTCATCGTGGTGATCAACAAGGTAGATTTAGTGCCGTCGGGTATACAGTCGATACTCGCTGAGCAGTGTAAGCAAAGCTTTGCCAAAGATGTGCCAGTTGTGTTTACCAGTGCCCTCGAAGGTCGTGGAATCGAAGACCTCGAGAACGCTATAGCAAGCTCCGTGGAAAGTGTAGGCATATCGGATTTAGCCGCAGCTGAGACCGCCGTGGTGAGTAACATGCGACATCAGCAGGCTTTGCGTTCTGCCCTTCACAGTCTAGATCAGGCGCTTAAGACTCTGCGCTCGCGTGAGCCTTTAGATCTGCTTTCAGTGGACTTGACTGCAGCACGATACGCGCTGGGACTCATTACGGGCGAAACCGCCACGGACGATCTCCTCGAAAGAATCTTCTCTGAGTTTTGTATCGGTAAATAGGTGTCTGCAGGTTGTCGCGCTTCGCCCAGCATACCGAAAGACTAAGGCCGACTGAGCTCTCTCCAGAGTGCCTTGTAATAGCGCATAAACCTCTCCGGTTCGCAACTCTGCTGGGCTTCCATCAATGTGTAGCGGTCATATCCGGACTTTCGGAGAATGGTGAAAAGCTCGCGCCACGGATAGCCGTTGGCGAGTTCATTTATATGCACGCTCTTGATCCATGGTCTGAGGCGCTCGAAGTTTTCGCGAATGCTTCCGTCGATGATGTCGGTAGGGTTTGAGTTCCAGCAAACGCCTACAAGTGGGTGGTCCACTGCGGTCATAATCTGCTCTATGACTTTCGGCTCTTGAGTTCCGCGGCCGTGCACTTCGAGCCACACTTCGATCTTGTGCTGTTCGGCGTAATAGCCGAGCTCCCGCAGGCATTCAGCTACGCGGAGCACAGTAGTGTCCACTGGAACATTGTCTGGAAGCCCGTTCGGTCGGACCTTAACGCCGACAGCGCCCACGTCTCGAGCAAGATCAATGAACCGCTTGGCAAGCGCTACTTGGGCCGCGCGTTCAGCATCATCAGGCGAGTGAAACTCGCATGCCGAACCTAAACCCCACAGGCGGATCCGACTGTTCGCGAAGCGCTGCCTTACCTTCGCCCGCTCCTGCTCGCTGATATCCGGTTCGACGCCGTGTCCAGTACCAGTGCGCAGCTCGACTGCTTCAAATCCGGCTTCTTCCAGCTTGGTTATAACGTTTTCGAGATCCCATCCACGCAGAACGTTATACGTTACGGCGCCTAGTTTCAATTCAGTTTCCATCTAAGTCCGACAGCAAACCTACTCGGATCCGTCTTCGATTTCGGCGTATTCTTCCTCCAGTTCCTCATCCAACTCTTCCTCTTCGGCTTCCGTATCTGAATAATCAAGCTTAGCGATATCTTTGTGAGCTGCGGCAGGATGCGCTCCCTCGCTCGGCGCTTCTGCCGTTGGGACGCGCGCCAAGGACGCAACCGCGTCACCCTCTGAAAGGTTTATCAATCTGACTCCCTGCGTAGATCTACCGCTCACGCGTATCTCAGCCACACGAATCTTGAGCACGATACCGCCGGAGGTAACGATTATTATCTTGTCGGAGTCGTCGACGACGGCAGTCTCAACAATCTTACCGGTTTTCTCAGTAATGTTCATCGTTTTTATGCCTTTGCCGCCGCGCGTCTGTCGACGATACTGCTGCAACGGAGTTCGCTTGCCGAATCCCTTCTCGGTGACCACCAGCAAATCGCAGTCAGGTCTAACTAACGCCATGCCGACCACTCGGTCACCCTCATCGAGTTTGATTCCGCGTACACCTCCCGCAGTCCGTCCTGCGCTGCGCAGGTCATTTTCATGGAATCTGATAGACATCCCGTTCCTGGTTACCAGAATCAGCTCATCGTTACCGCGCGATATAGCGACCCATCTCAGCGCGTCGCCCTCCTCTATATCGAAGCATTTAAGCCCGTTGGACCTTAGATTCTGGAACTCCGAAAGATCCGTCTTCTTGACCTCGCCGAGCTCCGTCGCCATTATCATATAGCCCTCGACATCCATATCCCTTACGGCTATGGTGGCGGTTATCCTATCGCCGGGCTCGATGTTTATAAGGTTGATAATAGCAGCGCCCATTGCCTGTCGCGATGCCTGGGGTATTTCGTAAGCCTTGAGCTTGTAAACGCGACCGCGATCCGTAAAGAAGAGAACATAGTCGTGAGTGGTTGCCACGAAAAGATGGGCCAGCTTGTCTTCCTCTTTTGCGGTTGCCCCGATCTTGCCCTTGCCTCCGCGCCTTTGAGAACGGTAGGTATCGATGGGAACGCGTTTGATGTAACCGTCGCGAGTGATGGTTATGACTACGTTCTCTTCTGGTATTACGTCCTCTTCGCCTATCTCCTCGGCTTCCATCGGAACGATCCGCGTTCGCCGCTCATCGCCGTATTTCTCTTTTAGGTAGCGCAGCTCGTCTTTTATGACACCCCTGATCTTGATGGGATCGGAGAGTAGATCCTCCCAGTATGCCATCCTCTTTAGGATACCTTTGTATTCCTCTTCGATCTTTTCACGCTCCAATGCGGTCAACTGACGAAGCTGCATATTGAGAATCGCTTCCGCTTGCAGCTGAGACAGCCCAAACCGCGACATCAACGTATTCCGTGCTTCCTCAGAGTTGGGAGAACGTCGAATAATTGCTATGATTTCATCGAGAAACTCCAGGGCGACACGCAAGCCTTCAAGAATATGAGCGCGGCTTCGAGCCCGCTTGAGGTCGAACTCAGTGCGCCTTACAACCACCGTTGTCCGGTGATCGATATATTGCTGCATGAGCTGCTTGAGGTTCAGGATCTTCGGCGCTCCGTCGACTACGACAAGCATAATCACGCCGAAAGTCTTGCGAAGGTCCGTATGCTTCAGCAGGTAATTGAGCACCTTCTTAGGCTGCACGTCGCGTCGCAACTCAATTTGGATGCGGATCCCGTGGCGGTCTGAGTAGTCGAAGATATCGGTGATGCCCTCGACTTTGCGTTCCTTGTGAAGCTGGGCTATCTTCTCGATCAGGGGTTTCTTCCAAACCTGATAAGGCAGCTCAGTTATGACAATTGCATTCTTACCGCCCTCGATAGGTTCGATGTTTGTTTGTGCCTGGACGACAATCTGACCACGCCCCGTTTCGTAAGCTGCCTTGATCCCGCGTGTTCCCAATACAAGTCCAGCGGTGGGAAAATCAGGCCCCTTTATAAAGCGCATTAATTCGGCAACGGTGGCATCCGGATGATCGATTAGATAGATAAGCCCATCGCAGAGTTCTCTGAGGTTGTGCGGCGGGATCTTAGATGCCATACCGACGCCGATTCCCTCAGTGCCGTTCGCCAGCAGATTAGGAAACTTGGCAGGCAGAACCTTAGGTTCCTTGCGAGTCTGGTCGTAGTTATCCAACCACTCGACCGTATCCTTTTCCAAATCCTCCAGCATTTCGACTGCTATGGGGGACATTCGGACTTCGGTGTAACGCATTGCCGCCGGAGGGTCAGGGTCTATGGATCCAAAATTTCCTTGACCGTCTACCAGCGGATAGCGCGTGTTGAAGTCCTGCGCCATACGGACCATGGTGGGGTATATAACCTCTGAGGAGTGAGGGTGGTAGTTTCCAGAGCAGTCACCTGCGACCTTCGCGGATTTGCGGTGTTGAGCGCTAGGTCCTAGGTGAAGATCATTCATTGCAACGAGGATACGCCGTTGAACAGGCTTTAGACCGTCTTTGACGTCTACGAACGAGCGCGAGATTATCACGCTCATTGCGTAGTCCATATACGAGCGCCGCAGCTCGTCTTCTATATTGATAGGGATAACCTCACGTGCAATGTTTCCCAAGCGGTCACCTCGTCAAGGGGGATTGAGCGCAAGCTATTATACGACCTGGAAGCACTCACGGTCAAGAATGGTCACAAGCCATCTCGGCATCTGGGATCACGCTCCCCAAAGCGTCGTTTGGGGCTTGAGTCCTCCGCCCAGGGAGCCTAGCAGAAGAGCTCCAACTGCTCCTGCTCACAATCTTTTGCACATAACAGCTAGAAATTATGCTCGTGTCGCTCACAAAATCGGCTCTTTCTATACTTCTGCGCAAGAAACGGGATCACCCGCTTGGCCATTCTATACAACGGTTGACGGTATTGAGGGTCGTAGAGAGTGAATAACGGAAGAATTTATCTGCTGGAAAGGCTACACGCGCTCTTCTTTTCTCCCGACACGCTATTCCAGCTTCTCGAGCACATGCAGTCCGGCTTCGCCTGCGGCGGATTCTATGGCACTGATTTGTTCACCCTTGACGACGAATACCGCGCGTTTGCCTCGCTCGAGAATGCAGCCGTAGGCATCCGTGACATTGATCCCGGATCTTTCGAGAGCCTTCGCCAACTGCAGCAGGCCGCCCGGGCGGTCCGGAATTTCAATAACTGCAACATTGTTGAATGCGACGGTCATGCCTGCTTCCTCAAGCGCTGTCTTTGCACGTTCAGGCTCGGCAGTCAGGATCTTGAGCACTCCAAACTGTCCCTCATCGGCTATTTCGAGAGCAAGAATATCTATGCCGGCTTTGCCCAGTGTTTCCGCTACACTCGAAAGCTTCCCCGGCTTGTTCTCTGCAAACACTCGTATCTCTTTGTACATCGCCCTTCACTCCTAAATATCGCAGCCTGCTGTCTCTGTTGCAGATACTTCTCCGAGCGATTTTTCACGTTCGCTCATCGACTACCCTTTTGGCCTTGCCCTCGCTTGCAGGAATGCTTCCAGGTTCCAATACTTCGACGCCCACGTTAAATCCTACCTGCTCGCGCAACTCCTTCTGAAGCTGCGTTCTAAGGTTTCGAAGCGTCTCCACGCTGCCGTCAAATTCACTCCGCGCCAACTCTACTTGCACGGTCATCTGATCAAGCGCCTCGGCCTTGGTCAGGCGGATTACGTAGTTTCCCCCGATCCATTTGTGGCGCATTATAACCTCTTCGATTTGGCTCGGGAACACATTCACGCCGCGAACTATCAGCATATCGTCGGATCGCCCCATCATCCTTGCCAGGCGTCTATGTTTTCGCCCGCACGGACACTCACCCGGAATAATGCAGGTCAGATCGCGAGTGCGATATCGAATCAGAGGCATTGCTTCGCGCCTTAGCGTAGTCATCACCAGCTCGCCGACATGGCCCTCTTCGACAGGTTCAAGAGTATCCGGATCAACTATCTCAACCAAATACGCGTCTTCCCAAACGTGCATCCCGTTTTGTTCGGGACATTCGAACGCAACTCCGGGCCCGTTCATTTCCGACAAACCGTAGCTATTAAACACTTTGAAGCCGTACAACTCCTGCAGCTTCTGTCTCATCTCTTCAGTGTACGGTTCTGCCCCCAAAAATGCGCGTTTGATCCCAAGCGATTTCGGGTCGTCGCCCTCACTTAGCATACGTTCTGCTACGTGCATCGCATAACTCGGCGTCGCGTGGATGCATGTGACACGGAAGTCGCGAATGAGCTTGATTTGCCTTGTCGTGTTACCTGGCCCAGCAGGCAAGACCATCATACCGAGACGCTCCGCTCCATAGTGCAAGCCAAGTCCACCGGTGAACATGCCGTATCCCGACATGTTCTGGAAAACGTCCGCCTTGGTAGCTCCGCTCATGGCCAGGCACCGAGCCATCAGTTCCGCCCAGCAGTCAATATCCGCTTTGCTATGTAAGATTGCGGTCGGTGTGCCGGTGGTCCCGCTCGAAGTGTGCACCCTGATCACGTCCTCGCGGTCAATAGTGAGCATTCCCTCCGGGTAGCTCTGCCTGAGGTCGTCCTTGGTCGTAAAGGGCAATCTGGCGATGTCTTCGATAGATTTTATGGATGTAGGGTCCAAACCGATTTCGCGGAACTTAGCCGCGTACCAACGAGACTTGGCAGCCTGTGCCACAGTTCTCTGCAGTGCTTCGCTCTGCCAATTCATTAATTCATCTTTAGATATCCACTCGAACCGGCTGCCGATGAGATCTGCTATGTCAGTCATGAACTTCCTCAACCAGACGCCGCAAACAGCTTGTGCTATTAGCTTGGGAACATTTTCAGAGTTCGGTTGTTGCTGCGCAAGCTCCTTCAGTTAGGGTGTCGGATCATCAATACCCTCTAATTCTAGGCACGGTCTTCGACACCCACTTGGGCAAGCTATACCGCTTGATCCTCAATGGTCTATGAAAGACGTACACGGCGTAAGCGCAACGCGTTTGTCACTACGGACACTGAGCTCATAGACATAGCTATCGAGGCTATCATGGGATTCAGGAGTAAGCCGAAGGAGGGATATAGAAGCCCCGCGGCTACAGGTATCGCGACCACGTTGTAGGCAAATGCGAGAACCAAATTCTGTTTCACAACGCGCAGAGTTGCACGCGATAGTTCGATTGTTCGGGGCACATCAAGCAGATCGTCGCCCACGAGAGTAATGTCGGCTGATTCTATGGCCGCATCAGTGCCCGCGCCCATTGCAATTCCCAAATCGGCTTGGACCAGCGCAGGCGCATCGTTTATACCGTCGCCGACCATCGCTACCACTGTACCCTGCCTTTGTAGTTCCTCTATTTGCGCCGCCTTCTCAACGGGTTGCGCTCCGGCTATGACCTTATTGATCCCCAACGCTTTTGCTACTGCCCGTGTAGTCAATTCATTGTCACCCGAAACCAGAACAATCTCGATTTGCTCGTCTCGGAGTCGTCTGATAGCTTCTGCAGATGTGGGCTTAATCGTATCGGCAACTGCAATAACCGCCAAAGCTTCGCCGTCTCTTGCTAAGAAGAATACTGTCTTGCCCTCTGACCTTAGAGAGTCTGCTGCCGGCTTGAGTTTGTCAAACCTTATTCCCTCTCGAGTCATAAGAGTCTCTGTGCCAGCCAAAATCACCGAACCGCCCGCGACAGCCCTGACTCCTCCGCCGGGAATCGCCTCAAAACCGTCGCTTTCGGGGATGGCAAGGTTTTGTTGGCGAGCCATGTTGACTATAGCTGCTGCGATCGGATGCTCGCTTCGCTGCTCTGCTGCAGCCGCTAGCGTGAGCACTTCCTCTTCGCGGAGGGCGTTCCCAGTTACTACATCCGTTACAGTGAGCTGTCCCGTGGTTACTGTGCCAGTCTTGTCCAGGACTACGGTCGTGACTTTACCTGCTGTCTCAAGAGCCTCTGCATTCCGAATCAATATCCCACTTGTTGCAGCTCTACCGATTCCTACCGCTATGGCAGCCGGCGTTGCAAGACCCAATGCGCATGGACACGCGATTATAAGCACGGATACGAACGAAACTGCAGCCAGTCTGAGCGACGGCTGGGGACCAAACGCATACCACAGTGCAAATGTGGAAACCGCAGCGCACAGCACGATCGGAACGAAGTAACCTGCCACCTTGTCTGCTATCCTCTGAATGCGCGCTTTAGATGATTGGGCATTCCTGACGATCGCCACAATGTTAGCTAGTGTGGTGTCCTTTCCCACTCGTGTGGCTTTGAAAACAAAGCTGCCCGTTTTGTTCAGCGTGCCCGCAATCACCTCATCTCCGACTTGTTTCTCCACCGGTGCACTTTCGCCGGTCACCATGGACTCGTCGAGGGCAGAGTATCCTTCTACCACTTCACCGTCTACGGGCACTCTTTCGCCTGGCTTTACAACCACCAGGTCGCCTACCTGCACATGCTCGACCGGTATCTCCAACTCTTCTTTATCAACTCTGCCGTCGTCCGAACTCCTGATAACATGGGCTTTTATGGGTTGGAGTTCTAGGAGCTTGCGGATAGCATCAAATGTTCGCCGGCGCGCGTTTGCTTCAAGGAGTTTGCCGAGGAGTGTTAGTGTTATGATAACACACGTTGTTTCGTAATAAACATGGGGTTGTATACCGTAAGCATGGAAGGCGCCGTGAAAGAGCGTGGCGCTCAAGCTATACACGAAAGCTGCGAGAGTGCCGATAGCGATGAGGACATTCATATCCCCCGCCCGGTTTTTTAATGCGCTCCAAGCGCTGGCATATATTCGTCTAGCCGCGTGCCCAAGCACAACGAGTGTTAGTACGAGCTGCAAATACACAGATGGCGACGGCGGCATCGGCATAAAAACCATCGAGAGGGCCAGTACGGGAACCGTGAGCGACACACTCGTGAGGAAACGCTTCTTTAGATCTCGCAGATCGTCGTCGCTGCCGAGTTCTGACCAGCTGACTTTATCTGAGATCTCCGATGCCGTATATCCCAGTTCGGCAATCCGCTGAACAATGTGCTCCGGTTTGATTAGTGCGGGGTCGTAGACCACAGTCAGACGCTGCGCGCCAAAGTTCCCTGACGTTTCAAGTATGCCCTCTGTGTGCTTGAGAACCTTCTCGATTGCGAGCATGCAACTGGGGCAGTGCAAGCCGCCGACAGAGAAATCAGTTCGCGTCGAGGAGCTCGATGCAGTCGGCTGGCGACGTTTTCCGCCGAAAAAGAACCAAGTAATGATAACCATCGCCGCGAGTGCGGCTGCTAATGCCGTGAAGTCAGTTCCGTCCACAGGTTGCTACCTCTGAGGTAATGATACCCGTGCATGTCGGTTTCGAAGCGAACACAGTAACGCGCGGTCAGAGGATGTGAAATCTCAGGTATTGCTAACACCTAGCCTCGGCATTTCCGCCGCCAGTTTAGAATTCGTAGAATCGCGCCAGGCGTTTGATAGCTTGAGCAGTCTCTGTGTTGCCGAGTTTTGCTTGTTCGACAGCTTTTTTGACTATTTCTATGGAGCGGTCGTAGCCCCTGCGGTTAACCGGATAGGGTGTTCCATCTTTGCCGCCGTGCGCAAAAGAGTATGCTGCGGGGTCGCGCCGCGAAACAGGTGCGCCGTAGACGAGATCGCCAATCATAGCCAGGGCACGAACCGTCTTGGCCCCCACGCCTTCAATCCCGATCAGTTGCTCAAAATCTTCAGGCTGCCGCTCGTAGGTCTTTACCAATATCTTGCTTAGATAACGCGGCGAGATGTCTTCAAGAGACACGTTGTGACGTCTAGGAAGATCAAGCTCACGCATCCGCTCAATTTCTCGAATTACCTTTTCTGGGTTCTCGGATGCGACTTCAGTCGAGACTTTCCGGTTATCTTCGGCTTCGCGAGCAACCATATTCAGCACCGCACCATCTGCTTTGCCCTCGGATTCCACCGCCGCGTGCGGCTCCACTACAAAGCTTTCGACACCGCTCGAGAGCCAGTGATAACGCCTTGCCATGCCGGATGTCTCGCTCATCCCCTGCTGCACAACTGCCCAGTTGCCGTGTTTGTCGAAGAAAAACGCGTGGTGGTATATCTGGTAGCCGTCTTGAACGGCCGCACTGTCGACCTTCGCAGCCATTCTGCTGGCGTATACAAGCCTTTCAGCATCAATCGGAAGCGCGTGCCGGTCAGCGTCGACTCGGATTTCATCCGGGGTTCGTCGTGACGTAGCTCCCTTGCCGCCGCAGGCAAATAGCCCCAGTTCTGACTGCAGATCCTTAATGCCTTCCTTAATTGCACCGGTGGTGGTTGTTGTCAATCCTGAAGAGTGCCAGTCGAACCCCAAAACGCACCCAAGTGCCTGGAACCAGTACGGATCAGAAAGCTTCCTCAATACTTCCTGGGGTCCGAATTCGATAACCATCAAGGAGACGATCTCCCGGGCGAGTTTGGTCATTCGACTGAAGAGCCAAGCCGGTGCCGAACCGCCGTGTAAGGGTAGTTTTGCTGTTCCTGTGCGCATCGTGTGTAGCTTTTTGATGTGCCGTAGTTATCGACAACAACGCTCAGTTCGCAGGGTATGTAGACTTCCCGCGACGACCAGGCGGGAAACGTTAGCTGCAAGAGACATTAGCAGCTCCTGCGCGTGGGACATCGCGTACGCGACCGTCATAGGTCCAGGCACGATGCTGAATGCGGCAGTGAGTCCTTCATCATATAAATTCCGCAGATCGCCTGCGCAAGAACCTGCCAAGGCTATCACTGGCACGCCAGCACCAGATGCGCGTTTCAGCACGCCGCCCACAGCTTTCCCGAATCCTGTTTGTTCGTCGAGTTTTCCCTCACCCGTGATAACCAGGTCGGTATCCGAGAGATACCGGTCAAAGCCAACCGCATCCAACACTATATCTATACCCGAACGCAGTTCCGCGTTTAGGAATGCGGCAAGCGCAGCGCCGAGACCGCCCGCTGCTCCCGCTCCTGGTAGGTTTGCCACGTCTTTTCCTGTCTGCTCTTTCACTACTTCAGCCCACCGCCTGAGGCCGTTATCCAGACGCTCAACTGCCTCAACTGAAGCGCCTTTCTGGGGGCCAAACACTGCGGCGGCCCCCATCGGTCCGTAGAGCGGGTTTCTTACGTCGCAGGCGACTACTACCTTAACCTTGTCTATGGGAAACGCAAATCCGGATAGGTCAATTTGTTCCAGCTCAGCCAGAAATCCGCCTCCGTCAGGTAGCTCGTTACCGTTCTTATCCAGAAAGCGCGCGCCGAGAGCGCGGAGCGCACCGTAACCTGCATCGTTCGTAGCGCTTCCTCCGATACCTACGATTATCTCTTGGACGCCTTCATTCGCAGCTGCCATCAGGAGCTCGCCAGTGCCATATGTTGATGTAACCAACGGGTCGCGCTCGGATTGTGAAAGCAGGGTAAGACCAGATGCAGCAGCCATTTCTACCACGGCGGTTTTGCCGTCGCCTATTAAGCCGTAAAAGGAGTCTATCTCGCGTCCCAAGGGATCGTGTGCTCTTGTGTGCCGGATGACACCGCCCGTGGCACGCACCAGGGCATCTACAGTTCCTTCACCCCCATCGGCTAGTGGCAGGCTGGTTACCTCGAAGCAGTTTTCTCCTGCGCCAATCCGAATCCCGCGAACTATTGCCTCGGCAGCTTCAACAGACGTCAGACTGCCTTTGAATGAGTCCGGGCATACTAAAACGCGAATCGCCATTCTCTCAAATAGAGATACTTTTACTTTGCCAACAATGAGGGTAGCATTCGTTCCGGCATGCGTCAAGCACACCCTGTGGCGATTCGGTTTTGGGGATGTGGGCGGCTAGGATTTCCCAGGCACGAAAGTGTATACGGCTGAGTCTTTTTGACTCTGAGACACGTTTAACGGGATGGGATTCACATTGATTGGTCAAACCAGGATGTTTGCATTTTTATAAAGCGAAATGATAACCTAATGCGTAGCGCTCGGCGGCGCAAGCAGAAAGTTTCGTAGCAAACGGAGAGGTCAGTTATGAGGAAGAAAGCACTAATAGTCTGGGGAGGTTGGGACGGTCATGAGCCCAAGCAGACTGCCGAGATCGCGGCGTCGCTGCTTCAATCAGAAGGATTCGAAGTGGAGGTTTCTGATACGCTCGATTCGTTCGCGGACGAAGAGAAAACTAAGTCGATGGACTTGCTCATTCCTGTGTGGACTATGGGTGAGATAACTGGCGAACAGAGCAGAGGTCTACTCAATGCCGTCAGAAGCGGCGTTGGGTTTGCCGGATGGCACGGCGGCGCCGGGGATGCATTCCGCACTAATACTGAATACCAGTTTATGGTAGGCGGCCAATGGGTGGCACACCCGGGCGGCATAGTGGAATATGAAGTCAACATAGTCGACCACGAGGACCCCATCACTGCCGGACTTTCGGACTTTCGGATGCAGTCTGAGCAATACTATATGCACGTTGATCCGTCGAACAAGGTCCTGGCAACCACCACGTTTTCAGGTATCGATGCACCGTGGATCAAGGGGTGCGTGATGCCCGTCGTGTGGAAACGCATGTACGGTGAAGGCCGCGTGTTTTATATGTCTCTTGGGCACGTTGCGAAGGACTTTGACGTCCCCGAGTGCAGAGAAATTCTCCGACGCGGCATGCTCTGGGCAGCCAGGTAGAAACGTCATTACCTGCCTGCCGTAAGAAATCACTCGTGCGATTGGTAGGAGGAAGTTCACTATGAAACCTGTGAAAGTCGGCATTGTCGGCTGCGGAAACATAAGCGGTATCTATTTCAAAGCCGGTCAGGTCTTCGAAATACTCGATATAGTGGCTTGCGCCGACCTGATAATGGACCGAGCTAAGGCGAAAGCTGATGAGTTCGGTTGCAAGGCTGTAACGGTCGATGAACTCATGCAAGATCCTGAGATCGAGATCGTTCTCAATCTCACAATTCCCGCTGCCCATGCGGAAATTGCTCTGAGAGCGATTGAGGCAGGCAAATCTGTACACAATGAAAAACCCCTCGCGATCACTCGCGAGGAAGGTCGAAAGATTTTAGAAGCGGCTAAAGCGAAAGGCGTACGGGTAGGATGCGCACCAGATACGTTCTTGGGAGCGGGTATCCAAACATGCATAAAACTCGTCGATGATGGCTGGATAGGCGAACCTATCGGCGCGACCGCGTTTATGTTGTGTCACGGTCATGAGAGCTGGCATCCCGACCCGGAGTTCTACTACAAACCTGGAGGCGGCCCCGTGTTCGACATGGGTCCCTACTATATAACTGCGCTGGTTGCTATTATGGGGCCGGCAAGGCGCGTAGCTAGCTCTGCTAGGATTACTTTTCCGGAGCGCACAATAACGAGCCAGCCTAAATACGGAACGAAGATCAAAGTAGATGTTCCAACGCACGTCGCCGGCGTTGTAGACTTCGCAAACGGTGCTATAGCTACTATCATTCAGAGCTTCGACGTTTGGGGGCACAATTTGCCTCGGATAGAGATATATGGAACCGACGGATCGATGAGCGTGCCGGATCCGAACGGCTTCGGCGGTCCGGTCCGCATAAAGCGCCTGAACAGCGATTGGATGGAAATGCCGTTATCGCATATTTATCACGAAAATAGCCGGGGCATAGGCGTCGCTGACATGGCCTACGGATTGAGAACCGGGCGGGAGCACCGTACAAACGGCGAGTTGGCTTTCCATGTTCTGGACATAATGTGTGCTTTGCACGAATCCTCGGACAAAGGTAAACACATTATGTTGGAGAGCACCTGCAAGCGTCCAAAACCGCTGCCGCTCGGTCTGCGGCACGGGTTGCTGGATGAGTGAAGGGCAACTGCTCCTCGTCCAAGCTGTCCCCTCCGTGCTTGGACTAGCGGGTAGCTAAAAGACGCCAGGATATGCGCTCGTATGTGCCGGTGGTTGGATAATACGGCGGCGGGTTGACCGCCATTCGTGGGTCATATGAGTAGGCTTTGGTATAGCCTGTTAGAGTGACACCTGTGTTTGGGTCAAACGTACCGACAGGTCCTCGTGCTTTTTGGATTATTCCTCCTAGAACGCGCAAGGTTCCGGTCGGCTTCTTGGAATTGTAATTTTCTACGTAGAAACTACCGCCGGTCGTGTTAGAGCCTCCTGCCAAACATACTGCGTCGATTTCCAGGTTGCTCGGCGCACTAGACGCGATTATAATGTCTTTACTTACCAATCCAAGCGTACCAGCTGCCAGGTTGACCGGATCAGAGCTATCGAGCGTCTTGTCAGGTTTGGTGTTGTAGACAAGATTATCGGTTATCTTTATATACTTTCCGGCGTTAACATCATTCGCAATTGTTAACGCATTTCGCACAACAATTTCACCGCCAACCGCGCGATTGTCAGCCACGACACCGCTTAGGGATGTTATGTTACCAGTGCAGTAGATTACTCCTGTTCCCAGGGATGCTGCTTCTGTCGGACTACCGGGTCCCACGGGTCCTGAAACGCGACACGTTTGCGTTGTCTTATCGAGAGTCACGGATGTTACGTTGGAGCCTTGAATGATTCTGATGACCTGGTTGCCGTTTGCGTCCAAAGTGAGTTGAATCCCTGCGTCTCCGCGGATATATATTCCGCCGCCATAACCTGCTCTGAGGTATACTCCGTTGGTGTTCGGGAAGCCCGAAGACGATCCCCAAGCAGCGTTTCGCTGCGTGGCCGTTGAAGGGGGCATTGGAATCGGCGGGACGCCAAGGCGAAACCCTTTGCTTCCATCGCGGAAAATTCTCGTGAAGGTTGCTTCGTCTCTGGGCCTGCTAGGTGTGTAGTTTATTGTGGTTCCGGAAGCTGTCACCATATCTAAGAATATGGGTGATGTGGAACCGTTGTAGTTAATATTAAAGTTAGAGCCGTTTCTGTTGTTTGAATGTACTGGCCCATCAGCTATCTCGCCTGCTTTCCACCATATGGCACCGCCGCTGATGCTTGAGGTTTCGCTGTCGGTGAAGTACGCATATCTGCCAAAAGTGGCTTGCTTTACAACAAGCTCGACCGTTTTGCTAATTCCCTGTGCAGTGCCTACCGATACTATTCTAAACGTTTTAAGGTATTGATTCGGATTCTCAGGATGGGGATAGATGGTCACCTGATACTCGCCGTCTCCCATCTGCACTGCGCCACCGAATGGGTCGACCGTTTCGGTTGGAGGTGCACCCTGGTTCTTGAGCCAATAAGCAGCTCTTTCCGCACCAGATTCGGCAGTATTGAACGCGATAGCACCTGCAGATTGTACTTTGGTCAGGTGCAATGCGTTTGCTGTGACCAAGAGCACCCCCATAGTAGCGGTCGTGACAAGGAACAGACTGATGACCGCAACAACTAGAATGGTACCTGATTCTTTCCTATTAGCGCTCTTGACCATAGTTGGGGTTAATAGTTTCTTAGGTACACCACCCGTTGGGTAAGCCTGGTTTCTTTTGGTCCAGAAACTGCGTCGTTGCGGGCGGTAATTGTTATCTTGACGGATCGTGAAGTATCCTGTTCAAAATCAAGCGCCACGATCCCCTTCTTAAGAGGTTTCCTGGTGCCATTATTTTTGCCTTGCCAAAGCCAATTGCCTGAATGACCCGGCACGCCCGTCGAGTCCGATAGATAGTAGTCAATCTGGTGCGCCGTGTCAGGTTCGTGACGATCGTAGTACCCCTCTTCTGTTACTTTGGGGAAAACAACGCGGAGTCTGGAACCGTTTGCCAGGATTTGTACTTTTTTCGCTTCTCTTACGTCATTCACGATGGTCTGCATAGCGAGTACAGCGTCAGTGTCTGTGAATGATTCCGTGCTCGCACCTTCAAAGCACGTAAACGAGGCAACGATGAGCGCCAGTGCTCCCGCACCGACGAAACCCATTATTCCCAACACCATCATCGCTTCAACAAGCGTATAACCTGCTCGTTTGTTTAGCATCTGCAGCTACTCCACGTTGGTGATAATTGCTGAAAGGCTCACAGTGCTGCGTTTGCTTGTACTGCTGCCGCTTCTCCAACTGATGGTGGCGGTGGCGTTTATCTCGCCGCTGGAATACTGCAAGCTTAGTTGAGTCACTGGGTCCGGCAGGTATTCCTCAACACTATCAACATTCGTAAATGAGAAAGGAGAGGATGTAGGACTGTCATCTATCACGCCTGCATCGGAAAGCTCCGTGTAGTTTATTCGACCGTAGCCGACTGCGCGTAGTTGATCAATCTTGTGTTGGCATAGGCTAATCGCTTGCGAATACTGACCGTTAATCTTCGCGGTCCGATGAGCCAGGGGAACTGAAGCTGCAAAGATTATCGTTAGAACTACGAAGACACCCAGCGACAGCAGGACTTCAACAAGAGTGAAGCCCCTTTGCGAAAAGCGCCCGATTTTAATTAATTCCGCGGAAATGTGCATAGTTTGTTCCCAGCAGGATAGTTCCACATCTAGCCGTTAGGACGCCTAGTCTACCTACTAGGATTATTGGAGCTGCTGGCAAGTTGTTAGAGGTTTACCGAAAAAAGCGAATCGCTCAGACCAACGTTTACTTGGAGGTTATTATAAGAAGCAGTGCCCAAAGAGCGGCCTTTCGCGTCGAAAAGTTCAGACTTTGTCGCTATAGCCAGACCTGGAGTGAGTTTCAAATGTTCCAAGTACACACAGCGTACGCGAAGTTCGCCGCTGCCGCGATAACGCTCGAAGCGAAGCAGACGCAAAGTTTTGGGATCTATCCACACCAGGTCATGGCTTTTGTCCTTGGGTCCAAACCTGGGGACGAATTTCAGCTTGACGATACCATTGCGATCAACTGAAACAACGCTTACGTTATTATCCATCCAAAGCCAGCTGGACAGAAAACCCAGGTCAAGCGTATCCTGACGCTTCCCCGGCTTGTCCTTCACGTTTACTTTTTGCTTCACCATCGGAGCAATGACCAGCTTTGTGTAACCGTTTTGTATGTAAGTGACCTTTATACCACGTGCGTAGCCATCATAGCGTATCTTGTCCGGCTTCTTGTAGCAGATGACAGCTTTTTCCAGGCGCAGTATCTCGTCGTATCCTTTGCCCATGCCGGCAATGGCAGTCTTATTTGCTTCTTCAATAATCAGCTCTGCGCGAAAATCTCTGAGAAATGCTTCTGCAGCTTTGACCTTCTTCAGTATATCGTTTGCTGTGATTGCACCTGCCGAGTTGGTCAACGAAAGAAAAGCTGCGCTTATTGCACTGGCTATTAAGAGCTTCTTCAGCATATGCTTATACCTCCACAGCTTAAGACGTAATATTGCCAGCGTTGTTTCCCAGTGTCTTGAAAAGCATTTGTCTATGGGTTACAATGAACCCGGTTTTGAGGTGAGTATTCGATCCGTAATCTAGACATATTGCCCACGTCTCAATATTTATGCCCTGAATAATCTGACCCCTTTCGCGCTGGAAGTGCTTGTGAGGCCGTTCGCAAAAACTGATTTGGTTTTTTTTCTCCTGGTGTTTATTGCCGTGGGTTGCGTTAGTGCTGATACCCCTGTGCGCGTATTCTACGGGACCAGGGAGCTGTCCTGCGTGCCAAGCGCCATTTATGACGGTCGCAAGATTCTAGTGCCGATTTCGTGTTTGGAAGCTTTGGGCATATCGTGTCAGCCAGGTGCCTCCACTGACAGCATAACAATAGTTGCCCCTACGGGCTGCTCAGGCGAGACTGAGATAAGCCAGGTGTCGGGTGCGAGAATGGTTCCGTTGGACAACGTGCTAAAGATCGTAGGTGGGGAACTGATATGGGACGAGTCCCAGGGTGCCGCTACTATTCGCTCACACTTGCAGTCGGTAGAGTTCGTCGGGGGTACGCTGAAGATTAACTGCTCGCTGCCAGTCACGTGCACCACGCGCAAGTGGCAAGACAAGCTGATAGTGGACGTTCACAATACCAAACTATCCTCGGAGGCGCGCGAGGTCTACATCGGTGGACCAGTAGCGGCGCGTGCGCGGCTGGGTCAATATAATCCCGACACCGCACGAGTAGTCCTTGATCTAATCCAGAATGCCGAACTGAGTTTGGAGAGTCGACTGCCTGCGGCACAACTTGTAATTCTGGTAAGTGAAAGCCAGTCAAAACCGGCATATCGGGGTGGACAATCACCCTTGCAAACTCCCCGTTCTGTGGCGCAGTCGAGACCATATTCAGTCGAAGGAGTCTCCTTAGAGTCAAAAGGTGAAGATGGGTTCGAATTGATTATCCGGACATCTGCGATCGCACAGATCACCCACTCCTACGGCGTTAAACCACCGGAGATTGAGGTCATTTTCAAATCTGCCGCACTGGCCGAGGGTGCAGATCAACTTGATGCTGACCATCCTTTGCTCAAGTCTGTTACGGTCAGTGGAACCGCTTTTTCGGGCCAGCCTGCGGTAAAGTTTAATCTGTCGCTTCAGCGTATTGCGGCGTATGATGTTTCTGTCTCAGAGAATGCTGCGAGAGTTATGGTTCGAATCCCCGATAAAGCGGGAGGGACGCTGCGCGGCAAGCTAGTCGTCATAGACCCGGGTCACGGAGGCCGCGAAAAGGGTGCGCGATGGGGTGACGTGTATGAGAAGGATGTCAATTTGCGCATCGCCAACGCTGTGAAAGCTGCGCTCCAGCGAGAGGGTGCCGTAGTGATAATGACTCGAGATGGCGACACCTCCCTTGGATTGGCCACGCGGGTTGAGCTAGCAATAAGGAATCGGGCGGACTTGTTCGTAAGTATCCACTGTAATTCTAACAGTTCTCCCGGCAGCGCAAGCGGGATCGAAACGTATTATCATATGGACGAACCGAGTTCCAAAGCACTGGCGTATGCAATTCATGCCGCTGTGTGTTCCATTACAAGAATGGCCGACCGCCGTGCTCGAACCGACAGGTCGCTTTATGCTTCGGGATTGGGCGTGCTTCGGCGTCTTTCTGGCTCAGGTATACCAGGCGTGTTGATCGAATGTGGATATTTGAATCACCCTTCGGATCGTAGCAAGCTGCTGGATGCCGCATATCGCAGTAAGCTTGCCGAGGGGATAGTGGCTGGACTCAAGGCATACGTAGAAGGTTCTACTATAGAATAGAAATAGAAAACACTTGGAGCGGCTTACTAAATGGCAAGACGATCACACAAGACGCGAAAGGTTGGTGTTTTGATTTTTCTGGGAGTTGTGGCGTTTGCGGCAGTTGCATTTGGAGTTTTCCATCTTGCCGGCAAGCAGCGCACAACAGAGCCGAAGGGAGAAGTTGAAGTCACGTCACCTCCGGTAGTTACGATGACCGAACACCAGCGCGTTATTATCTACCTGCCGAAAAAAATGGCTTCTGGAATTTACCTTGCTCCCAAGAAGATCACGACTGAATCGAAAGGCAGTAAACTTGACACTGCTTTATCTCTGCTGGTGATTGCTGGTCAAAGAAACGGCGACGCTGCAGGACTTATTCCGAGCGGCACGAAGCTGAGGAGCCCTGTAAAGGTCAAGAACGACGTAGCAGTGGTAGACTTCTCGAAGGAATTCCTGGAAAACTTCAGCGGCGGGTCGGATCAAGAGGCATTGACGCTAAATGCCATTGTGCACACTCTTGTTGCTAATGGTGGTGGGAAGGTTAAACGCGCCCAAATACTGGTTGAAGGAGAGCCGGCTGAGACGCTGGGTGGGCACTTTGAGTTGACTGAGCCCATATCGGCGGATTCCACACTTTTGCAGCCGCAGTCAGATCGTTGAACTCACCTATAGGCGTTTTTGATTCCGGGATAGGCGGGCTGAGCGTTGCGAGGGAAATCCTGCGCAAACTGCCCAGAGAACACATAATATACTTTGCAGATACTGCGCACGTTCCCTATGGTGAACGCTCGCTGAACGAAATAAGATATTTTGCTCTTGGCATAACTCGGTTTCTTATCGAACAAGGAGCCAAAGCGGTCGTTATGGCTTGTAACATGTCTAGCGCTGTTGCTCTAGACGACGCAAGAATTTTGTGGCCCGACGTGCCCATAATCGGTGTCATCGAGCCTGGAGCCCGCGCTGCCGTCAAAGCTAGTGGCGGCAAGCCGATAGGTATCCTCGCCACGACTGGCACAGTGAAAAGCGGCGCTTACGTTAGCCAAATAGCCGCAATAGACAGCAGCATACAAGTGTCACAGCAAGCGTGTCCGCGCTTTGTTCCGCTGGTAGAAGCGGGATTGGCTGAAAGCGAGGAGGCTGAAGTGGCTGCACGCGAGTACGTAGAGCCCTTAGTCCGAGCGGGATGCAAAGTCCTTGTGTTGGGTTGCACTCATTATCCGTTTTTGAGGAGAGCTATAGAGTTGGCTGCTGGGGCCGATGTAGTCGTGGTAGATCCGGCTGAGGAGACTGCCGCGACGTTGGCTCACGTCTTGTCCGAGCAAGGTATATTGAGCGTTTCGATGGCGGGAACGCACGAGTTCTACGCAAGCGGGGACGTTACCAGCTTGAAGGAATTGGGAAGCCGGTTCTTGGGGTTACCTATCAGCGACGTTTTGAGGGTCAACCTGACGTCAGGAGATGTTGAATCCGTAGGTTGCCGAAGCGAGAACTCACAAATAGGGAGCTAGGGGTATGATTCGTCTTGATGGTCGCGCGCCTGACCAGTTAAGACCGGTCAAGTTAACTCGACACTTCATCAAGTACGCTGAAGGCAGCTGCTTGATCGAGGTCGGGGATACCAAAGTCGTCTGCACAGCGTCGATCGAGGACAAAGTTCCGCAGTGGCTCAAGGGTTCCGGACAAGGATGGGTCACTGCCGAATACGGGATGCTGCCGCGTTCGTGTGAAACGCGCAGCCAGCGGGATATAGCAAAGGGTCAAATTAACGGCCGCAGCCAGGAAATTCAGCGGCTAGTGGGTCGGGCTGTTCGCTCCGTGGCAGATCTTCCTGCCCTTGGCGAGAGGACTATTTGGTTGGATTGCGACGTTATCCAGGCAGATGGTGGCACGCGCACTGCTTCCGTGACTGGAGCATTTGCCGCTTTTATCGATGCGTGCGCCTACATGAAGAAAGAGGGATGGGTCAAGAAAATGCCGTTTGCGGACCTCATCGCTGCTGTAAGCGTGGGGATAGTCTCTGGCGAGGAGCTTTTGGACCTGAACTATAAGGAAGACTCCAGCGCTTCAGTAGATATGAACGTGGTAATGACTGCCGGTGGCCGGCTGGTGGAAATCCAAGCGACGGCCGAAGGCGCACCATTTACCCTGGCACGGTTCAATAGCCTTCTTGCGCTGGCGCAGAAAGGCATCAAATCACTGACTGAATTGCTCAAGCAGGAATTTGCCGATGTCCTATGATGTGCTCCACGTTGAGTCGGCAGTATCTATTGAGGTTCGCAGTTGAGACCAGCGGGGAGGACTAAGCTTGAGGAAACTAGTCGTAGCGACACGCAATCTCGGCAAAGCCCGCGAAATAACTGAGATGCTGTCGGATTTGCCGCTTGACATAGTAACGCTAAAGGACTATCCTGACGCGCCTGAGGTGGAAGAAACCGGGTCTACGTTTGAGGAAAACGCATTAGCTAAGGCTAAAACGTACGCGCGTCTTACCGGCGAGTGGGTGCTTGCCGATGATTCCGGCCTGGAAGTCGACGCTTTGAACGGTGCACCGGGAGTATACTCAAGCCGGTTCGCCGCTTCCGATCCGGGGAGGATCGCAAAGCTCCTCGATCTTATGAAGGATGTGCCGGAGTCCAGGCGCACCGCTCGATTCCGCTGTGTCATTGCTGTTGCTTCTCCTGACGGACAAATTGAAACGTGCGAAGGCACGCTCGAGGGATTAATCGCCCCGGAACCGAAAGGCTCGAACGGCTTCGGCTATGATCCTGTTTTCTACATTCCGGATCTTGGAAAACACGTTGCAGAACTGACCCCTGAACAGAAGAACGCTATCTCGCACAGAGGAGAAGCTCTTCGCAAAGCAAAAGCTATACTCCGCAGAAAGCTGGGACTTTCTGAAGAATGACTCCTGAAATTTGCAAGAGGCCTTGGGGATTCGCAGTTCACCCATTCAGGATAATCGATCGCCTTTACTGCGTGGGGAACCTGAGCGTTTCCGCCTATCTAGTTGACAGCGGAGAAGGCTTAGTACTCTTAGATTCTGGCTAACCTCAGACACTATACTTGCTTCTCGAATCGATACGGCAGTTGGGGTTCAATCCGAACGACATCAAGCTTGTTATTCACTTCCACGGTCATTATGATCACATCGGAGGCACCAGAGCTATCAAAGAACTGACCGGCGCACATGCCGCGATGGGAGAACCCGACGCTCGCGCGATACTGGAGCGTCCTTAACTTGGTCTCCGGAATATGGTCTAGAGTTCTACAAGGCTTTTGAGAATTGGCTGTGCCTAATTGACGGGCAGGCTATCGAGCTTGGAGAGGTCTGTATACGCTGTGTTCACACGCCTGGACACACGGACAACTTTTTCGATTTAGAAGACGAACAGCGCGTCTTAATCGTTGGAACCTTCGGTGTGCCAGGGCTGAAATCGCTGACGGACGAGTACCTAGCCAAATACCAACTACCCTCGTCACGTCGAGCAGATTATCTCAACTCCTTGCAGCGATTGGGAAGGGAGTGTGTCGATGTCTTCATAGGTGTTCATCCAGAGCAAAGCCGAACCTTTCGAAAACTGCGGCAGCGGCAGCGGGGCTCGCAAAATCCGTTCGTCGAGCCTGGTGAATTGAAACTTTTCCTCGACTTGCTTGAGAGGGCGGCTCGATCGCTGTTTGGAAGATCGAGCGCAACACCCAGCAAAGAGAGACCTTTTTAACTCGTGCCTTATTGCGAAGTGCACGTAGTGCACATAATGGAAATAGCGACTTGGGTTAACCGCCCAAGTCGCCTTCTCGTCTGTCTACGCGTTGATACAGCTCTGCCCTAGGATTTGCGCCGTCTGAACACGCTGAGCGTGCCTATGCACAGCGCGCTGAGCGACGCCAGAGTGCCCGTTTCCGGAATAGGAACTCCGCCATAGCTAGCCAGGTTGTCGAACAGGACGTTATTGGCAGCGTCGGCGGCGACGTATTTCTGCCAGAACTCGAAGTTATTTCCTGCTCTGCTGAGGTAGTAGCCCTTAAGAATTGGGTCGTCCGGCAGCGAGGCAACAAGCACGTTATCGACATACCATTCTGCTTCACCTGTAGCGATGTTCCACGCGAAGGCAAGCGTGTGCCACGTTCCAGCATCGATATGTATGTCCGGTCCGATCCACTCAGGTCCAGTCTCATCGTAGAAATCCCAGCTTCTCCGTACGTGGGGTCTCACCGCTAAATTGGATATGTCCCACATTGGGATGGCGTTGGTTCCCTCGTACAGCACGTCGTTGTTAGAGCAAATGACGTTGAGGCTGTAGACACTGGGAACGTTGTCCTGAGCTTTTACCTGAAACGTAACCAACTGATAGGTCTCGTTGTCGGCTATCCCTTCGCAAGGCGCCCAAGCTGCGCGAACCTGATAGGTCGCGGAGCAAGCTGTCGCCCTCACGCGCATGTTGGTCGGCTCCTCAGGTTCTTGGTAGCCTTTGTATTGCGGCAGCTGCCACTGCTCCCAGGGGTCGTGCGAACTGTTATCCGTTCTGCCCAAAACTTTTCCGGTAAGCGGATTTGGATCAGCTGCCCAGTACGCCTCAAAATCTTCCGTCCACCGCTGGTTCCACACGACGGAAGTGAGCATGTCCGCACCGGCACTCACTGCTAGCACTGTCGCCAACGCAACGACAAACACAATCGCCCTTCTCATCTTATACCTCCTTCCCTACATATTGTTCTTTGCACCGGGATGTGGTTATTTCATCCCAATTGGAGGTTATCACGCAAATATGTGACTCGCAACTAGTATTTTTACCTGAATTGGCGCACATGGTATATTTGGTTGTACCATCGGCTCTTACCGTTCCACTACCGCAGCGGAACCGCGTGTCAACTCCGGGGCACGATCTGCTCCAGGTTTGTCTTGATTGTTCCGAAGGTGTGATATATACTCTTTATATATACAACAATTAGCAGGTGCAACTATCATGTCCACCTTACTTGAGGACCAGCCGGCTGAAGCATTGATGGAAACTATGTCCGCGATCCATCGGGCGATTCGCCGCGAAATGCGGAAAGCCAGGCCCGGCGAAATATCGATGCAGCAGTTTCGAGCGCTCCGCATAATCGCGCATCATCCAGGCGCGTCGCTGTCATTTGTGGCTCAGCATCTTGGTCTAACCAATGCCTCAGTGTCTCGCTTGGTGGATGGGCTTGTTAAGGCTGGTCTAATCGATCGAGAGGAGTCACTGGAGGACCGCAGAAAGCTCGTGCTCAACTTGACCACAGAAGGGCTGGCTGTTTTGGAAGCAACAAGAAATGCGGCATTGGGCCGTCTGGCGCAAATGCTTAAACAGCTTTCCAAACATGAATTGAGTACGTTATCGCAGGCTATAGCTGTGATGCGCCAAGTGGTCGACAGAATGGAACAGATCGAAGAGGACACGAAGGGTGCGTGCTGATATGCGAGGGAATTGGGCAGGAGTAGGTCCGCGAAAACCTCAAAACTTTCGAAGAGCGCTGAAGAGGACGGTTCAGTGGGCGCTGCCGTTGTGGCCCATATTGCTTTTTGGACTTTTTGCTACAGTCGCGGGTGTTTTTCTGGGTCAACAGCCGCCGCGCATAGTTCAGTACACTATCGACAACGTAATCGCAGCAAATCGCTACTCTGCTTTGCCTAGGGTAATCTTACTCTACGTTTCGATTGTAGTGATCGGCCAGGTCATCGGTGCTCTGAGCGGCTATTGGATGAGCGTGGGCGGCCAGCGAGTTCTGCATACGCTTAGGATGGCGCTCTACGAGCATTTCCAGAAACTGTCTCTGAGCTATTATCACGACAAGCGAGTGGGCGACTTGGTCTCACGCATGACTGGCGATGTCCACCAGCTCGAAGGACTAATTGTGGGCACATCCAATTCCCTGGCACGCCAACTTTTCGGGACGGGTTTTGCGCTTTATTACATGCTCAGTTACAACCGGTTCCTCGCGCTGTTGGTCCTTATACCCGTTCCGATAATCGGTGTAAGCCTTTTCTTCTTCACGCGTCGAGTGCGCGTCGTGTATCGTTTGATCCGCGACTTAATGGGCCAGCTCAGTGCTAAGTTGATGGAGAACCTCTCGGGTATGGTGGTTATCAAGGCCTTTAACCGTGAGCCTGATGAATATCGCCTTGTAGAAGAAGCGAGCCGACGCCTTCAGTCTGAAAGTATACGTGCCGCGAGGATGTCGTCGGCGTTTCACCCATTCATACACACAATCAGCACCATGGGAACGGTAATGGTTCTCGGTGTAGGCGCGCTTATGATATCCAAAGGGCAATTTACCGTGGGCCAACTGACGGCGTTTCTGATGTACGTCAGCCATTTCTACATGCCTATCGGCGATTTTATTCGCACTTTCGATTCAATTCAGCGCGCCCTTGCCTCCGGTGAGAGAATTTTCGATGTTTTAGACACAGTGCCTGATGTTCAGGACCCGCCGGATCCTGTGCCCCTCGATCATGTCCGAGGAGAGGTTGAGTTCCAGCACGTATCGTTCCGTTATCCTTCGGGAGAAGAGGTACTCCGTGACATAAACGTTAAAGCGCTTCCCGGTCAGCGTGTGGCTATCGTAGGTAGGAGTGGAGCCGGAAAGTCCAGCTTTATCAATCTGATCCCGCGATTTTACGACGTAACCGAAGGCCGCGTTCTGATTGACGGAATAGACGTACGTAAGGTTCGACAGAGCGACTTGCGCAAACACATAGCAATGGTTCTGCAGGACACGTTCCTTTTCAGCGGCACGGTAAGAGAAAACTTGCGTTTCGGACGTCCCGACGCAACGGACGAGGAAATTATAGAAGCTGCCAAAGCTGCCAATGCCCACGAGTTCATCGTAAATCTCGAAAACGGGTACGATACACAGGTCGGCGAGCGCGGAGTCAAACTCTCCGGCGGCCAGAAACAGCGTCTGGCAATCGCGCGCGCAATACTTGCGAACCCGACGATACTTATACTCGATGAAGCGACCTCATCGGTGGATTCCGAATCGGAGTTCCTTATCCATCAAGCCCTGGACCGCCTAATGGTAGGCAGGACAACATTCATCATTGCTCACCGACTGAGCACGATCCGAGGCGCCGACACTATACTCGTGCTCGAAGGGGGTACCATTGTCGAACACGGGGATCATCGGGAATTGGTGGATGCAAACGGTTTATATGCCCAAATGTACCGGCAGCAGTACTGGCTTGACGAGGAATGCGTACCGGATGAAATGCAAGCAGAGCACACATCGTTCAGTATTGGGTCGAGCGATTGAGTGGTGCGAATTTGGTTCAGGACCGCACAGTGTCATCGTGATGGCAGGAGTTCACGGAGATGAGAGCCAAGGCGTCGCTGTGGCGCGCGAGGTCACTAAAGGTCTTGCCCGACTCTCAGATTCTGATCTTGGCATCATTCGCGTGGTCGTGCTTCCTCTTGTAAACCCCGACGGCTACGAAGTCGACTCGCGCAAGAATGCTAACGGGATCGACATCAACCGAAACTTTCCTACCAAAGATTTCGGAACAGGACCATCCGACCCGTCACACAAATTCTATGGCGGCCGCCAACCTGCTTCTGAGCCGGAGACACAGGCTATAATGGAAGTTGTCGGGCTTTATCAGCCTCGCTTGATTATTTCGCTACACGAGCCCATGGCATGTGTGAACTACAACGGTCCCTCGCAACGTTTGGCAGGGCGGATATCCAAGGTGACGGGACTGCCGGCCGTTGGCGACATCGGATATCCATGCCCAGGCTCCATGGGGACATACTACGGACAAGAACGCCGACTGTCCCTCATCACGCTGGAACTACCGAAAGACAGGGTAGATACATCCCGCTGGGCGAGCATACTGATAGATGTGATTCGTGAAGAGGCAGCTCTGCGCACTCCTGCATAGCGCTGCCTCCCCCAAGTAGATTGCGCCTTACGTGACTTTGTATATTCCAAATACTTTATTCTTGCACGAACATTCATTGTATAATGAAGCGGTCTGCTTTTCCAGGAGGTAATAGGTGCAAGCAACAGCGCTTATAATAACCCCAGGCAGGCAAGAACGATTATTCCTGGCCTACCAAAGTAGACCCAAAAAAGAGTAATGGAGGTTGGAATTGACACTGAATCTCGCGGCAGCCGTAATACTGCAGATACCAGCGCCGATTGACATCGGCACTCGGCTTGAGCTTTTCGTAGACAACTACCTTATCGACAACCTTGAAAACGTGGAGCACCGTCTCAACCATCCCGTGCCGCGCGAAGTGGCTCTGACATTCGATGCGCCATGGGAGGGGGACACATCAGCCTACGTAACTGTTTTCAGGGATGATGATGGTTTCCGAATGTATTACCGCGGTTCGAGGTGGAAGCCTGAACGGCAGGAGAACACGTGCGTTGCACTCAGCAAGGACGGCATAACTTGGACTCGTCCAGTACTTGGCATCGTCGATTACAAAGGCTCGAAAGACAATAACATTGTATGGACGGGTCCCGGTGCACACGCGTTTACCCCCTTCAAAGACACGAATCCAAGCGCGAAGCCTGAGGAGCGCTACAAGGCGGTCGCGCCCAGGACTGGTCGTGGCAGAGAGGACGGGCTCTACGCATATGTTTCGTCGGACGGTTTCCGTTGGAGGCTTCTCAGAGAGGAGCCAATAATCGTCGAAGGGAACTTCGACTCGCAGAATCTTGCTTTTTGGGACCCGAACCTCAAAGAATACGTGTGTTACTTCAGAGCCTTCCGAGAGGGTTATCCCTCTGGTTACCGCGACATCAAACGCTCGACTTCCAAGGACTTTAGCACCTGGACAAAACCCGAATGGCTTACCTATCCCGGAGCTCCCGATGAGCATCTGTATACTAATGCCGTAACCCCTTATTTTCGCGCTCCACACATATATCTCGGCTTTCCGAAGCGTTATATTCCAGATAGAAGAGACTACGGCGGAGACGGCATTTCGGACGGAGTGTTTATGTCCAGTCGAGACGGACTGACGTTTCATAGATGGTTGGAAGCTTTTATGCGGCCGGGTTTGGACGAGGACAATTGGCTGGATAGAAACGTAATGGCTGCGTGGGGTATACTGGAAACCGCTCCAGGGGAGCTTTCGCTCTATTATCTGGAGCACGGATATAAGCCTTCACATCGTATACGCCGCGCAACAATTCGCACTGACGGCTTCGTGTCAATTCACGCCGGAGCAGAGTCGGGCACAATGACTACGAAACCTGTAGTCTTTTCTGGCAATGAGCTGGTCATCAACTACTCGACAAGCGCCGCGGGAGGCATTCGAGTAGAGATTCAAGATATGACAGGCAAACCTTTCGATGGGTTTTCTCTCGGGGATTGCCACGTTATTTACGGTGACGAGCTCGAGCGCACTGTGAAGTGGACTGCAGGTGCTGACGTGTCGCAGTTTGCGGGCAAACCCGTGCGTTTGAAGTTTGAACTCAAGGACGCAGATCTGTATTCGATCAAGTTCAAGTAGGTCGCTCTTCGGCAGACGCTTCGGGATAAGCGAGTTATATTGGAGATTCTGGCTTGTACATCAGAGAAGAACTATGCGCATTCACATTCGATGTTCCCGCCGTAGATACGCACGCCCACCTACGGGCGCATGACTCGTTACCTCGTCCGATGGACGCGTTGGCACTTTTCAATGCGTCCGGGAATATGAGACAGTTGTGGGTAAGCTCTGGCGCTTTTTCGCGCTGCGACTACCGCCGGCTCAGGGAGTTTCAAAATTGGGAAGAACTGGCTGAATCGTTGGACAGCGTCAAAGCTACGGCATTCTATCGGGTATTCTTGAAAGGCTTGAAGCAACTCTATGGCCTCGACTTCCCAGAACTGGATAGCGAAGCGTTTGATCTGCTTTCTGAGAGAATTCGCCACGCGTACAACGATCCCGACTGGTACCGAAAGGTCATCCGCGAAAAGGCACGAGTGAGCATTACTTGCCAGGACAGCCGAAGCTATATGGATCGCTCATTGCTTACGCCCGTGGCGAGGTTTGACAGTTACGTATGGTTTGGGCGCCCCGAGTGGCGGACAAAGATCATCGAGCAGCACGGAATTGAAAAGACTTCTACTCTGGATGGACTTATTGATTGTCTGGAGCAGGACTTCCAATCAACCGTCAGCTCCGGCGCGGCAGCCGTCAAAAACAATAGTACTTGGTGTCGCAGGATCGAGTTCTCTGATCCAACAGGGCACGACGCACAGCGCGCTTTGAGAGAATGCCTTGCGTCTGAGCATCCCAATGTGCAAGCGCTCAAGGTCCTCGGGGATTTTGTTATGAATCGTATCTGTGAGCTCTGTGCACGGTATGACATTCCGCTTCAGCTTCACACAGGGCCGGCAGGCGGTGTGGATCACATAGTGGATTGGGGGAATCCGCTCTATCTGAACGAGTTGATGATACGCCATCCGCGCACGAAGTTCGTGTTGTTCCACGCGGGTGGACCGTTTGCAAATGAGTGCCGAGACTTGGCCGTTCAGATTCCTAACTGCTATCTAGATCTATGCGGAGTGATGGCAGTGCGCGGACTCAGAGCCGTGCTTGACGATTGGATCGAGCGCGTCCCGCACTCGAAGTTAATGTGGGGCACGGATGCAAGTCTCGTCGAGGAAATGTTCGCGCTAGTCATGAACTTTCGCAGCGTGCTCGTAGAGCTACTCACGGAACGAGTGGAGTGCGGTTACTTTTCAATTCAGACGGCAAAGGAAATTGCGAAGGCAATCCTTGGAGCAAATGCTCGTCGAGTAATAAAGATTTCTGGTGCTGTTGGGAGCTGATACCAAGGAGGTTGACACTGTGCCCAAGGAAACTATGACTCCTCGCGAACGCTGGCTTGCGGTGCTCAGCCGCGAAAAGCCGGACCGCATCCCCATGGACTACTGGGCGACCAGTGAAGTAAACGAGAAGTTGTGCCAATATCTTGGCTGCGATTTCGACGAAGCGATGAGGCGCCTGCACATAGACCGACCATTTGTAGTCACGGGTAGGTACGTGGGTCCACCGCTCGAGCCGGGCACAAGCGTTTTTGGTGTCAGGACCAAGCTTGTCGACTATGGCACAGGGACATACAATGAGGCTGTTGACGCGCCCCTTGCGCACTGCGAAAGTGTAGACGAAATTGAGGCAACCTACACATTTCCATCTCCGGACTGGTGGGACTATTCGCACTTACCTGAGCTCGTCAAGGACCATGAGCATGAGCCCATCCAGGGCGGCGGCTCAGAGCCGTTTCTACTGTACAAACAGCTGAGAGGCGAAGAGCAAGCATTTGTTGATCTCGTTGAGAACCCGGATATCGTCGATTACGTCTTGGATAAACTTTTCGAGCTGGCTTATCAGAACACGCTGCGTATATTCGAAACCATACCTGGGAAGGTCATAATCACATATGTTGCTGAGGATCTGGGCTCGCAGACCGGGTTGATGTACTCACCGCATCATATCAGGCGATACCTTTTGCCTCGAATGAGACGTATGATCGAGCTTACCAAGCAGCACGGCAGCTACGTTTTTCATCACGATGATGGAGCAATACGGGGAATACTACCTGATCTTGTCGATATCGGTATTGAAGTCTTGAATCCAGTTCAGTGGCGATGTCCCGGTATGGATAGAGAAAGCCTCAAGCGTGATTTTGGCGACCGATTGGTGTTCCACGGTGGTATGGATAACCAATACACACTTCCATTCGGCACTGTTGAGGAGGTCCGACAGGAAGTGTTGGATAACTTTCGGATACTGGGTGCAGGAGGTGGGTATATACTCGCACCCTGCCACAACATACAACCAGTAACCCCCGTCGAAAACATTGTGGCAATGTACGAAACAGGTTACGAGTACGGCTGGCAGTAAACATAAGGGGCGCAGTTGCAACTACGCCCCATCGAATCAACGACGCTACGAGTGTTGAGCTTCTCTGATCGCCTTCAGCCTCTTCATCACGTCGTTTTCTCCGCGCCCGAAATAATCGTGCAGCGTTTTATACTCGGCAAATAGTTTTGCATATACTTCGTGAGCTTCCGGATTCGGCTTGTAGCTGCGATCTTTTACACGTGCCATCTTCGCGGCAGCTTCCTTGATGCTGTCATAACCGCCGCGGGTTTTCCCAGCGGCAACGGCACCCCACATTGCCGAACCCAATGCGCAGGTCTGGGCCGATTCCGCGATCTTGAATTCGCGGTTAGTAACATCGGCATATATCTGCATGAGCATCTCATTTTTGTCCGGAAGACCGCCGCAGGCAACTATTTCATTCACCGCGACGCCGCTTGAGTCAAACGCATCGATGATAATGTTTGTGCCGTAAGCGGTTGCTTCGATTAATGCACGATACATCTCTTCCGGCTTGGTGGCGAGTGTCAGGCCCAGCATCATGCCGGTAAGATCTACATCCACCAGGATGCTACGGTTCCCATTCCACCAGTCAAGCGCGATAAGTCCGCTTTGACCGGGCTTGAGTTTAGAAGCTTTCTCTTCCAGCAGCTTGTGAACGGATATGCCTCGTTCTTCTGCTTCTTGCTCGTAGTAAGCGGGCACGCAATTTTCAACAAACCAAGCGAAGTGATCGCCCACGCAACTCTGACCAGCTTCGAAACCAAAGAACCCAGGCAGTATGCCGTCCTCAACGTATCCGCACATTCCCTCGACTATCTTGGGCTCTTTTCCCAGCACCATGTGACAGTTCGACGTGCCCATTATGATAACCATCGTGCCCACATCCGTAACTGTTGCTGCGGGTACTGCCACATGTGCGTCGATGTTTGCAACAGCTACTGCGGTTCCGGGCATCAAACCCATCTTATCTGCCATCTGGGGCGTCAGTTCACCAGCCTTGCTCCCTATCGGTGAGATGTTACGACTCATCTTCTCGTCTACAACGTGCTCAAATCTGGGATCGAGCGCTTTAAAAAAGTCGTTCGGTGGGAAGCCAGTCGCTTTTTCCCACATTGCCTTATAGCCAGCAGCGCATGCGTTTCGAGTTTCCACCCCGGTCATCTGAAGTACAATCCAATCGCCGGCCTCTATCAGCCGGTCTGCCGCTTGGTAAACCTCCGGGGCTTCGTCTAGTATCTGCAAGGCTTTGGGGAAGAACCACTCAGAGGAAATCTTTCCGCCATAGCGCATCAGTATGTGCTCATACCCAAGCTCGTGAGCCACTTGGTTTATCTTGTTTGCCTCCGGCTGAGCTGCATGGTGCTTCCACAGCTTAACCCAAGCGTGCGGGTTACCAGCCCATTTTGGGTCGAAGCACAGCGGATCGCCTTTCTTATCGATGGGTAGCATTGTGCAGGAGGTAAAGTCTATGCCGATTCCTATGACGTCTTCAGGTTTCACTCCGGCTTGCTTCAAAACAGTAGGCACTGTTACTTCCAGTGCTTTGATGTAGTCGCGTGGATCTTGAAGCGCCCAATCCGGCGGCAGCTTTTCGCCTGTAGAAGGCAGGTACTCGTCGATCACTCCGTTTGAGTATTCGTACACCTCCGATGCTACTTCTCTGCCCGTTTCCACTTCGACTAGAAGAGCACGAGCGGACAGAGTACCAAAGTCGATCCCGAGAGAGTATTTCATACGTCTTCCTCCTGATCTTTTCACATCGGCTGAACATCTAGAGCTTCCAGCGAGTGCGGATATTGCTTACAATTCGCCTCGCCTGGTTAGGAAGTCCTTGTAGATTTCCTCGTAAAGTCGAACATCTGTGAATGTGTCCTCAGCGGTTGAATCAAACGGCTCTCCGGACTTTATCTTCTCGATGAAATGCACTGCCTCATTCTTGTATGACCATGTCCAGGCGGGCGAGGGCGCAGGATGCACTGTGGCAGGCGTGGGCTTATTTCGGTATACCTCCACAGACGCAGTGACGTTCTTAAGGAGCAGCGAGGGAGAGCTAGTCAGAACCCAACCGTGCTCAAAGTATACCTGAGTGTGCTCGTCCCAGGAATGGTGAGAAACCAGGCCGCTTTCCATTACGGTACGCACACCGGCGACCTCCATGATCGTTGTGCCCCAGACACCGTTGTCGTCTAGGTCGGCTACTCTAACCTTCGCATCGTCTCCTGCGTCAACCAGCCAGCGAACCAAGTTTATGTTGTGCGTGTACTGCTGCAAGAACTCTAAATAGGGTCGATACCATTTTTCCGGCAGCCACTCGGGCACTACGACCGGTGAAGGCGCCTTCGGCTCACTGCTTTTTTCAACAGGTGTGTCGATTCCGCCCAGCCAATCTCCGCAGAATCCGTGAGTGCGAATATATGTAATCCGTCCAAGCTCACCCGACTTGCGAAACTCGCGAATGGTATCCCTGGCAATTATGTTTCCCGAATCGTAGCGCTTCATATACGCCACCATCAGCCGTGCTCCGCCGGCACGTTCAGCTTCCAGGATTCGCTTTGCTGCTTCGACTGTCGTCGCCATAGGCTTTTCCACGAATACGTGTTTGCCGGCTTTAAGAAAGTCTATCGCCATTTCGCCCTGGGCTGCGTAGCCTGCAGATATCCCTACAGCGTCTATATCCGGATCTTGCGCCATTTCGAGGTGATGGGCGTAACGCTTGGGTATATGGTACCGATCTGCGACGCGCTCGCGAATATCGCTTCTGACTTCAGCAAGCGCAACAAACTCACAATCGGGAATACTAGCAAAATTGGGAATATGGACTGCCTGGGCCATGAAACCACAACCGACGTAGCCAAACCTTACTTTTTCCATTCTTGTGACCTCCTGCTTCCGACTATTTCTCACAGTGCTATTATTGCCTTCGCTTATAAACAGACTTCGAGCGAGTTTCTTGCAACTCCAAGCCCATCTCGTTCTTGCTGAGTATTGCCAGAGACAAGTCGATAAGCTCGTTAGCTTCCGCCGGCGTCATTGTTCCCACCGTCACCATATCCTGTGGTCGGATAGTGTTCCAAACGAAGTTCAGAGCCTGGAACGGCCGTATCTGCCCTGCTGCCATCGGCTTTATGGTCATCACCGGTTTTTTGGCATTGTGGATAATCTGAGCAGTCCAATCAACTTCCAAGGGCATCATGAACCCCATAGCGTTATAGATGGCTATGTAGGTTTCCACGTCAAGTCCGCTCTCATCGGCGAAGATGATCGACTCCGGAAGATGTGTGCTCAATCCGGGGATCATGCCACGCTCTCTGATCATTCGGCAGACTATGTCCATCTGCCTAATCCGGCGTGTCAGGCGGTCAACTAGTACGTCCGTCACTGAGGTATGCGGCATGCATATGCGCGCGCCGAGCTTCGCATTGGCATCAAGTATACGCGCAACTTCATCGAATACCAGACCTTCTGTTGTTAAGGGTAGTCCGGGTGTGGCGATGAGTATGAGTTCCTTACCAACCCGGTCTTCGGCATCCTTTTTAGCATCCTGCAGGTTCGGTCCGTCGGCGTAGCCCATCACAGCGTTGACACCTGCGCGAAGAAAGACCTCAAGCACATCCGCCAACGCCTTTGAATTGCTGAAACTCTGCTTTATAAGCTGGTTCTTAGCAGGCGTGCAGTGGCTGTAACCGAAGAACCAGTTAGTTCCAATAATCATTCGAGGCAGCGACAATCCACCTACGAGCGTCCGTGGAAAGCCCGTCATTTCTTACACCCCTAACCTAGTCTAGTACTCTAGAACTACCATCTGGTGGCAGGTGAATTCGTCGACCTTGATCTTGACCTTGTTGTTAGTCACCTGGAATTCAATCTCCTGTCCCTGAGGCTGCAACATAGCGCGTCTTATGTTTCTCGGGAGGTTCAAGCTGAGATCGACGTTGCGCAGAGGCAGCAGGTCTTCTATCACCTCGATGCGGTTTGAGTCGCGCACGTACCCATCTGGCGACAAGTGGACCTGGGCTCCCCGCGATATCGTGTTGGCGTAGAGCAAGTGGAGCACGTAGCGGCTGTGTGGCTTTTGATCCATCAAGGTCACGCGGGCGGTAGAGGGTATATTGGTTTCAAGGGTTATGTCTTCCCCAAGGAGTAGTCGGATTGCGTTGGCTGCGTACTGTCGATACGCTACAGCGCCGAGGGCATGATATATTGAGAAGATGGGGTGCGCAAGATACAGGATGTTCCCCTTTCGCACTCCTGCCGGATGACCTGTGCGATCTGCAGCTGGAGCGTGCTGATGACTGCAGAAGTGCTTCCAAGTTCGATTGAAGTACGGCTGGCGAACATGCCCCAACGCCTCACCAGTCGTGGGTTTTACCCGCTGAGATCTTAGATACATCACTAGCGGGCTTCTGACAAACGACGGCGCCAACTGTGGGGTCGTCGACTTGTCTGAACTGAAATCTATGTAATCCGGCTGGAAAGGACTCTCACCCACATACTCGGCACCTACGTCTAAAGCAAAACCGGATTCATCATCAGCAAGACCGCTCTTTCCCGTTAACAGCAGCTTGCCCCCTGACGCCAAGTATTGCCCCAGCTTGCGCTTTAACTCCTCGTCGATGCGGATGATATCCGGCAGGATAAGCAGCTTGTACGGTGTGAGGTCTACTTGCCGATCGATGAGATCGAAAAGGAAATGTTCCTCGAAGAGCACGCGTCCGGCACCAGTATCCGGATTCCTATCCGCAGATTCGGCTTCACTGGACAAGACGGCAATGTCGGCAACAGACGTAACATCATCGCACCAAGGCTCCTTCGCTTCGACTTCTTTATATGCTTCACCGATAAGCGCGTATGTCGTGACATCCATTTCGCCGGTCGGATGAAGCTGGTCTCCTACAGAACACTTAGAGCCGTGGGCAAGCATTGCGGCGCACTCGTAGCGAAGTGCATTGGGGTGCTTATAACCGCCGAATTCGCCCCAGGTGGTATGGAACTTGCCGGTCATTCCCAGGTAATCCAACCCCGTGTGTTGGCAGTACTTAGCCGACATCGGGAAGTGGTCATATCCCCAGCCGCCTGTAGGCAGGGATTCGAGTTCGAGGTGACTGAAAAACTGGAGAATGTCGCGTTTGCCCTTGCGAATGTGCCCACTGTTGTGAAACACAGGCATGTCGGCACGCTCTGACCGACAGGCTGCCGTAGCTTCTCGGTAGTATCGTAGCAGCGCTGCCTCAGCGCATTTTTGGCGATCTTCCGGCTTATCCGGGTCGAGACCGTTGCTGAACATATACTCCATGCACCACTTGCAGCAGCACGGTCCCTGGTGAATGATGTCTAGAAATATACCGTCGCATTCTGGGAAGAGATGTACAGCCTCGCGGATCTGATCACACAGATAGTCAAGGTAGGGCGTATTGAAGCACATAGTCTTGAACCCGGGGCGGTTTAGCGGACCGGTCCATCCTTGAAACGCTCCCTCAATTGATATTTCACGCCACTCGGGATGTTCCTCGGCCATAAAGTTATCGACACCTGCCGAGATGTAGATTGGTACATTGACACCGATCTCTTTCGAAGCGTCCATCTGGGCACGCAGAAGGTCGAAATTGAGATGCGGATGCATTCGCCCGACCTTGGTAGGGTGATAGCTCCAGCCATGGTGGCACTTAGAAAAGCACGTTATCGAATTTACTCGCCCGATCTTCAGGGCTTCCTGCCACTTCTTTTTATCGAATTTCTCGCCTACACCGTGGATGTGTGGCGATGTGTGGAAGTCCAAATGTACTTGCCGAAAACGCAGTTTGTACACTTCTTTCACCTCGCGGAAAGATATTATGTGGAAAAGAATATCAGCACGTGAGAATATGTTTACTCGCTGACCTCCACGATTGCTCGGATTACACCGTCGCGCTTCGAGAATGCAAGGTCCAAGGCCTCTGCGGTTTTTTCCAAAGGGAACCTATGTGTTGCCAAAGCAGCGGCGTTCATTTTGCCCTGCGCAACCAATTCTGCAGCACGTTCCGTAGTCATGTTGCTCCGGCGCACGAATATTGCAGTGAGCTGCTTTCGCCTCGCGTCGGACGCATCAAACGGATAGGTATCGCTAGAGGGTATCCCAACAATGAGTATCTTGCCTAGCACCCTTGTTAGGCGTGCCGTCTGCCTGACCGCGTCGTCCTCGCCTGTGCACTCTATAACGATGTCCGCGCCTCGGCCGTTAGTAAAATTCGCGACGTCTTGTTCCGCTGTCGTAGGCGTGGTGACGTGGGTCGCACCGAGCTTTAGTGCAGATAGCCGGCGAGCTTCTATCGGTTCGCTGACAATGATCCTTTCTACGCCAACTGTCCGAACTGCCTGGAGCACGGACAAGCCTATGCCTCCGGCACCCAAAATTGCTACCACATCACCAGGGTTCGGCTCAGCCAAGTCGCAAGCGTACACGCCTATAGCCAGGGGTTCGAGCATTGCTATCTCGTCAAACGTGAGCGATTCTGGAACCTTCAGACACAGCCTCGCAGGCCAGGCAACATAGTCTCGGAGGCATCCGTCCACCGGCGGAGTTCCAAAAAAAGGTATTCCGGGACACACGTTGTAGTGACCTTTTTGACACCACTCGCATTTCAGGCACGGTTTGGCAGGCTCTAGCGCGACGCGGTCGCCCGGTTTCAGATTGGTAACGTCTGCTCCCACCGACTCGATAACACCGGACGCTTCGTGCCCCAGAACTATTGGAGATGTTACCACCGTGGATCCAATACGTCCCTCTCGGTAGTAGTGCAGATCCGAAGCGCATATACCGACAGATTTTATGCGTATCAGGACTTCGTCCGAAGCATAGGTCGGTACGGGTTCATCATGCATGCGTAGGTCCAACGGACCATGAAGTCTCAATGCTCTCATCAATCACCTACCAGCCTACAGTAGTCGAATTGCGCCTGGGGTAGATTAGCACGCGGTGCAGGTGATGTCAACGCAATCCGCAAATCTACAAATTGTCCACCTGCAGTGTGGGAAGAAACCTTCTGGCATGAATGCCTGTCGTCATGCCGAAACAAAAGAGGCATTTAAGCGAGAGTTCAGGGCGTGTTGTTTTCGACTGAGGTTGGCTGGAGACCTCGTCATTTCCAGCAACATCCATCGGTTGGTTAAGAGTAATCTTTTTCTCGATTTGCTGTGCTGTCGCAACCGTGTTCAACGTTGATGGACTGATCTGTAAAACCGGCGGATCCGAGTAATTCTCGGGTACGCTCAGGAAGGAACTTTATGTATAGGAAAAGAAGTCGAGGTTCGTGTGGAACAATGGTAATGGATGAAACGCCCTATTTTCGAGGGGTAGTTAAAAATGCATAAACTTATCTGTTCTCCTGTTCGGATAAGGTGTATCGTATTAGTATCTGCCGTTGTCATGCTCGCAGCCGGTTGCGGAGGCGGCGGAGGCGGCAGCAACGGAGGTGGCGGAGGTAGCAATGGGGGAGGTAGCATAGACACCACCGCCCCTGTCATATCTTCACCTAGCGCGACGCCTGACGAGCTCCCCCCTATCGGCGGTACGATAACTATCCGTGCAACTGTAACCGACAACATCGGCGTGGCTTCAGTTACCGCGTCTATTACTAAGCCGAATAACACTACCGTAATGGTTGCTATGAGCACCTCATCAGGATCAACTTACACTGCTACATGGCGGCCCGATTTTTCGGATCTTGTGCCAAGCGGCGTATTCAAGATCGTGATCATAGCCAAAGATGCTGCTGGAAACACTACTACCTCACCGCTGCTCACAGTAAGAGTGGAGGGGCCACCTCCTCCACCCAGCTAAGATTAGGCTTAAAATGGTTTCTTCCGCGAACACCGCGAAACGCCACCGCGAGGTGCATCATTGTGCTTGCCCGTTTTGGGCAAAAATTTTTATCGCCCATCATCGCGCGTGGCCTCGAACACTTTCACGCTGGGTTATTGCGTCACTTCTCTAATGTTGCGTCTCCAATTGGACAGCCGCGCAGCAAAATGGTAGAATATTCGCCGGTTATGTCTGAAATTAGAAGCATATTAGCAACAGACTGCGGAAGCACAACTACAAAAGCCATCCTCATCGAAAAGCAGGGCGACGAATATCGTCTCGTAGTAAGGGGTGAGGCGCCCACAACCGTTGAAGCACCTTTCGACGATGTTACTGTCGGAGTCATCAATGCTGTCCGAGAAGTCGAGGAGCTCGCCGGAAAGCAGATTCTCGATCAGGACGGCCGGATAATGACCCCGCTCAGGGCAGACGGATCAGGTGTCGACATCTACCTGTCTACTTCAAGCGCCGGCGGCGGCTTACAGATGACCGTGGCGGGCGTTGTGAAGACAATGAGCGCGGAGTCTGCCGAACGCGCAGCTCTCGGCGCGGGCGCTATTATTATCGATGTAATCGCCGTCGACGACGGCCGCAAGGACTTTGAGAAGGTAAAGCGGATTCGCGAACTCAGACCGGACATGATATTAATTTCCGGCGGCACAGACGGCGGCACGGTGAAACACCTCGTCGAGATCGCCGAGATGCTCGTATCAGCAGATCCGAAGCCGCGGTTGGGCGGCAACATGCCGCTGCCTGTAATTTACGCAGGCAACAAGGACGCCAGGGAACCTGTTAAGGAGATTCTTGGGAACCGCGTGGACCTCCGGATTGTCGATAATCTACGACCCAGCTTGGACCGCGAGAACCTCGACCCCGCCCGCGAGGCCATTCACGAGTTGTTTCTGCAGCATGTTATGCAGCAAGCACCAGGCTACAGCAAACTCAGTTCGTGGGTGAGCTCGGGGATAATGTCAACGCCCAATGCGGTCGGAAAAATGGTTCAAACGGTTGCCCAGGAAAAAGGCATAAACGTTCTCGCGGTCGATATCGGCGGTGCCACGACCGATGTATTCTCCGTGTTCAATGGCGTCTACAACAGAACTGTAAGTGCCAACCTGGGAATGAGCTATTCTATCTGTAACGTGCTTGCGGAAGCGGGCACTGCGAACATTCGACGTTGGGTCCCGTTCGAAGTGGATGAGGCGAACGTTCGCAATAGCCTGCGCAACAAAATGGTTCGCCCAACAACCATTCCGCAAACACTTCGCGATCTGCGCATAGAGCAGGCAGTTGCCAGGGAGGCTCTTCGGTTGGCGTTCGAGCATCACAAAACCCTTGCTAGATCGCTCAAAGGTGTCCAAACGGTGCGCACTATCGGCGAGATTCTTGATCAGAAGGAAACTGGCGAAACCCTGGTCGACATGATGGCTCTCGATATGATCGTTGGAAGTGGCGGCGTGTTGAGTCACGCCCCCAGACGAGCAGAGGCTGCATACATGATGCTCGATGCCTATCAGCCCGAAGGCGTAACCCTGCTCGCGGTAGACTCCATATTCATGATGCCCCAGCTTGGCGTGCTGTCGACTGTGCATCCGCATGCCGCTGCCCAAGTGTTCGATCGAGATTGTTTGATTAAGCTCGGCAGCACAATAGCGCCGGTCGGCAAAATGAAACCGGGTGAGCCGGCCTGCACGGTTACGATCGACGGCGAAAGTCATACAGTGAAGTTCGGCGAGATCAAGCTTGTTCCGCTGTCCGAAGGCGCAGTTCGAGAAGCTGTGATCAAGCCTTCAGGTAAGTTGGATTTAGGAGCGGGCAGAGGACGCGAGCTTAGGGCCCAGGTTGAAGGCGGAGCAGTAGGGCTCATAATAGACTGTCGCGGCCGGCCTCTGGTGTTACCGGATGATAATCAAACCAGAATTGGAAAACTTCGCGAATGGCATGCCGCCCTGGGATTGGCTTCGGAGTAAGTTATGGGAACAGCTTATACACCAGGATTAACAGTCAGCCCTGGTATAACCATCAGGAAAACGCGCCGACTTCCCCTTAAGGGGCAGGTTGTCGTAAACCAGGGAGATCAGGTGACCTCCGATACAGTCGTTGCGCTAACTGAGATCCCCGGCGTTATTCAGACGGTTAGAGTAGCGGAGATTCTCGGTCTGGAACCACCGGAAGCCGTAAATGCGCTGAAGGTCCGACAGGGTGATAAGGTTGAAAATGGCCAGGTGCTAGCAGAAAGCAGGTCCTTTTTCGGGCTTTTCAAAACGGAGTGCAGGAGCCCTGTGGCTGGCACAGTGGAGCTAATTTCGAATGCAACAGGTCATGTCGGAATCAGGTTGCCCTCAACGCCTGTGGAGGTGACAGCGTATATCGACGGCACAGTGGCTGAAATCATACCCGAAGAAGGCGTTGTTGTAGAAACCTATGGGGCTCTGGTTCAAGGGATTTTCGGCGTCGGCGGCGAACGCACGGGCACGCTTATTGTTCCGGGCGACTCACCGGATGCGGAAATCACGGATGACCTTGTAACACCTGGTCACACGGGCGCGGTAATCGTCGGCGGAGCCGGGATTACGCTTGATGCTCTTAAGAAAGCTGCCGAGGTGGGCGTCCAGGGAGTTGTGGTTGGTGCTATAACCGATACGGATCTTGTGGCCTACCTGGGACATGATATCGGAGTAGCGATCACGGGACAAGAAGATATCCCCACAACCTTGATTCTTACCGAGGGATTCGGCTCCATAAAGATGGCTCGGCGCACCTTCGATCTCTTGAAATCGCTTGAGGGCCGCAAGGTGTCTATTAACGGTGCAACGCAGATACGCGCGGGGGTTATCCGGCCTGAGGTTATCGCTCCCTTAGATACGAAGCCCGATACCATGGCAAAGACTTCCAAAGGTCAGATGCTTGAGGTCGGGAGCAGTATCCGAATTATTCGCGAGCCTTATTTTGGACTTTTGGGTACGGTAACAAAACTGCCTCCGGAACCTGTCGAGATCGAGTCCGGGGCAGTTGTACGAATCCTTGAAGCCGAGTTGTTAGACGGAACCGTTGTTAGGGTTCCTCGAGCAAACGTAGAGATTATCGAGGGTTGACTCCTGCAGCTTCGCAAGTTTCCTCTTGCGCAGATGAAGCGTCATAGCTGCTGACATATTCCCTTTTCCACTTCGGATCGAGTAGCTCTTTCATTCGCTTGCCGTAGGCTACCATTCGCTCGTAGTAGACAGGGTCCTCGATGGCGGCTTTTGCTTCCGGCGTGATAGGTTTGGCTTCTGTCTCTTTAACGGCTTCGTAGAAGCGATCGAAGTGGTCGCGTATTGCACACGGACAGAGCCAGTTGTCGGTCTCTCGGGCAGGTCTACCGTAACCATATTCCTCCTGCCACGCTCGGATCTTCTTGAAAAGTGGTAGCTCGAGGACTGTGTTCAGGTCTCCTCCGCGAGCATATACGTCGTTAATATTGTCTGCGGCATATGGCATAAATACGCAGGGAGTGATGTCTCCATCCCAGTTGATGTAGAAGTAACCGGTGCCGCGGCCAGCGGCAATGCATCCCAGGCTTGCCGTCCCGGAGTTCCAGAAGTCGACCATGAATACCTGCTTTTCGCGCACGTGCTTCCACATACGGTCGACCATCTCAGCTCGCGCCTCAGGTGGTACTACCAAGTCAAGACATTGGTCGCGCCCAATTGGCATATATTGGAATATCCAGCAATACAGCGCGCCTTGATCGAAGAAATAGAAGTCTACAAACTCATCGCTTGTGATAATGTGCCAGTTATCACGAGTCGCTGTTGCGGATATTCCAAACGGCACGCCCACTTTTCTGAGTCGGTCCATCGCAGCTAAGACCTTTTCGTAGACCCCTTCGCCTCGTCTTGCGTCGGTTTCTGGACCGAACCCTTCAATAGAGAAGCATGGCGATATGTTGCCGACCTCAGCTAACCGCTCCGCAAGCTTGTCGTCTATAAGTGTTCCGTTGGTGTAAACCATGAATATGTCTTGCTTGTGCCGTGCCGCGAGTGTTATCAAGTCATGCCCGCTGTCCTTCCACAAGAATGGTTCTCCACCTGAGATGACTGTAAAATGTGAACCCCACATCCGCCGTTTCTCGTTTAGTATACGCTCAAATACCTCGAAGCTAAGTTGATTGCCATAGAGCGCTGCATCGGCCGCATAGCATCCTCGACATTTGAGGTTGCACTTACCGGTTGGGCTGATGGTGATGAACGACGGCGGTTCGAAACCGAGTTTCTGGGTTGCTTGTGCTAGTTCCTCGTTTAGGAAAATATCACCGAGGAATGATTCAACAAGGGATCTCATAAATTGCTTGGAAACGGCCCCACGCTTCATAATTCGGTCGATACCACGCAGGAGAGCTATTGCGCAGTCCAAGCGGTCTAACTGAACTTGCCGTGGGCACGAATCGGGGCTACACTCGTCCGCCTCCTTGCGAAGGGCCTTCTCGACTTGCGACAACACAAAGCTGCGGACGCCGTCGTGCCACATCAGAGGTTCCAGCAGAGTGCTAACCGGCGGTTGGGTCAGAATACGACGTAAATTCATGGTCTCACCTGCCGTTTACCAGCCTCTTCACGGGCCGGGTCTCTTTGAAACCGCTGTTGCAAACATAGTTTACAGTTGGTTCACCGTAAAGTCAAGCAATTCTACACCAAAAGCATCCAGCGGTCTAATCGGTGCCTACCTGGTACCACCCGCTGAACCATATACCCTCGTTTCCAGACAGCCAAACCACTCTACCGCCGCCTCACAATTGGTCCGATGCTTGAGTCTATCTATCGAACCTTTGCTGCACCTGTGACGACGGCGAGTTCAAAAATACTGTACTACGCGGATTGTGAATGCTTCTGCTTTTCAGCTTCGAAGCGTTCGTGCAGCTTGTCTAGCGCTTCACGGGCTTTTGTGTAGTTTGGGTCTAGTTCCAAAGCCATTCGGTATTGCCTAACAGCCTCGTCCACTCGGTGAACCGATTCATATATCAACCCTAGGTTGTAATATGCCTTCGGTGACTCCTCCAGACGCACGCATTCTTCAAAGTGGTGAATGGCGTGCAGCTTGTCCGGTACGGCATTGTAAGCGGCTCCCAGATAACAGTGGATCTGAGCGTCTTCTGGATCGATGGCCAATGCCTGCTGAAGCTTCTCGATTGCCTCGTGGATTTTTCCTGCCTTGAGGAGGCGAATGCCTTCCTCTTTGGCTGAGACACCAGGGGACGATTCCATCAGCAAACCCTCCCTATCTCACATCGACCTGCGCCGCCAAATAGCTTGCAATGCATGAGTTCCGGCGTCGGGCTATCTCAGCGTACAAGGTGCCAGCCGACTTGCTTTTCTATAAGTACTAGTTCTCTTCGCTGAGATTAATCCCTGCCTCATTCAGCGTACTTGCCAAGACCGGCAAATACGATACAATCGCTTTGTTGTCATATATGCATATCCAATTTGCCGGCGGATACTGGTTCCGCTGCAGGAACGGATATGTGCCAGGCGTGTCAGGTGATTCCTTGGATAGAACCCAATGTGCAAGTCGTAGTATGCCATCAAGAATCTCTCGGTCGCCCGACCATTTGTAAGCTTGAGCGGCATACCAGAAGTGAAACGCGACGTAGTGAGTTCCGAAATCAAATGTTGGTGCATTGACTGTCCACTTGGCAATCTTGCAGAACGCGTCAATATAGCGGGGGTCTTTTGTCTCTTTGCATAGTTGGATTAATCCTCGTTCTATGTATCGGGTGGAGTTCGAGTTTTCGCAAAACTTATCTAAACCCAACTCATCAATTCCTGCCAGGATCCAATCGCCGATTCGCTTGGCTTTGTCGAGGAACCATTCGTCGCCTGTCTCGATGTATGCGTACATCAAGGAGTCGGCGAAGTTGGTCATAGCCGCTTCGCCGCACTTGCTTCGCCAATCTCCAGTTCTGCCTTCTCTGCCGTCGCCGTGAGGCGCCATCATTGCACCGTCGTCAGCCACGTAGTTTTCTCCCCAGAATCGCACGAGCCAGATTATCTTATCTCGGTTGATCTTATGTCCAAAAAGGTGGCTACAGCGGATTATACCTCCAATACGTTGGTAACGCGGGTGGAACCACTCCTGATGATCCAGCAGAAACCTGCGGGTATGCATGTAAGGACCCCAGCCGTCAGTGCGCTTGCAGAACTGAATGTCCCACGTGTAGTAGTAGCTCATTTTGGCGGATTCATAGAAGCGCCAATCACCAGTGCGGTAGAAGTGCAATAGAGGCCCGATAGCTGAGTTACCCGAGTTGGTTTCTTCTACTCCCAGATCATGATCTATGTCACGTTCCCTCCACCACTCGCCGAACCAAAGTGTGCCCTTCCACTGAGTGTCGAGCATGTACTCAGCAGCTCTGTCGACAACGTCCTTCCACGGACCGAATGTGACCTCGCTTCCGTCCTCAGGTAGCACACCGACCTCTGAATAGTACTGGGGCGATAGTATGAAGGGGATCGGATTCAGCTCCGAAATGAGCAAATCTTCATCGTGATCAACGAGGATCGACCCTTCGAAGCTCCGTGACATGCCATAGTAGAACTTGCGCCATATGTCGGGATACTTTCCACCGAATCCACCATCCGGCGGCGGATCAACACCCCCTTGAGCCACGCGTCCTTCGGAAACCTCGATACCAGCACCTTTACCCAACCACGAATAAAATGGAAACGTCATCGACAGCTTCCCGCCAGGGGTTCGCAGTGTCACCCACTCCGCAAATCGATTATGGTTGTTGCACGATTCGTTGGCGCATTTTGTGAGGTGCCTATCAGATTCGCGCTCTGCTCCTTCAACTACCAGGCTGTCGTTCGGCAGCGGAAGAGAAAAAAGATATCTGTCTAGCCACATATAGGAGCAGTTGAACTTCATGAAGTTCGTAATCCACCATCGGAAACGAACAACCGGTGAGTCCGCATATATGGAGAACTCTGCTTCTGCTTCATAACGTTGCTCAGGGTCTATGGTAAACGCCTTCGGGGTCCACGCACGGTACCATCCCTTGAGCAGTATCTTTACTCGGCGGTTTGTTTGTTCAATAAGTTCATAGCCCCTAGGTTCGTAGTGTATAGGGCGCAGATTGCCTACCGCGCTTCGAGCATCTGAGCGCAATTCGAAGTCTACGGGTCCTTCCAGTACCGTTCCACGAGTTGTAACGAGCCTGATGTTTCCGGGATTGATAAATTCGACTGTGAAGAACTTGTTCTTGACAAGAAATCCTGAGTCGGTTTGGGTAAGTTCCAAGTTATCTTCGAACTTTGGTGGAGATGTTGCCTGCTCAAGACGAAACTTTTTTTGTTCTCCTGCGTTTAAATTGACTGGCAGGGAAACCAGTAGCCAACGAACACGACCGTACTGGTCAGTGCCTTCGACGTTGATTGCTGCAGGAACCGAATTGTCATCTTCGTCCACAACTACTAGGCAACTTGCCTCATGTGTGGACATAGGATGGACGGGAATTCCCTGCTCAACAATGTAATTGCGCCGGTTGGCCCCCCGGTTTTCGATCAGTAGTAACTCTATGGGTTTCATACATAGAAACTACCAGAAAACCGTCGTCGGGTCAAGAAACTGCGGAACACTGTGGGCAGAAATTTCGTATTATGCTGTGCGAAAACCCCTTGACGAGGTTTCGCGGCTTGCGCTAGAATATAGCGCGCTGGAGGTAAAAGCAGCGAAAAAAATTGCTGCAAAAATTCCGAAAAATATGTTGACAGTGCCTATGGGCTGTGGTAATATATATTTTGCCCCTGGAGGCAGAAGCACTCCTGGCGGCAAAGAGCGTTCCTTGAAAACTAGATAGTGTAAGCGTGCGGATGAGTTTCAACCAGGCATGACTGCGAGGCAACTCGCAGTGCAAACTCTTCGTAAGTAGACGACGGGTCGATACTTTCGGAAACTATCCGAGGGTGTTGCCCGAAGGTTTTCCTATGGAGAGTTTGATCCTGGCTCAGGACGAACGCTAGCGGCGTGCCTAAGAAATGCAAGTCGAGCGAGGTTGCTAGGGCTTGCCCTGGTAGCCTAGCGGCGAACGGTCGCGTAACACGTAAGCAACCTGCCCCGAAGTGGGGGATAGCCCTCCGAAAGGGGGAGTAATACCGCATGTGGACATCATCTCGCATGAGGTGGTGTCTAAAGCTCGCAAGAGCGCTTCGGGATGGGCTTGCGGCCTATCAGCTAGTTGGTGAGGTAACGGCTCACCAAGGCGACGACGGGTAGCTGGCCTGAGAGGGTGGTCAGCCGGACTGGGACTGAGACACGGCCCAGACTCCTACGGGAGGCAGCAATTAGGAATCTTGCGCAATGGGCGAAAGCCTGACGCAGCGACGCCGCGTGACCGATGACGTCCTTCGGGACGTAAAGGTCTTTTGCAGGGGAAGAAGGATGTGACGGTACCCTGCGAATAAGCCCCGGCTAACTACGTGCCAGCAGCCGCGGTAACACGTAGGGGGCGAGCGTTGTCCGGATTTACTGGGCGTAAAGGGCGCGTAGGCGGGTTCTCAAGTCGGGGGTGAAATCCCGAGGCTCAACCTCGGAACTGCCTCCGAAACTGGGAGCCTAGAGGTACGGAGAGGGAAGTGGACTTCCTGGTGTAGCGGTGAAATGCGTAGATATCAGGAGGAACACCAGTGGCGAAGGCGGCTTCCTGGCCGTATCCTGACGCTGAGGCGCGAAAGCTAGGGGAGCGAACGGGATTAGATACCCCGGTAGTCCTAGCCGTAAACGATGGACACTAGGTGTTAGTGGTATCGACCCCACTAGTGCCGAAGCTAACGCATTAAGTGTCCCGCCTGGGGAGTACGGCCGCAAGGTTGAAACTCAAAGGAATTGACGGGACCCCGCACAAGCGGTGGAGCATGTGGTTTAATACGTCACTAACCGTAGAACCTTACCCAGGCTTGACATCCGCTGAAAGCGCCCGAAAGGGTGGCCCTCCCGATGAATAATCGGGACAGCGAGACAGGTGTTGCATGGCTGTCGTCAGCTCGTGTCGTGAGATGTTGGGTTAAGTCCCGCAACGAGCGCAACCCCCATCCGATGTTGCCAGCGTGAAGTCGGGCACTCTTCGGAAACTGCCCGGGTAACCGGGAGGAAGGTGGGGATGACGTCAAGTCAGCATGGCCCTTACGCCTGGGGCTACACACATGCTACAATGGGCGTTAACAAAGGGTAGCAATACCGCGAGGTGGAGCTAATCCCAAAAATACGCCCTCAGTTGGGATCGCAGTCTGCAACTCGACTGCGTGAACGCGGAATCGCTAGTAACCGCAGGTCAGCTAAACTGCGGTGAATACGTTCCCGGGGTTTGTACACACCGCCCGTCACGCCACCTGAGTCGCCTGCACCCGAAGTCGATGGCCCAACCCGCAAGGGAGGGAGTCGCCGAAGGTGTGGGGGGCGAGGGGGACGAAGTCGTAACAAGGTAGCCGTACCGGAAGGTGCGGCTGGATCACCTCCTTTCTAAGGATCGCGGGTCGCACCGGTTGTTGAACCAACGATTGCCGCATCAGCGACCCCATCCTAGGTCGATAACTCATTCGCACCGCTTACACTATCTAGCGTTCAGGGAACGCTGAGCATAATTTGATGACGGCTTCTTTCCGAACAGGGTGATCTGAGGCTACAACGAGACGGTGGGTGTCCCGGAAGGGGGAGACCAATCGTCTCCCCCTTCCTTGCGTAGAAGAAGCCAGCACATTAAGAAATAAAAGAACGGCAGACTACTTGACCAGTGGGGTTAAGTTTGTCTATAATGAGCGGCCGCGGGCTTCGGCAGAAGCTGAGGTCTAAGCAAGCTGAGCCGGAAGACGGTGCCTCAGAGCAAAGCAAGTCTTCTTGCCTTCCTCTGAGGTGCGCCGGCAGCTTGTGAGGCGGAGGTTAGAGCTGCTCATTGACAAGTGCATACGGATTGAGAGTGCGCATGCGAAGCCTTGGTATCGACTTAAGTTTTGGTCAAGCTACAAAGGGCGCACGGTGGATGCCTAGGGGCAAAGAGCCGATGAAGGGCGCGGCTACCGGCGAAACGCGTCGGGGAGCTGGAAGCAAGCTTTGATCCGGCGGTGCCCGAATGGGGAAACCCGGCCTCGGTAATGCGAGGTCACCACACACTGAATCCATAGGTGTGTGGGGGGAACCGGGCGAACTGAAACATCTTAGTAGCCCGAGGAAAAGAAAGCGAAGCGATTCCGTAAGTAGCGGCGAGCGAAAGCGGAACAGCCTAAACCCGTGTCGTGTAATAGGACGCGGCCGTTGCGACACGGGGGTCGTGGGAAGTATCTGCCAGAACCGCGAGCTATGGCGGGGAGTTACAAAACTGATCGCTAGCCGAACTTGGCTGGAAAGCTGGGCCATAGAGAGTGATAGCCTCGTAGGCGAAAGTGATCAGTCTCCCGATACTTTCCCAAGTAGCGCGGGACACGAGGAACCCTGCGTGAATCTGGGCGGACCACCGCCTAAGGCTAAATACTCTTTGCCACCGATAGCGCATAGTACCGTGAGGGAAAGGTGAAAAGTACCCCGGGAGGGGAGTGAAATAGAACCTGAAACCGTGTGCCTACGAGCAGTCGGAGCGCCATGTGTTCGAGGCCTTCGGGTTTCGGACACGGCGTGACGGCGTGCCTTTTGCATAATGATCCGGCGAGTTAATCCACGTTGCGAGGTTAAGCGCTTGAAGCGCGGAGCCGTAGCGAAAGCGAGTCCGAATAGGGCGACTTAGTAGCGTGGATTAGACCCGAAACCGAGTGATCTACCCATGGCCAGGTTGAAGCTCCGGTAAAGCGGAGTGGAGGACCGAACCACTGTCGGTTGAAAACGGCTTGGATGAGCTGTGGGTAGTGCGGTGAAATGCCAATCGAACTCGGAAATAGCTGGTTCTCTCCGAAATGCATTTAGGTGCAGCGTCACGTGTTCTGTGTCGCAGGTAGAGCACTGGATGGCCTAGGGGCCCTACCAGGTTACCGAAGCCAACCAAACTCCGAATGGCGGCACACTAAGCGTGGCAGTGAGACCGCGGGAGATAAGTTTCGCGGTCGAGAGGGGAACAGCCCAGACCACCGGCTAAGGTCCCTAAGTACTGGCTAAGTGTGAAAGGATGTGGGATCGCGTAGACAGCCAGGATGTTGGCTTAGAAGCAGCCATCGTCTAAGAAGTGCGTAACAGCTTACTGGTCGAATGTGATCCTGCGCCGATAATGTAAGGGGGCTTAAGCCAGTTACCGAAGCCGTGGAACGGCGTATCCTTCGGGCTACGCCGTTGGTAGGAGAGCGTTCCCTGCGGGTTGAAGCGTCAGCGTGAGCAGGCGTGGACTGCAGGGAAGTGAGAATGCCGGAATGAGTAGCGAAAAGGGAAGTGAGAATCTTCCCCGCCGAAAGCCTAAGGGTTCTTAAGGAAGGATCGTCCTCTTGAGGTTAGTCGGGCCTAAGGTGAGGCCGAAAGGCGTAGCCGATGGACATCAGGTGTATATTCCTGAACCAGTTGCAGGCGTTACCAGCGATGGGGGGACGCGGTATAGTCGGACCATCACGGCGTTGGTTGTCCGTGTTCACTCGTAGGGGCTGTCAGGGAGGCAAATCCACCTGACGCATAGTCCTGGCGAGTGACGAGTGGAGCAGAAATGCGAAGCGAAGTGGTCTGTCGTGCCGCCGAGAAAAGCCTCTAGCGAGTCTGCAGCTGACCGTACCGCAAACCGACACAGGTAGGCAGGTAGAGGATACCAAGGCGTGCGAGATAACCCTCGTTAAGGAACTAGGCAAGTTGACCCCGTAACTTCGGGAGAAGGGGTGCCTCTGCGGGGCGCGGCTGAAACGCCGTTGCTTCGCGGGGGTCGCAGTGACAAGGCTCGAGCGACTGTTTAACAAAAACACAGGTCTCTGCTAAGCCGAAAGGCGATGTATAGGGGCTGACACCTGCCCAATGCCAGAAGGTTAACGGGAGGGGTTAGGGAGTAATCCCGAAGCTCCGAACCGAAGCCCTGGTGAATGGCGGCCGTAACTATAACGGTCCTAAGGTAGCGAAATTCCTAGTCGGGTAAGTTCCGACCTGCACGAAAGGTGTAACGACTTGAGCGCTGTCTCAACGAGGGACTCGGCGAAATTGTAGCATGCGTGAAGATGCGCATTACCCGCATCAGGACGGAAAGACCCCGTGGAGCTTTACTACAGCTTGGTATTGGGTTTTGGTCTAGCATGTAGAGAATAGGTGGGAGGAGCAATCCGACAGTGGAATACCACCCTTGCTAGGCTGAGATCCTAACCGTTAACTGTTGATCCAGTGACGGGACAGTACCAGGTAGGTAGTTTGACTGGGGCGGTCGCCTCCTAAAAGGTAACGGAGGCGTCCAAAGGGCCGCTCAGGCTGGTTGGAAATCAGCCGTTGAGTATAAGGGCATAAGCGGCCTTGACTGTGAGAGCGACGGCTCGAGCAGGTGTGAAAGCAGGGCCTAATGACCCTCTGGCCCAGCGTGGAATGGCCAGGGTTCATCGGATAAAAGTTACCCCGGGGATAACAGGCTGATCTTGCCCAAGCGCCCACAGCGACGGCAAGGTTTGGCACCTCGATGTCGGCTCGTCGCATCCTGGGGCTGGACTCGGTCCCAAGGGTTGGGCTGTTCGCCCATTAAAGCGGTACGCGAGCTGGGTTCAGAACGTCGTGAGACAGTTCGGTCCCTATCCGATGCGGGCGTAAGAGACTTGACGGGGTCTGCCCCTAGTACGAGAGGACCGGGGTGGACGGACCTCTGGTGTATCGGTTGTCGCGCCAGCGGCAGGTGCCGAGTAGCTATGTCCGGAACGGATAACCGCTGAAAGCATCTAAGCGGGAAGCCGGCCCGAAGATTAGGTCTCTCACGGCATAAGCCGGTAAGGTCCCCGGAAGACTACCGGGTTGATAGGCCGCGGGTGTAAGCGCGGTAACGCGTTTAGCCGAGCGGTACTAATAGACCGAGGGCTTGACCAATTAATGCAATCATTGCCAGGGCATTGCATGCTGCCCTCTCACCGTGTGCGCTTGTCTGTGAACGGCAGAGTAGCCGACCTGTCTTTTGAAAGACTGTGTGCAGTCGGTGTCGTAGCCGAATATTTAAAATCAGTTTTCCTGGTGACCATACCGGCGGGGGTCCACCCGTTCCCATTCCGAACACGGTAGTTAAGCCCGCCAGGGCCGACGATACTGGAGCGTGAGGCTCCGGGAAAATAGGTCGTTGCCAGGAAATTCTTTGAGCAAGCGCCTTGGTACTAACGTACTAGGCGCTTGTTGTTTTGTGCCGCCAGTTATGCAGGGTTTGTGTGCTAATTATTATCGCACTAATTCCCCCAATGACCCCAGCGTCACCTTAGCTCGAGGCGCAATGTTGCCTGCAGGGTTTCCGCACGAGAAAGAGACTTCGTTTATTCCCTGGTGCAGTCTCGCTGAACCCTCAGGTCTTATCTCCCGTATAACGTCGCCGGACGGTCTGTAAAGCCTACATCCTGACGGCCAGTTGTACTCGATGTAGTACCCACTTTCAAGTTCCACAGGGAAGGTAATCGTCTGCCCATTGATAGTGAGCGACGGATTCACGAGTTTAACTTTCGCCATAGGCAGCGCTTTAATCGGCGAAACATACACCGAAGCCGCACCGTCGTGCGGCACGTTGTTCAACCACAGGCTCAAACTGCTGATCGCATTCCAATGAACCAGCTCTCGATAGATAAGATAGGCGTTTCCGCTGTAAGGCCAGAGGTAATCTTCAACTCGCTCACCCTCCGGTTCTATGAGCTCGAAATAGCGCCAGCCAGTGAAGTCTATAGGTATGTAGTTGTCTGCTATTCCTCTTACTAAATGTTCCGGACTCGAATACTGCACGTTAAGCAGCTCCCCTTTGCCGTCTCCATAAACCCACAGTCCGATTGCCCCTTTGCTGCTGAGATCCTTAGGAGGAGAGAATGTGAACTGGATGGATGCCCAACTCGGCAATCCTCCTCTGATTCGTCTTTGCCCGTGGTCGGTGGCGGAGAACTCTTCCACTCGGTTAGGTTCTTGCGGGGGTCGTTGAGTCCAGTGAGCTGTTAAGTGGCAGCTTGCGCTACCGGTCTTTCTTATATCCTTAGACACCCGATATGCGGCTTCAATACCAGGTGCGGTTGCAACTGTCGGGGACTGCTGCGCATCTGTGAAACTGACCAAAGTGAGCGCCTCCGGCGAATCGTAGGGATGTGCAGACATAAGCGATTCTATTCTGATGCGAGGCATCTGCGGGGCGTAAGGATTGTCCACCCGCCACTGATAAGTGTCTTTATTTGTTCCGAGCACTTTGTGTTTCCAATAACGGACCTCTCGGAGCTCGGGTGTGCTGTTTGACACATCCAGTGTGAACTCTCTACTCGGTTCTCGCAGTTTAGCTTTGGCCGGTCCACTAAACCACCCTGACAACCTTAGGTTTTCCCAGCGCTTTATGATGCTTCCCAGCCGCTGCAGATTGTGCGACGAGGCGTAAGATTCAGGTGTAAAGCCTTGCGGTGACAGCCCGCAGTCCCATCCTGCGCACTTCGCGCATAGATACTCGATATCATCCGCAAATGTCGGTTCTACCTGTGGATTGCTGTCTGCTATTATCGCCCACCAGCCAAGATGCGCAGGCAGAAACATATTGAAGCACCCTTGGTTGGCTTGACAATGTAGATCGATGAAGCGTTTATGGCCGCGCCGCGGATGGTCCCACGCGCCCATTCGAGACCGCACGTACCATAGGTGGTGGTGAAATGTGCTCATCTCCATTATGGGCGGCTTCTTTAGGCGCTTGAAAAGCTCAAAAACGAATTTAGAACCGTAATGCCATCCCCATTCGCTGCCTCCAAGAACGTCCTCTCCGTCAAGGGCGTCGAGGTAAATCATGTCGAAACCACATTCATTGTAGAAATCGGCTGTCGCTTCAACCGCCTTGGTAAAGAGCACAGAGTCCGGATCAGGCGCGAACAGTCCAAAACACTCTTTCAGATGGTGGACCTTAGTATCCCTCTGATGCGTGGATACGCGCGTGCCGTAGGCGCCACGCCTGCAGCCGGTAAACCTGTAGGGTGGTTACTTTGTCACGTTGGTGTAGGTGATCAGTTCATCGTCTATCTGGAGCGTGACGGAGTTTCGCACAAAGAACCCCATAACTGCGGACATATTCGTAGTCGATTCCATCACCGGTACTTCTTGTGCGTCCTCTGAAAGGTTTGCCGCTAGTGTGAACGTAGCGTCCTTTGCCAGCCCAGGATCGGGCACAGGTGTAATCCAAGGACAGGACTTGTCTATGAAGAATGCATATGTGTGCAGACCTGCGAGGATACCAGCAGCGTGCAGCCTGTCGATCACCTTTTTGAAGCTTTCTCTGCCTCGTGGATACCATTGCGGATTTGGTCTGCAGTCGCCGAACCTGAAGGAGGATCCACCGTGAAAGTCAATTTGGGTGATGCCAAGGTTTTTCGCCAGTTCGATCCAGGAATCCACTGTTTGTTCGGTTAGTCCGCCGAAGTTGAAGAGGTAAGAGGCTCGGTTCGCGGGCGAATCCAGCGCCCAAGGTCCGCCTATCGGTGACTTGGGTAGTTCAGGCGCCTCGCTGACTACCTCCTGCATCACTTCTCGGAGCTTCTCAGGTGGACAACCGATTATAGCCACGGCGGCGCCGACGAAACCGGTCTTTGCGTAACATGAAGCGGATAGATGAGTCATGGGACCAGGGAGCGCGGGTACGTTCGTCTTGAGGTTTAGCGCCAGAACGCACGCAACGAACGGTTCCTTGAGGGAGCCTTTCAGTGTGGTCGGTATATCTACAAATCTAAGCTGGCCGGCTGTTTGGTCCGATACTGAGAGAACCTCTAAAACCAGGTAGTGCTTTTTTGGCCTAACTCCGATAACCGCTTCGCCTCGATCTTCGCCGAAACGCAGCGTTAACCTACTTGAATCGAATGAAGCGTACGACGCGGGATACATCTTGCCGCCTGCTTGCAAGTGTGCTATGGGAACATCGAGCGGCGAATAGTTAGTGCCGGTTTGCTTATCAACAAAGCTAACGGTGGCATTCGGCTGTATGCGTAATTCGAGGTATTCGGTTTGAAATGTGAAACTCATGGCAGTTTCTCCGATCAACAGGAACGGGGCAAAGACCGCCGCGAGTGCCGCAGTTATGTAATGGCATGGTCGAGAGACTGGTGTTACCATAAGCGTAGTATAACACAGCCGTTGGGCGTTTCCGAGGCGCATGCCGCGCAGCAAATGCAGAGACTGTTGACTCTTAACAGCTCAACACCACCTTAACCGCATTTGCCTTATCCTCTCCTGCGCACAGCAGCGCTTGCGCCGCACTCTCAAGCGGAAAGATATGGCTTACCAGCTTCGCCGGATCCACTATTCGATCTCTAAGTAAGTCCAAAGCAATTGGGAACATAAGGTTGGGCACCGCGTGGCTGGCGCGAATCTGCAAGCGCTTAAAGTGAACTTCGTTCACATCAAATGTGACAAGCTCTTCGCCTCCGAAATCAATCCCGATATAAGAGATTATCCCACCAAAATTGACAATCTTGACCGCGTCAAGCAGTGTCTTTGGTGGGGAAGTCACGATAATGCGATCTACTCCTTGCGGGAAATGCGTTCTGAACCATTCAACAACATCGCACCTGTCCGCGTGTACGACCTCGTCGGCGCCCAGCTCGCGACCTACTTCCAATCGACGAACCGAGTGCGAATTTCCGACCAGGATAATCTTCTTAGCGCCCTTTAGTTTGGCGATCCTTACTGCCATCAAGCCTATAGGTCCCGGGCCCATCACGCACACCGTAGAGTTGAGAGGAATCTCTGCCAGTTCCGTTACGTCCAATGCTACTCCCAGTGGTTCGGTCAGAACAGCGTGTTCAAACGGTAAGCCATCAAATACGTGCAGCGACTGTTCTCGAATCGTGATGTACTCGGCAGCGCCCGGTTGGTCATCAAGAGTCAACCACGAGGAGCACTTCTCCACTCTGCCGTTCTTACAGTTCGTACACACGCCGCAGAATGTGCAGTTTTCAATCATTACCTTATCGCCCGGTTTTACGCGGCAGACGTGTGCTCCAACTTGCTCAACTTCGCCTGCGATTTCGTGTCCTATTGTTGACCAGTCTCCAGCGCACTTGCGCGCAATGTGCACATCTGTTCCACAAATGCCGCAAGCTCGAATGCGCACCAGGGCTTCGTTGGGAGCCGGATCTCGAACCGGCACATCGCGAATTTCCACCTGAAATGGGGTCTTCACAAACACTGCTTTCATCAGAGCTGCAACCTCTCAATTTCCACGCGCCTTCCCTCTGCGCCGGATTTGTAAATGGCGTCTATCATCGCTTGCACCATAAAGCCATCGCAAACGTCAGGACTGGCAGGTCTGCCCTCTTTGACAGCGTCCACAAAGGCCTTGACTTCTTCAACGAAGCAGTCTTTTATCTCCGGGTGATACTCATAAAACGTCCGATCGTCAGCGCAGTAAAACCTCACAAAGGGCTCTTCGATGTCCGGTCTAGTCCACCACATTGTAAAAAGTTCCAACCGACCGTCTTCACCTGTAAGTTCAATTCGCTCATCCCAACCATTATGCCTGACACCTAGGTTAGGCAGATCCAACCAGCCTGACTCGAAGAACATTGTGAATCCGTCGGTCATTTGGAAATATGCGGTGTCGTAGTAGTCGATAATTCCCTTGTAAAAGTGGGTTCGGGCGTCTACGGCGACGGGGTCTCCGACCAGAAACCGCATTAGGTCAAGCATGTGACTTCCGGAATGCACAAGCACGCCTCCACCACCTTTGCTGGGGTTCAAAAGCCAGAAATCGCCACCGGCAGATTCCAATCCGTCTCTGGACATAGGATGATGAACACGCACAACCCCGCTGAGAAGCTTCCCAAGCCGCGGCAGAAGCTCTTTGGCTTTCTGAACCGCCGGAACGAATCTTTTCATATAACCAACTTGGAAGATCAGACGGCTTCTTCGCACAGCCTCCACCAATGCCGCTGCGTCTTCGAGAGTAGTAGTCATCGTTTTCTCACACAGCACATGTTTCTCAGCGGCGAGAGCTGCTTCTGCTTGTTCCCGGTGGAGGTAGTTGGGTGTGCAGATGCTAACGCACTCGATGCGCGAGTTTTCAAGGAGCTTGCGGTAATCCGTCGTCCACTCGCAGTTGAGTTCTCGTGAGAGGTTTCTTGCTCGATCCTTGTTGCTATCGGCCACGCATACGATCTCTGCCCCGGCTTCCTTGTAGCCTCGAACGTGAAAGTGTGATATCCCGCCGCAGCCGATAATGCCGACTCTAACGCTCATAGTTTCCTCCCGCTCTTATTCGAGGTAGGCTTGGTCTACCTACTTCGTTTCCGAATTTTCCGAAAATGAAGGCTTGATTATCGGGAAATATTCTCTTTCCTCTGGGGATATGTCGTGGAAGAACGCTTCGGGATCTTCGCATGTTAGCAAACGCTTGTTGAAATCCCGCGAGTAATAGCCCACTATTCTGACAGCATTTGATTGTTGCACGGCCGAGCAGATAAGCACTGGACGGATTTTTTCTGAGCATTCCAAGATCACGTTGAACGCTCTGAGCCCGGCGGGCAGTTTGAAGTGCCACCAACCGGCTTGTGCTTCAGTTTCCCAATCTTTTTCTAGGGTATCCCTGAGGTATCCCTCCAATGGGTTGCCGTTAACAGCTAGGCGGAACTCCAATTCACCCTGTGTGGCTTTGTCAGTACGCTGTTTACCAGCAGGGATTTCGCGAAGCAGAAACAACATCAGTTCTGCGTCGGAGAGGTCTCCTGAAACTCGGACGTCAGCTTCCATGGTTTTCTTGCCGTTGTGCAGGGTTTCTTTCAAACTTCGCACGAGAAGGTTTCCTCTTTTAGGGACCGTGAGAGCTAGTTCATACGTTCCGTCTTGCGAAGCATTAACCGGTTTGCCATTGATTGTTAGCCTTTCAAACACCACACCTTCGGGAGGCACCAATTTGGTCTTGAGGGAACCACCGGCTGGGGATGGTTCGGCTCGAACCTCCAGTTGAACTGAATCCCATATTGTTTCCTTGACCACATACTGGCAGCGTGCTACAAGCGGTCTTATGGCGTCTTTTCTAATCCGAATTACAATGTGCTTTTGTGACGGCAGCCATCCGCGGACTACGTTGCCGAACCTAAGGAGCTGTCTGCCGGCGCTCGCCCCACCGAGTGTCAGGTCCTCGAAATACGGATATATAACCTGCGCACGCAGGTTGTTAGCAGATGTGCTGAACCCTAGTTCTTCAGAGATGGGTACTTCGTACTGCGCATCTTGGAACGTAGGATTGAACACGAATATGTAGCCTTCATCATTGTTGATATGTGCATATCCCTCGAGCGTGTTACACTCGAGCACGTCGATTCCCAAGTTCTTCTCTAGGTCACGGCACCTCGGAAGTCCCCAGGGCTCCTTGACTTCCCTGTTTGGGGAAAAGGGCTGGAAGCGTTCTAAGAATGCGGCGTTTCTACGGCTCCAGGCGAGGCAGTCTCGAATCCAGTTGCGCTCTTCTGGGGTGTAACTGCCTAGGTCCGTTGATATCTGCCGTCTCGTCGATCCCGCAAGGTTGCCGATAATCTCTTCCTTCCATTCTCGGGTCTTATCAGATATGAGAGCAGAACCCTCGACTTGATTCCACACAAGGTACCGCCAGTAAGCCTCATTAAACATTTCCCGGTCGTGCATGAAGTTCATCTTGGCGCGTGTGGGAGCGAGTTCGCCGGGGGTGAGACCTCCGTGGTCTTCGTAAGTATGCACCAACTCCGAATACTTCAGCCAAAATGGATCCCACGTGTATATACCTAACCGCAACTCAGGATACTGCCTCTTGAGCTCCTCAACAAGTCGCATAAAGGTGAGCCACGTGGCATCTCTGACTGGCCCCGGTTTGTGGTTATGATCCGCAGCCCAACACGCATCCGGTGGTACGAACCCGTCGATTTTCATCACCAGCATGCCATTGTTGCGGATTTGAGCGAGCATTTCCCTTTTAACGAAGTCATAATAGCCTGATAGAAGGCACATCTGTCTCATCGTTGCGCCGTTTCTGTCGCGTACGCGCCACTGCAGGTCCCGGGATTCACCCTCCAGCCAAAAGAAATTGAACCACCCGGCCAAGGTAGTACCAGCTTGGCGAGCAGCGTCGGCGAATGGTTTTTCACCGTGCGGAAACTCTATTTCCCACCGAGGATTCAGTCCTATCCCATACCACTGATACTTCCAGCCAGAATCAAGCACAAAACAGTCAAGTCCGCAGTAAGCAGCGAGAGGTATAAGGGGCAGAACCTTGTCGTAAGTGAGCAGGCCTCTGGCTCTTTGCATTCTGCCAATACCGGCATGTCTGATGTACCATGTGTTAAAGTAGGTGAAAGGCATTCGAGTGCCCCGGCTAACCCAAAACTTTGAGCACACGTTTTCTGGAATGATCGTTTCCCTAAGATTGAGGTACAGTCTCAAGTCCCACACGCTAAATGGTTCTACGCATCCCTCTACCAGGAATCTTATCTTCTTGGCACGGACCTCTGCAAAACGGACGGGTTTCGCGGGCGGTTCTGATCCTGCAACTACGTCGAACCAGCTGGTGCCCGTCCATACCTGCAAATGCCAGCGTTGGAAGTCAGGCGTACGCTCAAGCACCGGGCGAAACTGAGGATTGTCGAGAAGAAGTTCTATCGTGTCGAATCGTGCAGGTACGGGCAGCTCGATTTCTAGCCAATGCTCGCCCGAATGCGACCTGCGCGATTTCCAACAGGTGGTTGGATCATCGTCGGTTGCTTTGTATGCTTCATAGGCGGTCGTGACGGCTGGGTCCGATTCTGAGGATGCTCTTACTATGGCGTATTCTCGCCAGCCGGACAGTTCGTATGTATACTCGCGGTATGCGTCGAACCCGGCAAATAGATTGCCTTTCCAAGTTGCGAATACCGCTGGTATCGTGCGATAAGGTTCCTTTGCGCGCAGCTGGTAGCGGGGCTCGTGGTAAGTTTCCAGATGTGCATTTTTGTCCAGGCAGATACTCCGACAGGGCATGGGCATCTCTACGGTAACAAACACCCCACCCTTGTCGAGTAATAGGAAGCGCGCTTGGTGATTAGTGCTAGCCCGCGGTTGAGCAAGCAGTTTCAAATCGATCATTGACACTTTCTCTATGAAAATCGGTGTCTTAGGGAATAGTTCAAGAGACCGCTTTATACATCCACTGTCGAAAACCTCGAACCGCTGCGTAACGGCCAATTTTTCGCTGTCCGTCGTGATGTACGTGACTTGATCGTTCGAGCACACACCGGTGACTACTAGGTCGTTTGCTGACACCTCACCTTGGTCGGTTGAGATCACGAAGTCTCGTGAGTCGGTAGCTAGGACAAGTGACTCGCCAGTCTGCATGTTCTCAACAGCGGTGAGATGCGCACGGTTGTCCGCGATTGTAAGGACTAATCGCGTCGTGGTACTCTCGACGGTAACTTGCGAAGGTGTGTCGCATTTGGCCGGAACGAACAAATTCACCAACACTAGGACAAAGAATGCGCGAACCATTTTTCGATCCTCCCTTGAGGGGATTAAACGGCTGCATGGTTCATTCCTCTAATCCAGTTCGGCACGGATAAAGAAATCGTTAGGAGTTCTTACAGGAGTTATTGGTACAACCATATAAATCTCCTGCTGAGGGCGGCGAGGCCGAAATGATCGCCCAAGGCCTACGCCGGTTTGCTATGACTATGGAGGTTGGTGATTATGGGTGACTATGTTGTGCACTGGGCTGTTATTGCGGGAGTCGTTATGGTTTGTTTGTGTATCGCAGCTGTTGAGCCCCTGAGCGCAGGGGAGGGCAGCAGACCCTCGAGTGTTTCGGCTCAGTCTGTGATCGAGCCCAAAGTGGGGGAGTGGATGGACGCTGTTCCTTTCGGCGAGATCAGAACGTGGGAAGCGGGAAAGGACATAGGTGTGCTGTGGGAAGATCCCCGGGACATATTCAAAGTCACAGTGAGGTTTGCCCAGACCCCTCCAAGTCCGGAATCGGTGAAGCTGCAGTATTGGGTGACTGGCGGCTGGCCGCGCACCAGGGTGCCGCGCGATAAGGAGAGCTTGGCACGTTTGTCCGGTTGGACTCCGACAGGCGATTGGTTCAACGGACGATGGCAGGACGCAGATGTACAGCTCGCGAGAACAGGTAATGAATGGACCTACACCTTCAACCCTGCAAATGCTCAGGAGTTTAATGAGTCGGATTTTGACGGTAGATACCGCACAACGATGAAAATCCGGCTGCTGTTCGAAAATCAAGCAGTGTTTGTGGCTGAACTTCACGCCTTTACGGACTCGTCCTGGGACAAGGTTTCGGCTCTTGTTCAGTGGGTGGATCCACCCTCGGACACGAAGGTAGAAGTGTTCAATGGCTACGTCTCTTCGTCCGTCACCGAAGGGGGCAGCACGAAACTGGAAATATGGTATGTCAAACCTCAGGCTGCTTTTTCTAGGGACGAGACTATAGTTACACTCCGCACGGACAAGCACAGCTTCTCATTCAATGCTCGTGAAGTCGCTGAGGGCAACCGCATACTTGTGCCCGACTATGGTGTACTGGTAACTCGCGCTGATGACAAAGTCACATACGACCAAGCCCGGGAGGAGTTGGCGAGAAGAGGCGCGAAAAGCCGGTTTGACCTAGTCAATGAGCTTCCGGAACAGACGCTTGCCAAAGCGTGGTCGGATATGCCCCTCAAGGGTAGGATTTACATGCCATTGGCGGTAGAAGGAAGCCGTCAGCACTTTGCCGTTTTGCCTAATGGCGACATTCGCATAGGTCTGCAGTGGGCAAAAAGGATAAAGGGCAAGGACACACCGCGTATCAAGTGGGACAGCGACCAACCCATCATACGGGTCGGGCTTCCGGAGAGTTCGCGGACCGGCGCATCCATTGAAGAAGGCGTCCTTCCTATTGCAATCACGTGGTATGAATCCAATGGAGTCCGATATCTCGAAGAAGCATTCGCAACCCCTTTGTCTGGTAAGCTCCCGCGGTCATGTCGCGTGCCCGGCGACGAACCCATCGCTTTGATGCTGAAGTTCCGGCTGACAAACCTATCGAACACACCTAAGACTGCTTCACTGCCGATGAGGGTGGACGACGGGGGCGAACAGCAACTTTCCGTAAAGGACGGCTTGGTGTACGGTAAAGGCAAGCAAGGCGAATTCGTCCGGTTCTATATCAACACAAACAACTGCGCAAGGATTACAGCCAAGGATACAATAGTAACCTGCAGTGTAAGCATTCCTCCTCGAGAAACGAGGGAGTTCTTCGTTACTATACCGTTCATAACCGTGGAAACATCCGAGGAAATCGCTGGACTAAAGTCGCTTGACTATTCAGCTCAGCACAGACTCATCGCCGGTTACTGGAAGAGACGGTTTGCACAGAGCACCAAGATAACCACTCCGGAGCCGATGATCAATCAATTCTTTACCGCGTATACCAGCCACGTGTTGATCAATACTGATAACGAGCCTGGCAACGAAGAGCGCGCGATGGCGAAGGTTGGCACGTTCCACTACGGCGTCTACACGAATGAGTCAGTAATGATGACCACTGAGTTAGACCGCCGCGGCTTCCACGACGTCGCCCGCAAGGCTTACGAAACCTGGATCCACTATCAGGGCACGGTCGCTCTCCCAGGGGATTACTCCACGAAAGACAGGGTGTTCTATGGCGCAGGAGGTTGTCAGGCCGGCGGTTACAATCAGCACCACGGATGGTGCCTGTGGGGACTTGCAGAGCATTATTGGTTTACTAGAGATGATGCGTGGCTGCGCAGAGTGGCGCCTAATATCGTGAAGGGTTGTGACTGGATAATCAACGAACGCAAGCGCACGTTCGGCGAAGAGTATACTGGCATAAGGGCTATCGAGAGAGGTCTGCTGCCTGCAGGATCGCTCGAGGACATCGGTGACTGGAAGAGCTGGATGTCGAACAACGTTATGAGTTACTGGGGCCTCAATAATGCGGCAAAGGCTCTGGCTGCTATCGGTCATCCTGAGGCTCAGCGCTTGCTAAAGGAGGCGGCAGCATATCGCGAGGACATCCGAAAGGCATTCTTTGAAGCAATGGTTCGTTCGCCTGTTGCCAGGCTGCGCGATGGCACATATGTTCCTATCATTCCGTCGGAAGTGCATCGCCGAGGTAGGTCTGTCGGCTGGATATGCGAAGTCTTGGAGGGCTCAATACACATGATCCGCTGCGGAATCGTGGATCCCACCGAGCCAGCATATTATTGGATTATGAAGGACTACGAGGATAACCGTTACCTTGCTGAGCAATACGGCTACTTGGTCCCGTATCCGGAGCGCGATTGGTTCTCGTTAGGTGGTTTCTGCCAGCAGCCTAGCCTGCTGTGCAGCCCGACGCCGTATATTATGGACGACCATCCGAAGCATTACGTGCGCGCCTACTTCAATGCCTTCGCTGCAGGATATTTCCCTGAGAGAGCTATGATCACCGAACATCCTCTGCCTAACCTGGGTAACTATGCCGGTGATCACTTTAAGAGTTCGGACGAGGGTATGAATTCAAGTTGGGTGCGCTGGATGTTTGTTTGGGATGAGGGCGAGGACCTGTTCCTAGGTAAAACTATGCCTCGGTATTGGCTTGCTGACGGGAAAGAGGTCAAAATCGAGCGCACCGTCACGCACTTTGGCGTTATGAGCATGTTTATAAAGAGCTATGCGGCTTCTGGACGGATAGAGATGACCATCGATCCGCCAACCCGCAATGCTCCTCGTGCAATATATGCTCGGTTCAGGCATCCCGAAGGGAAATCGATGAACCGCGTTACTGTGAATGGCAAGCCCTACGATAACTTCGATCCCGAAAAAGAATGGGTTATCCTCCCACCTCTTAAAGAGAGAACAGTTGTGGTGGCATATTACGACTAACTTCTGCCCTGGCGGTCCATGATGAACCTAACGATGCGGTAGGCGGGCCGCCAGGCGGAGGGCTGCTTTCGCAAATCGTCGCTTACCCCGCGTGATACTCCTGCAGGCTTCGCACTGTGGCTCCCTGTTGGCGCGCGGTTTCAAGCCCCAATAGGGTAGCTTTAGCGCCCGCTATCGTCGTTATAATGGGAATGCCGCGAGCAACAATAGTTGAACGAATCAATATCTCGTGTTTTCGTGCCTTCTTGCCGCTTGGAGTATTAATCACCAGTGCAATTTCATTGTTCTTGATCAGATCAATAGCGTCCGGGCGTCCTTCCCCAATCTTGGGGATTACACGCACCGGGATTCCAGCCTGGCGTAGCACCTTTCCAGTTCCTTCCGTCGCGATAATGTTAAATCCAAGTGCTCGCAGCTTAGTTGCAATCTCGACAGCTTCGTGTTTATCGCGGTCTGCCAAGCTCAAGAAAACATTGCCCTTAGATGGCAGATTTTGGCCCGCTGCAATCTGCGCCTTGATGAATGCATTGCCAAAGTTGAGGTCGATTCCCATCACTTCGCCGGTAGACTTCATCTCAGGTCCGAGTACTACGTCAACACCTGGGAACCGCACAAACGGGAACACGGCTTCCTTTACAGCAACGTGTTTCGGGGTCACTTCTTGGGTGATGCCTTGTTCCTTCAAACTCTTTCCGAGCATAATCTTAGTTGCTACCCGTGCCCAGGGCACACCGGTAGCCTTGCCTACGAACGGTACAGTTCGCGACGCTCTGGGGTTCACTTCCAGTATGTATATCTCTCCATTCTTGACAGCGTACTGTACGTTCATAAGTCCTCGGACTTCCAGCTCTTGAGCAAGCAGGTAAGTCTGGCGCTTGATTTCCGATACTATTTCGTCCGAGAGTGAGTAGGGTGGTAGTGAACAGGCACTGTCTCCGGAGTGCACACCCGCTCGCTCGATGTGTTCCATGACACCGCAGACGAGTGTAGTCTCGCCATCCGAAATGGCATCCACGTCCACTTCTATAGCATCCTCAAGGAACTTATCAATCAAGACAGGCCGTTCTGGAGAGGCTTCTGTTGCCAATTCCATGAACGCGGTAAGGTCCGTATCATCATAGACGATTTCCATTGCTCGCCCCCCTAGCACATAGCTCGGCCTCACAAGGACTGGGTAGCCTATTCGACGTGCTTTCTCTAGGGCTTCCTCTACAGACGTCGCGGTGTCGTTCACCGTTTGCCGCAAACCGAGCTTGTTCACCAATTCGCTAAACAGCTTCCGGTCTTCCGCGCGGTCTATCTGTTCGGGTGACGTGCCAAGTATGGTCACCCCTGCCCGTTTCAGCGGTAAGCTCAGATTGAGCGGCGTCTGACCTCCCAGCTGAACGATGACGCCCATCGGTTTTTCGCGGTCTACTATTCCCAGCACGTCTTCGCGAGTTAGAGGCTCAAAGTACAATTTGTCGGACGTATCGAAGTCGGTCGACACAGTTTCTGGGTTGCAGTTGATAATTATCGCCTCGTAGCCTTCTTCCCGGCAGGCATATGCCGCGTGCACACAGCAGTAATCGAATTCTATGCCTTGTCCTATGCGGTTGGGCCCACCGCCGAGAATTATTACCTTTTTCGGATTTGACGTGGTGCGGCTTTGGTCTAGCGTCTCGTAGGTCGAGTAGAAGTAGGGTTTTTCAGCTTCAAATTCGCCAGCGCAGGTGTCCACAAGATAGAAGGTGCTTTCAATTCCCAACACCTTCCGCCGCATCCTGACCTGTTCTTCGCTGGTTTCAAGCAGGTTTGCGATCTGAACGTCGGAGTACCCGAGTTGCTTCGCTTCTCGCAGCGTTTCAGCTGGTATGTTCACAAGCGACTTCCCCTCAAATTGCTTCTCAAACTCTACCAACTCTCGAATATTTTCTATGAACCATGGATCAATCTTCGAAAGCTCATATATCTCATCGGTCGGCATCCCGTTTTCAATGGCATAGCGGATAAAGAACAATCGTTCGGCATTGGGTTGGACGAGCTTGCGGCGAATGAGGTCCATATCCCGCCGCTCTTTTTCTTTGAGGTCCTTACCGTCAGACCCCAGCCCGTAGCGTCCTATCTCGAGCGACCGAATTCCCTTTTGCAGCGCCTCTTTGAAGTTACGCCCGATAGCCATAGCTTCGCCGACAGCTTTCATGGACGTATTGAGCGTGGGGTCTGCCTGCGGGAACTTCTCAAATGTAAACCGACAGACTTTCATAACCACATAGTCAACAGTCGGTTCGAAGTCTGAATATGTCTTCCCAGTGATGTCGTTCTTTATCTCATCCAGCGTCAATCCCACCGCAAGCTTTGCGGCTACGCGTGCAATTGGGAACCCTGTTGCTTTCGATGCTAGTGCGGACGACCGGCTAACCCTTGGGTTTATCTCGATAATGACTACGTCTCCATTGTCGGGATTCACGGCGTATTGTATGTTCGTGCCGCCACCATTGATGCCTACCGCCCGGATGACCTTTTTGGAAAGCTCGACTAGGTTTGCCATCTCCGGCATAGTAAGGGTTTGCGCCGGAGCAACTACCACAGAATCGCCGGTGTGAACCCCCATCGGGTCGATGTTTTCCATGGAAGTGACGCAGATCACATTGTCGGCGCAGTCACGAATGACCTCGAACTCAATCTCTTTCCAGCCCAGCACTGACTCCTCAATAAGCGTTTGATGTATCGGACTGGTCTCAAGTGCGAAAGCGAGCATTTTCTCGAACTCTTCCATATTGTAAGCGGTTGCCCCGCCTGCGCCTCCCATGGTATACGCCGGGCGAAGTATTGCCGGGAAACCGACGTACTTTATCACCTGCATTCCTTCCTCAATGGAGCGCGCAATACCGCTGCGGGGCACGCGTATACCTATAGACTGCATAGTCTCCTTGAACAACTCGCGGTCCTCAGCTCGGGCTATTGCCCTTTCATCTGCTCCGATAAGCTCACAGCCGTACTTCTTGAGGACGCCTTCGCGCTCAAGGAATGTGCCCAGATTAAGTCCCATCTGACCACCAAGTGTGGGCAGCAAAGCATCTGGCCTTTCTCTCTCGATTATTTTGGCTACGGATTCCAGCGTCAGCGGCTCGATATAAGTGCGGTCAGCCATTCCAGGGTCCGTCATTATTGTGGCTGGGTTCGAGTTGACCAACACTGTCTGGTAGCCTTCTTCTCGAAATGCCTTGCAAGCCTGCGAGCCGGAGTAGTCGAATTCGCAAGCCTGACCGATAACGATAGGTCCGCTTCCAATTATCAAGATTTTCTTTATATCAGTCCTTTTTGGCATCTACTGCAAACTCCATTTTCGCGTTGATTAGACACTATTGCCCAGGCAAAACGCAAGCCCAGGCAAGTCTTACTGATCATTTAATGGCGTCAAGCATAGCCTGGAACCACGCCTCATTGGGCAAAAAGTTCGCACCGGCCGCGCGACTATCTTTGCAAACGAAGCCTTCACACGTGCTGTCGTGAACGTTTATAAAAAGGGATTCCACTTGACCTGCCGGGATTACAACATAGTTGTGGTTCTGTACGGTGATCTCGTTGCGCCCGCCCCCGACGTACTTTACAGGTATGTTTAGACCGTGGTCACCGAAGGAAAGTCGTCTGACTGTAGCTCCACATGCCCGGGCAACAATTGCGCACCCGTGTCCAAATCCCAGTACGGGTTTGTCTTTGAGCCTGGATCTCACCAGATCGACCTTTCGCTCGTCCTCGACCGCATAGTAAGGTGCGTCCGACACAATTACGATTTCAGCTGATTCCGGGTCGCAGGTCGCATCTATTCCCAGTGAGGCAATGTGCTTGTAGAACGAACGTGATGCTCCGAAATCGATCACCTCAGCCTTGACTACAGGCACTGCTCGGTCGCACGCTATCGGCGAGTTCTCAGGCTGGTAATCCACGAGAGGAGCCTGTTCTAAGCGTGCTTTGACCTCTTCGGCGCCGAGCCTTTGCGTGCTAATTGCCGCACCCATTTCACCGTGTTCGCGCATGTGCACCATCATTGCCCGGGTGTCAAACCGGTGGCCCAGCAGAGTCTTAGTGGGCCTGAGATAATCGTGAAGACTAATTTCGGCACGGAAATTGCTGTAATAAGGCGGGTACTCCTTAGCTAGAATTGCCCCAACCTTCGGCGCGGCTGATTCCGTATCCTCGGAGTTAACGCCGTAGTTGCCGATCAGAGGATAGGTGTATACGACTATCTTGCCCATGTTTGCAGGGTCGGTTATGACTTCTTGGTAACCCACCACGCCAGTGTAGAATGACAGCAGCCCAGCGCATTCTACGGGTTCGTTAACGCTCACTCCCTCGAATATGGTACCGTCTTCGAGGCAACAGAATATAGGTTTCATATCTACTCCAGCTAGGTGATCCATGTCATAAAGCCCTCAGCGGAAAGGAGGCTTTCCGACAGGTACTTTATATTTGTAGTTTTGCGCAGATGCACAAGTTACCTGCATTTACAGTTAATTTTTTCAGGATATCCTCCGGTGGTGTTGGCGGAGGCTTCTTAGCAAGCACGTTGAACGACGCCTTCTCAGTCTGATATACTAGTGTTTGAAATGAAGCTCATAAGCGTTTGCAAAGGAAAAATACATAGAGCCACGGTTACCAGCTGCGACGTGAACTATGAAGGCAGCATCACTGTTGACCAGGATCTCTTGGACGCTGCCGGTATCGTGGACGGTGAGCTTGTGCACGTCTGGAATATATCGAACGGTGAGCGGCTGGAGACGTACGCAATTCCGGCCGAGCGCGGCAGTGGAATAGTTTGTCTAAATGGTGCTGCCGCTCTTAGGTGCGGCGTCGGCGACAAAATAATCATTGCGGCTTTTTGCCTGACCGACGAGCCAGTACGCAGAAAAGTAGTTCTTGTCGACGACAACAACCGCATCACTAAGATCGTATCCTAACGCGCCCATTTGGGCTGTAAATGCAGAACGCCCGAATAATCCCGTGATCAATTCCGTCCTTGTCAAACCTTCAGGTCCTGATTGCAACCTCCGCTGCAACTACTGTTTCTACCGACAGAAGGCAGGGCTTTTCGGAGGGAAGCGCCACCGTATGTCGGAACGCGTCCTCGAGGAACTTATCAGTCAGTGCATGGATCTTGGCGTCACCACGTTTTCTTGGCAGGGTGGCGAACCGGCTCTTATGGGCCTGAGTTTTTTCGAGAGAGTAGTCGAACTCGAAATGCGCCTTGGCGCGCCCGGTACTACAGTCGCAAATGCGCTCCAAACGAACGGCACCCTGCTGGACAGTGACTGGGCGCGTTTCCTTGCGAATTATAACTTCCTTGTCGGTCTCTCTATAGATGGTCCGGCTGAGCTGCACGACTATTATCGTAAGGATGCCGCTGGTAAAGGTACGCATCGACGGGTTATGAATACTGCAAGATTGCTGAGACAGCACGGCGTCGAGTTCAACATCTTGGCGCTGGTCAACGATGTCAACGTCAAGCACCCGAACGAGGTTTGGGATTTTTTCAAGGAGAACGAGTTTTCTTTTCTGCAATTTGTGCCTTGCGTGGAACCGGCAGGCAAGGGCGAGGCGGCACCGTTCTCCGTCACGCCCGAGGAGTTCGGCGAGTTTCTGGTGGTAATTTTCGACCGCTGGGTGGAAGACTTTCCGAATGTGTCTGTTCGAGACTTTGATGACCTGCTGGCTCACGAGTTGGGAATGCGGCCAGCGACTTGTACCGTTAGCGAAACCTGCGGTAGTTATGTGGTAGTGGAGCACAACGGAGACGTTTTTGCTTGCGATTTCTTTGTGATGGCAAGGTGGCGTCTGGGAAACATTCTTCAGTCCCATCTGGGCGAGATAATAAAATTTGAGAAGTTCGCAGAGTTTGCTGAGAACAAGAGCAGGTACGGCGCTGCCTGTCGGTCGTGCAAGTACCTCGAGTGGTGTCACGGCGGCTGTCAGAAGCATCGGATCGTGCTTGGCGGTGAGTTGGGCCACCCAAGCTACTTTTGCAAATCGTACAGGATGCTTTTTGCCCACGCGTTACCGAAAATTCCCGAACTTGCGCAGCGGCTCAGGTTGATGGGCAGGGCCTAGCGGTCTTTGGGAGCCCGTGTGAGAGAAAGATTCGAAAAGACGACTCTATATGAGTTTTGCGAGATTCGCAGGCTCGTGGTTCGGCTCGAAGCCATTCAATCGACAATGGTGATGCCGGATACGGTGCACGCTGAGGTCAAGCTGCTACCAGTGGACTGCAGCCGAGCTGGGGAATGCAAAACAAGAGGCATAAGCTGCCTCGTTTACGACAAGAATGGTATCGATCCGTGCCCTGGTCTCTGGAAAGGGCTCGATTAACTTATTCACAAAAAAGTTTTGTTGTTTGCATACGCCACACAAAATTGTGGTATAATTGGAATAATAAGGCTGCAGGGCGTACACGCTTGATTCCAATCCTGACCGAGTCGAGCCCGGCGCACTGTTTAAAGCCTCTGGAAAGGAGATAAAGCTATGGCAAAATTCGTCCTAGTGCGCCGAGGCTTGTGCGTACTTATTGTCTTTTCTTCGTTATCCATACCTGCTTTCACGCAGGTGCGCACGACACCCGTAGAAGTCCGCAACGAACCGGTCGTCAAACTCGATCCAACCAACAATACGGTGAATGCGCAGCAGAGCGGCACCTGGTCGGTCGGAATCGACTCGTCTGCGAACCTTGTTTCCGAACGACCTAGACATTACGTCGGGCGCTTGTGGGATTCTGATCGTGTGGTTGCACCAGGGCCTTCTATACTTCTGTCTGTAGCGGTTTGTCTGGATAACTACAGGGAAGTAAGAGCCGTGATTAAGACGACACAACCTGTGGGTACGCCTTCGCAACTCCGGGTGTGGATAAGATTATATAGCTTAGATTATCCTCACCCGTACTTAGACGTGGGATACGTAACATTCGGCCAGCCTAACGAACCCTTTGTAAAGAGTGCCACGAACTATTATCAGCAGAGCAGTGTGTGTATGCTATCATTTCCGGTCTGGGGCAGATACGTCGCATTCTATGTTCAGAACCTTACTCCCGACACGGTGACAATCTCCAGCAGCAGTTACGTATACTTGATCAACTGAACGGCTTACTGCGATTTTCCCTAAGTCTGCGCTTTGCTTGCCGCAATCTGGCCGCCATACAGGCTGTCCTAGCGCTGACGGTCGCTGATGATTGGAGCTGCTCGATATGTGCAAAAGGTTTATGTTGATGTTCTTTGTCCTTGCCGTCGCGGGTTGTGCGGTCGGACGGGTTTGTGCTACCGTCGCATACACGGATCCGCATCAGTTCACATCAGCAGTCAGCAATTACGGCTTTCAGCTGTTGGTAGCCTTTGACGACCAACCTGACGGTTCCAGCGCCGCCAGGTACGGAATGCTCAGGGTGAGCAGCACCGGCTTGGCATCAGACGGCTCAACTACTCTCACGCTTGCGCCCGTTGCCACAAGTGACTTTCCAGTTGTGAGTGCTCCCAACTCCATGGGAGAGCCGACATCGCAGGATCAGTTCTTGGCGGGCAATAGTGATACTCTCACATTCAACTTCGCCTGTCCCGTATACGCTTTTGGGTTGTATCTCATCGGAAACCCGGCTCCGACCGGTTCTCCGGCGATACCTTTTTGGCGGCTCAACGTTCCAGTTCTTGCCTTCGATGCGCTCTCTTCGACCGTACCGCGTGAGTCATTGGGACCTGGTAGCGATGTCTACTTTCTTGGTGTAGTATCCCCGGACATACCGTTTAGCCAAGCCCATCTTTACTCGGATAATGACCCGGCCGCCGTTTTCAGTTTTTGCGTCGACAACATCTACGTCGCCACGGCAGCCCGGAAAGTAGACATTCCTGGCGCCAAGGCGTTGGAATCTGGTAACGTCATAATATCGGATGCGGCGGTGATGAGGAACCACACGGACAGGGTCAACGTCGAAGCCAGAGACCGTTCTGCGGGCATTGCCGTGCTCGAAAGCGATTTAACGAGGGGCGTCACGGTGTCGTTCCTTGGTTCTGTCGAAGCAACGGCAGATGATGAGCGGGTAATACGAATGATCCACGTGATAGAGACGGTGCAAGAAGATCCGCCTGGCACTATTCATATGAGCACAAGAGCCGTCGGCGGCGGTTCTAGCGTCGGACTGCAGTCCGGATGTGTGGGCAGTTTAGGTCCCAACAACATCGGACTGGACGTGACGATATGCGGCAGAGTTACCGCTATAGCCAAGGATCGAAGTTGGATGACCGTAGACGACGGTACCCAGCGCGAAAGCGGGATGTCCAGCAAAGGCGTAAAGATCGTAGGGCGATTTGGGGGCGACCTCCGCTACTTTGGGGAGACTGTTCGCGTAACAGGCTCTGCTTCTCTTTTCAAGAAGGCTGGCAATTACTATCCTCTTGTTCGAGTGGCGACTGCAAGAGACGTTGTGCACCTCTATTGATAGATGCGGATGAGCTCAACTCGCTTGGTGCTGTGTCGAGTCGGCTTGCGCACCTTCCCTCCTGCGCCAAAGCTGGGGGATTAGCATCGGAACGGCCTTCCTGTAGTGTTCATACTCATCGCCAAATCTGCGCACCAACGCTTTCTCCTCAAAAGTCTTCAGATATGCCGCCGCCAGCCCCGCCAATATTGGAACTAGTGCAATACCGGCAGCCGACCGTCTCAAGAAAGCAACTCCGAGTAGTATGAAAAACGCTCCCAACACCATCGGGTTCCGTGTGTATGAGTATGGTCCGGTCGTGACGAGTACTCTCGTAGGGTGCAGCGCCCGTCCAAACGCTTCAAGCGGCAAGCCCTTGCCGACGAACACAAGATATGAATAAGCCCAAGTGATCCAGAATACGCCTGTCAATATGAGCGCAGCAGCGACTATGAGGGAAATAGGCGCACTCACGGGGACAGGCGGCAGATTAAAGGTAGTATCGACCCATAGGCTCGCCCACCAAAACCCTAGCGGTAGGAGGGCAACAAAGAAAATACCTGTTGTGGCCAACCCTATGGCCGCTTTTCTTGCGCTGATAGTCAAGTCGCTCGCCAGCTTTGTTTACCCTGTTTTGGCCTTTTCTAAACAGCAATCTTATGGATAGGGAGAGTTTTCGTGAGCAGTAGATCGTTCTTGGAGGAGCCGCTAAGATGCGTCTATGAAGCAGGAACGTTACATGCTTCTGACAAACATACCTTTGAGAACGAACAGATGTGGATAGTCCTAATTGTTCTATGTGCGGTTGTCGGTTACGCGATTGTCACGTACAATTCGCTTGTGGTGCTGCGTAATCGTGTAAGAAATGCCTGGTCCGACATTGACGTCCAACTAAAACGCCGACACGATTTGATTCCCAACCTGGTTGCTGCCGTTGAGGGATACGCTTCCCACGAGAAGGCAGTGTTCGAAGACGTCGCGCGCCTCCGCTCCGAAGCTATGCAATTGCAGTACAGTGCACAGCACGCGGATGCCGAGAACCAGCTAAGCGCCACAATTAGAAGCCTATTCGCAATTGCGGAACAATACCCGGACCTGAGAGCGGATAAGAACTTTAGAGAGCTCCAGTCACAGCTTGCCGATATCGAAAATCATATTCAGTACGCGCGTCGCTACTACAATGCCATAGTGCGGGACTTGAACACCAGGTGCGAAACATTTCCTTCTAGCGTAATAGCTCGTATTACAGGAATAGCAAAACTTCCTTATTTTCAGACAGATTACGAATCGCGCGAGCCAGTTCACGTGGATGTATCGGACGACGAATAGGACGAAAACCGAAATGCATAAATGCGTCTCCCGCTTAAATATTAAGTCGGCGAGTAATCGCCATAACGTCTGGTTGCCTTATGCCACTGTCATAATCATTGCTGGTCTCGTCTTTTGGTCATTGCTTGCCGGCTCCGCACTAGGGTTTCCCATTACTGACTTCAGAGTTCGAATCGAGATCAGAGAGGACAGCAGCATTCACGTGACCGAAACTATAACCGCGGATTTCACCCGCGAGCCTCACCACGGACTGTACCGCGAGATTCCGCTCTCCGGAAGAGACAGTTGGGGAAACAATTATCGTCTGAGAGTTTATGACGTCAGAGTGACTGACGGGTCCGGACAACCTTTACAGGTGCTCAAGCGCTTTCAACAAGGCTGCCTCCACCTTCGCATAGGTGATCCAAACGTTTACATCGCTGCTCCACAGACCTACGTGATCAACTACGGCGTTTGGCGAGCAATACACTTCTTTTCGGAACACGATGAACTCTACTGGAACGCTGTCGGCACGGAGTGGGAAGTGCCGATATTGAAGGCTTCTTGTGATGTAGTACTACCAGGCAACATGCCTCCTAACCAGCTGCGCACTGCCTGCTACACCGGTTATTTCGGTTTAACGAGCAGCGCAAAGGCATTAAGCGATACACCCGAGCCCTCAAAAGTACGCTTCTGGTCTACACGACCGTTTTCTCCTGGAGAAGGAATGACTATTGTAGTAGGGTGGCCCAAAGGCATCGTGAAGCCGCCGCCGTTCAGGCAGGAGTTTCTGTGGTTTGTCACCGACAATGGCTACTTCTTTTTGGTTCCTGGGTTCTGCCTGGGGCTTTTCTTATATTGGCGCAGGGTCGGAGCAGATCCGAGTACCGGACGTTCAGTTGTGGTGGCTTATGAACCACCCGATAACCTAAGCCCGGCAGAGTTGGGAACATTGATCGATGAGCGCGTTGACATGCGCGATATTTCGGCGTCCATAGTCGACCTTGCCGTAAGGGGATATCTGCGAATCAAGGAACATGTGCAGCGAGGATTTCTATGGGCCAATCGCGACTATACGCTGGAACTGACAATGCCATTTGAAGAAGTAGTCAACGACCCTGCGCTCAAGCCGTTTGAAGCAGCTCTGATCCATGCGCTTTTTGAGGGTAAGAGTTTCTGCGTTATTTCGAACCTGAAGCACGCGTTCTACGTGCACATTCCGAAGCTCAAGCGGATGCTCTACAATTCCCTAGTTAAGAGGCGGTACTTTACAGAGTCGCCGGAGTCTGTTCGCAAGACTTATATATGGGCCGGAGCCGCCATTATTGGCGTTGGGGTTTTTATCGCATTCATTGCGCTTGCCGATTTGTCCGTGGAATTTTCGGTGGGGTGGGGACTGGCCGCGAGCTTGTGTGGAGCTATCCTTGCTGCAGCTTCTCGAACGATGCCCCGAAAGACCAAGAAAGGCAAAGAAGCGCTATTGGCGGCGCGCGGTTTCGAAGAATATTTGGCCCGCGCAGAAAGGCCTCTTATAGAACATCAGGAACGTCAAAACTATTTCGAAAAGTTTTTGCCATACGCAATGGCTTTCGGCATATCCCAAAGGTGGGCTCGAGCATTTGAGGGTATCCAAACGCAACCACCTAAGTGGTATTCTGGGGAGGAGGGTGCTTTCCACCCCGTGTTTTTTGCGGATCATCTCGATAGTGCCGCGCGTGGATGGGCTTATACACTAGCTTCGCAGCCTCGTTCTAGCGGCAACGGAGGTGGTGGTTTCTTCTCCGGCGGCAGCGGATTTGGTGGCGGCTTCTCTGGTGGGGGCGCTGGGGGTGGAGGCGGTGGAGGATGGTAGTGGAAGCTCTTTCCGAACTTCTTGAAACGGTCAAAAGAATCTCAGCACGGACGACGCACGCACCCAACGTGCGCAACGTGACGGCTGAAGAGGCCAAGAATCTAGCCGCGACGTTTGGCACATCTACCCGCTTCGGAAGCTGTAACTACGTCTCGTTAGTAAAGAATCTGAGCACAGCTCTTACGGTTTACTTCGGGAGCCCGCGTGTCGAAACTGAGGTTCTCACCCAAAAGAAGCGCGAAATCAAAAGAAGCGCTCCCGATACACTCAAACGGCTGGAACAATACCTTGCCAGGGCCCCACAGGTTCGGATTTGCTGCAGGCTCGGAGATCAGAGCGTTTTCACGCCTTCGTGCTCGCTTGTGGTTTCAACGTACCGCAAAGACTCTATTCGCCTCGCGCATATGGCTGCCGTGAATCTGTTCCCAGCTGGATTCATCGATCCTTCCGATTTGACGGTCATATCCGTTCCTGAGTGGCCTGAGAAGGACAGACAGGTGCTAGTGTTTCCGGAGGTCGGCGTAACATTTATCCTCGGTAGCGATTTCTTCGGCGAAGTAAAAAACGCTTTCTTGCGGATGGCGATGTGGCTTGCCAAAGAGCGCGGAATGCTCGGATTACATGCAGGTACCCAACTGGTCCACGCGCTGACTCCGGACGGCTCGGTTCGCAAACTTGGGTTCATTATGTTTGGCATAGCGTCTACTGGCAAGACCACTCACTCGTGTCACGATCACGGCTTGGACAAACCCGGAGAAAAAGTTCAGATAGTTCAGGACGACGTTGTATTCTGGTGTGAGGACGGCTCTGCTCTCGGCAGTGAGCGTGCCTTTTACATAAAAACAGAGGGTTTGAACCCTCATGATCAGCCCCTACTTTACGCAGCTGCAGCAAGTGCGGAAGCGATACTTGAAAATGTATTTGTTGATTTTGACGGCTACGTGTGCTTTGATGATCGCACGCTAACGCCGAATGCCCACGCACTCGCTCCGCGGGAGGCACTGAAGTCCTTCGCTTCGAAAGGCATCAACCTGCCGCCCGCGTCGGAACTCGACCGACTCATTCTGCTTTTTATGGTCAGAGACTACACGGTGGTTCCTGTAGCCAGCAGGTTGACTCCCGAACAGGCCACGGTGGCATTTATGATGAGTGAGTCAATAGATGCCGTTGGAGCTGAGCAGCAGCTGGGTTTGCAGCCGGGAGGAATCGGTGCGAGTCCGTATGTGATCGGTGATGCAGCTGTGGACTGTAACCGGTTCTATGAGTTGGTTAAGACTCACGGACCTAAGATAGAGTGCTACATGTTGAATACAGGCGGTGTGGGGGAACTGGTCGAACACGAATTAGATGGAGCGCGAAGAGTGCGTCGCAAAGTTACGAGGATAACTATCCCTGAGATGGCTGCAGTCATACGTGGCATCGCTAGGGGTTCCATAAGGTGGCGAGAGGATCCGAACTGGATGGTGGAAACGCCCGCATTCGTCGATGGTATGGACATTTCGCGCTTCGAGCTTAATCGGCACTACGATCAGGAGAAAATAGACTCTCTAATCGCTGAGAAGCGTGTTCAGCGGCTGAGGTGTGCGGAACAATATGCGGCTCTCGATCCTGCTGTGCGGGCAGCCGCAGAGTTCTAACCACGCTGCCCGCACATATTTGTGGAACTTTAAGCTAGCTTTTGGATATCTCCAGGCCGAGGTCCTTCCCGAGTTCTTTCAGTTGGGATATTGTCCCTTCAACCAAGTCGATGGATTCTAACTGCTCCGGTTTCGCACCAGTTACGGCTTCGAACCACTTCGGCAGACTATCGACCGATTGCTGCAAAGCTTCGATACACCTAGCCAGGAGCTTGGATGCAGCAGTCTTCTTTTCGTCGGCAACTTTACCGTCGCGAACTATCTTTCCAAGGTCGTATGCAGCGCGGAGCGCTCGAATGTAACCATCGACCACCTGGGTTTCGTATATGAATTCGTCTATGCCCATCTCACGGGCAATGCGGAGAGCCCTGTTTTCGTTTGCGACGTCTTGATCAAACTGTTCCAAGGTCTGTATCTGTCCCCAGGGACCCCTGAAGGGTCCATAGACTTCGCCTAGAGCAGGCAAATTGCCCTCCCTGATGCGCTTCGCTATGGGACCTGGGAAGTGACGCTTTTCAGAAAGTGGAAAGTCCGAACCGTAGACATCCCAAGCCACCGCGCCATGCAGCTCAACCCAGTCAGCAAACTTCTCCGGCTCCTTGATCCCGTTTCGAACAGCCCACGACACCGCAAACTCTCGTGGGCTGCGCCCTCTGGAATTCCACGCCCATTCTGCGGCAGCTTCCACTAGAAATCTGTTTATTTTCAAGCCAGTGCACGCATAGCCCAACAGTCCTCGACAGCCGCTCTCCACAAACTCCTGCAAACGGTAGTAGGCAAATTGGGGGCTAGTGAAGGGGTGGTGCAAACGCACGAAAGCTGACAAATTGGGCACGGGTCCTACCCAGCCTCCTCGTTTTATAAAGTCTAGGACATCGCCCACGATCATCGGCTCCTTGCCGTTTGTGTAGGTGAGAAGGCTGTCGTAATACCAGACCTTCACATCTGGTGGGACCTCGGCGAAAAGCAGCTTGTTGCTCGGCCGCGTCTCCTCGCTAGTGAGAATTCTTAAGCCGAACTTTGTGCCCAGCTTTTCCTGAGCCTTCTGCCACGCAGCTAGCACGGTCCGAAACTCAAGTACTGTGCGATCCACCTTCCTACACTGGTCGCACTGACATCCGCCTTGGCCGTGCAAGTTTTCGGCCAGCCACACGCTGACATCAGTCACATTTGGCAGGTTCTTCAATGCAATGATCCAATCGGTCAGCACGCCGACAAACTCTGGCTGGGAGTAACAAATCGATCCCTCCTGGCCGCCTTTTGCCTTGAGGCTGGGGTAGATGTCGAACAATCTAAGCCCGTTAGGGTAAGGGCCTGACACCTGTTCGAGGTGTAGCACCGCTGGGATAACATTAATCGCTCTCTTCGGTCCCTCAACAAGCGCCTGTTCCCAGAAGGGCTTTGGTCCTGATGTCCCGCGCCCATCCTTTTCCACACTTCTCCAAGAGATGTTTTCGATGACGTTCATCTTGCGTTCGGCAAGCCACTCTACGTTCATTCCGCTGTCACCGCCCCAGAGGCCTCGATCCTCAAGGTCCGGCCAGTCCCTAACCTTGACTAGCGGTATTCGCACTTGACCATTCTGCACAAAGGGCCGGATCAGTTGCTGAAGCGTCTTCGATGCGTAGTAAAGCCCCCGCGGAGTTAGTGCGACAAGCTTAAGTCCTTGGTCTTGATCCAACGGCTGGATGGAATATGCCTGGTCGGAATTCTTGAGCACTTTCAGTTGCTCGGCCTCAGTTCCGCCTACCACCATTTGTAAGGTAAAAGTTTTAGCCGCGGATTCCTCTACTCTGCCCAGCGCTTGTGTCAGCTCAGAGACAGCTTGATCGACTGTATCGCTCTCTATCTTTGGCGGCTCAATGGCAATTTCCGATGTTTTGAGCGTCATCTTGCCCACGAATTCGATGGATTTCGGCAGTGGAACTAGGTATCGCACCCAGTTTTCTGCTTCTGCATCCGATACTGGTTGCCGTGGCGTCGAGCAGCCAGGAGTAGCTGCGCAGCACAGTAAAATCGCGAAAGCTGTGTGGAGTACCTTGTTCATCGTTTTCCTTTCTCCTTAGTGTTATAAAATGCGCGTGGTAAGTACCGCTTTCCGGTAACTTGCCTTCATCTATATCCTGACGTTACAATACGGGCAGCGTTTCTATTGGTCTTCTTGTACACCGCGCTTGCGAACTCCTTGTGGAAAGGAAGTATTATTCCACCTATGGCTGATTCTACTACGGTCAGAACGCGTGCGAGCTTGACAAAGGCTTTGAGGCGCGGCTTTGCTGCCGCTTACGATCACTTGGGATACGTCGTGCTGGTCTCATTTACGGGATTCGCAGTGACCGCAATAGTGCTGGGTGCGGGAATGAAGCTTGCCCTTATTCTTGAGCTGGGGGCGTTGAAGTTTGCATTGTGCATTCCTGCCGCGCTTGCTGCCTGGCTTGTCGCAGTCGGTGCCTTTTACTACGCGAAAAAGTCTGTATATCACGAGCATCCTAGCCTAGTCGAAACACTGAGCGGCATAAGGATCCTTTTGCGACCTGCGCTTGCTTTGTTTCTTGTCAACCTTACGGTTATACTCATACTAATTATCGACGTGGCTGCGTATTTATTGGTCGCACGTACTTCTGCCGTGTACGGAATACTCAGCGTTGTTTGCGCATACTTGGCTCTTTTCTGGTTCCTTGCAGCCATCTATCACCTTCCGCTTCTGGCCTCGCAGCTCGACATGCCGTCAGGGCCAAGACCGCTGGTTGTGCTTAAGAAATCGTTTCTTCTTCTGGGGGACAACCCTGGCTTTACAGCCGGCCTAGTTGTTGTTATAATCGCGCTTGCTGTGATATGCGCCCTGCCTGGATTCGTCGGTATGGCGCTCTTCTACTTGGGTACGGCAGCCTTTGTCGTTACGCATGCCGTTCGTGAGCTATTCATCAAGTACGGCATCGTAGAAAGTGAACCGGAGGTAGTCGAAGATAAAGGTTGGCCCCAAGGGTAGTGACCTCTCTACAACTAGTGGTTCCTAGATCTCTTAGCAATTAAGATTAATCTTGAATCTGGAGCGAAAGGACATATGGCCGAAGTAACTTGCTTGGGTATCTTGGTAGCTGATGTTGTAGGCAAACCCGTAGACCAGGTTCCGGAACGAGGCAAATTGGTGCTTGTCGATACAATGGAACTTCACACTGGTGGATGTGCGTCAAACACGGGCACTTCTCTTGCGAAAATTGGAATCGACACAGCGATTATGGGTAAAGTCGGCGACGACGGCTTCGGTGACTTCATGATCAAAGAGCTAAGTAAGTGGGGTGCTGATTGCTCGGGAATTGTGCGGGACAGGGTTTCCAAGACCTCCGCGACCATGGTCTTGGTTCATGGCGACGGCGAGCGAAGCTTCATACACTACATTGGAGCCAACGCGACGCTTACCGAGGATGATGTAAACTTCGACGTTATCAAGTCCTCGAAGGTTCTCCACGTAGCCGGAACATTTTTGATGCCTGCCTTTGACGGAGAGCCGACCGCACGGGTTCTGAAAAAGGCTCAAGAGATGGGAGTGATCACTTCGCTTGATACCTGTTGGGATTCGAAGGGCAACTGGATGAAGCTTTTGGAGCCCTGTTTGCCTTACCTGGACTATTTCGTTCCCTCGATCGAGGAAGCCCGCATGTGCGCCGGCAAGCACGAGCCTGAAGATGTAGCAAAGGTCTTTCTTGATAATGGAGTCAAAGTCGTTGCCCTAAAGATGGGTGACCAGGGCTGCTACATAAGAACCAGGGAAACAGAAATCCGCCTGCCTGTGTATAAGGTCGACGCGGTTGACGGTACCGGCGCCGGCGACGCCTTCGCTGCGGGCTTCTTGACAGGCGTTGTGAAAGGCTGGGATCTCGAATATACGGGCAAGTTTGCCAATGCCACAGGTGCGTTTTGCGTCACCGCTATGGGCGCTACCACCGGTGTCAAAGATATGGCGACAATACAAGCCTTCATAGAAGAAAGAGAAAAGAAAAGCTGATTACTGTTGGGTTTCGCGGAGATCGCGGCGTCTACTTGATTCGTCGAACAGAACTAGACGTTCTTAACACTGAATCACTTTGAAGGCGGCGCATGGTTTGTGCGTCCTGGATTTAGCTCAAATGATGACTAGTTCCGAACTGAGAACTGCATACTTGAAGTTCTTTGAATCTAAGGGCCACCTAATCTATCCCAGCGACTCACTCGTGCCCAACGATTCGTCGCTGCTTTACACTTCGGCAGGGATGGTCCAATTCAAGCCCTATTTTGTGGGCGAACGAGTGCCTCCCAGCAAGCGCGTTGTTACGTGTCAGAAATGCTTGCGGACGGATGACATAGACGAGGTCGGTGACGCTGTCCATCACACGTTCTTCGAAATGCTAGGCAATTTCAGCTTTGGGGATTATTTCAAGCGGGAATCCATCATATGGGCTTGGGAATTCTTGACTGCTGTCCTGAAGTTCAATCCCGACCATCTTTGGACCAGCATCTACCTCGATGATGATGAGGCGGAAGAGATTTGGGTAAAAGAAATCGGATTTCCCAAGCACAAGATAGTACGTCTAGGGGAAGATAAGAACTATTGGCCGGCGAATGCGCCGTCGAAAGGTCCTAACGGTCCCTGCGGTCCGTGTAACGAGATATTTCTGGATATTAGACCTGAACTCGGCCCACCGGAAGATCCGACATGGTCTATTGCGCACGATAACAACCGCTTCGTTGAAGTTTGGAACCTTGTGTTCCAGCAGTTCGACCGCCAGGAAGACGGCACGCTTAAGCCACTTCCAACTAAGAACATCGATACCGGAATGGGCTTGGAGCGTACAATTGCCGTAATTCAGGGTACACCTACCGACTACGAAACCGACCTATTTCTGCCGATTGTCAAGAAAATCGAGTCGCTTTCGGGAGTCAAATACGGCGAATCGGAGAACTCCGACCGATGCATACGCGTCATAGCTGACCACATACGCAGCGCAGTTTTTGTCATAGGCGACGGGGTTATGCCGTCAAATACGGGCAGAGGCTCGGTACTGCGGCGAATTATTCGCAATGCAATGATCAAAGGGCGCAAAATCGGCCTTGAAAAGGATTTCCTCGCACCCATCGTACCTGTTGTTGTTGATTTGATGGGTAGTGTTTACCAAGAGCTTGTCGATCGGCAGGGATACATCACGAAGGTGATCACTGCCGAAGAGGAGAAGTTCAGGCGAACCCTGGATGCTGGTTTGGAACGGTTGGAAGATCACATTGCTCAAGCTCTCGCTTCTTCCGAGCGGAAACTTGACGGCAGAGCTGCGTTCGTTCTCCACGACACCTACGGTTTCCCTATCGAGATAACGGGGGAAATCGCTGCGGAGCACGGCATCGAGGTTGATCTCGAAGGCTTCGAAGCCGCAATGGAAGAGCAGCGGGAGAGGGCAAAGGCTGCGAGCGAGTTCGGAGCGGTTATGACGGTTGGGGAAGGCTCAGCGGTCGGCGAATTGGAGCGAGCTGCCAAGCCCACTGAGTTCGTCGGATACGAGCTTTCAGAATGCGAGGCGGTCATAGTTGCCATTGTTAAAGGAAATGATCTTGTCGTTGCTGCCTCAGAAGGCGACGAAGTGGAGATAGTCCTGGACCGCACTCCTTTCTATGCCGAAGCGGGTGGTCAGGTCGGGGATAACGGTTGGCTCTTCACACAAGATTCGGAAGTGGAAGTCTACGATACTGCGAAGGTATCTCACTTCTTCTTCCACAAATCACGTGTGAAATCCGGCAGTGTGTGTGTCGGCGATACCGTGAAGGCCGTAATTGACACCGAGAGAAGACAAGCTGTTGCCCGAGCACATACTGCTACTCACCTCCTGCACGCGGCTCTCCGAAAAGTTTTGGGTGAGCATGCACTCCAGTCAGGATCCTTGGTAGAGCCCGACAGGCTGAGGTTCGACTTCTCTCACTTCCAGGCACTGACTCATGACGAGCTCAGGACGATTGAGAATGAAGTGAACGCTATGATACTTGCCGACGCACTCTCCAGCGTGGAAGTCACGAGTCTCGACAACGCTCGAAAAATGGGTGCCGTTGCACTTTTCGGTGAGAAATATGGTGATACGGTTAGAGTCGTTCGAATGGGCGATTTCTCGATTGAGCTTTGCGGAGGCACCCACCTCTGTCACACTTCCCAAGTCGGCTTCTTCAAGATAGTCAGCGAATCGAGCATAGGAGCAGGGCTTCGCAGAATCGAGGCTGTAACCGGCATTTCTGCGGCGAGGTACGTGCATAATCTTGAGGATCAACTGCGTCGAGCGGCGGACATACTGGGCGTCACGCAGTCTGAGGTCGTCACGGCTGCCGAAAAGCTAACGCAAGCGCTGCGTGAGGCGAGGCAGGAAATTGACGCTCTTAAGTCGCGCACCGCGGCCGACATTGCGGATGAGCTCTTGTCATCGGCGCAAGAAGCTGCAGGTGTGAGGTTCGTAACCGCAGCCCTGCCAACCTGTGATATTCCTACCCTGCGCAAACTCATAGACAACGTAGCCTATCAACTCAGATCCGGAGTGGTAGTTCTTGCCGGAGTCTCCGACGGCAAAGTGCTCTTCCTGGGCAAAGTGACGCCTGACTTGGTATCACGCGGTTTCCACGCCGGGAACATTATCCGCGATGTAGCGAAAGTGGCTGGAGGAGGCGGAGGCGGAAAACCGGAATTCGCCCAAGCAGGCGGTAAAAACCCCTCCAAAGTTCAGGAGGCTTTGGCAAGAGCCGCTGAGCTCATAAGGGAGACGGCAGGAGCCGCAGAGTAAGTGGTGCAGAAATGGTCCTGGTCAGCTGCAGTTTGTGCGATTGCTGCGGTTGTCGTCCTCGCAGCAAGTTCCTCATCGGCGGCGGCCGGCCAAACTGCAGATGTCGGTGACCGCACTCTACCCCGCAAGCTCGTCGTTGTCGTGGCCAATCGTCTTATCCTGTCCGACTTCACCGATCCACAACTGAGACTGCCCAACATCTCGCGTTTAATAAGGGAAGGCGCACTCGGTCTGATCAGCCCTAACTGCGAACATCCTCGCACCGAAGCCGCCGTGCTGATGACGGCAAGTGCGGGCTATAGGTGTCCGGGCAGCGATTTCTTAAACGAGTTTTATGACTCAGATGAGTCGATCCCCTCAACTAACGAGAGTGCTGCAGAAGCTTTTCGCATCCGCACTGGGAGAATCGGGCCGCAGGGAGCCGCTTTGTTTTTGGGATACGGTCCTGCTCTCAGGCTACTTCGGGAACAAGGATTGCTGCCACAGTTTGGGCGCATAGGCGATGCAGTGCACTTAGCTGGAGGCAAGACTTGCGTGATCGGCAATGCTGACCTTGACCAGCTTCAGCCGAATCGTGCCTACGCAGTACTCGCTGTTGATTCGGACGGCATAATTGATATTGGTTTACTGCACGTGTCCGGTAGGCAAACCGTTGGATGCTTGCCGGGAATCGATGTGGACCTGCTTGTCGAAACTACACTAAAGTGCCTGGATAGAGCCGACTTGATTGTTCTGAACTTTGGCGAATCCACAATTCTCGATGCTATTAAGATGCATCTGTCAGACACAGCCTATCAAACCCACAGGAAATCTATGCTGCGCCGGCTCGATAAACTTGTGGGTCGCCTTATCGAAGCCGAGCGCAGGAGCCTGTGCGACGCGGTAGTTCTCGCGTCCTTTAGCGTCCCGAAAAACGGCTACTGGAATCGACTGACGCCTATACTTGTATGGAGTCCTGAAAGCAAGCACAAGCTGCTAACGTCGGTCACTACTCGAACAGCCGGCCTTTTGGCAGCAAGTGACTTCCCCGGGTTGGTTGAAGGTCTACAGTGTCCTCATCTCCTTTATCGCAACCGCAATCTCTGCAGCGGATCGTTTGACACAGTGCGCAGACTAGACGCTCGCGTTTACGCAAACCACACTTTACTTATGCCGATAGGGTGGGTGTTTGGCGCCACGGCTGCTTTATCTCTTACGGCCGCTTCGGTGACCACAGCTTTTCGGCTGCGGGTTAGGCGTATCTTAAGGTCGGCAATTTTGATTGGATTGCTCACGTGTCTAGTGGCACCACTCGCAATGCTGGTTGCAGTCTTAGGACCGCCATCTGTTTGGTTGTATGCCGCGATCACAATAGGAGTCGCTGTAACTGCCGGTGTCCTGTCTCGTATAGCGTTTAGGCGCTCGGCGGTCGCAGTGCTTTTTGGTTTAACCGCCCTTGCCGTCATTATCGACGCACTCACTGGTTGCAATCTTTGCAAGTTCGCCCTACCTAGTTCTTTCCAGTTGGAAGGTTATCGATATTATGGTGTCGGTAATGAGTACGCGGCTGTGTTGATCTGTGCATGTGCGCTACTCCTACTCGTTGCGGGACGTGCGAGACGTGCTGGGTCGGCGGCTGCGTTGGGAGCTGTTGTCGTTAGCGTACTGGGATTCGGAAGGCTAGGCAGTAATCTTGGGGGGGCAGCAGCAGCGGTCGTCACATTCTGCCTGATGTATGTCGCGCTGCGGAACGGCCGTTTCAGAGCTCGTCACATTGTAGGTGCGTTTGCAGCCGCGCTGGCTGTGGGAGCTACGTTGGCTTGGGCGGACTGGGCTTTGTTTGGCGATTCGAGCTCCCACGGCGGCAAGCTGGTGTCCATCTTTCTTTCACGAGGAGAAAGTTCACAGGCCCCGCTTTTTGGTGGATTTCGAGGGGTGTTGCTTCTGGCTGCGCGCAAGTGCCTTATGAATTTACGCATAACTATATCCGAGCACGCGCAGAATGCTTACATTACTTTCGCGCCGTTTATCGCGCTTTGGTTATGGAAGGCGCAGCCAAGACTCGCTATGGCTTTGACGCCAGATGACCGAGCGAATGCAGGTCTCAAGGCACTGGTTGTTGGGGCGATAGCGACTTTTATTCTGAACGACTCCGGGATAGTCATGGCTGCTATAATGCTCGGGATGACAGCAGCTGCCCTGCTGTATATTCTTCTAGAACAGGATTCCGATGGCGAGAATTGTTGCTCTTGATGTTGGCGACGCAACTATAGGCATAGCTGCCACCGACGAGTTGCAATTGGTGGCGTTTCCCGTGTGCACCTTGCGGCGCAGCCGGAGTCTGAGTGCGGATCTGAAAATGGTCGAGAATGCTGTTCGTGAGCTGGAGGCAGACAAGGTTGTAGTCGGTCTACCTCTTGATCAAGAAGGCAAGGAGGGTAAACAGGCTGCGAAGGTGAAAGACTTCTCAAGTCGGCTAGCTGGGCGCCTGAATGTGCCCGTTGAGCTGTGGGATGAGAGGTTCAGCAGTGCTGATGCTGAGGAGCGTCTTCTGGATCTCGATGTGTCCAGGAAGAAACGAAAGGAGCGAATACACGCGGCGGCAGCAGCAGTCATTCTGGAGAGTTATTTGAAGGAACTGGAGATCCGACGGGTTAGGGGGAAAATTTCTTCCTCAGACTAGTGGTTGCCCGAAAGTTGGAGGGGTCTGCGTAGGGGCGTTTTCTGACAGCCGATGCTAGCAATCAATCGGACTTGGTGATATGAAGAATGTAATCTGCATAACAAAAGGCTATATTGTGGTACTTTTAATAGTACTGAACGTTACTGTCTGGACTCTGGTCTTAGGTTCGCGCCCTTTGTCTCCCGGCAGCCCCACGTGGACGCGAATTGCAGTTCCAAGAGGAGCCTCTGCTAAGGATGTCGCGGGCATACTCGCCCAGAATCAGTTGATACGAAGCCCATTCGTGTTTCTGCTAACGTGCCGAATGAGCGGAAAAACGGGCAAACTCAAACCAGGTTTGTACGAACTCAGTCCGTCGATGAGCGTGCCGGAAATCATACGATCTCTGGTGCGCGGCGAAGCTCTTCAAGCGTGGGTTACCGTACCCGAAGGCTACACAATTCGGCAAATTGGAGATCTCCTGCAGGAACGTGGGGTGACCGATGCCGAAGCTTTTGTATACGCGGCGATCACAGGCGGATTCAACTTCCCACAATATCCGTTCATAGCCAGTCGGAGCTTGGAGGGTTATCTGTTTCCGGATACATACCTGATTGCGCGAGGCACGCAACCCCAGCGCGTAATTGAAAGGATGCTGGACGCTTTTGAGCGTAAGGTCGTAACTCCTTATCGGTGGCAGATAGAACGTGCAGCACTCCGGCACTTTGGCATAGGAAGAGAAGAATTTGCTCAGGGATTGCACAAGCTGTTGACGGTTGCGTCTCTCATAGAGCGCGAGGCAAAAATCCCTGAGGACAGACCTCTTATCGCAGCTGTTATCTACAACCGCCTGAAGAAAGGTTTGAAGCTCGAGATTGACGCTACGGTCACGTATATCCCCGGCGACAGCCGGGCAAACAAACCCAAGATTTACTACAAGGACCTAAAAGCGGATTCGCCATACAACACCTACTTACATCCTGGTCTGCCGCCTGGTCCCATATGCAACCCCGGACTTGCCTCCATCAGTGCTGCTCTCGAGCCGGCCAACGTGGATTATCTTTACTACGTGGCGAAGCCCGACGGCAGCCACGTTTTCAGCAGGAACCTGCGAGAACACAACCGCGCCAAGAGTGCTGTGAGCAGATGAACCCTCTAGTGTCATAGGTCTCGATTGGCACAGCTTCTGCATATGGTAAACTACAGTAAAGATGATGCGACGTATATTGAGTTTATGCCGTCCCGACGAGTCTGTGTCGTGTGTAACGGAAATCGACCTCGAGCGTCTCATGCACAGAGGCTTCAAGGCACTGCTCTTGGACTTGGATAATACACTCCTACCCTGGCAGTCGCTTGAGATCCCGTCTAACGTCAGGAATTGGATTGCCAAAGCCGGACTGCTCGGGTTCAGGGTTTGCATAGTATCGAACACTCACAATCCCAAACGTTTGCGGCAAATCGCAGCCCAGATTGGGGTAGAATGCGTTCATCGCGCCCTGAAACCCCGTAGTGCTGGCTTTGACGCTGCGCTTGCAAAACTGGGTTGTGCGCGTTCGGAAGCAGTGGTCGTGGGCGACCAGATCTTGACCGATATATTAGGCGGGAACCTTGCAGGGATGCATACAATCCTGGTGGATCCGATGCATCCGAGAGAGTTCATTGGCACAAAGATCGGTAGGCTCGCAGAGCGGATTCTCGGCCGAAAGCCTGTTGGGAACAAAGCCCAAACCGGCAGCGTCAGAAAAAAGGATACCAGGTGAAGGTGCTCGGAAGCACAAAGGTACTGGGTGTTTTTGGTCACCCGATTTCTCACAGCCTCTCGCCCATAATTCATAATGCGGCCATAGAGGCACTGAGTGTTGACTATATATACGTGCCCTTCCATGTTTTGCCTGAAAGACTCGATGACGCAGTCCGGGGTATAAGATCTTTGCAAATACTCGGGGTAAACATAACCATTCCTCACAAAGAGCGCGTCATTGAGTATCTCGACGAGGTCGACGAAGCGGCACGTGCAATTGGGTCGGTTAATACGATTATTAACGAAGACGATCGACTGAAGGGGTTTTCGACTGACGGGCCTGGCTTTTTGAGGTCCGTAGAGGCTGAGTGGGGTAAGGTTGACGGTTGCCGAGTTCTTATACTGGGTGCAGGAGGCTCGGCAAGAGCTGTGGCGTTTGCCCTAGCGGAAATCGGGTGTGAAATCGTGATCGCTAATCGTACCTATTCACGCGCACAGGAATTGGCTGAGTCGCTAAAGTCGACCAGCAAGAATGTGAGCGCCATTCCGCTGGAGCGCGAAGCGATTGCAGAAGCTATAGGCTTTGCCGATTTGCTGGTGAATACGACATCGGTGGGAATGCATCCGGATTCGGATGCTATCCCGATTCCATCGGACTTGATTCATTCCGGCCTCTTAGTTTACGATTTAATTTACAATCCGCCGCGCACTAAGCTTATTCAGGAAGCAGTTGCCAGGGGCGCGAAAGCGATCAATGGGCTGAAGATGCTGGTCTATCAGGGTGCTCTCTCGTTTGAAATGTGGACCGGTATCAAGCCTCCCGTGGATGTCATGGAGCACGCGGCGGCTTGTGCTTTGGGGTAGCTCTCAATGGCAATGGTGAGAAAAGACCTTGGAGACGTGTTGGTTGCTAAGGGGATAATAACCCCAGAGCAGCTGGCTCAGGCACGCGAAGTTCAGCGCGCAGCTCCTGGGGATATCGGTCGCATTGTTATCGATCTTGGCTTTGCTGACGAAAGGTCGGTAACAGAAGCTCGGGCTTCAGCGATGGGGGTTCCTTTTGTTGACCTATCCACTCAGCGTGTCGATCCGTCCGCCATAAGCGCTGTGCCCGAACAGGTAGCCCGCAGACATAAGATTCTTCCCATCTCTAAGAATGGCAATAAGCTGGTCATTGCAGTGGTTAACCCCAACGATCCGGTGGCAATTCAGGATGTCAGACTCACCAGCGGCGCTCAGCAGATCGGTATTGCCTTAGCCACGGAAGACGACATAATGGCTGCGATTGATCGGTACTATAAGGCCGGCGGCACGGGTGGGGAAGTCGTTCCTATGGGTGATACCACAACAGTGGGTTCTGGTACTGCGCCTACAGGTCCGGCAGGAGGTCCCACAGGTGCAGGAGCCGGACTGGCTGGCTTGTCGGCTGACCTCAGGAAAGATATCGCCAGCTATGGTGCGCGGGAAGACATTCCTGAGGAGGATACGGAAAGCACTGCGCGGGTTGCTGAAGAAGCTCCCATCGTCCGCATTGCCAACACGATTATTATCCAGGCGATCAAGGATGGAGCAAGCGATATCCACGTAGAGCCTGAGGCTCGCGGTGTGCGTGTGCGCTACAGGATTGACGGCGTTCTGCATGAAGTAATGCCTCTGCCCAAGTATATCGACAAGCCTCTGATTTCCAGACTGAAGATTATGTCCGGAATGGATATCGCCGAGAGGCGAGTTCCGCAGGACGGGCGTATACCCATTCGATACGAAAACAAGGACTACGACCTACGCGTTTCCTGTCTGCCTACGATCCACGGCGAAAAGATTGTTATGCGAATACTGGATAAGTCCAGCGTATTGATCGGTTTGAACAAGCTGGGCTTTACTCCTGAGGTGCAGGCACAGGTCGAAGAACTTGTCTCCCAGCCGAATGGTATGTTCTTGTCAACGGGACCTACCGGAAGTGGGAAGACCACCACTCAGTACTCGATACTGCACAAGCTGAACTCACCGGAAAAGAACATAATCACGATCGAAGATCCGGTGGAGTACCAGCTTCCCGGAATATCGCAAGTTCAGGTGCATAAGAAAGCAGGACTAACTTTCGCTACTGCTCTGCGAGCATTCCTGCGACAGGACCCGGACATAATAATGGTCGGCGAGATGCGCGACATTGAGACAGCCAGCATAGCCGTTGAAGCTTCCCTCACAGGTCACCTCGTTCTTTCCACGCTTCATACGAATGACGCACCCAGCGCAATAATTCGTATGGTAGATATGGGTGTTGAACCTTACCTGGTATCTGCTACGGTAATCGGCGTGCTGGCACAGAGGTTGGGCAGACGGATTTGCACAAAGTGCAAGAAGCCTTATGAAGTCCGAGCCGAAGAGCTGCGCAGATTCGGATTTAAGCCCAAGAATCCAGATGAAGTAGTTACGCTCTGGAGGGGTGAAGGCTGCGAGGCGTGTCACCATACGGGCTATAAAGGCAGGATCGGTATTTACGAATTGATGAGGGTAAACGACGAAATCGCCGAACTCATAGTCCGACACGCTCCGTTGGCAGATATCCGAGAGGCAGCCAAGGCAAACGGAATGCACGAGCTTCGTGAGGACGGACTCGAGAAGGTGCTACAGGGTATTACCACCCCGGACGAAGTAATGCGCGTCGTCTTCACTGCCGGACACTAAAGTATCGACACAACTATAACTAGTCACGCTGGAGGGACAGTGGCTTGACTGAGATGACTGCGAAGACTGCTGGACACTATCTGGCAGATATGGCTAAGAGGGCTGGTCAGCCCAAATCGTTGGATGAAACCCATGCCGATGACCTGCTGCGCGAGGTAGTTGAGCGAGGGGCAAGCGACTTGCACATTGCGGTAGGCGTGCCGCCGGTGCTGCGCATCGATGGGCAACTGGTTCCACTTAACTATGAAAAGTTTGCCCCTATTCAGACTCAGAGGATGATCTACGACATCCTCACCGACGAACAGATACAGCGCTTTGAAGAGACATGGGAGCTGGACTTTTCCTATTCCTTGCAGCAGGTCGCAAGGTTTAGGGTCAACGTTTTCAAAGACAAAGGTAACGTGGCGGCAGCTTTCCGGTTGATCCCGATGAAGATTCCGACGATTCGTGAGCTTGGTCTGCCGCCGGTACTCGAGACTATTGCTCGCAGGCCGAGAGGTTTGGTTTTAGTTACGGGACCGACCGGCTCGGGTAAATCCACAACGCTCGCGGCGATGATCAACCAAATCAACCACGAGCGGAGTCTGCACATAATTACCATTGAAGACCCCATCGAGTATCTCCATCAGCATCGGATGTCGATCATTAACCAGCGCGAGGTCGGCCAGGACACCAAGGAGTTCGCAAACGCTCTTAGAGCAGCGTTGCGTGAGGACCCAGATGTGATTCTAGTCGGTGAGATGCGCGACCTCGAGACTATGCAGAACGCAATCCGAGCTGCTGAAACCGGGCACTTGGTGTTTGCCACTCTACACACTAACTCCGCTGCTCAGACTGTAGACCGAGTCGTCGACCAGTTCCCGGTGGACCAGCAAGAACAGGTGCGGTTGATGCTTTCGAACAGCTTGGAAGCTGTTATTTGTCAACAGCTTCTTCCCAGAGCCGGTATGCCGGGACGCGTGTGTGCGATGGAAATTATGATTGCAACACCTGCCGTGCGCAACCTAATTCGCGAAGCGAAAGCTCACCAGTTGCCGTCAATAATACAGACAAGCGGTGCCGTGGGCATGCAGACAATGGATCAGCACCTGCGCGATTTGTACCTGAAAGGTATAATCACTTACGAGGACGCGCTCGCACGAGCGATGAACGTTGAAGAGCTGAAAAACATGATTAATGCCGCGATGAGCGGAACCCCTGCCACAAGCGGTAGTGCACGGCGGTGAGGTGATCTGAAATGCCGAACTTCGCATACAGTATTCGCGACGCGACCGGCGCGGTCTTCGGCGGAACATCCGAAGCCGAAAACGAGGAGATTCTTCGTAGGAGACTTACTGAGCAAGGCTTCACGGTTGTCGAGATCAAGCAGGTCAAGGGCGGTGCGAAGCGCGTTGGTGGATTCGGTGGTGTCAAGAAGACCGAGCTGGCGGTGATGTGTCGTCAGTTCTCAACTATGATAGACGCCGGCGTAAACTTGGTCCGGTGTCTGACGGTTTTGTCTGAACAATCCACCAGTCCGAAGCTCCGCGCTATTCTGAACGATATCCGAGCAGAAGTCGAAGGGGGCTCTACACTTACGCGGGCTCTAGAGAAGTACCCGAATGTTTTCGACCGCCTTTTTGTTGGTTTGGTGAACGCAGGTGAGGTCGGCGGAGCCCTTGAGGAAAGCTTGCAGAGGCTGGCGGGCTTTCTCGAGAAGGACGTAGAGCTTCGGCGGAAAGTCAAGTCGGCTATGACATACCCAATTTTGGTCATGTGCTTCGCAATAGCGGTCGTAATCGGCTTGATGACTTTCGTGCTGCCGAAGTTTATGATCCTTTTCGAAGACTTGCAAATCAAGGAGCTTCCTGCTCCTACCATGATGCTCAAGGCAACCAGCAACTTTATGGTCCACAAGTGGTATTGGATGATCGCTATTGTTGTGGGCTTTCTTATGGCCTTTCGTATTTTTGTTCGCACGCGGGTTGGACGCAGGCTGTATGATCGAATCAAGCTGAAGGCTCCTGTTTTGGGCAAGCTGAACCACAAGGTGGCGCTGGCGAGATTTGCAAGAACGCTTTCCACACTTCTCTCCAGCGGTGTGGGCATCCTGCAGGCGATGGAGACAGTTGCCGGTACGGTCTCCAATGACATCATAAGCGACGCAATACTGTCTGCCAGAGCGTCGATACGGGAAGGCGAAAGAATTGCAGAACCGTTAGCGCGAAGTAAACTCTTCCCGCCGATGGTTGTGCAGATGATATCGATCGGCGAAGAATCAGGGTCACTTGACCCAATGCTCGCAAAAGTTGCCGACTTCTACGAAAGCGAGGTGGAAGCCGCATTAGAGAGCCTTACTTCGGCAATTGAACCTGTATTGATAGTGCTGCTCGGCGTGGTCGCCGGGTTCATAGTTATTTCGATTTTCCTACCGCTCATATCCGTTATTCAGAACCTGTCAAGCGGTGGTGGTGGCGGCGGAACGTAGAAACGTAGATCTATGCCGGAATGGGTTGGAGCGCTAATAGCTTTTGTATACGGTGCAGCGGTTGGCAGTTTCCTGAATGTCTGCATATTCCGGTTGCCCAATGAAGAATCGATAATCCATCCGCCGTCGCACTGTCCGAAATGCAATACTAGGCTGAAGTGGAGCGATCTTGTGCCCCTCTTCAGCTTTTTGTTTCTGCGTTGCAAGTGTCGTTACTGCGGAGAGCCGATTAGCTGGCGGTACTTTGCTATTGAGTTGGTTACAGGGTTGCTTTTTGCCGCAACCTGGCTTCGGTACGGGCTTTCGATAGACTTTTTCATCTTCGCCGCATTCCTGGCAGCTCTGATAGTTGCATTCGTGACAGACCTGGAGCATTTCATCATACCAGATCAGGTGTCTATCACTGGCATAACACTAGGTATAGCGCGTGATTTGGCGCACTGGGCAGCCGGCGATTTGAAGCCGTTCGTAATTCCGTTTCCTGGGAGAGAACAGGGGATACCTATCCTGTCGAGCATTGTGGGCATCATTGTCTGTGGGGGTATATTCTACCTAGTGGCATACCTTGGATATTTTGCGTTTCTTCCTAAGGATCCTGCAGAGCGGGAAAACTATGAGGGTGCCCTCGGTGGCGGAGACATAAAACTGGCGGCTGCTGCCGGTTCCGTTCTTGGCGTGTTGCCTGCACTGGGATCGTTTCTTATAGCCGTCATGCTCGGAACTCTCATTGGCTGCACATTGGCTGCTGTTCAATCTATACGCAGTCGAAAGGGTCTACCGTGGCGAACAGAGATACCTTTCGGCCCGTATATGGTCGTCGGAGCCGTAGCTGTCATTTTGTTCCGTCCGGAACTGAGCGCACTTTGGGCAGCTTGGGTTAAGTTCGTAGCACATTAGAAATGTCCTTTTGTCTAGGTCTGACTTGCGGTGGGCGAGTTGGCAAAAATAGGACTCGCCGGAACAATATAAGCTCCGAAAACGCCATACAGATGTAGCGAGAGTTATATAATTGAGTATCGCATCCACAGTGGTTTGGTCCGAAACGACTGTTGCATAAGACCGAGATGCTTGCAGCGGCAGTCGAAAGTGGAATTTTTGTGGAAATCATGCCGACTGTATTTCTTCTTTGAGGCCCGTGAGTTCAAACTGACCAAACTAACGGCGTGGGGTGCCGGTAGGTTGGCTAACAAAGGGAGGTGCCGAGCACAAAATGAAATCGCTTATTCGAAGCCACGGCTTTTCGCTAGTGGAGCTCCTAACCGTGATCGCTATCATAGCAATACTGGCTGCAATAATCTTTCCGGTTATGGCGACTGTTAAAGAAAGAGCCAGGCAAAATCAATGCATGACAAATCTTCAACAGATCGCTCAGGCTATCCAACTATTCAAGCAGGATAACCGCAGATATCCGGATATACTCGGTTCCCCAGTTCGCTTGCCGACGGCCGGTACGGGTTTGGGTCCTATTTGGAAGCCCGGTGATGGTAAGCCAGAAATGTTCGAAAATGTGAAAGACGCTTACTTGTTTCCAGAATACGTCAAGACCATTGCAATGTTCCACTGTCCGTCCTCCAAGGTGAGCAATAGCTCGGACGCGGTCGTCCATTACAAGGTGCGAGGGAGCACCAAGCCGGAGGATTATCTGCCGGTTTACGCTTACGATAGTTATGACACCATGGTCTTCGGTAGCGGAAGCGATGCAGGCGGGTACAGCGTTTATTCGGAGATCGACGGCACTGCCGAACCGCACTACGTGTTGGTCTGGGCGCAGAGTGTCGGCGATGTCGGCGCCTTTGCGCCGTATCCTCCTGGTCAAGCCGACAGCCCTAAGCTGCAGCAGCAGGACTACGAACGGCAGCTCAGGTGGCGAAATCCGCCCGGAGATACTGTGGTCACTTGGTGTAGCTGGCATCAGGGTCCGGACTTCGGCGGACGCTGTCCAGTTGTCTTTCTGGATGGACACGCGGATGCTATGCCGGCCAAAGAGCTTAGAGACTGCAGGTGGCGCACCAGACCTAAGAAAAGCTAGCGGAATTTTGTGCTAAGCCCTAAAACGCTTCGAGGGCGAGCTGTGCTGTGCCAACCCAGCCGCCAATGTTCAATAGACCGAAACCGGGTGGTCTCGATGGTCGCCAATCGAATATTTACTAGTCGAGAAGGAACATCGCTGGTAGAGATTCTGGTAGCGACGGTTGTATTACTCGTAGGTATCATGACCGTCATCCAAATGTTCCCTACCGGCTTTGGCGTTGTAAGGGCCGGCGAAAGTCAGACTATCGCTGCGCGTCTTGCGCAGAAAGAACTCGAGCGTTGGAAGAGCATGTCGACCAATCTACCTGTTGGAATCCTGCCGATTGACGAAAACGGTAACGTCCTTAATAGCCAGCTACCTCCGCCGCCGTTTGAGGACTTCCAAAAGGATCCAGCCACTGGAGCTTGGGTGAAGGTCGGCAATCGTTATGCACGCGGAAACGCTCTGAATGTTCGTCAAGTCATCGGTGAAAGCACGCTGATTCCAGTTGCCAGCTACTTCCGTACCGGTGCAGGAGCGCAGTACGGTTCGAAATACACCCTTGCTTTCAGCCCCATAGATGTCGAACTCAAAGACGGCAAAATCGAGGGATTGTACATACGAAGCGGCGATCTCAGCCGTCGAATCGGCGACCATACCGACGCGCCGCCGCCGCTTCGTCAAGGTCAGTACGCCGTTGATTATGAGCTGGTTTCAGGTCAGAACGGTAGGACTGTATTCCATGTAGCATTTCCCACAAGTCCCGGCATGCCCAGAAGGGTTTACTACATCAGTTACTCGTATTGGGCGAGCAAAGATCCGTCGAATCCTGACGAGGAATGGGAACTCTTCAGCAAAATAGACCAGCGAATTCCCGGCAACCCCAGTCAGTACCTTCCAGGGGATTATGCAGACTGGGTCGAGGTTCCTATCGAGGATGTGCCAGCCGGCTACACGGTTATGGAAGTTGAGCCTTACAGCGACAGCTGTGCTCGTGGTTTCATTGAGCAGCAGGGTAATTGGACGGGTGATCCTTACGAGTTTAAGCTCGCTGACGCTGTTATGGGTGTAGTCGCGTTTAACCCTGTCGGCCACGGCAGATACGAATACACGGCAAGCGGGGTGCGTCCCATCGAGGCTCGCATAGATTATCGCATCTATGATGTCCGCATTATGCGCGAGGACCGCGTGATTCCGATGCCTGGAACAAACGCCACCAAAATACCGATAAAGCTCGCGCTGCGTTTTATCCTGAACATCGGTGATCCAACAGATAACCCAGGTGAAGAGGAAGGCTACAAGGGCTTAATTATGGATCCCCGCGCTGGTATGAGTATACCACTACCAGTTTTGGTAATGGATCTTGCTACAGGACTGCGCGTTCATCTGCCCGGTCCTCCGTACGATATAGACTTCAAAGCAGGAGTCGTAAACCTACCGCTCAGGGTTGATCTACGCGACTATAACGACGAAACGATCGCAGCCAACGTATGGCTTGCAGGCAGACATTTGCGGTTTTACTACCGCGCTGACGGCGACTGGTCCGTGCAGTGTCACAAAGCTTATAGCGTTTATACGCGCAAAATCGGTGCAGGTGATCCGGATTATCGAACCTACAAAATCAAGCGCGACCTCAGTTTCCCAGATCGTCTGTCTAATAGACTCCTCTTCGCGCCGTGCGAAGGCCTCAAGAGTGTCGTAGTAGACTACACGTATTGCACCTTTGCCCCCTCGGGCGAGCGTGTTGAGCATAAAGTTGCCGGTGAGCATCACAAGATAGACTTAGACCCGGTTACAGGTGAGTGGTGTATAGACTTGAAGATTCCGCCGGGTGGTTTCCTACCTCAAAATGGGCGGATCATTGTGGTGGGTTCATCGTTTATGGTACGTGTCTTGTGGCGCGACGGAAAGGTATGGCGGCACGTAGACATGGAAACCGAACTAATTAAGACTTGAGCGCTGATATGAGAAGCAACACGTATACAACAAGTCTAAGATTGTAGCTGAGAGTATGAACTAATTAAGACTTGAGCGCTGATATGAGAAGCAACCGCGGTTTCACACTAATTGAAATCCTGGTCGTTTTGTCGATCTCAACTATCTTGGTGGGTCTGGTCCTTGGTCCTGTTGTTCAGTCATTCAGGATGACCCGCGAAGCGCAGGCCATGATCGATGCCCAGGATGCTGCTCGTCTTGGCATGGAAATGATCAGCCGTGAGCTCGGCGAGGCGATGTTCGTTTTCGATAACTCCGTTGTGCCAGTCGCTATATACGACGATGGCACCACGCCCAAGTTCACATACGTAAACGGCGAACAAGGCCCGATACAGCTACCAGTGAGGCAAGTCAACAATGAGATAGTCTGCTTCACTCTTCCCAATGGGAAGATCGATTTCATACTTCCCAAAATAACGATGCACTGCAACAATCCCGCGCATCCCGCCGGTGAACCGCGTGACTATCCGCGAGGCAACGAAGCTTGGCCTCCGTGCCCCGTGTGCGGTTCAACCAACGTCAGCGCTATACCAAATATGCCTCTCGAGCAGGACGTCACTATTGTCCGGTACTTTCTAGGGCTTCGCTACAACAATCCGAAATATGATCCCGCCACTTACTCCGCAGCTGATTTGCCGCCGGGCGAGGGTCTTTTTGGATGGCGCTCGCCTTGGGAAGGCGAGATCGAGCCTGGAACGGAGAACCAGGTAGTGCTGTACAGGGTGGAGTTTGATCCTCACGACGACACTCTCTTCCCGCCGAATATGCCCGTTGAGCAGCGGTTGACGGACCCCATGTTTTTCTACCGCACAGCGCCCAACAAGAACGGCGAGCCGTGCTGCGAACGCTGGATGGAAATCGCGCGAGTAGTCGGTATAGGTAAGTATCAGGATCTGGTTATCGGCAAATTCGACCCCGCCACGGGCAACTGCATTGGCGTTGAGCCATCTGTGACGTTCCGGTTTCAAGCCATTGATAACGATGCTTTTGAAGGAGCCTATTCGGAGGAGAAAGGCTCCGAGTACCCGAATGTGGTTCCTGCTACCTATCTGGCTTCCTACGGTTATTGGATAGACAACCACCTCACTTCCACAGGCGCCCAGATCAACTGGTCTGTTACGGTCTTCCGCAACGACAACACTATTGCCTACTCGACAGACGTGGACGACCGAGGTCATCTTGTCATCCTCAAATACGAATACTCCGGCGGCAGTTGGAAGATGCCTGAGCGGACGTTCGACATCACTGAGTATCTAAACACGGGCAGGATCACAAGCGGTAGCACCAATCCGGTTGAGATGGCGTTCACGGTTGACTTGAACAAAGGGAAAGTCATTTTTGCCCTGGATCCTCCACGGGTTGGCGGCGGGCGGACCGGACCTGTGTGCCTACTGGATCCTGCGGCTATAAACGCGGCTTTCTACAATGTTTTCCGGACGGATCGTGCTGGCGCAAGACGAATGGCTATTCTTGAAACATTCGATCCGGCCTCTCCATGGTATTTGCCAAATGCGCGCATCGTTCCCGGAAGTGAGCGGGTGGTCGGACCCGATATGAACCCGGGTTCTCATTACGGAAAACCCGTTAGATACGAGCGTGTACCATTGAACTTGGGCGATGCAGGTGTCAATCAATATAAGATCAACTACGATACTGGCGAGATATTCTTCAGCCCTCGTTATGGTCAGGATCTGCCGGTCGTTCCAAATTCGTCCGGTCAGGGGAACCAGCCGATCGAGGTGACTTATAAGATTCAGTTTAATCGAGAGGGCGACGTAGTAAAAGGTGACTACGTAACCAAAAGCCTAGTGACGATCCACATGGGTATTCGTATGTTCGATCCGGAGACTGGCAAACCTCATGCTATTGACCTGACGAACTCTGTAAAGGTGAGAAATGCTCACAGGTAGACTTCCTGCTCACAAGGGTACTTTTGCTTTTATGTCAAGGCGACGCGGCCAGACACTGGTAATCGCGATTATGGTGATGTTCATCCTTGCAGCTGTGGGTGCTGTCTTTGTCGCGATGGTCGCTCGCAACTTGCTGAGGTCGCAGCGGTTTTCGGACATCGATGTTGTTGCCCAGTTGGCAGAGGCAGGTGTGCGCTACGCTGATACGATGCTTACTAGAAGCGAGGAGGGTGCCGATTGGCGGCCCAAGCCAGACAACGACGGCGTTGAGACAAATCCGGATGGCACGGTCAAGATCGGCTCCGATGGAAAGCCCGTTCCGGCCCCGAATTGGCAGCAGATGAGGGACCAATATCCCGACTTTCAATGGACCCGTGCCTACTGGCCCGAGGAGCTGGGGTACGCTGGTCCTACAGGCGGGTTCACCACGTTTCACATGGGAGAAGGACGATTCCTATTGCGGGTCTCTTACAATCCCGATCCGACAGACCCATTCTCCAAATACATCAAGATCGAATCAATAGGCCGCCTAGGAGTCTTTGACAAGGACGATCCTACAACCTACAAGGGTCACGGGTATACGCAGCTTCGCAGAGAGGTAACTGCATATAAGCCGATAGGGATCACGGACTACCTCCGTTTTGTCACAAACAAAGACAACAGACCTCGCGAGTTCGCAATTGGTTGTCCCGGATTCAGCTTGAATTTGGGGAGACTTGACCCGGGACCTACTCGCAAGAACTGGTTTAGAGGCGGACCTGTGCGAGTGAACGGTGACCTGACCTGGTATTCCGATCCCGCCATAAACATATACCTGCGGGGAGTTGAGACCTCTGGTGGTGAGCTTACTCCCCTGGAGCGGATAGAAGTTGCCGGCGAGATAAAGCTTGCGGAGCCCTCCGCGATCATCTTGTTGACGAGAATGAAACCGGATGGATCGCCTATCGATACCACACCCATTGCGCTACGTCCGAGCGACGATCCGGGATTCACCACCGCCGGCGGCTTTTTCCGCGACGGCAGTGACGGCACTGATGCCAACAAAGCTCCTAGAGGTATCCGCAGGATCGATCCGCCGATCATAGATACGCTTGACCTCACCCGCAGCGTGCACCGCTACTTGATTCTGACACTTTATTCCGGAGAGCGTGTGCGAGCTCGGGTGGGTGGCAGGTGGCGCTGGATAAACTTGGGAGAGTACGGATGGGGCCGCGGTATCTATATCGGTAACACCAACGACAAGCAGGACGAAAGTCAGACCCTGGTCGGCGGTTACACAATGCGAGCCGATTGGTTAAAGCCGAACAATCCGATGTCTCCGTACTGGAAAGGTCCATTCTACGTACCGCCTGGGGTTATCATAACCCTTCACCCTGGTGATACTGACGGCGATGGGCAGCCCGATCTGACAATCACACGCACTGATGCGCCGGGTGGGCGAAAGTACGTATGGCGCGACGCATGGGGCAACGAGCGTCCGGAGTGGGGTTCCAGCGTTACAATGCCATATCCTGATCCCAACAAGGGTCGCGTCGTCTACGACCGAGATCAGTTCGGTAATATCATCTGGAGCCGTAAGAAGGAACTCGAGGGTAACGGGGTTATATATGCTGAGGGCAACATTCGAATTCGGGGAATGCTGCCGCCGGGAATGCAGCTTACAGTAGTTTCGAACCGTACAATTTACATAGAAGGCAATTTGTTGAAATACCGGGATCCGTCCAAACCGATAGATCCGTCCGGCGGTCCGATGGATCCTTGGCGGGGAGCTGACAATACCTGCGGGCTTGCCCTTCTCGCTCGGGAGAACATATGCATCAACACTACCCAATTCTTTTCTCCGCTCAACTCGATAAGTCCGGAGAATGTGGGATCTGACGCCGGCGATGGATCTCCTCCGTTTCACGTTATCGTAAACGCCAGTCCGGAAAGTCGGATGAGATGTGTCTTTGAGTTTGGTCCTTGGGAATCGGAAACCTCGAACAGTCCGCCTGCTGCGTGGGCTTTGTACCTCAGGCACAGTGGGCAGTACGGTCCGAGCTACATAAACGCCTGGTTGAATCCTACCAGCGGCTTGCCTGACTTCGGCTTGCTGTATCTCAACCTATCACAATGTCCGGATCTTCCCAAACACGTTTGGGGAGTAGGAGACATGCGATACAATCCTCCAGGGTGGGGCATCGATGCTTCGTTTGTGTGCGACGTGTTTGGTCTCGATCCAGCCATAAATGCTCATCTCAGAACACAGCCGGGAATCATGAACCTGCTTCAAATAGCGCTCGACGAAACCACTTATACTCGCAACAACTATCTGCTCGGCGGACTTGCAGTACAGCCGATGGACATCCGGATCGAAGCCGTATTGTATGCGCAAGAAGGGTCTTTCTACGTCATACCAGGCCAGTGGTTTAACCCCAACCCCGAGGATACTAGCGAGGCGTTCATAAGAACGGGTTTGAGACCCGGCGGAGTTAAGTCGGCGTTTCCTTTCCACGGAGAGCCTCTCGACATCAGGATCATAATCGACGGAGCCGTAAGCGAAAACGTTACTGCGCCCATCAGCGACGTCGAGGAATGGATGGCGAAGTGGGGGAACATACCTCTGACCTACGGCTCATCTCAGCTACCAACTGCGCATCCAGGCGAAGGACTTACAATCCTTTACGACGATCACGCAGGTTGGCCGCTTGCAGACTTGCGAAGTGCACCGAAGCCGAGTAAGCCAATTAGACAGGACAAGTTCGGCAGGCCGCTTCCAATAGCGCCGCGCCTGCCCGTGTGTGGAAGCCTGCTGTACGTTGGAGACGTGATGTAGCCGGTGGGGGACTTTTGAGTTCCTGTCGGTGCAGTCGACAGGTCGGCCGGAGGTGAGAATACTTATGCGTGCTATAACTCGCTTAATTAGCTTTGTCTTTACATCCCTGATGCTGGCTTCGTCGCTCTACCAGGCAGACGCACAAGCCTTTCAGTATGCCGGAAAGCGGCGCAAGATCAATTGTGGTGTGGTCTGGCTGAGCGTAGATCCCAATAACCGCAGCAAACCGCCCAGTAACCAATCAGTTGGCGCCGGAATGGATGCAAACGGGTTGCCACTAACCGGTGGAGGCGTAGGTGACATATTCTATTTGCTGGAGATGCGCGCTGACCTAAAGCCTGCCGGCTGGACATTCGACAATCCGCTTGCACCAGGTGGACCCGCAACGGGACTTTCCAAGGCAGATCCAGTGTATTGGCAAGTAGACCTGAGCGCTGAACCCGATTTATCTAGGATGCACGTCTTGTATCTACCTGCTCATGGAACTGTGAGACTTACTTCTCACCAGAGAGAGGCGCTTCGGAAGTTCGTAGACGGAGGCGGCGTACTGTGGATAGATAACGAGGGGACAGGCGGTCAACTTGATTTTGCTGATACATTCTTCATTCTCAACTTCAAGTTCCAGGGTGTGAACGGATCGCACTACGCAGTTAGCCGCCAACATCCGTTGCTGACCATCCCCTACTGGCTGAACGACTGGGACATTGCCAACCTAGGTGTCAATGCCGGTACCTCAGTGTGCATCCCCGGGTATGACCCGGGTGCCGTCGGCGGATGGGGCTCCGTCAGCCAACAGCCCGTGTGTTTCGACGTGCTATATCCTGTTGTCGGAAACACGAACGGTTCAGGTAAACCCTGCGTCGCCGGGAATGCCTACGGCAGCGGCCGCATCGTGGCGACGGCAACATATGTAGGCAGGGGCTGCTACTACAACAATCCAGCTTGTCTTAAATTCGCGTATAACGTTATCGCGTGGTCGGCTTCATGGACTCATCTTCGCAAGGATCCCAGACACAGCGGTTCCTCGATTGATACTGTGGGCGGCACTGAGTTGTTGGAGCTCTGGACACTGCCAGTTTCGGCAGGTAGCTCCGGATCTGGCCAGCAGGACCCCATCGGCAACGCGCCCGTGATTTACAAGAATGCTGTGTTCTACACTACAGGTAGCTCGTTGTATGCTCTCGATCTGTATCCGCAGGAGGATCTGGACCAAGATGGTAATCCCGACGACGGATTCCAGAGCGTAGGCGGGATGTCCGACCGAGGCCAGGACGTTCTCTGGGTTTTCGAATCCTCAAGCGGCAAATTGTCTCCACCCACGGTAGTTACTGCCCAACACCCGTTGGATCCTGCACAATCTATAGAGGTCGTGCTGGTTGCCTCTGCGGACGGCGAGGTCTACATGCTGCCCGCGTTTCCAACGGATGGTCAGGGTCGGCTGGTGCAGTCGGGTCCGATTACTCCGATAATAACCGTGCCTGGCGGAGACCCAAATCCGAATCCTTCACCACCTCTTTATGTTAACGGCTGGATATACGTGATAGACGGCAAGGGGCGGCTTCGCGCTTACAATCCTTCACTAGAAGCATGGACAGGATCTGGCACGGGTAGAACCGCATACTACCAGTGGGCAGTGCCAACAGACAACGCAAGCGTGATATCAGGAAGTGCGGAGCCCCGGACAGGTCCCGCTTTTGGTTATGTCGAGAGCGAAACTGGGAGCGCTATAGCAGCGATGGTCTACTGGTTCGCCGGACCTTGGCAAAGTCAGGCGCCGCTTCCCGGGGAAGAGCAGAATGATCACGTGTACGCCGTGCCCGTTACTGTGGCTAACGACCGTGTTCGCATCGAGCGCATCAGCCCAAGTCGAAAGTTTGCGGAGTGCCGGATCACGTACAGCAGAGCTTTCATTGCCGACTTTCCCGAACCCGTCGCATACATTCGAACCGGCGGTTCTTCGATGGTGCAGGCCGTGAAGGTGTATCCGAACGCGCGCTTCAATGGCGACAGTCCACCTGACCCAACCGTTCGCAGGCCTGGGCACGTGGTTGTGGAAAGCCCTATTCCGCTGGATGAGAACTCCTTCATATACGCAACGTACAACTTGGACTATGCATCGCCGGAGGGGATTAACTATTCGTTTAGTCCTACCGTCCGACAACCGCTCGAGCCTCGTTCTAATTCACAAAACGGTGTTCCGCGAACGACAATTGTTTCTATGCCTGCGGTGGGAGCCAACAATATGATTTTCCTAGCAGGCAAGCGCGAGGGGACAAATGCTCCCCCGGCAATCTACGGCCTGAAGAACGATGGAAACAACCAGATTTCCCGTTGGATTTACATGCTCCACGGTGGTGTAAATCCAAGCCTCATGACCGGTCACGCTGGAGCTGATGTGCCAGTTCCGGGTGTCGTTTACGATCCCAAGACCGGAGCGTCAATGGTTAATCCGCAGGTATACTCTTCTCCGGCGGTTTGGCAGGACAAAGTTTTTGTGACCGTGAGTGGCGACGCGGCCAACGATCCTTTTACTGGGTTACCCGGTCCCACAGCAGCGTTGCTCTGCTTCAAGGCCGATTCCGACTTTGTCATTCGAATTACTGAAAGTGCCGGTTTCGGGACGGGCGGCGTGAGTGTAAAGAGACCCAAGAGCTTGCGCGATCCTGTGACCGGGCGCCGACGAGATATTAAGCTTTGGCAGCCGAACCTCTTAGGCAGTAGTGGAACGCCTCTCACGCCGCTTCAGATGGCGCGCCCAGCAAGTTCGGCAAGTGGTGTTTCGGTCGACTACGACAAGGGCACCATAACATTCGATAATTTCGACAAAATGAAGCTGCTCGGGGGGCCGCTCGGCGTTCAACTGACTAACTGCTTTTCTCCATCGCTGCCGGTATGGGTTTTCATCGACAATGTTGAGGTGCCTATAGATTGGAGTACATGGGCGCCCGTTAAGAACACTTGGTCAAAGCTTGGAGGTGGCAAACCGTTCCCCACTGTTTCAGGTGATTCAGTTGACCTCAGCGGTTGGAACAATCTTTTGTGGTTCTTTGTGGTGCCTCCTCATCCAGAAGGACCCTGCAAGGGCATACATTCCTCGCCGGTTGTAATAGGGAATAACGTATACTTTGTCTGCGACGACGGCTACATATACGCCTATCCTACGGAACCCGGGGAGACCTCAGGCGGACCGGCTGATCCGAAACTATTACTTTGGCAGGGTAAGATATCAACTTCCGGAGGTCAGGCAGCGGGCACCGCCAACCTTTCAATAGCGGGCTCCAACGGCGTATTGCTCATCCCAACACCCACAGGTCTTCACGCATACGCCAATGCTAATACGCTCATAGCGGATACAAACCGAATTGTCGAGGCGGATGGTGCTGGGGAGATCAGCTGGTCGCTGAGTTCCATATCTTGGCCTATCTCAGTTCCGAAAGGCGGAATGCCGCCTATGACAAACGGCGCCGTCAACAAGCCCACGAAAGTTAAGTACATCTCCTCGAACGAACTGCTTGTCGTCAACACGGGTGCGAACCAAGTGTGCAGAATAGACAAAAGCGGTATGGCAGGCATAGGCGGACTTGCCGGTAAGTATATTAGGGGTATCTATGACAAGTTTGCCGACCCGAAGAACCTGCTGAGGCCCGGTCAACCGACCTATTTATCCAGCCCGACGGACGCAATCTTCTGGCAAGAATACGAGAAAGAGGGCAACGTGATCCGTCGAGTGGATCACTGCTTGATCGCAGATTCAGGCAATCACCGCATAGTTGATCTCGTCTATAGGTTCAACCTCGACTCAAACGGCAACCCAATAAGTTTAGCGGCAACGGACAAGCCCGGCGAACAGCCTGATCCGTCTACAGGGTTCTATCTGCCGGAGCTCAACTGGGTCAGCGTTACCGAATCGGTAAACGAACGGTATAGTTACGAGTGCATCGAGTTAGTGAGAAATGCAGATGGCAGTCAAGACGTGTATGCAGCGGTCTCCAACTACCGTGGAATGCTGCCGCCTGAGACTTTGAATGTGGCGACCATGGGTCTGGGCGGAGCCATATTCGCTTTACGTTATAGGGTGCCTACGCCCAACGGATGGAATTACGCCACTGAGGACTCGGGGAGGATAATAGCGGCCTGCGATCGCATAATTGATGCGCCCGGATTGATTGCACAACAAGCTGGCCAAACTCTCCCCTTGGCGTGCCCTCGGTTCTTCCAAGTAGTAGATAGATCCTCCGGCAGGCACCTCATAATCTGCGATAACTACGGAGTGTATGAAATCGGTCCTTTAGGACCGGCTGCCCCGCCGATACGTCGCGGGTTAACCGACGGGTTATATCGTACTATTCCAAGGCAGATGAAGGACTTTGCCGACGGATCCATTGTAGGCGAGAGAGCGCTGGGCGTTCCGCTGATGGCATCCAGCGTTCAGGAACTCAAGAATGGCAACTGGTTGATTGTCAACAGCTATGCCGGTTATGACGTATCAGCCACCGGCACAAGAAACTTTTTTGGGGAAGTGTTTGAACTTAGTTGGCAGGATGATGGGGTTACGCTAAGACGTATTGAATGGTGTACGCCTTCGCTTTACGTGCTTACAGAGCCCGACCCGAATAACCCGTCGGTCAAGATTCCGCTGTGGGATACCTGGAAACAGCGGCTGGAAAGCAGCTATATCTTTCAGCAGCCGCGGTCGGCGATTCGCAGGATGTGATACGACCGGTGCCGCAACCAGAGTTGAACTTATTAGAATCGCCTTCTACGCAACAGTCCTATGCCTGCGCCGGTGAAAGCTAGTAGAGAAATTGCCGACGCTGGTTCCGGAATGACAAGCGGAGAGAAGCTCGTCACATAGATTAGCTTTGCCGATTCGCCCACAGTGCCGTCGAACTCTGACGGCGGCAGCGAGGTCCAGGTGGTAGTTCGAAGTGCTCTCAAAGTGCCGTCTTCGCTGGTGTACCAGAGCACAGCTCCATCCTCTGAGGCTGCGCATTGATGCCCAGTAGTTAGTGGAATCTCTGCTGAGACGATGTCGTCCATCAACGGGATCCAGTCGTTTGACGGATCGAGAGCTATTTTCCATGCCGCGCCTAACCCGGACGCGCGACCAATGACAGCTAAGTAGGAGTTTCCCCCCAGCGTGAACGCTGCTATGTCGTCGGGGATCATACCCGGTGCAAGCGGGGTGGCTCCGGTTCCCTTGGGAGTGCCTGTGGCTGCGTCTACAGCACGGATGCTTCCCATTGTGAACGTGTTGTCGGTGTTGTAGTTGGCTACGTAAGCGTAGCCGTCGACTCCCGCGCCTGCCAACATTGCTACCGCCCTGGCATTATAGCTGTTGGGGAGCAGCGTGTACGCATCTGATACTGCCACTCCAGTGGCTTTGCAGGTCCACGAGCTTCGAGTGCTGGGAGTGTCTTTTATGTGTGCAATTATCGCGTTCTGTCCGGACCTAGTGATTGCTACGTCTGAGATTGTCGCGCCAGATAGCTCGCCGATAGATACGATCGGGTCTGACCAATTCCCGCCATTCGGCCTTACGTGTGCGAAATAGGCCTTGCCTTCCGACACACCGCCAGTCACATAAAAACCTCCCAGACCATCTGCAGCAATCTGACGCGGAGAAGGGACTTCGTTGCCGCCCGCGCTTAGAAGAGTGACGACCGCAACTTCCTGCCAAATGGGATCCTCAATTATGTTCCCAACAGTTCCTACTACTACAGACCGCGAGGTTTGGTCCACAACATATACATACCTGCCGTCGCTAGCGACGCCTGCAAGCGCGGAGTTCCCAGGCGTTATGCTGAAGAGCCGCGCCCAAGACTTGGAACCCCACTTGCCGCTGTCACGGAACAGAAATAACTCGCTCGGCGTGGTCGCAAGTGCATAGCGGGGCTGACAGACTCCTGAATGAGTTGCAATTGCTGCTGCCATCGCCGCGAGCAAACACGTATAAAACAGTTGCTTCGTTTTCATCCTCCCTACCTCCGACGCAAGTGCACGGCTGTCTTGCGCACTATTGTGTTTGCACTTTTAGCAGCGCAGAGTTCATGCGTCAATAACACCTTCTCCCAATGGTCATTTCCGTCCTTTATTGAATTCATGATGGCCGTCGCGGGCTTTCTCACGCGTCACATTTTTCCATAAGGCGTCACGGGCGCTGCCTGTCGCTCAAACTGGACTAGCGCCATCAACATCTACCGTTTAATTGTGCATAATCTGTGCCAGTGCTATATAATTGCTTCCGACCGCCAGACCGACCCGTCTTCTCATAGGGGAACAATAAATATGTGTGCAAGGTCGAAAAATTGGCTTCGGAAGGGACACTGTAGATGCATATGATGCATTTTACCCCTAGGATGGTCAAACTAATCTTAGCTGCCGCTTTTGCGGTACAGGTCTTTTCGTCGTGCGCTCTCGCGCAGGCGACGCATAAGGTGGTTTGGCCTACGTACCATATGGACAGCCTCCGCCGCGGTCAGAACAAAGACTGCACCGACATCACAAACCCCGCTTCCCTTAACCTGATTTGGGTGTTTCCGCGCGGGCTAGGCTCTGCTGCGGACGAAGAGCTTGCCACTGTTGACGACCAGGAGCCCGAATTTATCGCGGCCGATCCCTGGGTCGGCGGACTTAGATCCGACCAGAGTTGGGAGGGGCATTTTTATTGGACTTGGGCTAAGAGTCGAACCGATGTCGACTCGGCCGGCAAGCCGAACTATCAGAAAGTGTCCGTAATATGGGAGTTTCCTAAGTCGCTGCCAAGGGGCAGGTATCAGATTATGGTATGGGTGCCTGCCATTTATCAGGACGATGTAGATCCGGAAGGTAGGCCACTTCATAACAATACCACCCGGGCGGAGTACACCGTTTACGACAACACCGGCGCTACCACTATCAAGTTTGATCAGTCGATCGGCGGAGAGTGGAGACTCCTTACCAATCGGCAGTTCGACTTCAGCGGGACAGGTTACTACAGGGTTGAGCTGTCAAACGTCACAGACGACACAAAGGAAGCTATCGAAGCCGGCCGAATTATAGTTGTCGCGGATGCCGTAAAATTCGTTCCAGTTACGGGTCTTGAGATATACGCTTCTGTTGCCAGTGCCCAAATCCCTTGGCAGGGGTCATGGGAAGAGTTCAAGGACAAAGACATAACGGGTCAAGAGGTTACGATACCGGCGGGTTCGTGGAGCGGGGTGATACCCGCGGTGTATGCGTGCTCCGTAGAATCACCGCTGGCAAGTTCTTCGACAGCACCGGATACCGGCGCAGTCTACTGCATTAACAGCGTCACGACCTCCCTCAACGCCTATAACGATACTGGGAAGTTGGACTGGCAGCGCAACTGGGCACTTTCCAGGTTCTTGGGCACTACTATCTGGCGATATCCGAGAAGCGCCGAGCAGCGGTATACAGGGTCCACCGTGAGCGGAAAAACGGTGCCACCAAACGAGATCGAAGGTCCTATCGAGGGTGGAATTTATGCATCGCCCACGCTGGCTCGAATAAACGATCCGAACCATCCCTTGGTTTGCTATGTTGCAGCCATGGATAGACAGGTTTATGCTCTAGACGCGGAGACCGGCGAGCTCCTTTGGAAGGGACCGGGTGTTACTCTAGGTGAAAGAAGCCCTCAGAGCATTTTAAATCCGGCAGCACAAGCGATTAGACCCGCGGATGCGTTCGGAGGAGAGTACCACATAGTGCAGTGTTCCGGCTCCGATTCTGCTCCTGACGCTGTGGTGTGGAACTTCACGGAGGAACTGCGAAAAAACAACGGCGGTGAGCCTTCTGAAGGGCTTGCCTACGCGATTTATGTGTGGATTCCACCTGCTCACGGTGAGACCAAGCCCAGAGCCCGGGACGCGACGTACACAATCACCTACGTAGGGTCGTCCGGCGGCACTGCCACGACAGAGATTAGACTCGACCAGTCAAGCACAGACAACCAGGGCAAATGGGTCCAACTCGGCTCTTCTTATTTCAATGTCAGTAAGGTATCGCTTTCAACGAGGACTAAGCAAATAGAGGCAGGTAGGACGGCAGGAGACTATGTCGTCGTAGCGGATGCGTGTATGATAGTGCCCAATACCGTTGGTGCATTCGGCTATTGTACCCCTGTAGTCGACATAGATACTGATCCTAATCCACCCCCGCCTTCTCCGACGCCCCTTGCGACTAATGTCTTCGTCGTGAGTGCAAACGGCCGCGCACTGGCCTTCTATGCGGGTGTTACCAACACCAACAAGGTTGGCACGCTCAAGTGGATCTACCCGAAGGTCCGCACAGCCATAAAAGTCACCGGGGATGCTGACATAGATGATCCTAGTATGGGCGAGATGGGGGCGTCCCCTGCTTACTGGAATGATCAGCTGTTCATCGCGGGTTTCGACGGCAAGATCCGTAAGCTGACGCGTGTGAAAAGTGCCTCGTTTGCCGATCTGCCGGCCGAAGCGTGGAAATGGCCCTCGGACGATACGCTCGATATCCAAAGAGCCGGCTTTACATCTACTCCAGCAATTGATAAGGACCGCAACCAATTCGTCATCGGCTCGATCTACGGCATCTTCTACTGTTTCAGCACTACCGGCACGGGCGGACCTAACAACGACGGGCTTCTTTGGAAGTATCCGGACATCGATGAGAACAGACCCAGCAGGCAACTTCCGCTCGGTGCGTTTAGGTATTCGACTGCAGCTATTGCCGACGTTGCTGGTATGCACCGGGCGTGGATCGGCAGCACAGACGGAAGAGTGTATTCTTTTGATCTGTCGACAAATGCTCAAGAGAGACGACTGCGGGTCGAATTCAACGATGACGGATCTGTAAAAGCTGTTCATGGTACCTGGTACCTCGAACCTAACGCCTTAGCTCCTATACAAGCTGCGCCTGCTTTGGATGGAGGAAACGGATCTACCAAGCGATGTGTGATGTTTGTCGGCGACATGCGCGAAAAAGGAGTTCTGCACTGGTACGATGCGAACACGGGAGCTAGCGACTGGCGGTTCGACCCGAACAATCCCAACAGTTCAACCGGAACCGTTTACCAGGGCTGGCGAACAGAAGGAGTCCTTTTTTCCTCTCCGAACCTAACTAGTTTTCAAGTGTCGAACACGAACGTAAGCTACGTTTACAACGGTTGCAGCGACGGACGCGTATATGCGTGGTCGCCTCACGGCGGAGCTTGGGGCGGACGTTGGGCAGGTGGTGATTGGCCGTTTGAAGGACAGCCAGATGAGCGTCAACAAGCCGAAGTTGCTCTGGCCCCGGATACCGACATTCAGTTTGATATTTTCCCATATGATTTTTGGAAGTCGTCCCACGACTACGCGGAAAGGTGCAATCCCAAAAAACGCGACGCCAGCGGCAAGGATCGCTATATACTGCCTGACCCTTGGCCGCCCTCCGGCGATTGGCCTGCCATAGTTAGTGTCAACATGAAGCAGCCATCTGCATCGCTGCTCAACAAGACGGATGACGAGATCAACAAAGAGCTTCTGAAATATGCTAAGGAACGCCGAAATCACGTATTCCCGAGCCCTACAAGGCGCACGAGTGGTGGCACTATCTACTTCGAATGGGGCGAAAAGATAAACATTATACTTTGGAACCTGCCAGGGCTGGATTACCTCTATCCGGGAGGTACCAGCAGCGTTAGCGCAAAAAGGGCGCAGATAAGATTCAATCTTGTTAACGAAAGTCCCGGAGCAAGCGCCGGCAGCCAGATCAGAATCTCTGGCACTGTTTCGAGACTGCAGGAGTATACCGTTCTCGACAAGACTCCGCAGACTGCATACGCAGATCCAAACAATCAGAACCCGTTTACATACTACGATCCGCTTCAGTACCAAGATGGGACCGAGGTCAAGCGCTGTTTCGCTGTCGCGCAGATAGACCTCAGAGGAACAGGGTCGACTCCGCCCAGCCCGGGCCCCAACTGGAAACTTACTGTCGAGATTAGAAAACTGAGCAGCACGGCTCGAAATGCTGCCGTGATCCCTATTACGATCCCGCTTGCAAAGTTAAAGGCAGGAGATTCTGATTCCATGAACGCACCCGTCCCAGTGCTTACGGCTGCCTCGACGACGGATCCGACACTTAAGAACTTCGTCCCGCAGGACCTTGGTATTAATAATCCACTCGCTATAAACACTGGAACGGGCAAACTTGCGTGGAGCTATGTGCCCAACCGAGATGATCCGGAAGCCCACTTCAACGGCAACGGGGCATTTACGTCCACCGGCGAGTTTGTGTCTGGGCCGCTTTCGTTGGATCTTGGTTCGGTAGGTCACGGCACATCGTCGCCGGTTCGGCTCGTGGGCATAATGGATAGAAGTGCAACAGGTCTGCCCGACAGCTCCGGCAGACAAAACAAAATCGACCAGTTCCGTTTAGCTGCTTCCGATCTGTGGTGGCGCGGCGGTTACCAAGCCATAGAAAGCTCCGGGGGGATATTCTTCCCCTGGGAATTCAGACCTGAATCTGCTGACTATCCGCACATCTACAAGAGATATCAGCGCTACCGAAAGGCCTATGATGATGCTGACCCCTCAAGATCAGCCACCACGCTTCCACCGCTCGTTCCGGATTCCATAGACCAGATGACTTACGACAAAGCGCGGCTCACACCTGATACGATTCAGGTTTCAGTGGAGGTACCCAGGTTCCAACCGGCGAACACACTGGGATACCGCGCTGTGATGCAAGCTTACGTGGACTCGAATCGCAACGGCACGTTCGATTCTGGTAACGTCGTTTACGGAAGACCTACAACGTACCAGGAAGCGTATCGAGAGTTCAGAGCTTCGCTGACCGTTCCGCCGGATCCCAAGATAGAGGTGGAGGAACAGATCATCGATATAGGTGCCGTTCCCCACGGGTTCGGGATGTTCCTGGGAGATTTCACCTCGGTAAACCCTGATCCGGCGGTCAAGCAGTGGTTCAAACGAGTTACCATAAAGAACGCCGGTAACGTCAACCTCTACAACGTTCGCATTGGTGATCCAAATGTGCCGCTGGTTCTAGTCCAGGATCCGCGGGCTCCGGGGCGAGCGCTTGCTGCTAGCCCTGTCTTGCCGGGTACGAACATTCGCAGCTCAGTAGAACTTATTATGCCAGCAGCACCCTGGCTACAGTCGATGAAGTTAGAGCCCTTCATCACTCGCGATCCGTCGAATCCGGCTGATCCGAGTCGGTTCGGTTATACCATCAGCAAGCCAAGAGTGGGCGATCCTGATCCCTCAGTTATGACGATACCCGACCGCAGAAAGTGGTCGATGGATTACAGATATTCCGGGGCTGGTCCTACGCCGATATATACGCAGCAAGCCGCGAGGGATGCATACCGCGCAGCACTCATAGGAGCCGGCATGAATCCGGCTCTGGCGGACAATCTGACAGACCCGTTTCCGACGGAGGTCTGCGTAACGGTTCCTGTCAGTCAGCCAGTCGGTACCTACGTTGCCCCGTTCGTGCCGGTATATGCCCAGTTCGGCAGACCCGGGGAAAATCGCTTTGCTGTTGCTGCGCCTACGTTTAGTTTGAAGGTTACAGTCAAGGAAACGCAGGTGACTGGCGATGCATTCCCTGCAGCGCTGCCGCATATAGACATCAGTCCCGTACCGCGGTTCGGAGATGCAACTCCTGCGGCGTTCCGCGATCTGCAGACCGGTAACGTATACCTGTTCTGGTCGAGCAACCGAGTGTACGACGATGCGATTAGAGCTGCCCTGGCGAATGCTACACCTAATGATCCGAAACTCCAAGAGTTCGCGTCCGCGCCGTGGTTTATAAACAGGGCACTGTTGGCTTGGGATAGCAATACAAACAGTTGGGTGCCCGCTGGCCCGCAGATGTGGGGTTTGCCGGGTCCGAATGACTACCCTATCCTGCCTTTCTTTAGGGATACTAATGCCCAATGGCCTCCGCTTATAGGTTCAGCTGCTGGGCGGGTTGTAATGGACTGGTCGTTCGGCGGCATGAAAACGGGGCTACAGTCGGTTCGGCACTATTCGCCTTACGTTGCTGAGAATGAAGATGTTCCGGCGGACTCGAATTTAGGCAGAACATGGCTGGTTTGGGCAGGAACTGCGAACATTGTTGATCCGGACGGCAAGATAAGCAACGAACACCGAATCTTTTATACAGATGCAACGCACGGTAACGTCATCGCTCAGGACCGCAAAATATATTCGATAGAGCACGATCCTGCCAGCGAAAAGCGCTATCCAGCTTTGTCGGTTTTCGACACAGGCGGGAATAGGCACCGGATGTGGTGTTTCTGGCAGGGTGGAGATGGTGGCCGCTGGTCGATCTACTATTCCATCAACGACGAAGCGCCGGTGTTCCCGAACACGGTTTCTGACCCGGTGAACGGCGTTCAGCGCGACGCATGGTCTCCTGATGCCAGACTGCGAACTCCAGACTGCCTTGTTTCTGTAAGCTCACCCAACCCAGTGCATCGGCAGTTCTGGATAGACCTCCGTCCAGATACCCCTAACCCTGCGGGGTCACGCCACTTGTTCGACGTGGTATATGCTGGGATAAACAGGCTCAACCAAACCGCGGACATAATGCTAAGCCGTTACGCGGCAGTCGGTCCTAACGACGGAGACAGGGCTGCGCAGCCTAGTTCGCGTGCTCAACCGCTGCCGCGTGTTTTCAGCGAGAAACTGATGCGCGATCCAAAATACGGGTTCTTCACGTCACAGCACCTTGCGTGGATTCGGCTCGATCCCAAGCGAGTCGCACAGGGGCTTGAAACTCCGCCTGCGCTGGATGATTGGGGTGGTTACGATTTTGCAAGCCCCAACCCGGACTTGCCGTATATCCGGGTATATTTTCCCGGCGGTTATGAACTGGATTCTGTAACTGTGCTTCCACCTGGCTCGTTCGTCAGCGGTACCGACGGTACAGTGCGCGATGCCAACGGCAACTTCCTGTATAGACCGCCAGCTCCACTCAGACTAGACAGCGCGGCTACCGAAAACGACTTCAGGCTGGAGATTGATCAAGCCACGGGCATCTACACATACAAGTATCCCAAAGACAGCCTGACGCAGCGAATCCTGGGTGATATGTTGGTGGATTTCTCGGCCGGAATAGTGCGGTTTACAAACCCGTTGAAGGAACTCAAGAAACCGGACGGAACGGTTGTTGCGCCAGAGGTGCGAGCGGACTATACGCCTCAGACTTGGCGGCTCACAACTGATATGGCTGTAGACAATAGCCCGCGCGCATTCATTGAAAAAACTGCTATGAATCCATTGTCGAATCCTGGGATGTGCAGGTGGGAGACTTCTACCGGTTCACCGAAGTCAGCACCTGTCGACAGACTCTGGGTGCTCTGGCGCAAGGCAGGACCCGGAACAGACAGCTCTACAATCTTTTGGAAGACCTACCGGGTAGGTATCGATATATCGAAGTACGTGGACCAGACAGGTAAGCCGATGCCGCCTATCCCTATGAACGCGGATGGTACGGTATCAAGTGCTGCTGAACTTCAGGTCGAGAACAACCTGGGACCGTTCGAAGTTGACCGCAGCGGCACCAGGATGTACTTCACCCAGGTCGACGAACGATATAGGTCGCTCTTTAGAAGTGGCTCGGCAAGCTTCCTAATCGGCGCAACTACTCCCGGAGCCGTGTGGAACGCAGGCGCTGGTTTACCAGTCCCAATTACTGTGTCGTATAAAGACTCCGACGGTAATGTGCGCAGAATCACGGCCTACGACGTATTCTGGCTGGAAGAGTTGCCGGAGCAGTCGTTGTTTGGTTTTGTCGGCAGTGCGAGTGTGAATGAGGGAAGTGTATACGCGTTTGCCGATCTGTATACGGCCGAGAATGTGCCGGGGGTGTCGGGGCAGATTGGTCCACGTCAATACTCGAAAATCTGGGTGTTCTGGACTACGACTCGAGGCGGAACTACCGATTTGTGTTGGGCAAACCTGACGCCGAATTTCGGAGCACGCTGAGACTTTTCGACTCAATTGACACGGTAACTGATTTGATGCTAGCATATGCCTTGTGCAAGCCTGTAGGCGATTGGATCAAGTGCAAAAATCCCTGTCGCACGATATGCTGGTGTCTACATAGCGGATGATTGATTATGGCACGCAAGTCTAAGCCTTCTGCAATGGTGGGCCTCGATATAGGCACCGACTCGATAAAGGTCGTGGAGGCTAAGCGCGTAAAAGACACGCTAACCATCACTGGCCTAGGCGTGGCGCGACTTCCTGAAGGCGTCATAGAAAACGATGTTGTCGTTGACCCGAAAGCGTTGGGCAACGCTATAAAAGCCCTGCTGGCAGAGGCGGGGATCAAGACCAAGCAAGTCACCAGTGCTATCGCAGGACAATCGTGCCTGGTGGTGCGCGTGATCGAGGTGCCCAAAATGTCGCCCAGCGAGCTCGCTGAGACCATGAAATGGGAGCTCGAAAGACAAGTCCCATGGCCTCCCGATGAGGTCATAATGGATTATCAGGTCATCGAAAAGCCTGGCGCGGATCCTGATGCTAAGAACGCTGAGGTTCTGCTGGCTGTTGCACGGCTTGAGGCTGTCAACAGCCACGTCCAGGCTTTGCTTGCCGCCGGTTTGAAGCCAGTAGCAATCGATATACAGCCTCTCGCAGCAGGCAGAGCCCTCATCAATATATCATCAAACGGTGCAAAGGACCAGATAATCGCTATCGTCGACATAGGAGCCACGGATACGGAGTTGGCAATTTTTGAAAAAGGGGTTATCACATACCCGAATCCTCAGGTGCCGATCGCCGGTCTGAGCTGCACTCAGGAAGTGGCTGATGTTCTGGGTCAGACACTGGAACAAGCAGAGGCAATCAAGAAAGAGTATGCTGTGGTAAAGCTGGACAGGCTCGGTGTGCCGGAACTGCCAGAAACGGCAGCTTCGGGCCAGCCTCAAACTGAGGATCGAACAACTGCATTTGACACGGCTTTCGGGCCGGGAGTGGTGTCGGCTTTCGATATTGAGGAAGGTCCCCAGGAATCGGTGGGCGCGGAGCCCGTACAGGCGGTGGGTGTTCCTTCTCCTGAGTTTAAGGATACGACGGAAGGTCCTGTGTTCGAGTCTCCGGATCTCGCGATAGGTATTCCCATTGAACCTGACGTGCCAGAAGTGCCGACGGGTCCTGCTTTTGATCTTGGCGAGGAGGAAGGAGCTGCGCCTGCTTTTGATCTTAGCGAAGAGGAAGCAGAAGTTGAGCCGCCTATAACACCTGTCTTTGACCTGGAAGAGGAGGAACCAGAACCAACTCAGGAAGAACCACAGACTGCTGCGCTGCAGGAGGCAGTGTCGCCCGAATCTATGGAGGATCGGGTATTTGATGCAATTTCCGAAGTGTTGGTTGATCTGGCCACGGAGCTTCGCAGGTCGATCGAGTACTATTCGACTCGCTACGGCAAAATGCCAGAACGGGTGCTGCTGTGCGGCGGTACGGCGAAAATGCCGCACCTGGACGAGTTTCTCTCTCGCGAATTGGGTATTCCGGTTGAAGTTGCTGATCCGTGGAAGAATCTACAAGTCTCCGTTGCATCTGTTTCCGCGCAGTATCTAAAAGAAATTTCGCCGATGTTTCCCGTAGCGGTTGGTTTGGCAATTCGGGATATGATTGATTAGATGAGTATCATAAAGATCAACCTACTTCCGCATACGATTGATCAGAAGCGTGTCGTCCGAAATACGGCCATACTGATGGGGGTCATTCTTCTGCTCGTGATTGGGGCAGGGGTTGCCTACTCGGTCAAGCTGCAAACCAAAGTCGAGGAAATGGAGAAACTAGCGGCTGAAACTGAGGCGTGGAAGGCAAGGGTCGAGAACATACAAAAACAAGCGCAAGAAGTTCGAAGCCAGACTGAGCCGATAAAGCAGAAACTGGAGTTCATAAACAAGGTCCTGCAATACAACCTCGAATTTCCCAAGCTTTACGAGGAAATTGCTAAGTGGACCTATGCAAAGGTTCAACTGATGAGTTTGCAATGCGATGGCCAGCAGGTTGTTATGCAGGCTTACGTCAAGAGGCTAGATGACCTCGGGCGATACCTGCTGAATATGTATCGCGCCGTGGACCTTTTTACAGAGGTTACCATATCTGGAATCCCAGGCTACAAACAAGAGGCTGGCCAAACAGGCGGTACATCGGGCATTCAGCCGCTGGTAGGCGGTCAAATAAGCGGATCTATGGCGCCTCTGGCGGGCATTCAAGCAATTCAAGCAGGCGTGCAGCGAGCTGAAGCAGCAGGCTATGCACCTTCCGGCATCACTTTTACCGTGACATGCAAACTCAAGAAACCCATAGTGGCACCTCAGTTTGGGGGAGCTGCTCAAGCTGGTCAGCCTGGTGTGCCAGGAGCTCCAATGGGTGGTCCGATGATGCCGGCAGAGCCGATGGCTGCTGAGCCGATGGCAGGACCGCCTGGCGCACCACCAGGAGCTCCACCGCCCGGTGCTCCTCCTGGTGCTGGTGGGCCGCCAGTGGGAATGTAAAAAGCTGCTGTTTTCGCGGGCGTAGGAACACAAATGAGCCTTTCTAAACTCAAACAGATACATGTCGTAATTATTGGTTCCGTGTTGTGCGTGATCGCGGCGGCAGCTATGTTTTTCCTGCTCGTCAAGCCTAAGCAGGAAGCATACAAGGCTGCGGAGGCGAGGTACAACGCTGCCAAGGACCTGGGTAACCAGGCAGCCGAGGACAAGGCTATACGCGATCTCAACCAAGCTATTTTGGAAGCGAACGTGGTAAGGCAAGCATTCGACGCGCAGATGAGGAGGCGGATGCCGGATCTAAGTTTCGCGCGACGCGATATCGGTATGCTTTCCCTCTGGAACGAGCAGATCAAAACTCTCGGTCCACTGCTGGAGAGTTTTGCCAGAGATCAGAGAGTCAATATCCTCAGCGCTAATTTTTCGATTCCCCCGCCTCCGGTGAACCCGAACGATCCTGTGTTCGATCAGGATGTTTTGGTGTTTCCCGTGGGGAGCGTGCAGGCGATGGGGAATTTCAAGGATCTCATGAATAACATTCGCCGTTGGAACAACTGCCGGCGCCTGGTGATGGTGGGGCCGCCGCAGCTTCAGGGAACGAGCCCGAGGCTGGTTGTGTCATATTCGATAACGTGTTACATATTCCCTAGGGCTAAAGGTGGTCCACAGATACCTATCGCAGGTGCAGCACAAGCTCAGGCAGGGCAGACGACGTTCTGATGCAATGTCAAAGCTCCGTCTTGTTTCGGAGCCTTGTGGAGTAAGCGTCTAATATGGAGTGGCTTAAAGACAAGAAAAATCAGCCGATTGTAGCGGCTATTCTAGCCGTTGTGATTGTCGGAGCCGGGGTTGCGGTCTACTTTACGATGTTCCGCGGAGCAGGCGAGCAAGCTGCTCAAGTTGCCCCTACAACGACTACAGAAACGGCGCCTACAACGACGGCGGAACCAGGAATGGCAGGTCCGCCCGCAACGCCTCCGCCAGGGGTAGAAACTATGCAGCCTGGAATGACCGGAACACCGGGAACGGCGGTGCCTGGTGCTGCTCAAGCTGCTACAATGCAATCTCCTCCGGGAGGTTCGACACCTATGGAACCCTGGCGGGATGATCCGTTCTTGCCGATAGGTTACAAGCCGAAAAAGGTCGGGCCCAAGCCCAAGCCGCCTATCAGAGATTTTCCTTTCCAGAAATTTGCTCGGTGGGTTTCTCCTGAGAAGAAGCCACCGCCGCCGGATCTGGATCAGCCGGCGAGAAGAGTGGCGGGAATCATCGTGAGCGACCGTGTTTACGCGATAATTGAGACCATTGGCAAACCGAACATGGAGATTGTTCAGCCGGGTGATGTGTTGGAAGACCGTTTGGCAAAGGTTGAGCGTATTGAGCGCGATAGAGTTGTGCTTAAGAGCCTAGACAAGGTGCCCAAGTACATAACTGTCCCGCTCACGTCTGCGCCAAGGACTACGACGACGGCTGTGACACCAGCCTCGACAACTCCCGGACTGGGACCGACGCCTGGGCCTCGCGGCCGGCTGCCAGGTCCCTATGGAGCCGGTGCAGGCGAGCCGATGGCTCCTATGTAGGAAACTTGGCGCTATCCACGCTGCGCATGGTGGCGTGCATTGTTGGAAACCGAGACTTTGGAACAGCAGAGGCACGAACCAGGTCATAGCAGTAGTGGTGTTGGTACGGAATGATAGGGTAAGAAGGAATCTAGTGGCTTCTCAGATGAGGCCTGGTTCGGAGGTAAAACTAGTGAAAGCAAGAAAGCAAATTATGGCGTTGTGCGCGGCAGCAGTTGCAGTTCTGGCACTCGCGTCTGCTGCTGTTGCTGCGAATGGCGAAGATCAAACTATCAATCTTGACCTGAAGGATGTGGACGTAAGAGCCGCGATTGAGGCACTTTTTAAGAACACAGGTCGCAACTATGCAATAGACTCCGCGGTTCAGGGTGTTATCCCTAGCGTCTCGTTCAAGGACGTACCGTTCGAGCAGGCGCTGCGCAACCTGCTTAAAACGGCGGGGCTGGTGTATCGTGTGGATGGCAACATATACTACATCAGCAAGAAGCCTGATACAACGATGGCGCCGACCTCCGGGCTGACTGCAGTCACCACAGACGTTACTGCGACAGTAGATACCACAACCGCTGAGGAAACCATCATTGAAAAGGTACCGCTGAGTAACACTGGTGCAAGTGAGATCCTTGCCATGATGGGCGGAAGCGGCACAGGCTACGGTGGCTACGGCGGCTATGGCGGCATGATGGGTGGCTACGGCGGTTACGGCGGCATGATGGGTGGCTACGGCGGCTACGGCGGCATGATGGGTGGCTATGGTAGCTACGGTGGCTACGGCGGTTACGGCGGCAGCTACGGACGTTCTAGCTACGGTGGTTACGGAGGCTACGGCGGAGGCGTTGGCAGCTACGGTGGTTACGGTGGATATGGCGGCTACGGTGGCTACGGCGGTTACGGCGGCAGCAGCTACCGCAGATGGTAGTTGACCATAGAGCAAAACGTAGTATAATCAAAAGTCCTGGTTCGTGCGACAAGATGGGTAATAGACCGGCAAGGGTTAGGAGGATAGATATGTGCGATCAGCTGAAGCGGCAGCAGCGCATCCGCAGCAGTGTGATTGCTGTTTGCGTTTGGCTGGCGGCGGCAGCCTGGATAATGCTTTCAGTAGGTGCATCGGCGTCTGACAGCGGCATAACGCTCCAAATTAGGGAAGCTCCTCTAAAGGATGTTGTCACCTTGTTAATGCAGCAAAGCGGCGCCAATGTGGTCGTTGCCGACAGCTCAATGCTGGAAAGGAGAATCACTGCATCTTTGACCGATGTGCCACTCGAAAAAGCGCTGGATTATATTGTAAAGAGCGCAGGTGTATCTTACCGCAAAATGCCTGACGGCACATTCATCATTGGAGGCATGTTTGCTGAAGAGCCGATCCTAACCCAGCAAACGCCGGCACTGCTGCCCCCTGTGGTGGAGCCGGTCACAAGCCCTCAACCTGAAGAGAAGCAGTATGCCGTGGTCAAGCTGATTCATTCCAGACCTAGTGAGATACTTCGATTGATAGGTTGGGAAGGAACCAATCCTCTCACAAACGCGGAGCCCCCTGTGCCGGATAGGATAACCAGGCGCGAATCGCGATCAAACCTTGGCGGCGTTTATATGACCACTCTGCGGGGTGATGTCGTGAACCTCCGAGGAGGGCTCAAATTTGAAAATGGACAGCCGGTGGTTCCCACAATTGACCCTACAGGCTTGAATCGGCAGCCGGGTTCAGGCCGATCCGCGGACGAGTTTACAGGCGTCGGTCAGCAGTATCCGGGTCGTCCTCCGGGGTATCCGCCAGGTTATACCCCTGCTCAGCCTGGTGCGCGGCCGGGCACTACCACAACGGGTCAACCTGGTACTACCACCACTACCACTACCACCACCCAGGCCGGTAGTTTCCTCTGGCCGGAGGGTGTTGACGATGCGCGTCCATTCGACTTGGACAACTCAATTATTGTTAAAGGCACTCCGGATGGTATAGAGCGTTTTAAGAAGATCATACGTATGCTGGACGTACCGCCAAAGCAAGTTCAGGTCAAAGCTGAGTTCATCGAGGTGACGACAACCGATGTCAAAGCTTTTGGCATCGACTGGGCGCTGCAGCGGCTCAATGAGAGCTTTGCAACCTCGTTCTTGCCGGCTGGCAACGTTGTCTTCGGATTTGCCACAGGCAACTTGACTGCGCAGCTGCGAGCACAGTTGACGTCTGATGTGGGTAGAGTAATCAACTCGCCACTAATTTCAACCATCAACAATCAGAATGCCTACATATCGATCAGCAGGAATATTCCTTATTGGGTGAGCATGGCAACGGTGGTGGACAACAACATCATTAACCAGTCCACGCCTCAATGGATTAGCGTAGAGACTTTCCTGGACATTATGCCGCGTGTCAACGGCGACGGTACTATCACCATGGTGCTTCGCCCAGGAGTCTCTGACACTGGTCAGCAAGTCCGCGGTCCGGACGGGACGGTTATTCCCGAAGAACGGACTCAGGAACTATATACCATGCGCCGAGTAGCCAACGGTGAGACAATAGTAGTCGGTGGGTTTATACGAAAGAACGAGAGCGGCAGTATAGCGAAAGTGCCAATACTGTCTGATCTGCCCATTATCGGGAGCTTGTTCCGAACGAACTCGCGCACAACGGAAGACCGCGAGCTCTTGATCTTTATCACCCCAACCATAATACCCGATGTCGGTGCCGGCTCGACAGGACAAAACCTGACTCTGTAAAGCAGGTACGCTACCGGTGAAAGACAAGGGGGACTGCTACACAGCGGTCCCCTTTTTCGTATACAATCAAGGCAGAATCGCGGAAAATGCGAGTGATAAGCTGGTGGGCTTATGAGTGACGTGCTGGTCAACCTTGGTGACCGTTCTTACGCTGTTACGATAGGTGTGGGCGTTTTGCCCCAGACCGGCGCACTAATTGCCAACGTTAGGCGTCCATCTGCTGCGCTGGTTGTGTCGAACCGAAAAGTGGCAGGTCTGTATGCTCAGAGCGTGCTTTCGAGCTTGTCAGGTGAGCAAATTCGGGCGGAACTATTCCTGGTTCCTTCCGGAGAACGGTATAAGACACTCGGCACAGTACGCCGAATCTATGATGCCTTGGTGGGCTCAAAAATGGACCGCGGGTGTGCGGTGATTGCTCTTGGCGGCGGCGTAGTTGGCGATATGGCCGGTTTCGCGGCAGCCACATATATGCGCGGTGTGGATTTCTACCAGGTGCCTACAACACTGCTCGCGCAAGTTGATGCTAGCATCGGAGGCAAGACTGGTGTGGATCTGCCGCAAGGCAAAAACCTTATCGGGGCATTTTACCAACCTCGACGTGTTATCATCGACACGCTTACTTTGAAAACGCTTCCCGCTCGCGAACTTCGAGCTGGTTTGGCTGAGGTTGTTAAGCATGGTATAATCTGTGACAAAGCGTTATTTGAGTTCGTGGCTACGAACACCCGGCAGCTTTTGGCTCGCCAGGATGATGCCCTTCAAGAAGCAATAAAGCGCTCCGTCGAGATAAAACGGGACGTTGTGCAGCAAGACGAGCGCGAATCGGAGCTGCGGACGATCCTTAACTATGGTCATACCGTCGGACACGCGATAGAAGCACTTACCGGCTACGCCAAATACAGGCACGGTGAGGCTGTTGCGATCGGTATGGTTGCTGAGGCACTGATCGCTGAGCGAGAGGGTGCGGCTGAGGAAGACGTCTTCGAGCCCGTGCGCGATGTTGTACGGCGGTTGGGTCTTCCTACGACCTTCGATGAGTATTTTTCCCCAGACAAAATGCTTGAGGTTATGGAATTGGACAAGAAAGCCATGTGGGGCGAGATTCGAATGGCGCTGCCTGTAAGAATCGGAGAGTGCAGGGTTTTTACCGTTGAAAGATCAGCTTTACTTGGTGTTTTGCGCGACTTATGCGCGCGGGTTGTGTAATTGGTAGGTACTCTGAGCGATGCGTCGTGAGACAAAGACTATAGACGAGCTTGGAGGGATGGCAACCATATTGGCGCTTTGGTTCGTAGTATGGACTGTGGCTTTTGTAGCCTCGCCGTTTCTTGCCTCGAGGCTGCCTTGCGTTTGGGAGATATTCGAAGGTGCAGGTAGAGCTGCTTACGCGGTCGGATTAGCCTTTTTCATAGTTGTGAAACTGCTGCAAATATTCCGCAAAGCCGCGGCTCAACAGTCGGAGGCAGGCAAGAAGTGAGCAAGTCCAAGGTAGCTGTTCTTAAGACTTCGCCGCAGACTGTTATAGAGGACTATGAGCGCCTTATGCGGCTTGCGGACTTCGAGGAGCATCTGCCGAAGGACAAAGATACAATACTCAAGATCAACATCTCCTGGCACTATTTCTTCCCTGGATGTTCGACTACACCTTGGCAGCTCGATGGCGTCGTTCAAGCGCTTAAGAAGGCCGGTTATAAGAACCTGATACCCGCGCAAAACAGAACGGTAGTAGTTGATCCTAAGCTTGGTGCTAAGAATAATCACCTGGAGTCGGTTATTGAAAAGCATGGACTGGAATTCGTTTACCTCTACGAAGAGGGTGTCAAGTGGATAAAATACGAGCCCAAAGCTGAGATGCTTGTCCTAGACAAAGTCTTCCCAGAAGGTATTCTTATTCCGGACATTATGGTTGGGCGCAATGCCATTCACCTTCCAACCCTGAAAACACATGTCTTCACCACTATGACAGGCGCCATGAAAAATGCGTTCGGCGGCTTGCTCCGCGAAAACCGACATTGGACCCACTCCGTCATTCACGAGACTTTGGTTGACCTACTTGTAATCCAGAAGGAGATACACCCGGGAATATTCGCTGTTACTGACGGCACATTCGCTGGTGATGGCCCCGGCCCTCGTGCCATGATGCCTTACGTGAAGAACTACATCCTCGCTAGCGCTGACCAGGTCGCAATTGATGCGATTGCAGCTAAGATGATGGGCTTCGACCCTATGAGTATAAAGTTCTTGCAGCTTGCCCACGAGCGAGGGTTAGGCTGCGCCGATCCGTCGGATATAGAGGTCGTCGGAGAGGACATATCAAATGTCAACTTCCATTTTCATTCGAACATGGAGACCCTCGCCAGCCGTGGTCAGAAGCTCATCTACCACGGTCCGCTAAAGCCCCTTGAAAACATCCTTCTAAGAAGCTTCATAACTCCCTGGTCCTACTACGCGTCGCGGCTCTATCACGATGCGTTTTGGTATCGATTTATAGGCAGACCGCGTGTCAAGAAGATGTTGGCCACCGAATGGGGCAAGCTCTTCGAAGAGTATGGGAGACTACAGTCTTGATAGGGCGAATCATTAACTACCGCTATGAGGTTTTGGAGAAGATAGGAGACGGTCCCCTGTTTTCGGTGTACCGAGCGCGCGACAAGGTGCTTAATAAAGTAGTCGCGCTCAAGGTAATGCATAAGGAGTTTGCAGCAAACCGCGAGTTTGCCGCCGCGGTTGAGTCGTCATATCGCGATGCAGCTCGGTTGGCGCACCCCAATATAGCAAGAGTCATTGATGCTGATTCAAGCGGCGAAGAATGCGTAGTTGCGTGCGAGTTCGTGCGCGGTGTCAGTGTCCAGGAAAGGGTGAAGCGAGCTGGGCCGGTCAGCGTATCATTGGCGCTCGATATCGGCGTAGCCATCTTGGAAGCGCTTGAGTATGCCCACGAGCTCGGCGTTGTTCATGGCGATATTAAGCCTTCTGACATAATTGTCGGGTCCGATGGTGAAATAAAGCTCACCGATTTTGGCCTGTCACGTGCGCTTGCAGATTTCCCTGTAATTTACGATCAGCTTCAGCCCCGTTCAATTCACTATCAGGCTCCGGAGGTAGTGGAGGGCGGCCTTCCTACAGCCGCAAGCGACGTCTACTCCGTGGGCGTCGTGCTTTACCAGATGCTTACGAACGCGCTTCCGTTTGGCGGCGGCACTATAGCATCGGTAGCGCTCAAAAAGGTTAAAGAATCGCCCGTGCCGCCCAGAAGTATAAACGGTGCCGTGCCCAAATTGCTCAACGATATCATTCTGAAAGCCCTGGAACCTTCCACCGAGCATCGCTACAAATCAGTGTCGGCTATGCTTGCCGAACTTCGCGCCCTGCGAGAAGCGCTGCGTTTGGGTAGACCTGTGCCTATCTCCGAGCCTGCACAGCCTGCGGAAGCGGAGCCGGAGGGCGAAAGTGAGCCGCTCGCTCGCAGCTATTGGTGGTGGCTTGGTCTTTTTGTGGTTGCAGTATTAGTGTCTCTGGGGCTCACGATGCTTGTTATTGGACAGCGCGCCGAGATTCAGGTGCCACAATTTCTGGGGCTTACGTGGGAAGAGGCTCAAAAGCTTGCTGAAGAGCGCGGCATAGAGTTAATAGACGACGGACGCGTGTACAGCGACACTTACGAGGCTGGTAAGATTTGCTCAGCTATACCTCCGGCGGGAACTATGATATCGAAAAACCGCGCACAGGTGAGGGTTAAGATATCGCTGGGTCCCAGCACGGTGGAAGTACCTGATCTCACTGGCATGAGCGAGGCCGATGCGAACGAAGCAGCGGTCAAGGCCGGCTTCACTATCGGCAAGGTGCGGCAGGCTTATTCGGACAAGGTGCCGATTAACGCCGTTATTTCGCAAGATCCTGAGCCGGGTGTTCGGCGACCTCCGGGGACGGCCATAGACCTCGTGATAAGTCAAGGACCAAAACCAGTTCCGCAGAGCATGGAAGAGCCCGTACCCATGACCCGAGATACCGGCGAGGAAAGGCGATTCAGTGTGTCAATAGAAGTACCGTCCGATGCCGAGGGAGCACAGGAAGTGCTCATCAAGGTGACAGACGCGGACGGCGAAAGGGTGACATATCAGGAGCTGCACGACCCAGGCGATAAGTTCACGACATCGGTGGTCGCCCGCGGGTCTAACATACGCATAAAGGTATATGTAGGCGGCGTGTTGGTGAAAGATGTCTTCTACAAATAGCGGTGCCTTTGGCGCACAGCATGTTGACGTTTGATGTAAACGCCTTGGCGACTGCGTTATTCTTTGCGCAAACACCGTTGGGGTTTTCGGAGCGACTAGTTCCATGGTCAAAGAAGTTAAGATACTGCCTTCTCTGCTTGCAGCAGATTTTGGGAATCTATCCAAGAGCGTCGCGGCTGTCGAAAACAGCGGCATAGCAGGCTTGCACTGCGACATTATGGACGGACACTTCGTGCCCAATATCACATTCGGCCCGATGATTGTAGAAGCCGTCCGAAGACTAACGGATTGTCCTCTCTATGTGCACCTAATGATCGAGCGACCCGAAGATTATCTGGAGCAGTTTGTTGAAGCCGGGGCAGCATCGTTGACCGTCCACGTGGAAGCTTGTGTGCATCTGCACAGGGTTATTCAACGAATAAAGGCGTTGGGCGTCAAATCAGGCGTGGCGCTGAATCCTGCCACCCCCATCTGTTCAGTGCAGCACGTTCTGGAGGATATTGACCTGGTTTTGATCATGACTGTCAACCCCGGTTTCGGAGGACAGAGCTTTATTGAAACGATGCTCCCCAAAATTGAGCAGCTCCGCTGCCAGGTGGAGAGCGCCGGTCTAGAGATTGACATAGCTGTCGACGGCGGCATCGACACATCCACTGCGCCGCGAGTCGTATCCGCAGGTGCGAACGTATTGATCGCTGGAACTGCGCTTTTTAACAATGATGTGCCCGCCAGCAAAGCCTGCGCCGACCTCAAGCAGGCTGCTATGTCGAAAGTCTAATAACTTTAGTGTGTTGTTGGTAGTGGGTAGTCAGACGCAAAGGTTGCGTAAGCGGGTTATGGCATGGGAAATTCCGCCTTGGTTTGGATAGCTTTGATCGGCATCTTATTCACCGGTACGCTGTTCTTAATAGAAGTAAGACGCTGGCGCTCGCTGGGACGCTTTGTAGGCAAATGGCAGAAAACGATAAGAACCTCGCTCATCGTTTTAGTAGAACTGCTGTTTTTACTGATGCTTTTGGGGCCTTACGTCGCTTCCAAACGCAATCCGGTTGCAGCTCTCATATACTGGGCTGTTTGTGTGGTTTTAGCATTTATAGTTCTGGTGCTTGCTGCGTTGGATTTGAAATACGTGCTCAAGGGCTATATTGCCGTTACCAAGGAAATGTTTTCGAACCTTCGCGACGGAGAGCCTCGGAATAAATGATCCACGCGGACTACATGAGGCGTGCCCTGCGGTTGGCAGCGCGCGGACGAACCAGCCCCAACCCGATGGTTGGGGCGGTTATTGTCAAAGACGGCAAGATAGTGGGCGAGGGATACCACCGCCGAGCGGGCGAACCGCATGCTGAAATCTTGGCCCTCGAGCAGGCCGGCGAAAGGGCGCGAGGGGCTGCGCTTTATGTTACGCTGGAGCCTTGCTGTCATTATGGGCGCACACCTCCATGCACGAAAGCCATCATAGAGGCAGGCGTCTCTGATGTTTATGCAGCGATGATGGACCCGGATCCGAACGTTGCAGGCAAGGGTTTTGCTGAGCTCAGTCAATCTGGAATCCGCGTCTATTATCCTCTGCTTGAGGAGGAGGCCCGGCAGTTGAACGAGGCATATATTAAACACCGCACCACCGGATTTCCACTGGTCATATTGAAGTCGGCTATGAGCTTAGATGGGAGAATTGCTACACATACTGGCGAGTCAAAGTGGCTGACGGGTGAGCGCAGCCGCTCGCTTGCGCACAAGGTTCGCAGCATGGTGGACGCAATAGTGGTAGGAGCAAGGACAGTGCGGTCGGATAACCCGAGGCTTACCGCTTGGGTTGGAAGGAAGGTTTTCTACCCTAGAAGAGTCGTAGTTACCAAGAGTGGGAACGTGCCGTCGGACCTCGCAGTTTTTGCAAAGCCCGGGGAGTGCGTAGTAGCGTGTCCGCAGGGGATCAGCCAGGAGTTGCAAGACGAATGGATGCGCGCGGGCGCTAGAGTGCTACCGCTCCCGAGTACGGATGGGCGCATATCGATGAAGTTACTCATGAGAGAGCTTGCTGCTATGGGTTGCCTTTCGGTGTTGGTAGAAGGCGGCGGTGAAACGGCAGCTGCCGTTCTTGAGGAACGCGTGGTGGACAAGATCTTGTTTTTCTACGCGCCCAAGATTATCGGGGGCAGAAAAGCTGTTCCTGCGGTCGGTGGCGAGGGCGCGGCTAAGATAGATTGTGCGCCTACTGTGCGCGACGTGCGAATCCGCCGAATCGGCAGCGATATCTTATTGGAAGGCAGTGTAGTATATCCCTAAAACGGGTAGTGGCAAAGTGTTTACAGGGCTGGTTGAGGAAATAGGTGTTGTCGAGGCGCTCCAGGTCGGTGCGGTTGCTCGACTGCGGGTGCGGTCGGAGCTCGTGGCATCAGAGGTGAGCGTTGGGGATAGCGTGTCGGTGAGCGGAGTCTGCTTGACCGTTACATCACTCGCGAACTCCTGCATTTCCTTTGATGCCGTGCCTGAAACCTTGGCGCGGACCACTTTGTGCGATCTCAAATCCGGCGACGAAGTTAACCTGGAGAGAAGCCTGCGCGCCGGCGGCCAAATCGGCGGGCACTTCGTGATGGGACACGTGGACGGTGTGGGGACTGTGCAATCCATGAAGCGCATCGCAAACTCCGCTGAGATGCGAATCGCGGCTCCGCAGAATGTACTAAGATACGTCGTGGAAAAAGGATCTATCGCTGTGGACGGTGTGAGCTTGACAATTACATCAGTCGATGATTCCGGGTTCTCCATAGCGCTCATACCCCACACGCTGAACTCGACGACTTTGGGCAAGAAGTGTGTCGGGGACCGCGTTAACCTGGAAGCTGATATAATCGGCAAGTACGTCGAGAAGTTCCTAAAGTGCCGAGAAGGTAATTCACATCTCACTACGGAATACTTGCACGAAGTGGGATTCTTGTGAGGCTGGTAGCGTGATTGAGCTCAGAGCGTCGATTAGATACGCCATAACATGGGCTGTTTCACTGGTAATTATGACTATGGGGGTTGTAGAAGTGACTGCTGCAGTTGACAAACTCAATATCAGACCTTTTGCTCTACCGAATACGCCCGCAAACGAGGTGCGCTTTGAGGATCCCCGGGAGATAGAGCGTGTGGTCGTGACGTTTGCACAATCTGTTCCAGAAAACGTTGGGCTTTCGTATCTGCGAAAGCTTTGGCCTGAGGTGCGAATTGAAACCAGGAACCCTTACTTCAGAGTTCAAAGCATAGGCTGGTGGCCTATAGACGACTGGTTTAATTCTAAGTGGCATACTGCCGCCGTCAATACGCGCCCAATAAACGAGAAAACAGTTGAAATAACGTTCAAGAACCTCGAAGCTGAGTTTCCAGACTTGGATTATGATGTTACTTTCAGAAGAACTTTAGGCATCAAAGTAGACTGTCCGGATCCCTCAGAGGTTCAGAAAATCGAAGTATATACGCGCTCTATACCGACTCTGAGTTCCATTAGAGTTACTCTGGACGCAGGGCAGCCTACTTCTGCGAAGAAGCTTGAGCTCTCCGCCTACAACGCTGAAATTCTGAGTATCAAGGCTGAATCAGGCGTGGACGTTGAGGGCTGTACGGTCAAACCGCGTTCGAAAGGCCTCAAGTCGTTCATCGTCGAGCTGAAGCATCTGAAGCCAACACATCTGTACTCATACGATGACGGGCATGTAAGCTTTGCGTCGGATAATGATATGTTCACGATATCGCTTGAGTCGCTAGCTCAGGAAGGCCCCATTTGGTTCGAGGACTGGGGCATCTACATAACCCGAGCCGACGACATCACAACATTTGACGAGTATAAGGGGAACGCCGAAAAGAAGCTCCGGTACAACCAAATGATCGTTCAAAAAGACCGTGAACAGAGCCTGGGCGGACCTATGAACGGCCAGCCTAGGCCACACGCAGTTGCATATAGCGTCGGCTGCAAGAATGCATGGCAAAGGTTCTGGATTGAGCCCAATGGCGATATAGTTCTCACACGCAATCACGACCCCGCTATTCTAAAGGGCAAGGATGCGGGCAGATACAAGACCGACGGCAACGGCCGGTTCTTTTTCGGATTAGAGAAATGGATTTCTACTGGTAGGTTTCCCGATCCTGCTCCAGTGCTAGTGTACAACATCCACAAGATCCAAGGCGATCTAGCGCTTGAGCAGAAAACATTAGCTGTGCCACTTTTCAAGAAGATTGGTGAGCAGCTTGTCGGTGACGATACGATAATCGGCTTGGTTCGGTTCAGGTTCAAGAATATGGGTGCTGATTCGGTCGTTGCTGAGCTACCCCTCAACTATTCCAACAACTCAAGGCGTTCGCGCAACCGCCTATCCGGACGCGGCGGCCAGACGGATTATATGGTTCCGATGGATCCACGTGACAAGCTAAGTTTCACGGTATCCGAGAACGGAGAAGTGAGCGTTTACAGCGATTGGCATGGCGAGCGGGTGCTGAGGTGTGCTGTTCAAGGTCAGATGGCACCAGTGCAGTCGGGTGAAGGGATGGTCTTCCGACGCGAGCTCAAGCCGGGTCAATCGTGCGAGTTAATATTCAAGATTCCATATATAGCTCTCGAGAAGCCTGAAGAACTGGACGCGCTGTCAAAACTCGACTTCGAAACAAGTTACAGAGAAGTGGCAGCATATTGGCGAAGCGAATGCAGCAAGGGTTCACAAATTCACACTCCTGAGCCTAACCTGAATGCTCTTTACAAGTCTCATTTGGCTCACGTGCACGTTACCGACTTCCGCATGCCTGCCGAGCCCGAGCTCATAAACACCTCGGTAGGCACCTCTACCTACGGCAACTTTAGTAACGAGTCGTGTATGATTATCCAGGACCTCGAAGAGCGAGGCTTGCATGAGGAAGCGCGGGCTCGATTGGCTACATGGCTTAAGTATCAGGGTACGAAGGCGCTTCTAGGCAATTTTACCGACCATGATGGTGTGTTCTATGGCTGCGGCGGCTTCGAAGGTGGCGACTCATACGACCAACACCATGGTTGGGTGCTTTGGGCTTTGGCCGAACACTACTTCATGACTGGGGACGCCAAATGGTACAGGAGCATCGCCGATAAAGTTCTGAAAGGGGTAGATTGGGTAGCTAGACAACGAAAGCAAACCATGGGCGACCTGCCTCACTCGAGAGGATGGGAGCGCGGTTGGCTGGCTGCTGGTGGTTTGGAGGACGTTGACGACTTCTTCTACTGGTTATCCACTAATACCCTCACCTGGCGAGGGGTCGACGCAACTGCGCGCGCACTAGAAGCAATCAACCATCCCGAAGCTGCGCGAGTGCGGGCTGAAGCCGATGACTACAAGAACTGTCTGATACGCGGGTTCGAGATAAGCCGACAGCATGCGCCACTTGTTAGGTTGCGGGATGGTCGCTGGGTGCCTACCTATCCGAGCCGGCTCTACCGTCGAGGAAGAGATGTGGGATGGATTAGAGAGGTCCTGGAAGGCTCGGTTTATTTGCTGATATCAGGTCTGTACGATGCACACAGTAAGCAGGCTCAGTGGATACTAGACGACTATCAGGACAATAGGTACATAAGCCAGCTTTACGGATATCCGTTCCCGGACGAAGAGCTAACTTGGTGGGATTACGGTGGCTTTTCCAACCAGCCTACACTGCTTGCCGGATTGCTGCCCCATATCGAGCGAGACGAGCCGGAGATATACATCTGGATGTTCTTCAATGCTTGGGCAGCTTGCTACCGCGAAGAGATCAACGCAATGGTTGAACATCCTTCTCCTTACCTGGGTTGGTCCAACTCTGCTCACTTTAAGACGAGCGACCAGTCCAACGCCGTCAAGTGGTTGCGTTATATGTTTGTTTATGTAACGCAAGACGACGTCCTGCACTTCGGCAGAGCTCTTCCGCGGGCGTGGTTTGCGGACGGCGAGGACATATACGCTAGTGATGTCGCAACCAAGTTTGGCAAAGTGAGCGTTAGGTATACATCCGCGGCAGCTGAGGGAACAATAACAGCAGCGGTCGACCTTGCGCTCAGAAACTCTCCGAGGCAGGTTTTGGTGAGGATCCGCCATCCTGAAAAATCGGCTATCAAGTCGGTCATTGTGAACGGTCGAAACCACAACAAGTTCGATCCCGTAAAGGGCGACATTGATATAACCGGGCTCACCGGCAAATTGACTATCGAAGCTCGATACTAACACGCTTCTGGACATCCGGGGCCTTTCTTCTGCGATGCCGGTGATCCTGGGACGCGTTCAGGATCTACCTGGGGTTGATCGGGTGACAGCCGGGACGTTCAAGACGACGTGCTATAAAGCCTCACCCGGCCTCGACTATTAGTTCATATTAATTTGGGGCGGAAAGGCCAATTGTCGGAGGTACTATACTCGAGTTAGGTTAATTCGCTTTCGCAACTGTTTTGCAGCGGTTTGCGTATTCTAGTAGGGCAAAATGGCGAAAGATAAGGACGTTTTTGCATCCATTCCTGAGGCGCTGGAAGAGCTTCGTGCTGGCAGGATGCTGATCGTGGTCGACGACGAAGATCGCGAGAACGAGGGCGACTTCGTCATGGCCGCAGAAAAAGTCACGCCTGAAGCGGTTAACTTCATGGCAAAGTATGGCCGCGGGCTTATCTGCGTGCCTACGACTGCCCAGCGCCTCGAGGAACTTGGGCTGCCGCTTATGGTAGAGCGAAACACTGCTAAACTTGGCACGGCGTTCACCGTCAGCGTGGATGCAGTGCACGGAACAACGACTGGCATATCCGCACACGATAGAGCAGTGACCATCAAAGCCTTGGCCGATCCCAACACGCGCCCTGAGGACCTGGCGCGCCCAGGTCACATTCACCCGCTCAGGGCCGAAGAGGGAGGTGTATTGGTACGAGCAGGTCATACAGAGGCGGTCGTAGACTTGGTAAAGCTCGCAGGTTTAGGCTGCACAGGCGTCCTATGCGAAATACTCAGCGACGATGGATCAATGGCTCGCCTACCGGAGCTTATCGAGATGGCGCGAAAATGGAATTTGAAGATTGTAACCATCGCCGACCTTATAAAATACCGACGTACCAACGAGAGGTTGGTCTTTAGGTTTGCGACGTGCCGAATACCCACCGTTTATGGCGAGTTCGTTGCTCACGGATACCAGTCGACCGTAGAAGCCAGCCCATACATCGCGTTGGTTATGGGAGACGTGTCCACGGGAGAGCCTACACTTGTCCGCATCCATTCCGGCTGTTTTACAGGCGATGTGCTCGGTTCCCTAAGGTGCGACTGCGGCCAGCAGCTTCACGAGGCAATGCGCATGATCGCTGAGGAGGGCAGAGGAGTTATCGTATATATCTACCACCAAGAGGGCCGCGGCATCGGCTTGGTGAACAAACTGAAGGCTTACGTTCTTCAGGACCATGGTGCGGATACCGTCGAAGCGAACCGCATTCTGGGCTTCCCCGACGATATGAGGGACTACAGCTTGGGAGCGCAGGTGCTTGTAGATCTTGGGTTGAAGAAAATACGACTTATGACAAATAATCCCGCTAAATACGCTGCTTTACAGGGGTTCGACCTCGAAATTGTCGAGCGCGTGCCCCTGATTTGTAAGCCTCATCCAGAAAACGTAAAATACCTGAAGACAAAATCCCAGAAGATGGGTCACTTGATAGACGACACGCTGCTGAAATCGCCTCTAGCGGAGCCGCAGTCTGAAGCTACACAAAGTGCGGAATGCGCTGATAGGCAGCCGGTGTCGGACAATCGCAGTGACGAACCCAGTGCGCACTGAGCAAGAGGAGATGTGAAAATGCCAAAAACATACGAAGGTCAACTAACCGCTGTCGATCTCAAGTTCGGAATAGTAGCAAGCCGATTCAACGAGTTCATCACCCAGAAGCTCTTGGAAGGGGCGTTGGACGCTCTGAGGCGCCACGGGGCAAGCGAAGAAGCCGTAGAAGTGGCGTGGGTGCCGGGGTCGTTTGAGATACCTCTAGTAGCCAAGAAGATGGCAGAGTCTGGTAGGTATGACGCAGTAATATGCGTCGGCGCTGTTATACGTGGGTCTACGCCGCACTTCGAATACATAGCTGCTGAGGTAACCAAGGGCATAGCCCAGGCGTCTCTGACTACGGGCGTGCCGGTTATCTATGGAGTTATAACTACGGACACGCTTGAGCAAGCAATCGAGCGGGCGGGTACCAAGGCAGGCAACAAAGGCTTTGCTGCGGGCGAGTCTGCAATAGAAATGGCGAACTTGCTGAGGTGTTTGGGCTGATGAGAAAGTTCATTTCTTATTTTGCCGTATTCTGCATAGGTTTTATCGTCTGCGCATGGGTGATCCTGACATTCTACGGGTCCCCGAATCGCTTTGCCGGCATATCCGAAAGTCAAGCGCCGCGGCCATCGGTGAGCTTCGTGAAGCCGGGACCGAACGTTGTTAGAGAAGCGGCCAAAAAGGTCAGTCAGTACGTGGTGAACATCGATACGGTCGGCCGTCCCATCACGGTAAATCCATTTGGCGATTTTCCAGACTTCTTCGGCTTTCGGTTTGGTCCCGAAGAAATAATCCCGCGCGGTCAGGCCTCGGGTGTGATCTTTACCCCTGACGGTTACATCCTCACTAACAACCACGTCGTGGCGGATGCGCAAAAGCTGATAGTTACTCTCGAGAACGGTAAACAGTATAATGCCAAGCTCATAGGTCGCGATCCCGTCACCGACCTGGCGGTTATCAAGATAGATGCAAGAGGACTGAAATACGCCACATTCGGTGATTCGAGCTCTTTGCAGGTTGGCGACTGGGTAATTGCAGTAGGCAGCGCTCTGGGATTTAAAGGAACTGTGACGGTCGGAGTTGTAAGTGCGATAAGGCGTGCCGAAGATATCGGCAATAAGCTGCCTGTTGAAGGCATAATCCAGACCGATGCGGCTATCAACCGCGGAAACTCAGGCGGAGCGCTCGCAGATCTTAACGGAAACCTCGTGGGCATCAACACTGCTATTGCAACCCCTTCCGGAGGCAACGTCGGTATCGGTTTTGCCATTCCGAGTAATGTAGCGAAGAAAGTCGCACAGCAGTTGGTGAAGCACGGCAAGGTCGAAAGACCCTCCGTAGCTCCTCAGCCCGGCAAAGAAAAGCCCAGAGCTTGGATTGGTATTGCCTACAGTGGGTACACGGCTGAGGTGAAGGCACGGCTAGAGCAGTTCGGTGTACGTAACCTACCGAATGAAGAAGGAATAATTATTCATGAGGTCGTCGCCAATAGTCCCGCTGCGAGAGCCGGTTTGGAGCCCGAAGATATAATCCTAAAAATAAACGGAAAGCCTTTGTCCGGCACGTTGCGCCCTGAACGGGGCAAGGTTACGCTAGCTGATGAAATCAGAAAGGCTAAACCGGGCGACAGGATTACTCTTGAGGTGTGGCATGCGCGCACAGGGAGACGTGGCATCGTAGTAGTTCGGCCAGTTGCGCCACCGGAGGGCTTTCCGCAGTAGCTATTACCACTGTCGGAGTCGTTCTGCAATGAAGATAGGGGTTATAAGCGACACACACGGCAACATTGAGGCTTGGAACAGTGCATTTCGCCACTTCAATGATGCAGACCTAATCTTGCACGCTGGTGATGTGCTCTATCATCCGCCGAGACTGGGCTGGATGGAGGGCTACAACATCCCGCTGCTTGTGGAGGCTTTAAACAACTGCAAGATACCGCTGGTGATAGTTAGGGGCAACTGTGACGCACAGGTCTACGAGGAGCTTTTGAAAATTCCAGTGCAAACGGATCACGCGATTGTGCAATTCGGCGCGATTAGAATTGTTCTGAACCACGGTCATTCACTCACTAAACAGGGCATGGCGGAGCTTACTCACCGATACGGAGCTAACTGCTTCATATTTGGCCATACGCACGTTCCGGAACTAGAAAGGGCCGACGATGTGTTATTAATGAACCCAGGTAGCCCTTCCATCCCCAAACTGGAAATCGACGGAAGACCAGTTCCAACCGTAGGTCTAATAACAGACACGGCAGTGCTTATAATCAATATAGAGGACGGGTCGGTAGTAGAAGAGATAAAAATGTCCTGGCAAAGTCGTTGACAACATCCTGGACGTTGGATATGCTTTGAATACCAGAGGTTTGGTTTAATTGACCAAGCCGACTTCAAGGGGGTGGATTGAAAATGTGGGCGAATCCATCGGGGTCGAAAAAGGGTTTCACGCTTATTGAGCTGTTGGTCGTGATTGCTATCATCGCAATCTTGGCAGCCATATTGTTCCCGGTGTTCATGAATGCCAAGGCAGCCTCACAGGCGGCCAAATGTTCGTCCAACCTACGGCAGATCGGTGTTGCTTTTCGGGCTTATTTGGATGATTGGTCCCTAATAGTACCTCCGCCTGCCGATGGCTACATCGTCTGGAAGACTCCAGGCGCCGGCAGCGCGTATGTCCCCAACGCTATTGGTTGGACGGAGCGGCTTTGGGCATATCACCATAAGGTTCAAATCTACAAGTGCCCCGCTCGCCGCGTGAACTTTGGTTACAGCTACAATGGCAACCTCGGCTTAGATGCCCATAGAAGACAAGCATCTGCAAGTCCGAGGCGCCCTGCGAAGCTCATTGTAGTTTTCGATTCTCCCGGCAGCGGCAGCGGTTTCATTAATCCAAACGGACCCAACGACTTCGCCACCGGCAATGCCGACCAGACCAACGAGGGTCAAACGAGCCCCAGAATCATAGAGCATGGTGACAGCTTTGAAAGCTACCAATGGTTGGTCCCTAAGCCAAGTGGTATCGGTTCTGGTGCTAAAGACCAGCTTCACAGCCAATTCTTCCTTCCCGGCCCACACGGCGGCAAGCTTAATGTGTTGATGTGGGACGGTCATATAGAGAGGATCGGCACCTGGGTTCCTGGCGCGATGTACCTCGATCCGCTGATGAGGTAATTTTGCGCAGCTGGCTGTCCACTTCGAATTCAGTCCGGTCATTTGGTGGTCTTGAGTTGGGCGCAGGATCAAGCGTTGTTGCCGTAGGAGTGACCTCCTTCTTGGCAGAATGACCATTTTATTGGATTACCTGACGCTTCTCTCCACCGAAACCAACACCTCATGCGCCGTGCGCGGTTGACACCCTACAGAGGCTGCAGTATAAATGAGCACAGGATGATGCGGGCTCAAACTAGGGGGTACCGTGAGAAGGCGCGATTTTCTCAGACTTACAGCAGCGGGCGTGGCAGCAGGATTCATCGCCTGCCCCTCAAACAGTGCGTCCAAGCCTCTCCTCAAGAGATCACTCGGCAGAACTGGTGAGAGTCTCTCCATCGTCGGTTTCGGCGGCTTGGTTGTAGTAGGCATGGACCAGACGGCTGCCGACAAGGCGGTCTCAGAAGCTATAGAGAACGGAGTAAACTACTTCGACGTTGCTCCCAGCTATGGCAACGGGGAAGCCGAAGAGAAACTCGGTGCTGCCCTAATCGGCAGGCGTGACAAAGTGTTTCTGGCGTGTAAGACGGGAAAACGAGACGGTCCGGGTGCGATCAAGGACCTGGAGCGATCTCTCAATCGCCTGCGTACAGACCACTTCGATTTGTACCAGCTTCACGCATTGACGTCGCTTGAGGATGTGGACAAAGCTTTAGCGCCGGGCGGCGCGGTAGAGACGCTTCGTAACGCTCAAAAGAGGGGCCTCATAAGGTACATTGGTTTCTCAGCACACACGGTTGAAGCTGCCTTGGCCGCTATGGAACGCTTTGACTTCGATACTGTTCTTTTTCCCATCAACTGGGTCTGTATGTTCCAGGGCAATTTCGGGCCACAGGTCATCGAGAAAGCCGCAAAAAAGCGCATGGGTATTCTTGCAATAAAGGCAATGGCCCGGGGTCCCTGGCCCAGAGGTGCCAAGAGAGAGTATCCGGGGTGCTGGTACCAACCGTGCCCTGATCCTGAGGAAGCTGCCCTTGCTCTGCGGTTCACGCTGTCGCAGCCCGTTACCGCCGCAATTCCACCGGGAGACGTAAGCCTGTTTACCATGGCTGTGGGAATAGCTCAGAACTTTAGGCCTATAAACGAAAGCGAAGCGCAAGCTCTCAGGGAGAAATCGAAGGGCATCCAGCCCATATTCTCATACAAACCCGCACAGTAAGGAGTGATAAAGTGAAGTATGCTCAACTAGGAAGAAGCGATCTGGTAGTATCTCGAATCTGTTTCGGCTGTTGGCAACTCTCGCCCAAGTTCTGGGGAGAGATCGACTTGGAACAGTGGCGTGAGGCGCTGGACGTTGCCCTGGATGTGGGTGTCAATTTCATCGACACTGCCGACGCCTACGGCGACGGCTTTGCCGAGAGCTCGCTCGGGGATTGGCTCGAGAGCCGCAAGTGCCGTGACCGCGTGATTATCGCCACAAAGTTCTATCACAACTTCGAGATTCCCGACGAGCGTGTTCCTGATACCAGTTACGACTACATTATCCGCGAGTGCGAAGCATCGCTCAAACGCCTGAAGACCGACTACATCGATCTTTATCAGATACACGCCTGGGATCCGCTGACTCGACCTGAGGAAGTCGCCGCCGCCCTCCTTAAGCTGCGCAAGGAAGGCAAAGTGCGCTGGTTTGGCGTTTCCAACCTCAACGCAGACCAGATAAGAATGTACGCGCGATATTTCGAAGTCACATCCCTGCAGCCCCTATACAACATGCTCGACCGCCAGGTTGAAGAGCGCGAGCTCCCGCTGTGTCTTGAAAAACACATCGGCGTTCTCACTTATTCAACGCTTGCTCGGGGCTTGCTTGCAGGCAAATACACACCGGAGAGCACTTTCAGCGATCACCGCGCAAACAATCCTCGTTTCCAGGGCGAGACGTTCAAGAGGATCCTTGACGCGGTGGATAACCTTAAGCCCCTCGCGGAGAAGCACGGGCTGACCGTCGCCCAGCTGGCGGTTCGATGGGTGCTGACGCATCCTGCCGTGACTACCGCAATCGTGGGTGTAAAGAAAAGAGAACATATCGAAACTATTGTCAGTGCAGCCGAGGACGTTCTGCCAGCGCGTGACTGGTGGAAAGCTGCATCCATAATCGCTCGCGCTAAGGTATAAAACGAGGCTAACATTTGCCTCCTATGAGCCGAATAGATACAAGCAGGATTATCCGAACTGCCCTGTTCGGAGCAGCCGCTGGGATGGCCAATTTCGTGGTCCAGGAGCCGCGGGTCCGGGCATATGAGCAAGCTGCCCAGGGTGGGACGGGTGCGATTCCTCTCAACGCCTTTGCCGAAGCTGCGTTCATGTTCGGCATCCTGGGTTTGTTTGTCAGCGTAGCTATCGTGCTGAGCGAGGAAATCTATTCCTACTCAGCGGCCAGGATCTTGACGAAGTGCGCTGTTGCGCTTCCTGCGGGAGCGATTCTGGGAGGCGCCGCAGGATTCGTGGGCCAAGGTGTGTTCGCGTTTCTGCTTCAGGGCGGTCTCGCCGTGCTTATACTCGCGCGCACCCTAGGCTGGGCTGCTGTGGGCGCTGGGATCGGCTTGGCAGCAGGTCTGCCTTCGGGCAGCGCACGCAAATGTCTGCAGGGCCTGATAGGGGGGTTCATCGGGGGTACCGCAGGGGGTATCGTATTCGACCTTCTGAGCTTGCCCTTCGCAGCGGGGACTATAAGCCGTTTCGTCGGCGACACCGCGATCGGTGCCGCAGTAGGCGCAGCGGTTATGCTAGTTGAAGAAGCCGCGAAGGTTGCTTGGATTACTGTCGTTGTGGGGCGTAATGAAGGCAAGCATTACGTCCTGTCGAAACCTGTCACAACTATTGGCCGCGACGAACTGGCCGACATCCCTCTTTTCGGCGATCTTGGCGTCGAGAAACGCCACGCTCAAATTCAAACATCCGATTGGCGTACGTTCGTCCTGCAGGACCTGGGCTCTCGCTCTGGCACTTACGTGAACGGCGTCCGGGTTACTGAGCACGTCTTAGCCGACGGGGACGGCATCCGGATCGCCACATTCCAACTACAGTTCAATCAGCGGGCGCAGGCGCCGATACCCGGTGGGGTTACATTTCCAAGTGAGCCTTTCCAGAAGCAAGAAACCATTGCGCACTCGGAAACTACTACATGCCCGTACTGCGGAGGACTGCGAGATCCTGTAACCGGGGCTTGCCAGTGCACACCTATTGCTGACGCGCCTGCCGCGGTTCCAATCAGGGCGGCTCGGTTGGTCGGCATAATGGGCGTGTATGCAGGGCAGACGTTTTATTTGACAGGCGACCGAGTAGAAATCGGCAGAGATCCTGCAAATTCGCTGTTACTAGATAAGGATCAGATGGTTTCCCGGCAGCATGCTGTGTTACTGAGACAAGGCAATGCTTACGTCATCCAGGACCTAGGCAGCACAAACGGTACCTACGTGAACGGTGTTCGCGTCGAGTGGGCGCCGCTGAAAACTGGTGATCTCGTGCAGATCGGCAGCAGTTACTTCCGCTTTGATTGCTAAAAATTACTTAATCAGGTCTTGACAAGCGCAAATTGGTAGTACCATACTGCAATATGGGCGGTGTGACTGACGCACCGTTACGCAATTCGATTACTGAACCTAGGAGGTGCTGCGGAATGGAGAAGGCAAGTGCACGAATTTGGTTGGCTGTTGTTGTGCTCGCTTTATGCAGTGTGAGCGCTTTCGGTTCCGTGGTGGGCGCTTGGCTTGAGAACTTGGGCCTAGGCGTCCCGACGGGAGCAGTGATGTACGGGGACCATCCCGTAGTGGTCTTCCACAATACCAATACCGCCGGAACCCTTGGCGTGTTTCTATGGAGTACGCTGCACGGCACGGTTCAGCTTGATACTGCAGGCGATTCGGCAGGGGTTGCCGTGCAGGGCATGAACCTCGTGGTGGCAGGTAATGCTACTGCGGGTGCATATGAGGCTCGTTACTGGCAGGGTACACCGGATGGCAGTGGGACATGGACTACCCTTCCTCTCGTGGATGGATCTAGAATCTGGATGGCAAGAGGGATAGCCGCGTCTGATACCCAAATACTGGTGGTGGGCTCTTACAAGGACGCAAACAACTGCGACGGTGCCTGCCGCTGGAGATGGGACGTTAACTCTGCCTCTTCCCTCCAGCTTCCCAGAGGGACGAACTTCCCAACGGCTTACGACAGCTACCACAATAATTCTATGATTTACGGAGTTTCTGCCGCGGGACCCAACCCCGGAATGGGCACGATGGCCGGTCAATCCCAGTATATGGGTTCTGGATGCACGGGGGGTGCAAGGCAGCCAATCGGCGGTTGGCATCTCAGTAGATCTTGTCTTTGCGGTTTCAAGAACCTTAACGGCTATCCGGACAACAAGCGGGAGTCGGTTGCGAGAGTTGTTGCGCGCGATGGCAGCAGGATTGCCGGTTTCAGCTATGAGCCGTCGACCATCAGCAACAACCGCTGGGCTTGCTACTGGGATGCGCCGTTCACTGAGCACGGCGTAGAGCCAACGAAGATCCCGCTTCTGCCGGGCCACAACTACGCTGAGTCTTGGGCGATTAGTGAGGACGGTTACGTCATAGGCGGCTTCTCGCTAGATACGGCCAATAACCCCGGCAGTCGCACTGGCTGGATTTGGGATCCTGTGAATGGCACTAGAGACATCCGCGACATCCTAACCGAGAACGGTATAGATATCGGCGGCTGGCAGTTCACCAACGTGACCGCGATCTGCGATGGCGGCTCCGTGATAGCGGGCACTGGATGGCGTGACGGCGACACCACGAAGGTATACGCTTGGGTGGCGACTGGTTTGCCGAAGCCTCCGAGGTTCACATCGAAGGGAATAACCAGCGTGGGTGCATATGCGCCGGTTACACACTCGGCTAGAGCGGTGTTCCCATTTGTAGTCTGGGGTAGAGTTGTTAATGACACCTATCTGACATCAAATTCGTTCAACCTGGACGATGGCACGGGTAAACTAGTCCGTGTGTTCTCGAACAACGGTCATCCTGCATACTATCCGGGGGCCTACGTGAGGGTGAAAGGCTGGCTGACCAGGACCAGCCCGCCCCTAGTCTTGACGACTTACGACGACGTGCTGATAATACCTGATTTTTAGTCGGCGCGATTCGGCATTCGGCACGACGTAATATGATCTGGCTTACAGAGCCCGAGGGCGCAAACCCTCGGGCTTTTAAGTTATAGATAGCTACTTAAGGCGCTTGACAACGTAAAGAGGGCAACGCATCATGTCAGTGAGGCGGACCAAATTCGTTCAGATCTTGTTTACTGTTGGCCGCCTGCTGCGTGTGTTTTGTTTTAATGTGGGAGCAAATGCGAACATGGCGGGTCAGAGTATTGGAAGATTTCAGATAATCCGAGAGATAGGGCGAGGAGCTGCCGCTGTAGTTTACGAGGCGTTGGATACGCGCATTGGGCGGGCGGTGGCTTTGAAGGTTTTAGCTGTCGGCACTGGTTTGACAGGGGCTGCGCGTCGAGAGGCCATCGAGCGTTTTTACCGCGAGGCACGTGCAGCCGGCAGACTCTCGCACCCCAATATTGCCCAGATATACGACGTGGGAGAGGATAAAGACAGGCACTACATTGCGATGGAACTATGCCAGGGGGTAAGCTTGCGCGATGTGCTGCGGTTTGAGGGGCGCATAGCGGAAGCTCGGCTTAAGTTCATAGCGCTCCAGATTCTGAATGCCTTGGAGGCGGCTCACGCGGCAGGCATCGTTCACCGAGATATTAAGCCGGAGAACATCATCCTAGGTCAAAAGGATTTGGTAAAGCTTACAGACTTTGGTATCGCCAAGGCCCTCGGCGAGTCTACAATGACTCAAACCGGTGTTATGCTCGGAACCCCGGCTTATATGTCACCTGAGCAGGTGCTTGGCAAAGGGGTGGACGCTCGGAGCGACCTGTTTTCACTTGGTGCGGTTCTCTATGAGTGTCTTTCGGGACGTAAAGCGTTCGAAGGTGAGAGCATCACGGAGGTTACGCATAAGGTCGCCTATGAGGATCCTCAGCCACTGAAGCACGTAGCATCGCCATGGTCTGAGATCGTGATGAAATTGCTGGCCAAGAATCCCTCGGATCGGTATCGGTGTGCCACTGATGTAATCTCAGACGTCCGCGCAGACCGAGCGCCGTTCCAGCCCCAGCGGACGGCACAGCCTTCTCAGCAGCAGGTAAATCAGACCGTCTATGCCCCGGATCCTTCCTTGGCTTCCGGGTACTCGTCCAGACAATCGCAGGTTCAGCGTTGCACGTCGTGTGGAGTAGTCCTCAGCAGCAATTTCTTGGTCTGTCCAAACTGTGGGCGACCACTGCGCCACTTTCACGCAGCTGAGCCACGGCCATCTGCAGTAGATATACCGAACAATCTTCCTTGGTCTATCGTGGTAACTGTTCTATGTTGTGTGCCTTTCGGGATAGTGTCGATCGTAAAAGCGGTTGAGGCGCAATCAAAGAAGGACTTTGGTGATTACGCAGCCGCACGGGCCGCTTACATGCAATCCAGGCAGTGGATGTGGGTTGCTGTGGTCGTGGGGATCATCGGGTGGTCACTATGGTTCTTTATATCGGTGCTGGAATTTTTGATCTCGGGGCAATGAGAGTCTTTGGTTCTAGAGGAAGAGCTTTGCCTTCGGTGGTTGTGCTGCTTGCTCTGTCATTCTCGGTGGGCGTGTACCTAGTCCAGCCTGGTGAGGCACAATTCATTCCGCCGTGTCCGTTTTATGCGGTGACAGGTTTCTACTGTCCCGGCTGCGGTACGCTTCGTGCTCTCCACCGGTTTCTGCACGGGGATATTTGCGGTGCGTGCAGATGCAATCCATTGGCGATTATCCTGTTGCCCATTCCGCTATATGACATTGTATTTCGGTCAGCAGCTGCAGTTGTCGGCCGGCTGGTGAGTCAAATTAATGTTCCCTCGAAGGCTGGCTGGGCAATTTTGATTGTGACCGTGCTCTATTGGGTGTTGCGCAATATTCCTGTCTACCCCTTCAAGCTTCTCGCACCGCACTAATGATCTCCCAATATGGTGCGGCTGCCGATCCTCACATCGCTGCGGCTCACTTTTTAGTACTGCCGTAGGCCTGCGCAAAAGGAGAAAGTTTGGTTCGCGTTGAAGTGGAAGTTTGGTTAAACCCTGTCGACTGTTCCTCTTATGCGAAGACATTCCTGTCCAATAGTATTACTTGTCATCTTGCTCTTGCGCTCGCCCGCATTCGCCAAGGTGAAGCTCGTTGTGTGGGGGCTTCAGCCCAGCGAGGAAGCTGCAGGCTTGCGTGCCCAAGTGCGCGAATTCGAGCGCCGCAACCCTGGAGTAAAGGTGAGCATCCTGGGGATGGGCGCGGGGCAGATGAATCCTCAGAAGCTCATGACTTCCATCGTAGGTAGAACTCCTCCCGACGTCATCAACCAAGACCGTTTCACAATCGGTGACTGGGCGTCCCGCGACACGTTCATGGACCTAACACCTCTCATAAAGCGCGATCGCAACAAACCAGGCGGCATCAGGCCCGAAGATTTCTACAAACCCTGCTGGGAAGAAGCAAACTACAAGGGCAAGGTCTACGCCATACCCAACTCAACCGACGACCGCTTCCTCTATTACAACAAAACGCTCTTCCGAGAAGCCGGTCTGGACCCCAACCGACCACCCCTTACCTGGAACGAGCTTCTGGAATATGCCAAGAAGCTCACGAAGCGGGACAAGTCTGGTGCGATCCGCCAGATCGGTTTCATCCCCAACTGGGGCAACAGTTGGCTTTACCTATACTCGTGGCAGATGGACGGCGAGTTTATGAGCCCAGATGGTAGGCGCTGCACGATGAATAATCACAGGTCCATTGCAGCCCTGCGATACATGGTAAGCGTATACGACGCCCTCGGCGGCGCCAAAAAGGTAGATCAGTTCCAAGCTGGTTTCCAGGGTTACGCTCTTGATCCGTTCCTCACTGGCAAGGTCGCAATGAAGATAGACGTCGACGGAGCAGCTAACAATATCGCCCGCTTCAACCCAGATCTTGATTTCGGCGTCGCGCCCGCACCCATTCCCGACGAGCGGTTCAGAACGACACTCTCAAACGTGCGCTTCGACCGCAACGGCGTCCCGATAGCCCTGCCTCCTAATCCACGATTGCTCACTCCGCGTCCGCGGTACATCACTTGGTCCGGAGGCTTTTCGTGGGCGATACCTGTTGGAGCCAAGCACGTGGAACTTGCGTGGAAGTTTATTAAATGGATGTCCAGTCCGGAAGCCGGTCTCATTGCAGCGGATGCGCAGAGGCGCTATAACTTGAGTAAGGGAAGGCCGTACGTTCCGACCATGCACGCGAACTGGCGCGTCAACGAAGCCGTGTTCGCGAAATACGCGCCCAGGGATCCCAAGTTCAGAAACTGCTTGCGGTTCGCGCTTTCGATGATGCCTTACTCGCGGTATCGTCCTGTTACGTTCGTCGGGCAGCAGCTTTGGGACGAGCACGTCCGAGCATTTGACCTGGCGGTTCACCACGCCGAAACCGGTTACACTCCCGAGCGGGCTATGAATGAGGCAGCGCGAGTTGTTCAACGGGAGCTTGATCGGGTCTTTTCGCGCGAGAAATACCCGCTTGTTCCCATGTGGATCTTGTGGTGCGCTATCATACTTGCGATCCTAGTGCTGACAGTGGTCGTCTGGCGACTGGCGAGCCGGTCGGAGAAGGTGGGCACGCTTATGCGGGGCGAAGCCTATGCGGGATTCCTTTTTGCTTCGCCGTGGATAATTGGCTTCCTTATCTTTATGATAGGTCCCATCGTGGCATCAGTCGTATTCAGCTTCTGCAATTACGACGTCCTGCATCCGCCGAGATGGGTGGGGTTGGCGAACTACAAAGGCTTGGTGACCTACGACTGGGGGCTACTCTCTAAAGCTCTTTACAACGCGGCGTTCTTGGCTGTGATAGGTCTGCCCCTTGGCATAATAACCGGTTTGGCGATCGCTATGCTCCTGAACACAAATGTCAAAGGGATGAGCTGGTATCGAACGCTTTACTATTTGCCTTCAATTGTGCCGGTGGTGGCTTCAGCTGTGCTGTGGCTTTGGGTGTTGAACCCGCAGTGGGGCATTGTAAATGCTATATGGCGGATGACCTTGACGCAGTGGTTTGGTTTGCAGCCGCCTGGATGGATCGCGCAGCCTGGGGAGTTCTTTGGGGTTCTCGCGTGGCTTTGGAAACACACTCTTGGCGCACTGGGACTGCCTCTGCCGGGTCCGCTTGCCCACCCGCCTTCGTATTTTGGCGCTAAGTCGGCTCTGATTGTGATGGGGCTTTGGGGAGCTGGCGGAGGGATGATAATCTGGCTGGCTGGTCTGAAGGGGATCCCGTCGTCATACTACGAGGCAGCGGAGATCGACGGCGCCACCCGCTGGCAGCAGCTCCGACACGTAACACTTCCTATGCTCAGCCCTTATATCTTTTTCAACCTAATTATGGGCACGATAGGTGTGCTACAAACATTCGACAACGTTTATGTAATGACCAACGGCAGCGGAGGACCTGTGGATTCCACCTTGGTGCCGATGCTCTACCTATTCAACAAGGCCTTCCGCTATTTTAGCATGGGATATGCGTCGGCGCTTGCGTGGGTGCTGTTTGTTATCATTCTTGCGTTCACGATCTTGCAGTTCAGGATAGCCCCGCGGTGGGTTCACTATGAGGTTGAACGAGGCAAGTAGATGCCTAAGCGGAGGATACTCAGGAATCGGGTATGGAGTTTATTGTTTGGATATTAGTCGTAGCTTTAGGTTACTTCGCTGTAGGCAGGACGCTGTTTGTTTTGATAACTGCGTTCGCTGAACGGAAGTTAGCACGTATACCTCTGCTTTTTGCAGGGGCAGTGGCTTCGCACGCGATTACGCTGCTGTTGGTTTACGTTGTAAATAGATTGGGTGCGGTGCATGTATCGACGCTTTGGATTGCGACGGCCGATCTGGTTATATTCGCGGCGTTTCTGGTGATTCAGGACAGTGGCAGTGATCAGCGGCGCCCATGGAAAGAGGTCAAATGGAGAAAGCAGCTCTCCCGGCAAATCCAGCTTCACCTCGCGCTTCTAACGGGAGCGATCGTATTCTCCGTGCCTTTCTATTGGCTGGTAACTACCTCTCTCAAACCCGACGAACGCACCAATATTTTCCCGCCGGACATTATTCCGATGATACAGCGAACGGTCAGGCTCGATGGAGAGGAGAGAAAGGTCTACGTTGTCCAGCTGAATGGGGACGAGATCAGGGCGGTGAAGCTGGCGGAGCTTCCAGGTGGTGTTTGGAGGATGCGCACACTGGATGGGCAGGAAGGGGTGATATCGGTCAACGCGTCCGACGCAAAGCCGGATCTCAAACCGACGGCGCTATGGTCCAACTACCGAGACGCGTTGAACTTCCTGCCTCCGGAGTATCGGAAAGGACTCGTGCCGCTTTGGAATACGATCTACGTGACGGTGCTGGTAATTGTGGGCACTACGCTGTCTAGTTCGCTCGTAGGGTTTTCGTTTGCGCGCCTTCGCTGGCCCGGGCGTGATTTGTTGTTCTTTATCATGATAGCCACAATGATGGTGCCGGGGGCAGTCACGATGCTGCCGGTGTTTCTTGTATATCGGTGGCTAGGCTGGGTGGATACTTTGAGGCCTTTGTGGTTTGGTGCGCTTTTCGGCAGCGGGTTCAATATTTTCCTTTTGAGGCAGTTTTTTATGACTATTCCGACCGATCTCGAGGACGCTGCCAAAATAGACGGCTGTTCTTATTTCCGAATATATTGGAACATAATGCTGCCACTTATAAAGCCGGCACTTGCTGCTATAACGATATTTGCGTTTATGGGTAGTTGGAACAACTTCATGGGTCCACTGATCTACATCAGTTCACCAGAGAAGATGACCCTTGCATATGCACTGCAGTTATTCCAGGGTTCGCACGGAGGAGAGCCGGCGATGATGATGGCCGCCGCCACTTTAGTTATGCTTCCTGTATTGGCTGTATTCTTCTTCACGCAGCGGTATATGATTCAGGGAGTGACTCTTACAGGCTTGAAGGGGTGATGAGAGCAGTGATCAGGTGTTTCTCCCACTGCCGATCGGCGATGTGTCCTACTACTGTCGCCCCAACACATGCCGCGTGCGTTATATCTGATGGGGCATCATGCCATCGCAGATAACAGAGACGTAGTCGCATTTTGTAGCCCAAAAGGCAATTGGGCTATTGACACGTAAGTTTTGAAAATGTTAGCATAGTTTGCGGGCTGCGCCTGCTGACTCGGTAAGCATTCCTTTTCGGAATGCCTCGAGTAGGTAGTTTGCCCTCTGTGTGTTGTGCTCCGTCGGCTGGAAATCAACCTGGCTCTACAACTGCGGCTGGGAGCGCGACCGGGGGGCTTTAGCGTGTACGAACCGACAACTAAAAATCCGAGTATGCACTACCGGGGGCTGCAATGAACGACAAACCGACAACGTGCGGGTTCTGCAGTTGCGGCTGCGCACTTTATGTAGAACCCAGAAAATCAGGACTCGGTATATCAGGATTGTGTCCGAGCACTACCCACCCCGTCAGCACCGGCAGACTGTGTATTAAAGGTTGGAATGCCACAACATCCCTCATAAGAGTAGATAGGTTACAAACACCTCTCGTCAGGAAAGGCAATGAACTGCAGCCTGCTTCTTGGGAAGAAGCGCTCTCTGTTACAGCCGACGTATTGAAAAGGGTCATAAGCACATCCGGGTCCGAAGCAGTCGGTGTCATAGGATCAGCGAAGACAACCAACGAGGAGTGCTACTCCCTGGTAAAGTTTGCAAGAGCAGTTCTGCGCACGCCCAACATAGACGGAGCGTGCAGATTTTATGATGCCTCGCTAATACCCGCACTGATCGATACCATTGGTATTCCCGCCTCTCAGATAGGCGTCGAGCAGCTGGCAGAAGCAGGTTCTATGCTTATCGCTGGCGCGAATGTAATGGAGCAGCTTGCCCATATAGGCTCTCGAATTCAGGACGCTGTTGAGAATGGTTGCAAGGTTGTTGCAGTTGATCCGCGGAAGTCGAGGCTTGCACCCCAAGCGGGTTTGTTTTTGCATCCGAAGCCCGGATCGGATCTGACATGGGTTCGAGCGCTCCTTAAGACGATACTTGACCGCAAGCTCTACGTCGATGCCGCGCCTCAGATGCCGGGATTTGAAGAACTGCGAGCTTCTCTGGACGATGTGGTTATAGGCGTTCTACCGCAGGTGTGTGGAATCGAACCTGAGGCAGTGGTTGAAGCGGCTACGATTCTCGCAGAAAACGAGCCATGCGTGGTGATGTTCGGTTTGGGAGTCTTGCAGCAGCAGGACTCAACTATTCTCGTAAAAGCCTTGGCGAATGTTGCGCTGCTTTTGGGCGGTTACGTGATGCCGCTAAGAGGCCAAAACAACGCACAAGGCGCCTGCGACATGGGCGTTCTCAAAGATTACCTGCCGGGATACGAACCCATCAGCAGCGTAGAAACTCGGGCGAAATGGGAATCCGCTTGGCAGTGCGCAATCAATCCGCAAGCTGGATTGAGCGCCATTGAAATGGTTCAGGGCGGTGTGAAGGCGCTGCTGGTCTTTGGCGAGAATGTTGCTCTGTCGGCCCCCAACACTGAGCAGACGATTTCTGCATTAGAAAAGCTGGACTTTCTTGCAGTGAGTGACCTCTACCTTACTGAAACGGCTCAACTGGCTGACGTAGTTTTCCCGGCTTGCTCGTTCCTAGAAAAGGATGGAACGTTTACCAACATTGGCAGGAGAGTTCAACGTGTGCGCAGGGTGATTGACCCGATCGGTGAATCCAAGTCGGACCTTGAGGTCATAGTAGGGCTCGCTTCCGCCTTCGGCAAGGAGATGGCCACAGATCCATCAGCTGTTATGAAAGAGATTGCTGCTACCGTTCCTCTGTATGCCAATTTCAGTTACGAACAGTTCGAGACCGGATGGGGCGAGCCATGGCGAGCTAGCACGCCAACGCCACGCCTGGCACCGATTCATGCTACCGATCTCCCGCCTGAAGAACCTGATTACCCGTACCAACTTTTAGCCAGCAGAATCAACTTCCACACACAAACAGGGACTATGTCTGCGAGGTGTGGTATCCTGACTCGGGAGTATCCTGAGTCGGTGGTTGAGATAAATCCATCAGACGCTGAAAAACTCAAGCTCCGACCCGGCAGGGTGGTGCGAGTAAGCTCGAAGACAGGTAGTCTGACGAGGCGGCTGGCTGTGAGCGACGCGGTGCCACAAGGCTGCGTGCATGTGCCGCACTATTTCGGAGGGGACTCGGCGAACATGCTTGCAGGTTACGAATGCGATTCGATATCCGGAGTGCCCGTGTACAAAGGCTTACCAGTTAAGATAGAGGCGGTGTCATGAACGTCGGCGACAAGCTTATCCTGAAAAAGAACAACGTCTCAGATTTCTTCTATAGTCTACAAGAGCAGATGCAGTTGATTGCGCCCAAACAGCGCTTTGCTGGGGATGTTGTTTTCGATCTAGTGAATTCCCCAGACGAGATAGTTTGGGAGTATGGTCACGACATTTATCCTCCTGGCAAGCGGTATCTGTTTCCTCATTATGAGGACATGTTCAGCTACAGGCAAGGGGAGCAGATAGCCATTGATGTTGCCGCAGATGTGCCGAGGCAGGCAATAGTCGGAATACGTTCGTGCGACGTTACTGCAGTTAGGTTCCAGGAAAGGTTCTTCAGCTCGCCCATAGTCGATCCTTTCTACAAGACTCGATCTGATAACACGGTGCTTTTCAGCCTCGTATGTAACGAGCCGCCAAAGAAAGATTGTTTCTGCATATGCTGCGATGCGGGGCCATATCTCGAATCAGGGTTCGATGTCCAGCTTACCGACCTGGGCGATCGGTTCCTTTACGAAATCGGATCTGAGAAGGGACTCGATGTAAGCGAGCCGCGTGAGAAGTATTTGGAAGCTTCCACGGAGCAAGATATTGCGGAGCGCAAGCGTATAGAGCTGCACGCTGATTCCCTGTTCCAGACGGCTTCATATATAGCTAAGGCGATCATTTACATAACAAGCGACGAAGTGCCAGATGAAGTTTGGGAGGAACTTGGATCTACCTGCTTCCGGTGTGCGGCGTGTACCAATTTGTGTCCGATCTGCACTTGCTACACCGTTGACGATCGCCCTGAACCTGATGGGTCGTTTACCAGGTGCAGATCCTGGGATTCGTGCCAATACGCCGGATTCACCCGCGAAGCCAGCGGTCACAATCCTAGACCGACGTTCGGAAGTCGAGTCAAGAGACGCTTTTATCATAAGGCAAGTTTCCAATACATTATGCGCGACGGCCGGCACGGCTGCGTAGGGTGCGGCAGATGTGTCAGTTCGTGCTTGACAAAGCTTGACTTACCCAGCGTGGTTAAGAGAATCAGGCGTGCTATGCACGACTACATTGAACCGATAAGCAAACCTACCGCCTTCTTAGAATAAGGCGGTGAAAGAGGTGCTTGCTTAAACAGCAAGCAAGAATTACCAACTGAGCGTTCAAGACGGAGTGAAAAACGTGAGTACCGAGGTTCAAGCGCCAACACTAACCGGAGCAAAACCGAGGAATATGTGGGGAGTTACGGGCGTCCCCACGGGAAACCTCTACGTTCCAATGCCTGCAGTTATCGAGAAGATAATTGTCGAGACCCCAGACACAAAAACTTTCAGACTGAGGTTGGAAGATCCGAAGCATGCCGAATGGTTCACGTGGGAACCAGGTCAATTTGTTGAGGTGAGTGTATTCGGCGCTGGGGAAGCTCCGATAGGTTTCGCGTCCAGCCCTTTGGAGAGGTCTTGGTTCGAGCTTACCGTTGTTAACCGCGGCAAGGTTACAGGTCTTATGCACGAACTCAAAGAAGGCGACAGGGTCGGCATTAGAGGACCTCTAGGCAACTGCTGGCCGCTGGAAGATATAAAGGGCAAGGACATTTTGATAATAAGCGGCGGATGTGGCTTGGCGCCGCTCAGGCCGGCCATCCTATACATTCTGGCGAATAGGGAAGACTACGGTGAATTCTGGCTGCTTTACGGCGCCCGTACGCCGGCAGACATCAACTATAAGTATGACCTAGTGGAGTGGGAGAAGCGCAACGATTTCCACGTTCTACAGACCGTGGATGTAGGCGATGAATCCTGGACGGGAAATGTGGGTGTTGTTACGACCCTGCTCGACCAGGTGAAATTAGATGCGGCAAATGCCGTTGCCCTGACTTGTGGACCTCCGATTATGATCAAATTCGCCACGCTTGCGCTTGTGAAAATGGGCTTTTCGGAAGATCGGGTTGTTACAAGTTTGGAACGTTATATGAAGTGCGGTGTTGGCAAGTGTGGGCACTGCTGTGTTAATCACGTATACCTGTGCACCGAGGGGCCGGTGTTTACATACGCTCAATTGCAAGAGTTTCCGGAGACACGTGCTTGAGGGCGTACATCGGGTCGTGCCGGAGGGTTGGTTAACCTAGAGTGGATCTTGCTGAGGATCTGGCAAGCGAGGTTTTACAAGCCAGGGCCGACACGGTTTTGGTGGTAGGAGTCGGGGACGAAGAGCACGGGGACGACGGTGTCGGTCCGCTGGTGGTTCAGCTGGTTGAAAAAGCGGTCGGTCAAGATTCGAGTAGTTGTGCGTTCAAGACGCTGGATGCTGGCAGGGCACCGGAATTGGAAACTTGGCGAATAAGAGAATTAGATCCTGATTTAGTGTTGTTCATCGATGCTGTGGATTTCGGTTGTGCTGCGGGGGATGTGGCGCTTCTAAAACCGGAGCAACTCAGGGCAAGCGGTTTTGATACACACCGCGCACCCCTGCGGTTGACGATGCAATACGTGGAATCGGAGTTGGGGGCGAAATGCCGACTGATTGCCATACAGCCGAGGGACGTAAGGTTGGGTTCTGAAATGTGTGCCGAAGTTCGCTCTGCGGCAGAGAGTGTTGCTTCGTTGATCGCTGACATTTTTAAACTACAGGATTTGAAAACGCCTGATGGAAGTGAACTATGAGTCCTGAGACTTTGCAGAAGAAATTCTTGAAAGGGCTAACTGAGCAATTCCCAGACATATTGGGAAAGCTTCGGGAGTACGTACCGGGTCAGCTTATAGCTGTTTTGTCGCGGGATGAACTGCCCAAGGTTACCAAGTACGCAGTCAATCAACTCGGTGCGCGATTTGTGATAACCGTCGCGACTGATCAAAGGGATAAAACGGGCGATTTCGGGATCAGTTATATCCTCGCCTTTGACGAGGAGAAGCAATTTCTTGTACTGCACTCGAACTTGCCCGCGGATGACCCCAGAATAGAGTCCGTTACCCCAGACGTGCCGGCAGCCAACTGGGCAGAGCGCGAGGCGTATGATATGGTGGGAATAGTTCCGGAAGGGCATCCTGATCCTAGACGGCTCGTCCTTCCGGACGATTTTCCGGCTGGTATTCATCCGCTTCGGAAGGAATACGAGTATAACACCCGATTTCCGAGCGAGCCACAGAACGCACCACCGAGAATGCCTCCACCAGAAGGTTCTACTGTTGTTCCTCTTGGTCCGTTCTATCCTACACTTGAGGAGCCAGCTTACTTCAGGCTTTTCCTTGACGGCGAGCGTGTAGTGGGTTCGGACTACCGCGGATTCTACAACCATCGTGCGGTAGAAAAACTGGGGGACAGTGAGCTCAACTACAATCAGGTGCCGTTTGTTGCACAGCAGATATGTGGAATTTGCGGTCAGGTCCACTCGTGTGCGTACGTTGAAGCTGTTGAACGGGCTTGCGAGATAGAAACGCCAATGCGGGCGAAATATATTCGAACTATCCTGCTGGAACTCGAACGAATACACAGTCACCTGCTTTGGGTTGGACTAGCCGGCCACATAATCGCCTTCGACACGGTGCTAATGCAGCTCTGGCGCATCAGGGAACCCGTGATGTGGTTGATGGAACGGGTGACTGGCAACCGCAAGCATTATTCTTCAAACCTAGTGGGCGGTGTCCGGTTCGATATCACTCTTGAAGCTGCAGAAGATATCAGACGCGTGCTTGACAAAGTTGAAGAAGAGTTCAAGGCGGTCGTCGATGCGGTGTTGATCGATACGTCCTTGATGGCGAGGTTGAAAGACGTAGGTATTCTCACTGAAGAGAATGCTCGCGCACTAGGAGCTGTCGGACCGACAGCGAGGGGTTCCAACGTAGCTATCGACTGCCGGGTAGATCATCCTTATGCAGCTTACGACCAGCTGGATGTGCAGAAACAGGTTCAAGACGGCTGTGACTGTTGGGCTAGAACGCTTGTACGGCTTTACGAAGTTTTCGAGTCGATTCGATTGGTCCGCAAAGCTTTGGATCAGATGCCGGGTGGGCCAATAATGGCAAAGATCGATGGGTCGCTTCCGGCTGATAGGATCGGTTTGTGCTCAGTAGAGGCGGCACGCGGCGAATCGCACCATTATGTTCGCACAGGTGATAACAACAGGCCGTACAGGTGGAGGTTGCGAGCGCCGACTTATCCTAACCTCCAAGCTGTCGGCTGCATGATCCAAGGCGTGAACTTGGCAGACGTGCCCATCTGCATTGGAAGCTACGATCCGTGTTTCTCGTGCACTGAACGCGTGGAAACACTTGACGTGAATACAAACGAAATCCGCGTGTATACACGCGAAGAACTGCAAGAGCTTTCGAGGCGGAAGACGCTGGGGTGAGTTCATGTTCAAGGCCAAGCTGAAAGAAGCTATCATCTGTTTCGGAGCCGGCCGGGTTACTCTGAAGTACCCGTTTGAGCCGTCTCCTGTACCGCCTAAGTTTCGTGGCAAGATAGAATTTGACGCGCGCAAATGTATTGCATGTGGGGGTTGTGCGAACGTGTGTCCTCCTCGGTGCATTGTGATTGAGGATATGGGTGAGGTTGCCAAGATTACGTTCAACCTCGACCGATGCATTCAGTGTGCACGGTGCTACGAAGTGTGCCCCGAGAAAGCAATTTGGCCCACAGACGAGTTCGAGACCGCCACACCAGACAAGTCTGATTTGACATCGGAGATGATAGTGTGGATGTCGAGTTGCCAGCGGTGTGGTCGCTGCTTCGAAACCGATAATGCGATCGACAAGTTTGAGAGCAAGCGGTGGCGCGGCCGAGGACCCGGAGAGGCTAACAAACACGGAATATTCCCGGTTAAACCGCCGATAGACTTTACGCTGCCAGGTTCGCTTGTTCGAGAGCCGGAGGGGGAACAGGTCCAATGATATCCGATCTGTGCAAGAAGATGCTCAGCAAGTCGCTGTGGCTATTTCACACCAACTGCGGTGCTTGCAATGGGTGTGATATAGAGGTTATCGACGTTCTCACACCATACTACGACGTTGAACGATTTGGGATGAAGCTGGTTGGCAGTCCTAGGCACGCAGATGCATTGGTGATTACCGGTTCTGTTTCGCGCCAAGTTGCTCCGGCCTTGAAGAGGCTATACGAGGCAACGCCAGATCCTAAAGTTGTAATTGCTGTTGGCACTTGTGCAGTCGGCGGCAATATTTGGTTCGATACCTACAACATACTCGGCGGCGCTGATAAGGTGGTGCCAGTAACTGTGTACATACCCGGTTGTCCCCCGAGACCAGAGGCGATTATATACGGCGCAGCCTTGGCTCTCGGAATGGTCCCGAAGAAAGTGAAACCACAGCGCGAACAGCACGTTCCTCGGGGCTTCGATCTCGATGCTTATATAGCAAGGTGGCAGGACACACCGGTTGTGACCCGCTAAACATGTTCGGTCGGAAATCATCATTATGCGGACTGATTCCGCAAGAATTTTGCGCGGGGACTAGTATTGTTTATCGTCTTGCAATCCCCTGCGCAGCATATTCAGCTTGATCAGTATTCAGGAGGAGATCGCGGATTATGCACGCGATGGTAGCTGCCGTAATAGGTGTTCCGATCGCAGGCGCAGTGTTGTGCCTTGCTGTTCGGGACAAGGCCTCGAAATACATAGCCGTGCTTGCGACGGCCGTTGCAGCTGCGTATGCGTCTGCTATCGCAGCAGCGCAGTCAAAGGTAACAGTTGTATTCGGCGGGTTGCCTTGGTTGGGCGAAGGCGCCGCGAAGGCTCTTTTTGGCTATCAGGTTGATCCGCTGGCTTCGATAATGCTGTTAGCTGCAACCATTATTGGACTAGTTACAGCCATCTACTCATTCGGCTACGTTTCTGTGGGAAACCGCGAACACAGCACTAGTTCGGGCCAAGCACGCTACTTCTTCTGGTTAATGCTCTTCGTAGCGTCAATGTGTGGGATTGCGCTATCTCCGAACCTCTTGCAGCTCCTCATTTTCTGGGAAATGACAACATTATGCTCCTGGGCGCTCATTTCTTTTTATGACAACGAAGAAAGCCTTAAAGCCGGAATGAAAGCCCTGATTATGACCTCGTTTGGGGGATTGTTTTTTATCGGCGGACTCGTTTGGGTGTTCAGCGCAACAAAGTCTATGGGGTTTGATGCTCTCGCTTTGATGACGCCAACTGCTCGAGCATGGGCATTCGTGCTGTTTCTGATAGCGGCGTGGGCAAAGAGTGCTCAGCTACCATTCCACACGTGGTTGCCGGATGCTATGGCGGCTCCGACTCCGATAAGTGCTTACCTACACGCTGCATCAATGGTGAAGGCCGGCGTATTTCTGGTTGCGCGGCTTCTGCTCGCAGGTTGGCATTTGCCCTACGATGCAGCGTTGCTTCTAGTAGTCGCGGCTTTAGTAACAATGTTCTCCGCGTTATATTTCTACTTCTTCCAGAGCGATGCGAAAAGGCTACTGGCCTTTTCGACGATAGCACAGCTGGGATACATAATGCTCGGACTTGGAATCGGAAGTATGGGTGCAGACCTTGCGACCCGTGGTGCAGTATTGCACATTCTAATGCACGCCTTCGCTAAAACTTTGCTCTTTTTGAGTATTGGAGTTGTAGCATATACCCAAGGAACGAGGGAACTAACCAAACTTTCCGGCTTGGCAGCAAAGGCACCCGTGGCAGCATTCGGATTTTTTGTGGGTGCATTCGCACTTTCGGGAGTGCCGCCTTTGCCGTGTTTCTGGAGCAAACTTTACATGTTGTCCGGCGCCCTGCAACTGAAAGGATCATTCGGACCTGTTATACTCGTTCTGGTAATGCTTGAAAGCCTTGCAACTTTCGGTTGGTTTTTGTATGTAGGCCAGAGGATCTTCTATGGCAAACCTGCCAACGAGGACCCGTGCGGTATACCGCTAAGCATGAACGCGATTTTGATAGCTCTCATATTGGCAACAATTCTGGTGCCAATCGCGGGGATTCCAATAGCTGCACAGATAGTCGGTCTGTGATCATTTTGAAAAGCTGTGGAGCAAGAGGAGTGACTTATGTTCCAAAGCAACGTTGAAATAACTTTCTTGGTGCTCGTTGTGGGAGCATTGATTTCAGGGATGTCTAGATCCTGGCGAACAGCGGGATGGGTAGCTGCGGTATTTGTGGGTGCAGCTACTGTCTTGTGCTGGATAGACGTAGTCAATGTGCTTGTTGGCTCAAAGACTATACACCACACTATTCTTCACCTGCCGCTGTTTGGAACGTCCCTTGCAGTGGACTTGGACCCCCTAGGGGCAGGATTTCTCTTGCTCACGATCGCAATAACTTTTCTTGCCACCATATATTCAATCGGCTACATGGGTGGGGAAGTAACTGAGAAGCCATTGCGCTTCTACACACCGCTACTACTTTTTGCGGCAGGGATGATCGGGGTAGTAAGCGTACAGGATTGGCTAGCATTCTTTTTATTCTGGGAACTAATGACTCTGGCCTCATACGTTCTCGTAGTTTTCAATCGCGAGGACCCAGTCGTTCAGCGGGCAGGCCTCAAATACTTTATAATGACCCACGTAGCCTCAGCGGGACTGTTGATTGCAGCTCTTGTTTTGTGGCTCAAGACAGGTTCATTCTCCTTTGGGGAGCAAGCCACCGCGCTAAAAAGTTCGACGGATTGGCTTAGGAATACGCTTCTTGCTCTTTACTTTCTGGCATTCGCTACAAAATCAGGTGTGTTTCCATTTGGCGATTGGCTTCCAGACGCGTATCCTGCGGCGCCATCGGGTGTCTCCGCTATACTCTCGGGCGTAGCAGGAAAGCTGGGGGCGTACGGAGTCCTGCGTGTGTTTTGGCAAATGATGGGCGACAGCCTGACGCGTGCGGAGCTTATGACCTGGGGTGTCGTTATAGCCGTGTTCGGCACAGTTTCGGCATTCGTCGGCGGCGTTACGGCTATGCGTGAGAACGACTTTAAACGCCAGCTGGCGTTTTCCAGTATTGGTCAGACCGGTTACATATATTTGGCACTTGGCATAGGTATAGCGTTGCTTAGGTCTGAAAGGCTTGAGCCGATAGCACAGCTTGCACTACTAGGCGCGGGATTCCATATCCTAAATGATGCAGTTTATAAGTCGCTGCTCTTTATGAGCGCCGGATCAGTTTTGTATTCCACTGGAACACGTGATCTGAACAAGGTCGGGGGGCTTGCGGCTGTCATGCCCTGGGCTGCTGCAGCTGCTTTTGTGGGGGTCCTAAGCCTCTCAGGATTACCGCCGACCAACGGCTTCGCATCCAAGTGGGTTATCTACCAATCTTCTATATCTGCGGGATTGGAATTTGCCCCATTCCTTATAATGGCGATAGTAGCTTTCTTTGCCGGTTTGAGCACCTTCGCATACTCACTCAAATTCTTCTATGGAACGGCTTTCCTTGGTACACCGTCGGCTGAGCGCGAGCCGAAACGCTTACCGCGAACCATGACCATTGCACAGGTAGTGCTGGCGGCAATATGTGTAATAGTGGGAATGGTCCCGGCTACTGCTGTTAAGCTTGTATCTTCTGCGTTTCAGCTGGACAATCATGCGCTTTACAGAATCAGTTCATACGGAGCACTGTCCACTCAGCCCCATATACATCCTTTGGCAGCATATTGGAACCCAGTTGGGCTTGCGATTGCCCTGGGGGTTTGTGTTCTGTTTGCAGAATTTATTAGGACGGTAGGCAGGCCTGGCAAGCGCGAGGTTCCAAATTGGTATTGTGGAGAAGAGCATGTGGAACACGAAGTTCGGTTCCGAGCTCAAGACTTCTATTCAGCTTTCAACGAGATCTTTGCTAAGGTCTATCCGCGACTGCCTGCACCAAGATTACCCGGCGTAAAGAAGCTCAGGTCAGTATTGGATTTTGATGAGTGGCTGTATCAGCCGATAACCGCATCGGGTAGGCGCATTATAACTAAAATAAGTCGTTCCCATGCTGGTGTACCGCAGCTCTACATAATTTGGCAAATTGCTGGTATGGGAATAGTCTTGGCCATTCTACTTTTCACAATTAGGTAGGGAGGACGCTGATGTCTGCGGCGATTCCGATCATAGTAAATGGGGCCATAGTTCTGTTACTGGCTCCCCTGTATGAGGGTGTTGTGCGTAAAATTAGGGCGATTGTACATTCTCGTCAGGGTCCACCCGTTACTCAGGTCTACAGAGACATTTTGAAGCTACTAGGCAAAGAAGACTTGCGTTGCACGCGCAATGTGCTATTCCGTTATGGACCAGCGGTGGCGTTTGGCTCTTTTCTGGTGGCGGCCCTTTTGACACCAATGGGCGTACGGCCTGGCACGGGGCTGGGCGGTGACGTAATCACCTGGATTTACTTTCAGGTTCTAGGGGCTGCTGTGATTAGCCTTATGGCCGTCTCTTCTGGCAATCCATTCTCGGAAGTTGGTAGCGCCAGAGAGATGATGTTGCTGCTGTCGGTAGAGCCAGTTATTGTAGCTAGTCTTATCGCTGCGGCGGTAAAGAGTAATTCGCTGGGGCTAATTGATATGGTCGATTATAATCTAGCGACCGGCCCGACAGTGTCGTTAATATGCGGCGGGCTAGCGGTTTTTCTAGCACTGCAATTGATGCTCGGAAGGATTCCCTTCGATATCGCCGAGGCCGAAACGGAAATTGTTGAAGGTCCGTTGATGGAGCAGAGTGGGCCAAATCTGGCGCTTCTCAAGATGGCTTTGCTTATAAGGCAGATGACGTATTGTTTTATGCTTGTCCAGGTGTTTGCGCCGTGGCCGAAGATTGAACCTTGGCCACTTGCAGTCATTGTGGCGTCCATCAAGGTTCTTGTCCTATTTGTCTTAGCTGGAGTAGTCGAAGCAGTAATGCCGAGGGTGCGTATAGATCACGCGCTGAACTATATGGCCAGGGTATTGTTTGTGGCGCTTGCATCACTTGCGTTCGCTGCTATTGGAGTGTGAGAGCATGACAGAAATAAGCCCCAAACTTGTTCACACGCTGAGCCTGATTATGGTTTTGACAAGTTTCGCGGCGGTCGAGGCGCGGAACTTGCGCCATGCTACAGTGGCATATCTTTGCCAAGCTTTGCTAATTTGTGGTCTTCTGGCTGTGTATTCTATTGAAAATACCGCTCTCCTTTACTGGGCTGTGACGGCACTTGTAACGAAAGCCGTGTTGGTGCCGGCATTCCTCTGGCGCTCAACTGAAGGTGTTCCCAACGAGAGTCGCTCGCTTATAGGTTTCGGTACATCCAGCATCGTCGCGATATTGGTTCTGGCCTTGATGTACGTATTCACGCATGCCCACGCCAGGTTTTTCGTTCAGAGTGGTACGTATCAGGCCGCAACTCCAAGCACATTGCTTTCCATAGCTGAAACAAACTTAGCAGTGGCGTTTACGGTTTTCGTATTGGGTCTTTATGCGATCCTCACACGTCGAGATGCTATAAAGACTGTTATCGGATTATGTTTGCTGGAAAACGGCGTCCATCTGAGTCTGGTGAGCCTAGCACCAACAATAAGGGAGACTGCCCTGGCGGGGATATCAACGGAGGTAGTAGTAACGGTATGGTTACTGCTTTACATAATAGGTGGTATCAGAGACAAATTCGGCACTACCGACACATCCAAGCTGTCAGAACTGCACTGGTAGGAGAGTAGAACATGCCAACTGTACAAAGCGACGTTCATTCGCTTTTGCCAGCGCTTCTTGTGTTCGTTCCGACGGGAGCAGGTATACTCATTTTCTTGTTGAGAAGGCTTTCGTGGACGCGTGAGGCCTTAGCGTTCTTGGCTAGTCTCTTTTGTCTTGCTATCTCGATAGCAGCAAGCATATCTACCCTGAAAGGACAATGTTTGATTGCGCTCGGACATCAACTGATCATTGATTCTCTAGCTGCGCTTTTGGTCCTGTTAGTCTCAGCGGTAAGCTTCTTGGTCGTGCTTTACTGCCCGAGGTACATGCGGCACCTTGTGCGCGACGCAGCAATCCCACACAGCACAACTGAAAGCCGATTGACAATTTTCTATGGCTGGCTGATGTTGTTCATTGCTACTATGCTGTGGGCTTGCTTGTCCAACAACATCATAATGCTGTATGTGGCCGTAGAGGCTAGCACAATTGCCAGCGGTCTGCTGGTTGCATTCTATTGGGATAGGCGAGCACTGGAAGCGGGTTACAAGTATTTGATGCTTCTGACAGTCGGTATAACTTTTGCACTTTTCGGATGTGTTTTGGTCTATGCTACGGGGTCCTCAGTTCTGGGCGGCTCCAAAGGGTTACTCATCAGCGAGCTCAGGAAAGTAGCCGCGAGCTTCCCTTCTACAACCGTTGCCCTTGCCTCAGCGTTTCTAATAGTAGGCTTTGGCACTAAGGCGGGTATAGCGCCTTTTCACCCTTGGCTTCCGGATGCCCACGCTGAGGCGCCTACGCCGGTATCTGCACTGCTTTCGGGCGTGATGCTCAAGGTGGCTGTCTATGCGATGATTAGGACGGTAACTCTTTTCTACCCGAGCTTCCCGCCTGTTGCAACGTTTGTGTTGGCGCTCGGCGTGTTTACAATGATACTGGGTGATCTTATGGCGCTTGCTCAGGACGATCTGAAGCGAATGCTTGCTTACTCTTCTGTGAGTCAGATGGGATATGTTCTCCTTGGTGTAGGACTTGGCACCAGTCTAGGTACCTACGCTGGGCTGTTCCACGTCGTTAATCACGCACTGGCGAAGTCTCTGCTTTTCCTGGCTGCCGGCGCTGTTATGTACTCGAGCGGTGTAAGAACGCTTTCTGAGATGGGCGGGCTGGCTAAGAAGATGCCCGTAACGAGTTTCTGCTTCTTCATAGGCGCGCTTGCGCTTTCGGGTGTGCCGCCGCTCAACGGTTTCCAAAGCAAGCTTGCCCTTTTTGTGGCAGGAGCAGAAGCAGGTGCCTGGTGGGCAGTAATTCTCGGAATAGTTACCAGCCTGATCACATTGGTGGTGCTCGTAAGAGCAGCTAAAAACATTTTCTGGGGCAAAATGCCTGAGTCAATTTCTGTGTCAACTCGGGAAGCTCCTGCTAGCGTGTGCTTGGCAATGCTGATTTTGGCGGTGCTATGTTTGGCAATCGGCATTTATCCGCAAGCGATATATTCTCCACTTGAGAAAGCGGCAGGGTCGGTACAAACTATTTTTACTGCCACCGCTGACACGGTTGCAAAGCACTAGCAAATTTGTGCTATTCGGATGGTAGCGGTAATCATATGCACGAAGTTCATACAGCCAAGAATATACTAAAAATGGCGAAGGCCGAAGCGGATTTGCGTGGCCTGTCGTCCATTCGCTCAATTCGTGTCCGAATAGGTGCCTGGACAGGTATTGACATTGACCATCTGAGACACGACTTTCAAACTGTCGCGCCGACCATTTCTCTGCACGTTGAACCTGTGGAGCCATCGGCGCGGTGCGAAGACTGCGGGGCTGATTTCGAACCCAAACCTGGCAGCCTAAATTGCGATAAGTGCGGCAGCCGGAAAGTGACGCTGAATCAGGAAAAAGATATCGAATTGGTTGGTGTGGAATAAGAACATACTCCCCTTGCTGACTAACAGATACGAGGCAGCAGTTCACCTGAGGGCGGCGGTACAATCCTAGTTGTTCCTATCGACGTCTTTATGCGCACTTGCCCAGGATGGTTTGAAGTAATCCGCCCGACAATAGAAGCGTCATAGCCGTAGCGCTGTCTTTTTATTATGTCAAGCGACCTCTCTGCATCGGCGGCGCTCACTATGATAATCATCTTCCCCTCATTTGCAACGTAGAGGGGATCTATTCCTAGCGCTTCACATGCTGCGGCTACAGGCGGCTTGACGGCTATTGCGCGCTCATCCAGTACCATACCAACATCGGACTGCTTGGCAATTTCGTTTAGCGCCGCCCCTATGCCGCCGCGGGTGGGATCACGCATCGAATGAATTTCACATCCCGCTTCGATAAGATTGAGTACAATGTCCGTAAGAGGAGCCGTGTCGCTCTTAACTGTTTCCGCATCAAGGAGCTTTTCTCGCGCGAGCATTACGGCAGCTCCATGGTCACCAATGGAACCGGTTAATATAATCACGTCTCCTGGCTTTGCTGCAGCACCGGAGATACCATTTCGCAAAATGACGCCAATGCCTGAAGTGGAAATAAAAACCTTGTCTGCGGAACCGCGAGCGACAACTTTGGTATCACCTGTTACTATTTGCACATTGGCTTCCTGGGCGGTTTCTTCCATGGACCTTGCAATGGTTATTAGGTCGTTTACAGGGAAACCTTCCTCGATTATGAAGGATGCAGATAAGGCTATCGGCTTTGCACCGGTTGCAAGCAGATCGTTTACAGTGCCTGCTACTGCGAGTCTGCCTATGTCGCCACCGGGAAAGAATATCGGGTCGACAACGAAGGAGTCCGTTGTAAACGCAAGTGGTCCGGAAACGTCGACGCGGGCACTATCGTCACGCGGAGCATTGAGGTCACCATATGAAGCGGCAAAAACGTCTTCTATTAGCTCCACCATTGCTGTTCCGCCAGCGCCGTGCTTAAGGGTAATTCTGTTCTCACCGAGCATTTTTTGTCGGAGGTCCTCCGTACTTATAAGCTGCAGCGCACGCGCCTTCGCTCGAAACCATACACGGGCCCACTGGTGTTAGGGGAGTACAAGCCCTGCCGAACAAAGCACACTCGTTGGGCCTTATAGCTCCTCTTAGCACGTCCCCGCACCTGCAGGAACTGTTAGACACGGGATTCGCGGAACCTACCAGTTCCGAAAACCGCTTTTTTGCATCAAATGCCCAATACTTCGGAGCTATCTCTAAGCCGCTACCTGGAATCACACCAATGCCGCGCCACGCACAGTCAGCCGCCACAAACACGTCTTCTATCAATTCGCGCGCGTGTTCATTTGGCTGCTCTTTCACCGCCCTTCTGTAGGTGTTCTCGACTCTGGGATTTTCCTCAACAATCTGACTGAGAATAGCCTCTATACCGAGGAGCATGTCGAGCGGTTCGAATCCCGCGACTGCACACGGCATGCCGAATTCCTGCGGTATGAACTCATAAGCGCGAGTGCCAATGATGGTTGAAACATGTCCAGGCAAAAGCAAGCCGGATACAGCCGTTTCTCCAGATGCAAGCAAAGCTCTCAGTGCAGGCGGCATTGTTTTGTGACAAGAATAAACGTAGAAATTATGCAAATCGGCTTCGCGGGCAGTTCGAATCGCGACAGCTGTAGCTGGGGCTGTCGTCTCGAATCCCACACCGAAAAATGTAACTTTTTTTGAGGGGTTACCAACTGCAATGTTCACAGCGTCAGTCGGCGAGTATACGACTCGAACGTCAGCACCTTCGGCTCGGAGTTTTTCCAGTGAAGTATAAGAACCAGGAACGCGAACCATATCGCCAAACGTGCAGAGTATGATATCGGCGGATTGACCTATGGCGAGAAACGCGTCTATGTCGCGTTGGTCGGTAACGCAAACCGGACAGCCTGGTCCGGAAATAAGAGTTATCCCGTCAGGCAGAAGAGAAGAAATCCCGAATCGGGCAGCTGACATCGTATGCGTTCCGCACACTTCCATGATAGTGGCACTAATACCTTCATATGTGCGTAGTCTCGACGCAACTTGCTGCACCAGCGACTCATCGCGGAATTCGTCACTTAATCTCACTTGAGATACTCCCTGAACAGTGACAGCGTCTGCTGGGCTTCTTCCTCGTCGACCAACGCTATCGCCATACCGGCGTGAATCAACACGTAGTCACCAACCTTTGCGTTTGGGAGGAGGTCAAGCCGAGCTTTTCGCCGAATGCCGTCAACCTCTACTTCGGCATTAAGGCCGTCTATTGTGATTATCCGCATCGGTACCGCCAAGCACATGTCTGACCAACTAACCTTTTATTATATGTCTAGAGGCGGCTACAATAGCCTGCCCGAAAGAAATACAAGCGTCATTTGGAGGTAGGACCCTGTGCATCAGAACATCGAAGCCTGATGCGCGGAGTCGTTCAGAAAGTTTTATCGTTATAATCGCGTTCTGGAAAACGCCTCCCGATAAGGCTATCGTCGAAATACGAGTTCTATTACGAATATCCTCGCACGCTCGGGCAAGCAAGTCAACCAACGAATTGTGAAACCTTGCAGCGACAGTCTGCACAGAGGTGCCACTCAGAAACTCTTCAACTGCACATCTGAAAATTGGAGTGAAATCGAGATTAAGCAGGCCTTCTGCGTAGTACAGCCTTCCTGCATACGATCCTCCTTCTGTTTCATCTACTGCAGCCTCGAGTTCAGCCGCCGGTTGACCTTCATAGGTTCGTTCTCGGCACACACCGAGCGCCGCGGACACGGCATCAAATAGACGCCCCGCGCTGGAAGTCAGAGGCGAGTTGAGACCAGTTTCGAGCTGGCGTTTGATCACGCGAGTTTCTAATTCAGAAAACTTAATCCCCAACGAATTCGCGATGTCCCAACATTTATCCTGATAGGCGGATTGCAGGTATGCTAAGGCCATTCTGCAGGGATCTCGTATTGACGCTTCGCCTCCGGGCATTCTAACAACAGCAAATCGCCCTACGCGCTCAAAATCTTTAAGATCTGCGAGCAGGAGCTCGCCTCCCCAAACGGTGCCCTCGGTCCCATATCCGGTACCGTCCAGCGCGATTCCTATGCATCTATCGGTACAGCCGTTTTCGGCTAGGCATGCTGCAACATGCGCGTGGTGATGCTGGACACCAACCCTTGTATCAACCTGCATTGCCTTCGCATATTGGCTGCTCATGTACGCAGGATGCAGATCGTGGGCAACGATTGCCGGTCGTCTTCCAAACAGCGCCAGAAAGTGGTCCACGGCATACTTGAAATAGTCGAGTGTTTCGGCGGTATCAAGATCCCCTATGTGCTGGCTAACTACAGCCTGCTGCTCCCACGCTAAACAGAAAGTGTTCTTTTGCTCGGCGCCAACTGCTAAAATCTCTGGAGACTCGAACGGCAGCTGTATAGCCTCAGGAACGTAGCCTCGGGCACGCCGAATTAGGACGGGTTCCTCAGAATAGTCCGCGCGCACGACTGAATCGTCGCAGGGTATGTGAATATCTCGATCATGCATAAGGAATGCATCCGCGAGCCCTGCAAGTTTCTCCCTTGCGAGTGAATTAGTAAAAACAAGTGGTTCCTCGCTAAGATTGCCGCTCGTCATAACAAGGGCAGCGGGTGAGTACTCCAGCAGCAAAACGTGAAGGGGAGTGTAGGGTAGCATCACGCCTAGATTCTTGTTCGAGGGTGCTACTTGCTCAGATATGCCAGGTGAGGGTTTCTTTCTTGCCAGTACAATCGGGCGCTGTCGCGACAGCAAAAGCTCACGTGCCTGCGGTGTTAATTCGCATATGCGCTCTGCTTCCTTAATATCCCTAACCATTATGGCGAACGGCTTTGCGCTTCGGCCCTTGCGAGATCGAAGCATCCGTACTACCCCGTCACTTCGCGCATCGCACGCGAGATGGAATCCACCAAGACCTTTTATTGCGACGATCCTGCCTTGAAACAGCAGTTCTCCGGCTCTGCGCAGTGGCTCGCTTTCGACAATCTCGCCTTCGTTTTCCAGCCATACTCGCGGACCACATTGGGGACACGCTATGGGTTCGGCGTGGAAGCGCCTATCGTGGGAACTATGGTATTCGGCTGCGCAATCAGTGCACATCGCGAATGAAGCCATTGTGGTGTTGGCTCGGTCGTACGGAACGCGTCTCACGATAGTGTATCTTGGACCACAGTTCGTACAATTGGTGAAGGCGTAGTGGAACCTTCTGTTCTTTGGATCAGCGATCTCTTGCAAGCACTCTTCGCATACGGCTATATCGGCTGGTATTACGCATCGACCACCTTCTTCGGCGGTGCTTTCACGTATCTCAAAGTGTGAATAGCCTATTGGGTCGGCATCGAGAGAACTGACGGAGGTTATTTGAGCTAGCGGCGGAGCCTCGGAAAGGAGCGAGTCGACAAAAGTATCAACATACTCCGGCGAGCCTTCTATTTCTATTTCTACGGTACCTGATGTGTTGCGTACCCACCCGCACAATCGATATCGGCTTGCCAACAACGCGACGAACGGTCGAAAGCCCACACCTTGGACAACACCCGACACTCGAACAATCTTCCGAACCAAGCGCTCCTTTGGAACACGCACACTCATTATCCTTGGTTAGCCTTGTTAGCATTCATAATAAGTGATAAACCGTTGTTCACCTATCTTGGAATAGACTTGCAAGTGGCATGTTTTGCAATAAGACTGGGAGAATAGTAACACTCATTAGGTAGCGTGCATCTCCAGACAAGAGTGTGCATTAGGCAAGACATGAGACAAATGGTCAGATGCAGGCCGCAAGTGGGAGAATACTCACAAGAAAAGGCTTGGCTCCCCGGCGTGGACTCGAACCACGAACATCCTGGTTAACAGCCAAGCGCTCTGCCAATTGAGCTACCGGGGAGCGTTCTCACCGCTATAAATTATACCAACCTTGGCGTTAAAGTGTCAACACTTTCGGCCAGATCTGCTTTATGATACAGCTTCCGCTGATGAGTTAGACTCCTGAGTAGCTCGAATTGCCTCGTCAACGCTTGCGTAGGTTGCGAACACTTGGTTTAGGCGTGTTATTTTGAGTATGCGATCGATAGGACCGCTGACGTTTATCAGGTTTATACTACCGCCGTTGGGTTTTAGGCGTTTCATCACTGAAAGCAACGTGCCAAAACCGCTACTATCCATATAACGGACTCCGGACATGTCTATCAGCAAGTGCTTCTCGCCGGAGTCGACCATTTTGTTGACGGCTTCTTTAAACTGCGGCGCCGTGTAGACGTCTACTTCCCCTTTCACGTCCAGAACCTGCCTGCCGTCTACATTCCTCAATTGTGTTTCGAGACGTATGGTTTCCAACTTGCCGCCTCCGTCCCCAACGGACATTTCTCCAGCCGTTATATCCGCGCGACTCCTGTTTGCCAAGTATACCCAGATTGGAATCCATTGTCAACCGCTCGCCGCGCGCAAAGCATGTGACACGACCAAAGCGTCAAATGTTAACGCAGCAGCCCAGTGAAGTATGAAACATGGCACAAACGACTTCGCTCGCAGTGCAATCCAGCCCAGAATTACACCTGCTCCGAATGAACCGACAAATTCCGGGACGGGCTTGCCAAGGTGCAATAGGCTGAATGCCGCCGCCTGGATCACTATCGCCCACCACCCTATCGCTCTGGATAACCCAAGCAGCAGATATCCGCGAAAAAAGAACTCCCAACAAAACAAATACATACCGTAGCTTAATTCCGCAAACGCCATCAGCCAGGGAGCACTTACCCAAGGGTTTGTCTTGGGGTATGAAGCGAACACTTTGCCAAACTCCGGTTGGAATCGTCTAAATATTGGGTAGTAATCTTGAAAAACCTCCCACCTGCTAGCTGGGACCATAAGCGTTGCTAAACCGGCAAGCAGCAGCACTAGTACCAGCCAAAGCCGTCTGAACCCGCCGAGTGCCAAACCGAAGTGGGCAGGTTCTTCACGGAAAATAAAGAGGATAGAAAGGATCGGAACCCAAAACAAACCCATAAGGTTCCCTACTATATACTGGTTATACGACACGGCCGAGCGGTTGAAACTATACAACCAGGTAACTACCCCCGAACCGACTATAGCTACGACGATAGCCACAAACCTGTTCCTACTCAACTTTCAGACACTCCTCTAATTCCGCCAATATGTGCGCTCTGTCCAAGCTTTGCAGCTTGCCGCTCTTTACTACATCTTCGCCGTTCACCACCACAGTGTGAACTTTTCCGACGTTTCTGGATAGGATTGCCAGCCATATGTCTTCGGTCGGAAGCACGTCGCTCAAGTCGACAGTGACGAAGTCTGCGCTTTTCCCTGGTTCAAGCGTCCCGATTCGACTGTCTAGACCCAGTGCTCGAGCCCCACCAATGGTTGCAAGCTCAATAACATCTTTTGCGGACACCACAGCCGCATCCTGAGCACGTGCCCTCTGCATAGCTAGTGCACTCCGCATTTCCTCAAAAAAGTCAAATCGCAAACACGTTCCGGCACTGTCGGTACCTAAACCAACCACTGCGCCCGACCAGACAAGCTCAGCCATGGGGGAGATGCCACAGCCAAGAAATGCGTTTGATTTCGGGCAGTGTGCAACTCCGACTCCTGAACGCGCAACCAACTCGATCTCCGATGCGGTCAGAGCCACACAGTGCGCCACACAAACTCCCTTCCTCAAGAGACCCACATCGTGGAGATACTCCGCAGGCTTCATACCAGTGGTCATCGGTTCATACCCCATACGCCGCCGCAGATCGGCAATCGGACCTGTTCCATTAAGCAAATAGTCTATTTCTGCAGTAGTTTCCGCAAGATGGATAGCGATAGGTACTCCCTTTCCACAAGCCTCAGCGCAGAGCTCCAAGATTTCTCGGTTGGAGGTATAAACCGAGTGGGGAGATAAGCCGACAGTTGCGAGCCGTGGATACTTATTTCGGAGCTCTTGTGCAGCAGAAAGCTTCTCATCGAAAACACGGGCGTAATCGGCTCTAGCGCTTTGGCCGAACAGTTCCAAGTAAACAATCCCCTTCAGCCCGATTAACTGCAGCGCCTCGGCGGACAAACCCGTAAACGAGGAGTCTGCGACGCACGTCACGCCTGACAACGCGAGCTCGGCTGCACCAAGAAGCGCAGACAGACGGACGATTTCCATATGGGGCTTTCGGGTCCAGTTGAAAGCGGCCGACTCAATCCACTCCCATAGATTCTTGCCATCCAACGAGTTGCGAGTGAATGTGTAGTCTAAGTGACAATGTGTATTTACGAACCCAGGCAGCAGTGCGCACTTACCAAAGTCGGTCACCGGTTCTTCTGGTAAAGAAGCGCTCAGACCATTTCCGACTTGTAGTATTCGGCCGCTACGCACAAGCACCTCACCGTTCGAGATGACTCGACCGTCCATAGGGATTACATATGCAGCTCGGTAGATCATCGGTCACAAACAGGGGGTAACGGCGGCTGAGAAGCATAGAAAGCCGCAATCGCCGCATTTTGAACCATCTTTAGGGGGACGTCGTGGCGAGTAGCCGCGGATCTACAGTCGTCGTATTCAGGTTGAGCATTGACTATCCGCCCTGCCTTTCGGGCTACCTTCATCTTGACCGGACCAAAAGGTGTGTCTACCGTCAGTAGTTCGCGCGCGAGGCAGAAGCGCTTTCTGTAGTCGACGCGAATACCAATAGTCGAGGTTTCTTCAAACAATACATCACTAAGCCGATCCACCGACTCCGGAGAACATATCACCGATACGAGCACTGCCGGTCGATTCTTTTTCATGTGGATGGGCACCAGATATACGTCCAGCGCGCCTTCAGCAAACAGCCTGTCCATTAGGAGCTCATATACCTGCGGCGACATATCGTCGATGTTAGTCTCCAGGACTGCAACTGTCTCCAGTTCGCTGCTGTTTGGTTGTTCTTGTGCTCGGTGTCGGTACTCCGCATTGCAATCTGAACTCTCGCGGCCGACCTCGTCGCCAATAATGACGCGCAGGACGTTCGGAACATCGAGGTCCATCTTTCCAGCGCCCCAACCTACTGAGGTGATCATCATCGCTGGCATAGGGCCAAACGATTTGGCAAGTACGGCAAGTATTGCAGCACCGGTGGGAGTAACTATTTCTCCCTCGATACCAAGCTCGCGCCAAGGCGCGTTTTTGAGCAGCTCAAGCGTAGCGGGAGCTGGTAGCGGGAGCTGGCCGTGACGGGTCTTTACAGAACCATGGAAAGTCGGGATAGCACTTGCGTATACATGCCGCACTTGGAGCAGATCCAGGCATATACATGTTCCCACGATGTCAATAATAGTGTCTATCGCGCCGAGTTCATGAAAATGGATTCTTTCGACTGGCACAGAGTGTATCTTCGCTTCCACCTCCGCCAGTCGCGAAAAGACTGCCAACGAATTGGATTTTACCCCGTTCGGCAGGTCGCTGCTTTCAATTATTTGCCTAATCTGATCGATACCGCGTTCAGTGTGCGTGTCGTTCGCAATAATGGATACAGATGTAGCACTTACTCCGCGTTTAACAACCTTCTCAGTCTCAAGCTTCCAACCTTGAAGTCTCAATTTGGCAAGCTGAGATTTCAGTGCTTCAACCTCGACTCCTGCGTCGATAAGCGCTCCAAGCGCCATATCACCGCTTATACCGCAAAACAGATCAAAGTAAGCAACTTTCATCGCATATTCTCTCGCATTTGTATCCGGCTTGCCGGCCACTCAGCTCTAGAATTGAAATGCCGCGCTTAGGTGTTGATCATATGAGCAAGGTAGCCGGCGCCGAAACCGTTATCTATGTTGACGACTGCTACGCCGACTGCGCACGTGTTGAGCATCGCCAACAGCGCTGCAAGCCCGCCGAAATTAGCACCATAGCCGATGCTGGTCGGCACTGCTATCACCGGACGTCTCACCAAGCCGCCTACCACGCTGGCTAATGCCCCTTCCATGCCCGCTACGACTATAAGCACGTTTGCTTTGCAGATTCTGTCCCTTTGTCCAAGCAAACGGTGAAGTCCAGCAACGCCTACGTCGTAAGCACGCTCAACCCGGCTTCCCAATACCGCAGCAGTCACCGCAGCCTCCTCTGCTACCGGAATGTCTGCTGTGCCGCCAGTGAGCACTAGAATATACTTCTGTTCGCGTGCTAGCTCTTCCTCAGAACGGGCCGGCTGTCCGACGATTATTATCCGCGCTTCTTCCTTATATTGAGCCTCAGGGATTCGAGAACGCACATATTCGAAGATATCACGCCCAGCCCGTGTGGCGAGAATACACCGACTTTGTGCCGAGAGGCGCTTAAGGATCTCGCCGACCTGTTCAGGTGTTTTGCCTTGACAAAAGACGACTTCTGGAAAACCTTTTCTGATCTCGCGGTGGCTGTCTATTTTGGCGAAACCCAGGTCCTCATACGGGAGAATGCGCAGCTTGTCTAAGGCCTCCTCGACTGAAAGTTTGCCGTCTTTTACGTCCTCAAGCAAAGTGCGTAACCTATCCAAATCCACCCAGATCCTCCCAGCAACTCACAAGTGCTATCGATCAGCATCGGCTGATCGTTCAATGCACTGGTTCAGGCTTCCACTGCGATAGCTCTCGAGGTCCAGAGTGACAAACGCGTAACCCAGAGCTTTCAATTCGCTTGCAATTCGCTGTCTTACGTCCGAATTCAGAGCGTGCGTGAAATCGTCTTCTGCGACTTCAATCCGGGCCGTATTTCCATGGTGCCGTACTCTGAACTGCGAAAAACCTAGCTTTGCGAGCACGTCTTCTGCGCGTTCTACTCGTCTAAGCAGTTCTTGGGTAAGGGTCGTGCCGTAAGGTATGCGGGAGGCCAAACACGCACGCGAGGGCTTGTTCCATGTCGGAAGACCAAGCTTCCGCGAAATGCTTCGGACACGGTCTTTGCCAATACCAAGCTCCTTTAACGGACTGCGAACACCAAGTTCAGATAGAGCTTGCAAGCCGGGGCGATAATCTCCGATGTCGTCCGCGTTGGTGCCGTCGATCACATAAGCGTATCCTTGGGTTATGGCGATATCGCGCAAAAGTGTGAATATCATCTTCTTGCAGTGATAGCAACGATCGACAGGATTGCTCTTTACGGCAGGATTCTCGAGCGGATTAGTCTGAACGCGTATTAGGCGCATCTCGAATTCCTGCGCCTGCGAAACCGCTTCGTCTAGTTCTCGAGTTGACATTAGAGGTGAATCAACTAACACACAAACGGTTCTGTCTCCCAGCACTTCCGCAGCAGCCCTAGCAACGAGCGTGCTGTCTACTCCGCCGGAGTACGCAACGACTACACTCCTCAAACTTTCTATAAGCTGCTTTAACCGATTATAGTCATTCATCGCTGCATCAACTATACCTGACGCGTTTAGAAGTGTCAAAGATGTCTTGAAGAAACAGACCAGGCTATGAAAACTCAAAGGAGGATTTGAGGTATCAACATGCTAACCAGTAAAACGGCTTCTTGCCAAAATCAATGGGATGTAGGGTTGGTGATATGTCATTCGCCGAAGAATATGAACTGAGAATGCATGGTTTAAAAAGAGCTCAAACAAGTGCTGCGGCGCCAATGGAAAGACTGAAATGCGAAATAGAGTTTGCACGAAGCTTTGCGGAGCTGTTCCCCGAGAAGCAAGAGGAATGGCAAAAACTAATTCTAGAGGCATTGGACCTTGTGGGGAACGCGATTTCGCGAAGGGGAGCAATCAATTTCGAAAACATTGTGCGAAAAGCAGAGCAGCTACTCGCGCCAATAGGTAAAGTGGCAAAAGAGTATACCATCCATTGCTGTGGACATGCCCATATTGACATGAACTGGCTGTGGCCGTGGCAAGAAACAGTCAACGTTACGCATGACACGTTCCTAACCGTCGACAAGTTGATGGATGAGTTTCCTGAGTTCCGATTTTCACAGAGCCAGGCATCTGTGTACATCGCTATGGAGCAGTACTGCCCTGAAGTGTTCCGTATGATCAAGAGGCGCGTCCGCCAGGGCAAGTGGGATGTGACAGCCAGTATGTGGGTAGAAGGTGACAAAAACATTGCCTCTGGCGAGGCGCTTTGTCGTCATCTTTTGTATACGCGGGCATATTTCAAAGACAGGTTTGGCCTCGAGCCAGAGAATGTTAAGATAGATTGGTCACCCGATACCTTTGGGCATGCGCGGACAATACCGTCGATAATATCTCGAGGAGCTGTAACTCGGTATTACTTCTGTCGCACGGGACCGGGTCCCTGGCTGTTTAAATGGCGAGCTCCCGACGGATCGGAAGTTCTCGCCTACAATGACAAGGGTGGCTACAATGGGCAAATAGATCCAGATGTTATGCGTCATCTTTTCTGTTGGTATGTTAAAGAGACGGGCCTCAAGGACTTTATGTTCATGTACGGCGTAGGTGACCACGGCGGCGGCCCTACTAGAGCAGATCTTCGCAAGTTCCGCGAGATATCGAAATGGCCTATATTCCCAACAGTCAAGCTGAGCACGACCGACGAGTTCTATTCGGCAGTTGAAAAAGCTAATCCAAAGTTGCCGGTGATCGAGAAAGACTTGAATTTCACTTTTGAAGGTTGCTACACGTCGCAGAGCAGGATAAAGCGTGCGAATCGCATCAGCGAAATCGTGCTGCCGGAGTCGGAAACCGCTGCTCTAATTGCCGGATCTGTCTCAGGTATGCCGTACCCGCAAGATACTCTAGTTCGTTGTTGGCGACACACCCTGTTCAATCATTTCCATGACATACTTCCAGGGTCGGGTGTTCATGCTACTTACGATTATTCTGAGGGGCTTTTCCAAGAAATCCAGGCTGCTACAGGCGCCATTCGCACTAGGGCTCTGCGTGCTTTGGCGGACCGTGTGGATACCGCCAGTGCTGCGCAGTGCAGAGTGACGCCGTTCGGTGGTGGTTTAGGCGACGGATTGGGTGCAGGTGCGGGGGATTCAGGTATTCCGGGCGGAGTAACCGCACGAAACGCGGGAGCTCTTTGTGCCGAGCCGGTCGTGGTATACAACCAAAAACCTTGGCCTCGCGCAGATGTCGTGTACGCGAAAGTTTGGAACAAGGAACTGCAGGATGACCGCGTAGTCGTGCGAGATTCATCCGGCAACGACTTCAAGGGACAGATAGTTCAGAGAGGCCATTATTGGGGTCACTCGTTTGCCACCGTGGCGTTTCAAGCAGAAGTGCCGGCGTTAGGCTACAAGGTGTACGCTATCGACTGTGCTTCTGAGCCCGTGCACGCAGAAGGTGCGCGGATCGATCGCTTCCTGCCGGACGGTACTGAGACGATGATAGCAGAAATCAACGAGCGTGGTATTCTGGAGAACGAGTATCTGCGTGTCGAGATTGACTCTGCATCAGGTGCCATAGCTCACCTTATCGATAAGGAAACCGGTTTTGACTACGTGCCTGAGGGACTACTTATGGGCGTTCTGGAAGCCTATCAAGAAGTTCCTCATGGCATGAGCGCATGGGTAATCGGGCAAATAAAGGAAGTTGAACCGCTTGTTGACGGAGGCGCTTTGAGGATCACACAGCGGGGACCAAACCGGGTGGCTGTGCAGTGCAGTAGAAAATGGCGGGATTCCACGATTTCGGTTGAGATAGCACTCAACGCAGGATCGCGCCTTGTAGACTTCACGCTGCGGACCAGATGGGTGGAGCGCGGATCTCCGGAGACAGGGGTTCCCATGCTCCGCGTCGCATTCCCAGTCAACGTTCAGAACGGTACGGCGACTTACGAGATTCCATTCGGCGCACAGGTCAGGCCACAGAGCGAGCAGGAAGTGCCCGCTCTAAAATGGGCAGATGTGTCCGATGACAACTACGGTGTGACCTTAGTCAATAACTGTAAGTATGGGCATTCGTGCAACGAGGGTGTTCTGAGGTTGACGCTGATCAGATCAAGCTATGAACCGGACCCGCTTCCGGAAATTGCCGATCATGAAATCAGATACGGCATTATACCTCACAAGGGCAAGTGCAATGTGGTGGCAGCGACACGAGCAGGCGAGGAATTTAATTCACCTATGGCGGTTGTAAGCGCCCCTGTACAGTCTGGTGAGCTTCCTCCAGAAAAGAGCTTTGCCGAAGTTCTGACGCCCAACGTGTTTGTCTCAGCTATCAAGAAAGCGGAAGATTCGAATGCGCTTGTGGTGAGAATGTTCGAGGTTGAGGGCAAAGACACCGAAGCTAAACTGCGACTGAGTGGGCTGGTGAAGCCAGGGGCTAAGGCTGTGGAGACAGACCTGCTAGAGCGACCCGTCAAGAAAAACACTGCCAATATTCAGGGCGACGTGTTGACGGTTAGAATCCCAGCGTTCGGTATTGCCACCGTCAAAATAGGGTAACAACTCTTCAAAGCTCGGGGAACCGGCGGTTGGACTCAGTGTTTTGAGCGGCCGACCGGTTCCTCAAAATCTTCCTGCCTCTTGTAAGAACCGGCAAGCAAACTGTAGTCAGTGCGGAGCGAATCAGCGCTTTGCGTAGAGTCTCGGGTTGTGTACACAGCTAATTCACGATCCGGTGTCCACTTCGGTGTGAATGGAGTTTCCCGTGTTTTTGGCGTTCGGTTGCAGAGTGGTGAGTCATTTTTTTACAATAGTCTAATGAACGTGGGCTTATGCTCCGAAAAACACCGAGGTGCGAAATGAGTAAGCGACATTTTCTCTTGTTGGTGCTGCTGTTGGTGCTCTCGATCCAACCTGGCTTCTCGCTCGTTTCGGTAAACGACCAGCGCAAGCCGACATCTCCGACCAAGGTACTGATGGAAGTCGGCGGACCTTTTCACGACAATCCGGCTTTGTATGAGTTGCTGAAGGGAAAGCTCGAAGCTACAGGTAGATTCGTGCTTACAATAACCGACAACCGCGATGAACTGTCAAAACCTGCTATAGACAAGTACGACGTGGTGTTAATCTACACCACTGATGGAGTACTTACTGAGCCTCAGGAAAAAGGGCTCATTAGCTTCGTTGAGGACGGTAAAGGCGTTGTAGGCATTCACTCAGCCACAGACTCATTCAAGAATTCGGATGCTTACTGGAAAATGATGTGCGGTAGATTTGCCGGTCACGGATCTGGTACGTTCAAAGTCAAAATCACGGGCAAGAGCCACGCGATCGTAAGAGGGATGTCTGGCTTCGAAATCACGGATGAAACTTATAGGCATAGCTGGCATCCCGAGTCAAAACCTATAATACTTATGCGTCGGGAGGAAGACAACGAGCCGGTATCGTGGGTGCAGTACTACGGCAAGGGGCGCGTATTTGTAACTGGTCTTGGTCACGGAAAACCGGCGTGGGAAAACTCGGCATTCCAAGAGCTCATTGAGCGCGCTCTTGACTGGGCTGCTGGCCGTCTCAATCCCTAGCGCATCAAGCATTCGCCACATTAGTATTCAATTGCAATATTTCAGAGGGGGTAACTTAAGTAATGAACGAATTGTCTTCTCTTGCACGTCCTCGGGTTGTCCCACCGCTGGACACTGAGTTTGCTCCTGCAGCTCTTGCGCTGCGCGAGTTCACAAATGCAGTCAAGCAATCGGGGCGTGTCGCAGACCTTTTTATCGCGTTAGAGCGCGGCGACGGGCAGATCAGCGTATACAAGACTTGCTGCTTCGAAGACTCTGCAGATGCACAATCCATCAATTGCCAGTATGCAGAGCGGCTGGTCAAGTTTCTCTTGTGGCGGAGTGGCGGCTGGAAAATAATTGTTGGAGGGCCAACAAGCATCGGCAATTACATCAAGACAGCTTATGCGCCGGACGGTATTCGTGCGTGGGATGCTGAGTTCATGTCTGGCGTATATGAGAAGCCATTTACTGTGGAAGTCACGGATGTGCAGGGCGTTCCGGAGGCAAACGAAGGAACTGTGCGTTTGGGGGGCCACCTGGATGGCTGTCGTATCGGTTTTGATTTGGGAGCCACTGACAGAAAGGTGGCTGCAGTTATAGATGGACAAACGGTGTTCACTGAAGAAGTAGTCTGGAACCCCAGAGATGCGTCCGACCCCAGCTATCACTACAACGAAATCAATTCAGCATTGAAAGCTGCCGCGGCTCACATGCCTCGCGTAGATGCAATAGGCGGCAGTGCAGCCGGAATCTATATCAACAACCGTCCCCGAGTTGCATCCCTGTTCCGCGGCGTGCCCAAGGAACTGTTCGAGACTAGAATAGCCAATCTGTTTCTGGACCTCCAAAAGGAATGGGGAGGTGTCCCGTTTGAAGTTGTAAACGATGGTGAGGTCACGGCATTGGCCGGATCAATGGCGCTCGGCGACGGAGCGGTATTGGGAATCGCAATGGGTTCAAGCGAAGCTGGAGGTTATGTAACACCTAAAAGGGAGATAACTACTTGGCTGAATGAGCTAGCATTTTGCCCTGTGGATTACAATCCAAACGCTCCTATCGATGAGTGGTCGGGAGACTTTGGATGCGGTGTGCAGTACTTCTCCCAGCAAGCTGTGTTCCGTCTGGCTGAGAAAGCGCAGATATCCATTGATCCGAGCCTAGGTCCGGCTGACAAACTCAAATGGCTACAGACCTTGCTTCGCAACGGAAATATGAAGGCGAGGAGTGTCTGGGAGACTATAGGTATCTATACCGGCTACGGAATTGCCCATTATGCTAACTTCTATGAGTTGAGGCATGTGTTGATACTTGGCCGAGTAACTTCCGGAGACGGCGGCGGTATAATAATCGAAAAAGCCCAGGAAGTACTTCGCAAGGAATTCCCTGAACTTGCGGAGCGTGTCAAATTGCATCTGCCAGACGAATCGAGCAGAAGAGTGGGGCAGGCAGTGGCTGCCGCAAGCTTGCCTGTGATACAAAGGTACAAATAATGAGTCAGAGGTATGTAACATGCAACTCCACAAGCCGACATCTGATATATTTGTTCCTGATGGACTGCCCGCAGATGAAGCCGTAGCACGAACTACGCATATGTGCGTGGGTGCCCATCAAGATGATATAGAAATAGCAGCGACGCATGGCATACTTGAGTGTTTCGGCAAGTCTGACAAGTGGTTTATGGGTGTTGTGGTTACCAATGGTAGCGGTAGCCCCCGTGACGATCTATACGCCGACTATACAGATGAGCAAATGATGGCTGTGAGGCGCGTGGAACAGAGAAAGGCAGCCTACATCGGCGAGTACTGCGCTCAGGCGTTCCTCGATTACTCGAGCGCGGAAATTAAGGATCCGACTAATGACTTTGTTGTCGAAGATCTGAAACAACTGCTCATTCTTGCCCGCCCGAAAATCGTCTACACGCATAACCTAGCGGACAAACACGATACCCACGTTGCGGTGGCGCTGCGAGTGATAAAAGCGATTAGAGAACTGCCTAAAGATGCGCGGCCTGAAAAGCTTCTGGGAGGTGAGATTTGGAGAGATCTTGACTGGTTGTGCGACGAGGACAAGACAGTTCTCGATGTCTCCGCGCACGAGAACCTGTCTGCCGCCCTGCTGGGGGTATTTGATTCGCAGATATGCGGGGGCAAGCGCTACGACTTAGCTACCATGGGACGCAGGCGTGCACACGCCACTTACTTCCAGTCGCACGGTGTCGATGTGTCGACTGCACTGACTTTTGCAATGGACCTGACTCCGCTGATGCAGGATGAATCGCTCAGCCCAGAAGTTTACGTGAGGCGTTTCATCGACAAATTCGCGGAAGAAGTGGACAGCCGCATTCGTAAGCTCTCTTAGAGAGCCTTAGCCGGACTGTTTCGGAATGGAGGAGCGATAACTATGAGAACGAGACTTACGGCGTTGTTTGTTTGCGCGTTGATGGTGCTTACGGCCAGCGCACTGGTCTGTCAGGTCACAGACTGGTTCAGACAGCTGGACAAGAATGGGGACGGTGTTATTGTACCAGATGAGCTGAACAGACCGCATTTGTTCGCTCAGCTCGATGCGGATTCGGACGGAAAGGTTACACACGAGGAAGCGCAGAAGGCTGCGGCTCGCTTGCCTCGGCGAGCTGGTCGGGGCACTGAACTGCCGAAGCCTGACGAATCCAACGTCAAATACGGACCTCATGAGCGTAATGTATTAGATTTATGGAAAGCGAAGTCGAGCAAACCGACTCCGCTTATTGTTTTCATTCACGGGGGTGGCTTCGTCGGCGGCGATAAGTCGCACATTCCTCCAACTGCGCTCAAGCGCGCGTTAGAGGAGGGAGCGTCGGTGATGTCGATCAACTACCGATTCCTCCAGCATGCTCCAATACAAGACATACTGCGCGATGGTGGTCGAGCGATACAGTTTGTCAGGGCAAATGCAGCGAAGTACAACATTGATCCTAAGCGAATAGCGTGTTTTGGGAGCTCAGCAGGAGCAGGGACGTCGTTATGGCTGGCCGTGCATCCAGACCTTGCTGACCCCAATTCAGATGACCCCGTTGCAAAGCAATCAAGCCGTATAAGTGCTTGCGCTTGTTTAAATGGGCAAGCCACTTACGATTTGCTAGAGTGGCAGAATGTGATTTACCCGTTCAAACCAGAGTGGATGAGATCTCCAACAGAAGACTTGGGTTTCTACCACTTCAAGTCAAGAGCCGACTACGACACAGAAGAAGGTAGAAAGATTCTTGATGAGTGCAGCATGCTTAGGCTTCTGTCAAGCGATGATCCGCCCATATTTATGTCCTGTACCCTGCCACAAGGGGACCCAAAGAACCGAAATCACCTGCTGCACCATCCTAGGCATGTAGAGGTAGTAAAGAAAAAGGCAGAGAGCGTAGGGGTAAAGTTTGAAGGTCATCTAGCAGGCGACAAGAGTGCTATTAAGGGGGACCCTGCAGTGGCAGCTGTGGATTTCCTTCTTAGGCATTTGGGGGAGAATGGGAAGCAATAGGACTCAGCTAGCCTGCGCTATATTGCTGGCTGTTGAACGTACTATTCTTCTCCTGCACAGTTTTGTTCCGTCGTGGGAATAGGAAGGCGGGCAACGGCACGCGTTCCGGCGCCAGGTTGACTTTCCAGAATAAACACGCCGGCGTACTGCCTGGCTCGCTCTTCGACTCCGACCAGACCCAAATGTCCCTCTGAAGCCTTCTCAGCACGCACGCGTGCCACGTCGAATCCGATACCATTATCTGCTACTTCGATTACGAGGTTGCCGTCTCTTACGCAAGCACAAACTCTTACTCGGCTCGCTTGGGAGTGAGTAGCGGCGTTATTGAGCAATTCACGAGCGATTTGGAAACCGGCAAGTGCTACCTCAGAAGGTATCGGTGCTTCAGGTAACGCCAAGTCCAATTCAATCTGGAACCCACCTCTTTGAGCAGCACCATTTGCCAGTCGTTCAATTGCTTGTTTCAACCTTCCCGGCTCGGGACCCATCAACCTGAGCTCGCTGAGGTAAGCGCGAACTTCTGCAAGGCTCTGGGTGGCGATTTGACTAGTCCGATCAACTAGTTCAGCCGCAGCACCAACTGAGCCCTTGGAAATCAGTATCTTGCAGCGTTCTAGATGAAGCTGAATGGCCGTGAGATTTTGGAGGAAGTTGTCGTGCAGATCCCGCGCTATTCGCAGTCGTTCTTCTGACATAGCTGCTTCCCTCAGCCGTTCCCATAGCAGAGCATTTTCGATAACAGGAGCAGCTTGGGTGGCAATAAGGTCAAGAATTTGAAGATCGGAGTTATTGAGCGGTCTGTCTCGGCGGTTTGCCGCATATATAACGCCGACCGGCGTTGCTCTAACCATCATAGGTGCTGCCGCCAGATTCCTGAGACTGAGTTTTTCTCTTATAAGTGCAGGAAATGTGTCGTCTCTTCCTAGGTGGTTCGAAAAAAGGGGATGCTGTTCGCGGATTATCTCGTCTACGTTCCAAATGCCAGCATCGTCTCGGAATGCCGCAATCAGGGCTGGCTCGGCTCCAGAAGGTGAAAGCCCTTCGCCTTCTCCGGTCTCTGCATAGCGTTTGGCAGGCAAGAAGAATACCTTATCTGCATTTAGAAGCTGCTGTGTTCGAGCCAAAAGGTGCTCGATGATATCGCGGGCGCTGGCAAGCCCTGCTAATTCTCCCCTTAGCTCGTTGACCACCGCCAGACTAGATTGGTAAGTGAGCTGCTTCTCAGATATTCTGCCGAAGAGGAAAGCTAAAACAAGCAGGAATCCTGTGAACCCCAAAACGGCAGGTACATTCGTGCCATACGTGGCCGGGGCAGAACAGGCTACTATTGTGAAGCCAACAATGCTAGCAGAGAGTGCTAAAATCGAATACTGCCATCCGTACCTGGTCGCAACGCAGACAACATAGAAAATGTACCACAAATGAAAGGGGATAGCAGTTCCAGCCGTGGCGTACACCAAGTAGGTTATCAGTAGGACCTCAGCGAAACTAGAAACGGCATTGATAGTTTTGAGCTGCTCCGGCTTCCAATACACCAGGGCGCACATAACAAGCGAGTAGCTGAGAAGAAGAAAGGTCACAACTACAACCTGATGCGCTGTGATCTTGAGGGGTTCTTCGCTAATTTTAGGTTGGTCAAGGTAGAATTTGACGAGTACTACAGATGTGGTTACGGCGAGGAGAAGTCTTATCACCGCTTGCTGGCGTTCTGCGTGTAGCCGCTCTAGAACCAGACTGTATGCGCCGGCCTTCACTTTCGTCTATGCCTGCACAATTCCACATCGGATGGCAAAACGTACGGCCTCAGCACGGTGAGATAAATTCAACTTCTCCAGTATTCGGCTCACGTGCACTTTGACCGTGTGCTCGCTGATGAAAAGCTCCTCCGCTATCTGGGCATTGGATTTGGCTTCGCCCAGAAGCTTAAGAACTTCAAGCTCACGCGCAGTTAGAAGTGAGAGCTTGGCGGATTCGTCGCTGGGTCCTTTCTTCGCAATCCCGCGGAATAGCTTCGCGGTTAAATCCGGCGGTAGCCAGCACCCACCATCAGCTACTTTGCGTATGGCGTTGACAAGCTGGCTCGAAGCGGCATCCTTAAGCAAATACCCCGCAGCACCGCTCTTTATAGAACGCGCAAGCAGATCGTCGTTGTCAACTCCGGTAAGAACTATGGTTCGAGTAGGCAAGTCTTCTGCGGCGAGTGTCTCCAGAACCTCAACTCCTCCCATCTCGGGCATAATCAGGTCCAACAGAAGTATTGTCGGTTTAAGCTGACGAACCTTTTCGACGGTTTCGCTTCCCGTGGCAGCTTCGCCGACCACGTTCAGATCGTCATGTTCCTCCAGCAGACCTCTTAGACCCTCACGTAGGATGGCGTGATCGTCTGCAATGACGATGGTTATCTTTTCACATGCCCCCGCATCCACAAAGCACCACCTACCCCTGTTCCTATTCTCCCCTAATGAGTTTATTAGCTTGGTAAGCCTCAGATACCTGCTGCGAGCGTAGGTATGTAACGATACGCGATTATAATACTATAGTGTTACATGCTAATAGGTCGTGATTCCAATTGTGGTTTGGTCCTCTATGGACTTACAATTCAATTGTAAGTGTCAGCGCTCGCATCTGTCCTGTGCCGAAGACCGAGACGAAGGAACCGGATAACAGTGAGGAGAGCCGGCTACACAGTTGTAGAGTTACTTACTGTGGTGGCGATTATTGCTACTTTCGCCGCAATAATAACACCCGTGTTGATTCAATCGAAAGAGGCAGCGCGGATGCGGGTGTGTGCATCGAACCTAAGACAGCTCGGATCTGCTATTCTGCGCTATGCCGAAGACCATGGAGGATATGGGCTGCCTGCTCCGCCCCAGCAATACAGAAACCCGTGGATATTATGTCCCAAACCTCTCATACCTCAGTATCTGCCACAGTCTGTTGATCCTTTTGCTAGCTCTGTACTGAGCACTGCCCTTCCGTATCCTGGTATTGCGCCGGAAGAAAGGCCAAAGTGGCTTTGGGTGTGTCCGGGTGACACCAATCGAGGATCGGCAGAGCTCGAGAGGCCTTGTTGGTGGAACTTTGGTTCCAGTTTCAGATACCCCGGCCCCAAGGCGTATCTGAGTGGCGAGCGCTATATGCAGAGAAACAATCTATCCCCTCGAAAAATAACTCTTTGGAAAAATCCAAACCGGGATATACTTCTGGCCGACCACTTCGATGACTTTCACAATGGATCACGCGCGGAACGCAAAATGGGTGAGGATTCTCTCTTTTCGCCCACATGGATAAAGATCAAATGCGTGAATCTGCTCTTTCTCGATCTACACGTATCGGCGGTTACACCGGGGCAGAGAAACGAGTACCAGCGATATACGTTGGAAGATGATAATCCCTATTTCAAACCTTCGGCTGAGTCTCGCGTATACCAGCGCCCCTGACGACCGACAGGAGCAGAAAGTCCACAAATAGCAAGCTAAAGCAAATCCACAACGCATTCGCCAAACCCAAATTGTCGGCAGAGAATCCTATCAGCGGGGGAAACACTGCGGCCCCGAGTGATCCTGCGGCCATCACGATAGATGAAACCGACCCCGTCGCTCTCGGGTAAGCCGAATTGGCGCGACTTACGATGGTGGGGAACACTGGTCCGAGAAATATCCCGAGTAGAAAAGCTGCTATGGCACCAGAGATTGAGGTATCAAGGATTATTAGGGCAGCCTGACACGCAGCTGCCAAGAATAGGGCCGTTCGTAAAAGAGTATATTCCGGCACGTGGTGCAGCATCCAAGCCGCCAGCAGGCGCCCGATTCCGATGCCCAGCCACATGAAAGAAGGGCTCGACGCAGCTAGAGAACTGCCTGCGCCCAGGTAGCGCTTGAAGTACACGGAAAGCCACGTTGACTGACCTATCTCCGCTCCCACATAAAGGAAGATGGCAATCGCCATTACCCAAACTCCACCGTCGCTTATTATCAAAAGTGTCGCCGAGTTTCCATCATCGCGGCTGTCTCGCCATTCTCGATGGAGCACGAGTGCCAGAACGTTGATAAGCATTCCCAGGAAGCAGAACGATCCCGCACCAAAGTAGCCGATTCGCCAACTTTCCCCTGCACGTAGCGTCCAACCTATTCCCAATGGTGCAATGACTGCCCCTATTCCGAACATCGCCTGTGCCAGGTTCATAACCGCAGATCTTCTCGGACCTTCGTAGACATCCGCCAAGAGTGCCATGGAAGTCGCTTCTGAGAAGCCGCCGCCTATTCCGAAAAGCGCTGCGCCCACGATCAAACAGTAGAAGCCGTGTGAAAAAGCAAAAGCTGCCGCGCCGGCGGTCATAGAAGCACATCCCAGCGCCATCAATGGCAGTTTCCCCAATCTGTCCGACAGAATACCTGCAGGAATGACCGTGAAGAAGAATCCAAGCATTGTTGCCAGGGAGATCTGGCCGAGTTGTACCAGGGACAATCGCCATTCCGCAGCAATCTCGTTGTTGCAGGCGGGGGTTATCAGCAGAACTATAGCATACGACAGCAAGCTGGCAAAAGCAGCCGCTGAGGCAATTATTGGACTGGAACCAATAGCCATGTCTCGTCGATTAAACTTTGTGCTTCACGCGCATTCTTTGCACCCAATCATCCTTGACTGGGCGCCGGTCTTTTTCCTCTTTTTCCTTGGCCACTTGCAGGACTTTTTTGTCGGCTTAGCCGAAGTAGAAGGATAGACACTTTGAGGAGACAACACACGATGCCCTTTCACACTGTGCTGCTAGCTGCCTGCTTAGGGGCAACAAACTCGGCTGCAGAGACGGCGTCGACAAAGCTGCCGCAGATACGTGCAATGTGGGTGGCCAGATGGGATATTACAACCCCAGATGAGTGCAGCACGTTGGTTCGGCTTGCAGAGCAATACGGATTCAATACTCTCGTTGTTCAGGTAAGAGGACGAGGCGATGCGCTCTACAAGTCGTCCTATGAGCCGCGCTGCGAACTCCTCAAGGGTCAACCTGATGACTTTGATCCACTTGGGACAATCCTTGAGCAGGCAAAGCGGGCGGGTATCGCGGTGCACGCGTGGATCAATGCAAACTACACCTGGGATTCCGAAAATCCGCCTTCCTCGCCTGAGCACATAGTGAACAAACACCCCGATTGGCTGATGCGGGATGAAGATAACAAAATCGTGATGACAGCGGCAAGGGATGCCGAAGGAGCTTACACTTGTCCGTCAAATCAGGCATTCCAAGAATTTCTGAAGAACGTATATCTTGATGTAGCCACTCGCTATGATGTCGACGGTGTGCACTTTGACTTCATACGCTATCCCAGCCCTCGGTTCTGCTATTGCGACCGTTGTCTGCAGCTTTTCAAAACTCAGATGGATGAGCGAATAATGCCGGAGAGGCGAAAAGAGCTAGCCAACACGCAAGACAGACTAACATACCCACGCGCCTTCCCTCGTGAATGGGATAAATTCAGGCGTGAACAGGTTACCAGTCTGGTCTACCGAGTATACGATGCGGTTAAAGCCGTGCGGCCACAAGTGATAGTTTCAGCCGCGGTGTTCCCGGATTATTCAGACGCATTCAGTCGCAGGTTTCAGGATTGGAAGAAATGGCTCAAGGACGAAAAGCTGGATATGCTTTTCCCCATGTCTTACGTAAAGTCTACAGAGCGCCTTGCCGAGCTCGTAGAAGACGCTGTTCGGTCGAGCAACGGCAAACCTGTCGTTGCAGGCATCGGAGCCTGGCAGATACCACCGGAGCAAGCAGTTGAACAGGTAAGAAAGGCTTGCGAGCTGGGAGCAGCTGGGTATTGTCTTTTTTCCTATTCTATCACGAAAAAGGGCACTGACACGGACTACCTCAAAAAGGTGAGCGAAGCGGTGGTGAACAACCCTTAGCTTATGTATTAACATACATGAACTGCGGGACTTACGGGACTGTTCGGTTAGTATGGTCTCCAGGTTAAAAGACAAATACAAAAGGGGAGAGGAGAAATAGGTTGGCGCAAATCAGGTTAAACAGGCAAGAGCTCTGGAACAAAATCTACGGCTGTTGGCTTGGAAAAAACATCGGCGGCACGCTTGGCACGCCATTCGAGGGCAGAACCGATATCAATAACGTCTCGTTTTACAGCCAGCCTACACACGGCGAGCCACTTCCAAATGACGACTTGGATTTGCAGTTGGTATGGCTGCAAGCAGTTCGCGAAAACGGACCCAAAGGAATAAATAGCACGCTGCTTGGTGAGTACTGGCTGAACTATATCTCCCCGTACTGGAATGAGTACGGCATTTGCAAAGCAAACATGAGGGCTGGATTGTTGCCTCCGCTATCGGGTGAATACCGAAACCATTGGAAACATTCGAACGGTGCGTGGATACGGTCTGAGATATGGGCGTGTTTGGCGCCGGGCTGTCCCGATATTGCCATAGCTCACGCATACGAGGATGCATCAGTAGATCACGGCGGAGGTGAAGGAACATATGCAGCTCTTTTCACCGCTGCGGTTGAGAGTGCAGCGTTTGTTGTCCATGACCGTGATGAATTGATCAGAATAGGTCTGTCTAAGATTCCACCCGACTGCCGAGTAGCACGCGCGATCAAAACGGCGGTCGAAGCTTACGCCGCAGGCAAGAGCTGGCAGGAAGCACGTAACCTTGTTGTGGAAGATAGTGCAGATCTCGGTTGGTTCCAAGCGCCTGCCAACGTAGCCTTTGTAGTAATCGGCTGGCTCTACGGCGAGGGCGATTTCGGGAGGAGCATTTGCACGGCTGTCAACTGCGGCGACGATACGGACTGCACTGGCGCCACCTTAGGCGCCATATTGGGTATAATTCTCGGCAAAGACGGCATTCCCGAAGAATGGATCGAACCCATAGGGAACCGAATACTTACAGTCGCGATCGACCGCGGGTCGATTAGAGTCCCGAATACCCTGGACGAGCTTACCGACCAAGTTATGCAACAGGTCCCAGTGGTTCTGGGATCATACGGAGCACCGGTTGAGATCACAGAAGGCGCGTCTGATCTTTCCGGACTCGAACAGACAGCTCTTAGCGCCGACACGATAGCGCGACAGATCTGGAGCAAATCCCCGTTTGCCGTTACTCACGACTTTGTCCATACGCTCGTAACTCTCGACTATGGTCGAGAACCGGACATCAGTGAAGGAGAACCGTTCCTGCTCAAGGTCACACTACAAAACAAGATGCCCGATTGTCGACACGTCGAACTCGTTTGGCACTTGCCTGAGTGTTGGGACGTTTCTCCAAGCCCTATGAACCACGTAGTATTGTGGAACTATGGGGCTAATACAGCCATAGTGGAAGTGCAAGTCACTCCTCAACAGCTTTACGGTGGCACCTACAGAGGATTTCTGGAGGTACGCGCCCAGGGCAGACCGACTGTTGGAATCATCCCATTGGTGTTTTTCGCATGATTCAGGAGCAAGTAGGACGCACAATTCGAAGAATTCTAGGAACAAACGAAGTTACTTTCAATATCCCACCGAAGCGGGAGTTCGGCGATTTTTCGACTGCTGTGTGTCTGGCACAGGCTCGCGTTCAGAAACGTCCGCCACTAGAAATCGCGCAGGAGTTAGCTCAGGAGCTCTTAAAAAGCAAGTTGCCGTTTATACGAGAAGTAACGGTTACCCCGCCGGGTTATGTTAATTTCAAAATCGACCATCCGAAGTACGTCCGCTCCGTAATCGAGCGCGTCAGGCGTTTGGGTCCACAGTATGGCCGGACGAACGTGGGTCGCGGTCGCAAAGTGCTGGTTGAACACACGAACGTAAACCCGAACAAGGCTATGCATATTGGTCACCTTAGAAATGCAGTGATCGGTGACTCCATTGTGCGTATTCTAGACCGCTTGGGCTACACGGTTGAAGCTGCTAATTACATCGACGACACGGGGGTTCAGGTAGCGGATGTGGTAGTTGGTATGCTTTACCTGGATGAGCCCCGATACAATGGTAAGTCCGAAGATATGTCCGACATCTGGGCAAAATACGATGGCAAGCAGCCTTTCGACTACTGGTGCTGGGACCTATACGCCCGAGTGTCTCAGGAATACGAAACGAACGAACCTCTGAAGGCCAAGCGCGCTGAGGTTCTTCATCTTATAGAAAAACGGGACAATCCTGTTGCCAAGTTCGCCAAAGAACTCGCAACAAGGATAGTTAAGGCACATCTGGCTACGGTTGGACGGCTAAACGTCTACTATGACCTGTTGAACTGGGAATCCGACATTTACGAGCGCGGGTTTTGGAACGCGGCGTTCGAGCTGTTGAAGCAGCGGGGTGTAATTGAGTTTGAGACGGAGGGTCCCAACGCAGGTTGTTGGGTGGTTCGCTTCGGCAGAGGTTTGGTACACACGGACGAAGGAATAAGAAGCGAGGATAAGATACTAGTGCGCTCCAATGGCACAGTCACATACACAGGCAAAGACATTGCCTACCAGATGTGGAAGTTTGGTGTTCTGGGCAGAGATTTTCTTTACAAGCTTTGGGGTGTGCAACCGAACGGAAAAGAATTGTGGACCACAGCTCCTGACGGCATCGAATCGGACCGCTTTGGACGGGCAGACAAGGTTATAAATGTGATCGATGTTCGACAGAGTTATACGCAGCAGGTGGTGTACGATTGTCTTAGGAGAATAGGTTTTGTCAAAGAGGCACGCAATTCGATCCATTTGGACTACGAGGTAGTGGTGCTCTCTAGTGCTGCCGCTGCTGAACTAGGCGCCGAAGTCGAGGATGAGGGTTCTGGGATCCAAGCGATGTCTGGCAGGAAGGGCCTCGGAGTCAAGGGAGATGATCTCATTAATACAATGGTTAATAGAGTGCGCGATAACGTGCGCTCGCCGGAAAGTGCAGAAGTACTTGCTGCAGCCGCAATTCGTTATTTTATGTCTCGAATCTCTACAGGCAAGATGATCGTTTTCGACTTCGACGAAGCTCTTCGGACAACCGGTGATACTGGAGTATACTGCCAATATGCGCATGCCCGAGCGTGCAGCATTTTGCGAAAAGCTGGTATCACGCAATTTGGCAAAGTGCAGGTGCCTGAAAACGTGACTTTGCCCGAGCAAAATCTTGTAAAGAAGATAGCGGAATTTCCGAGCGTCATGAGGAAAGCTGGCAGAGAACTCTCACCTACACCTCTGGCACGCTACGCATTCGAGTTGGCAACGACTTTTACCGATTATTATGAGAGACCTAACCCGGAAGCATCTGAACAAGTCCCATTTATCAAAATCGAGGACCCAGTGCTCAGAACTTATCGTTTGGCACTAGTGGATACGTTTCGACAGTGTATGGCGAACTGCCTCGATGCGTTAGGAATAGCACCCCTGGAAGAGATTTGAAAAGTATTCTTCCGCAAAGCTTTGTTCACACGTAGATGGGGCAGCGCTGGTCACACATATCTTAAGCTCTTGTGTGCGATGGTTGTAACCAAGCTGGGGATGAACTGAGGCACTGCTAGGGTTGTACAATCATGAAATTTATCTTGATGCCAAAACCCAGTAATATTACTAGTTGATAGCAGGTTGAAATCGTACTAGAATTCCGCAAAAATGAAAACAAAGCAGCAGGGTGCTCAAGTGGGCGAATGCCGGGAGTTGTGCCGCGTCGAGCGCTGATGTGTTCGGTCGATTCGCAAGCAGTAGAGATCAATGAGCAAGCGGAAGAGGAAGATATGGGCGGGAGGTTTATATGGTTTATTACAAAAGTTGTTCTGTTAGGGGTTCTTGCGGCTTGTGTGGTGGCGGACGATATTAACCCACCGTGATGGCGTAAGCTCGATGGAACCACATTCGCAAGATGGGAGTTCGGCACTGCCGATCTCAGACCTGCGCCCGATGCTGTATTCAATCCGAACGGAATTCCCTTCGTGGATATATTCCCAGGTCACCTTTGGAATAGAGAGTATGCTGGGCGCATGGGATTATGGCCGCTTTCCGGGCTGATAGTGATCGACATCTCGAACTACGGGCCGCCGAACCCCTATAAGTTGGTATGGATTCAGATTACTTGGACGTCGGAATCGCCTTACGCGGAACCAGTTGTAGATGAACTACTGTTCAAGGAGCGTGGCGAATTAGTGCAGCGAATCCATGTCGGACCCGTTGGTGCGGCGCTCTGGTGGCACGATACCTACTTGATCAAAATCAAAATACTCCCCAATCCTACACGTGAAGTACTGCGTGTGCAGGGTGCAGTATGGGTTGACGAAGTAGTAGTTGACACCTATTGCGTTCCGGAGCCATCAACTACGGCAGCACTGGGCAGCATGGTGATTATGTTGGGCTTTGCGCTCCGACGAAGACGATAACCATCTCTTTGCGACTGCAGCGTGCTCGGTGCTGGAGGAACTCATAGCTCCTCCAGCACTGTTTTTCTAGGGAGCGAATGGGGTTATGACGTCGCCCTTGAACGTTTGCGGTGTGCCGAATCCGACGACACAGCTCTTTCTGCCCAGGGCAGCTATTCTAAGCGAAGGTTCCGGATTCGAAGCCAACACACGCACAACATCTCCCTCATAGATGACTTCCAAGCTTTTTAAAGGTTTGTCCGAAGACGCCAGGACGCGTCCCCGAAAGTTGAGCATTTTCCCCTCAACCCACGCGAAGCTGGACACTTTGTTGCTTTCGACTCTGACCACTGCGGCCGATCCTTCAAACCACAGTTGGTCAGTACCTACTGCGTTAAAGCAAACAAAGTCGGTGCCACGCCCTTCGGGTAAGTCCACTCTCCAGCCAGATTCACCTATGGTGCTAATGCTAACCCGCGGTGGACGCCTTCCCTTGTATGGGAAGATTAGAGTGTGGAATTTGACCGGGAGCTCACATTTAGCGGAATACTTGAGCCCCTTGGCGGGATCAAGCTTCGCTTCTCCCACCGGCAGGCCGTAATCGTAGAGCTCCGACTTGAAATTTCCGTCAGCGCATAATTTGACGAGCACGTTCCCGTCAGGGTTTCGTGTAGAACACGTGTTTGTATGCGCGTCTAGCACAACTTCGCCGGGATTGAATGGAAAGCGAGTCGCGACTTCGTGTTCCCCACTTCCACTAACCATATCTTGGAAGATCCAGTAGTCCGGTTTGACAAACACTATTCGACGGGTGTGTAGGATATCATCAGGTAAACCTTCATACCCGGTGTTAGTGCCCTCGAAGTAGTCCACTGTGCGCTGGCTAACCCACTTGTTGGTACCCATGTTACGGACTTTGGTGTCTGCGTCGTCTACCGTGACTGTGGCATGGTTTCGGGATTTATAAAGCTCCGAATGGTACTTCGTTCCATAAATGTAGCATCCTGGGTCCACTATCAGCTTCCGGCCGTATGCGTCAATCACCACTGAGAGCTCATCGGCGTGGCCGTGACCCATGTCTTTACCGTTGTGAAGATTGAGGTATAAAGCCTCAGAAGACCAATCAGACCTCATAACCATCCAACCGCCTACGGGGAAGAAAGCCGAAGTCCCAAGCGGCCGCTTGCCTTGTTTGCCATTGGTTGCCACATATCGGAAGTCTTCACGACCGTAATAATCGGCACCCCACTCGAGTTGGGTTTTGCTTGATACATAGTTGAAGGTATCACCTCGACTGGGCAGCAGCCCGTCAGGTTCAGTGTTGTACATTAGGTACTCGAGAGTCTTTTCAACCCGTTTGACATACTTGGATTCTAGCGTTTTGTTAAGCTTCTTACACGTATCGAGAAGCGCCTTGTACCGGTTTATGATCAGCGTTGTGTAACCAAACGTGGGTTCCTGGACGGATCCATCAGCACGGCTGGTAGACCAGAGGTTGTTAATCATCTCCGTCACGCCCTGCTCGAACCATTCCTTGCTCTTAGCCAGTTCGGGATGGCGTTCCGCGAGAGAGTACAGCGCTGTCGTCATTTGAGACTCCCAGTTACCACCGCCTTTCTGAAGCGCCAAGACCTCCGCCATGTCCACCATGTTGAAAATCCAAGCAGCTCGAATGTCGCGTGAGAAGTTGGGGGAGGCGTGCATGCCTGAGTAAGCCCACCATATTTGGTTCATACGAACACCAATCGACAGCCCTGCCCACATTGAGCCGCCTGCAATACCAGGCTCCGGTGCTGCGTTCACTCGTTTGTCGTCAGGCTTTATAACACCTGCTCTAAGTGGCGAGGGCATATCGTTGAGGAAATGGAACATAAACTCGTTGAAAGCCTTCGCGTACTTCTCATCGCCAGTGTTCAAATAAGCCGAACGGAAGTTCTTGAACAATCCGGTCCGGGTTAAACCTACTCCGCCACGAGTCGGCCATTCACGATAGTGATTCCAATTGGGACCCAAGTCGACTACAGTGCCCGCTGGATCCTTGTACTTCATCTCCAACACGAGATCGTCCAGCGACGTATCATACTTGGGGTTCTTCTTAGGCTTGTCCTGCGGATTAACCAGATCCGTGCGCGACTCGTAGTATTTGATTAGCTCGTCGACTGCCTTGTCCCAGTCTTTTACGGCGACTGCTGCTTTGACCTTTTCCAGCCCTGGGTACTCCAAGTTCCAGCGCGAGAACCTGTCGGCGTAAGCGGCGTCTTTATCGAAGAGAGGTCTCGAATGAACCTCGAACCATATGTTGTTCTCGGCTGGCTTACCGCCCTCGTATGCTTGACCACCTTTGTACCTGCCGCCCAGAAAAATGCCCACGATCTGGCCGTCACCGCCATTGACTGTCAGCTCAAAGTAGTATTGCGTAGACGGTCGGACGGGAGCGTTGAGGGTGAACATAATCACACCGCCTTCCCAGGCTCGCCACTTGTAGGGCATTTCAGCTGAGGCAATCCGCTTCAATTTCTCGGGCGAATCCCACAGCGTAAGAACTAGTGATTCGTCCTCTGTCCAGCTAGTATGCCACCAGGCGTCAGCTATCGCTATGCGCGACACTTCTACTATGTTCGGCCCCGTAGTGAAGGTTTGACCAATGGAGTTCTCCCGTGTAATAGTTTTGAACTGCTTGTAGTTAACGGGTCCATTGGACACATCAAGAACCATATTGTTGAGAATCCTGTCGAGCACTTCACCACCAACACAAGAACATGGGCTAATAGCCAACAGGAGAAGCGCTAGTGAAACGGTTACTCTTCTCACGTAAAACCTCCGTAGAAGTATGATATGCTATAACAATATAGCACTGACCTATCATCATCGCAATCCGACCTGAGCCAGAGCAAGTGCGCGGTGAATATGGCTGAGGCATCCTTAAAACCGCAATGTCCGACGGAAAGCTTAGGCCAGTCTACTGCGCGACTTCAGTAATCAAGCCTCTTGGCTAGTTCAGCGAGTCCCTCAGCAAGTCTAGGACCGGCGCGCGTCATAAGATCGCTTTTGATTACGTAGACTCGCCTGTTCTTTACGGCATTGGTGACTTTCCACTCTCTGCTCTTGAGGAAGTAATCGGCGTCGGACTTGGTTCCGACAATGATAACATCGGGATTGCGGGCGATTGCGAGTTCCTTCGAGAACGTGACAAATCCGAGACGTGCATCGAACGCGACATTTGATGCGTGCACAAGTCTGATCATCTCATCGACAAACGTCTTCGGACCAGCTACCCACAGCGGATTGGACTGAATGACTACCAGTACCTTGCGCGGTGGACGTTTAGCGCAGGAGGCACTAATACGTTTGATAGTCGTTTCCAGCTTCGACGCGACCTTTTCGGCTGTTCGAGGTCTTCCCGTTATCTTGCCTATCGTGCGTATGTCTCTGGCAATCTCGCCTAGAGTTCGGGGATTAACTGCAAACACGGTCAAACCAAGCTTTTCAAGCCGGAGAATAGCGGTATCGTTAAGAACAGCATGTGCCAGAACGAGGTCCGGCTTGAGCGCAACTACGGCCTCTGTGTTGATTTGGGCGTCTCCTATCTTGGTTTTCTTGGCGGCATCGGGCGGATAATTGCAGTATTTGGTGACACCGACAACCTTATTGCCCAACCCGATAGCATATAGTATCTCAGTATTGCTTGGCGCAAGAGACACTATTCTCACAGGCTTTCGGCGTATTACAACAAGTTCGCCCCGCGAGTCCCGCACCCGCAGTGGAAAACCAGCTGAGCACGCACACATGGACGATAGCGTGAAAAGAAAAGCCAGCGCCAGCAAATACCGCGTAAATCGCTCCTTTCGGCCCGCAGTGATAACCCGTCTGTCAAGCCTCAATGCGTTACTAACTCGAACCACCGGCTTCTTCATCTGCCTTGTTTGCCTTTCTTAGTGCAAGTTTCCTGAGTTTTGCTACCTCTTTCTTAGTTAGGTACCTATGTTCACCTTCAGGAAGATCCTTGATATCCAGCGTGCCGAACCGAGTGCGCACCAACTTGACCACACGATGACCCACCGCCTGAAACATCCTTTTCACTTGTCGCTTGCGACCTTCGTGAATCGTGATCTCGACTCTGCTCGTGTTCTCTCGGGGCGAGTAGGAAAGCAACCGAACTGTGGCTGGCGCTGTCGGTCCGTCATCGAGTTCAACACCTCGTGACAAGCGATCCAGGGCATCTCGGGTTATTCGCCCATTGACTGTAACTTCGTAAGTCTTTTCCACCTCATACGAAGGATGAGTCAACATATTGGCGAGCTCGCCGTCATTGGTAAGAAGCAGCGCTCCTGAGGCGTCCTTGTCCAAACGCCCAACCGGATACAAGTATCCCTGAACTTCGTCCACGATCTCCATAACCGTATGCTCAGCAAATCGGTCGAAACGAGTGCTTGTGTATCCCGCAGGCTTGTTGAGAAGGATGTATATTTTGTCTTGGGTGGCGTCGATCTGTTTGCCGTCGATGGTTATGATATCTTTATCCGGATCTGCCTTGGCTCCCAGAGTCGTAACAACTTTGCCGTTGACTGCAACCCTACCAGAAGCGATCAAGCCTTCGCAGTGGCGTCGTGAACCTACGCCTGCGGCTGCGAGTATTTTTTGCAATCGCTGTTCCATATGCCCCTAAGACGACCACACCGACGAATAATGTACCCCTCTTTGCCCAAAACCAAGCGCGCCGCACCCAGCTCATCCCCACGTCTCGTGCGCACTTGAGTTCCATACTCACCGCCGGGCTGCCGTTTACCAATATCGTTATAGTCCCCGCCTTCGTGCCTGCTTTGACGGGCGCCTCAAGTTCTGTCGATCTTACCGTTGCGACAATTCTGGCGCCCGATTTGGGAACGATGACACGAACATCCCGAACTGGTGCTAACGGCACCTCAGCTGAATTTCCCCCTCGAACTTGTGTATACGCACACGGTACTCCCGACCTTGCGACTGTGTAAGGTTCGAACGCTGAAAACCCGTAATCCAAAATAGCTGCCATGTCGCGGCCCGCATTGTCGCTCTTAAGGACAGCGCATACTAGTCGCCAGCCGTCCCGCACTGCTGTTCCGACAAGGCAATATCCGGCCTGTTTCACATAACCGGACTTCGCTCCTTCCGCCCAAGGGTAATCATTCAGAAACTTGCAGCGCGAGAATACGACCAGGTCTTTCCGATTGACAGTCCTGCTGTTCAGAACGTACTTACGCGTTTTGACGGCCTCCCTAAAAATGGGGTATCTCAATGCGTATCGATGTATTAGGCACAGGTCATATGCTGTTGAATAGTGGTTCTTGTCGTAAAGTCCGTTTGGGGTGACGAAGTGCGTATTCTTGCACCCGATCTCTCGTGCCTTCATGTTCATAAGCGCGGCGAATTTGGCAGTAGACCCAGCTATGTGTTCGGCTGCGGCAACGGCGGCGTCATTTGCCGATCGTATCATCATAGCCATCAGTAGGTCCTTAGCCGTAATCTCTTCGCCTGGCTTGAGGTGAATAGAGGTGTAGGGGGTCTCTGAGGCTTTTCGGGACACCTTGACCCTATCGGCCATACCGCAGTTTTCGATCAGAAGAATAGCGGTCATCACCTTCGTAGTGCTTGCGTTAGGTCTCCTGACGTGTGGATTCCTCGAATAGATCAACTGTCCCGTGTCGCCGTCCATAAGTGCGAAGCTTGCAGCCCTTACGCTGGGCTTAGGAACAGGATTTGCCAGAGATGGTTTGACGTCAATCACGCGAGGTATTAACAAGTTGTTTTCTCTATGCGTAGCACTCCCGCGTTGCTGCACCTCGTGGGCTTTTTTTGGAGGTTGCTCAAGAGGAGAACTCCTATCCTCAAGGCGGAATACGAGAACCCCGTCTTCGGCAGCCCACGCGCAAGAGGTCAGGAATATCCCGAGAACGGACGTGACTGAAATAGTCAAGGCAACTGCACGACACGCCCATGTTCTCACGTGAAAATTAGGAGTCTTCATCGCTATTAGGCAATATCTCAATATCGCAGTCATCTGTATTGTGCAGCTGCTGGCGTCGTTCGGCTTCTTGCAGGGCCTCGCGCTTGGCTTGAAGCGCTTTGCTCTCATCGCTGGCAAAAGCTTCTATATCTGGCAGTTCTGAAATATCATTGAGCCCGAAGTACTGCAGGAACTCAGGAGTCGTAACGTAGAGTATGGGTCTTCCCGGAGCTTGCTTTCTTCCAGCTTCTTTTATTATACAGCGATCAAGCAAGGTCTTAATAACCCCATCTACGCTTACCCCTCGAACTGCCTCGATTTCCGGCTGCGTGCATGGCTGCCGGTAGGCAATGATCGCCAGCGTCTCAAGAGCCGCTTTGGAAAGTTTCTTGCGTGCAGGCTGGAGAATCGCTGAGCAGTATTCAGCGTATTCTGGCCTAGTACACAACTGGTATCCGCCGGCTATCCTCATCAATTGCAGACCACTCGTAGCATCTAACCGCTGTTCCAGAGCAGATAGCGCCTGCTCCACTTTTTTCGGTTCGATCTGTAGTGCCTCCGCAAGCTGTTGGAGATTGAGAGGTTCTGTCGACACGAATAGCATACACTCAATAGCCCGCTGTAGGTCCGAACAGCTGTAAAGCTGCCTTGCCTGGGCCACGACACTTCCCGGTACGACCTCAGCGATTTCAGAAACCGGCGCTTCAGAAAGTGGCTGCACTGACACTATTTCCACCACATCATTCTGGTTGGCTGTTTTGTTTCTCTGATCCGTCATACTTATTGCCACTCGCAACAATAGTTATGGGACCAAAAGCGTATTCCTGATGAGCGCGCACTCGGCGTGCAACCATCAGCTCGAGCAGTGCAAGGAATGTTATCACTACCTCCGGCCTAGTCGCGTCTTGTTCGAAGAGCTCGTGAAAAGTCAGCTTTCCTCCCGCCTGAACCAACCGTTGCCAGATCTCCCGCATCCTCATTCGGACTGTGATCTTGCGGCGTTGAACAGTGGTTACATCCTCCTCCGCCACATCTGCAAGTATCCGCTGCAGAGTAGCCAGCAGGTCGGCCACAGTAATATCCTCAAGGGACAGTATAGGTTTTAAATCAAAGTCGGGATCTGCGTTCCCCCGAACAAAAACCTTTGAGCGCTCTTCTTCCCTTTCTCTGAAGTGTTCAGCTGCGCTCTTGAACTTCTCATATTCTATAAGCCGCTCGACTAGTTCTGCACGAGGGTCATCTTTTTCGTCCTCGTCTTCTTCGTTCGCAGTATCTTGGGGCAGCAGCATGCGCGATTTTATCTCCAGGAGCGTTGCTGCCATTACAAGCCATTCCCCGGCGATTTCAAGATCCAGCTGTTCCATCAGGTGCAAGTATGCCAGATATTGCTCGGTAATCTTGGCAATAGGAATATCATAGATGTTGATCTTTTGCTCCCGTATCAAGTGAAGCAGTAGGTCAAGCGGACCCTCGTAGATTCCAATCGCTACCTTATATGGGCTATGTCCCGCTTCGACTGAACTCAACTCTCATACTCTGCCAAGAAATGAATCGGGAGCTGTAAGCTTGGCCTGATAGCGAAATAAACCAAATGCGATTTGCACCCACAGTCGCTGCAACCAAACCCGACCGCTGGAACTTCGGCGCCAGGAATGGCCAGGGTTTGACGATTAAGTTCGCATTCCTCGCGAACGAGACTTTCCTTTATAGCATAGCCGATAATACAAGCTCGCTCAAGAAGATAGTCAATGTGCCAGTGAGCTCTTTTTCGTCGGCGCAAGTGTCGTCCAACGCGGTTTTCTATTCCACTCAACGCAGAACCGGTGTATACGTAGTAGCCTGCTGGGAATAGAAAAGTGCCAAGCCGGCCGACTGCAATGATTTGATCCTTTCTTAGCTCGACAAGGAGTTGGTATGCACCGCGCTTCATCTGCGCCACACATGTGCCAACTGCTGCCAGTCGTCCTCGACAATTAGCTCACCAGTCGGATGAAGTGCACTCAGGTAATAGAGACTCGGCACACCCAAAGACGGTTGGAGCTTCATATACTCAAGCCATTCCTTATGAGTGGTTGCGCTGGAATTGTCGCAGTCGATTAGTGCGTGCGGACATGCTATCTTCGCAATCTTCTGGCGGTGGATCATCATATCGCAAAGCTCGCGAGTGCTGGGGTGAATATCGTTTAAGCGAATCATGTCGGTGCATTCGGCAAAGTATGGATTCGCGGTATGAGTAATGATGAGCGCGTCCGGCTTGACCGATTTCGCGCACTCGTAGAAGAGCTTCGTGTAAGTCTTGAGCAGTTCGATACCCCACTGATTACCGTGTGTCTTAAGCGCTGGATCGATAGGCATACCCGTCCAGTCGTACTTTATCCCGTCGGCATTGTAGCATCCATGTTCATCGGAGAGCATCCTACTCAGCATTTCTTGAAGGCGCACCTGGTACTTGGGACTTGTCGGGTCGCAAGCTTGTGGACGACCCTGCGGGTCAACCAGACACTCGTCATTGTCGAGCCCTTCGGGAGACCACGCACCATACCATAGCAAAACCTTTCTGCCTTCCGCGTGTCTGGCATCAATCCAGCCTCTCAAGTCAGGCCATTTCTCATCATCGACCTCGCAGGTGCCGTAGAGTTTTTGCCACTTGTCGTCGATGATTATTGTTCCGGGCGATAGGTTTAGGGTTCGAATAGTGTCAAGAAACCGGTTATATACTTCTTGAGTGGCGAAATCCTGCGGCCGTTTTGCAAACCTGTTAGCGAGAACGTTTTGCTCACCCCATCCGCAGAAAATAGGTCTGGACCACCAATCGGCCTTGCTGTATTGGTTTTCTTCAACTATTTTCCAAGCACGCAGCGTGTCACAATACTTGCCTATAGCTTGGTACTCATCTGCTGCAGGACGAAAAACGAAAGCCGGTGCATCCCACACGCCGTTAGCTTTGGTTCTGCCGTCGCATGTGATCCGAAAACAGAACTCCCATACTCTCGGGCGATATTCGAAGCGCGTGAAGTTGTACTCGCTGGGCTTCGGTGCAACTCCGGCGCCAAGCCAAGGTCCCGAACTGAACCCCAAGCTAAAACACAGCGGCGGAGGGGTGAATATCCAGTGGTTATTGGCGTTCTCGTCTACGGGGAACTCGGACATCTGCCCCTGGGTAGCGTCTATGCAGCCGTATTGCATCGACTTCCAGTACCGTTGGTCCAGCAGAGAACATTCAGGCGTGAAAAATCTTGAGAAGTCAAAAAAAGACCATTTGCCGCGATATGTGAAGAAGCGCACGTCGTCGATATTGCTTTTTCCTTTTACACGAACACGATACACAATCGCATCGGGTTCAAACCGCCAATGGTACGACTTGCTTTCCCACACGCTACTTCTTGTTGTCCACACCATCTCGACCCCGTCTTCGTAACGGCTGATTTCAGGTCCGGACAACGACTCGTCACAGTCTTCTTGTTCCACTGCGTTGATGGCTGTAGCTGCCTGCAACATGAGGTAGCGGCGATCGTTGAGAAAAAGTGCTATGCTGTTCCTATCGATTTGTGCGCTGTAGGAACCCTGATCTATTCTCAAGATTCACCCTCCCGGTGCGACACTAGCATCTCATTCTATACTCCGGCGCCCATATCCTTTCGCGTACCCTACGCCTGGAGGTTGTGAGGACAGGGTAGATCAACTCGCGAACCTTTGGCCTGTACATGCCAGAAATCTTGACGCAAAAGTGATTAAGCAGCCAATTCAGACTGAACTTCTCCGCTAGCTCATCAACAAACGCAACAGCATGCGGGCCGGCGGTCCTATCAGTCTGGGCAGCACGTCAGGAGCGAGGAATATGAGTGCCAGGAAAATCAACAGACCATAACGAGCCATGAACCGTTTGTAAGACCAAGCAAGCTCATAGGGTAGCAGCGCCGAAACGATGTGATGACCATCCAAAGGCGCAACCGGCAGCAGGTTGAAAAGAGCCAAGCCGATGTTTATCGCGGCAAGCAACCAAAAGAAGTACTCGACCTGAGCAGGGAGCAAGTGATTAGTGTATCTGTAGAAGAGTCCAACCGCTCCAGCGGTCAGCAGGTTCGAGAGCGGACCCCAAAGAGATACACGCAGGTTATCCCATCTCGGATGCCTGAAATTCCTAGGATTAATTTGCACTGGTTTGCCCCATCCTATTCCAAAGCCGGAGATGGATGAAACTACCATCATAATGGTTCCCATAGGGTCAAGGTGGTCTATGGGATTAATCGAAATCCGACCTTGCAGGCGGGGCGTGTCGTCACCTGCTCTATAAGCAGCGTAGGCGTGGGCAAACTCGTGTATGGTGATGCATATCACCAGAGCCGCCATCGACAAAGCGAATTCGTATAAATTGAACCCGCCCACGGTTAAGCCAGCCTGTCAGGTAGTAAATCGCACTTCAACAAATCATCGAGAGTTTCTCTGCGCACGACAAGATCTACCTTCCCATCGCGGACAAATACGACCGGAGGCCTAGTAAAACGATTGTAATTGGACGCCATCGAATAGTTATATGCACCGGTTGACTGGACAGCTAAGATATCACCCGTCTCGACCCGAGGCAGCTTGATGTGGGGTATAAGCATATCCGTCTCGCAGTGGCGGCCTGAGATTGTATAATCATACGTCGGCTCGTCACCTGCCTTGTTGGCTATCAACGCTGAATAGAGTGCATCGTAGAGCGCGGGCCTCGGGTTGTCAGACAGCCCCCCGTCGACTGAAACATAGACCCGCTTGCCCGGCGGCTCCGGAATGTTCACCTCTTTTATTGGACCGACTGTGTAGAGAGTAGTGCCTGCCTCACCGACAATAGACCTGCCCGGTTCAACGAATAATTTAGGTTTGCTGAGCCCCGCCTCAGCAATACCTTCGAGAACTGCTCGGCTTAGTGACCTTGCAAGTTCGTCGATCGAAGGCGGATGATGTTCTGGGAGATATCGAATTCCCAACCCCCCGCCCATGTCCAGAACCGACAGCACGACCCCTACCTCATCGCGGACCTGTTTCAGGAAACCCGTCATAACAGGTGCAGCTTCAGTGTAAGGGGTCACCTCCAAGAGCTGACTCCCGATGTGACAGTGAATGCCATGCAGCTCAATGCCCGGTAGCTCGAGAGCGCGTTTGACGGCCGCCATAGCAGAGCCGTCTTTGATGTTGAATCCGAACTTGCTGTCCTCCTTGCCGGTACTGATAAGGCGATGGGTGTGGGGATCAACACCGGGGTTGCATCTTATCAGTATCGGCTGGATGCGCCCTGCGGCTTGTGCGGTTGAGCTGAGCTGGTCAAGTTCGACAAAGCTATCGACAACCACGAATCCTACGCCGTATGCGATAGCCATCTGTAGTTCCTGCAGTGTTTTGTAGTTGCCGTGAAAGAGGATTCTTTCAGGTGGGAAGTTGCCTTTCAAAGCTGTGTATAGCTCTCCGGCACTGGCGACGTCGAGCCACATGTCAAGTTTTGCCATCAATGCACACATAGCAGTCACGATGAACGCTTTACCGGCGTAGGCAATTGCATAGTCGCCGTATTCTCTATCAAAAGCCTGTTTGTATACCACACAGTTGTGTGTTACAAGCGCCTCATCAACTACGTAGAGCGGTGTGCCGAACTCTGCGGCCAGTTCTACCGCATCGCACCCGCCTATTTCAAGGTGATTGTGTTGATTTACTTTCTGAGTTCCGAGAAGCATATAGCGATTCCCCAACAGTTTGTTGCATAAAAAAACGAACCAGGCGTCCCTGCCTCCTATGGTCAGCCGGTTCGATACTAAATCTACCACAACATCTGCATCACGTCAAACTCGCTGAAGAGCTTAGCCTGTCCTGTACGGAATCAGGGGATCATATGCATTGACGCGTTTCCTTATTGGCATCAAGGGGAATTTCTGAACCTCAAACCTCGTAGAGCGATTCTTTGTTAAGTGCCGTAGCTAGGCTCAAGTCCGTCGGCTGGCAGAGGAACGAAGCTAACCCTCGCACGATGCTATACCGAATGTGCATCGAGCTCAGCTTGACGTGGCGAGTGAAAAAGTTTTACGCAACTAGTCGCCTTCGCGCGAACAACCTCACACTACTTCCTCTCGCCCAGACATTGACCTCTCGCCCCAGAGGTGTTATACTATAGCTGCCGCATCAACGGGTCGGTAACTCAGCAGGTAGAGTATCGCCCTTTTAAGGCGAGAGTCACGGGTTCGAGTCCCGTCCGACCCACCACCCTCTTGATCGCTGCCGCGTAGCTATTCGGAAGTACCTCGGGCGCAAAGTTGGAAGCTGAAGGAATTCTGGTATATGTGTCCTACATACAGTGCGCCACCAACGTGTGGTAGCGCAGTCCGAAAAAGCCCATTCAGTTCTTAGAGCAGGCTTGTGCTGAAATACCTTTCAGCTCTGTCAGGAAGCACCGTAACGACTCGACACTCAGGTCCGAGTTTTTCAGATAGCTTCAGCGCCGACCATACGTTTGCGCCTGATGAAGTTCCTACCAAGCACCCCTCGACCGCTGCCAGCTCGCGCGTGGTGCGAATCGCATCCTCGTCAGACACCGTTATTATTTCATCAATGAGTTCAACGTCCAGGACTGGCGGAACGAAGCCATCTCCGATTCCCTGGATCTGATGAAACCCCGGCTCGTGCCCGAGCAACGCCGCTGAGTTTGCAGGTTCCACTGCAGCAATGACGACGTCCGGAAGCCGTTCCTTCAGGTAGCGCCCGACTCCGGTCAAAGTGCCGCCGCTGCCGACGCCCGCCACAAATGCGTCGATTTGACCTTCCATTTGTTCCCACAGCTCTGGTGCAGTCGTCAGGTAATGTGCCTCCGGGTTCAGAGGATTGACGAATTGTCCCACCAGGAACGAATTCTCAATCTGTGCCTTGATCTCCTCGGCTCTTGCACAAGCGCCCGCAATACCCTCCTCAGCTGGCGTTTCGACGAGCTGTGCGCCTAGCGCGCGTATTATTTTCTTGCGTTCTTCACTCATGTCGGAGGGCATGCAAATTATCACCGTGTACCCCTTTAGCCTGCCGACAAAAGATACGGCAATTCCCGTGTTGCCGCTTGTGGCTTCAATTATCGTGAATCCCGGTTTCAGCTCGCCGGTTTTTTCAGCCTGTTCGATAATGTATTTCGCAACTCGATCTTTTATGCTGCCGGCAGGGTTCAAGAACTCAGCCTTGGCATATACGCAGCCGTTCCCCATCCGCCGGAGATGTAACATAGGTGTGTTGCCGACCAAATCTAGGGTAGTCTCGAAGCAGGCTAATTTGTCCTGCAGTGTCAATTCGCGCCTCCAGTAGGTACGGATAACGAGTCAATTATGCTGGGGTCTGTCCGTGAAGTCAACAGCCGGTTTTGAGATCAACCTGATTTTCTGAAGTAGGTTTCTGCTCGAACTGTGCAAGCTTGGGTTTCAGCTCAGGGGTAACCTCGACGTGAACAAGCACACCGTTGGGCATGTAATCCACCTGCAACACTCGTCCGCTTTTGTGGCAAAGAGCTAGCAAGTCTCCCCGTGAATAGGGAATCAGTGCCGCAACCTCTTTTCTCACTCGTCCCAAGACTTGGCTTATCAGCCTTAATAAGTGTTCCTTGCCTTCACCGGTGAGTGCGGACATATAGCACGAGTCGGGCGTCTCCGCGACTAACCGTCGAAGCTCATATTGATTCGATACAGCATCAGATTTGTTGAAAACAGTGATAGTGGGTTTGTTATGCGCGCCGATTTCTCGTAGGACTTCGGCAACAGCCTTGCGTTGCTCTTCGAAGAACTCGTGGCTGGCATCTACAACGTGAATCAGGAAGTCTGCTTCTGTAACTTCCTCAAGTGTGGCTCGGAATGCGGCAATCAGGTGATGTGGAAGATTTCGCAGAAAACCGACCGTGTCGGAAAGTATGACTGATTCTCCTTGAGCCAAAGTTACTCTGCGTGTTGTGGGATCGAGCGTAGCGAACAATCTAGGATGCGCTTCAACATCAGAACCCGCGAGCAGGTTAAGTAGTGTAGACTTACCGGCACTGGTATAGCCTACCAGGGCACCGGTAGGGATCATAAGCTGCCGTCGGCCTCTCTTTTGTATACTCCGGCGTTGCACGACCTCTTGCAGTTCGCGCTTGAGCGTCGCGATTCGCCTTCTCACGCGGCGCCGATCCATTTCCAGTTTGGTTTCACCAGGACCGCGTGTCGCAATTCCCCCAGCACTACCGCCGCCGATTCGTGATAGCTCCGTGCCTTTCCCAGTAAGTCTAGGCAACAGATACTGAAGCTGGGCGAGCTCCACTTGAAGCTTTCCTTCACTGGTTCGGGCTCTCTGGGCGAATATGTCCAGAATTAGCTGAGTTCGGTCGACAACTCTTACCCCCGTTATCTCTTCGAGGTTTCTCTGCTGGGTAGGCGTCAGGTCTTCGCTCAGGACAACCAGGTCCGCCTGGGAATCCTGGACGCTCAGGAATAGCTCTTCTGCCTGGCCCTTGCCGATCAGGTATCGGGGGTCGGGACGACCGCGGCGGACCCGCATTTCGTCTGCGAGGAGTCCGCCCGCACTGTCTATCAAGAGACGCATTTCCCGCGCGTTGGCTTCCGCCTCGCGTTCTTCTTCGGGATCTATCAGTACCAGAACTACCCTATCAGTCACACCTTTCTCGTTGGCCAAGTTACATATCCACCACTGAGCGTGATCACACCTCCATCTTACCCAATTGGGAGAGAGTTTGCAAAAATTGCCTACTGATTACAAACTAAGCTAAGTTGAGTGCAACCCGCACTTCACTTTACAAATTCAGGCACTTCCCAAGAAGGTAGTGTTTTCTATCTGGGTAGAATATGGTAACCTTGCCGTTTTCTTCCACCAGGCTGCAATAAGTTGCCACCTGTGTCCTATTGGTTCCGGGAGCGGGAATCCAATTCGTGTCTGCGAAAATCCGCGGTTGCTCAAATCGGATCGGGTGATCCTTTTCACCGGGAATCTCATATCCAACCGTGATCCAAGCAGGGTTGCGGACATTAGCCGCATCTGTCGGTCCTTGTCCGCCGTGTCCGGAACCGTCGTTGTTGTAAAAAATGAGAACGAATCTTCCATCTCTAAGTTTGTACAGCGGACACGGGGCAAGCGGGTTCAAGATAGGCTTACCTCCCGGTTCGTACCTGAGCGGTCTTGGCTCATCCCAACTGCGTCCGTCGTCCTCGGAAAGAGCGTAGTAGATGCAGCCTCGCAAGGTTCGGAAAACGCAAATTAACCTTCCATCTGATAGTGGCTGCACAGTTGGTTCCTGCGCAACGCTTATGCCAGGTCTAAACGGGCTTTCGACTCGGAGACCGTGCGGTGACTTTGGCCAGGTAGTTACGATAAGCTTGCGGGGGTCTGCTTCCGTAAGGATATTTTCAAATCGTAGGAAACAGATCTCAGAATCGCGTTCCAACATTCCTACGCCTGGGTCGACAGCGTTCGACGCCCACCGTGTGAAACCGGCTAGAACATGCCCGGACAGAAGTACCACAGGGTTCTGGTAAACAATCCACGTCTGTGGTACGGTGGGGTCAGGATTGCTTATGGCATTCGGCTCGATAGGGTAATCGAAGGCTTCGGGACTCCATGTCTTGCCGTCATCGTCTGAGTAGCGCCCTCGCAACACCCCGGTGTCCGCTGCACGCGCATCGTCGATTCCTACGTTCTTGTTGTAGAAGCACCAAATGAGTTGTCCGGCTACAATGAGGAATTGCCAGCTAGCCATTCCGGTTCCCGGTTCATCATCCGGACTGGCACCGTCAATTACCTTAGGTGGTGACCAAGTCAACCCGTTGTCCTCAGACCGGCTGTACATTACCCTTTGGTCCGGAGCACCTTCGTAAGTGGCAGACGTCCACGTTGCCAAGTAAGCCCCTTTGGGTGTCAAAATGGCGTTGAGGTGTTGATTAGTTTCGCCGGCCGCTTTGACAGGGTCAGGTACATAGACTACGATATCAGGTTCAGTTCGCAACCATTCTTTTTCCAAATTCTCCAATTCGCACTCCTCCTTATTATGGCAAGGCCAGTATGTGACCCATGCAGTAGCTCTTGACACCGATATGAGCTGGTGCTATAACACTAGTGGTATTATACTATCATCCAGAACCGCGGGCAGACAGATAAATCGGCAGACCAACTGATTGACGTGGGGGTGGTAAGGTTATGTCTACGGGCTGCAAGCACGGCGGGTTTACCCTTATCGAGCTGCTGGTTGTAATAGCTATCATCGCTATATTGGCCGCGATACTCTTCCCTGTCTTCATATCCGCAAGACAAAGTGCCGCACTCAGTAAGTGTCAAAGCCACCAGAAAGAGCTGGTTCAAGCTCTCATGATGTACACGGATGCCTGGAACGGCAAGCTTCCTTGGATACAGTTCCTGACCTACCACGATTTCGGCGGCACGCTTGCTCGGTATCCGTGGGTTCATATGGTTCGACTATATGAGCCCTATGTCAAAAACTTCAACATATTGCTTTGTCCTCAGAAATACTACGACAACTGGTATCGTGAGGTTAGGCATCAAGGATACGCTTACAATGAATGCCTCTGCGGGCGGTTAAGTACTACTCCAATTAAGACTTCGAGATTCGATGTTTATTTCATCGCCGACAGAGACGGCCGTCTGTTGGCTAGTATACCTAGAGTTTCCAGGACCCCGGCTTTCTTTTGCGCAATGAGTTTTCATCCGGCTCCCGGCGATTACGGTCCCAACGGGTGGGGCTGGGAGCCCATAGATGCGCTGAACTCGTATAGGATGACCAATGCTCACAGAGGCGGTTCGAACTACGCGTTCCTGGACGGGCACGTGCGTTGGTTGAAACCTGCGGGAGGAGGCATATACAATGCGACAGATGGCTTGGACTACGATGGCAACGGCACGCTGGGCGACTCCTTGGTCTTGAGGTAGGAGGGCGAAATAACATGGCGCGCAGACAAACTCTTGGGTTCACGTTGATAGAACTTCTCGTCGTAATTGCAATCATTGCAATCTTAGCAGCGGTATTTTATCCGGTGCTTTTGAGTGCGAAGGAAAAAGCCAACACCGGTAAGTGCCAGGCGCACATGAAAGAGCTATGTGCCGCGCTGTTCGCATACATCGATGACTATGGCGGCAAGATGCCCAGCATGCAGTTCCTGAGCTGGTGGAAGTATGGCGATTTCGAAGTGCACCTGTACGATAAGTACGTCAAGAACAACGAGATAGTAATCTGTCCACAGCCTTACTACGACACTGCACATTATCCGCCGAGTATTCGTCGAATGGCTTATGGCTACAACGAGACCTTAGTGGATCCACTACCTAACTATTTCTACACGGCGCCCGGTGCCTACGGGCGGATTGAGGTATATGGGCCGCCAAAGTATTACATGCCTGGCCGAGGACGTATGCTAAGTGAAATCCGCACACCCACCCGTACGCCGGCGTTTTTCTGCACGTTCTCACACCACGTATCTCCAGACGGCCTTGCGCGGGGGTTCGGGTGGGGCGCCGACGATGCAGTGAATCCAAAGCGACATCCAAATAGGCACGGCAATGGTTCGAATTATGCCTTTCTGGACGGGCACGTGCGGTTCTCACCTCCAGCTGGCGGGATATTCTGTGTGCCTATCGAAGGTCTAGACTACGACGGCAACGGCACTTACGGCGACAAGCAGATCATGCGCTGAGAGGCGCTTAAGTTGTCCTCTTCCCTTTGCGCGGCAGGATTAGCCAAAACTGATAACGAGTAATTGCAGCAGCCATGATCCCCGCTGAACGCATTGTTGCAGCCTGCGAACACAGGCCTTATGACCGCGTGCCCACTTACCACGCTTCGTTTTCCTCCAGGGTTGCGTCCATCGTTTTGGGAAGGGAAGCCTATGTCGGAGGCGGCATTCAGCAGTGGCGCGAAGCGGTCGCGCTGTGGAACGGTCCCGATGCTCACGCAGAGTTTCTCGAGCGCAGCTTGAGAGATGCTATCGACTTGGGCACAATTCTGGATCTAGATATGGTTCGTGTTGCATACTGGCGCGAACAAGAGAGGCCGACTAGGAGAATTGACGAATTTACTTTTTTCTATGGCGAGCCCAATGGCAAGTGGCGGGTGATGAGATACGATTCTCGCACCGAACTCTATCAAATGATCGATCACAGCGAACACTACAGGGACGACATAGATTTGTTGGAAGACGAACTTGAGCGTACGGAACGTGCAGTCCAGGATTACAATCCCAGCCCGGAGTCTTTTCCTGAGATATCCCGAGCTTCATCCGCTTACAAAGGCTTTCGGGCTGTGCCTCTCTGGGGCGTCAGTCTTGGTATACCTTACGGATCACAAGCTTGGATGGAAGCAGTTGTATTGCGAAGAGGTCTGGTCGAGCGGTTGCTGGATGTCCAGGTTGAGCGAGCAAAGAAGACGGTTCAAGCTGCTGCTCCTCTTGGTGTGCGTGTGGTTCTGGGCGGAATGGATCTGGCGAACAACCGCGGTCCTATGTATTCTCCCAAGATTTTCCAGCAGCTTATAGTTCCCAGGTTAAAACAGATTGTGGAGTTTTGTCATCAGTTGGGAATGTATTATTTCTTCGCTAGCGACGGGAACCTTTGGCCCATTGCAGACGATCTCTTCCCTATTGTCGACGGCTATTACGAGATCGACCGCCGGGCTGGGATGGACCTTCGGAAACTACGCGAGCTGTATCCCCATTTGACCCTCGTTGGTAACATAAGCTCACATACACTTCACGTTGGAACCCGTGCGGAGGTGATCGAAGAGACGCTGTCGTGTATACAGGCAGCGCGCGAACTCGGCAGCATAGTAGTAGGTTGTTCGAACCTAATCGTCAGCGAGACCCCAGAGGAGAACCTTTTTGCTATGTTTGATACGTTGGAAACATACCGCTGAGATTTGGGTCTGCTGGAGGTTATCAAGTGTGTAGGGCAGTACTGATCACTTTCCTCTTTCTCGCAGTGACGATTTTCGCCAAAATACCTGTTGCATGCGGTGCGCAAGTGCTGGATGCTTTTTTCGTCGCTGACCGACCGTTTCCTGAGTTTGTGCATTACTGGTCGGATTTGGCGCCGGAGGAGTGGTCGACTGCTGCGGAACGCGAAAGCCGCCGAACGCTGGGGGGATACATCCATGTTTATGTTAGAAACGATGCTGCCGACCGAGTGTCGATCGAAGATGTTTGCCTCCAAGGGATAAGCTTAAAGCAGGCAATAGCTTTCTCCGGACAGCGCAAGTTCAAGAAAGTGGCACAAGCCGCGAGCATATTCTTCTCCAAATTGTCCGACTCTGAACGCGGTGTTCTTGTGGCTGCAGGCGAGCCTGTCTGGTATAAGATAGATCCGATTACCGTGGAATCGGGCAACACAGCGGGTGTGGTGATCAGGCTCCGCCAACAACCGGCTACGCCAAGCATTGACGTAACCCTGAAGCTGAACAGCGGAAATCTCGATGTCTCCGTAGTCACATCTCCGAGAACTTCACTCGTAAAGAGCCTCAGCTTCGGCAGCGGTTTGAAAGAAGCGTATTGTTACCTAGAAAAAGGCGACGGTGTGTCCTCAGTTAAGCAGATACTGTTGGACGGCCGTGATATAACGGCGGACTGCACAATCGCTTCAGACCCAAACATCCGCATACTCCCTGTGGTTTGTAGACTGTCGGATCCGCTTAAGCGCGGTTCTTTCCACACGTTCACCGCCGTGTTGTCTGACGGTTCTAAAGCCACAGCGGGACTTCGATGTTGGGACACAGAGCTATTCTACGGGATATGGGGTGCTAGGTCGGGAAGGTCTGGAGATGTCGCACTTGCTCGCCGTTTTATCGACGAACTGGCCGAACACAACATCAACGGTCACATGATAACCATTGCTTCCGATGCGGTTCGGGAGTACATGAACAGTCCCGAAGGACGCCGCCACATGGAGCAGCTGGGTATTCGCAGAGTAGTTATGGATCCCGCCAACGAACTGAAGGCTGCCGCTTACTATTTGGCTGACGAACCGGATACGGCTGACTACAAAGTCGAGGGTGTGCCCCCGGGTTCCAAAATCGGTTGTCTCGGGCAAGGTCTGATACAGCGAGCGCACGAACTGCGCAGCATTGATTCATCTACGCCGAACATGCTCAACGTAGACATGACCTTTAAACCAGATAACTGGTATACGTACGGCCAATTGCCAGACATATTTGCGGCAGATCCGTATTTCCAAAGTCATCTCGCCGATGTTTACTATCGAAAACCCTATAGAATCCCTGCCTACACTAAGGCTACCGAAGTCTATGCTGTCGCCAGCTGTGCGTATAGCGCATGTGCGCCGAAACCCTTGCACATAATTCTTAACAGCACACAGGTCGTGCAGAGCGATTGGAAGTTTCGATTCGCGACACCGGTTGAAAAACGAATCGAGGTGTATTATGCCTTAGCTGCCGGAGCGAAAGCGGTTTCATACTGGTGGTTTGTCCCACTAAGTGCAAGAGGCGTTGGCTCTAATGGGTTAGGAGCCGATACGCCTGAGGCGCGAGCTCTGTGGCGCGAGATAGGACTGCTGGGTGCTGAAGTTCGGACGATCGGTTCTCTAATCTCACGAAGCTGTCCGGCTGAGGTGCACGTGGAAACCGACCATAGATTGTGGGTAAAGAGCCTGATTTCAGGAACCGACACTGCTCTATTCCTAGTTGTGAACGACGACTATGCCTGCGACAGGGTTGGTACTGTTATCAAACTTGTCGACGAGGCTAAACTGAAAATATCACTGCCAAAATGGCTTATACCAACAGCCGTTTTTGAAGTTTCTTGCGACGGCGTAAGTGACGTGAAATGGCAAGCTGAGGGATCAAATCTCGCAGTTGATCTGGGCCGAGTCAATGTTACGCGACTCATCGTAGTCACGAGCAACTCAGCACTTCGGGGCGAACTGCAGGAGATCTACCAGTCGAAATTTGCGCAGAACGTAGCGAAACTGCGTTCCAAGCAATGAATTAAGGACTTGCGATTCACCTTACGGGGTTCGGAACAATAAACGCCCCCTGGTATTCTAATGGAGTAGTAGGGTTCTAGTTCGTAAGCTCGAGATCCACTATTGACACCTAGGCGCGTGTCATAGCATAATGTCTCGAAGCGAGACCTGCGGCTGCAAAGCGGATGTGCTGTGCCGCAGATTTCGTACGCGGCTAGGAATTTGGTTTGTGGTATTCCCAGCCTTGAGGCTTCAGGAGAAGTTTGGTTATGAGAAAAACCAATTTGATACTTCTGGCATTACTTGCCTCATTTGCAGCCGGCGCACAACTCGCCCATGCACAAGTCCCCGTAATTGCTATTGATCCTCCAGTGCCTTCTGTCGTCATGACAGACGGGCCTAATCCTGCACCGGATGTCGTTTTCAATGTTACGGTTGATAACGCCACCAATATAAATATTACGGCGGGCGACATTACCGTTCGTACGAGACCTCCCAATGTACGACAGGCGGCAAACCAACAGGCTGCTGCGGATCGGATAGTTGTTTTAAACGGCGATACACCGAACCCAATGGTTATCCTTGAGGGGGCCGGGCTCCATGGTGATGGTTACATCTGGATCGAGATTGCAGGTTCGACGTGTTCAAATGATGAGGGGGATGCGAAAGACGCAGTGAGTCCAGAGCTTCGCGTCGACGCGACGCCTCCGGATGTAAGGCTGACCGCGGCTGACGGCAATCCAACTGTGGCTAAGCCTTGTGATCCAACGACCGGTATGCTCACGTTCGTCGTCGAGTTCATCGACGAAAGTGAATCGGTTACCGGTTTCGACGCGGACGATGTTCTAATCAACGGCGTACCTGCTACTGATCCGGAGTGTTACGCCGTTTCTGCGCATTTTCCGTCTGGAGCAAGCTGTTTAGGTCCTGCCTGTGAAGTTTCGGGTTCGGGCAAAAGTTACTTAGTTGTGATCTATCCTCGCACCGATGGTCCGTTTACAATCCAGATCGCGGCGAAGGCAGCGACAGATGACGTTGGATGGGAGAGCACGGCTTCGAATGAAGTGACAGTTCCATACACAGATGCTCCACGGATCAATATACAGGCGCTCTCGCCTCCCAATACCAACAGCAAAACAATCAATTTTATGGTGGAGTTCAGTAAGCCTGTTCACGGCTTCGGACTTGGAGACGTAAGGGTAGATCCGCCCACCACTCCGGGTGCGGCAGGCGGTACAAAAACGGTCGTGGTGACTGGTACCGGCGAACCTCTTTCTGAGGGACAGGTCTATTACGTCGGCGTAAGCGGATGCACTTATTCCGGTTTTGTCAGATTGTTCGTAATGTGCAGTCAGGATAATCCCGATCAATCAGACTGGTGGTCTTCAGAGGATTCGTGTACAGAACCTCAGGTCAATTATGACGGTACCCCTCCGGACTCTCTAACCATTACCACTCCCCCCGACTTGCCCCAGCCTCCAGAGTATTCCGGCACGTATACAACTGCAAACACCAAGATCGACATTGCGGGAACGGCACACGACGACGTAGGTATTTCTCGCGTTACTTGGAGCAACGACCGAGGGGGAAGCGGTCCGTGCGTTGGCACTTCAAACTGGTACGTGCGAGGCATCTATCTGAAGCCTGGGAGAAACTTGATAACCATTACTGCTGCTGACGCTGCCGGTAATACGCTAAGCTACTATTTGACCGTCAATTGCACAAACGAATACTCGTCTGAGACCGTTGATGCATACAGGGAAGACATCGAACGCGTTGGCGAGTACTCTTCGATTACGCTAGATGCAAGCGGTAATCCCAGAATTGCCTACTACAAGTACATCAATGATACTCATGGTGTTCTCAGATACGCCTACTACAATGGGCAGGGTTGGCACATCGAAGACGTAGATGGTAACAGTCCCGGAAGTGAGGATGATAACGTTGGGCGATATACGTCCATAAAAGTCGATGCCCAAGGCAACCCTCACATAAGCTACTACGATGTTACCAACGGCAATCTGATGTACGCTGTGTGGCGGGCTGGCACCTGGCAGATTACGACAGTCGACGGCTATATCAGCGCCACGGACGACGTCGGTCAATTTACATCGCTGGCACTTTATAATGGGCTGCCGCGCATCGCGTACTATGACGTGGCGAAGGGAGATCTGAAATACGCTAGCTATGATGGCACCAAGTGGACAAAGACTGTCGTCGACAGCACTGGCGATGTCGGCAGATTTGCTTCACTTGCGCTGGATCCGAGCACCGGGTTACCACGGATAGCCTACTATGACTCCACAAACAAGGATTTGAAATATGCTGCTTACGACGGCAGCGCGTGGAACATATCAACAGTCGCATCGACTGGCGATGTGGGCCAGTACTGTTCGTTAGCGTTGGATTCTGATACCGGATATCCGCGCATTGCTTACTACGACAACACGAATAAGGACCTCGTATATGCTGCCTGGGACGGCAGCGAATGGCGTTTCAGCACTGTCGATTCCGATGGTGACGTTGGGCGATATTGTTCGCTTGCTCTTTACAATGGGCTGCCCCGGATAGCCTACTACGATGGCGAGTCAAGCAGGAAAGATCTCAAGTACGCCGAAGGCAATGCTGCTGTTGACCCAACGTGGACGCTAACGGTCTTGGACGACGGCGTTGCAGAGGTGGGAGTCAGCACATACGACGTGGGTCAATATGCTTCTTTGGCTCTCGACTCCGCAGGCGGAGCGCACATAAGTTACTATGACGCAACCACGTCGCCTTTGCGCAATACGCTCAAATATATCTATCGAGCATCAGGGCCCACGTGCGTTGTAGAGCCTCTTAGCCCCAGCCCTACAAATATGTCACCTGTAAGCTTCAAAATTACTTTTTCCAATCCTGTCACAGGTTTTACTGTATCGGACATACTTGTGAGCGAAGGCACGGCAGGTGCGCTGACGCAGCTAGACAGCACCGGCTACCGGTTCGAGGTTTATCCCAATTCGATACCTGCTCCGGGTAACTCGTATGTGAATGTGAGAGTTAAAGTTCCGGCTGGTGCGGCTCGCTATGGGACGTTTGACAATCTGGAGTCTAACGAAGCACTTATTCAAGTCGACCGAATTCCGCCTACCGTTCAGGTGAATCAGGATTACGTGCAGCCAGATCCTTCCGGCGCAAATTCACCGAACGTAGTTTACTTTACTGCAGTGTTCAGTGAGCCGGTGACAGGCTTTACCGCCAGCGATTTGGTTATAGGCGGTAGCGCAGGCGGAACGAAGACTGTTAGGGTTCTGGGTGAAGGTACTCATTATCTCATAAGCGTGACAAATATTACCACGGCGGGTTCGGTCATAGCCTCCGTGCCTGCCAACGCGGCTTTCGATGCGGCTGGAAACGGCAACTTGGCTTCCACCAGCACTGATAATGCGGTTTGGTGGGACCACACACCGCCGACTTGCACTATTAATCAGGCCTCAGGACTCTACGGCGGACCCACGCAAAATGATCCGACCAACAGTTCTGTGATCAATTTCACAGCAGTCTTCTCGGAACCGGTTATAGGATTTGGAGACAGCCCGAATGATGACGTAGTTGTTGGCGGTACTGCGAGTTTCCAGGGTCCGGACGGACGGTCGACGAGGCAGGTCGAGATTACCCCTATCGGTACGCCTGATGCATTTGGGCGTTACAGAACTTATAACGTGGCTGTTAGCGGCATGCAAACTAAGGGAACTGTTACTTGTAGTATACCTGCCGGGGTCGCGTTCGACTGCGTGCCAGTAGCAACCGATATCCGCATTAACGCTAATATGGCCTCCACAAGCACGGACAATACCGTGACTTACGATGCCACTCCAGTTACTTGCACAATCAATCAAAAAGTCGACCAGCCGGATCCGACGAACGTTCAGCCAGTGCGGTTTACTGTTACGTTCAGCAAGGACGTGACAGGGTTTGAACCGTCGGACGTCCAGTTGAGCGGTACAGCGGTATCGCGCGCTACGGTAACTATCTCTGGTAGTGGACGGAACTATACAGTTTCTGTAAGTGGGCTTTCTGTTCCACCTGGCCAGACCACACCTGGGACAGTCATCGCGAACATCCCCGCCGGCGTCGTTCAGGATTCTGCTGGTAATACCAACCTGGCGGCGAGCTATGTCGACAACACGGTTCTCTTTGACAACGCAGGGCCCAATGTAACCGTCAACCAAGCTGCTTCACAGAAAGACTCGACATCTGATTCGCCAATTCATTTCACGGCTGTCTTCAGTGAGCCTGTTTATGGCTTCGAGGCGAGTGACGTGATGCTCTCCGGAACCGCTTCCAACCCGCAGGTGTTAGATCCCATATCTATCGGTCCGGGAGGGACATTCGATCCGGACACTGTTGTGACAAATCACGGCGACGTAATTAGGTGGCGCAACGACAGTGGTGGTGCGTTTGCGCTAGAAATACTGACCGATGCCGGCGAAACGGTCGACACTCTTAATCTGGCTCCCGGCGAAGTCAAATCGTTCGCAGCGTTCTGGGGTCCGGGAACTTACAAGTTCCGGCGCAAGGTTTCACCTTCAGTAAGCGGCACGATCACTCTAAACCCCGTGTTGACCGCAGCGGTAACTGAGCTGCCTCCGTACGACAGAACAGTGTACGATATTGAGGTAAGCGGCATGGCTGCGGCAGGAAGTGTGGTTGCTTCGGTGCGGGCGGGAACTGTTACCGACGCACTCGGGAACGCTAATACGCCGTCAACCTCTACGGACAATACTGTACTTTATCTGCCTGAGCAGTGCCACACTGCACCTGTTGCTATTCCGGACAACTATTCTGCAGGGGTTGAATCGGCTATAGACTTGTCCCATCTTTCGGGAACGGTAACTGACGTAGACGTTCTTCTGAATATTAACCACGACTACGTAAGTGATCTCTCGGCTTATCTGATAGGTCCCGATGGCACGCAGGTGACACTCTTCGAGCACGTCGGCGGCAAAGGATCTGGATTTGTCAATACCTTGCTGGACGACGAGGCGGTCAGCTCAATCGCTACCGGGCGTGCTCCCTTCACCGGATCATACAAACCCGTTGACTTACTCTCGAAACTGGACGGCAAGAAGATAACAGGGCAGTGGAAGCTCAAGGTCATAGACGATCGACCCGACGCCGCGGGCGTGATTCAGAGCTGGTGCCTGCGGGTCCAAGTTCAGGATTCGGATAATCCCGTGTGCACGATAACAGCGCCCGTCGGTTCCGTTTGTGCTCCGGCAATTGATTTTACGGTGACGTTCAACGAACCTGTGCGCAATCTGACGAAGGAAGACTTTATTGTCAACAATGGCAGAGCTGTTGCGCTCACTGGCTCTGCCGCCAGTTATGTTTTGAGTGTCGAACCGGCATCGGTCGGCAAGGTAGACGTAACTCTTCCCGCCGGAGCAGCTGCCGATCCTTGGGGCAATGCGACAACGAAGGCTGTCACGGCGTCGGCTACCTACGCGGCGCCTCCAACGGTAACCATTAACCAGGCCGCCGGCCAGACGGATCCCACAGCTGCGAGTGTTATCAACTTTACGGTAATTTTCAGCGAGCCCGTGACCGGTTTCGGCGCGGACGACGTGATCCTAGGTGGTACCGCCGGGGCGACAAATGTCGTTGTGACAGGATACGGCAGCATGTATAACGTTGCGGTCAGTGGGATGAAGAGAAGCGGCACGGTCATAGCAAATGTTCGCGCGGGCGCCGCGGTTGGTCAGAACGGTTGTGCGAATGTGGCATCTACTAGCACGGACAACGTTGTAACTTATGACATAAACCCGGTTGACGTCACAATAAACCAAGCCGCCGGACAAGCTGATCCGACTACAGTCTTGCCGATTAAGTTCACGGTCGTTTTCAGCAAAGACGTGGTTGACTTTGACTCAAGCGACGTGGCTATAACTGGAACTGCAGGCGGCAGAAAGACAGTAGTTGTTAAGGGCAGTGGCGCCGTCTATACTGTCGAAGTCAGCGGCGTCACTAGCTCCGGCACTGTCATAGCGTCAATTCCTGCGGGCGTGGTGCATGACGCCCTCGGCAATGCCAATAATGCATCAACTAGCACCGACAACGTGGTGTGGTTTGACGACGGCACAAGCCCGCAGGTAACAGTGGCCCCTGCAGCAGACCAGCGTGATCCGACAAATCAGTCGCCAGTCAGATTCCTAGTCACTTTCACCAAACTTGTTACAGGCTTTGGCGATAGTCCGAGTGACGTGATTGTGGGCGGGACTGCTTTTGGTTCGGGCGCCGTGAAGACGATCGAGTTTACGGGGACAGACGGGGCGTGGATTGTAGCGGTCGGTGGGATGAACAGGAGCGGACGGGTTTCTATCTACGTCCCGGCGGGAGTTGCCTGCGACGCAGGCGGTAAGTGCAACGACGCTTCCAACACAGCCTCTGTAGTGTTCGACAATGAGGGTCCTTCGGTTACGGTGAACCAGTCTGCCGACCAAGTAGATCCGACCGACGCAGACATCATCAGCTTTACGGTAGAATTCAGCGAGCCTGTAACGGGATTTGAGGCTGAGGACGTGCTGATAAGCGGCACAGCGGGTGCGAATGCGGCGGAGGTAGTGGAGATCGAACCTTATGACGGAACAACGTACAAAGTTGCAGTCAGCGGAATGACTCAGGCTGGCAGTGTTATCGTTGATATACCAGCGGATGTGGCACAGGATCTTGCAGGCAATGGCAACCTTGCCTCGACCAGCACGGACAACGAGGTAATGTATGATACTCCCCCTACGGTAACGATCAACCAAGCGAAGACTCAAAAGGATCCGACAGCTAAAACCCCAATCGTTTTCGATGTCTTATTCAGCGAACCGGTGATAGGTTTTGAGTCCTCAGATGTGGAGATTGATGGCACCGCGTTCAGTGCGACAGCACGCAAGACCGTGGTTGTAAAGGGCACAGGTCCCGCTTATACCGTTGAGGTAAGCGGTATGGACAGGTCGGGAACGGTTACTGCCGCTATTCCGGCGGGCGTGGTTACGGATCTAAACGGATTTGCCAACCGGGCCTCCACCAGCACGGACAACACCGTTACGTACGACATTACCAAGCCTACTGTTACGGTCAATCAGGCGGCAGCGCAGGCAGATCCCACGAAGGATTCACCTATCAACTTTACTGTAGTCTTCAGCAAGACGGTGATAGGCTTCACAGCGGACAAAGTGATGGTTACCGGTTCCGCATTTGCTCCCGGAACGACGCCGGCAGTCGAGGTCAGCGGCAGTGGCAGGATTTACAATGTTGCAGTTAGCGGAATGAACCAAACGGGTACTGTAGTGGTATCAGTGGATGCAAACAAGGTTCAGGATATTCTGGGCAACTGGAATACTCCCTCCACGAGCACCGATAATGTGGTCACTTACGATATCACCGGTCCCAGCGTTACTGTAAACCAAGCTGCGGACCAGCCTGATCCTACAAGTGTTTCTCCGATTAAGTTCACCTTGGTATTCAGTGAGCCGGTAGCGGATTTCGGGCCGGAAGATGTTACAGTGACCGGCACTGCATTTAGTGCCAATGCTCAGAAAACTGTGGCAGTAGAGCCCTCGAGCGGGCCTGCTAGCGAGTATACGGTTCTTGTAAGCGGGATGGATTCAGTTGGTACGGTAAGGGTCAGCATACCGGCTGGTGTGGCGCATGACCAAGTTGGCAATCCGAACTCTGCATCCACATCTACCGACAATACTGTGAAGTTCGACAACTCAGAGCTAACAGTCACAGTCAACCAGTCCGAAAACCAGCCTGATCCGACCAAGGACTCGCCCATCTACTTTACAGTTGTGTTCAGCAAGGCAGTAAACGATTTTACCGCAGACGATGTCAGCGTATCCGGAACAGCCGGCGGCACCAAGAAGGTAAAAGTCACCGGCAAGGGAACGACGTACAAAGTGGCGGTGTCCGGAATGACATCGACGGGCACGGTGGTTGTCACGGTGCCTGCTGGTGTTGCTCACGACGCTGCTGGAAATGGAAACCTTGAGTCTACCAGTGAGGACAACGTAGTAACCTACGACATAACGCCGCCTACCATAACTATCACTCGACCTACGGAAGAGGATTCCTGCATCTGGAATTGCAGCACGTTCAAGGTGGGTGGTGAGGCTAGCGACAATATCGGCTTAGCGGTAGTAACGTGGCAGACTGGTTCAGGTGGCTCGGGTATCTGTTCCGGCACGACTAACTGGACGGCGGTCGGTATTGACATCGGTTCGGGGGATACGGTTACGGTGACGGCGTTCGATCAAGCGGGCAACAGCGCGAGCGACACCATAGATGTAGGTGTGAAGTTTGCGATGCCCGCTGAAGGTGATTGGATCCGGTTGGCAATGGTTTCTGTGCCGATTATACCTTTCGATAAGGATCCTAAGCTGGTGGTGGGATTCCATTCGAACTACTGGGTGATGTACGATCCTACAACGGCTGCCTACGTGCAGTATCCGGATGCCAGTACTTGGTTCGATCCCACGTCCAGTGCGCCCGGCAGGGGCTTCTGGGCTGGATTCATCGGCGAGCCGAGCGTGATCCCTGTTGGTATCGTTCCGGATCAGAGCCAGCCAGCTACGATACACCTCAAGAAAGGCTGGAATCTGATAGGGCAACCATTCATAAGTGCGGTTCCGTGGGATCTCAGCCGAATCCGTGTCCAGAAGGATTCATTGGAGAAATCTCTCGAGGAAGCCAGAGATGCGGGCTGGGTGCGAGATTATGCTTGGGGATGGAAACCAGATGCCAGCAGTGCCGCTGGCGGTGCATACTACTTGGTTTGCGACCCGACACTGATTCCAGGTGCGGTGGGTGAGTTGGCACCGTGGCGGGCTTATTGGTTCAGAGCGCTTGTCGATTGCGATTTGATACTACCGCCTCCGTCGAATCAGTGACGGGCACGGGCAAAACCGATTCGTCGAGACTTACAGATTTGTTGAGGATAGAAGCTATAATGCGATGTGGTCGTTTTGAACTGAGTTTGATACACTATGTTCTAGTAGCAGTTCTGACATTATTATCACTTATTGGTGCCGGATGTGGTGGCGGCGGTGCTGGGGTGGTGGATAAGGAGCCGCCGACAGTGTTCATTGTGAGCTTCACAGGACTGCTGCCCGCTACGGGTGGAACTGCAACTATAGACGTCGATGCTACGGATGATGTCGGTGTAGTGCGTGTGGAAGTTAAGGTAACAAAACCAGATGGCTCGTCGTCGCTCGTAACAGCGACGAAAACAGGCAACATTTGGCGTGCACAATTCGACGCACCTGCCAATTCCGGGACCCAAGCTGCGGTATATAGGTTCGTTGCCTACGCTTACGATGCTGCCGGAAAGGTGGCAACATCGGAAGAACGGTCCTTCCAAGTTAGTGCCCCGGATATACCGCCACCTCCTCCTCCGTTTGTGACAGGCAAATAAGACTGTTGATTTCCATCTAAACACCGGCGAATGCGCTGAATCCTCCGTCGACGGTGAGCACACTGCCAGTGACAAATGATGCACGGTCGGAGAGTAGGAAAAGCGCGGCTTCCGCTATTTCCGACGGCTCACCGTATCTGCCCATAGGCACGTGCGCTATTATAGTGTGACCTCGTTCCGTCGGCTCTCCTGTATTCTCGTCGACAAGCAGAAAGCGGTTCAGATTTGTAAGCACGAATCCAGGAGCGAGAGCGTTGACGCGTATGTTAGGCGAGTAGTTTCTGGCCATGTGGACGGCGAGCCAACGGGTGAAGCTTGTTACGGCAGCCTTAGCGTTTGAGTAACCTACTACCCTTGTCAAAGGGCGGCAGCCTGCAACGGACGATATGTTGACAATGGCTCCGCGCTGCTTTTGCGCGAATATTCGGCCGACAGCCTGACACGGCACGACGACCGCCTTGTAGTTGGCTGCGAATATCTCGTCAAAAGCTTCTGATTCTATATCAAAAAACTCCAGCGCGTCTGAGGTGGTGCAACCAGGCGTTGATCCTCCTGCCCCGTTTACTAGTAGGTCGACCGTTCCGAACTTTGCAAGCGTCGAGTCGAGTGCCGATTCCACAGACGGGCGTACTGCGGCATCACACTTGACAGCTAGAGCTCGCCCCCCGGCTTTCTCAACGTCATTAGCGGTATTCTGCGCGGCCTCGAGGGACAAATCCCAAACTGCAATGGCTGCGCCTTCCTCAGCAAGTCTTCTCGCCGTTTCACCGGCTATCGCACCTCCGCCGCCGACTACAACAGCTATCTTGTTCCTGAATCCGTAGTCCATGGTTTCTTTCGACTCCTTGAATGATTTCGCGGTTTCCTCGTCTAATCAGTCTTATGCTATGCGCTCATTCGAAAAGTTAGCTGAGCTTTACCGCAAAACCCTTCTGGAAGACGTGGTGCCTTTCTGGGAGCGGTACACGGTTGATCCGGATGACGGCGCGATAAACAATTGTGTGGATGACTATGGAAATGTGCTTTCATATGATAGGTACCTATGGTCTCAGGGACGAGCTCTTTGGACGTTTTCGGCTCTCTACAACCGCGTGGAGCCCAGGCAGAGCTGGCTTGATATTGCGCGCCGTGTGGCACAGTATCTTTATTCGCATGGTCGTGATGATTCAGGGCGGTGGGTATATCGCCTAAGCAAAGACGGTGAAGTTCTAGATGGGCCGATCAGCATTTACGTAGACGGCTTCGTACTGAACGGGATGGGAGAGTACTATCTAGCAACCGGCGACACCCGCGCGGCGGACATTGCAAGAGAAACTTGGAAAAGCGTTTCAGAGAGGTTAGCCAACCCCGGTAGCTACAGCATAGCCCCATACGAATTGCCGCCCGGAGCCCAAACTTTGGGCATTCCGATGATCTTCTCTTTCTTTTTTTGGAACCTGGGCCAGGCGCTTCGAACCGAAGAGATAAAGCAAGGAGGTCTGCGGTTGGCAGAGTGGCTGCTGCCCACGTTCTACTCCAGAAAGCATGATGCGGTAATGGAGTTTCGCAGCATATACGGCGGTCCATTAGCCTTGCCACAGGGCAGGGTAGTGATCCCGGGGCACGTGATTGAAGCTATGTGGTTTCTTATATCGATATTCGAGGCAGCCGATTCATCGCGGTATCATCAGGCCATTGCTGAGTGCTGTCGCCTGATTCGCCGGCACATTGAGCTAGGCTGGGACGACGACTACGGCGGAATCCGACTTGCTATAGACATTGAAGGGCAAACGCCTGTAGCCTGGCAGAAAGCAGATTGCAAGCCCTGGTGGGTTCACACAGAGGCACTTGTTGCGACATTGTATGCTTATTTTTACACGAGCGACGAGTGGTTCTTAGACTGGCATCACCGAATAAAAGATTATGCCTTCTCCAAATATCCGGTTCCGACAGGGGAGTGGAGACAGTGGCTTGACCGATACGGCTCTCCCTCGTCAAGTGCGGCTCTGCCGGTAAAGGATCCATTTCACCTGCCGCGCGCCCTGATATACTCGGTTGGTATACTTGAGCGGTTGCTTTCATGAAAAATAGCTGCGGCTTCGCCAGTGAAACAGTTTTCGCGAGAGGTAGTTTATGACGGACGGGACCATAAGCGAAAGAGTCGCGGAAAACAAGAGGGTTGCAGATTTTGCATACGCAACACGTAACCGAGTAACAGCCCGAGCCGTTCTTCTTTCGATTATCTTAATGGTTGCCAATGACTACTGGATAGTTCAGCTCGAGGTAGTCAGATACTCGTTTGCCACCTACGCTGCTCCATTCTACAACTGCATTTTCACGTTGTTGGTTTTGACGGCAATAAACGCGATCATCAGGCGGCGTTTCCCATCAATTGCGTTCACACGCGTCGAAATGATGACCGTTTACATAATGCTTTCGATATCCAGCGCGGTGTGTTCGCATAATATGATGGAAATACTGGTGTCGATGATGGGCTATGCCCATTTCTTTCAGACACCGGAGAACAGATGGGGCGAACTCTTCGTGAACCGTTTGCCAGGCTGGCTTACCGTCGGTGATCATACTTCACTTTACAACTTCTACTACGGCAACTCCAGCCTATATAGACCAGAGAACTTCCTTCCCTGGCTTGTGCCCGCACTATGCTGGTCTGTATTCTGTGCGGTTTTGCTTCTAACTCTACTTTGCCTGAATACTATTCTCAGAAAGCAGTGGGTCGAGTCAGAAAGGTTGACGTTTCCTATTGTTATACTGCCGCTCGAAATGGCTGATGAGTCGGCGGCGATATTTCGGAACAAGTATATGTGGTTGGGGTTTGCCATTTCGGGTCTTATCACGCTTGTTGCCGGCTTACATTTCCTATACCCATCGATACCGTACATACGCATAGTGCGCACCAACATAGGACGTCTCATCACGCAGCCTCCTTGGAATGCTATGGGGGCGATCTCCCTCGGCTTCTATTTCTGGGCGATCGGGATTGCATTTCTGATGCCTTTGGAACTGTCGTTTTCCTGCTGGGTGTTCTATTGGATTGTGAAGTTCGAACTGGTACTTTCCTACGTGCTAGGTCTCCACGAGTTGCAGGTGCCCGGGGGCGGATTTGACAGGGGTTATCCTTTCCTGCAAAGCCAGGAGTGGGGGGCTTACATGGGCTTTTTCGTGATGAGTATGTGGGCTAGTCGGCATTACCTGAAACGAGTGTTCAGGACAGCATTCTTCGGCACTAAGGAAGAAGACGATTCACGCGAGGCTATAAGCTACCGTGCGGCGATAATTGGTTCGATTGCCGGTTTCATATTCCTAAGCCTTTTTGCCTACGCAATAGGGATGTCCCGATGGGTCATATTTGTATTCTTTTTCTTCTACTTCATATTTGCTATTATCTGCAGTCGGATCAGAGCCGAACTCGGCTTTCCTACCCACGACATGCATTTTATGCAACCGCAACATTTGCTCCTTACCGTCAGCGGCACAGAAAGGTTGGGAACAAATAATCTTATCGGCTTTTCCTTGTTCTTCTGGTTCAACCGGACCTATGCAAGTCATCCGTCCCCTCACCAAATGGAAGGGCTCAAAATTGCTGAGCGCACTAACACACCCGCGCGCCAATTCTTCACCGCAATGGCGATAGCGTCTATTCTGGCTATGCCTATTGGTTTCTGGATGCTGTTGCACACCTACTTTCGTCGAGGCGGGGCGACGGCGAATATGGAGCAGTGGGCTCTGGGCTTCGGCAGCAGCTGCTGGACACAGCTCGAACGATGGATAACTCAGCCATTTCCGCCGAACCCCACCGCGATGCTTTTTGTCGGAGTGGGCTTTGGGGTATCCATGCTTCTTGGCTGGTTGAGACTGAGATTCATCTCATTTCCCTTCCATCCGCTTGCGTATGCGCTTGCTCCCAGTTGGGGAGTCGGCCAACTCTGGATGCCGCTTCTGATAGGTAGCACCGCAAAGTTCTTCATTCTAAAATTCGGAGGATTAAAGACCTATCGCCAAGCGTTGCCGTTCTTTTTTGGTCTGATGCTAGGCGAGATAACAGTCGGCAGCCTCTGGACCCTGGGCGGGATTGCTCTAGACGTGCCCACCTACGACTTCTGGCCCGGCAGGTACGAATAGTTAAATCCGATTGTCACTGAAAAGGTAATACGACATCTGTGCGCAGTCACCTGCAAATGTGGGTATCACACTGGTTCTAAAGCGCCCGACTTCGCAGATCGTTCGGCGGCCTCAAGGATGGCAGTGACTTCCAGTGCATCTTCGGGTTCGACTGGTATCTGTTTGGTTTCGAAGAACTTTACAATCTCCTTGAGCTGGTTCGTGTAAAGCGGGGATGTGTCGACGACGAACGCGGCGGCTTCTCTACCGCGCACGGAGCCACCGTAGTGCCACGCCCCTCGGCATAACTCTACTACTCCGCGCCTAGAATCGTCATATCTGACCACAAGAACCGCGCCTGTTTCATCGGCGATCGTTCTGACGCACTTTGCTCCTCTGCCCAGCGCCCGCTGCATCATCTCTACGGCGTGGACGCCGTACCAAACTATTGAACTGCCTGCCGCAGCCTGTCCTAACGGTCCGAATGTGCTTGCCAAAGTAGGCTGGCTTGCCTTGTTACACGCATCGAGAAGTTGCGGTGCAAACCTGAGAGATGAGCACGAAAAGAAAGCCGTCTTGTTTTCCGCCGCAGCTTCAAGGATTTGCGCGGCACTCGCTTTTGTATCGGCGAGCGGTTTGTCGACAAAGACTGGTTTCCCGAGGCCTGCTATTCTACGGAAGTAATCAAGGTGCAGCGACGGATCATTTATGCACAGGATGATAGCGTCGCAGTTGGCTATAGCTTCTTGCAAATCTGTTGTTACGCGTATGCCCCAGGATTCGAGTTGTTTTTGACGCGCGTCGAGTCCAGCCGCATCCTGAAAAGGAGTTTCAAACCGCATCACAGCCGTGACGGTCGCCCCGGAGACTTTTTGTTCATCAGGACAGTCCGGGGCGACCAACCTGCGCGCAAACTCGATAGTGTGGCTAGAATCTAAACCGACGATACTGATATTTATCATTTCTACTTCTCCGAGAAATGCGAATCTAGCTGCGGTAGTACTTCTTCTTTGCCTGGGCGAGCTGATCTATGGCGCCAAAGTGTTTCAGTCTGTAGTTTTCAGTTGTCGGATGCCACACTGTCTGTAGGAACCCAAGGAGCCTTTCTGGGTTTAGCCGACTTTTGGCAAATTCGACGGTCCCGTCAAAGTTTGTGTCGCACGACCAGTTGCTGCCAGTAGGGATTTGGTCGAAGCCGTATTCGTCAAGCTCCAAGTATGCCTTCACGGGAGTGTGTTTCGGATCAAACTCTGCGCCATAGTACCAATTACTCTGCACTATCGATCTGGGCATTCGCTCGAAGAACACATCGCGATTATGCCACACGTAGTCGGACCATATCCATGCACGTGCGCCGTTCTTTTCGACCTCGTTTACTAGAAACAGAAGATCATTCCACCACAAGTCGTACTGTCTTATCACTACATAGGCGTGGTAGCGCTGGTGTTCGGCTGTTTCTTCGTCCATCCCCAGATGAAAGAATCTGGGGCGATCGAACAGTTCGACCGCCTCCGCTATTAGATCTCGACAGACTCTATAATAGGTCGGCGTAGAAACCATTCTGCTATAATCACTCAGCCAGGTATCGTGTGTGGCTGAGAAGTTGAGTTTGGGTATGGGCTCGATGCCGAGGTCTCGTGCTTTTGAAAGCTCATTGCGAAGTTTTTCCGGCGTCCACGCGCCTTCCACTGCAAGCTCAGGGTGCGACGCGTATCTAACTCCCTCACCAAGGTCTACCACAAGCATATTAACGCCTGATCGCGCCATGTGTTCAAGCAAGTCGTTCCAAAGGTTTTCATCGAAGCGCAGGCGCGCCTTTGAACTTATGTCGGGCCTTCCAAGTTCCGGTGCTTCTCGGTCCAGCCACATGTTGTAACCTAGGTGTATGAGGTACGCCCAGATCATTGTGAGTTCTCCTTCTTCTTGGCGCGCCAGATTTCGGAAAGTGCTAAAGCTGCGGGCTTGGGTTTACCTTCGAAGTCGACTATGGATGTGTTGGCTGTACAGGGGAAACAATCGTGTCCCATCCAAATTAGGGAGCCGCCACATTTCGGGAAGCGGTTTTTGAGCGAATTCACCGCTATGGACAAGGCCTTAGCTTGTCTTGCCTGGCTCCATTCAACGTACTCTGCCAGCGAATTGGGTTTCCGACCTTTCTCGCGCACAAACTCATCCCATTCTATCCACCATGTGGAGGTTCGTCTCCAAAGCGGATTAGTGTAGTTTGCCGGCATTGGATCAAACTCGCCCGCATATTCCTGGATTAATTTCGTTGGGCTAGCACTTGGGTGACCCATTTCGGAGCAGAACAGGGCATCGTTCCTTGCCCAATAGTCAGACCATTCCTGGTCGAGGTCGCCAACAGCCTTCCAAGGTCCGTGGACATCCCAATGTACGCCGCTGCCGATTTTGGCAGGATCTACGTGCGACGATGGACCGCTGGGCGACGTGGAAACAAATCGCCGGGATGGATCAAGCTCTGTGCAAACGTCAGCTAGCTTTTTGATCATAGGGTGCGATGCGTCGACCGGCTTCCCCCGCTCGCCGAGTACTTCCAACTCGTTTCCGCCAGACCACAAGATCAGGCACGCGTGGTGTGCCCTTCTGTCAATATAGCTCCGGGCGATCTCTGCCATCTCAGCAACGGACTTTTCGTCCTCTGGAGGTGCGTTGTCTATGCCAGACGAGGACAAAGGGAATTCTTGCCAAACCATCAGCCCAAGTTCATCGCAAATGTTGTAAAAGCATTCTCGCTCCAAAAATGCGCCGCCCCAAACTCTCAAGCAATTGACACCAAGATCGCGGTAAAGCTCCAGACGCTGTCGGTAGTCAGTTTCTTGAACATCGGCCCAGTTTGGCAGTATCGGAGTCCAATTGACACCTTGCAAGAAAACGGGCTTCTGATTTACCACGCATATCCAGGGATCGGCTCCCTCCGGAGAGTTCTCGCACTGCTTCCATTCGATGCTTCGGAAGCCGACGCGGCGAGCTACGAAGTCGTGCTCAAGTCCTGTCCCATCTTTCAGTCTGCACTCAACGTTATACAGCGGCTGGTCGCCTTCCAAGTTGGGCCACCACAGATCTATGTCCAGGTTCTTGAAAACTAGACCTTCGCGGGAAAACTGGATAGCGTCTGCAGTTCGCTCAGCGATTATCCTATCCAGCCCGCGCACGCACACGTCCACAACCAATCCCGAAGGTTCGCCAATCTCGCCGGTTATCTTCAAAACACCAGCGCCATCTTGCACGTCAGTTGATATTCTAAGTCGTTTCCATTCACGGCCGTCGGTGATTTCAAGCCGAACGGGCCCTGCTATTCCTATCTGTACGAGTCGAGGTACCCAGTCCCACGTATAATTGAAACGAGGCTTCCACTCGCGCATTTTCGACGTAAATCCGAATTGTCCCAGCCATCTGGGGGGTAGGTCAAATACTATCCTTAGCACGTTATCGGCATTGCGGTCTACTCGTTCAGTGATGTCAAAAACGTGTGGGATGTGTGAGCCTACAAAGTCTCCAGCTATATCGCCGTTGACAACTATCCAACCACTGTAGTCAAGGCTTTCACACACGAGTCGGATAGTTCTTGCATCGTCAAGCCACGCGCGAGGAATTACGGTCTCATATATCCAGTGGCGGTTCTCGACCCATTCGCACAAGCGATGGTTCAAACCTACGTTCCAATCTGGTAGAAGACCTGCTTCTCGCAGACTTTTCTGTACGGAACCGGGAACTTTAACTGGTATGCCCTGGATTTCGGCGCTTGGGGACGCTCCGATTTCCATGGTGCGCTGCATTCTCCAAAGCTCTGGCGTCCAACCGGATAGTGTCCAAGAAAGTTCCGACAGGTCGTAGCTTTTCTTCATTGCACTCTTTTCACTCCGTTGTTCCGAGTTTTTCTTATCTGACAAAGATATCCGGTCTTGGGATCTTGGTGCCGTTGACGTCCACTTCTAGGGCGGGCCACCCCTCAGTAAGCGAGAGTATGATAGATCCTCCCGCCGTCGCGATTATGGTGTCCTCGCTTTTGGTCCCGGAGATCGACGGGTTCCAGGCGAATGCCTGATTTTCGGATATGCGCGTATCCGTATCCAGCGTCACGCGAAAGTCCCTGCTCTTGTAGCCTGTAGGCCCACCTTGGTGGTGAAGCCTCCATTCATCAGGGAATCCGCACTTAGCGTAAGCTTCGATTCCTCTTTGCAAGACTTCGTTCATCGGAGTACCGACGCGGGTGGCAGCGATCATTTCTGCGTCCACGCGGATCACTGCGTCGTGTTTCTCCCTTAGGTCCTTGGTGACTTCTTCGAAACTGACTATGCGAGACGCCGACACCACAAGACCCCACTTGCGGGCACCTGTCACGATCATCACGTAGCGTTGTATAGGTTTGTGTGTCGGCAAGGGGTGACGATAACACGCGGCCCGTTCATCCGCTGCAATTAGTGTGAGGATTGGCACTATGCCTAGAGATCTCAGATGGCTGTCGAGAATACCTGCGACTTGATTCTCGGTCATACCGCGCTCGACCTGCCGCGCGGTCGCCACCAAACAATCAGAGACTTGCCTGCCGATTGTTTGATATCGCTGTATTTCGGCGCTAGTAAGGCTGCGTCTTAAACCATCAAGTTGCGACGAGACGTCTACCGCACCATCCAAAGGCGCGTCTGAGCCTAGTCTGCCGCCGCCTGCGATTTCTTTGATAAGATCAGTCTTCCGCGTCTCGTACCATTGGCAGATGCGAAACTCGAAGCCCTGATTCGTAATCTCTTCCTCAGCTAGCCTCTGAGCCTCTATGTTGTCGCAGACTATGTATTTGGCATTTCCCGTGAATACCGCTGTGGCGACTCCGATCTCCGAGGCAATCCCTACGTAGTTGCTTCCACCACAGGTAAACCAAGCGAAGTTCGCATTTGTCGACATTGCTACCGCTCTGAGGTCCATCTCGCTCATGAGCGCGCGAAGTCGGTTTTCTTTTTCGACGGTTTCGTTTTGATCTGTAAGCATACAGTTTTCTACTGTACGCGGGGCACAGAATCCTGTATTTTGCCGTTTCGCAGCAAGCTGCTGTCTCAGTTAATGTCTCAATTAGTAGTTTCTGCCATGCGGCATCTTCGTAGTACTAAACAGTTTCCGTAGCCTTGGTGACGAGTCGAAAATGTTGATGGCGGGTGGGTTGTCTGAGGATAGGCGGTTCGCCTAATGGCGTCGTGAGGCCGGCCTTCGACTAGTTGCCGGCGGGATGCTCAAAAGCAACCGCTTTTTGCACCGAGATCGATCGCACAGCTCTTGACTACTCTGCAAAAGGTACTAAATTGCGGAGTGAAAGCAGAATCGAGGTCCTTTGCTTGTGTTTCTAGGTGTTGTTGCTGCGCCTGACAATCGCTGAGTGGCAGAGTATCGTTTATCAGGCAAGAAATGAGAAAGAGGATTGTTTGTTTTCTTTTTTGTATTTCGTGTAGCCTTGCCCACGGCGACGGCTTTCGGATCGATTGGAGTTCGGTGAACGCTGCCGCAGGCGTGGCACAGGGCGGAGGTCGTTCTCTGACCTGTTCTGTTGGGCAGGCTGTAACAGGTTTTGTTATGAATCCACAGTATTTGCACTGGATCGGTTTCTGGTCTGCCGAGGTTTCCACTCCCACTGCTGCTAGCTCTATTGGTAGCGTGAAGGCTCTCCCTGATGGAACCTATGTTGCGATCGTGGCAAAGGTTGCGACAACGTCAGCCGCTGATTTTGCCGGTTTTTTCTATGTTGAAGAGCAAGATCGCACAAGTGGGTTGCTTGTCATCACGCCGCTGTCTATCCCTGACATCGCAAGAGGCAGCATTGTGAATGTAATAGGCACACTGGGCACCACCGTGAATGGTGAGAGATTTGTCACCGCCAGCATCGTGGTTGTTGCTGGTGGCAGGGATTCGAACTGTGTTCCGGAGGCAACCGGAAGCACAATTAACGATATTGGAATTCCAGCCAGATTCTGAATACCTATAGCGAGGTTATCCAATACCGTATTGTCAATCCCATCATGGAATAGGCGGGTGTAGGATTCGTCACTAACTCGTGGAAAACGGGGTGAGCGTTACGATGAAAGTACAGTGTTGTGTTTGCCTTGCTTTATTTTGTTGTTCTGTAGTGGTTAGCACCTGTGCTGCCTATGTACCTTCAATGATTTCCTAACAGGGCAAGCTCACCAATCCTGACGGTAGTCCAGTCCCGGACGGAGTCTACTCAATCACTCTTCGGCTTTATTCTCAGCAAATCGGGGGCAATCCGTTATGGACTGAGTCGCATTCAATAAATGTATCCGGAGGTTTGTTAAACGTCGTCTTGGGTTCGGTCTCAGTCAACCCCATACCAGATGCTGCGTTCCAAGGGGAAACTTGGCTTGAAACTGAAGTAAACGGAATGGTCCTTAGTCCAAGGGTTCGTATAGTCAGTGTAGGCTACGCGTTCTTGGCCAAGACTGCCGAGACCGTACCTGTGGCTCGATAACCGCCTCGAAGTTAGCACCCGGAGCCGTCGGATCTGAGGCGATCCAGGACAAGGCTGTCGGCAAATCACATTTGGCAAACAACTCCGTAACTGCTGAAAAGATTGCCGATTCGTCCATCACCACAACCCACATTCGAGATGGCCAGGTCATGAGCAATGACTTGGGTGCCTACTCAGTTACCAACCCCAAAATAGCCTCGGGTGCTGTAACCCGGGATAAGCTAGCAGCTGGTGCTGTAAGTTGGGACAAGCTTGCGCCTGATGCCAAGTTTATGCTCAACGTGAAAGCACACGGTGCCAGAGGTGACGGCGTAACAGATGATACTACTGCGTTTCAAAATGCTCTCAACTCGGCCGCGCAAGCTGGCGGTGGTGTGGTATGGGTACCAGAAGGCACATATAAGATCGCGGGCCATCTCACAATACCTGCGAACGTGACGTTGGAAGGCGTCTTCCGAGCTCCACCTGGCAGGAACTATTTCGGCGCGTACGGCAGTACGCTACTTGCATACGCTGGCGCCAACAATGAAAACGGAACGCCCTTTATAACAATGTTGGAGCATTCTACCCTCAAAGGCATCTGCATTCTCTATCCTGACCAGAGTATGAATGCTCCGATCCCATATCCGTGGTGCATTCGTGGCATAGGAGATGACTGTTCAATAATTGACGTGCTACTATACAACCCGTGGAACGGTGTGGACTTCGGAACATACCCTTGCGGCAGGCACTACATACGAGGGTTATACGGTCAGCCTCTGAACATCGGTATCTATGTCGACCAGTGCTACGATGTGGGACGCATCCAGGACGTTCACCTCTGGCCGTTCTGGACTCAGGGTCTGATCAGCTACACCCAGCAAAACGCAACTGCATTCAAGTTCGGACGCTCCGACTGGGAATACGTTACTAACACCTTTGTTCTTGGCTACAAGATAGGTTACCATTTTGTTCGGACCGCGAACGGCAACTGTAATGGCACGTTCGTGTCCATCGGATCGGACTGTAGTGATATCGCCGTTCGCGTCGATTCGGCTGCGCCTTTCGGTTTGTTAATAACGAACGGTCAATTCGTCGCCAACGCCACCTCAAGCTCTGTGGGACTTTATGTCGGCGCAGACGGAGGTTATGTGAGCCTGGTGAATTGTTCGTTCTGGGGAGCATCGAATAGAATAGCCACCATCGAAGGAGGATCGGTCAAGTTCGATTCGTGCAATTTCATGGAATGGGACAAAAACAACGCCGGTGAATACGCAATTGATGCAGCCGGTGGAAGGCTGACGGTTCAAGGTTGCACCTTCGTCGACGCCAAGAATAGGGTTCGAGTGCGCTCCGGCGTCACTGCTGCAATAATTGTTGGTAATCAGGGCATGGCGAACTCTGATGTTTCCAATGCAATAGGTACAAAGTGCTCCATCGCCAACAATCAGCGCTGAGAGCTGAGCTATAGTTTGAAACGGCAAAACAACGTTGGTAAGTCAAAAGGATCTGCCGACCACTAGAAGGGAGTCTCTTTAGCAAAACCTAGTAATAATACCTGTTTTTTCTGTCAGCGCTTGACATTGTAGATATTTGGGGCTAAAACGTTTCATGAGGCCCAATCAAACAGCTAATGGTGGTTTTGCCACCAGCTGAAAGCCCGGTATTAACTCAAAGAACAAATAGGAGGTGAAGGAAATGCAGAAAAAAACTAGATTACTCTTCTGGGTGGGCTTTCTAGCAGCGATCTTTGTCGCCAACTCTGCTTTGGCGGCTCCGTGGTACAAGATTGGCACCGCGGGATTTACCACCAACCGCGCCTGGACACAGGATGCTAGGCGCATCCGGTTCAACGACATCGCCATTGACGATGCGGGAAACATCTATGTGACCGCCGAGAATGGTAACAACAATGGCTACTCCGGCGGACTAACGATTTTCAAGAAAACCGGCGGAAAAATCGATGTGGACCTGAACGCGCTTGGCTACAAGGGAGGCATCACGAAGCTAGTTAAAGCCGGCGATGGAGCCATCTACGGCTTGCAGAACTGGCTGGAGATCAACTGGCCTTTCAATTCTGGAGTGCCGAATAGAATAATCAGGATCGATCCTGATGGCACCATCACGCAGATCTACAGCCCTGGCCCTGCTTCAGACGCAAACCGAATTGGCGGTCTTACTGTGGGTGCCGATGGAAACCTTTACTGGACGCAGAATGGCGTCGATGGCTACTGGAAGTACCACTTCCTGTGGCGCTATGACGTAGCAAGTGCCCAGGTCGAAGAAGCACCCATCAACAATACTAACAACGGCTGGTCCGAAGCTCACAGGATGTTTGACCTAGAATGGATAGGCGGCAACATGTTTGCCGTTATAAAAATGGGCAATCAGGAATGGCGTGCTGACTTGATAAGCTGGACGTCAAACCGCGTCCTTGCAAACGTGAGCAATCCGGGCTGGGGTAGAGACTGGGTCACTGCACTTGCTTACGATCCAGTTCAGAACAGGCTCTGGGCAGGCGGCCGCGGCACCAACAATCGCAACATCATGAGCCGTTGGAACAACCCCGCTGGTCAAGGCGGACATAACGTGTGGCATGCGCTCAACACTGATGCTGACGCCGGTGTGACTTGGTGGGTCTCAGCAATCGCCACTGATGCAAATGGTGATGCTTGGATGGGCTTTGGCGTCGCCAGCGCCACGAGCAACCTGTTCGGCTTCAGAGGACATGTCATTCGCAGAGATGCTTGGTTGAACATGTATGACGAAGGCGCACCGGATCCGAATGGTGACATAATGGCGCTGCACTGCGAGGGCAACGCAGTTTACGCGCTGGTCATCAATGCCAACGGCGGGTACGACCTTTACAGTACAGTGCCCGAGCCTTCTGTAATCAGCGTGTTAGCCATGGGCATCGGCGCAACCGGATTGGGCCAAATCATTCGCCGCCGAAAGTAGGCAACTCTGCGTTTAATCAACCAGGCGCGTAAAGCTGCAAATAAAGCGATGGTCCGGGGCAACATGCCCCGGACCATTTGTCTACTTAGGCGATGTGGCAGCACTCACCGCGACTGCAGCTTCGAAAGAGCACCGTCATCCTGCAGCACAAGCACCCAATCGCTCATTGTCGGTTTTTCCGGCACCGCCCACATGCCATCAACCTTGGGGTATAGCCTTCCGAAATCAATCTGTGCACCTGTCCGCGGATCCAAGAATACGGCGCGGTAACGCGCCCCTGGCTCGATTGGGATGCGCAAGCCCTGGACCCCGAAAAACTTCGACTCCATACACCTGGCTGCGAGATAGAACACCCAGACCGTTTTTGGAATGCCAGTTGCAAATGCAGAAATTCGCTTCGCCTTCTCAACTTCTCGCTCCTGCCTCGGCTCAAACAGCCACCACGGATACCGCTCAAGCAACGCCTTCCCTACACCGACTTGCCTTGACCCAGGTAAGTGCATTGCGTCCTGCCAGAATCCGTCACCCCAGATTGGGTTTGTGCTCTCGAACGGCCGGTCTCTTGAGTTCATGTCCCAGATCCCCTGCGCGCCGTATGTGTGTCCCGCCGTGCCGGATGTAAGGCTCGTCCAAAACAGAAACCGCTGAACCTCTTGCTGGCTTCCGCCCATAATGTTCTCGTAGCACACCTCAGCGTTGACCACAGGTTTGCGCGGCTTACGCGCTACCGCCTCCTGCTCCTTCTTGACTGTGAATTGCAGCGACCAGTAACCTCCGTGGCCAGTCTGAAGCATATCGAGGTCCACAATCGATTCGTCTAATATCGCCTCGCGCGCCGATAATCCTCCGCCCGGATGCACCGTGAGTATGTTGCGATACGGGTCGATTTCTCGAATATACCGCATCACATCCGTCCAGCGCTCTGAAAGTGTCCTGCGCTCCTCTTTTGCGCGGTCGGTGCGCTTGTGGCTGTACGTCGACATCGTGACCTCGCCGGCGGCGCACCAGACTACAGGGTAAGCTCTATACCGTGCCACCAGGTTCCGCCAGTGCTGCTTTACTTTCTCAAACCCCATCGCGAGAAGATAGTAGCCCCACATTCCCACAATGCACGGCACAAGTCCCGCCTCGACCAGATGCAAAATTTTCTGGTCTGCGAGGTCGTAGAACCATGGATTGATCTTCGTCCAGCCATGTTCCCACGACCACCCAGCTTCATTGGCCTGCTGCGGATGGAATGGCGCGATGTCCGCATCGTACTCAGGCTGCGGTCCGGCAACTATCTGAATCACGTTGAACCCTTTCTCCGCACGGTCGCGTGCCAGGGCAGCAAACCCAGCAGGCCAGTCCAGCCGCATGGTAAGGCCCGTCCACCAGGTGTCGCCAAGCCACAGGAAAGGCGTGCCATCTGAGTGCTCGAGCGTGCGCCCGCTCGCAGCGACCCGCAGCCGCCCATGACGATACAGTGGATTCTTGCCGGTGTAAGGTCTGATCTCGATCGTACCAATGCTCTGGCTATCGTCGCCGAGTCGGTATCGATACATGCCTGGATCGCTAGCCGCGAAACGAACACGCCAAGTGCCGCTGCCGGTAATAAATGCAGGAACCTGCCATTCCTGTCCCTGCGGCCCCGTGAACACGGCTGCCGGTTCCGTATCCGATCTTCCGAGGTCAATCTCGATTGGCACGTTCGTAAAACCTTGCAGAGGCTTTGCCATGACACCCAACTCCTAGCTGACAACCGCTGTTCGTGCGACGGAGTTATCTTCGTAGCAGCGCGCTCAAGCGAATATACTACAAACCCGGAAACGAATCCGTCTTCCTCGTTGAATTTGCACTACCACTCATAAAACCAGCAAACGCTACGATGTTTCGCGGATTAGTCTTTCAAGGCGTGTCTTCATTTCCGAAACCACATCAGCCCTTGACGGCTCGCCGATCAAATTCTTCATCTCGTGCGGATCTTCTTGAATGTCATAAAGTTCAGCAGGGTAGTTTGAATCTGGGTACTCCACATACTTCCATTGCTGTGTTCGGACCGCTCTGATCGTCGGTGTAGCGAATGGCGGTTCATAGAAGTACTCGTAAAGAAAGTCCTCGCGCCAGTTGCTCGCACTCCCGTCAAACAGCGGTTTCAGCGAGCGTCCGTGCAGACCTTGTGGAATCTGAATCCCCGCGATATCGAGCATTGTTGGGCACAGATCGATATTTAGTACCATCTTCTCCACAGTCGTCCCTGGCTTTATCATCTTCGGATAGCGCATTAAGAATGGAATCCGAATGGATTCCTCGTACGCGGCGCGCTTGTCGAGCATACCGTGTTCACCGATAAAGAATCCGTTGTCCCCGGCAAATGCAATCACTGTATTGTCTGTCACGCCTAGCTCATCAAGCGCAGCCAAAACCTTTCCGACGCTCTCATCTATGCCCATAACTGTCGCATAGTATCGTCGAACAAACTGCGCAAATTCCTCATCGGTCTGCTTCCCGCGGCGCATCTGCTGACGATTGACGAACCAATCCGGTTTACCTGTAAGCTCTTCCTGAGAACTAGTCGGCCATTCGGGCTTGATCTGGTCGAAGATATGTGCATGTCTCTCCGCGGGCTTAAACGGGCCGTGGACAGCCTTGTGACAGAGATATAGACAGAAAGGCTCTTTGCGAGACTTCCTGAGCCAGCTGACCGCATAGTCTGTAAGGATATCGGTCATGTATCCGCTGTGTTTTGAGGTCACACCGTCGACGTTGATGATAGGGTTATCATAGCTTCCTTGGCCCTTGAAGCTTACCCATCGATTGAACCCGGGTCGAGGTCCCTCTTGACCATCCATGTGCCACTTGCCGATGAATGCCGTGTCGTAGCCGGCTTTCTGAAGTAACCGCGGCCAAGTGGGTAGGTCGTCACTCATCGGTGTCTTGTTGTCCTTGACTCCGTGCGAGTGCGCATATTTGCCGGTGAGGAAGCATGCACGGCTCGGAGAGCACAGTGATATTGTCACGAAAGCATTCTTGAAGAGAGCCCCCTCTTTGGCTATGCGGTCGATGTTGGGGGTTTTCAGGAATGGATGTCCTGCACCGCTCATCGCGTCGTAGCGCTGGTCGTCGGTGAGTATGAAGACAAAGTTAGGTCTTCCCACTGACTCGGCTCTAACTTCCTCGCCGACGAGCGATAGCGCAGCGGCCAGCGCTCCAGCGCGGGTGATAAGCTCTCTACGTGTGAGGCCTGATGTGCTCATACTTCTATGTTACCTATACCTGAAAACTTCTCCTTCAGTAAGCGTAAAGCTGCTTATAAGGTCTACCTGTCATAGGGATGATCTTCGTAAAGGGGCTGCGCAAGATCGAACCCGCATCTGCGCCAAAGAGTTCAGCATAACGTTCTACGTAGGTTCTAAGCAGCATTTTGTCCTCGGATACTGTCGGTAGAGCACGGGCTCCATGTGCAAGACTGCCCGGTTGTAGAATGCCGCGGAAGAAGACAACACCTCCGTGCATACCACTGCAAACGTGAGCGCACGGGTGAGGCTCATCCCGTTTGAGATGTAGTCCGAGTACTATTATGATTCCACCTGCCATGTATTCGCCCAAGAAGTCCTGACTCGTTCCGCCGATTACGATTACGGGCTGCTTGTCTCGATACTCTTTCATATGTACGCCGGTTCGGTAACCAACGTTATCCCTGACGTATATCTCTCCCCCTCTTGCCGAGAGCCTCAAAATGTCACCGGCACGCCCGTGAATGATTATGCGGCCGCTTGTCATCGTGTTGCCAGTGCCGTCCATAGCGTTTCCGTGAACGACGATTGTGGATCCGTCTAAGAACGCTCCCAGATCGTTACCAGGCGTGCCGTACACTTGTATCTGGGGCTTGTTGAGGGCTTGCTTTTCGACACATCTGTGCAGATTGGTCCCGATATAACGCTGGCCGGCAACATTACGCAGAATCAGCGAAACTGCTCCACTGCTTACTGCTGCTCTTATACGCTGATTAAGTTCCGAGTGCGATAGTCCGCTTGCGTCTATTTCTATGGTTGATCCCATAATGCCCGTTCTTCTCATGCGCCTGCAGGCTTGATTCCAAGTATTGACAACTCTTCAGAGGTTAGTCCGATACCTCGCAGTTGGCTGCGATTGCTGCGTAGGCTCTCTATGGAATTGATCCCCATGCCGCCCAGAATCTCTTTGATCTCGTGAGACCATCCCTTTACCAGGTTCACCAGATGCCGGCGGGCAATGTCCGGATTTACGCGTTTTGCCAGATACTTATCGTTGCCGGAGCCCGTCAGCACCACTCCGCCATTTTCAGCCTGCAGGTTTATGTCTCTCACGTGCTCGCCAGACCAACTGCCGTGTGCTCTGTATTGCGCCGGGTGAAGCTTTATTGTCAGTGCACGAGTCGGGCATAAAATAGAGCACCTGTGACATCCAACACACCTATGTTCTCTGCTGCGCACAAGGTTATCGTCTTCGTCCACAAAATGGAGATCAAATGAGCACTGCCGTACACATACCTCACATCCGATGCACAGCTGGTAGTTTCTGTCGACAGCATACTCGGGAAGTCTGTTGGACCTGATGCCGAAATCACTAGCCCTTCGCATCATTTCTATCTCCTCTCGAATAATCTGCTACGCAAATGCTGAGGTTGTCACTGCAGTGCGAGGACTGCGGCAATGAACCGAGCTTTGCGACAACAGGGATACCTCCCTTGGGTGTCCAGACCGCATTTGGTTCAGAACAAACACTCCTGATCGCTGCCTCTTCGGAAGCAACGTAGAAAGTGTTGCCTTGAGTTGCCACTGTAAGTGGTCGTAGGCGTATGCGATCTGTAAGAGCGATCATCTGTTCCTGATGTGCTATGACCACTGCAAAGGGACCGTTCATGAGCAATCCACCGTAAGTTACTCTCAAAGAAGTGTGCAGAGTACAATCTGGCTCGCTCATTGCATCTATTTCATCCCAAAATGGCGGCGCAACAACCTTAGCAAACAGTTCAGGCGAAAAATTTTGGCGATGCATCAACAGGTCGATTGCATATGCCATTACTTCAGTGTCAGTAAACAGAATGCAGCGATAACCCAGATTTTCCAGAAACGCCTTGTTCGCACCGTAAGAACTGATTTCGCCGTTGTGGACGACGCTCCAATTGAGTAGACAGAACGGATGAGCTCCACCCCGCCAGGCATGGCTATTAGTTGGAAAACGACTGTGCGCCTTACAGATGTAGCCTGAATATTCTTCTAGTCGATAGAACCGAGCTATCTGGTCCGGATAGCCTACACCCTTGAAATCCCCCATATTCTTGCCACACGACAACACAAACGTGTCGGGAATTTCGGTATTCAACCGCAGGATCGCACTAACCACGAAATCTTCCTCATTGAATGTCACGGGTATGTTTGGGCTGGGCGTAACGAAATACTGCCAAAGCTGTGGTTCCCCGCAAATACCTTGCGTCTTGCGTGTGGGGAGCGGTTCGGAGAGCTTTATAGCGAAGGAACTCCTCAAGAATTCCTCTGTTGCAAGCTTGCCACGCCCGTCTGTGAACATCACGTGAAGCGCATAGTGATCGGAAAGCTCAGGGTACAGCCCGTAAACCGCAAAGCCGGCACCTAGGCCGTTGCCTCGTTCGAGCATATTATCCATGGCGGTGAATACCTTGTCGCCACGTAAAAGCTTACCCGTTATTTCCATCATGCCGAAAATCGCGCACGCTGAGTGCAGTTTATCATCGCCAAACGGGTTGTTGAGCCAACGAAGGGATGTTACATCCATCTCAGGGACCTACCTTCCAACCTCTTAGCGGTAATATCTGCTGGCAGGTCGATAAGCTGCAAATCGCCTTCGAGCAGCTTATTCTCCATTCCGCGAACGTCTATGCTATCTCTGATAATGCCAGTTAACAGCCCAACTCCTCGGATGTCTGCGATAGCGAGCATTCCCACCAACTTCCCGTCGCGGATGACAAGCTTGCGGTAAGCAATACCGATGTCCTTTCTTAAGATCTGAAACCCGCTGTCTTCTTCCAAGTTTGCCAGCCCGGCAGACATCACGGTGAGTCCGAAGAATGCTGTAGAATTCGCGCTCATACCAATGCTGTACTGGGCATTCCCTCCAGCCATGTTGATCCCTGCCACCCTACCGCCGAGGTACGCATTTGGTAAAATCGGCACAACTCGGTTTTCACCAGTGATAGGCTCGTATGCTTGAGCAATGTCTCCCGCAGCATATACGTTTGGAATGCTGGTGCGCATGCCGCGGTCTACGAGTATTCCTGAGTCCACTCGAATCTGTGAGCCCCTGACCAATTCTATGCGCGGCCTAACTCCCGCCGTCAGGAATACACTGTCGCACGCTATGCTCTCTCCCGTACTCAGCACGGCAGTTCGCACATCGTTGGAGTCTTCGCGCCCTTCTAACCGGATGACTCTTACTCCTGTTGCTACATCCACGCCGCGGCTCGTGAACCATTTCGTCACAATCTGAGAGGCTCTAGAATCCAAAACTGTAGAAAGCACGCGGTCGGCTAGTTCAACAACCGTCACTTGCTTCCCCATTTGTGCCAGCGCTTCAGCTGTCTTCATGCCTGTAAGGCCGGCTCCAATCACCAATGGCCTCTGCGTGTGGGACAGCCATCCTTTAGCTCGACGTGCATCTTCTATTGTGTTCATGAAGAATACGCCAGGACGATCAACGCCTGGTATAGGAAGCGCGGTGGGAACTCCACCCGCGGCTAGTAGTAGCTTGCCGTAACTAATGGTATCCCCAGTTGCCAAGAGGACCTTGTTTTGTGCGGGGATGATCTTATCGACTTAAATCCCAAGGCGACAAGTTACGTTCATCTTGTCATAGAAATCTCTGGGGCGATAGCGGATGTTATGTTCGTCGACTTTGCCTGCCAGATAGTAAGTAATGAGCGGCTTAGAGTATGTATGCTCAGTTTCAAGCGCGACCACGGCCACGGATCTAGCGGTATCTATACTCCGTATGCCTTCCACTGCACCAATTGCCGCAGTTGAGTTGCCAATTATGAGATAGTCGAAATGGTCACTGGCCATTGTTGGCTCATTCCTCAAGGATAAGCGCGTCGTTGGGACAGTGCTCCACGCAAGATGGGAAGCCACGTATGTGACAAAGATCGCACTTTATGGCAACGCGTCCCGCGCGTTCATGCAAGTGCACTGCTCCGTTGGGACACATAAGCACGCAAGTGCCGCACCCTATGCATCGCAATTGATCAACGGTGACCAGGCCAGTTGTGCGGTCCTTGTTCATAGCTCCTGTTATGCATGCGTACACACATATCGGTTCGTCGCAGTGTCTGCACTGCACCGCGAGCGAGAGATGTCCCTCTTGCTCAACTCGTACACAGGACATAGTCTGGGGAGTCCCAGATCTAAAAGACTTGTAGATGTTCGGAGATTCGGAGTGCTCGACTTTACACCAGACCGTGCAAAGTCCGCAAGCTATACACACTTCCGAGATCGGTCTGATTCGCATTTAGGTTAGCCTCTTGTCCAACTCATAGATGACAAAAGGCGCCACACATAGCGTGTGGCGCCAACTTTGGCGTGTCTCGTTCTTTCGAGGTATAGAAGCAATACTCTGCCTCTACTACTATTGTTATGGTACCACGTAAGTCCAAAATAGTCAACATACGGGCATTCGATAGGCAGAAGTAGTTACACAATAAACGTTGCCCTGTTCTTCCCGACAATAGATTGACTTGTGGATCAAAGAGTGCTATACTGTAGTCGGTTCTCGGAGCGAATTCCTCGCCCCGCCTACCTCAGAAGCGCCATGTAGAGTCCGCACGGACAAAGCAGTTCTGTCGTACAGCTAGACGCAATTTGCCAAACAGCCGGCTGGACGTGTTTCAGCTAATGTTCAAGGTTGAAATATCCGGCGCAGAGACCTCGAAAGGGGGAATGTCTTCGAAATGGAGATCGGCGATCTAGTTTTGCACCCCAGATACGGCGTCGGAATCATTGACGGAATTGAGACCCGCGTTCAGGACGGACAAGAGCGTGCCTTCTACGTGATTCCGAAACCGACGCTGTCTTCTACAATTTTCGTTCCTGTCGACTCGGCCGATGAGGTGGGCTTGAGACCGGTTGCTTCTCCAGAGACGCTCAGAAAGGCTCTCGCAATTCTGTCAGGCGAAGAAGACGACAACATAAAGTCAGTCGTTCTTCGCGATCTCGCCTGGAATGATCCTATTGAGCTAGCTCGCGCAATCAGGCGTCATATGACCGAACCAAAATCGCGATATCCAAAGGTGAGTGAACAGCATCAACTCAAGAGAGCAAGAAAGCTTCTGGAGGAGGAGCTATCGGTAGTATTGGGACTCGACGAGGAAACGATTGCCGCGATAATGAGCGGGGAATGCGTGCCGGATACAAGAATAGCTGGTCAGTCTGCATAGTATTTCGTTTTATAGTATCACGCGATGTCTAATCCGGCGAACTGAGTGATTCTAAGAGAGCATTTCTACAAAGCTCTCGATACGTATTTTAGTGCGCGCGTCCAACCGACAAGGTGTGTCGCCTTCGATTGTCAGGATTGGGACATCGATGTGCCGGCGGATGATTAAGTCTTGAATCTGTCGAAAGCAGAAACTCTGTGTGTAGTGAATCAGACCTGCTATTCTGCGTCGGCGGACTTCGGTTTTAATGTCTTCTATCCGGCCGAATATATCATAGGGATAGGTGTATCTCAGATACTGTTGAACCAGATCATCCGTCTCGAAGGGCATCGCGAACTGTCGTTGAACCTCGTTGAAAACGATTCGCACGCCGAGCGATTCTATCCATTCGTAGAAGTCGGTGAAGATTGGGGGGACGCCAATATAGCCTAGGCGCAGCGGTTCCTGCCCAGTGTCTTCTGACGGTTGGGCTTGGGCAGCTTTTCGATTCACATCCTGAACTTCTTCGAAAAAAGCCTCCGGATCGCCGTTGAAATCGCTGCAGCACACTTGGTAATAATGATTCTGAAACGAGGTAATGGTTCCGCGCGTCCAAGTGAGCTCGTCAAGCAGCCATACCTCGCGACGTATTTGGTCGAGTTTGTGCTTCCACTGATTAGCGGCTTCCCAAGTAGTGTCGAACCGCTTTATTAGTTTGTCCATTTGCGCGCGCAGCAAGTCGGGGTCTCGCCCATAAGGGTAAGCAAACGGAATTATCTCAACGCCTGCGGTGGCCAGGGTCTCCACCATTGCCTGCGTTTGCGAGCAATCCCCCTCGACAACGGCTACTACTGCGTCGAAGTCTCCTTGTAGCACGGTAGCGTAGATGCCCTTAATCCACCCGCAGGCAGTTCGGGGATATCCGTCAAGCTCAGCGCGTGCAACGAGAGCCGCTGGGTCAGGCGCCGTGATGAAAACATTGTTGAGATCTACAGGGATACAGCCGGCGGCATATATGACCTCTACCGGTATTGTTGTTGTGATGCCTATTCGCTTCATGTCACGGAAGTCCCAATACCTTGTGGCATTGTGGAATAATCCTAACATCTTCCAGCATCCGTAAGGCAGCCTCTTGGAGTTTCAACAGATGGTTTCCGGGGACTCGTGACTCTCCATTAGCCGGCTGAATTACAAGGGGCACCTGCCGATCCTTGGAAGCGATAATTTTGGCACATTGAAGGATTTCGGACTCAGTTGTGCTAGAGTTTGCGATCGCTTTTACGAATACAAACGCGCCCGTTGTCAGGGCGTTATCAAGGAAAAGGTTGTGGGCTTGCCAAAGTTCACATCCGCACGCACTAGGAATCTTCATATCCATAGCGATCACGTCCACAAGCCCATTCAGACCCAACACAGCTTCGGCAAGCGTGCCGTTGGTCTCAAGATGTATGGACAGTCCATTGTTCTTAAGCACACGTGCCAGCGCGATGCAGAACTCCGACTGCATCAGAGGTTCTCCGCCCGTCAGGCAGACGGCTCTGCCTATCATGTTGTTGCAAAGCTGGGATAGAGATTCCGCATCCACCGGGTTCCGCAGATTCTCGCCTTCAGAACTGTCTGGGTTGTTAATACGACACTGGGAAGCTCTTTGCGGCCTTGCTGCCGGTGTGTCGCAGTGAATGCACGACAGGTTGCACCCTGCGAACCTGACAAAAACATGCCTTTGTCCGCAGAAGATGCCTTCTCCTTGAATGGAAGAGAAAACTTCATATATCCAGCCGGTAGTGGTTTTACTCATTATTTGCGTCTCCTAAAATGATGCGCGTAAAGGGAGAGGTGCGTTTTGGTTGGATGGAAAACCTGGGCAAAAGCTTACGCATTCTCGAAATACGTGGCGCATGATGTGGCTGTTTCCCACACGCTTATGCTGTATAGGTGCGGCTCCTTCGATTTCAGCCTTTCGTATATGAACCGAGCGATGTTTTCAGCGGTAGGATTCTGCATCTCAAACTCGGGCAATTCGTTTATATATGTATGGTCCAAATAATCCAATATTGAACGAAGCGATCCTTTGACCTTGCGAAAATCTAGAGCCATACCGGTCTCATCCAACTGCGACAGCCGGAAACGTGCCATTACTTTGTATGTGTGGCCGTGCAGATTCTTGCAGGCTCCTGTGTATTCTCGCAGGCTGTGAGCCGCGTCGAAACTGTCCTCAATGCATATTTCGAACATTATTCCAGAGCCCAGATGTCTTCCTAAGAAATTATATCATACCAAACAAATAAGCCCCAATAGAGCGATTTCAGACCGGAGCCAGCTACATGCTATAATCGAGTTCGTTTGGAGTGAGGTGTTATGGGCTCATCTTCCACAGCTAGAGCGTCAACTAGATATCGAAGAAGCAGGATTCGCACCATAGTAACAATTTTGCAAGCGCTGATCTTGGTAGGCCTCAGCTCATCGGTCGGTGTGGGACTTGCTATGTTCATCAATCTCTCGAGCATTCTACCGAAAGTGCAAACAGTAGAGGCTCCTGAGGCCACAATATTGTACTCTGCCGACGGAGTTATCCTCGCCCGCATCTTTCGGGAAGACCGTACCAATGTGCCACTCAAGGATATTCCCACAGCTCTTCGCAACGCCACAATTGCTATCGAGGATGCACGGTTTTACGAGCACTCCGGACTTGACATACGCGGAATCGCCAGAGCATTGTGGCAAAACATCCGCGGGCACCGCATACTTCAGGGCGGAAGCACCATTACACAGCAGCTTGCTCGAAACGTTTATCTTACTCAGGAGAAAACCGTCGAGCGTAAGGCGCAGGAAGCAGTTCTTGCTATCTTGCTTGAGCGTAACTTTACCAAGGACAAGATACTGGAGCTATATCTCAACCGGGTCTACTACGGCAGTGGTGCGTTCGGTGTCCAGGCAGCTTCTCGAATCTATTTCGGTAAAGACGTAAGCCAGCTTACCCTTTCGGAGTGTGCGCTTCTGGCGGGCTTACCACAGAAACCATCTGTATACTCTCCTCACGAAAATCTCCGAGCAGCGCTCAGGCGACGCGACGTCGTTCTGAGCCGAATGTGCGAACTGGGCTACATCACACCAGAGGAAAGAGACCAAGCAAAAAAGGAGCATATCAAGATAGTTCCTCGCCGTCGAGGTCGAAGCACCTATCGCGCTCCGCATTTTGTCGATTACGTAGTTCGCGAGCTAAGAAAGCGATACCCTGACGACGTCATCTTCGCTGGCGGTCTCAGAGTATATACAACGCTGAACTTCGAGATGCAGAAAATTGCCGAAAAAGCTCTCCGCCAGACTATCCGAGCTCACGCAAAGGAACGCCACGTTTCCGAGGGTTGCTTTGTGGCGATAGAACCGGCTACCGGTTACATAATGGCAATGGTAGGAAGCGTTGATCCCAACAGTCATTTCAACCGTTGTACGCAAGGCCACGGCAGACAACCGGGGAGTGCTTTTAAGGTGTTTGTTTACACCGCGGCGTTCGAGGAGGGTGGGATGAAGCCGTCCGACCGAATCCTAGATGCTCCGTTCGTCCGTCCCGGCGCCAACGGTAGAATGTGGCGACCGAAGAATTATGACGGCAGATACCACGGCTGGGTGACGATAAAGGATGCCATTGCTAGGTCCATTAATATTCCTGCCATCAAGGTAGCTGATAAGATAGGAATTCAGAGAGTTATCAAGTACGCTCAGCTTATGGGTATAACTTCTGAGCTGGAACCTTATCTTTCGACTGCGATAGGAGGAGTAAAGGGTGTTCACCCGCTGGAGATGGCATCTGCGTATGGCACCTTTGCCAATGAGGGCATTCACGTCGATCCTTCGTGTGTAATCCGTGTAGCAAACAGCCGCGGTGAAACGCTTGAAGACTACTCTCCGGAGGGTAGGCAGGTCATTTCTAGGCGAACTTGCGCAATGATGGATGAATGCTTGCGGGCGGTGGTGGTAGGTCGAGGCGGGACAGGTTTTCGAGCAAAAGACGTTCCCGAAGCTCGTGGCAAAACCGGAACTACAAACGATGATAGAGACGCTTGGTTTATCGGCTACGTTCCCGGCAAACTTGTAGCCGCGTGTTGGGCAGGCAACGACGACTATTCCCCAATGCGCCGAGCTTACGGTGGCATTATATGCGTACCAATTTGGCGGGAGTTCATGCTGAAGGCTGTTCCTATATATGACAGAATCCGGCGCGAAGAAGAATCGAAAAAAACTGTTAGGAGGACAAGTCAAGGGCCAGACTTTAAGTCCACTGAGGACTGGAATGAAACCGCTGATGCGGACCGGCGCAGCGAAGATGAATCAAACACCGTTCCGCCCACCACAAGATCTTACAGTGTCTGTGATGAAACCGGACTCTTGGCAACGCCGAACTGTCCCTCGACGCATATCGAGACATTTGAGGCTGACAATGCGCCTACGTCCTACTGCACTATTCACGGCGATCGAGCTCGCATCGAAACGCGCACGACGAGCGCAGAATCGCCAACCGCCGCCCAGGAAAGACAGCTCACAACCGTGTACGTGTGTTCGGAAACTGGGCTGCTTGCCGGACCGTATTGCCCGACAGTAAAGAAACGCGTCCCCGTAGACGAGGTGCCTACGCACATCTGTAGCGCTCACAGGAAACCTGATAATAGGTAAACGAACCAGGTCAGGCGAACGCCAATTTTCTAGCCTATGCTGACACAGCACGAAGTCCGAAAACTCCAGATCTCGCGAATAAGAAAACTCGCAGTTGTTGTTATCGTGCTCTTTTTCGTGCTCGTTGCTCGCCTTTGGTACTTGCAGATAGTTCTCGGCGAAGAGCTTCTTATGCAGTCTGAAGCAAACAGGATCAAGCTTGTACGCATGCGAGCTCCGAGGGGCACTATTCTCGACAGAAATGGCAGAGTGTTGGCAACAAGTCGTCCCCAGTTTGTCGTGTTGGCAACTCCGGCAAAGTTGAGGGAAAACCCAGAGGCGCTGAAAACCCTCTGCGGCATTCTGGGAATCGCGCCGGATGAGTTGGATTCGATTCTTGCCAGACGCGGCGGACATCCCGGAGCACCGGTAAGGGTAATGATCGATGCACCGCTTGAAGTTGTGGTGCGCATAAGCGAACTCAGGATGAAGTTGCCCGGGGTAAGCGTCGAGCTTGACCAAATCCGCAACTATCCACTCGGTCCGTTGGTTGCGCACATTGTAGGGCACTTGGGCGAAATCAGCAAGGAAGAGCTTGAACTTGCCAAGAAAGGTGGAAAAGACTACAAGCCCGGAGATTATATCGGTAAGGACGGATTAGAAGCCCGGTATGAGGACCTGCTACGTGGGGTGGACGGCGGCAAGCAGGTCGAAGTGAACGCGTTGGGAAGCGTTGTCCGTGTGCTAGGTGAAAAGCCTTCTGTTCCTGGGAAAACGCTAAAACTCACAATAGACCTTGACCTCCAAATTGCTGCTCGTAGGGCACTTGGTTCACAGGTCGGAGCAGCTGTGGCAGTGGATCCGAGGAACGGCGAAGTCTTGGCTATGGTTAGCAATCCGGCTTATGACCCCAATATATTCGTGAAGCGCGTGAGGGCTTCCGATTGGGAACGCATCATCAGCCACAAAGGCAGACCGTTGCAAAACCGCTGTGTATACAATGTCTACCCTCCCGGTTCCACTTTCAAGCCGGTTACGGCAATTGCCGGTCTTAAGTACGGCATGTGCAATGTTGGTACTACAGTCAACTGCCCCGGATACTTGGTTTTTGGTAGGCGATTTCGCTGTTGGAGGGTTCACGGCCGAGTAGGCTTTATGAAAGCCATTGCCGAGTCTTGTGATGTGTGGTTTTACCTGTTGGGGCATCGGCTGGGCATAGATCGGTTGGCGAAGGTGGCTCGCGAGTTCGGACTAGGGTCGGCAACTGGCATTGATTTGCCTCACGAGGGGCGTCGCCGTGATGGAGGGGTGGGTACTATACCGGATAAACAGTGGAAGCGCAGGCGATTTAACGAGCCGTGGTGGCCTGGGGAAACGTTAAACTGTGCCATAGGGCAGGGTTACGTGCAAGTCAGTCCACTTCAAATGGCATTGGTGTGCGCAGCAGTGGCAAGCAAAGGCAAAGTATACAGGCCGTTTCTTGTAAAAGAGGTGCTCAGGCCTAACGGTTCGGTTGTAAAGCACACCAAACCTGAGATACGTCACGTGGTTAATGCCCCTTCTGAGGCATTCGATTTGGTGTGCAAAGGTATGCGCCTTGCTGTAACGTCTGGCACCGGAAAGGCGGCAGATATACCTGGCGTGGCTGTCGCTGGCAAGACAGGTTCTGCTGAGGATCCTCCCCGGCCGGCGCACGGGTGGTTTATTTGCTTCGCTCCGGTCGAAAATCCTCGAATAGCAGTGGCTGCTATTGTGGAACACGGAAGACACGGCGCCACTAGTGCAGCACCGGTGTGCAGAGCTATATTGGACGTGTTTTTCGGCAAGAAGAAACCACACGAAATCGGCTCAGGAAAAGCAAGGGTGAGAGGTGACTAAACCGATATTTCGTCTTTGGGGCATAGACAATCCGGCTCGCGTTGTACTCGGAACTTATTGTAGACGCCGAGCAATTGCTTTGGTGGCCGCTGCTTTTTTCGCAATGCTTCTGCCATTTGACGCTTCAGCGCGTTCCCCAGGTCGAGTCGTTATCCTAGTTGCAGGAGGCATAAGCATCCGTGACCTTGTGGTTCCCGGGCTTCCCAATATAAGCCGGTTGCTAGCAACTGGTTCAAGTGGATTAATGAACGTGCGAACTGGCCGACCCAACAAGCTTATAGAACCTGCAAAACGGCTCGGCATGGAACCGGGCTGCTTAGCGATTGGAGCCGGTGCAATGGCTGTAGGTGGTGCAGAGGTTAGACGAGCGGCTAATGCGAATCAGGTGATCGGCCATATTTCGGCTGGGCAGATTTGGTCGTGCAGAACTGGACAGCAACCTGCCAACTCAGAAGTTGTTCACACTGAGGTCGCGTTGATCCAGAGAGCAAATCAGGCCGCTACATACCGGGCCAAACCTGGACTGCTCAGTTCCGCGCTGTCCGCGGCTGGAATAAAATGTGCTGTTATCGGCAATTCGAGTATTCCGGGAGAGGTTCACGGTGAATCCTCAGCAATTGCGATGGATTTGCAGGGACTAGTCGCTTACGGCGAAGTTAGCTCTCCCAAGCTTACACAAATCGATCGTTCTGCCCCGTTCGGTGTGTGCACCAATCTCGATTACATTGCTGCTCAGGTAGACCGCGTTCTGGGCAAATGCAGGTTCGTGGTGATAGACGTCGGAGACACCTACCGGGCCGACCTGTATGCAGAATACTGCACCGATGCCCAGGCAAGAGCTTTGAAGCGGTGGGCAGTCGGTCGATTAGACAAAGTTGTAGGCCGCATAGCTTCAAAAATCGACTTTTCTGCTGATACTTTGATTCTTCTTTCTCCTGCTCCGCAGACATTCACGGAGCTTGCGGAAGAGCGTCTAACTCCGATAGTTGTATGTGGTCCTGACTTCCGCGGTGGAATTTTGACCTCGCCCTCAACTAGAAGGAAAGGTCTCGTCACCATTTGTGATGTGGCTCCTACGGTGCTCAGAGCTCTCGGTTTGACGGTGCCGGCCGAAATGACGGGTCGGCCGATGCATGCTGTCCATTCTGATCATCCTACGGATTTCTTGTTGAATCTGAACTTCCAAGCAAGCTTGCAGGGCCAGAGGCAAGTTCTCGTGCGTGCAGCAAGCGTTTTGCAGAGTCTTGTTGTAGTGTTTGCAACGATGAGCCTTGTGTTGGGTTCATCAAGTGGACGGCGCCTAGCTTCTTGGGCTACACTATTCCCGGTTTCTCTGACCCTAGCGGTTTTGTATGCGCCAATTCTTTATACGGGTGGGCTACTGGGAACCACTGTGGTAATACTGGTTGTAACCTTTGCCCTCGTGGCTTTATTTGGTCGTGTTTTCAGAACGCCTATTGTGGCATTTGCTTGGCTGTGCGGCTTGCTAGTTGCCAGTATTCTTGTGGATTTGTTACGAGGCGGACTATTGGTCTCCTCATCTGTGGCGGGCTATGGTATGCTCGAAGGCGCCCGATACTACGGTCTCGGAAACGAACTGATGGGGTCGCTCCTGGGCGCAGGACTGTTCGGAGCAGCATCTGCTATCAGAAGTCTGAACAAGTACAGATCGTCGGCGGTTTGGGCGTTGCCCTTGACGTTAGCGTTGATATTCGTGTTTGTGGGTTGGCCGAGCTTAGGTGCAAATGCCGGCGGGGCAATATCGACGGCCGCCGCGCTTGTAGGTGTCGTGCTCGCACTGTCCGGTAGGACGTTTTCGTTGAAGGGTATCGCGCTTCTTATTGTCGCTGCGGTTCTAGGCGGCGGTGCTTTGTTCGCAGCAGACTTCTTGCGTAGCAGCGCTGCTCAGTCGCATATCGGCAGATTGATCGAGGCCGCAGCCGGTGGAAAACTGGCAGATGTGGTAGTTGTTGCCCAGCGGAAGCTGGCGCTCAATCTAATGCTTGTATCAACAAGTGTCTGGAGCAAATTGCTGGGGCTGAGTATAGCAGCTTCAGCGGTTATTTACCTAGTTTCGAGGAGCACACTCTCAGCTGACTCGAAGGTAGGCAGTAAGATCGACAGTGTCGCCCTGAAGGGTGGAGCTGTTGCTGTGTTTGCAGCTTTTATCTTCAATGACTCAGGTGTTCTGGCGGCAGCCTCTTGCGCGGTTGTACTTTGGTCTTATATGGCATTATGGTACCACGATCTAGCCAAAGCATCTTGAAAGCCGCAAAAAGCAGAAAGTTAGAATGTGCATTCTACCGTCGAAGGTGACCGGGCAAAAAGATCCTGTGATCGTTCTGCTCCGCGAGCTAACTACTGAAGAGGGGCGGAGAGCGAGAAATCTGTTCTTTGCCGAAGGAGAGGAACTGGTCAACCGAGCTTTTGACTTTGGGGCTGTTGTTCATAGCGTGATTCTTTCCGAAAAGTTTGCCTCTTCTGAGCCCGCTAAAGCGTTGGTCAACAAAGCTAGTGCCTATTGTACGCCTGTGTACACCGCTTCTGAGGGACTGATCGCCAAGGTCCTGCAAGCGAAGCCAACACCTGAATGCCTTGCCATTGTAGAGCGCAGGCTGGTATCGCTTAGCCAGGTCTTTTCTGCTGATTGTCCTCTTCTCATAATGGTCGAGGCAGGCGAAAACGCAGACAATCTCGGAATGCTACTCCGCTCTGCTGAGGCGGCAGGAGTTAGCGGTGTGGTTCTGGCAGCGGACACGGTGGACCCATTTTGTCGGCGAGCGGTTAGGGGCTCACGCGGAGCAGTGTTTGCGCTGCCGTTGTGTATTCAGAAGAACCCTGCTCGAGTCATAGAAGCAGCACGCGAGAATGGGCTTCAAGTCGTGGCAAGCTCAGCTTGGGCTGACACCGAATATGTGCACGTAGACTTGAGGAAGCCGACCCTGCTCATAGTCGGAAACGAGCATCGTGGTATCTCAGACGTAGTGCGCAGTATGTCGGACCAAGTTGTTCGCATACCGATGCTCGGGCGTATCAACTCGTTGAATATTGCTGTTGCCGCGAGCATTCTTATGTTCGAGGCGGTGAGGCAACAACAGCTCTCTTAGCGAGTGCTGCGACGCGCGTGGCAGACGCAGAAGGGCGGCACTTCTAGCGTCTCACATCTCTCGACTATGCTCGACTGTGTTATAATTTCCTCTGGGTAATCGCATCAATGGTCACATCATCCACCTTCACAGAAGAAGACAAAATCAAAGCTCTCGAACGCGCCCGCCAGACCCTCAGAAGCGAGGCTGAGGGCATTCTCAAACTGATCGACCGTCTTGGCGACTCGTTTGTTCAAGCTGTTGAGATGATTCTGACTTGCCGGGGTAGGCTGGTCGTAACCGGAATGGGCAAGTCCGGCGCGATTGGCAAGAAGCTGGCTGGTACGTTTTCGAGCACCGGTACGCCTTCTCTCTTCCTTCATCCTGCTGAGGGCATTCATGGTGACCTGGGGATGGTTACCGGAGAAGATGTGGTTCTCGCCATATCCAATAGCGGAGAGTCGGAAGAGCTTGTAAAAATACTGCCGGCAATTGCCCGTATTGGCGCGAAGTTGATCGCGATGGTGGGACGAACCAAATCCACGCTTGCTAGGTATGCCGAAGTGGTTTTGAACGTGTCGGTCGATTCCGAAGCTTGTCCCCTGGACCTAGCACCTACTACCAGCACTACCGCCGCACTTGCCTTGGGCGATGCTCTCGCGCTCGCAGTTATGGAAGCTCGCCGCTTCACCAAAGATGATTATGCCTTGCTTCACCCGGGTGGAACTCTGGGCCGAAGGCTGCTTCTGCGTGTGTGCGATGTGATGCGCACGGGTGATGCGGTAGCCATCGTCAGCAAAGAAGCTCTGCTGCGAGATGCGATGTTCGCAATTACTCGTGCGGGTGCTGGCGCGGCTTGCATCGTTGACGAAGAGGGCAAACTGGTCGGAATAATCACCGACGGGGACATACGCCGAGCCTTGCTTGCAGACGAGCGAGCACTACAGAAAAAGGCATACGAGGTAATGACTCCCAATCCACTTACAATTACCCCCGACCGACTTGCCACAGAAGGTTTGCGTCAGATGCAGGGACCTCCTAAAATAGGCGAAATGCCTGTCCTCGTCGAAGGCCGACCTGTTGGTATGCTGATGCTCAAGGATCTTGTGGATGCAGGCATTGTGTAGTGCGGCTTGTGCACAGAGGTGATGACGGAGCTCTTCGGTGAAAAAAGATAAGAACCACTTGCAAAAAAGGCTCGCGAATGTGAAGTTGCTCGCGATGGACGTGGACGGCACACTCACTGACGGCGCGATGGTCGTTCAAGATGGCCATCAAATCAAGTTCTTCCACGCCCACGACGGGTTGGGAATCCGCTTGGCAATGAACCACGGCATCAAGATTGCATGGATTACTGGAAACCTTTCGTCGGCAGTAGCCGACAGGGCTAGAGCGTTGGGCGTGACTGATCTTTTCCAGAATTGTTGGGTCAAGTCAAGGGCGATCGACGAACTAGCAGATCGCTATGGGCTTGATCCTGAGGAAATAGCCTTTATGGGCGACGACCTCAACGATTTACCTGCTTTTGAACGCGTTGGCTTGGCGATAGCTGTCGCCAACGCCACTGATGAAGTGAAGAAACAGGCTCACTGCGTCACTAGTCGTCCTGGGGGTCGCGGGGCTGTGCGAGAGGCTGTCGAGATGATCCTCAAGGCTCGCGGCGAATGGGAGGATGCAGTGGCTCGTTTCCTGGAAGCACTGGAAGTTCAAGAAGCTGAGGGCGGCGGTCCGGAGGCGGTCGCTTGACGCCGCGGCTGACGATTTTTCACACATCAGATATTCACAATCGCTTGACTCCTGAGCGAGCACGTTTCCTTGCGGACCTCAAGAGCAGTGTGCCGGACAGCTTGATGCTGGATTCAGGCGATGCAATTTGGGCGGGGAACATATTCTGGAGGCCACGTGGAGAGCCTGTCCTAGACCTTATGAACCAGGTTCCCTATGATGCAATGTGCCTTGGTAACCGCGAATTCCATTTCACCGCCGTGGGACTCCGGTCCAAGACCTCTCGGGCGCGATTTCCTATTCTGAGTGCCAACTTGCGTCATACGCGCTCTGCGGACGATGACGGACCAGCATTGTCGGAGGACAACCTGAAGTCGCACATTATAGTGGAGCGTGCGGGACTCCGCATTTGCATCTTGGGTCTTTCAGTGCCGTGCATAACGGAACAAATGGCCATTAGGCGGATCTCCGACTATTTCTTCTTGGATCCGATTGAAGCAGCCTCGAAGCTCGTGCCCAGCCTTCAAGCTGAGTGCCACCTTGTCATAGCTCTGACCCATATAGGGTTGCACAATGACTTGAGGCTGGCTAAGAGCGTTCCAGGAATAAACATCATCCTTGGTGGTCACACTCACACGATGTCAGAAGAGGTTTGTGGCGAACGGGCCGTGCCGGTTTTGCACCACGGTTATCACTGCAAGTATGTCGGCAGGGTTGATTTGGTCATTTCTGCGGATGGCATTCACATAACAAGGTCGCTCATACCTCTTAACGGAGAGTAGATAGTGGAGAGCTTGGCGGCGGTGTGCTTGTCTGGTCTGGTGCTTTTCGCTGCGTCGGGTTTGGGACGTATGGCGCGCACTCGCCGACTCGAGCGGGAGGAATCGCTGGACGAGCGGTTTCTGTACGACACTGTTGTTGGTATGGGCATCCTCTCGCTTCTAATGTTTGTCCTGGCTGCCCTACATTTGCTTCACTGCAGATGGATCCCCGCCGCTGTGTGCGGTCTAGGCTTACTGGGAGTGGGGATATGGCTGCCTGAGATTGTAAACGGCGTGGCTCGGTTTTTCAGGCGGGAGCGGAGTAAATCTCATGTACTGTGCGGGCTGTTGTTATTGGCCCTGTTCGTTAGTGCGTTTGTTCCAGCTGTAGCGCCTCCGGCCATGAGTGATTGGGATTCACTGGCTTACCACATGGCAGTTGTGAAGCTTTGGGTAAAACGCGGCGGCTTTTACTACATCGATTTTGTCTCCCATTCCAATTTTCCGTTCCTCTTGGAGATGCTGTACGTCCCCGGTATTATGATAGACCAGCCAGGCGCTGCGAAGCTGGTGCATTATTGGGTGGGGGTGTTACTGGTAACTGCGGTCGTCGTCCTAGCCAGGCGCCACATATCAAGAGGGTCTGCGTGGCCATCGGCTTTGGCATTGGCCGGTATGCCGATAGTATTGTGGGAAGCAACCACTGCGTACATAGACCTGGCAACTGCGTTGTACACTGTGGTGAGCGTCTGTTTGCTTTTGAACTACTTCGACACTTCGGACCGGCACTACCTAACGGCAAGCGCTGTTTGCACGGGTTTTGCCGCTTCGACTAAGATGACAGGACTTCTGCTCATCCCCCTGCTGTTTTTGTGGTTAGTGATAGACAGGCGGTTCTTGGAAAGGCAGTTCATTCTCAAAGATGCTGCGCGGTTTGCGGTTTTGGCAATCGCCGTGTGTTCTCCTTGGTATGTGAAAACTCTCGTATACACCGGAAACCCCGTGTATCCGTTCTTTTATCGACTGTTCGACGGGAGAGACTGGAGTCTTGAGCTTGCGCGAAATTATTCTATGCTCCAGCGTGAATTTGGATTGGGGCGCAGTGTTCATGCCTTTCTAACCCTGCCGTACGACCTAACATTTCGCTCGGATGCCTTTTACGATACGCCAGGATTATACGTGGGTCCGCTCTTCTTGGCTGCGGTTCCGGTGTTGATTGTAGCGCGATGCGGATCGAAAAAACTCGCAGGGCTGCTGTGTCTTTTTGCTGCACAGTTGGTTGTGTGGTTCGCAATGACTCAGCAGAGCCGATACCTTATACCGGCTTTAGCATTACTGGCACCACTCGCCTCAGGCTTATTGTGGCGCGATATGAGGCTTCAGAAAGCACGATCGGCCTGGTGGACGATGGTGATCGCAACCGCGCTTTTCGGACTCGTAACCCTTGTGCCTGGACTCAGCCAATCCCTGCCATACATGCTCGGTGTACAGGACCGTGATGAATATCTGACAAAGGCTTTGGATATATATCCGGCAGTGAAATTTGCCAACGAGAATCTGCCGGCAAACTCAAAGCTTGCTTTGTTCGGCGACACAAGGGGATTTTATTTAGACTGCGACTATGTGTGGGCAGACTACGGTCACAACCTGCGTTTCAGCGAGCACTGTGCTTCGTTAGAAGAATTTCTCCATTTACTTAAATCCAACAACGTGACACACGTGTTAGTGAATTTCAGGTTCTTTCCTAGGGAGCAGGACGCCGTAGGAAACGCTAAATTGGTGTACCAAGCTATTCGCACGGGTAGATTCGAGCCAATATATCCGCGCTCATACGACGGCGGAAGTGCCGCGATATTTCGAATCAGATGAAACTCTCGATCATTATACCTGCGTACAACGAGATAGATACTATCGGAGAGGTGCTGGAACGCGTTCGCGCGCAGCCGTTCGATAAAGAAATAATAGTCGCGGATGACGCCTCCACAGACGGCACACGGGAGTTTCTTAGGACGCAGCCCGATGTTAAGCTGGTGGAGCAGCCTTGTCAGATGGGCAAGGGTTGTGCTATACGTGCTGCGCTGGAAGAAGTAGGCGGAGACATAGTACTTATTCAGGACGCAGACCTCGAGTACAACCCAGACGATTACGCGGCTCTCATCGCACCGATTGTTGAAGGCAGAGCCGACATGGTCTACGGAACGCGATTTGCCCATGGCAGACCCAAGATGCGCTTGATTAACTACATCGCAAATCGAATATTCGCCTGGCTGGCTACGCTCTTGTACCGCACAAAGGTAACCGACGAGGCAACTTGCTACAAAGCATTTCGCACTGAGGTTCTCAAGAGCATTGATCTTCGATGCAAGCGATTCGAGTTTTGCCCTGAAGTTACTGCTCGACTCCTCAAGCGTGGCTATCGATATGCAGAGGTGCCGGTACGCTATGAAGCTCGGACGCACGCTCAGGGCAAAAAGATCAAATGGTACGACGGGCTGGAGTGTATTTGGACGCTGATAAAGTACAGGTTTGTCGGCTGAGTTGGTTAGAATGAACGATATAGTTGTGTCGAGCGTCTTTAAGATAGGGTATAGTAAGTACGGTCGAACTCTTCTGTCATATAGGCAGCTAGGTTATGCGAGGTCAGAGATGAAGAGGACTTACTACCGCTTGGCTTTTATAACCGTGTTCCTGACGGTGCTTGCAGCAGCGTCGGCTTTTTCTGAAGAGCAACCACGAGTGGCAGGAGCGGAAAAGATAGTGAACCTAGAACTAAAAGATGTCTCGATCGAAGATGCTATTGACGCCATCTTCCGGGGTAGCAATGTGCCATACGCTGTCCGTCCGGGAGTTACTGGTAGAGTGAAGGAGCTAAAACTGCACGGTCTAACCGTAGATGATGCCATCAAAGCGTTAGTCGATGCCGCCAAGCTATCGGTGCGCATTGAAAACGGTGTCTACGTAATCGAACCGAAAACGGGGACGAGTGATACCGAGTCGAGAGTCGTGATCGGCAAGAGATCCTCTGCCACCGAAACACAATCCGAAAAGCAAACGTCTTCCGCCGAACAGCCGGGGTTAGCAGATCAGTCCTCATCTACTCAGCAGCAAGCTCAAGCTGAGTCACCCCAGGTGCCAGCAATTGACGAATGGAATGCCGTAGCTCCGCCGGGATATTATCCGCAACCTCTCGGACCTTATGGAGAGCCGTATGGTTACTATCCGTATTACTTCCCTTACAGGCCATCATATCAGCTTGGTCAACTTCAGATTCTCGGCGGGCGACTGCCGATAATCATTTCCGAACCCGGAATACCGCCTTCAGCATTCCGAGGTAGGCTTGGAGGTCCGCGGCGGCCGGTCGTTCCGTATGGACCTGTCGGGGGTTGGCTGGTTCCGGAGGCTCCTATAGTACCGTATCCGATTTACCCGTGGTAACTGGTAGCTTTAAACCTTTTTTGGCTATCTGTTACACTAACCGATACTCCTTAGCTCTTTATCTGCAAATTTTTTCTTACAAGAGCCTAACAAACCCATTGACACCTCACATGTGATGTGGTACACTACCCCACGACGCTACACCTAGCGTTTTCAGCCCGACGCTTGTAGGGTGCTAGAAGTCTATTAGGGCTCGATATGAAGTGTCCCTTTTGCGGCTTTCAGGAAGACAAGGTCCTCGAATCGCGTGCTGTTCGAGATGGGGCAGCCACGCGGCGGCGGCGCGAGTGCCTTTCGTGCGGCAGGCGCTTCACCACCGTGGAAGAAGTGAAGGAGCCCACAGTTATGGTTGTTAAGCGCGATGGTCGGCGCGAGGCGTTCGATAGAAATAAGATCTTGCGGGGTATGATGCTCGCGTGTCAGAAAAGGCCTGTGGCAACGGAGACACTGGAGGCTGCGGCGGACGAGATTGAGCGCCGAGTGTATGATTCGGGAGAGAAAGAAATATCCTCACAGCTGTTGGGCGAAATGGTGATTGATGCGCTCCACAAGATAGACCAGGTAGCCTACGTGCGCTTCGCGTCAGTTTATAGGCAGTTTGAGGATATTAGTCAGTTCAAGGAACTCGTTGAAATGCTCACCAGGCGCAGCAGACGGAAGCGTGTTCGGAGGGAGAAAGCTTAGGTTGACCGTTCACAACGGCTATGAGTTGCTGCGGTAGAAGTTTTTGCGCTTCGGAGGCGGAAAAATCTTCAACAAGAGTGGATTAAAGCAGATAGTATTGCTAGGAGGGCAGGTCAAGTGCTAACACAAAACGCACTCACCGTACTGGAAAAGAGGTATCTGAGGAAGGACGAAAATGGAAATCTGCTCGAAGACGCCGACGGGATGTTTTGGCGCGTAGCGAATGCTGTGGCGAAGGCGGAAAGGCTTTACGGCGGTTCCGAGAAACACGTTGAGGGAGTAGCGCGCGAGTTTTATGAGATGATGCGCAGCCTAGAGTTTCTACCAAACAGCCCCACATTGATGAATGCAGGCAGAGAGTTAGGGCAGCTCTCAGCTTGCTTCGTGCTTCCAATCGAGGATTCGATGGAGAGCATTTTTGAGACAGTGAAGAACACGGCACTGATCCACAAAAGCGGAGGCGGAACGGGCTTTTCTTTCTCGCGGCTTAGACCGGCGAGAGATGTGGTTAGGAGTACTAACGGCGTGTCTAGCGGTCCCGTCTCGTTTATGGAGGTCTTCAACGCCGCTACGGAAGCCATAAAGCAGGGGGGCACGCGGCGCGGCGCCAATATGGGGTGTTTGCGAGTTGACCATCCCGACATCTTGGAGTTCATTACCTGCAAGCGCGACACTTCGCGGCTCACGAACTTCAATATCAGCGTACTACTGACTGAGGATTTCATGAAAGCAGCAATGGAGGGACGCGACTACGACTTGATAAGTCCGCGGACCGGTCAGCCCGTCAAGAAACTCAACGCGCGCAAAGTTTTCGACATGATAGTCAACATGGCTTGGTCGACCGGTGAGCCAGGCATCATCTTCATTGATCGCGTTAACCGAGACAACCCCACTCCGAAACTTGGAGAGATTGAATCGACGAACCCTTGTGGTGAGCAACCGCTGCTTCCTTACGAGTCGTGCAACCTTGGGTCGATCAACTTGGCTAGAATGGTTAAGGAAACGGGCGGTACGACAGATATCGACTGGGATCGCCTGCGCCGAACTGTACGGCTCGCAGTGCGTTTCCTGGATGACGTGATCGACGTAAATCGGTATCCTCTAGAACGGATTGAGAAAATGACCCTCGGCAACCGCAAGATAGGGCTGGGCGTGATGGGTTTTGCAGACTTGCTTATCCAGCTTGGTATACCGTATGATTCGGAAGAGGGCGTCTTGGTTGCAGAGCGCGTTATGAGCTTCATATCGAGCGAAGGCAGGAAAGCCTCAAGTGAGCTTGCGGCCGAACGCGGTGTGTTTCCGAATTTTGAGGGAAGCATATACGATAAGCCCGATGGAATGCCAGTGCGCAACGCCACTGTAACCACAATCGCGCCCACCGGCACACTCTCCATAATAGCTGGCTGTTCGAGCGGTATAGAGCCGCTTTTTGCCGTAACCTACATAAAGCGCGTGATGGATGGCACAGATCTTCTCGAAGTGAACCCTTATTTCGAAAAAGTAGCTCGCGAGAGGGGATTCTATTCTGAAGGGCTTATGCGCAAAATCGCTGAAAAGGGCAGTGTGCGAGGGATGTCGGAGGTTCCGGAGGACGTACAAAGGATATTCGCTACGGCACTGGACATTTCTCCAACTTGGCACGTTCGCATGCAGGCCGCGTTCCAAAGATTTACCGACAACGCGGTATCAAAAACTGTGAACTTCCCGGAGGATGCTACACCTGAAGATGTGCGGCAGGTGTTTGAACTTGCTTACAAAGAAGGATGCAAAGGGTGCACAATATACCGCTATGGAAGTCGTGACTCGCAGGTTCTAAATGTAGCCGGCAAGGATAAAGCGAAGCAGGAGGGGTATGCCGCCGTCAGGGGTCCGAGGCCACGTCCTACTCGAACATACGGTGCTACTGAGCGAATTAGTACCGGCTGCGGCACGATGTATGTTACAATCAATGAGGATGATCAGGGCTTGTGTGAAGTGTTTGTCGCAATGGGCAAGACCGGCGGATGCAACGCGAGCCAGCTGGAAGCTATCGGACGACTCATTTCTCTTGCCCTTCGCGCAGGAGTAGATCCCAATTCGATTCACAAGCACCTGAGGGGCATTCGCTGTCATTCGCCAGCGTGGGGCAACGGTGGAGCGGTCATGTCCTGCGCTGACGCTATCGGCATTGCCATAGAGCACTACTTGCAGGAGCGCAGAACCGGCATACCCACGGACGTAATCACTAAGCCTACGGACAAGCTTGATGTTCTGGTCGGGGCGTGTCCAGACTGTGGTTCAGCAGTAGAGCATGAATCCGGGTGCATTATTTGCAGATGCTGCGGATTCAGTAGGTGTGGTTAAGTCTGGCGAGCTGCTAAGCATGCCAGCGTATTTTGCAGGAGGCACGTCAAGAGGCAAGGATGCCGGGGGTCGGGGAAGGGATGCCCCGGCCGCCACTGAGCCGGCATCACAGGCATTCGATTTTGCTGGGAGTACCAAAACTAAACTAACATGTATGTTCGAAAGGCCTAGAGACGCAAGTCTAGGCCTTTTGCTTTACTGCACTTATTTGTGGACGGGCTCTAGGGTTTGCAAGATTTCGTGCAAGCTAAGATCCGCGCCCGCTATTACTTCGTCTGAGGCCCCGTAGTAGACTGAAACAGTATCGCCCTTAACTATGGCTCCACACGTGAAGACGACGTTCGGTTTGAACCCCGATGTTTCGTAGATCGCCTCGGGCTTCATGATGGGTTCCGGCGTTTTGGCGAGAACCCGCTCTGGATACTCTGCGTCCAAAAGGACGGCTCCGAGGCAATAGTGGTCGTCAGGTGTTGCCGCGTGATAGATTTCGAGCCATCCTTCATCAGTTAGGAATGGGATCGCGCCGCCACCAATGCGTCCGCTTTCCCAGCTGTTTGGATCACAAGCCAGTAACAGCTTGTGTTCTCCCCAATGTATAAGATCCTCCGAATAAGCAAGCCACATGTTAGGTGCGCCTATAAACCTTGGCTGAGGTCGGTGCAAAGCTACGTACTTGCCGCGGACTCGCGAAGGGAAGATCATACCGTCCATATTCTCCGGGCAGAATATAATCCCGTGTTTCGTCCATTCTATAAAGTCGCGAGTACTTGCAAGACACTGCGTTATTCCGTTCTCTGATACGCCTTTGTAGACGACGTAGTAAGTGTCTTCGATTTTTGTAATGCGCGGGTCTTCTAGTCCGAACGTTTCGTAAGGCTGGTCAGGAACAAGAGCCGGCTCAGGGTCGACCGTAAAATGCCTACCGTTTTTGCTGCGAGCGATCCTTAGATGCGATATGGAAGTAAGATAAACTCGGTCCGGAAAACACACAACGCGAGGGTCGCCCAGATTAATATTGGGGTCACTACGCGAAAACTCCAGGACTTCCACTCTCGGCTCGGATGCCGTGCAGTCCAAGACTGGTACCAACACCTTGTTAGAATCGCCAGATACGGGCCGTTCGGCGACACGCATCAATAGCAGTATCTCACCATTGTGTTCAATTACGCCTGGATTGAATGTACACATGACTTCCCAGCCGTCCATCCACGGCTTAACGTCTTTCGGTCTTATAAGCGGATTCTCTGGATAGCGATATATTCTCAAAACGGTGCACCTCCGCTAATCAAACTTCGTACTATTGTTGAGTCGTTCCTGCTCGAACACATAAGAGTAAACTACTATCGCCGGGGTGTTGTCTAATAACCCGTCTGGTTTCAGTATCCCCTGAAGCGCTTTATGAGGGTTAGCTACCTTACCCAAACTCATGTTGTCCGTTTGGGCACAGTGACATTGTCTCATTGCAGATACTGTTGGGTAGAACTGCGCTGCAATACCAATTTGCCCCTATTTGACAGTTGTACCGAGTGAAATTATCATTGAGCGCAGATTTTGTTGGCCGGAGGTTGCAGTAGTTGTTCGGCGCTATTGATGCGGTTTTCTTCCTAGCGTACATGGTGATCGTGATGGTCATCGGTTTTGCAGTAGGACGCAGGGAGAAAGCCACCGTTGCCGACTACTTCCGCGCAGGCAATACTCTGCCATGGTATGCCATAGGCTTCTCAATAATCGCTGCTGGGATCTCCTCTGAGCAGTTCGTCGGCGAAATGGGCTACGCCTATAAGCTCGGCATGCCGGTTGTCAATTGGGAATGGCTGATATTCCCTTCGCTTTCGATCCTCTTGTGGATATTCGTGCCCCTTTACGTTCGGAATCGCATTACCACGATGCCTGAGTACCTCGAGAGACGTTTTGGTCCGCGGTGCCGCACCCTTTATGCCTCGCTTATCGTTGCCAGCTATGTGTTCGCAAACTTTGCGCTGGTATTTTATACTGCAGGATTCGCCATGGAACGGATGTGGGGATTCAACCGCTTCTTAGCGGTATGGATACTGGCTATTGCAACCGGTGCCTACACGATCTACGGCGGTCTTGCATCAGTTGCTTGGACGGACTTCTTTCAGTGCGCCCTACTTCTAGGGGGAGGGCTATATGTTTTCTTCGCAGGTATGGCGCGCATAGGATGGGACTTTGCGGCAGTAATCGGCAGTGGCGACCGCGCCCACTTGATAAATCACTCCTGTCCCGATGTTCCCTGGACTGCGCTTATCATCTTGGCTCTCTCCACAAATGTGTGGTACTACGCAACCGATCAGTTCATAAATCAGCGGTGTCTCGGAGCAAAAAGCGAGTGGCATTCGAAGATGGGGGTTCTTCTCGCAGGAGCGCTGCAGCTCGTCCTGCCCCTGGCAACATGTTTTCCAGGGATGATCTATGCCGTCATAAACCCGAATCTGAAAATCTCCGACGAGGCGTATCCGCGTATTGTTTCTACTGTCGTCCCTGCCGGTTTACGTGGTTTGGTAGCTGCTGCCATACTCGGGGCAATAATGTCGACTATATCAGGGCTCGTTAATTCTACGGCCACTATGGTTACATTGGACATTTTCCGAAGGTGGAAGGGACAGCAGCTACCTGAACGCAGACTTATACGCTTCGGAATGTGGGCTGGCGGTATAGCGCTGTTCACAGGCGCGTGTTTTTCAATACTAGTTTCGAAATGGGAGAATATGTTCCGGTACTGTCAAGACATCTGGGCACCGATGGCAGCTCCGGCAGTTGTGGTATTCCTCTCTGGAGCACTGTGGAAAAGAGCTTCAGAACGAGGCGCAATCGCATGCCTGTGGATTTCCATTCTAACCGTTCCTCTCACCTTTGCCAAACAAATCCTTGCAGACCGGGGCGTTCATTTTCTACCGTCGCCTCTTGAGAACTCGATGGTATTTGCCGGACTCGTATTCGTTGCTTCAAGCGCGGTGATGGTTGCTTTGTCCCTGATTCGGTCACGTGTCTTGGGCGCCTTAGCTTCTGTGGTTGCCTGCATGCCACTAACGTGGATAGCGGTACTAAGCACAGCTGCTATAGCCCTTACGGTGCTGGCCGAGGTACTATTGGCAATATTTTGGTTCGGATGGACAGCTCGGCAAAAACGAGAGAATATGTGGGACCGCTCGATGTTGGCGCTGCCCCCAGGTGAAATGGAGCGTTGGTACTCGAGCCTCTGGGTGTGGTGGGCCGTCATAGGATGCTGCTTCGCCGTAATATATTGGCGGTTCTGGTAGGCATTTACTAAAGAGATACGAAAACCTACTTCCTAATTATTTCGACCAATGTGACGCAGTTGTTCGGCATATCGAAGATAAACGTTGCGGAGCCATCATCGAGCGTTGGAGTTGCAGGAATCCACTCCAGCGCACATCGGGATTCGTCGTTCCAGAGATTTGAGTGCGTTGCGTCAACTACATAGCGCTTGCACGTTAGTTCGTTTTCTTTTACACCCGTCAGCCCTCGAACAACAAGCCTAACCTTTCTGGGTGTTCCAAACCGTTCACCGAAGTTAATTATCAGCACTGTCACGCGTCTGGAGGCAGGGTCCGTAGATGCTACCGACGCTATTTGATCGTCTTCGCCTTTGCACTGGATCTTTTCAGAGGCCATTATTACATTGAACATCCGACAAACATTGGCAACCGGCTTGGGTTTATTGTTTGCAGTGAACATTCCCCAGTCCCCACATGGAGGCCAGCAGCCGTCTCGGGCATAGAACCAGCAGGGCTTTTCCACACCGGCGGCCATCCACCCTCTGAGCATCGACGCGGCGGCCCATGCGGCGCCCACCTCGTTGTCGTGAGCTCTGTCGTGCCACCAGGCATAACTCCACTCCGTAATTGCAAACTCTTTGACCTGAGCTTTGACCTTGGGGTACTCGTTCAAATATTCCCGTATCTGTTCTGCTTCTTTTTTCATTATCCAGTGAGGTTGGAAGTATTCGTGCCACGTAATGAAGTCGAGCGGTGCGCCGGTTTTCTCGCAGTGTTCCATCAAACCGCGCATGAACTTCTCGCCGTTTACGCCCGGACCCCTGGGATCATTTTCGTTCCAGGGTCCTGAGGCAATCGCAGGTCCCCCAATCCAAGCGTCGGGATCTGCTCTCCGGACAGCCTTCCAGCAAGTGTCGTAGAGTGTCAGGTACGTTTTCAAGTGATCCCATCCGGGAGGGTCACGCATCCACCCCGTGTTGATCTCGTTCCAGACCTCCCAGTATTTTACCCGCGTGCCCCGTTCCATGGCATGCTTGGCTGCCTGATATACGAGCTCTCCGAACTCGTCCCAGTCTCGGGGATAGGAGTGTCTTTCGGGGTCCGGGACAGCGTCGAAAGGCTCGGGCATGTAGGAAATACAGAAGATGAGCTCGCAGCCGATCTTTTTCATAAAGTCAAGGCGGCGGTCGAGATCAGTCCAGTCGTAGCGAAGCGTGCCGTCTTCGTTCTTTTTCACCGCGTTCGTCAGCAGATTGTCCATGCGGAACCATTTTATTCCCAGATCGCGAAAAAGTGCTGCGAAGTCGTCACTGTAATCTCCCAATCCACCGCCTTGGGATAAACCCGCAAAGGGGCGAGGCAGTTTCCCAAGTTGAACCGAAGCGTCCACCGATACTTCTAATGGTTCCTTAATGAGCTTCCTGTCTATGATTGCCAGGTCGCACTCGCTAAGCTCTGCCTCGTGCTCAGCGTCGTCGGCTCCCATGAATACTCTAACCGCCACGGGTACCACCAGCCCTGGTTGCGCGTTCTCCGTGAGGACTATAAACGCTGGGTGGTCATTGTCGTAGCGCACGCATATCTTTCCGTCGACGAAGCACTCACCTCCGTCGCCGGCATTCCATCTGATGCCGATGGCTTCGCCCGCCGTTGGTCTATCATCAATCTTTTCGGGGATTGAAATCCTACCGCGGAACCAAGCAAATTTGCTTGACTTCCACTTGTGTCGAAATCTTGCTTCCTGCCATAAAGAGTCGTCGAAGTCCGGGCGTGCGAACTCAAGACTGTCTTGAGTTGTGAAACGCCAAACGATCGAGCGGCCTGGGTTTAGTTCTTCCGAGAAGCAAGACACACTGGCAGCTAGCAGAAGAGTAACGCCGACCTTCGCCAAAAAATTCATTTCTGATCCTCGCGTTGCTTGGTGGCCGCTAGTTGTGCAGCGCATCGAAATTTAACTGTGCGAACCCTATAGGCGATCGCGCTCTCCTTTTGTTGCAACAGCCTTCGGTCGGAACGCATTGAACATTGCCAAACTCATATGTGATGTGATTGGTAAGAAGCGCTAGCTAGCTCGGCTTTTTGATCTCAGCAAGTATCTCCCTAAGGTAATCAGCGTCGTCTCGGAGTATAGCTTTTTGCTTTTCCAGATCGTAGCGCCCCAAGGATTCATTTTCGATGCACAGATCGCCTTGATATCCTGCGTCGGCGAGTGTCCTAACCACCCACTTCATGTCGATATCGCCTTCGCGCAGGGACGACGCATAAGTCTCGTATTCCCAGCCTAACTCACGCTGAATCTCGCGCTTTTCCGGGGGGAAGTTGATGTTTTTTATGTGCGTGTGTTTTACTCGCGGCGCGAAGTACTTGATTATTTGATGTACTTTGGAGAGCGGATGGCCGAACCAGTAGAAATTGGCGGTGTCTATCGTCACACCCACGCGAGGAGAGTTGACCTTGTTCAACACCTTGTCGAGGAAGTCCGGATCATTGCCGAGCACGCCGTGATTCTCGATTCCCATGTGAACGTCCAGACTGCTGGTTGCATCAAGGACGCGTGCCATGCACTCTGCAAAGTACTGCGTGCGCTTGTCGAGGTCCCAATCTCTGGTATCGTGCATAATGGCGTCTATCCTGACGGCTTTTATTCCCAGCTTACCGGCAGTCCTGACAGCTGAGATTACATAATCTATCTCGGACTCGATGTCCTCCGCACCGAAGTTATTTGATAGCAGAAACGCGCTTGGCTTGATATTTAGGCCTCTGCACTTGTAGGCGAATGCTTCCACAGCGGCTTCGGTTGCGAGCGATTCTACACCTGTGCTGTCGAGTGAGTGCACAGTTTTATCTTTGTTATAGACCAGTTCGACGGTTTCCAGAGCCATGGCGTCGAGTCCGGCTTTGATAGAGCCGAACAGCCCGGGCAGATGACAATCCCTCACTGATATGTACATTAGCACACTCCTAAGAGTTTTATTATGTGTTCGGCCGCCTTGACAGACGTGCTTGAGTCATCGACCTGTTCCCACTTACACAAAAATCATTGCTGAACCTTCAGAACACCAAGAAAACTTGCACCCAGCGAATGGCCGAGCAAACGCGTCTTTGAGCCTTTCATTGGTAGGGCGATAAAGGTAACCATAACGTTCCAAGCCGCAGCCAGTCCCACTGCTGCACCTAGTCCGGACCAACGTTTGAACTCGACAACCACCAGTTCTTGAGCATCATGCACCCGGATTGCTAGGGATTGCGGTTGTTGCAGTTCAGTGCTAGACTCATAGCTACAAAGAACGAGGGCTGTGGGAATGGATTTAGTGCTTAGATTGTCACTTCTTCTTTTTTGTGTCTGCGGTGCGGTTAGTTTGACAGTGGCCGCTCGAGGGTCTGAGGATCTGTTGCGTTCGAATAAACTAAAATGGGTGGCGCCTGTCGAGGGACCTACTTGTGATTTGCAAGACGGATTAGCGATATTTCATGTACCCCAGGCTCAGGATGGGTACAACCACTGGGTAGACGGTGTTGCAAATTCTCCGTCCCTGAGAATGGAAGTACCCGAGGGCGACTGGGATCTCTCAGCAAAAATCGATCTGATCGACTTCACCCCAAACTCTAATTTCCACATCGGCTTGGTTGTAGGATTTGCAGACGCCTTTGTGATGATATTTGGACCTTTCCAGGGGCCAGCCGTTTGGAGTGATGGAAACTGGCCTGAACTGTGGATCGAGGCTACCGGTATGCCTGCAATATCGAGGACAAAGACGGATACCAAATCTTTATATCTCCAGATACGCAAGCGCCGAAATGAATATGCTTGCTACTACCGAACAGGCGAGGGCGGCGACTGGAAAAGATGCGGGGAATATCTAGGAGTATTCCCGCCGAGATTCGTCGGCGTGATAGGCAAAACATTCTCGAACGGCCCCGGTATTACTTTTTCGGTTCAACAACTGCGCATCGACAGGGCTTCGTCAGAGTCCAGAGACGCTCGCATATTTGTCCGTGCAGACACCATAAGTGGCCGCATAGACCGCAACATCTACGGCCACTTCATCGAGCATCTGAGCAGGTGCATTTATGGCGGGATATGGGCTGAAATGCTCTACAACCGCAAGTTTACCGGTGGCGTTGACGGCCAAGGCGTAATCGAGTCGTGGGCTGCATTTGGCGAGGGTGCAAAGTATTCGCGTGACAACATCGAGTTCTACACATCGTGCCAGTCGCAGAGGATCGAACTATCGCCGGGTAAGGAGGCAGGTATCGGCAAACGAGACGCAAAGCTGGCAATAAAGCCGCAGCGTTACGTAGTTAGAGCAGTGCTCAAACAGAGAGGCCTTTCGAACAGTGTAAGGATCGCTCTTCACCAGGGTAATCACGTCTACGCAAGCGCGGTTATTCCTCGAGTAAGTGAGGAGTGGTCAGAATATACGGTGAATCTAGACGTCCAAGAGTCTGACCCTAACGCTCAATTCTCCGTTTCAGCCGCTGGCCCCGGCACGCTTTGGATTGGCTGCTTGTCTATGATGCCAGCGGACAACGTCGAGGGAATGCGCCGGGATGTTTTAGAAGCGATAAAGCGAATTAAACCGCCGTTGATACGTTGGCCCGGCGGCAACATGGCCTCAGGTTACCATTGGGAAGACGGAATCGGCCCCAGAGACAAGCGCATGCCCAGATGGGAACGGGCGTGGAACGCCTGGGAATGGAACGACTTTGGGACGGACGAATACATTCGCTTTTGCAGGTTGGTCGGCACGGAACCTTATATCTGCGTGAACGCCGGCGAGGGTCAAGCCGACGAGGCAGCCAGGTGGGTGGAATACTGTAATGGCTCAGCGAACACGCCCTATGGTAGGTTACGAGCACTGAATGGACATCCCGAACCATATAGGGTTAAGTACTGGGGCATCGGCAATGAGATGTATGGCGATTGGCAGCTTGGCCACCTGGATGCCACAAAGTACGCCCTTAAGTCCATAGAGTTCGCGAGAGCCATGAAAGCGGTCGACCCTTCCATTGTTCTAGTAGGGGTAGGGGTGGATTACGACTCATTCGGCAATTGGAATTCCACCGTAGCCCAGATTGCCGGGAGCTATTATGACTACTTGTCAGTTCATTACTACAAGGGTCCAAGAGTAAAAGATCCTCAGGAACTAACTTATCTGAACCTAATCTGTGCCTCGCTTGAAATTGAAAAGATGCTCGCCGCAACGGCTGATATAGTTCAGCGCAGTTCACCAAAGAGACTGCCGCTGGCATTTGACGAGTGGAACATCTGGCTCCCTCATGGGCTGGAAAGCTCAATATATGCATTGCGCGACGGGCTTTTTGCTGCCGGAGTCTTCCACGCTCTGCACAGGCTTTGTGACCGCGTAACAATGGCCAACTTGGCTCAGCTTGTAAACGTCCTCGGCGCGATTCAGACGAGCATGACCGAGCTGGTTGAGACGCCGATCTACAAAGCGTTTGAGTTGTATTCAAATCTGTGTGAGAACAACCGTGTTGAAGTAAAAGTCGAGTGCAACTCTTTCGACACGCCTGCTGGGCGGATGCCGGTGCTCGACGTTTCTGCCACAGTGAGTGACGATGGCAAGAAGCTCGTTCTGGCAGTGATAAACCGAGATCCGGTGTCGGATTACAGGACTACGATAAATATATCAGGGTTCAGTTCCAAGTCCCAAGCTCAAATCGCGGTGCTCAACGGGCCAACTGCATTCTCAGTCAATGACTTCGGCAAGCCTGACCATGTGACAATCACGCGCAGGAATGAGCCAATTGATCTTACTAAGCCCTACTCGTTCCCAGCACATTCAGCGACGATTATGATCATGCAAGCTCGATAGCGCATAAATATTTACCATGACGTGCCATACGGCCAGGCTGCCAAGCCGCCGTCAAGGAACCGTACGCGCGTGAAACCTTCTCCTTCTAGAATGCGCTGAGCCTCCCACGCACGCATACTGGTCTTGCAGAAGACTACGATGTCCTTGTCGCGAGGCAGATCATCCATCCTTTCGCGCAGTTTGCCCAGGGGTATATGCACCACTCTATTTTCCCTAAAAGGTTGCTCTTCTACTTCGCCTGGCATCCGGACATCGAGAAGCACAAAGTCATCGCCTGCATCCAACCGACTCTTGAGCTCTTGCGGAGTGCAAGACTTGGCAAGCCCTGAAAGCTTATTGTCTATAACATTTGCAGCGTGCTGGATTATGTCGACTGCGGTCGAGTAGGGAGGAGCGTAAGCAAGATCCAAATCTGAAACGTCCCTTGCGTCTATTCCAAAAGTGATGGCTGTTGCAGCAACATCTATTCGCTTGGCGACTTCGCCACGACCAAGCGCTTGCACGCCTAACAGTCTGCCATTCTCAGCATGCACGACCATTTTCATAATCACAGGCTTGGACGTGGGGTAATAATGTGCGCAGTCCGGTCCTGGCACCAAAACTGTGATACATGGAATGCCGTGCTTCTTACAGTCATTCTCTGAAAGGCCCACCTTTCCAACGTTGAATTCGAAGGCCTTGAAGACCACCGTGCCCAAAATACCCTCAAACCTAGTGTTGCCGCCGGTTATGTTATCTCCTATCACTCGGCCGTGCTTGTTGGCAGTTGAACCCATTGGAGCGTAGACGGGTTTGCCTGTTATAAGATGCACATTCTCTACGCAGTCTCCGCCGGCATATATCGAAGGATCCGAGGTTTGGAGGTACTCGTTGACTTTTATACCTCCTGTTTCGCCCAGCTCGAGTCCGGCATCCTTTGCGAGCTTTACGTTGGGTTTAACACCTATGGACACGAGAACCAACTGCGCAGTGACTTTTCCCTTGTCGGTAACAACCTCACGAACTGCCCCGCGGTCGTCCGATTCGAAGCAGATTACCTGTGTGTCTGTCAGCACGGTAACGCCTTTGGACTCCAGATGCCTCTGCAAATGTACGGCCAACTCAGGATCCAAAACAGCGGGGACAACCGTGGACAGCATTTCGATCATTGTTACGCGCAATCCCTGAGAAGCAAGTGCCTCTGCGACCTCTACGCCGATGAGTCCTGCTCCAACGATTACTGCTTCTTTGCAGCCGTCAGAGATGGCTTTTCTGATACCTTCCGCATCATACGGATGATTCAACCGAAAAATGCCTTTCAGATCGACGCCGGAACACGGCGGTACTGCAGCATCCGCACCGGTTGCTAGAACCAGTTTGTCGTAGGGAACCTCATGCCTCACTGCGGTCTCGAGCGATACCACCTCGACTACTTTTCTTTCTCGGTCGATGCGCTCTGCCAGCGTCCTGCTCATTACGTTTATCGCCTTGACCCCTTTGAAAAAGGCCTCGTCGCGAAGTGCTCCGGCGGGAGTCATCATAAGCTCGTCCATCGTTTCAACTTGACCCTGAATATAGTACGGCATACCGCAGCCGGCGTATGAGAGCAGGTCACCTCGTTCTATGATGGTGATGTCCGCGCTCGGATCACGTCGCCTGGCGCGAGCTGCTGCCTTCGGACCGCATGCTACTCCCCCGATAATCACTATTCTGTTCGTGGTCATCCTAACTATCCCCCATTTGACGTTCAGTTGGATAATTATACTACCGCCTGTCTAGGCCGAATAATACCGCCGCAGGATTAGGAGCACCCGTCATAGAAGCACACATTGAGGTTACGCAAATATGGAAATACCGAGGGTTTTAGGCGAATTTGCCACTGTGGTGACCGCGTTGGTCATTGTTTTAGACCCGCTTGCCATAGTTCCCATACTCATAAGTCTCAGCTCTAACCACACTCCCCGAGAAGGGCGTCGATTAGCTTACCGGATTGTTGCTGGCGCAACTGTACTACTACTATTTTTCACTGTGACCGGAACGTGGGTGCTGCAGCTGTTTGGCGTAACGCTCAACGATCTGCGTATCGGTGGCGGATTGCTCTTGCTCCTGATATCGCTCAAAATGGTTGTCGAGGGTCGAATCAGCCCGGGCAAGGAACAAGACTACCGAGCAGCGATCGTGCCTCTAATCTCACCGCTTTTGGTCGGCCCGGGCGCAATTACAGCAGCAGTTGTATTGGCTGCAATGCACGGGGTTTGGTTCACCGCCGTGGCAGGATTGGTATCGATGCTGATCTGCCTTCTTATATTTCTGTCGGCTGGGTTTGTTCAGCGCGTGCTTGGAGAATCCGGAACGGACCTCGTGACGCGGGTGATGGGCATACTTGTGGCAACCATTGCGGTGGGTTATATCCGCGAAGGCATATTCTCCAGCGTAAGGGATTTCAGAAAGCTGTAGATAAAAATCGCTAGAATTCGCCCCTACTAACAGTGGAAGGGCACAGCTTGATGACCGACGATACTCAAAACTTGGTCCGCGTCGTATTAGACACAAATGTGTTTGTTGCTGCTTATTGGGCACCGTCAAGTGCGTCAGCTCAACTTATCCAAGCTTGTAGAAAGGGACTAGCTCGCGCCCAGTACTCCACTGAGGTTCGAGAAGAAGTCGAACGCGTGTTGCGGGCCATCAAAGCTAGACCCCAATTCGTTTATTCACTTGAAGCATTCTGGTCTGCTGCTGAGAAAGTCCGTGCAGTCAGCGTAGGTTCTGTCCGGGTGCCTGACCCCGACGACCAAAAGTTCTTGGAAGCCGCGGTTGGCGGGGCGAGTGACCTTTTGGTAACAAACGACAACCACCTACTAAGCTTGAAATCCGTAGGCCGAACCGAAATAGTGACGCCGTCGACAGCGATGAAGATTGTTTGCCAAATATATCGCGTAGGACCGAGCCATCCTATTGGTCATAGTTGAATAGACGTTGAGAGATAATTAAACTTGTATAAATTATGGAACTGGCTCTACCCGAATGTTCAAACGGAATAAAGTGGCGAAGAAAATGGGTGCTCCAGCATTTTCCAATCAAGAAACGACAAGACGATTCATAGATAACTGTATCAGCGCATTGGAAGACGAAATCCAAGCCGCTGAACACACCGGAGGTTCCAAAAGGACAGTCGCACTAGCTAACGGACGCTTTCAAAGAACGATTGATCGAACTCATATATACGTGTTTGTAGCATCTGATGGCATGCCGCCGTCCTACGAAGATGCTCCTGTGCAAATATTGGTTTCAGGACAGGAGATAGACGGATCTGTTGTAGGCATAGAGGAGTTTGAGGTGATAATTGCTCTCGAAGAATACGTGGGAATGTACGTAGCTACAGCAGAACTCGTCGTCGACCTAACGTTCATACTTGAGAAGCTCAGAGAGCTTTTGACTGAGCGGGCCTCTGCTTTAGAGGTCCACGATGTAACCCTGAAAGTCTTTGGATTTGGTCAGCCACGTATCTCTTTAAGTTCTGCAAAACACCTTTCTGCTGACGAATGTTACATGAACGAAGCCCAGAAGCACGCATTGGGCAAGTGTCTAGGCAGCGACTTCGTAATGGTTTGGGGACCTCCCGGTACAGGAAAAACGCACGTTTTGGCGAGGGTTCTCGGCGAGCAGATTTTGCAAGGACAGTCCATTGCTCTACTCTCGAACACTAACATCGCTGTAGACCAAGCGCTTGAGCAGCTACTTAAACTCTGTGAAAATAACGAAAGACTCAAGTGTTTGAAAGACGAAGGAAAGATAATACGCTTGGGCACACCTCAATTGGAAAGCGTCTTATCCATTACTCTCGATAGGATGGCTGAACGCATAGCGTCCCAATTGAAAGACGAACTAACAAGGCTAAAGCGGCGCCGGGATAGACGAACTAAACGCTTGGAACAAGTGAGGTCGAGGATTAAAAGGCTTAGGGAATTGCTGGAGTTACATCGTAGACTCAATGAAGTAGTGGACTCGGAAAAACGCATTGCCCACGAGCTGAAAAAAGTGTGCCACCAATACCACGTGCTTGCAGACGAGCTTCTTGCGCTAAATTTGCGACTGTCCGTCATCCAAAAAAGGCGCCGCCTGCTACGCCTGATATACAGGTCCAAACAGCGCCGCTTGGAGCAGCTCGTGACTCAAAAAGAAGAGGGTTGCAGAAAAATAAACGAGAATATGCGTAAGTTAACCGAAAAAGTCTTGGCTCACCGCGCTGAGGTCGAAAAACTTCGCCAACGGATGGCCACCTTGACAAATGGCGTAGTCGATCCAGCGAAATGGGAAACCTGTCTGGCTCGGCTTACAAGTCTTGAGACGAGGCTACAAAATGAGATGGCCATCTTCGCAGCGAGAATCCACGAGCTTGAAATCGCTCTCCAGACAGTTGAAGCAAGAATTCTTAACGAGGCTCTCCTTGTAGGGTGTACCTGCGCTAAGAGCACCCTCGACGTTAATGTCAGTAGCCGTAGGTTTTCAACGGTGGCTGTAGATGAATCCAGTATGGTCTCCCTTCCGCAAACACTCTGGTGTACGAACTTGGCTAATAAAAGGTTCCTTTGTTTTGGGGACTTTCGCCAGTTGCCACCGATCACCTTGATCAAACCAGATTCTGGGCAGGAGTCATATGAGATCATGCATAGTAGCATATTCGAAAGACATCGGTTGGGCGAGAGTTTACAGGACGCCCTTGGGGATCCGCGGGTAGCTTTGCTAAATGAACAATATCGTATGAATCCAGAAATATGTGAGCTCGTGAACAAATGGATGTATGGGGGCCGCTTGATTACGGTACCTGGGACCGGCTGCGGAGCTATGCTGTCCCAGGATCCACCTCTTGCACTGGTTGACACGTCGTTATTTGGTGCATGGAGCGACAAGAACGCGGATTTTTCGTGGTACAATTGGCACCACGCATTTGTGGTGCTGGAACTCGTGCGAGAATTGAGAAATGATTCAGGTGCCCAGGCAGATCAAGGTGCGCTAGTGCTGATACTTACGCCGTACCGCGCTCAGGTTCGCCTAATTCGAGCATTGCTGGAAGAAGCAGACCTTCAAGAGAACGCGAGAGTATCAACCGTCTGGGGTTGCCAAGGAACAGAAGCAAGCGTTGTCATATTTGATACCGTGTGTGCCCCTCCGTACAGCAAACCGGGACGATGGTTTCTGCATGAACCGGGGCCAGCGGACGGTGCCAGGTTAATTAACGTCGCCATAACAAGAGCCAAGGACAAGTTGTATATAGTGGGGCATAGGCAGCACCTTGTGCGGAGCTGCCCATCAACCGCGTTCATAAGGAAAATTCTGGATTGCTTAATCGCAAATGACCATATTATCGATTCACGGGAAATCGCGAAAAACTTGATACCGGAAGAACCAGCCGACGATGGTGGCTTTCCTATTGGCGCATTTGGGACTGCCTCGTTCAAGTTGTTCGACCAAGAGACGTTTCTAGAGGCGTTTATAAGCGATCTTTGTCAACTTCCGCCAGGATCGCGGATAACCATCTTCCGGCCGTTCTTAAGTGGGGAATCCTTTGCACGTTGCAAGTCGCATTTTTGCACATTGCTCAAAAATGGCTGCAGCATCGAGCTATTTACACGAGATCGCTCTGCGCAGAACAGGGGCAGGCCACTCGACGCTGTCGATTCTATGATTGATGAGCTGGAAAGATTGGGGGCAAAGGTTGGGATAGATTCGTATCTGCGGGGCCAAAGATTCGAGCACCACAAGTTGGCTTTTCTCGAGTACCCGCAGGAATCAGACCGAAGAAGCGAACCTGTTATCTGGATCGACAGCAAAAGGATTCTTGGTCACCGCTCTGGTTGGGAGACTATGCTGCGAATTCAGTCGCGCAATGTGTACAGCGTCTTTGCGAGTATCATCGGTTTAGAAGACCGGCGCAAGCACGTACCAGTACACGTTTTGATAAGCAAACTGGAGAACACACTTCAGCGACAGCTGCAAGCAATTTGTCCTGTTCACAAATTACACATGAAGCTTCGTTTCTCGGTTAGAAGTAGTAAAAAGTCATTTTTTATGTGTTGTCCTACGTGGAGCAAAAGCAGATGTGACCAGAAGATGAATGTGTCGGTTGAAGAGCTTAACAAAGCTCTGGAGTTCATTCGGGCGACGTGCTTGGAACCCGGCTGCGACGCTCCGTTGGATGCAAGACGAGGTCGTGAAGGCATATACATAAGGTGCTCCGAAGGACACTATGTCCCCCTTATTTCATACTTCCGTAGATAAGTGTGACCTTTTCTGCATGTTACTCGGACGAATTCGCCAACAGCTCGCATATCTTGTTCTGCACAGCCGTTGCAGCGCTATTTGGGCAAGGGTGGTTGTTCATCAGTATGGAGAATACCAGCGGTTCGCCGGACTTTGTTGTGAGGTAACCTGAGAGACTGCTTACTCTGCTTAAATACCCCGTTTTTGCGCGAACGTTGTTCTCCGCAGACGTGCCCTTCATCCTATTCTTCAGAGTGCCGTCTACGCCGGCCAACGGTAGCGAATCTATGAACGCACGGGCATGCGGATGACGATACATATGACTCAAAAGCTCAACCAAGCTCCTCGCGGTCACACAGTTCAGCCTGGAAAGACCCGACCCGTCGGCTATATAAATGCCGCCGAGGTCAATGCCTATCTGAGTCATGAATTCCTTCTCGACTTCACGGCCGCACTCAGCTGAGCCCTTTCCCTTAACAAATGCGCCCAGCGTTTTTAGAAGAATCTCAGCTATGAGGTTGTCGCTGGGCTTGTTGAGAAGCTCGAGAATTTTCGATAACGGTGGGGAAACATGCTCGCACAGCAACGTTGCATCGCTCGGAATTTTGCCGCGTTTAACTTCACCCTCCACTACTATGCCCTGCTTGTGAAGTTCATTCTTAAACACGTGACCAGTGTAAAGAGCCGGCTCGTGAATGGTAATAATCGCTTCCGAGGCAGTAACTTTCGTCCCCACAGGTATGCTACCGCCCGCTCGGATTATATTGGTGCCCAGAACCCTATAGACCCAGACGGTTTTCTGTGAATCGGTCTCTCCTGTTATCGGACAGCTCTCAATCTGCAAGAACGAGTTGACGGGATCCAGTTGCACGATTGCTGGATCCCCAGGTTTCTTGCCAGGGTAGACCCACACGTTTACGACGTTTCGGTTAAGGTTCAGCGCAGTTATCTCTGCTGAGTAGTAATAACACAGGTCGTTCCACGGCCAACCTGTTCCAAGCCGACAGTCATCAAATAGAGAATCGTCCACGATCAAATCACCCGTTACCTTCTTGATGCCCTGGGTTTTCAGTTTTTGGGCCATCTCCACCAGATCGTTGGTTTCCAGGGTCGGATCGCCGCCGCCCACTAACGCAATAGAACCCTTGACCAAACCGTGTGGGTTCACTGGCGCGCATGTAAACACCTTGGTGACGTATGTAAAATCCGGCCCCAGGCGGTCAAGCGCGGCAGCAGAGACTAGGAGCTTCATATTTGAAGCCGGGATCATAGCCAGATCAGCATTCCGTTCATACAGGGTTTTGCCAGTCTGCAGAGATTTTACCAAGACTGCTTGGATGCCGTGATTTAGGTTCGGATCGGCGAGCATTTGATCGATCTGGTGATGCAGACTATTTGCTTGTGCATAAGTCGCAATCCAAACCGCGAGAATGCACCATAGGAGTACTAAGCGCGCCCTGCGATACGAGACTGCTGATAGTCTTCGATTGCTCCTGTTCATCTAGCTCAACTCCATTGGCTACTGCCGGTGTATACCATTCGCTTCGATACCATGCCTGTCCATAAGTTAGTGAAGCCGGTTTAGCCCGCTAGGCATCGAACGATGCCGTGTGTGAAACGCTTATAGTAATATGGTCTGGAAAAACAGACGATTGCTACCTTGCTATTCACATTATACGCCAGCCTGGACAGCAAAAGCTGGCGCGAACACCGGATGTCGCAAAATTTATCTCATTCTCCTCACCTTCGAGCACCTTGGAAGCTATTGGAATGGCAGTCGGAGTAAACCACCGATGGTCATTTCAAAGTTTGATATCTACCGTTTACGGCTCAATGTGAAAGTTCTTATCCGCATCATCCAGGCGGCAAAGCGTATCCTGAGCTGACTCCAGTCCCTAGTGAATGCCAGGGTCAAGCTAAGGCGAACTCTTCCAGGTCATTGCTAAGTCCAGCGGACAGGTGTAGGGTGACTTTTCTTTTGTATAATGCGGTGCAAATGCGCTGGATGCAGGATCAAAAACGCTCAGCTGCGTCGCTCTCTTACGGGCCCAAGGGATATGTCTATGTCATCAGTCAGAAGCTCAGAACCACTCTGTCGCGCCTGGATCTCACCGCGCCTAGAATCCTCAACTGTCAGCAGGATAGAGCGTGTTCCTAAAGGAAACGATTTTTGATTTCGGCGCGCCCAAGCCGCAGCATCTTTGTTTACGGGGCTTGCCAAGTTGTAGCTTTTGTACTGGATCATATCGGCGATGTGAACAATGACATCTACCAAAGTAACACCAGGAGACCAGTAATCGCCTATGCAGACGTAATCTCCTATGTTCGGGTGCCATATCGGGGTGCGCATCGTGCATCTTGGACCCTGCCTCGGGTAACCGGTCGACAGTACTATATCCACAACGTGCTTCTCTGACACCACAGCTCTACTCGATGCCTCATCCCAAACAAGTCCCGTCAGCCTGTAAGTAACTCGGTAATACCAAGGCGGGTTACCCTGAATCGGTTCTACACACACAAACTCGTTGCCGGAAAGTTCCGATAAGATCTTTTCGTATTCGCGACGCAGACGCCTTGTCCGAATTGTCTCGCTCACGATACCGCACCTGCCTCACTTTGGCTTTCCCAGACTTGCGCAGATACGCTTGACCTTCCGCCGGTCGCTTTCAGACAGCGCATGGAAAAGTCTGTCATACGGCTCTTCGCGACAGATCACTCCGTAAGCTATCTCCCGACTTCGTTCACCGCGTAGCCACCGAACAGCTTTCTCATGCCAAGCGTTCGAACCATGCTCGTCATGAACAGCTACGCTTAGCTTCAGCGACCGCACAATGTCCCTTACGCGGCAGGCTCTCTCGATCCGCTTCTCACGGCTTGCAGCCGCCCGCTTGTAGACTTGGAGGGCTTGTTTAACGTAGTCCGGCGAGGCTACAATAATATCAGGTCGACGACTATTGGATGTGAATGAGCTTTCTATGTCTTTCACCAGCGACGGTTCCTGCGCCCGCGGTAGCTGCCGGGCGAGACGCGCCGCTGCAGCTAACTGCAAGTTGATTCTATCGAGCTTTTCACCCTCTTCGTTGCCAATTTCGCTATCGGACAGCGCCGCGCTTACACGCTGAAACTCCAAAAACGCTTGTCGGTTTTCCGGGTTAGCTGAAAGTTCGAGCCTAAGCAACCTCTCACCGCCTGTAAGATCACCTATCGAAAGCATTTCAATAGCGGTTTCCAGGTACGTAGTAGGATGTGTTGCCTGCCTCCCGCGGAAAACGACAAGCCACAAAGCGATCTGCGAAGCCGCCAATAGTATAATTAGTGACCAGATAATCCCAGGAACTCTACCGACGTTAAGGCGATTATTCATTTGTGCTGGTCCTCTAGCCGTGACCGTGGAATGATCTGACGTTGCAGATAGCTCCCTCATACATTCCCGCAGTGCTTCTTCATTGCTGCGTGGGGCGAATACATAGAATCCGGAAATGCGTACAAGAGACTCCTGCGACCACTCAAAAATAGCCCATTCGCCCAACTTGGAGTCGACAACCATCGCTATCTGGTAGGAATCAGCGAAGTAGTGCTGGTGAATGAATTCGTCTTCCTTGGAAAGAAACGCTCCTAGCCCTGGGTGGCTGTGATACCAACCAACGATTCTCTCGCGTGAGTACCGCTGGGCAAGCTGCGCGTGCACCTGCTCCCAAGCCTCGTGGGTGAAAGTGAGCGATATACCGGTGCTTTCGGCCATCTCTGCTCGGATAATGTCGTTGACCTGAATAAAGTAACCCCTGCCAAACTTGCAGAACTCGCCTACCAACACTCCGCCGAGCTCACGCTCCGGATCTGCGAGAAGATGTTCCCTAATTGCCCGGACAGCTTGTTCACTGATGAAAACGGGATACAAATCATCGGCCGGCTGACCGCACGCGCAAACTCTCATCGCCCTGTTTTCAAGTGGGCTCTTTCTTTTGACGGCAGATAAGCGAGTTGACCTGCCTAGCTCCAGTTGTATGTCGTCGTTCTCTTCTTCGCGCTGCATACTCTCGAATGTGTCGATTCAGATCACAAGCCGGATCAAGAAGACGATCCCGCTTGAGCTGATACTGAAGAGCACAACCGCTGGTCCAAAGCAGTTTTCGAAAAAGCGGTTTTCCCTAGCTGTGAAACGACAGTGCACACAAATGATCTGATTCTGCTTCACCGGTCTTCCGCACTTTATGCACCGCAGAGGCTGATCACTTTCGTCTGTCAGGTCTGTAGGCGCAATGACAATACGGCCCTCTGCAGTAGGCGAAATGCGATCAGAGATCTGCCGGTTCCATATTGCCCAACCGTCGCAGCCGTATACAGAGCAGCGGCCGTTGGACTTCCAGCACTCAGCATGATGCATTACGCCGCACTTGGGACAGCGTATCGCTTCTTCTTTCGATTCGATCGGACTTAGACAGTATGGGCAGTTCAGGCTTTCGTTTGTTGATCTCACCTTTCCACTCGATCGAACGCTTTGGGTAGTTGGTCTATGGTATCGAGGCTGCCGGTAGGAACCGCCGCCACTATCAGCCAAGCTAACAGAACTGCTGAGACGAGCAACATAATCAGTATAGGTCCCACGTTCTTTGCGTCCTGGTGTTCTAGGATAGATGTGGGCCTACACGTATTGCAGTAGAGTTCCCCTGGAGGAACCTGCTTCCCGCAGTGCACACACGGGTTGGAAACGCTCATCGCTTTTCTGTTACTTGCAGATTCGACTGCCTCACGCGTTAGAAGGAGTCTACTCCTTGCCGGTGGTGTATCGAAGTTGATTTCGATTATCCGTCTTGCTTTGGGACATTCCTTTGCACAGCAGCCGCGGTGCTCTTCCCAACAATCGAAGTGATACACCGAGCCGCATGCGTCGCAGGTCACAGTTTTTTCCTGCAGGGCAATTTCGCTCATACAATAGCGACAACTTCTGTCTGCCACTTCTGCTCACGTGTTAAAGTCGTTTGCTACGCGCCGCGCAAGCTATTCTCTTACGAACCCGGCAGTACGGATTTGGCATCTGATGATATCTCAATCTGCACGCAGCCTCTTTGCGATACCGCAGGAAGAATCTCCAATTGACCAAAACCAAGCTCTTTTAGTGTGATATCTTCGTAGGGCGCGCCGCGCATATACTCGACATCTACTTCCGGCAGTCGCTCTGCGCCGCAGTCGGGACATCTTGCCTCTTCAGCGCGGATGCTATGTGCCAATCGGTAGAACGGTTGCGTGGAGCCACACCGATTGCACTTAAGTGATTTTACCATCTCAGAAGGTAGACCAATCACAGGGTTTGCACCCACGTAACGTGTTGCGAGATCCGCAACCTCAGCCAGCGTTGCTGATTCGCTGTTGAGCTGGGTTTCTACGATGTTTTCGAACAACTCGTGGCTCATGCAGTCTTCGTTTCTCACGTAGTCAATAATGAAGCAGTCGTAGGTTGTGGCGTCAAAGTAGAAAGCCTTCCCGACCAGGGTAGGGCTCAGCCTCTGTCCTGGCGTTTGCAGGCAGGAGCGCGAGTGCAAGAGCTTTACGGCTTCGTGTACCTGGATGCCGGCTATTATGGATGCCATTGTAGGCGTCGTAGGAGTCCTGTCTTGAATATGAGCTTGAGCTGCCAGGATACCGCACGACTCACGCCACGCCATAATTTTTCTGTCCTGTTCGCCGAGCGTACACTCGTAGCAAGGGGTATCTGGGGGCACGAAGCTGCGCACAATACCGCGAGTGTCATCGACCGCTCCATCTACCCAGGGTGTGCCAACCTTCCAGCAAGCTCGGTTGATTGCAAGCCGCGCCTCACGGTTATCCAGTCCGCCGATCACGACATCCACGCGCCTGAAAATGCCAAGACCGATGTCCCTAGTTACATCAGCCTCCAGGCCGATGAACCGGCAGTCAGGATTCAGCGCCTCAGCTGCGCTCGCCGCTACTTGGGCTTTGGGCTTGCCTTCGTCTTGGGCTCTGAATAATGGACTTCGCGAAAGGTTGGAGAGCTCAACACGATCGAAGTCGACTATGATCACCGTCCCTGCGCCCAATAGTGCAAGGTTCTTTATTATCTCATTGCCAAGCGCACCGGCTCCAACGACCATGATTGATGCGGCGCGTAGGACGTCTTGGTTCCACCAGGAGATCAAGCGTAAACGCCAATATCGATCTTCTCCGATGTCAATCGGGAAGTGGGATTTCTCAGCAGACACAAAAGCACCCGCCTGCGGTGATCTCAGGTATTAGTCTGAGAACGTCCCCGTCTAGGACGTTGCATTCTGAAAGCGTGAGATTGTCCAGCAAATGCCTGCCGGTTCCTTTGTGCAGGAGTTTGTAAGAAATCGGCGCGCCTGCGGTGTTGACCACTGGTAGGTAAAGAACCTCGACTAGTTTGTCAATAATTCTACTGATAGGCACGTCGTCTGGGAGCGTCGCATCTTGTTCTTTGCTTCCCGTTACGTCTATGATTGTGACGTTAACCTTACCCATTGGTGTTCACATTCCAATTCGGTTAATATTTCAGACGTTACATCGAGCAGAGTTGCCGAGATCTTGGCGTCCGCGTATTCGCCGCACCGCGGAAACCTTCCCTGCTGTATTATACCTCATTCCGTTAGTAAGATTCTTGGCGAATCAACAGGGAAGGGATGTTTTGCAGTACGTTGACAACCGTAAAACCTGATGTTATTCTCCTCGCGCTGCTGGTCTGAGTCGCGGCGCGAGGCAGCAAAAGAAGAACATGGAGAAACAGTCAATGCTCAAGGGAGTAGCACGCGCGGATGGGAGTGATTTCCCTGAAGACAGATACACTGCTATAGTGGCGCTATCGCATCTTTCTGAGAGGTTGGCTTCCGTAGAGTCGAAAAAGGCTTTCGTCATAGCTGCAGAAACGGCCGCCACCTTGCTCCGAATGTCTTCTGTGCTCATATTTACAAAGGAAACCGACGGCCGGCTTGAGCTCCAGGCAGTGTATGCTGATTCGGCATCTGAAGAACTGGTCAGCGCATCGGGCAAAATAGCTCAGGAAGCGCTGAGTGTCAGCTCGCCGCTTTTGATTCCCAACACCGCGGCAACATCTTCTACTGCCGCGAAAATTATCCAGCGCAACGGGGTAGCGTCCTTGATATGTGTGCCAATGAGAATCGGCGGAACGGCATTGGGGGCGATCGTATGCCTTTCCGAGCAGGTCCGCAGTTTTTCACCGAGAGACATCGAACTCTTACACGTGATCGCATCTCATGCTGCCATAGCGGCGATGCGAACGAGAGCAGGCACCGAACGGCAGACACTACCCAGCAGCGATGATCTTCTGGCGCTTGCGGACAGAAAGATTCGAGAGCTCTCGCTTCTCAACCAAATAAGCGAGGCAATGAACTCCACGTTGGAGCTCGATGCGGTGCTCGACATCGCTTTGGAAGAATGCCTCGCGGCGATAGACGCCGACGCCGGCTCGCTGATGTTGATAAACGAGGATACGGGCAAGCTTGAGATCGCGGCGTCGCGTGGTCTGCCGGAGGAACTGGTCGAGTCTACCTCGCAGGAGATCGGGCAGAGTATTGCCGGCTGGGTGGCTGAGCACGGTGAGAGCGTTCTCGTTACGGACGCACGCAATGACGACCGTTTTGAGATGCCATTCTATCGCGATGCCATCACTTCGTCCGCCTCGGTGCCGCTGAAGTCCAGAAACGGCTGCATTGGCGTGCTCAACGTTAACACTACGCGGCCTGATCGGATCTTCGACGAACGCGACCTCCAGTTTCTACAGACTATAGCAAACCAAATGGCTGCTGCTATCCAGAACGCCAGACTCTACACGCGCGTTCGCCGACGAACCCAACAACTCGACGGCTTGCTGAGGGTTTCGCGCAGCGTGACCTCCACGCTGAGCTTGGAAGATCGCTTGAAGCTCTTGAGCGAGGAAATGTGTAAGCTGCTGGAGTTTGATGTCTGCGTGATATTCCTAGTGGACGAAATTACAGGCAGGCTGCGGCACGGAGTCGGCAGAGGGCTGAGAACGCGCTACAGATTCACCTACTATAACTTAGCAAATCCTCTGGCCCAGAAGGTTCTCAAAACGCGCAGAACGGTGTATTTGAAGGATATCAATTCTTCGCCCACTGCGGCAAGCGATGTGTCGAAATCGGAGCGATTGACGTGTGCATTGGGACTGCCGCTGAGGAGCAATGGGAGGATAGTAGCTGTTGCAACGCTTTTCGCTCGGGCTCCGCAAGAGCTACCACCGTCCAGACGTGCAGCATTGAAAATGCTAGCCGACTTGGCGGGCGTTGCCATACACAACGCTTTGGCATATCAAAATAAGTATAGAGTGGCTTCATTGGTTCAAAGCAGGTTGGTACCCGCCGACGCCCCGACGGTTGACGGGCTCGAGATAGGGCATAAGTTCTTCTCGGTGCGCGAGGTGGGCGGCGATTACTACGATTTCATTGTGCTTAATGATCGGCAGATCGGGATTGTAGTCGCCGATGTTTCGGGAAGCGATGTAGAAGCTGCCGAACACACCGCCATGAGCAGGCATGTTATACGTGCCTACGCACGGGAGTTTCCGCGTCCCGCTGATGTGCTCTATAAGACGAACAACGTTATTTGCGAACTGACAAGTGCCGAGACGTTCGTAAGTGCATTCTACTGTGTAATCGACTTGGGTCGCGAGTGCTTCACGCACGCCAACGCCGGCTGTGAACCCCCGCTTCTCTACTGCGCAGCTCACGGAAACGTTCGGGACCTGCACACAAGCGGTGTTCTGCTCGGAGTAGCTGCAGGAATGCAATACGCGGAGCAAGAGGTGTCCTTCAGATCTAAAGACGTTCTTGTCGCGTTCACCGACGGTGTAACTGAAGCATCCTGTGGTAATTCTCGTTTTGGAACGGACGCAGTGAAGCGCGTATTGTCGGCTAACGCTCATCTGGGTGCCCAGGCGATCGCGGACAAGCTCTTCGACGCTATTATGGAGTTTACCAACGGCAAGGTTTCCGATGACGTAGCGGTAGTCGTGGCAAAACGAGTGTAGTATTGAGGCTGCCACTCGCTTGGCAGTGAGTGTTACCCATAGAGCAGCGCGCAATACCTGCCAAAAATTAATAATGGATGTAAGGGGACGAGCACGTCCCTTAGTTTGAGGAGTGCAGTAGGTTGAGGCAAGGTGAGAGTATTCATTTGGAAATTCCCAGCTCACCGGAGTACGTTGCTGTTGTCAGACGCGCTATTGAGGGAATCGCACAAAGAATGCATTTCAACGCAGCTCAGATTGAAGACTTGAAGGTAGCTGTAGGCGAAGCCTGCGCAAACGCGATTCTGCATGGGTGTCCGCGGTCTGAAGAAAACAATGTAGAAGTGCATTGTGAAGTACGCGCTGACGGTTTGCTTGTCGAAGTGAGAAACACCGTGGAAGGTCAATGCCGTCCGCACATACCAGCAAAGCCCGAGTTAAACCGCGAAGGAGGGCTGGGGCTCTATATCATTAACCAGCTTATGGATGAAGTGCAGTTCACCTGGACCAACAGGACCGCAGTGCTACGTATGCTCAAGCGCCTGTGAATCTTTTGTTTCCGCTAGGATCTGGCGAGCCTTTTCGATCTGCCGTCTGACCTCCGCAGGAGCTGTTCCGCCATAGCAAGATCTACGATTCACACTGGAGTCCAGGGTTATCTCTTGTAAGGCGCTCGGTGCAGCATTCGGCGCAAAGCGTCTTATTTCCTCGATCGAAAGGTTGGCAAGCTCCTTGCCGTTTTCTATACACCATGCCACCAGCTTGCCTACTTGCTCATGCGCTGTTCGGAAGGGAACTCCCTGGCGCACGAGATGCTCCGCCAGATCAGTCGCCGTGAGAAATCCTTGCAGTGCGGCTTGTCGCATTCGCTTGACGTTAAATCTAGCTGTACTGAGCATAAGCGCGAACGCCTGCACAGCGCCTGATACGGTATCCACGGTGTCGAACAGCGGTTCTTTATCCTCTTGCAGGTCCCTATTATAAGCCAAAGGCAGCCCCTTCTGCATACTCAAAAGGTTAACCGTGTTTCCTATCACCCTTGCGCACTTACCGCGAATGAGCTCTGCAACATCCGGGTTCTTCTTTTGAGGCATGAGCGATGAACCGGTTGCTACGGAGTCGTCTAGCTCTATGAAGCCGAATTCCTGTGTGTTCCAGACGATTATCTCTTCTGAAAAGCGTGAGAGGTGCGTCATCAAGATTGCGCAATCAGCTGCGAACTCGGCTGCAAAGTCCCTGTCTGAAACCGCGTCAATGCTGTTTTCGGATATGCTATCGAAACCAAGCTCACGTGCGACGAAATCGCGATCAATTGGCAGAGTAGTGCCAGCAAGGGCGCCAGAACCCAAGGGGCAGACGTTAACACGCTCAGCACAACTTGCCAACCTTGCCTTGTCGCGCTCCAGCATCCAAAACCACGACATCAAGAGGTGCCCGAGGGTAATCGGCTGCGCATGCTGGAGATGTGTAAAGCCGGGCATTATCGACTCCGCATGTTCCTGAGCTTTGTCAAGTATCACACTCTGCAAGTCTACCAGCGAGGAGAGAATGCCAGAGATCTGCTGTCTAAGGAAAAGCCTAATATCTAAACAGACCTGATCGTTTCGGCTTCGGGCGGTGTGCAGCTTGCCGGCGGCCTCGCCGATTTTCTCAAAAAGGAGCCTTTCAACGTTCATATGAACGTCTTCAGCCGACGGATCAAACTCGACTTTCCCAGCCCTAGCATCTGCCAGGATGGCTTCTAATCCCTGAACGATTTTTTCTACTTCCTCTTGGCTTATAATCCCGCACTTGCCGAGCATTTTCGCATGTGCGATTGACCCAGTTATGTCATGTTCTAGAAGACGGTAATCAAAACTGATGGACTGTGTAAACTGCTCCACCAGCTTGTCAGTTGACTTCGAAAACCGTCCGGACCAAGCCTTGCCTATCAACCCTGAGTTCTCCTTACGATCTGCCACATCCGCGCCTGCATCCCATGCGTTTTGACAATGCCTACGGCTTCAGACTGGTCAAACGTCTTTGAATCAAATGACGCTAAGTCCTCGTTGTAGAGGGCATATGGAGAACTGCGACCTATTACCGTGCAGCTGCCCTTATAGAGTCTAAGGTGAACGGTGCCCCTAACACGTGGCTGGATGTTGTTGATGAACGCTTCCAGGTCTTCCTTGAACGGGTCGTACCAAAGTCCCGCGTAAGCAAGCTCTCCCCATTTTTGATCGACCACTGCTTTGAAAGCCCTTTCTTCCTTAGTGCATACTAGAGCCTCCAGTGCTTGGTGGGCCGGAATAATCACCTTGGCTGCAGGGCATTCGTAGTTCTCTCGAACCTTTAGGCCGATTAGCCGGTCTTCCATAATGTCTATCCGGCCAACGCCGTTTGCCCCTGCTATCTTGTGAACCTCTTGAATCAATTCCAACCCAGGCATTTGTGAGCCGTTTAGAGCTACGGGCACGCCATTTTCAAACTCCAGGGTTATTTCCGTGGGAGTGTCCGGCGCCTTGCGTGGGTCAACCGTCCACTGGTAAATCTCCTCCGGCGGTGGAAAGTCCGGCTCTTCAAGCCGTCCGCCTTCTATAGATCTGCCCCAGAGGTTTTCGTCTATGGACCATATCTTCTCTTTAGATTGGCCTATAGGTATGCCTTTCTTTTGAGCGTACTCTATTTCCCAGCTTCGAGTGAGTGTTCTCTCGCGCATGGGTGCTATTATGGGAGTGTCGGGCATAAACGTGCGCATCACGAACTCGATTCTGAATTGGTCATTGCCCTTTCCCGTGCATCCGTGACAAAATGCATCAGCACCGATCTTCTGAGCAACCTCCACAGCTTTGAGCGCGATCAGCGGTCTGGCGATAGCCGTGCTTAATGGGTAGCCTTGGTAATCACCGTTGGCTTTTATGGCTGGGAAGATGTAGTTTTCAACGAACTCCCGTTTCGCATCGATAGTGTAATGCTCGGTGCCCAGCAGCTTCGCCTTTTCTTCGGCTTGCTTGAGTTCCTCTGGCGGAAGTCCCACATCTACTGTGACAGTGACTACCCGCTCGAATCCGTAATCTTCCCGCATCATCGGTATGCAAACCGACGTATCAAGGCCTCCGGAGTACACCAAAACAACTGTTTTCGGCATTTTGCTGGCTCCTATTCTGATTCCCTAGTTATTGTTTACGTTTGCGACAGGAGAACCATAACAGCTTTCTGCACGTGCAGCCTGTTCTCAGCTTCATCGAACACTATGCTCTGCGGCGAATCGATAACATCATCCGTTACTTCGGACCCACGATGCGCCGGTAAGCAATGCATAAATACGGCATCCGGCTTCGCAAGCTTCATCAGCTCAGCATTGACCTGATATGGTGCAAAGATCTTTGCGCGTTCTTCAGCTTCGTATTCTTGTCCCATGCTTGCCCAGACGTCCGTGTATACAACATCCGCATCCGCAACTGCTTCTTTCGGATCTCGGATCACCTCGATTGTCGCGTTCGTTTCTGCTGCATCTTTACGAGCTTGTTCAACTATGTTAGTGTTGGGCTCGTAACCCTCCGGACAGGCTATGGTGAAATTTGTACCCACCTTTGCCGCAAGCAACATCAAAGAGTGCGCTACGTTGTTACCGTCTCCCACAAAGACCACTTTAAGCCCCTGCAGAGTACCCTTTTTCTCGATAATTGTAAAGAAATCTGCCAGCGCTTGACACGGATGTTCGAGATCGGAAAGGCCGTTTATTACCGGAACACTCGCATGCTCGGCCAGCTCAACGACCGTGTTGTGCGCAAAAGTCCTCGCCATTATGAGATCACACATTCGATCCAATGTGCGCGCCGCATCGGCTATGGACTCTCTCTTACCCAACTGAATATCGGAAGGCGCAAGATAGATCGCGTGCCCACCTAGTTGCGTCATTCCTGCTTCGAAAGACACCCGAGTGCGGAGGCTCGGCTTCTCAAATATCATCGCCAAGTTCTTCCCAGCTAGCAGCTGGCGCTGCTCTTCTGCTGGCACGTCACACTTGAGCCTGCGTGCCATATCGAAGACAGCCTCGATGTTTGAACGATCCAGCGAAGAAATGCTGATAAGGTCTTGGCCTGATAGTTTCTTTGATGGGTTACCAGCCACAAAATCCGACGAGGCCGTTCCCGCGTTTTGCTGCAGTTTGGCAACCGCATCTCTCGTTTTCTGGAGATCTATGCCCATGGAGGCAAGAACCTTTGCAGCAATTCCTTCAGCTTCGCCAATCAGACCCAAAAGCAGGTGTTCCGTCCCGATAAAGTCGTTCATCATGCGCCGCGCCTCGTTATACGCAATGTCGATAGCACGCTTCGCACGCGGTGTGAGCTGTATATCTTCCCCCAGGCAAGACTCCCTATCTGCTATGTACTCTTCGATCTTCGAACGGACGTCGGCCGGATCCGCGGACATAGCTAGAAGCGCCCGACAAGCCAGACAGTTTTCGGCGCGTAGAATACCCAGCAGCAGGTGCTCTGTCGACACGTGGCTCTCACCGTGTTTGCCGGCTTCCTCTGTGGCAAAGAATACTACCCGCCTTGCATCCTGAGTGAATCGCTGCCACATTATTTGTTCCTCCCGCTTTATTCTGACGTCTCGACCGACCTGCGGATATCACAGGCATTCCCAAAGAATTGCCACGGCTCGATCAACGAGTTCCGTCGTAATTGTCAGCGGCGGTACGAACCGGAGAACGTGTTCCCCTATCGAGTTGACGATCAACCCCTTCTCAAGAGCGCAAGTCGCGACCGACTTCGCCTTCGGCTCGTCAAACTCTACCGCAATCATCAATCCGAGCCCTCGCACTTCTCGGATTCCAGGGAGATGGGACAACTGCTCTCTGAAGTGCGTTCCGACTCTTTCAGCGTTAGCAACCCAGCCTCCATCCTTGATCTCGCGCACAGCGGCGAGCGCTGCAGCGCAAGCAAGAGGATTGCCCCCGAACGTGCATGCGTGATCGCCAGGTTCAAAGACCTCTGCCCACTTGTCGCGCGCCAGACAGCATCCGATAGGAAAACCGCCTCCCAATGTCTTAGCCAACGTAAGCACATCGGGCCGAACGCCGTAGTGTTCGAATGCAAACATCTTACCTGTGCGACCCAATCCAGTCTGTACCTCGTCGAATATAAGCGCGGCGTTGTACTTGTCGCAGCATTCGCGGGCGGCTATCATAAACTCTCGATCGGCTGGATGAACGCCACTCTCGCCCTGAACCGGCTCAAGCATAACGGCGCAAGTGTTTTCATTCACGGCTGCGAGAAGGGACTTCGTATCGTTAAATGGCACCGCTTTGAAGCCTGGTATCAGCGGTTCAAAAGGTTTTTGATACTTCGGTTGCGCTGTTGCGGAAACGGCGCCCATGGTTCGGCCATGGAATGATTGCTCGGCAGTTACTATTTCGAACTTATTTGGATTTCCCGATTTCTTTGCGGCTTTTCGTGCAAGCTTTATAGCCGCTTCATTGGCTTCCGCGCCGGAATTGCAGAAGAAAGCTCGACTCATGCCGCTTATCTGAGTTAGGATTTCGGCTAGCTTGGGCTGCTGGAGCGTATAGTACAGGTTGCTCGTATGCATAAGTTCGGAAGCCTGTTCGCAGATTGCCGACACAACTTTGGGATGGCAGTGTCCCAACCCGTTAACAGCTATTCCGGCAACGAGATCTATATATTCCTTGCCTTCGACGTCATAGAGGAAGCAGTTATCGCCTCTAACGAAGACAACAGGCATCCGCGCATAGGTGCGCATTACGTACTTGCCGTCGAGTTCAAAAACATCTGTTTCCTTTAATTGCGGTATGTTCACTTTCACTCCCTAGCTGCTGTGAACCCTATGGAACGATCATCGTTCCTATTCCTGTGTCGGTGAATATTTCAACTAAAAGAGCATGAGGAGCTGTGCCGTCGATGATGTGCGCCCGCTCAACGGATCCCGCCAAGGCGGTTATGCAAGCCTCGACCTTGGGGATCATGCCCTTGTCGATCTGCTTGGAGTCTATCATCCGCCGAGCCTGTTCTACTGTAAGTTCAGAAATCAGTGTCGACTTGTCCGAAAAGTCGCGGTAGATTCCCGGAACGTCCGTCATCATGATCAGCTTGGTCGCTCCGATAGCTGCTGCTATCTCGCCAGCGATGTGGTCCGCATTCACGTTAAAGCTTTCGCCGCCTGGGCCGATCGCTACTGAGGAGATTACTGGTATGTACCCGTGGTCCATTAGATCAAGAAGTATTGACGGGTTTATCTTGGCCACTTCACCGACATAGCCGAGATCCACATCCCGCTCGGCTTTGTCTGCAACTATCAAATTTGCATCCTTGCCCGAAAGTCCGACCGCCTTTCCACCCACGTTGTTGATTATAGATACGATGCCCTTGTTAGTCTTGCCGGCAAGGACCATTTCCACGATTTCCATAGTCTCCGCGTCGGTTACGCGAAGGCCGTTTACGAACTCCGGCTTTTTGCCAAGTTTGTGCATCAGTGCGCTGATCTCAGGTCCACCGCCGTGCACCAGGATCGGCTTCATGCCGACGTAGTGCATAAGTACGATGTCTCGGCAGACTGAGCGTTTGAGCTCCTCGTCGATCATGGCGTTGCCGCCATATTTGATGACAATTATCTTGCCATAATAGCGCTGAATATAAGGCAGTGCTTGAACAAGGATGTTGGCTTCTGCACTGGTGTAACTCATCATGTGGAACTATCCAGGTGTCGAGTTGTTGGGACATACCATTCTAAGCGGTACGATAGGGATCGTCAAGGACACGGTCGCGCTTCCGGCTACACCAGCTGCTACCAGCTGCATCATTCCAGGGCTTCGAATGCTGCTGTATAAGCATAGAACGTCTTGTTGTCGAAAAGCACGAAACGTACGAGTTGAATGCCGTCTCGGTTCCGTACGAAATCAGCAACTGTCGAGATCGCTATCTGAGCAGCTTCTTCTACCGGATATCGGTAGGCTCCGCAGCTTATAGCAGGGAACGCTATGGACTTTATCCCATTTTCCAAAGCTATTTCCAAACTGCGTCGATAACAGCTTGCCAGGAGTTCTGGCTCGCCGTGTTTGCCGTCGCGATAGACCGGTCCCACTGCGTGAATTACCCACTTCGCCTTCAGATTACCGCCGGTAGTGATCTTGGCGTCGCCGGTCTCGCAGCCGCCGAGTTTGCGGCATTCTTCCAGTATGGCAGGTCCTCCTGCGCGGTGTATGGCTCCGTCCACACCTCCGCCGCCCAGAAGCGTCTTATTCGCGGCATTCACAATGGCTTCGGTGTCCTGCTGCGTTATGTCACCTTGGATTAGCTCTATCGCGCAGTCTCCTATCTGCTTTCTCATAGGGCCAACCTCCATCTCACGATACAGATTTTGTATGCTGAGCTCTACCAAGCCAAAGTGCAGTCCCTTCGGCTGCTACCTCTGCAATTATATCATCGCCGTCCGCACAGGGTTTGCTGAGATGCCTTGGGCAGTGATATCATTCCCCTGCACAATGGGGATAAACACTCGGTAGAGTCACTGTGGAGGAAACAGCCAAATGACCGATCCGCGGATGCTCAAACTTGCCGACGTCTTGGTAGGCTACTCGACCAAAGTGCAGCCTGGCGAGCGAGTATTAATCGACGCATACGACGTGCCTGAGGAGATGGTCTGCGTGCTTGTAGATCGGGTCGTGCAGGCAGGCGGACTGCCATTTGTGCAAGAGCACAGAGGACGCGTGGGACGCTCGATGTTAATGGTGGCCACTGATGAGCAGCTTGAGATTATAGGCAAACACGCCCTCGAGTTAATGAAGGATATGAACTGCTATATTGGCCTGAGAGGCAGCCACAACATAACTGAGCTCGCAGACGTACCCGACGAAAAGATCAAGCTTCGAGAAACATATCTAAAGCCTGTGCTAGACTACAGGGTGAATAATACGAAATGGGTTGTTCTGCGTTGGCCCTCGCCTTCGATGGCGCAGTTAGCAGGAATGTCTACTGAGCAGTTCGAAAACTTTTACTTCGCCGTTTGCACAATCGACTACGCCAAGATGGCTGTCGCGGAAGTCCCGCTGAAAGAGAGAATGGAAAGGACCGACAAGGTGCGCATTATCGGTCCTATGGACACCAATATAACGTTTTCGATAAATGGCATGCCCGCAATTCCGTGCGTAGGAGAAAGAAACATTCCTGACGGCGAGCTCTACACTGCGCCGGTTCGCGACAGCATAAACGGCGTCATCCACTTCAACGCAGGCACGATATACCACGGCCGGCCGTTTGACGATATACGACTGGTGTTCGAAAAGGGCAAGATAATCGAAGCGACCGCTTCAGACACCAAAGCCCTAAACGACATTTTGGACACCGATGAGGGTGCCCGCTACGTCGGCGAGTTTTCACTTGGGTTCAATCCTCATATAACTTGCCCCATACGAGATATTCTCTTCGACGAGAAGATCAGAGGTTCTATTCACCTAACTCCGGGACAAGCATACGCCGAAGCGGATAACGGCAACCGGTCTAAGATACACTGGGACTTGGTGCTGATTCAGACGGCGGAATACGGCGGCGGGGAGATTTGGTTCGATGACGAACTCATCCGCAAGGACGGGCTCTTCGTCCCGGATTATCTTCAGCCACTAAACCCAGAAAACCTGGTATGAGAACGTATTGCCGCCTGTCAAATAGGAAATGGTTGCTGTTGACACACCGCCAACCTAGTGATATAGTGGGGACGACAAGAAGGGAGGTGGTGACTAGCATGGTAGATAGTCAACGAGGTGACCGCGGGGGCTAGTATTTTAGCCTGTGGTTAGCTAACCACCCTGGTCATGAATGCGAGCCCTCACGCGCAAGCCTCAACTACTCGTGAGGGTAGGAAAAACGAAAGGCTGCTGCCCCGTAGGCAGCGGCCTTTTCACTGTATCGAGAAAACTGCACATTCCTGTGGGAACGACGGCGCGGTGGTCTGGATTCAGTATCTGGGGTGCCACACAAGCTTTCCACCGATTTCCTTAACCCGAAAGCATGCTCAGCAATTTGACTGAGCTCAAGTGTAAGCGTATCCTGTACACTATGAAACCGTCTCGAATATCTTCCTCCGTAGTAGAAAAGCTGGTATCTATTGTTGGCGGCGAGCACGTTCTCGTGAGTGATGAAGATCGTTTGGCCTACGCATACGACAGCCAGCGAGTAGAGTTTATTCCAGACGCAGTTGTTAGACCAGGCACCGCCGATGACATTGCCCAGATTATGCGGATTGCAAACGAAGAACTCTTCCCTGTTGTACCGCGAGGCTCCGGGACTGGGCTGAGCGGTGGTTCAGTGGCATCTCAAGGTGGTGTTGTGCTGGACCTTTCAAGGATGAACCGCATAGTCGAAATTGATCTCGGAAACCTCCATGCAGTATGTCAGCCTGGGGTAATAACTGCCACTCTCGCTACGGCGGTCGAAAAGCACGGTCTTCTCTATCCTCCTGATCCCGGCAGCATAAAAGTGTCCACGTTGGGGGGAAACGTGGCAGAAAACGCAGGCGGGTTGCGCGCCATAAAGTACGGCGTTACGCGGAATTACTTGATGCAGGTGTGCGCCGTGGTTCCCACGGGGGAAGAGTTCGTGAGCGGCGCAAAAACCCGAAAGTGCGTAGCCGGATACGATCTAGCATCGCTTCTTTGCGGTTCTGAGGGTACGCTAGCAGTGATAACTGAGATAACGGTGCGTTTGGTGCCGTTCCCAAGGTTCAGACGTTCTCTCACCGCAGTTTTCGAAACTGCCTCAGCTGCAGGGCGTGCCGTATCGGAGATTATGGCTGAAGGCCTCACACCGGCAACTCTGGAGATACTTGATCAGCGCACTATTCAAGTTGTCGAAGACTATGCGCACCTAGGTCTGCCAACCGAAGCCGGAGCCCTGCTGCTCGCTGAGTTCGACGGTTTCTCAGAAACTGCAGTTGCTGATGAAGCCGAAGCGGCGCGCGCTGTGCTTGAGCGAAGCAGCGCGCAGCAAATCAGAGAAGCCCAAGATGCTGAAGAGCGAGAACGTATTTGGGAAGCCCGACGCGTGGCGCTTGCTGCTTTGGCGCGTGTGCGACCGACGACTATTCTAGAAGATGTGACTGTGCCACTTCCGAAGCTGAGCGCCATGATAGAACGTATTGCCGAAATAGCCCGCAGCAATTCCCTTCTGATAGGAACATTTGGACATGCCGGAGATGGCAATCTGCACCCGACCATACTGACCGACGAACGGGATGCGGAAGAAATGGAGCGAGTTGAAAAGGCGATTGCGCAACTTTTCGAAGCTGCTCTTGAACTCGGCGGCACAGTAAGTGGTGAACACGGAATCGGTTTCGCCAAAGCCCCTTTTCTGCCTAAGGAAGTGGGCGAGAACACTATCGAGATAATGCGTCGAATCAAGCGATCGCTGGATCCGAACAATATCCTAAACCCAGGCAAATTCCTCTGATGATCTGCTTTCCAAAAACGCCGACTGCATTTTGTCGTTGGGACAGCTGGAACAAGACCGAGAATGCAAGATAAGTTAGCCTATAGACTAGATGATTTGGTTGCTGCGTGCATGAAGTGCGGCTTTTGTAAAGCCGTCTGCCCTCTACATTCGGATATCGAAACTACATCGCCGCGTGCCAAGGTGAGATTAGCAAAGGCTATAATGCGAGGCGAGCTTCAAGTGGGCACCGGCGTCAGATATCAAATGGAGCGTTGCTTAAACTGCCGAGCTTGTGCAAGCGAGTGCCCCAGCGGTGTCGAGCCGAACAAAGTTGCACTGGCTATGCGGGCTCTCTATGTCGAACAGTTTGGAATGCACCCCATAAAGCGACTGGTGTTTCGAGTGGGGCTGTCTAGACCGCGGCTTATGGCTTGGGCGCTAAAGGGCTTGGGGCTGATCGAGCAATTGACAGCTATAGAACTCCAAAATAACCCGCTGCGATGTGTACTGCCTCTCGTGGGCCTCAGACAGGACAAAGACCTGCCTACGCTCGGTCGCCGCACTCTTATGTCGCGAATTCCGGAGCGAATTCGCCCCTTCGGCGAAATTAAGACCAGCGTTCTATACTTCCCAGGTTGCGCGATAAATTTCATTTATCCCGAGATGGGACTTGCGACGGTGAGTATTTTGAGGAAGCTGGGTGCAGAGGTCGTGCTTCCCCATAACCTAGTATGCTGCTCCACTCCGGTATTTAACTCGGGAGATCTAGACGCCGCGCGGGCTCTGGCAAGTAGGAATATCGAAATTATGCTCGGCGCGAACGTCGAGACTATAGTCACCTCCTGCGGTTCGTGTGGGCTAACTATCAAACACGAGTGGGCCGACACATTGGGCGTACAAGGTGCAGATACCATATCGAGGAAAGCAATGGACATCACCGAGTTTGTTGCGCAGTATTTTCAAGAAAGAATGCTCAAGCGGCTTGATAGTCTCGGGGTCGTGACGTACCACGATTCCTGTCACCTGCGCCGCGGTATGGGTGTTCAATCAGAACCTCGGTATCTTCTGGCCGCCGCTTTTGGCAATCACTTCGTGGGAATGGAACAAGCCGATAGATGCTGCGGCGGAGGCGGCACGTTCAGCATTTTCCATCCGGAGCTGTCGCAAGATGTGGCAGAGTTAAAGGTTCAGCGTGTAATTGAGTCGGGAGCGAGCATCGTTGCTGCCGGTTGTCCAGCGTGCGTAATGCAACTTCGCGATTCGTTCATTCATCGTAGAGTCAACTGCAAAGCTGTTCACACAGTTGAGATTATTGATCAGGCGCTGCTATCAGGCGTATAACCCTACAGGTTGTCTCCGTAACTCTGGCTTCCTCAGAAGCTGTAACGCCGACCACCCACAGCACCCTTTCGTCGTCAACAACCACTGCAGCTTGGCTCCGCTCGCCAGGCGGGATCTTCTTGTCCACAAAGACGTCTTGAAGTTTCTTAGTGCCCGTCATGCCAAACGGTTGGATTCGGTCTCCAGGTTTTGCGTTTCGTATGCGAAGCCTGCCGCGAACTTTGTCGGCGTCAAGCAGAGCCACGTTGGGTTTCACTCGTAGAACTCGCACCTTGTCCAAGAGTTGCGTTTCAATTGTGATGCCCAGTGCTGGAATATTCGTGCATCCTGGCACAGCAAGGTCTATCTCGAACGGCTCGGCACGCTCATAGGCTTCGCGAGGTCCTATTCGGATATCGTTGCCCAGCTTCTCGACCGATATATCCCCGCCGGGAAGCTCAATTGCGAAATCCTCGCCCTGCAGAATACCCGCCAGAATCTGTTCTACGTGTTCGTACGTTACATCCTTCAGATCGCCTCTTACCCTTTGTATTTCTGCTCGAATAACTTCCGCAGCAAGTCCCGGTAGCAGGTCAGATGCAAGCCTCGCGTCAAGCGCAGATCCGTACTCTACCGCAAGTGCAGTTTGCGAGGCAAAATACTCCATAGCTTCCACAGATCGCTCTGCGATTTTGCCTATTCGGATGAGTGCGTGTTTTATCTGCGGGTTGTAGTCCTTTTCCAGAAGAGGCACCAGCTGCAATCTGATTCGATTTCGCACATACGAGGTGTCTAGGTTAGAACTATCGATTCTGTGTGCGAGACCGTTCTTGAGTAGGTACTCGATGATCTCGGTTCGCCATGTTTCGATTAACGGTCTTACTACATGTCCTGCGATGGGACGCATGCAAGCCAAGCCATCCAGTCCTGTTCCTCTGAGAATGTTGAGGAGAATAGTTTCGGCTTTATCGTCAGCCGTATGCCCTACTGCAAGCTTGTTACAGCCAAGCTCTGATAAAGAATATTGCAAAAAATTATATCTAAGCTGTCGGGCTGCTTCCTCTTCACCCAGCTTTGCATTTTTCCGATAGCTTCTCACTTCGGCTCGACCTGTTTTATACGGCAACTTGAGCGCATTAGCCAATTCGATGACAAAGCGTTCGTCTTCATCGGATTCTGCCCCTCGAAGGCAGTGGTTGAAGTGAGCGACGTGAAGAATTATGCCTAGCTCTTCAGCACACAGGTGGAGCGCATGAAGCATGGCTACGGAATCCGGTCCGCCGGAAACGGCGACGAGCACGCGATCGCCGGGCGAGAACATGGAATGCAAACGCGCTGCTTTGAGGATGTCAGGTATACAGCTCATCGAATAATATTATTCAATTTGGAAGAGCATTTTCATCAAATTCGGAGCGTACTCGACTCGCAACTTCGTATCTTCCACGGCACGTTCATCGAAAGGCAAATGGTTTCTTTCCGGCTTGGTCGAATCGAACAACAAAAACGGTACTGGATGTTCTGAATGTGAGCCGGAAGAAATTGGCGTTCGATGGTCTGGCATCAGCAGTATTCGGACGTCATAACCGTGTTTCTTTATACCGTCCAGGATGGTTCCCAGTACCTTCTGGTCACATTCCTGGATTGCCTCGATTTTCTTGTCGACGTCTCTTTCGTGTCCGGCTTCATCCGGCGCTTCGACGTGCACCCAAACGAAGTCGTAATTGCTGAGTGCGCGAACTGCGTACTGTCCCTTCCCGAGATAATTCGTATCTACATAACCGGTCGCGCCTGGCACATCGATCAACTTTAAACCAACTAATCTCCCCAAGCCTCGTATAAGATCGACTGCTGCAACGACTGCGCCGGTTCTACCAAATTGCTGAAAGAAACTGGGCATTTCTGGAGCTGTGCTTTCTCCCCAGAGCCAAATCATATTGGCAGGAAGCAAACCTTCTTCTTTCCTGCGACGGTTAATCGGGTGATTGTCCAATATTTCATAAGAATCTTCCATTAACCTAATCAACTTTTCGGCGCCGTCGCCAGCTGGATAGTACTGCTTAAAGGGTTGATCGTGGAACTTATATGGTGCGGTGCAGTGGATGTCCCTGGGTCCGCCGTGCCATATCATTATGTGGCGGTAGCTCACTCCGGGATAGAACCGAATCACGTTCGTGCGCAGCTTTTCGTCTACCAGGCTAATTAGTTCGCGCGCATCTTCGGTTGAAATGTGGCCGCCTGTGGAGTCTAACATAAGCTCGCCATCAGTAGAAACTAGATTGGCCCGGAATACGATATCCGACTTTTCGAGTGGAATGTCTAGGCTTGCAGCTTCAATTGCACCTCTGCCCGTATAATAGTCGCGCGGGTCGTATCCCAGGATTGCCATATTTGTTATGTCGCTGCCGGGCGGCATGCCCTGGGGGGTAGTGGTCACTGCGCCGACAACGCTCTGAGACGCCAGATCGTCCATATAGGGCTTCTTGGCAACCTGCATTGGGGTCTTACCGTCAAGTTCTTCAATCGGTTCATCTGCCATTCCGTCGAATACGATCAGAAGATACTTCATCATCACCTTACACCCAAACTAGCACACCTATAAACACTTCAGCTCATGGAGACAAGCGGTTCGGTTCACTATTCCAAGATTCTCAAATGACTACCGCTAGGATGAGGCCGAGGAATCCTAGATTACGTTAAAGGTTTACCGACAAGCCTATGATATGCTTCTCGATATTTCTCTGCAGTCCTGGCTACAATATCCTCGGGCAGCTCCGGGCCAGGATAAGTGCGGTCCCAATCAAGACCCAGCAAGTAGTCCCTCACAAACTGCTTGTCGAAACTCGGCTGGCTTCGTCCTGGAGTATATAGATTTGCGTCCCAAAACCTAGACGAGTCCGGCGTCAGGACCTCGTCTATCAAGATAATGCGATCGTTGAGCTGTCCGAACTCAAATTTAGTATCGCTTATTATGATCCCATGTTCGGCTGCGTATTCTGAAGCGCGATTATACAACGCAAGGCTTAAAGCCTCGAGCTGCTTTCCAAGATCTTCTCCTACGATCTGCCGCGCTTGCTGAGCACTAATGTTCACATCGTGTCCCGTACTCTCCTTTGTCGCAGGTGTGAAAACAGGCCGGGGCATTTTCTGGCATTCGACCATATCTGCCGGCAGCTCGATTCCGTGAAGCACCACCGGCTTACTGCTGCCGGAAGCCGTTCGCAGGACAGAATACTCCTTCCACGCGGAGCCTGCTAGGTAACCCCTTACAACGCACTCGATCGGAATCGGCTTCGTCTTTACGACAAGCATTGACCGCCCGTCCAGCAGCTCCCTGTATTGCTCGGGATTTTCAACTCCAGCGTTTCTAATACGTGCAAGGATCTCATCGGTATTCGCGGTAATTAGGTGGTTTTCTACGATGTCCTTGGTGAGGTCGAACCAAAAGAGTGACATCTGCGTCAGGACTTTTCCCTTATCTGGTATCGGCGTGGGCAGCACCACATCAAACGCCGAAATCCGGTCCGTCGCCACAATCAGCAGTTCGTTTCCAAGGTCGTACACATCCCGCACCTTGCCTGTAACGAATTTGGGCAAGCCTTTGATGTCTGTTGTGGTGACGATCATATGAGCCTCATCTCCTTTGCAACCGCTTCGGTATCAGCCGGCAGTTCAATGATCGGCGGCGCAATCTTGATCGCTCGGTCCGGATCCTTCAAACCGTGTCCCGTCAGCACGCAAACTACCTCGCACTTTTCTTTGAAGAAACCTTCTTTGGCTTTCTTTATCACCCCGGCAACTGACGCCGCTGATGCCGGCTCGCAGAAGATACCTTCCGTAGAGGCAAGCAGCTTCTGCGCGTCGGTTATCTCGTCGTCAGTGACCTTGTCAATGATACCTCCAGACTCGTCTCGTGCTGCCACCGCCTGCTTCCAGCTTGCTGGATTACCGATGCGTATCGCGGTCGCTATGGTTTCAGGATTTTCAATTGGGTGACCGTCTACTATAGGAGCCGATTTGGCGGCTTGGAAACCCAGCATTATGGGCAATCTGTCAATCTTTCCCGCGCTGTAATATGCCTTATATCCTGCCCAATAGGCCGTTATGTTGCCGGCATTGCCCACTGGGATTGCATGATAAGTGGGTGCTTTCCCCAACTCGTCACAGATTTCAAAAGCACCTGTCTTCTGCCCCTCTATTCTGTAGGGGTTTAGCGAGTTGACCAACGTAATGGGAAAGGACTCAGAGATTTCACGCGTGATTCTTAGTGCGTCGTCGAAGTTGCCGTCTACTGCAATTACCTTCGCGCCGTGAATAAGCGATTGAGATACCTTCCCAATTGCAACGGCTCCTTTGGGTAATATAACGGCACATACCAGTCCTGCACGCGCCGAATAAGCAGCCGCAGAGGCGGCAGTATTACCAGTAGAAGCGCAGATAGTGGCCTTGCTGCCTGCTTCCACCGCTTTGGAGATCGCCATGGTCATCCCGCGATCCTTGAAGCTGCCCGTTGGGTTCATTCCTTCAAACTTGAGATAAAGCGTCACCTTATCACCAAGCATAGATGCTAGCCTATCCGCTCTAACTAGCGGAGTGTAACCTTCCGAAAGCGAAATGATGGGGGTGCGGTCGGTGACGGGTAGAAAATCGCGGTATCTCTCAATTAGAGGAACCCTTTTAAATGACTGAAAACTCATAGGCTCTCCTAGTGGTGTTCGGGTAAACAATAAACTTTTTCGTGTGTCAGTCTTCAACCCTGATTCTGCTTCCAATCTGCTTTACAACTGGCAGGTGCCCTATCGCATCCAGCGCGGCTCTCATACTCGGCTCCGGAGCTTCATGGGTAAGCCAGACAATTTCCGCGCAAGAATCGGGAAGCACGTGTTGCAGTACCGATTCTATAGACACGTCATAGTTAGCGAACTCTGCTGCGATGGCTGCAAGTACCCTGGGCTTGTCCTCGGCAATTATTCTGACATAGTTCCGGCAGCTCACGCTTTCCATCCCAAGCATGGGCAGCTGGTCAAAACATGTACACGGCACGCGTCCGGTGGCACCCATGTTTATGTTGCGGGCAATGTCAATTATGTCGCCCACTACTGCGCTGCCTGCTGCCTCACTGCCAGCACCTCTACCGAAGAACATCACCTCGCCGACTGCGCTCCCGCGTACAAATATCGCGTTATATACGCCATGAACGTGCGCCAACGGATGAGTCTTCGGCACAAATGCAGGGTGGACTCGCACCGACATTCCATCGCTGAACTTTTTTGCGATTGCAAGAAGCTTCACTGCAAATCCGAGCTGATCGGCATAATTAAGGTCGTCGGCAGTTATCTCCCTGATACCTTCACGGTAAACAGCCGTAACATCTGCTCTGCTTGTAAACGCGATCGATGCGAGGATTGCTATCTTGTACGCCGCGTCGTGTCCGTCGACGTCGCTTGTAGGGTCGGCTTCCGCATAGCCTTTTTCTTGTGCTTGACGCAGCGCCTCCACAAACGATATCCCCTCGTCTTTCATTCGGGTCAAGATATAGTTGGTGGTGCCGTTTACTATGCCCTTAATCTCGAGTATTTCGTTTCCCGCTAGACACGTCTTGAGGGGCCGGATTATAGGGATCCCGCCGCCGACAGAGGCTTCGAACATCAGGTCGCGCTTCAACTGAGAGGCTAGCGGAAACAGATTTGCGCCTTCCTTGGCAATGAGCTCCTTGTTTGCGGTCACTACGTGCTTTCCGAATTCAAGCGCGCGCTTGATGTAGTCGCCAGCTGGGCTCACACCCCCTATGACCTCGACAACTATATCGATCTCCGGATCGTTGAGGATATCATCAGCGTTCGTAGTAAGCAGCGATGGATCCATGGATACCGATCTCGGTGTAGTTATGTCTAGGTCCGCAATGCGCTTTATGACGAGTCTAGATCCGACTTTGCGAGCTATTGAATCAGCATTTTCGGACAGCAGTTTGACTGTCCCGACTCCAACTGTCCCGAAACCTATGATTCCGACGTTGATAACTTCCTTCACTCTTCGACCCTTACTCTGACCAGCGTTTCACCCTTTTGGACGAGCTTGCCGTTCTCCGCTGGAATAGCAACCACTTCTCCGGCGACATCGCTTGGTATCGGACTAAATACTTTCATCGCCTCAATCAGTCCTATTTCGGTCCCTACCTCGATATGATCTCCGACTTCCACAAACGGAGGCGCATCCGGCGCCGGAGCTCGATAGAATACGCCTACCAAAGGCGCGACGATGTCCACTATATTGCCCACCAGCTCCGGCTCGACCGTTGTTTCGGATGTAAGTTCTGTGGTCCCCGATACATCCTCCGAAGTCGCTGAGTCTTGTGTCTGGGCTGCGTTTGCAGGCACCGAGACAGCAGCGGAGGAATCGGGCGCAGGTTCTGACGAGCTCTTAATGGTGACAATCAGATCGCCTTCTTCAACGGTCAGTTCAGCCAGGCCGTGTGCTTCAACGAGTTTGAGAAGCTTGCCGATTTGCTCTACGTCTATTTCTCGCTTTGCCAAATATGTACCACCTACATGCAAAAACAGAAGGACGGACCCACTTCCGCCCTCCTGGACGTTACGTTCCCTCGGCAACAGCTAGTATAACATTGGCCAACTTATGCGTCAACTTACCTACGGGCTAGTCAGGACGGGTTATTATATTGCGGGTTTGGAGTGTAACAATCTTCGAGATAGCACATCGCAAGCTACCTAAGCTTCCATTGAGTCTGAGGATCTCAATTATAGCGAAGACGACAAGTTCATGGATTACACCGTTTAGATGTATGATGATCGCTTGGAGCTTTTGTCTTGATTCCCTGAGTGCAGGTCAATACTTGTAAGACGGCCGGGTCTGTTGTGCTGGGCTGCAGTTCTTCAGATCTTAATCCCCTATCGGGAATTTGGTGTTTTCAGACCGTCTGCACACCGTCAGTTGACTCTAGGGGCTTTCAAGGATACACTGCAAAAAATGGTATAACTTCGTCGAAGGGAAGTTTTCCAGGATGTATTCCTTTTGTTTGTCACATGCTAGGCTGCTGGGATGGCTCGCAATTTCAGCCCTGGGGAGTGTGTCTTGGGCTGCACAACCCAGTCTAGCTCCCCACAACCCAGCTTTTGAGAAATTCCTTACATCTTCAGAATTAGCTGCTCTCGGTTCTTCGGATGAACAGCACAGCTTAGGGTTGGTACCTCCACCTTTAGACCTGTATCACAATAAGGGCAAGCGTATAATGGTCGGCGGTGCAGTGCTCTGGAGTTTCCCACCTTCGTTTGATCTGCGTACCGTTTCTCCCGCTAAGCTAACCCCGGTTAGATCTCAGGGCAACTGCGGAAGCTGTTGGGCGTTTGCCTCCTATGGTTCGCTGGAATCGTGTTTGCTACCGGCTGAGTTGTTCGATTTTTCAGAGAACCATATGAAAAACACACATGGTTTTGACCCATCCTGCTGCGATGGCGGCAACCACTGGATGGCGACAGCGTATCTTGCTCGCTGGTCTGGCCCTGCGCTGGAATCGGATGATCCTTATAACCCTTCCTCCTGCATATCTGCCTCAAACGTGCCTGTAATAAAACACATACAACGTGTCGATTTCCTGCCAGATCGCGCCGGACCGCTCGACAACGATAATATTAAGCAAGCCGTGATGACTTACGGTGCCGTCTACACCTCCTTTTACTGGAACAGCAACTACTACAAAGCTTCCACCTATTCCTATTACTATCACAAGACGACTGACTTAGCCAACCACGCCGTGTGCATAGTCGGTTGGGACGACAACTACGACAAAAGCCGTTTCGCAACCACTCCGCCAGGCAATGGAGCCTTTATTGTTAGGAACAGCTGGGGATCTGGCTTTGGACAGGGAGGCTACTTCTATATTTCTTACTACGACACCTTAATCGGGTGCCAGAACGCGGTTTTCGCAACCGCGGAAGATGTTACCAACTACGACCAAGTTTACCAGTACGATCCTCTTGGGTGGACCGATAGCTTAGGGTACGGCAACAATACTGCTTGGTTTGCCAATGTTTTTACGGCTGTCTCGAATGCTGATCTTCGAGCGGTTAGTTTTTACACGGCGTCGCCTAATTCGACATACGAGCTGCGAGTCTACTTAGACCCGAACGCCGGACCAATTCGAACGACCGGTCCAGTGCTTACTCAAACCGGCACCATTGCGAATGCGGGTTACCAGACGGTCGTACTGAACTCGAGTGTCGGAATAGTAGGTGGACAGAAGTTCTCTGTGGTAGTTAAGCTGACGACCCCCGGCTATAACTACCCGGTGCCGTTTGAGCAACCGATCAACGGATACTCCAGTGCGGCAACTGCTAGTCCGGGCCAGAGCTATATAAGTTCCAACGGTGTCTCCTGGACGGACATTACTTCAGTCTACTCTAACTCCAACGTTTGCCTTAAAGCTTTTGCTACATCACTTGGCGGCATTTCGGTAGAGCCTACTACGGACTTCACAACGTGTGGGCCGATCGGTGGTCCGTTTGCCCCTTCCGAGGTTGTTTATCGAATTACCAACAACGGTTCCTCGAGTGTTCAGTGGATGGCACAGTCAAGCAGTTCTTGGGTAAACCTATCGATTACTAGCGGAACACTTGGCCCCGGTCAAAGCTGTGACGTCACAGTTTCCATTGACCCCTCAGCACAGAGTTTGCCTCCCGGACACTATGCCGCTTCGGTTGCCTTTACCAATCTAACAAACGGAAACGGCAACACAACACGAAGCATCACTATGGACATTTTCACGCCTTACCATATTAAGTCAGCGCGTTTTGCTTGGATGGATCCTTCTACTCACATTGAACTGGCGCTTTCGGACGACGGTGTGAGTCAGGCAATTCCAATTCCTTTCGACTTCAGTTTGTATGAGAGGCCTTTCCAAGAACTCTATGTTGGCGCAAACGGACTGCTGGGATTCTTGAACGTGGGTCTCAATTCATATGCGAATACCGATATTCCGAGCACTGGCTTCCCTAACGCTGCTTTGTACCCTTACTGGGACGATCTTAATCCTGCTGCAGCTGGGAGTGTGCGTGTAGGAGTTGAGGGCGCTCCTCCAAACCGAAAGCTTGTGGTCAGCTGGGTAGGAGTTCCACATTTCTACTCGCGCCAGAGTACTCTGCACTTCCAGGTAGTGCTTTTCGAAGGGACTCGGGACATCTTGTTCCAGTATCTTGATGTCAAACCTGCCGACCAGACCTACGGTGCCGGCCGCAGTGCCACGGTCGGTATCGAAGGCATATGCGGCACTTTCGCAGCGAAGTATTCTTACAACGGAAGCTCGCTGCTTGGCAACCGCCAAGCCATACTCTTCTCGTCGCGTGGTCCTGAGATCTCCGAAATCAAGCGTCTTCCGGACGGGGCCAGTGTGGTTGTCAGAAGGGCTGTGGTTACGAGGGTGTTCGACAACATATTCTACATCGAATCCGATGACAGGACATCAGGGATTCGAGTGGCAACAAGTGGTCATTCGTTGACATCAGGAATGAGGGCGGATGTAATTGGTGTGCTCGCGACGAACGCAGACGGCGAGCGGTATGTTATGGCATCGTGGGTAAACGAATCGGGTGAAGGGTCTGTTCAGCCGGTCGGTGTGAGCGGCATATCGGTAGGAGGCGGCGACTACGAGTACAACCCCGTCACAGGCGCTGGCCAGCGGGGAGTTACAGCATGGCGTAGAGTGCGAGATGAAGGGGGCGACTGGCGTTGGGAGCCTTATCAGGTTCAGGGGCTTAACAACATAGGCTTACTGGTTCGGACGTGGGGGCGTGTAACTTGGTCCGGCGACGACGAGTTTTATATAGACGATGGAAGCGGTCTCAGGGACGCCAGTGGGCACTCTGGTCTGCGAGTGTACGCACCAAATGCAGATCTTCCTTCAGTAGGTGATTTCGTTAAGGTGACCGGGATCGTGTCCTGCTGGGAAGCAAGTGGCGTGTTGTGCAGGATGCTACTTGTGGCCGATCAGTCGGACATTATTGTCGTTTATTGATACCGTTTGGGCAGGACTCGTTATTTTATTCTTCCTCCCGGCGTGCGGCTTCGAGTGCTTCGGGCAGTGTAAGCGTACCCGAATACAAAGCGGTGACAACTACAACCGCTTCTACCCCGAACTCTTCCAGTTTTTTCAGGGATTTGATGTCTTGCACGTTGCGAACGCCCCCGGATGCGATAATCGGAACGGTAACTGCTTCTGCTATTCGCTTGACGGATGACACGTTGACTCCGCCACGCAGACCCTTCCGGGAGACGTCGGTGAAAACTAGGCGCTTAGCACCTAGCGCAACCATGCGCTTTGCGAAATCTTCGGCCCGCTCATCAGTTCTCGCTTGCCAATCCCGCACGGCCACGTAGCCATTCAAGCTGGCTACACTTACTATGGTTAGATCTCCGACCGCGTCCAGTATCTCTCGAGCTAGTTCTTCCTCAAGCGCCGCGGTGGTGCCGATAACTATGCGGTCCGCGCCGGCGGCAAGCACTTGCTCTGCTTGTTTAATGGTTCGGATACCGCCTCCGAAATCCAACCGAAGCCCTTCAGGTATTGCATCTAGAATGGCGGGTACTGCATCCAGGTTCTGAGGGTTGCCCATTCGAGCGCCATCAAGATCTGCCAAATAGATCCTGGTAGCTCCCTGATCTACCCACATTTTTGCCACTTCTACCGGGTTGTGCGAAAATGTCCCAGTACGAGCAAATGACATGTGTACTGGACAGACGGATTTTCCGTCCATCAAATCTATGCCAGGGATTACTTCCATGGTCGGCTAACTCGCTGCAGCAAGAGCATCGGAAAACTTTAATTCTCCGGAGTATAGGGCTCTGCCGAGAATTGCGCCTTCGACTCCGAGCTGTTCCAGTTCCTTCAGCGCTTTTATGTCTTTTATTGTGCTTATGCCGCCAGAAGCTATAACTGGTATTGACAACGCCTCAGCCATTAGCCGTATGCTCTCGATGTTAGCTCCCGCAAGCGTGCCGTCGCGGGCGATGTCCGTATAGATCACTCTGGATGCCCCCAGTGTTTCCATGCGATGCGCAAACTCTATTGCATCTTCGACTGTTGTCTCAATCCAACCCTTGACAGCCACTTTGCCATCTCGGGCGTCTATCGCGAGAGCTATCTTGCTGCCCAGAGCTTGAAAAAGTTCGCGCGCAAGACCTTCGTCAAGAACAGCCGACGTTCCCACGATTACGCGCTCGACTCCCATATCAAGCATTCTGAGGGCAGTCTCGAGGTTTCTTATGCCGCCACCTACTTGCACCGGCACGCTGGTTGCGGCTAGGATGCGCTGCAGAGAGCGAATCTCTTGCGGTTCGCCGACGGCAGAACCCTTGAGGTCGACCACGTGAATCCTCGTCGCTCCTTGGTCGGCCCACATCTTAGCTGCATCTGCGGGGTTGTCAAAGTAGACCGTTACTTGGTCAAATCTGCCCTGATGGAGGCGAACACATTTGCCGTCCAGGATGTCGATAGCAGGTATTATCTCCACATCCACTAGTATAGCAAAGCTGACTGCTGCTGTGCCAGTGGATGGTCTTTACAAGTGTTCAACAATCGTATACAATTCTCGACGGTTGATTCAATAATCTCGCTGCGGCGAAGAGCGCAGAGATCCTATCAAGGTCAAAGGCTTACAAATGCCGTGGCAGGGATAGTTCGGTGTCGGAGGGATCGGCGGATAACGCGGCGCTATCTGATTCATTGTAGTTGATGTTTGCTAAGAACGCGTTGTCGGAACGGGCGTGTTATGCCTATACGAGAAGAAAGGATTGACTACTACGAAGCCAAACGGTGGTTTTGGTTGCGCACTTGGTTATGGTTCTTATTAGGCAGCGTGGTCTCTACCGTGGTGTGCTTCTTTTTCAGTGGACGATTGATAGAAGACTCTGGTGCTAGGTTTTGGTTGTCGGTTTCGCTTGGATTGGGTTTGGAGCTGCTGGGCTTGTTGGCTGCTTACGTTTCGCTCCAGTTTCCGTGGATGCGTTCCGGTTGGCGTTCCAGCTTTTTGCTTAATGGTCCTGTTTGCGCGGCGATATCCGCTGTCTGCGCGTTTATGTGCGCGGGAGTGGTTTTCGCTTATTTGCAGAGCGATGCGGCACATCTGCCATCGGCGGAATTGATACAGCTTGCGCAAACAGTGATGGTATTTGGCATTGTCGTGGGCGCTCTGTGGGGATTCGTGCTCGGAAGTTGGTTTGCCCTAAGGCGCGACAAGTACTTCTTGGAGCCAATCTAGGCCTCCCCTACGTTCGCGGCACGTTACTAGTGTGCCGGAATCTTCATCGTCATACGCAAAACCTTGGGAGTTTTTGGGGAAAGTTATGCGCGATCCAAAATCGTTGCCTACCGTATATGATCCAAGCAATGTGGAGCAGAAGTGGTATGCCTTCTGGCTCGAAAAACGCTATTTTCACGCAGAGGTTGACCCCTCACGGCCTCGGTATTGCATAACCATTCCGCCGCCCAATGTAACCGGATCACTCCATATCGGTCATGCACTCTGCTACACTATTCAAGACGTATTAACTCGTTGGAAGAGAATGCAGGGTTACAATACTTTGTGTCTGCCAGGCACCGACCACGCCGGTATAGCTACACAAAACAAGGTGGAGCAGCAGCTTGCTGAGGAAGGTCTGACTAGGCACGACCTCGGAAGAGAAGAGTTTCTGAAGCGAGTTTGGGCTTGGAAGGAGAAATACGGCAGCGAAATTCTTAACCAATTCAAACGAATGGGCTTTTCGTTCGACTGGGAACGCGAGCGGTTTACAATGGACGATGATTACGTGGACGCGGTCTTGGAAGCGTTTGTGCGCCTTTTCAACAAGGGTTACATATATCGAGGCGTACGCGTTATCAACTGGTGTCCGCGGTGTCATACTGCCATCTCCGACATAGAAGTCGAGTATATCGAGCAACCGAGCTACCTTTGGTATATCCGGTATCCTTACGAGGACAGCTCGGGCTACATAACCGTCGCAACCACTCGTCCCGAGACAATGCTGGGCGATACGGCTGTAGCTGTCAATCCGAGTGATCCGCGCTACAAAGAGATAGTGGGCAAGACGGTTCGCCTTCCTCTGGTTAATCGTCTGATACCTGTCGTCGCTGACGAGTTTGTGGACCCCGAGTTTGGAACCGGTGCGGTAAAGGTTACACCGGCTCACGACCCCAACGACTTCGAAATAGGACTTCGCCACAACCTGCCGCAAGTTATCGTGATAGGTCCTGAAGGGATGATGACAGAGGAGGCCGGTGAGCGATACAAGGATCTGGATCGCTTTGTTGCACGCGCAAGAGTAGTGAAAGATCTTGAGGCTCAAGGACTGGTTGAAAAGATTGAAGATTATGTGCACTCTGTGGGCAAGTGTGCACGGTGTGACACGATTATAGAGCCGCTTCTTTCGGAACAGTGGTTCTGTCGGATGAAAGAGTTGGCGCAGCCGGCAATCGATGTCGTTCGAGAAGGCCAGATCAAGTTCTACCCTGATCGCTACGCCCGTTCTTACATCGAATGGCTCGAGAATGTGCGCGACTGGTGCATCAGCCGTCAGCTTTGGTGGGGACACCGCATTCCTGTGTGGAAGTGCAACGACTGCGGGGAGTATACTGCTTCGAAGCAAGCTGTCGATGCCTGCTCGAAGTGCGGCAGTCCGAACGTCGTGCAGGAAGAAGACGTGCTCGATACGTGGTTTTCGTCGGCCCTGTGGCCGTTTGCGACCCTTGGTTGGCCCAAGCAGACACCAGAACTCGAATACTTCTACCCCACTGATGTACTCGTCACCGCTCGTGACATCATCTACCTGTGGGTAGCGCGAATGGTTTTTTCCAGCTTGGAGTACCTGGGCAAGATTCCGTTCCGAGATGTTTACATATACGCAACCGTGCTCAACGAAGAGGGCAAGCGGATGTCTAAGTCGTTGGGTACTGGCGTGGATCCCCTGGAAGCAATAGAGCGATTTGGCGCAGACGCTCTGCGGTTTGCTCTAATTCAACAGACCGGCAAAACTCAGGATATACGTTTCTCCGACAGACGCGTTGAGCTCGCCAGAAACTTCGCCAACAAGATCTGGAACGCTTCCAGATTCGTGATAATGAACCTTGAGGGCTGGAAACCGGTTGAACTCGGGGAGGTGCCGGAGAACTCGCTTAGACTCGAGGACCGGTGGATACTGTCGCGGCTCACTAACACTATCCGGACGGTGAACGCGGCGCTCTCATCTTACGATATGGACCACGCTGCTAGGGCTCTGTATGAGTTTGTGTGGAGTGAGTTCTGTGATTGGTACGTTGAACTTGCCAAACCCAGGCTTCGAGACGAAGCAGGCGAAAGGCATGTTGTGCAAACAATACTTTACCACGTTCTTGAGACCACTCTTCGACTCCTCCATCCGATTATGCCCTTCATAACAGAGGAAATATGGCAAGCGTTACCTCACGAAGGCGAGAGCATTATGGTTGCATCCTTTCCTGTACCGGACGATTTGCTAGTGGACGAGCCTGCAGAACGTTTGATGAACCTCGTGATGGAAGGCGTGCGAGCGCAGCGAGATCTCAAAGCAACCGCCGGCATTCCGGTTCGAAAAACCGTCGAAATAAAATGTCAGCCGGCGTCACGTGATTTGCTAGCTGACGAGGTAAAAACGCTGCTCGAGCGAGGAGCTGGCGCAGTGATCAAGTATACCGATACGTCCCCAGCCGATTCACAGTCTTGTCTGGTGCAGACCGTTCCGGACGTCGGCGTTTTCTATCTGCGGGTGCCTGAAGTCGACCGAGAGAAAGAACGCGCGCGCATTTCGGCGGAGTTGGAATCGGTCAAACGAGACCTAGCTCGTTCCCAGGCAAAGCTTGCCAATGAACAGTTCCTCTCTCGTGCGCCTGCCCAAATTGTAGAGAAGGAACGGCGTATAGCTGCCGAACTGGCGGAAAAAGCTGCCAAGCTGGAGGAACAGCTTGCGGCACTGGCTTAATAAGTTCGCAGTCGGCTAGCTTATTACGAATGCCGAACAGCAAATCTTTGGGAGAGTTACTTCTCATGCAGTGGGTAGTGTCGTTTCTAGCGCTGTTGTCTTTGAACTTTGTCGTTGTGGCATCAATTCCAAGTAGAGCTTTCGGAGGAATCATGGTCGCTGCCAAACCGACTATCACGGCTCTTTATATCGGGGCGAACTGGACACCTAAGAATATCGAAGAAGAGATTTGGATTAAAGCAGAACGGCACGGGGGGTTTCGTTTGGTCGAAGCCAATCTCCCAGCCACGCAGCAAACTGACGTACGCATATGCTACGACCGCACCGCACTTTACGTTCGCTTCGATTGTTTCGAAGACCGAATGGACTCATTGGTTACGGCTTTCAAGAAAGATGGTGAACCTGTTTGGCAGGACGATTCCGTGGAGTTTTGGATTTCTCCTTATGCAGTAGCTTCGCGAGATAAGTGCTACCAGTTTGTCGTCAATGCGAGTGGAGTCAAGACGTGTTTGAAAGCCGATTTTACACCTCATCAATGCAAATGGGAAGCTAAAACCGTAAAAATGCCTGACCGTTGGGTTGCGATCTTGACCATTCCATATACCGCGCTGAGCCCGACCGGACGTAACGAAGATTGCTGGCGTGTGTTGTTTGGTCGAAATGAGCGACCCCACATGGAAACCAGCAGCTGGCCTAGCGTGCCTCAGTTTTTCGCAACGTTTTCTCATTTTGCCCGGCTAGTTCCATCTTCATCACTTTTCCGATTCAACACGTTCAGAGGTAAACTGACAGTGTTGACGCCACCTTCGGATGCTCCTTCCGGACTCGAGCTAGTTACTGTGCCGGTCAAGTCGGCTTCCCGTAAGGCGCCGTTAGTGATTCCTGAGCCTCAGGAAATACACGTCCGCACAAGTGTTGAGCCCTTCGCTTTTTCATCTGCGACGAAAATCATTATAGATTCGGACGCTGATGAAACGGATCTTTGGGCAGTGGAAGAGCTGAATGATGCCATCGAGCAGCTCGGCGGCAAGAGATTGGAGACCGTACATGCTTTTGCTGTAACGAAAGACCCTTCAGCAATTCGCGATGCTATCATTTTGGGGGAGACATCCAGAAACGAAGTGCTTCAAGCTATCTGCCAGGCGGAGAACATTTGGCAACCGAGTTCTCCGTGGGGAACTGGTGCGTACGTTGTAGATGTTAATAACTCGCGCGTGGTGCTGTGGGGCGAGAACAAGGTAGAAACATTTTATGCGGTGCAAACTCTAAAGCAGTTGATCCAAAAAGGGGAGGGCAGTAGGCTATACGTTCCCAGTGTCGTAATCCGCGACTACCCTCGCTTTGCCTTTAGAGGAACGCATTTACTTTCTGCCAAGGATGGGCTGCAGTATATAGGAAAACTGATCGAAAGGGTTTTGGCTCCTTTGAAGGTCAATCATATCGTGTTGCAGATGGATAAGGTTGCTTGGACGAGTCATCCGGAGATTGTGGATCCCCAGAACCATATGACCCCGGATGATGTTCGTCAGCTGGTAGATATTGCACGGCGCCATCACATCGCTTTAACTCCACTCGTTCAGTCTCCGGGCCATCTTGAGTGGGCATTCCGCGACAAACGAAATCTTGAGTTCGCTGAGGATCCCGAACATCCCTATAGTTATTGCATGTCAAACCCCAAGTCCTACGATTTTATTTTCTCAATCATGGACGAAGCAATAGAAATGTGCGGAAATCCGGAGTACTTGCACGCTGGGAGAGACGAATTTGACATGCGGGGCAGGATGCCTTTTGACGACAAATGCAAGGAGACAGGAAAAGAAAAGCTTTACATTCAGGATACGCTTCGCATATATGAGCACCTAAAGTCAAAAGGCTGCAAGATGATGATGTGGGGCGATGTTCTAATTAGGCCGGAGTTTAGCGAGTTTGTGGACGACCTTCCAAAGGATATTCTGATCAACGACTGGCACTATGCGCCTACGGAGACCTATCCAAGCATAGACTTCTACGTGTCACACGGGTTTCCGGTTGTGGGCTGCACTTGGTACGATCCGCGCAACATTGCCCGTTTCTCCCGGTACGCTGCTGAACGCAGCGTTCTGGGAATGATGCAGACTACCTGGACCGGTTTCCAGCCGGAGGAAGTAGTGCTTAAAAAATGGCCTGAGCAGGCTTACGCATACGTTTTGTCCGCTGCCTGGGCCTGGAATCCGAAAACTGCTGATCTTGCCAAACTACCTTATAGGGGCGACGTAGTTTTCAAAAAAGCTTGGGGTGAACTACCTTCGCATCAATCTGGCAAGTACGCCGTTGTTAGGTTGGATAGTTACTGCAATGTGGCTCGTGTTGATTCGGCGCGCAAAATAGGATGGCTGGGTGTCGGGCGCGGATACGACTTGGGGGAACTGCCAGCAGGGCTCGTTTCCATAGATGAGGTTCCTTTCTATATATTGCCTGCAAATAGGAACACGCCGTCTGCAATAATGCTCGGCGGAACTGGTGTGGCGCAAGACCTTCCGAGTGTTGTCAAGCAGGTTCGTCTAGATGGTTACGTAAAATCGCTTCGTTTCCTGCACGGTTGCGCCTATGGGGTCGAAAGTGGGTGCGGCGTCGGCAAGTACGTTGTACGCTTCGAAGACGGCACAACGGAAATGATCGAGTTGATATGTGGGAACAATATCTTTGCTTGGGATGACCAATCGACAGCGGCTACCTACGGGCATTCTTGGAAGACTCTTCTGCGTGACAAAAGGGTTGCGGGCGTCGGGATTCTAAAATGGGATAATCCGAAACCGCACGTTCGAGTCGAGAGTTTTGACTTCATATCTGATCTTTCCGAAGCTTGTCCTTTTCTTCTAGCGGTGACTGCGGAGGTTTAGGTTGCATCCGCTAGCGCCGGGAATCTTTGGGCGATTTGTGTGTAGATCGCTCAGGATGTGGTACGACTTCCTTTTCCAGCGGGAATTTCAGATCCTTGGGTGTTAGTTTTTCTGTTGCTTTGGTCCAGTCGCTCATTGTCTTGCCTATTCTTTCGGCAAGATGGTCGTCGAGTCTTTTGATCTCTTTATATGCTTTTTCGGCGGCGGTTGGGTTATTTAAGTTTGCATAAGCTTGGACCATTGCAACGTACACCACAGGTGCTTCGGAATTTAGCTTCTTCACAGCGTGCTCAGCGTATTCAAGTGCCTTCTTGTGGTTCCCGAACCGAATGTAGGTTACAGCCAAACGCACCCACGGGTCTCGGAATTCTGGCCACAATTTTACTGCCTTGTCGAACTGCCTTATTGCCGTGGCGTAATTGCCTTCCTGGTCATAAGTGGCGCCGATACCGCTTGTGGGCCTGGCAAGCTGCTTGCGTTTTTCTTCTTTTGCTAGTTTTGCCTCGCGTACAAGTGTTTCAAACCGGCGATAATACTTTCTCGCAAGAGAGGGTTTCTCAGAAACGTAGTAAATATCAGCTATGTCAAGGATCAGACCCGCGCTGGCGTATTTGCTTGCCGGCACAAGCGCTTCAAGCTCTCGGACAGTACGCGCCATCTTGCCAAGTTCGTAATCGCGTTGGGCGTTGATCAGTCGACCGTAGTAGTCGCTTTTTAAAAACACAAACAAGTAAACTCCGAACGCTAGTGTTCCAACTAGAGCGGCCGACGATGCTGCTCGGACTGTAGTGCCGCTTTGCCAGCCGAGTGTGCGTCCGAGGTCTCGGAGTCCGATGTATAAGCCAAAAGCCGCGGCAGCCAACCACGGCGTGCCGTCTGATGCAGCCACCTGTTGCGCTACGGACGCTATTCCCGGCAGCGCGTCGGCGAAAAGTTTCAGACGGGAATTTCCATAGGTTATGCCGAATGCTATGGTTCCCGCAAAGTAGACTACCACATATGTCATGATCCCGCGCGCTATCGGCGCACGAGTTGCTACGTTGATTCCTATGCCGATCAGCACAACATAGGCGATTTGAAGAACTGCAGAAACAGCGTCTGTGAACTGCGACACGGTTTTGGCAGAATCGCTGGAGAGAGAAGGTACCAGTCCTAAAATTGACGCCACTGCTACTAGTGTTAAGGATATCTGAGCCCAGCCCATTATCGTGACCAGGCGGTCGAACTCTATCTCCGTGCCGATCCACTTTAAAAGCTTTTGTGTTGCCCACGCATATAGCAGGAAAAGTCCAAACCACGTTATCGGGTTATACTTTCCTGCCGCAAAATAATGAAGAGGACCTAGCACCGAAGCTGCCAGACAAGCCCTAATGCAGAACAACGCTCCTGCTGATGCGACAAAAACAAGTCCAGTGCCCACAAGCCGTCTTGAAAGTATCTCTTCATACGCAGCCCTTGGCGAGGTAAAAAGCGCAAGGGCTAGTTTCGCACGGGTGTGATAGCTGCTCTGATCGTTTGGTTGAGGCGAATAGTTGTGTGCGGTATTCCTACTCATATTTCCCTTTCTACAGCTTGTGCAACTCGTTTAAGCTCTTCCATCAGATGAGCAAACTTGTCTGGCTTCAACGACTGGGGGCCGTCGCTGAGGGCTCGCTGCGGGTCGTTGTGAACCTCTATGAGCAGCCCGTCAGCCCCGGCAGCTACGGCAGCTCTGGCTACTGGTCCTACGTACTGCCAGTTTCCAGTCGAATGCGACGGGTCGACCATTACCGGCAGATGCGTCCAGTGCTTGAGAACTGGTACGGCATTGATGTCAGTTGTGTGTCGGGTAGAGTCCTCAAAAGTGATTATCCCACGTTCACACAGGATTACCTGATGGTTGCCTTCGGATATGATATACTCAGCCGACATCAGAAGGTCTCGGATCCTGGAACCCAAGCCTCTTTTCAGCAGCACCGGGTAACCGGTTGAGCCAACCTTCTTGAGCAGAGGATAGTTCTGCATGTTTCGCGTGCCTATCTGTAGAACGTCTGCATACTTACAGACCAGATCGACGTCGTCGGTGTCCATAACCTCTGTGACTACAGGTAGTCCGGTTTCTTCACGTGCCTTTGCCAGTATTCTCAGACCTTCTTCTCCTAATCCTTGGAAGCTATAGGGAGAAGTCCTCGGCTTAAATGCGCCGCCACGCAGCATTCTTGCACCTGCCGCCTTGACTTGATGGGCTATTTCAACAGTCTGCGCCTCATTCTCCACGCTGCACGGCCCTGCAGCTACCACAACTTGTTTTCCGCCTATTTCTAAGTTGCCAACTCTTACTATGCTATCTTCCGGATGGTATGTTCGGGAGGCTAATTTCCAAAGGTCTGATATTAATTCAACCCGCACCACGCCCGGCATAGACTGAAAGTGCTCGACGAGATCAGCCTTTCGGACGTCCAGTTCGCCCAGAACCGCAATCACCTTGCGTTCCACGCCCGGGTTCATAAACGGACGAAAGCCAATTTTGGCAACTTCTTCCGTAACGGCGTTTATTTCCTCCTCAGTTGCCTGAGGATGCATTATGATTATCAACTCCGACCTCCATATACGGCGTACATAAAAGTATAGCTTAAGCTTGGCTCCAAATCTACCGTTTCAGCCGATACTGCGGTTTCTGCGGTTTTACGGCAGCCCTCGGCAACGAAAGTTTCGTCTGATAAACTCGGTGGCAAGTGCAGCTTTCCTCGTAAAGTGATTGCTCCGCAGATAGCAAAAGGCGCCGAATGTCGACAGCTGCAGCGTCAACAGGGACCATAGCTCGACACGCGGCGCCTTGGCTAGCTTGGTGGTGTGCTAAGTTATGTAGCTTTGCGTTACTTGCCGTTCTTTCTCTTCTTCGCGATCAGGACGTTACACATAAGGGCAGCACTCTTGTGCGCTGCCTCTAACTCGCCGGTAGTCAAGTCCGCATATTCGTATGTCAAAGCTTCAGCTACCATTGGCGCCTCTACTTCTTGGGCATACGTTTTCCAACTCGACTTGTGCCTCTGAGTTCGCATCTCAGCACGTTGTAGATAATAGTGGGAGATCATGTGAAACACCTCTCCCTCTCCGTACTGAAATGTGATCGCAACCGGTGCTTCACCGTACCGTTGCTCCAGTTCTCGGCTTGTCAGGAGTACGCGGACCCTTTCGTTGTCGAGGATTTTTATCGGGTAACTGCTTCCCTCCAGCCACCAGAGCGGGTCGGCGCCCTCGTGGAACACGTTCTTGAGGTATGGACTGTCGCTGTCTTTGATCTCGATCCTAACCACCTCGTCGGCTGTGGGGCGCTCGTTGTAAGCCACAAAACCTGGAAACGCCTGTTCCAGCACGTATCTCAGAGCCCAGTCGGTCGTCATTAGCGAACCTCCTGATTCGACGAACCTTCTCACGTTTGTAATGGCTCGTCGACTGAGATGCCCTGGGCAGTTGATAACCAACGTTTGGTGGCGGGACAAGCGCTCCGAATCCAAGACACTTGCGTCGACTAACTCAAACGGTATCTCGAGGATCTTTAGGACATCCTCAACTCTGTCGTAGCAGCCGCGGACAACAACCACGTCCGATCGGTCTATGCTCTCGTGAATGCGTCTGTCTTCTTCCGACATCCTCTCATCAAGGATCATTTTCGCGGCTGAATAGGCTCGATGCATCCGGTCTGTCATTTTGATGACCTCCTTGGTTGTGTTGTTCGTTGCGTTCTGCAAGGTCAATAGCCGGTCTTCGAAAACAGTTGAGCAGCAAACCTCACCAGTGCCTGCAAGGCTTCGTTTCGCTTAGGATCGGGCTGGATTTCGTAGAGCAGCTCAACGCCCGGCGCCAGTATGATTTTGCGCCACATTTTCTCCGGCGGCGGTGTCAAGGGCGCATCTGCCCGTCCTAGCGCCGGGAGAGCTTCTCGAAGAAGCACCGGCTCGCGGGGGGCTGCTCTATCATGCATCACCGGCTCCTTGTCACAAGGCGCCAAAACGGCTGCCAAGAGTTCTCTCGGGCCGATTGGTCGGCGTGGTGTATCCTGCATTTTCATTCGGGTTCCTAGCTCCACAAGTTCCTGCATTTCTGCGAGTGAAAGTGAATCGAGCTGTGCTCGGATCTTCTTGAGAGGCACGTCCTCCTCTTGCAGAAGCTTAATCAACCTTATTCGCAGGAAATGCTCGTATCCGTAGAGCCGCTCCTTGCCGGCTACGACCCCGGGCGGCAGCAGTCCTTGTTCGACATAGTAGCGTATTGTTCGCTGAGTCACCCCCGTTCTTTTAGCTAGTTCGCTTATCGTAACTTGCTCATTCATGTCCATAATAGATCCTTTGAAAGCTGTCAGTATTACGTATCACTGTCAATATACCACAATTACGTAATGCTGTCAAGTCCTCTTTCTATTTTTTCGAGCAAATTTTTTGGCGTGCTGTGGTTTTGAGTCTGTACGGCTGTGAGGGTCTGATCGCTAAACTGACTGCGTCCGTATACAAACGTTCGTTGTTGCAACAGGGGAGTCAGACAATAATGTGCCCTACGGGTAAGAAGTTTTCTCAAACCTGTAGATCACGTAACCACCCCACCGGGCAACCTGTTTCCTGACCTGAGGCAGTTCCTTAGACCTCAACGTGTGAGTGACAACTAGGAACGACTTTGGTTGCCGTGAACTGCTTGTTATCTCCCGCAGGGTTTTCACCGGTACGATTGGCCTTTGTGAATAGAAGGGCAAGGAGGCAAAAGACGATGGCAGCAAATAGCTGAACACAGGTTCGTCTGAGCGCGCGGTCTTCGTTATTTGTCTGGCGATCTGAACAGCTGGTTCACCCATACTGGTAGCTGCAATGGGCAGTCCGAGCGCTACGGCAGCGAGCAGAAATCCTGTGACTCCCAACAGAAGCGCTGCTATCGCCTGTATTACGTGGTAACCACGTATTGCTAGATAGTGTACTACCATTCCGGCTATGAGCGAGACCGCCATAGGAACGAGTGCCGTTTCAAGCCTAGGAATCGGTCTAGGGAGAAACCTGATCCCTGAAATTATTGCGCATCCAATCACGCATGCTAACAGTAAAGCAGCCAAGCTATAACGCCGCATCGACGAGCACATTGTGTCACCTTTGTTTGCTTCGATAGACTCTGTGAATAACCGTCCCACCAGCAGTGCCGACGGAGGAAACGCTGGATAAATATAAGCAGGCAACTTGGATCGCAGCAGTGAATACACACCTATGATAGTAACTATCCAAACAGCAGCAAAAAGCATTGCTTCGTCAACGGCATTCTGAGGCCTTCTCGTTACGTATCGACTCCAGGCAAGCGGTAAGAACACACTCCAAGGAAAGAAACCGATCAGGTATATAGGTAGGTAGAAGTAAAAAGGCATGTTGTGGTGGAAGTCTTGCCCCAATGCCCGCTGCAGGTTCTGATGGATGATAAATTCGCGCAGAAACGCGCCCTGAGTTTTGAGTTGTACAATTGAGTACCATGGGAGTGCAACTGCAAGACAAATCAGCACACTGAGAGCAAATAGTCGCAGGTTCGCAGTAGTGTTATTGTCCGAGTACTTACTGGTTCTGGTGATGGCCATGTAAATAGCAATTGTGAGCGCTATGAGAATCACACCAGCAGGACCCTTCACCAGCATACTCAGCCCTGCACTTGCTCCAGCAACTAAGTAGCTCCACTGCGGGAGTTTATTGAGCTTTGCGAGAAGATACGCGCCAAGCGCGGCGGTCAGGGTAAGCGCGAACAGCATGTCGAGAATCGCCAGGCGTGCTAGTCCTACTGTCATTAGCGATGTTGCCAGAACAACAGCGCTCATCCAGCCAACTTTGGCTCCTTGCAGTTTTGCAGCCAGGAAATAAACAAGTGCGGTCAATGTGCATGCCGCCAAACACGAAGGCAGCCGGACAGCAAACGAGTTAGTGCCAAATGCCCGGATGGAAATCGCCATCAACCAATAGGCGAGAGGGGGCTTGTCGAAGAAAGGCCTGCCATTTACAGTGGGCACTATCCAACTTCCCCCAGCAGCCATTTCCCGGGCGCACTCCGAATACAATCCTTCGTCTAAACCAATCAGCGGGACAGCACCCAGCCTCCAGCAGAATAAAACAAAGCACATCAACGCCAGGACAACGTATGCTGCGTGCTGAAGCGGCAATCTCGCGAGGGCTTGCGTAGTTCTGAGCCCCGCAGCAGAGTAATCAGGGTGAGAACGGAGGTTGTCGGCTGAATGTTCCGGCGGTCTGAAAAGCGCTGCACAGCAGGAGCCTATGATAAATCCAAGAGCTGCTCCGCCGATAACATCAGTCGGGTAATGTGCGCCCACGTATATGCGGGAAATAGCTGTTAATAGGGCAAGTGGAAATAGAACAATTCGTAACTTTGGCAGGAAGATACCCAAAGCAACTGCCACAGCAATGGAATTTGCTGTGTGTCCTGATGGAAAACTGTTCCAGAACAGTGCCTTCCCGACTGCTCGAGCTTCGAAAATTGTTGCCAATGGCCTAGGGCGGCTCCATAGATGTTTGACTATCTGTGTCATTATCACAGAGCCTGTACAAGCTGCAACAGCTGCGTAGGCGGCTGTCCTGATGTTGTGCTTGTCGAGTATCCAGCCGTAGAGCAAAACGGTGAAACACACGGCAGCTTGTGCAGCCCCGGTGCCCAGAACGCTTGCTGCAAACATTACGTGGTCAAGCCAAGGGTTTGCGAGTTGCAAGTTGATCAGCTTGAAAAGCGATACGTCGAATTGGTGCATTGCGTTTGCCGACTGGCTTGTGTTTGGAAAAAATTATACAGTATTTTGTGCTATATCGGGTTTAGAGCCTGGCATCAGGAGGAACAATAGACTTGACAGTATATGGCTCAAATCATAGTATAGTAATTAGTGATAACCCAGTCAGCTGGCAGGCTTTTTCGAATGCTATGAGCTGGCTGTGGAGTCCAACACACTGTAGTTTGGAATTAGGAAGTTACATAGACCCACGGAGGTGAACAAAATTGGGTAAGACAGTCGGTATAGACCTCGGAACCACTAACAGCGTTATCGCCGTGATGGAAGGTGGGGAACCGGTAGTTATCCCTAACGCGGAAGGTGGCCGGACTACGCCCTCGGTGGTAGCTTTCACGAAAACCGGGGAACGGCTTGTAGGTATCACTGCCAAACGGCAGGCTATTCTGAACCCTGAGCGCACAATAATGTCTATTAAGCGCTACATGGGTACTGATCACAAGATAAAGATAGACGACAAGGTCTATACGCCCGAAGAAATTTCTGCAATGATTCTGCAGAAACTCAAGGCTGATGCTGAGGCTTACCTTGGTGAGCCTGTCACGGAAGCGGTGATCACTGTTCCGGCGTATTTCAACGACATGCAGAGAACGGCCACCAAAAACGCCGGTGAGATCGCTGGTCTCAAGGTGCTTCGCATAATCAACGAGCCGACTGCTGCATCTCTAGCGTACGGCTTGGACAAGAAAGGAAACGAAACCATTTTGGTTTGGGACCTGGGTGGAGGAACCTTTGACGTGTCGATTCTCGAAGTTGGCGACGGTGTCTTCGAGGTGAAAGCCACCTCGGGTGACACACATCTCGGCGGAGACGACTGGGATCAGCGAATAGTCGATTGGATCTGCGACGAGTTCAAAGCTCAGCAGGGTATAGACTTGCGCAATGATCGCCAGGCTCTGCAGAGAGTCCGAGAGGCCGCTGAGAAGGCTAAGATAGAGCTTTCGTCAATGGTGCAGACAAATATAAACCTGCCATACATCACGGCTGACGCGTCTGGGCCTAAGCACCTGGATATGACCTTGACCCGTGCCAAGTTCGAAGATCTGACTCGCGATCTTCTGGAGCGCTGCGTCCCGCCATTCAGGAGAGCAATAGAGGACGCCAAGATCTCCGAAAGCGATATTGATGAGATCATTCTTGTTGGTGGCGCGACGAGGATGCCTATGGTTCAAGACCTCGTCAGGAAGTTGGCAGGCGGAAAAGAGCCGAACAAGGGAGTCAATCCGGACGAGGTTGTAGCCATAGGCGCGGCGATCCAGGCTGGCGTACTCGCTGGTGAAGTTAAGGATGTAGTGCTCCTCGATGTTACGCCGCTGACGCTTGGCGTAGAGACTTTGGGCGGAATCACGGACAAGATCATTCCCAGAAATACAACTATTCCGACCCGGAAGAGCAAAATATACACCACAGCGGCTGACGGCCAGACGGAGGTTGAGATCAACGTCCTCCAGGGCGAAGCAGAGATGGCTCAATACAACCAGAGCCTGGGTCGATTTCATCTAACAGGTATTCCGCCAGCGCCCAGGGGCGTGCCTCAAATCGAAGTCACTTTCGACATTGACGCAAACGGCATAGTCAACGTTTCGGCGAAGGATCTGGCAACTGGCAAGCAACAGTCGATCACCATTACGGGTTCGACCAGGTTGTCTAAGGAAGACATTGACCGGATGATAAGACAAGCCCAAGAACACGCAGAGGAAGACAGACGGCTCAAGGAGGCTGCGGAGGCAAAGAACCGAGCGGAGCATCTAATCTACCAGACGGAGAAGATGCTCAAGGACCTTGGTGACAAGGTGCCGTCCGACGACAAGCTGCGAATCGAAAATGCAGTATCTCAGGTGAGATCTGCGATCGAATCCAACGATACGCAGCGCATCAAGTCTACAAGCGATCAGCTTGAGCAAGAGACCTACAAGCTCGCACAACTTCTGTATGGTCAAGCGGCTCAAGCTGGTGCCGCAACCGGTCAGACTGCTGCTCCAGGCGGTGATGGCGGATCCAGGAGTGGCGATGACGATACGGTAATCGATGCAGAGTTCAAGGCCGAATAGCCGTTAGACTAAAACCTGATGCGAAAGGAGGAATCTAGTCATGTGGACGAGATGGGATCCATTCCGAGACCTGAGTGTATTGCAAGACAGAATAAACCGGATATTCAACGAGCACTTCGGTAGGGTCGAGGGCGAAGCTCCTGGGAAAAGGCCATGGGCGCCTCTGGTCGACATGCTAGAGACGCCGACGGATCTCGTTGTTCGAGCTGAGATCCCTGGTGTCAGGCGCGAGGACATAGACGTCGAGGTGACATCTGAGTCGCTTACCATTCGAGGAGAGCGAAAATTCGACGAGGCAAACAAAGATCAGTATCTGCGGGTCGAGCGGCCGTATGGGCCGTTCCAGAGATCGTTTTCCATCGGCGTGCCTGTGCAAGCCGACAAGGTGAAAGCCAGCTACAAAGATGGCATACTAGAGATAACTATACCGAAAGCTGAGGAAGTTACACCGAAGAAGGTCGAAATCAAGGCTGAATAGCCACGAGTTTGCGCAATGGGTGGCCGGGTGCTTGGGAGGAAGATATATCTTACGGCATCCGGCACCCAACTTCTACGTAGTGCGTTTGATAGGGTGGTATTTTAACTATGCCTACCGCTTATAAGGACTATTACAAAATACTGGGCGTTGATAGAAACGCAACCGACAAGGAAATAAAAGCCGCCTTCAGGCGCCTTGCTAGAAAGTACCATCCGGATGTTAATCCGGGAGACAAATCGGCTGAGGAGAAATTCAAGGAAATCAGTGAAGCATATGAGGTGCTCTCCGACCCGGAGAAACGCCGTAAATACGACCAGTTCGGTCAGTATTGGGAACAAGTAAGCCACCAAGGCGCCAGTGCCGGCGGCGCGCAACAGCCTGGATGGGAGACTTTCATATTCGATTTCGGCGACTTTGTGGACCCTGGTGTTAGCAGCGAGGAGGTGGGATTCGGAACTTCAGGGTTCAGCGACTTCTTTGAGATGCTCTTCGGAACCGGACGCCCGCGCGGAGGTACTACTGGCAGCACCTCTCGCGCGGGGATGCGGGGTCGAGACGTTGAGGCAGAACTAGAAATATCTTTCGACGAGGCTTTTTCGGGTGGGAAGAAGGATTTCGTGATTAATGGCCGGCGGATAGAGCTTACGATACCGAAAGGTGTAAAAGACGGGCAAAAGCTGCGATTGGCAAAACAAGGTGAGGAAGGTCCAGGCGGTAGGGGTGACTTGATTCTTACGGTGCGGGTCCGCCCGCATCCTATCTTCGAAAGAAAAGGAGACGACCTGTACTATGAAGTGCCGGTAGATTACGTTACGGCAATTCTTGGCGGCGAAGTGCCGGTTCCAACTCCGACGGGCCGGGTGACAATGAAAGTACCACCTGGGACTTCGAGCGGCAGAGTGTTCAGATTGCCCGGTCAAGGAATGCCCAAGCTGAACCAGAATGCTCGTGGAGACATGTACGTAAAGGTTCAAATTCGCGTTCCGGAGTTCGTTTCTAGGCGAGAGAAAGAACTTCTTGAGGAAATAAGGCGGATTCGACAAGGGGGCACGTAACTGCCAGTGTGTGCCGGTCCCAAGGTTGAGAAGATGCATTGTTAATATTAGGGTGTCTGCTCAGCCGTGGGACTTATGCCGAAGCGAAAGCGAGGCTTGAACGATGGTTAAGGAGGGTGCAGTAAAAGCGACCACTATGAGTGGAGTGAGTCCGGAAGAGCCCTTATATATGATTGGCGTCGCAGCCAAACTCTGCGATCTGCATCCGCAGACGCTGCGAATGTACGAGCGGCTCGGTCTCATACGTCCTGCTAGAGGAGCAAAAGGGAATCGCATGTATTCTCAGGCGGATATAGAGCGTTTGCGTCAAATTCAGCGTCTTACGCAGGAGCTAGGCGTCAACTTGGCAGGTGTAGAAGTAATACTCAATCTCCTGGATAAGATGGAGAAAATGCGACAGGAAATGGAAGCTGAAATCCAGCGGATGCGCAGACTTGTGGAGGAACAGGCTCGGCGCTTGGAGAATTATTCAAATAGTAGCACCCGATAGACAAAGGGACTTCGATAGTTCGCTAGCCTTGACAAAGGCGAGCGCGAGGAGGAGGTTCCTGCGGCGGAGGGTGGAGTATCAGTTACGGAAAAGGGGGTAGAGGTTTGCTGACAGGCGTCGTCAAGTGGTTCAATGATGCCAAGGGATACGGATTCATTTCCACCGACGAGGGGCAGGACGTGTTCGTGCACTACTCGGCCATCGTCATGGAAGGCAGAAAGACGCTACGCGAGGGACAAAGGGTTGAATTTGAAATAACCGACGGCCCAAAAGGTCCGCAAGCTGCGAACGTCCAGCGAATATCCGATTAGCTGTAATTCCTTGGGAATCAAAAGAAAATACAGAAATGCGCCCCGGAGCACATTTGCTTCCGGGGATTTTTTGTCTGTGTCTGCCGTTGTTGGTTGCTACGCAGCAAGCTTGCTTCTTCTGCCGAAAAGAACGTCGTGCTCCAACATATCTCCGAGTTGCTCCGCGGGCACGGGGTATGCAATAAAGTATCCTTGGATTTCGTCACAGCCCAATTTTCTCAGAAAATCGAGCTGTTCCATAGTCTCTACGCCTTCAGCTACCGCGCGAAGCCTCAATGAGTGAGCCATCGCGATAATTGCGCCGGTTATAGCGGCATCATTTGCATCACTGGTTATATCTTTGACGAACGACCTGTCTATCTTCACCACATCCATCGGCAGCTTTTTCAGATAGCCTAGAGACGAATAGCCGGTGCCAAAGTCGTCAATTGCTATACCTACTCCCAGATCCTTCAGTTCGCAAAGAACTCGTGCAGCTTCATCAGGAGACTGGATCAATGTCTCCTCGGTGAGTTCCAATTCCAGAAATGAGGGATCCAACCCAGTCTCGTTCAAGATTTCTCTTACAACGCGTACGAGGTCCGATCTGTGGATGTCGTGGGCGGATATGTTTGCTGAGACTTTAATCGGTTCTTCTCGATTAACTTGCCATTTGGCAGCCTGTCGGCAGCAGTTGCTGAGGACCCACCTGCTTATAGGAATTATAATACCGGTCTCTTCGGCTAGATTTATGAATTGGGATGGATACAGAAGGCCTGATTGCGGATGTTGCCATCTGACAAGAGCTTCGGCAGCGACTATAGATCCGCTCTCGATATCTACTCGCGGTTGAAAGTGGAGCCGAAATTCATCCTTCTCAATGGCTTTTCGCAGGTCAAGTTCAAGTGTCATTCTTCTGACAAGTTCCGTGTGCAAAGAAGGTGTATACATTCTATAGGTGTTCTTGCCAGCTTCTTTGGCTGTATACATAGCTGCATCTGCGTTTTTGACAAGAGTTTCGACATCTGTTCCATGGTCAGGAAAAATACTTATGCCAATGCTTGCGGTTACATAGATTTCCCGATTTTCAATCAGGAAAGGTTTAGATAGTTCTACCAGGATGGCATCAGCTATTGAAATAGCTTGTTCCGCGTTCTGCAACCCTGTAAGCAGGATAGTAAATTCATCACCGCCCATGCGTGCCACAGTGCCTGTACCACCCAGTAGTGCCGAAAGACGATCAGCAACTGCTTTTATCAGCTTGTCGCCGGAGCTGTGTCCGAGGGAGTCGTTGATAAGCTTTAGCCGGTCGATGTCCAAGAACAAAACTGCGATTATAAGCCTCTCCTCGTGAGCCCGAGCTATTTCATGGTTTAGGCGATCACTAAAAACGAGCCTGTTCGGTAGACCTGTGAGATGATCTTTATAAGCGAGGCGCTTGAGCTTCTCTTGATATAGCTTGGTCTCGGTTATGTCCCGCACCATCTCGATTGCACCGGTAACGTTGCCATCCGCATCGTAGATCGGTGAAGCCGTTGCGCAGACGTATTTTCCTTTGGGAGGCAAAAACGGTATAAATATTTCCGCCGTCAAGACACTCCCTGCCTGCCTCAAATCCCGATACTCGTATTTATCCAAGACACTCGGGTCTAAAACTGCGTTTGCCAGCACAGGTCTCCTTTCACCGTAGAAAGGAACTGCGGACTCATAAGAATTTTTACCCAGCATCTCGCAGGCAGGGATGCCGGTCAGCTCTTCAGCCGCGCGGTTCCAAGCCACAACTTTGCCCTCTTTGTCGATCACCATCACGGCGTGCGGGAGAAAGTCAATTATGTCTGCCAGCATTCTCTGGGAATTAAGGTTCGTCTTCTCAGCTTTTCTGCGAAGACCTATTTCTCGCTTGAGCCGGTCGCTTAATTTCCGTACTCTGTCTTGGACCATTTCTAGTTGATGTTGCATAGATAACAATTCGCTGGAATTGGCAACCCCCTCCGGGGGTCCACCAGACGAAAATTGAGACTTTTTGCGTCTGTGGCCGGTGCGCTGTTCGTCGGCTTTGTCGCTCGCAGTAGAAAGCAACTGTTCTCTGAGGGATTCGATGGCTCGACCGCTGTACCTACCGATTGCCCATGCGAACACAGCCATAAGACACGCAGCGAACGCTCCGACAATAAGTGCGTTATTACTGCTAGCTCGATGATTCCAAATTGCTATGAGTGTAGGAACCAAACCCGTGGCGAAAACAAGTAGCGAGAGGCGTGTTCCAAATCGTCGAGGGACTAGCCAGGCAAAAAACTTTCGCATTAGCTGGTCCTTTCCAACAGGTAGATCGCAGCGAACTAGTCGATGGGAGCGATCAATCTGAATAGCCTTGAACTTACGCCACTATTATTGGCATCTTCGAAGACTTCTTGAGGTATGGTGAGAGCGGAGGTGCGAAGCTATGAGTGAGTAATCAGACAAACCTGAGATGTTCTTTCTGCCTAGTTGGCACTTTTGACCGCGCGTGTTTTCCTCCATTACCACGTCTTACACACTGCGCGCCAGTGCGTAGACATACACCGATGCTGCTCCAGCCCAGCGCAGAGCTTTCGCAACTTCGTTAGCAGTAGCTCCTGTGGTGAAAACGTCGTCGATCAAGAGAACCTTTTTTCCCCAAACATCCCGTGTGTGCGTTACTACGAAGGCTCCTTGGAGATTGAGTGACCTCTGAGATTCCGGCAGCCCGACTTGATCTAAAGTTTTCTTTTCCTTTTTCATTAACCTCTCATCAAATGGAAATCTGAGTGCGGCTGCAATTCTTAGTGCGAGCTCGCCGGATTGGTTGAATCCGCGTTCTAAGAACCGATCTCGGTGTATGGGCACCGGTACTACCAAATCCGGTTTGAGCCCAGGGTAAAGCCGAGGAAATTCACGCACCATAAGTTGCGCAAGGGGTTCTGTCATTGCTGTTTGCAGGTCGTATTTGAATGCGTGGATCGCGTCGCGCAACACGCCGTCATAGATGCCCACGCAGCGCGCCTGTACAAAGTGATAGTTTCGGCCACTGCACTCGCAATGTGAGCCTTGTGAATCTGTCCGCGGGATTCCGCACCTGCTGCAATAAGGATATTCTATTATTTCAATGCGATTGGCGCATTCGGTGCATAAGTACTGGTCACCAGGTTTGCCGCAGACAAGGCAAAAAGGGGGATACACTATATCAAGCAGGCCTTCCCAAAACTGTTCAAAAAAGCAAGATACGCGCGACAGCAGCAGCATCTACTCCACCGGTTCGAAGTGGACGATTCGCCGAAACTCTTCGTAGCGGTTGTTGATATCGTTCATCGTCAACGTGCGAAGCCGATTTAGGCTGAAGTCTTGCACATTGAAAGATGCCAATGTGCTGCCGTATACAACAGCTCGTCGTAGATGATCGCGGTCAATGACACCTGCCTGCGCCATATAACCCATGAAACCGCCTGCAAACGTATCACCTGCGCCAGTCGGATCTACAACTTCGTAGAGCGGGTAGGGGGCTGCCATAAAGCACAGGTCTGAATCGCAATAGAGGACAGCTCCATGTTCGCCCTTCTTAATAACTACGTAATTTGGTCCTAGCTTGTGAATTTCATGTGCGGCGCGGTTCAAATTTGTCTGCCCTGTAAGCAGCCGTGCTTCAGCGTCGTTCATAAACGCTACGTCTACCTTTCGCAGCACGTTCAGCAGCGATGGGTGCTTTCGCTCAATCCAGAAATTCATGGTGTCGCAGGCAACTAGCTGTGGTGAGTCAATTTGATCGAGCACTTCAAGCTGTAAATCGGGATCGATGTTGGCTAGGAACACGTATTTTGATAACCTGTATTCGGAGGGTAACTCTGGTTTGAAGTTTTCGAAGACGTTTAACTCCGTTTTGATTGTCTGTGCGTTATTCAGATCGTCTAGATAGGCTCCTTGCCAATGGAACGTCTTCTTTCCTTTTGCCACTTGTAGTCCACTCGTATCAATTCCGCGCGAGATCAGAAATGCCAAGTGCTCCTCTGGAAAGTCGTCTCCGACAACTCCTACTATGCGAACCGCTGCAAAGAAGCTCGCCGCAACTGCAGAATATACTGCTGCTCCGCCAAGTGCCCGCTCAACCTTGCCCGTTGGGGTTTCTACTGAGTCTAGCGCTACGCTTCCGACAATCAACACAGAGTTGTCCCCACGTGCCAAACCTACAACCTCCGTTGCGCTACAAACAGCATTGTCCTAAAGTGTTTTGCCTGAGTGTTACTTGGTACCAATGCTAACAATGCTAATAATCCAAATAATCAATGAGCTAATCGGAATTGGGGCATCTTTTAAGTCTTTCCAATAGAACAAGGAACAGAAATCTCGGCAGAGTGGCCACCTTTGAAATCTTGCGAGGATTCTGGAGCAGTCTGTATAGCCACTCCAGCCCGTGGCGTTGCATCCAGCGTGGGGCTCTTTTTGCTCTACCGGATAATACGTCCAGAGTGCCCCCCACACCCATTGCTGCGCATACGCCAAGTCTGTCCAAGTGTTTGTGAATAAATTTTTCTTGCCTAGGAATCCCCATTCCGACCAACAATACTTTTGCTCCCGAAGATCTAATCCCGGTTACCACCTCAGGCTCTTCTTCAGCTTTGAAGTAGCCATGGTGGGTTCCGGCCACAATCAGTTCCGGAAACTGCTTCTTCAGCCGCTCAGCGGCTTCGTCTGCAACTCCGGGTTCACCGCCCAGCAGGTAAATGGGAAATCCTTTGCGTGCGGCAATTCGGCAAATCTCCACGCTCAAGTCGGCGCCGCTTACTCTTTCCTTGATTGGCTTGCCCATAAGGCGGGCACCCAGCAGGATTCCAAAACTGTCAGGTGTGACTAAGCTGGCTTCACCGATGGCTTTGCGCAACTCTGGGTCTTTCTGGGCGATTACTATCATCGACGAATCTGCCGTGACAACCATGTGCGGTTTTCCGCTCTCAACAAAGCTCTGGATGATTGCAGTGGCAGTCGGCATGTCGATGCGATGCACGGGGATACCTGCCAGGTTGACAACAGGCAACTGATCCGACCCCACATTGCCATCTGTGCAAGGCATGTTATCGATTGCCGCGCTCAATGTGCAGATTCCTACGTGCCTTCTTGCCAAGATGCCAGGTAGCTTTCCTGTTCCGGAGTGAGGGTGTCAATCCGAACGCCCATGGATTCCAGTTTGAGTGCCGCGATCTGTTGATCTATCTCTTCGGGCACGGCGTAAACCATTTTCTCTAGGTTTTTGCCGTTCCTTACTATATACTCGCAGCAAAGAGCTTGATTCGCAAAACTCATGTCCATTACGCTAGCCGGGTGACCTTCTGCTGCCGCCAGGTTGATTAACCTGCCCTCACCAAGCAGATAGATGCGTCTGCCGTCATACATTGTGAACTCTTCTACAAATTCGCGGACCTGTCGTCGACTGACAGCCAGATCTTCCAGCGCTGGTATTTCAATCTCAACATTGAAGTGACCGGCATTCGCAACAATCGCACCATCTTTCATCTGCTCAAAATGTTCCTTACGAATGACGTTTATGTTTCCAGAGACGGTGCAAAAGATGTCACCTATCTTAGCTGCTTCCAGCATCGGCATCACTTCGTATCCGTCCATAACGGCTTCTAGGGCTCTGAGAGGATCTACTTCGCACACAATTACACGTGCGCCCATTCCTGATGCCCTCATTGCTACTCCCTTACCGCAGTAGCCGTAGCCTCCTACAACGAATACCTTGCCTGCATAAAGTACGTTAGTGGCGCGCAAAATTCCGTCGATTGTGCTCTGGCCTGTTCCATAGCGGTTATCGAACAGGTGCTTTGTGTTAGCGTCGTTTACGGCAATAATAGGGTAAGCCAAAACACCATCTCTTTCCATACTGCGCAGCCGTATTACACCCGTTGTAGTTTCTTCGGTTCCCCCAATGATGTCCGGCAGCAGTTCTCTCCGCGAGGAATGGATTACACCTACAGTGTCAGCCCCGTCATCCATTGTTACTGCGGGCTTTGCATCGAGAACAGCGTTTATATGCTTGTAGTAGGTCTTGTTATCTTCACCTTTTATGGCAAACGTTGGTATGCCGAAATCCTGCACCAACGAAGCCGCGACGTCGTCTTGGGTTGAGAGCGGATTCGATGCACACAGATATACGTTAGCGCCTCCTGCCTTCAGGGTTCGCACCAGATTCGCCGTCTCCGTAGTAACATGCAAGCATGCAGCAACTGTAACTCCATTGAGTGGTTTATCACTTTCGAATCTCTTGCGAATGAGCCGGAGAACCGGCATCTGCTGGTCAGCGTATTCAATTCGCAACTTGCCTTTTGGAGCTAGTGAGGGGTCCTTGACGTCGTAATCCATTACATCCTCCGGTGAGTGGTTTTCTTAAGGCGATGAGCTCTGCCAATGGTGCTCAGGAGCAATTCCCACCCTCCAGTGGTCCGATTAGTTTTGCTTGATAATACAATTGACTATCAAGAACAGGAGTTTGCATTCGTTCGCCGCACGGGGTCGACGATAACTCCATCGAAAACTGCAGCCGATGACTTGACACTACAGTTCTGAGCTACCACGCAGCGCTCCAACATAGTGCCGCGCATAACGCATGCACCATGCCATAGAATGCTCTGCTTAACTACGGCGCCTTCTTCCAACACGCAGTTGTCCGCCAAGACGGAGTACTCCAGCAACCGCGCGCCTTTTTCGATCCTGCAGTTATTGCCGATGACAACAGGATAGCCGATTTCTGCGCTGGGGTCAATTTCGACGTTTTCCCCCATCCACACGTACTTGCGCACTTCGGGCACTGGTATCTTGATGTCGACGCGACCGTTCATCGCATCGATATGAGCTTCGCGATACTTGCGAAGGTTGCCAACGTCTTTCCAGTAACTGGAGGTAAGGTATCCGAAAAATCTTTTTCTTTGCTCCAAGAGCATGGGGAATAGATCATTGCCGAAGCCATAGTGCACGCCCTTGGGTATCAGCTCGAATATCTCTCGGCTGAACACATAAACGCCGGTATTCGCTGAATTGGAGAATATGACTTCTCCCTTCGGTTTCTCAAGAAACCTGGTGATTCGTCCGCGCTCGTTCAAGAGAGCTATTCCGTATTCCGAGGGGTCATCAACCAGCGACAGAGCTATTGTAGCTATTGCTTTCTTTTCTTTGTGAAACTGGACCAAGCGGGTGATATCCATATCAACCAAATCGTCGCCGCCGACAACCAGGAAAGTATCTTCGTCGAAAAAGTCTTCACATCGCTTCACACTTCCGGCATCTCCCCACAGTCGGTCCTCGGGTGAGTAGTGGATTCGTACTCCCCAGCGCTCGCCGCTGCCAAAATGGGCTTCAATCTGATCCCCAAGGTAGTGCAGGTTCACGATAATATCCTTAATCCCGTTCCTGGCGAGCATCTCGACTATATGCTCCATGACGGGCTTGTTAACTATAGGAACCATGGGCTTAGGGATATTCCTGGTGAGCGGGTCTAATCTCGATCCAACACCGGCGGCCAATATCATCGCTTTCATAGTGTGTCGCACCTAACAGTAGTCTGTTTTGTTTTCTAGCTGCTCAACTCTTGCACACACTTCCTCACTGCTTCGACGACTTGCTCTCGTTGCGAGCTGGTAAGCTCAGGGAAGACAGGCAAACTGAGCACTTCCTTGGCTGCCCTTTCGGCCTCGGGAAAGTCTCCTTCTTTGTATCCCAGTTGGGCATAGGCCTTTTGTACGTGTAATGGGCTGGGGTAAAACACCGCAGATCCGATATCCATTTCAGCAAGTTTTGCTTTAAGTTCGTCGCGCTTCGGAAAACGGATCGTGAATTGGTGATACGTGTGGTAATTGTCGGAATTTGCCACCGGAAGCTGTAGAGGTAGATCCCTTAGCGCCTCTAAGTAGTACGTCGCATTTGCAATACGTGCAGCATTCCAGGACTCGAGATACTTCAGCTTCACACGTAGTATTGCCGCTTGTATCTCGTCCAATCTGCTGCAATAGCCAACGTATTGGTACGAATAAGCTGAATCCTGACCGTGGAAGCGCAGTGACTTCGCACGTGCGCACAACTCGGGGTCATTTGTTAGTACCATACCTCCGTCTCCGCATGCGCCGAGGTTTTTCGTCGGATAAAAGCTCAAGGTCACCGCGTCTCCAAAAGCACCTATGCCCTTGCCTTTGTGCTTTGAGCCTATGGCCTGTGCACCGTCTGCGATTAGCTTCAGGCCGTACCTTTTCGCCACTTGTTCCAGGCGTTCTACCTGAGCGCACTGCCCATAAAGGTGCACGGGCAGAATAGCTTTCGTGCGTTCCGTTATCGCTTGTTCTACAAGGTCGGCATTAAGGTTGAAGTCTCGGGGATCTATGTCCACATAAACAGGCTTTGCACCAACAATCATTATCGCTTCTGTAGTAGCGACGAACGTGAACGGCGTGGTAATGACTTCGTCTCCCGGTCCGACTCCCGCTGCTGCCAGTGCAATAACTATTGCGTCCGTACCTGAGTTCACTGCAACTCCGAACCGCGAATTACAAACGGCGGGTACTTCCTCTTCCAAAGCGCTGACGTTCGGTCCCAGAATAAATTGTCCGCTTTCAAGAACTGAATCGATCGCGGATGCAATCTCATCCCTGAGCGCATCAGTCTGCGCTTTGGGATTTGCCATAGGAACAACCAATGGTGTTACTCCTTTTTTAGTTGATCTTCAAATTGAAATACCGCGCAGTATTATGCTGTCTTTCGAAGGTATCTGTCAAATGGGCTGATTTCGCTAGTCTAGACTATGTGTGAATGGTCATCTCTTGAAAGAAGCAACGCACTCTCTGGGCAGCAACATAAAGAGGTAAGTATAGTGTTTTGCGAAAGCTATTTTGCAACAACTAGGCTTGAAGGAAGAAGTTCTGGAATTTTGAGCGGTCAAGTTTTAGGAGTGGTGACGGTTTGGGAAACGGTGCGAATCGAGATTGCTCTTAAGGCTTCGGAGTAGAGCATGTCAACCAGGATTTTGCTGTTTCTCGTGATGCGTTTGCCAAAGCTCGGGAGTCTATTGTAAGCTATCAATATGGACTGGCAGAAGAGACGTTGGACGGTTCTAGCAGGTTGTATATTAGCAAATTTAGCAAGCGGTGCTCCTTATGCCACAAGCATATTTAAGAAGCACATTGTGGCCCTGTGGGGAATGACGAACGAGCAGTGGGCTGTGGTATTCTCCATGATGCTGATATTGTGGCCTATGGGCATGCTGTTATCCGCCAGGTGGGTGGATAAGGGTGGTGCGCGAATTTTGGTGGTTTGTGGCGGGTTTTTGCTTGGCCTTGGGTTCTTTTTAGCCGGGTCTACTAGGTCGTTTTCCTTGCTTTGCTTAAGTTTTTCCTTGGCATCTCTGGGAATAGGCTTTTCGTACGGAGCGGCTGTTGCACTTTCCGTGAAGTGGTTTCCTGAAAGGCGAGGGTTGGCTTCCGGTTTGACGGTTGGAGCACTCGGTTTCGGGACTGCGATTATTTCCGCAGTTGGGCAGTGGCTGTTAGAATCTAGAGGGATTGCTGTTGCATCCGTGCTGCAGATATTTGGTGTAGCCTTTTTTCTCCTGCTGATTGCAGCGGCATGCGCGGTTGCCAATCCGCCTGCAAAATTATCGGGTTTGGTATCCAACTATGGCAGCCGTGATGTGTCGTGGAATGAAATGATTCTGCGGGGTCGGTTTTGGTTGCTATACTTGCTTTATGTGTGCGGAACTTTCTCAGGACTTATGGTAATTAGCCAAGCGGCTCCAATTGCAATCGAGATGGCTCGAATGAGCCCAACGGCTGCTGCGGGTGTGGTTTCCGTGATGGGTCTGGCAAATGCAGCTGGGCGCTTTGTGTGGGGAGCTGCATCCGACAAACTTGGGCGTTTTACCGTACTAACGTTACTTTTTGCAATAACAGCGTCTTTAGTGGCTGGTCTGCCAGCTCTTGGGCGCGAAAGCGCTATATTGGCTGCCGCACTTTTTGTTCTCGCGCTTTGCTTTGGAGGTTTTTTAGGAACGTTTCCTTCGATTTGTGCCGATTATTTCGGAGCAAAGAATGCGGCTGTCAACTACGCTTTGCTATTTACTGCGTTTGGAATATCAGGGGTGCTGGGACCGAGAGTGGGGGCAATGTTTGGTACAACTCCTGCCGCATTTGCTCGGGCCTTCCAAGTAGCAGCGGGTGTTGCAGGAGCCGGTCTCGTTCTTGCTGTTTTTCTGCGGCTGGCTGAGCTGAGGTCCAATAGATTTAGACTTAGTATATCCCAGCTCGAAAGGAGTGAGGTATAGCTTCTGTGGAGAGCACGCAGACTTCTACGGATTTCATCCGCGAGATCATAAGGCAAGATCTCGCTGAGGGTAGGTTTGATAGGGTTCATACGCGTTTTCCACCGGAGCCGAACGCGTACCTACATCTCGGCCACGCGAAGGCTATTTGGATAAACTACAGTATAGCCCAGGAATTCGGTGGCCTATTCAACCTTCGCTTTGACGATACCAATCCTTTAACAGAGGAGAAAGAGTTCGTTGATGCAATAATTGAGGACGTCCGGTGGCTGGGAGTCGACTTTGGTGACCGAGTGTTTTTCGGCTCAGACTACTTTGAGCAGCAGTATCAATGGGCCATAGAGCTTATCAAAAAAGGCAAGGCGTACGTATGCGATCTGTCTCCTGAAGAAGTCGCCGCAACTCGTGGAACACCCACGCAGCCGGGCATAGAGAGCCCATATCGAAACAGAAGCGTTGAGGAAAACTTAGACCTATTTCAACGTATGCGAGCGGGCGAGTTTCCAGACGGCTCGCGCACCCTTCGAGCAAAGATAGACATGGCCTCACCCAATCTGCTGATGCGCGACCCAGTAATGTATAGGATCCGCCATGCAGAGCACCATCGACAAGGAAACAAGTGGTGCATCTATCCGATGTACGACTGGGCACATCCTCTGCAGGACTCCATCGAGGGTATTACGCATTCGCTGTGCTCTTTGGAGTATGAGAACCATCGTCCGCTCTACGACTGGTTCTTGGATGAGCTAGGGATATACCACCCTCGTCAGATAGAATTTGCTCGTCTAAATATGACATACACGGTTATGAGCAAGCGGCGATTCATTGATCTTGTAGAAGGCGGATACGTGAGGGGTTTCGACGATCCGCGGCTTCCGACGATTGCCGGCTTGCGCCGTCGAGGTTATACGCCTGAAGCGATTCGCGAGTTCTGCTCCCGCATCGGAGTGGCAAAAGCCTACAACGTGGTAGATATCGCCGTATTGGAAGACTGCATCCGCGATGATCTCAACAAACGTGCCGAACGGCGAATGGCGGTGTTAAACCCACTGAAGGTTGTTATAATCAACTATCCGGAGGGCAAGACAGAGGAATTCGATGCTGTCAACAATCCAGAGGATCCTTCTGCAGGAACTAGGAAGGTGCCCTTCTGCCGTGAGCTGTACATAGAGCAGGACGACTTCCGTGAGATTCCGCCGCCGAAGTATTATAGACTGGCTCCTGGTCGAGAAGTCCGGTTGAGATATGCATACTTCATAAAGTGCGTGGATGTTGTCAAGGATGCTGAGGGCAACGTCGTCGAACTTCGGTGCACTTACGATCCAGCAACACGCGGCGGCGATGCTCCCGACGGCCGCAAGGTGAAAGCGACGCTACATTGGGTGTCTGCAAGGCACGCGGTGGAAGCGGAGGCAAGACTATACGACCACCTGTTTGTCAAACCGGATCCTGAGGAGGTAGAACCAGGCGGCAGTTTCTTAGATAACCTCAACCCGAATTCTCTTCAAATTATACGGTGTTTTGTAGAACCAAGTGTGATTGGAAGTGAAGTCGGAACCCGATACCAGTTCGAGCGGCTTGGCTACTTCTGTGTGGATCCCGATTCGACGCCTTCAAGACTCGTTTTTAACCGCACGGTGACTCTTCGCGATACGTGGGCAAAGGTGGAGAGGACTCTGGGTATTCGCTGAGAAGTTGCTCAGCGGTTAGTGAGCTACATTTCGTGAAACGAAAGCCATGCCAGTGGAGAAACACCAAGAAGATACAGACCAGAAGATCGACCGCGATGCGGAACTCGCACGCGAGAAGCGGCGCTTGCAAACAGTGTTGGATACTGTTCCGTCGGGCATTATCGTTACTGAGGGGCCAGAGTTACGCGTAGCCTTTATGAATCGAAGGTCACAAGAGTTCTTTCGCGTAAGACCTGAGATTGGCGAACCCCTGCCTTCCTACCTTGCCAACAGCAAGCTGCTACACCCAGACGGAACGCCCTTTGCGGAGGAAGATCTGCCTATACACAGATCGCTACGGACTGGCGAGGTTGTTTGCGGTGAGGAAATGATAATAGAAACAGAGGATGGTCAGCGCAGTTACCTTTTGCTTGGCTCAGCGCCTCTGTATGATGAGCACGGCAGGATCTCCGGTGCAGTGGCCTCAACAGAGGACATTACTCCCCTTAGAAAGGCGGAAGAAGCGCTTCGACTTGCCTACGCCAGGGAGCGGCGTATCTCCGAAACCTTACAGCAAGCTCTACTTCCTGCATTGCCCGAGAGAATCGACGGTTTGCGGATAGCCAGCACTTATATTGCAGCAGTCGAAGAGGCACAGATAGGCGGAGACTTCTACGACGTATTCACGCCCGGGCCTGAGCTTGTCGGGTTGGTTATTGGCGACGTAGCTGGCAAGGGAGTGCAAGCAGCGGTCCATACAGCGCTCATCAGACAAGCTCTAAAGGCGTATGCATATCTCGACCCCTCGCCAGCATACGTAATGGAAAAGCTCAACGATTTGGTACTCAAAGAGACTCCCTCGGAGTTTTTTGTTACCCTCTTCTACGGATTGCTGAACCTCAAGGATCATTCTCTTCACTACGCCAACGCTGGTCACGAATCTCCATTGTATGTTGATTCGGTTCGGCGGCAAGTTGTTGAAATTCCAAACACCGGTGTGCCATTGGGAATTATCCGGCTTGCCAAATGCGAACAAAAAGTAATGCACCTCGAGTATGGTTCAAAGCTGGTGATGTACACCGATGGTGTTACAGAAGCGCGCTCGAATGGGGCACATTTTGGATTGGAGGGACTCAAGCAATACCTGTTGTTGCACGCGAGTGGTTTCCCGGATGAGCTCATAAATGGGTTAGTTGCACAAGTGCAAGAGTTTACTGGGCAGCACTTGAGAGATGACATAGCCTTGTTGGTTGTTGAGTTGGAGCGTGAGGGCGAAGCGAGTTAAAGCCATTGCAGGTTGTTGGGTTTACAGGAATAAAAGATTGGACTGTTGAGAAGAGGTAGTTTGTTTGAGCGACAGTTTGATGTTGACAACAAGATCTAAATTCGGGTAATTTAATAATGTGCTGCCGACTAGCTCAATTGGCAGAGCGTCTGACTCTGGATCAGAAGGTTCTAGGTTCGAGCCCTAGGTCGGCAGCCATTTGTATGTACGCTCAAAACCATTATCCGAATAAGCTGAATAGGTAACGCGTGGGTAGATCTTAATCCAACCCTGGACAGCCGACGGACGAAATTTGACAGTGCTATGTCTCAACCGTATAATCGTCTCGCCAAGCTCACTTTCTGGAGGAGACAAATGAAACACAGTGCACTCATCTGTGCTACCGCAGTATTATTGATGCTCTTGCCATCTTTTGCTAATGCGCAATTCAGATCGCCAGATACCAGCCCTCTTGGATTCAATATATCTTGGTATGTACCTTCTGACAGCGACCTAAAAGACATCCGAAGCGGTTGGCTTGGAGCAACCATTCAGTATAACTTCCGGCGAGACCAATTAGGACGTCCGACAGCAGTTGCTGAGATCGAGTGGCTTTCGGCGGACACGTCAACTGGCAAGGCCAATTTGCTGCCCGTAAGGGTATCAACCATCAAGCGGTTCGGTGATGAGGAAAAGTGCTGGTTCGTTACCGCTGGTATCGGTGTTTACGCATTAAGACACAAGTACTGGGGCTACAACCCGGGAACCAATACCTACGGTTGGAATTCTGACGGCGGTGAAAAGCTGGGCTATGTGGTCAGTGTTGGTCGCGAGTTAGGCAACGGACTCTATGTTGAACTCACACATCAGGGGATTGCAAAGCTGAGTCGGGAAGTTGGCGGAAAAACTGATTTCAGCGGTTGGACGATACGGTTTGGAACTCGCTTGGCTTACTAGTGGCGAAGACAAGAACAAGATATGTATGCCAGTCCTGCGGATATGAATCTCCGAAGTGGGTAGGACGCTGTCCTGACTGTGACGAGTGGGCTACCCTCATTGAAGAAACCGTCGAGGAAACCTCTCCTAATAAGCGTTCAGCTGTTCCCAGCACAGCAGCGGTCGCCGTTCCGATAAACGAGCTCAGCGCCGCAGGTGCACAAAGGGTCAGCTGTGGGCTTTCTGAGTTCGACCGAGTTCTCGGAGGCGGTGTTGTCGACGGGTCTCTGGTGCTTATCGGTGGTGATCCGGGCATCGGGAAATCTACAATACTGATGCAAGTTGCCAACAACCTTAGCACTAGCGCAGGGCGGGTACTGTACGTTTCGGGAGAAGAGTCAGCAGAACAAATTAAGCTTCGCGGAAATCGCATCGGCGTAGAATCACCCGAGCTTTATGTTGTGACCGAGACGAACATCGATGCAGTGCAAGACTGTATCGAGAGGCTTGCGCCAAGCTACGTGGTGATCGACTCCATTCAAACAATGTATGATCCCGGCATCTCATCCGCACCTGGAACTGTCAGCCAGGTGAGAAGCTGTACAGGCGCATTCGCTAATCTAGCCAAGGGAAAAGGGATATCGGTTTTCATAGTGGGTCATGTCACGAAGGAAGGCTCGCTGGCTGGCCCGCGGGTGCTGGAACACATGGTTGACACAGTCCTATATTTTGAAGGCGACAGGCATCAGACTTATCGGGTGTTACGCGCAGTTAAGAACAGATTCGGCTCGACCGACGAAGTCGGCGTCTTCGAAATGCGGGAGTCCGGCCTTGAAGAGGTGCCGAATCCCTCTGAGGCCTTTCTAGCTGAACGCCCTGTGCACGGCGTAGGATCAGTGGTTACGTCGACCATGGAGGGTTCTCGTCCTCTCCTGGTAGAGATTCAGGCTCTTGTCGCGCCATCATTTTATGCAAGTCCTCGGCGCATGGCTACAGGAGTAGACTACAACAAAATGTTAATGATAATCGCTGTATTGGAAAAACGGGTTGGGCTACCGCTCGGAAACAAGGATGTATACGTAAACGTGGCAGGGGGCGTGCGAGTTATAGAACCTGCTGCTGACCTGGCTATCGCAGTTTCGATTGCTTCCAGCCTTATGGACAGACCAGTCGATCCGAATACTATCGCGCTGGGCGAAATAGGACTGGCAGGTGAAATCCGCTCAGTGGGGAGACTCGATGCTCGCTTGAGAGAAGCTGCTCGGCTGGGCTTTGCTCGTGCTGTTGTTGCCTTACGAAGTGATCGAGGCCTAAGAAGGGACTACTCAATTAGAGCTGTGGGTGTTCCAAACTTGAAAGAAGCGATAGACGCAGCGCTGGAGTCAGCGTAGCTACTGAACCCGTTCATCATCCGTCCGACGAGAAGCACAACAAGACCTAAGAAGTACTTCAAAACGATGAGTGAAGACCTAATCAAAAAGATAAGAGAGCTAAAGAAAAAACGCGAAGCCATAATACTTGCCCACAACTATCAGCTGCCTGAAGTGCAAGAAATCGCCGATATCACGGGAGATTCACTTGAGCTTTCGCGTGCAGCGGCTCGAACAGAAGCCAAGGTAATAGTTTTCTGCGGCGTCCATTTTATGGCGGAAACCGCAAAGGTGCTGAGCTCTGCAAAGACCGTTCTGCTGCCTGACGAACAAGCAGGTTGTCCTATGGCGGATATGATCACACGGGAACAGCTTCTGGAATTCAAGTCCGCTCATCCGGGAATTCCTGTCGTTGCCTATGTGAATACCTCGGCGGAAGTCAAAGCTGAAAGCGATATCTGCTGCACTTCTGCAAATGCCGTGCGCGTGGTGGAATCTCTGGAATCCAGAGAAATACTGTTCGTGCCGGACAAGTCGCTCGCCGCCTATGTGGCTTCAAAGACGAGTAAGACGATAATACCCTACTGCGGGTATTGTCCTACCCACCACCGAATACTTGCCAGCGACGTTCTTCGAGCAAAGAGGGAACATCCCGAAGCATTGGTAATTGCGCATCCTGAGTGCACTATGGATGTTATTTCCCTTGCCGACGCTGTGGAAAGCACGTCGGGCATGCTGAGATTTGTGGCTGCAAGCCAGGCGAAAGAGTTCATAATCTGCACCGAGAGAGGACTGCTCTACAGACTCAAAAAGGAAAATCCGAACAAGGTCTTCTACAATCCGAGTCCGGTGAACGTGTGTCCCAATATGAAAAAGATAAACCTGGAGAAGATCCTTTGGAGTTTGGAGGATATGCAGCCTGCGATCGAATTACCAGAAGACGTGATCACTCGTGCTCGCTGCGCTATAGAAAGGATGATAGCGCTATGACGCGGTTGGAGCTGCTTGCGGTGGAACCAATAGTAAGGCGAGCTCTTGAAGAGGATTTGGGTAATGGGGACATAACCACTGCTCTGACTGTCCCCAGATCAGCTCGTGCGGATGCTAGGATTGTGTCCAAGGCCGCGGGCGTACTTGCAGGAATCGACGTTGCACGCATGGTGTTCACAATGCTCGACTCGCGCCTGACATTTGAGCCGCATCTTGAGGACGGCGCAAGATTTGAGCGGGGCACGGTTATCGCCAATGTGGTTGGCAACGCTGCTGAGATTCTCAGCGGAGAAAGGGTGGCGCTGAATTTCCTACAGCGTATGTGCGGAATAGCGACGCTAACATCCGAGTATGTAGCCCGGGTTTCTCACACGAAAGCGAAAATTATTGATACTAGAAAAACGGTGCCAGGTTTGCGCTGTCTCGACAAGTACTCAGTCAGAGTCGGGGGCGGATATAACCACAGGTGTGGGTTGTATGACGGAATACTCATCAAAGACAACCATATTACCGTTGCGGGAGGCATTGCGTCTGCCGTGCGTGCGGCAAAGAGCAAAGCGCCCCACACGTTGTTGGTTGAGGTAGAAGTCAGGAACCTTGACGAGCTCAAAGAAGCGATTGAGTCGGGAGCCGACTCCGTATTGCTCGATAATATGAGCATTGAAATGTTGAGCAAGGCGGTGCAATTAGCTGACGGAAGGGTCATTCTGGAAGCTTCCGGAGGAATAACTTTGGAAAACGTTGCGGCGATTGCTGAAACAGGGGTCGATCTTATATCAGTGGGTGCGTTGACTCACAGCGCTCCCGCCATTGACATCAGCATGGAGTTTTGAGGCGTTTTCAGTGGCCCACCATGCTAAGGCCTGTATTTGTATATTTCGAAGTAGTGAGCTCCACTAACGATGTAGGGCTAGAGCTGGCCAAAACCGGGGCTGCGGAGGGCACAGTTGTTGTGGCGCACAGTCAATACGCCGGTCGGGGAAGACGAGGTCGTGTTTGGTTGGACGAGCCGGGTTCGTCTGTGTTGATGAGCGCAATATTGCGCCCACGATTGCCCTCGGAAAGATTACACGAACTTTCATTTGTTGCGTCCCTCGCCGTTGCGGAAAGCCTCAGAGAACAGTTTGGATTACAGTGCGCGCTCAAATGGCCGAATGACGTGCTGGTAGGCTCGCGCAAAATATGCGGTATTCTCGTAGAAACGACTGGAGCATCTTCCGAGGCGGCAGCCGTGGTCGGAATAGGCGTCAATGTTAACCAGACTGAGTTTCCGAGTGAAATCGCGGAAGAAGCGACGTCCATTGCACTGGAAACTGGCTCAAGGCAGGATGTCCGAGCTGCAGCGGAGAAAATGGGCATAGCGCTCTTGAATTGGTATGATGCTTACCGCTTAAGAGGATTCAAAGAGATTCTCGATCGCTGGCGAACATATATGTGTGGTGTGGGCACCCGTGCGGAAATGATGGTTAGTAAGAAACGGATAGTCGGTGAGATCCTGGGAGTAGATGAGCATGGTAGGCTGAACTTGCTGGATAATGCTGGCAGAATTCACAGTATCCCTTGGGCAGACTACTTTTCGTTTCGACCGTTGTAAACTATACGACTTGGAGGTAGTTGATGAATAAGGCGAAAGCTATTCTGTTGGTGGCAGACGGCCTCGGAGATAGGCCTATCAAGTCTTTGGGCAACAAGACTCCCCTGGAGGCAGCAAATAAACCGAACCTGGACAAGCTGGCAAAAGAGGGTGAATGCGGCTTGATGGATCCTATCGCTCCGGGCGTAAGAGCAGGAAGTGATACTTCGCATCTTGCGATACTGGGTTATGACCCATACAAGTACTACACCGGACGAGGGCCATTCGAGGCTGCCGGTATAGGCATGGACGTCAAGCAGGGCGATGTGGCGTTCAGATGTAACTTCTCGACAGTCGACGAGAATATGGTGGTAGTGGATCGACGTGCCGGGCGCATAACCAGCGGGACCGAGCAGCTTGCGTCAGCGGTTAATGGCTTGGACCTTGACGGCATTCAAGCCATATTTAAGGAATCAGTGGCCCATCGCGGTGCTTTGATCCTGCGGGGTGCGAACTTGTCCGCCAACATTACGGACACCGACCCACACCACGAAGGCGAGAAAGTCCTGACTTGCGAGCCGCTTGACCCTAGCGACGAAAACGCGGTGCGAACGGCAAGAGCAGTAAACGAGTTTGTTCGTCGTTCGTATGAGATACTCAAGGATCACCCGGTAAATAAAGAGCGGGTTGCTCAGGGTTTGAAGCCAGCTAACATTATCCTGCCGCGTGGTGGCGGGATAGGGCCCTCTATTGAGTCTTTCGAAAAGGAGTATGGGCTGAAAGCAGCTTGTGTTGCAGAAACAGGATTGATCAACGGCGTTGCGCGGTATGTGAGGATGGACATTACCGAAGTGCCCGGCGCAACAGGAGGCCCGGATTCGAACCTTTTGAACATGGCACAGGCCGTGATTGAGCAACTCAAAACGCACGACTTTGTATTGTGCAATGTGAAGGGTGCAGACGTCGGTGGCCATGATAACGCACCGCAGGTTAAGCTTGATATGATAGCAAAGCTTGATGAGATGGTAGGATTCATTATGTCGCATCTTCCCGAAAACACCTACGTGATTTTGACGGCTGACCATTCAACTCCGTGTGCCGTGAAGGACCATTCTGGGGATCCCGTACCAATTGTCTTCTGGGGAGAAGGCGTTCGCGTGGACAGGTGCGAGTGCTATGATGAGAGGTCAGTAACCGCGGGGGGTCTGGGGCGAATTCGCGGAATTGACATAATGAAAATACTCACGCAACTTATGGGTGTGCAGGAGAAGTTTGGGGCCTAGGCGCAGGTTGCCCCGAAGTTCGAGGTTGGAGGCGCTACGTGTATGGCTAAGGACTCGAAGTTTTTGGCTATCGATCTTGGTGCGGAAAGCGGACGGGCGCTTTTGGGCATCATCAAGAACAACAAGTTGGAACTGCGCGAGGTGCACAGGTTCCCCAATGGACCTGTCAATGTGCTTGGACACCTGCATTGGGATGTGCTTAAGCAGTTTTCCGACATCAAGGAGAGCATTAGACTAGCGCTCCGCGAGGCTGACGGAGCCATCGACGGAATCGGTGTAGATACCTGGGGTGTGGACTTCGGTCTTTTGGGAGAAGACGGCGAGCTTTTGATGCTGCCATACCATTACCGAGATAGTCGAACCAACGGAATGATGGAAAAGGCTTTCGAAAGGGTGCCTCGTCGCCAGATATTCGAGCGCACTGGAATTCAGTTTATGCAGCTAAACACCATATTCCAACTCTACGCTATGGTAGACAGCGGCTCTCCCGCACTGAAGAGCGCCTCAACCTTGCTTATGATGCCAGATCTGTTCAATTACTGGCTCACGGGTGAGAAACTCAGCGAGTTCACAATTGCCACTACGTCCATGCTGTATGATCCAAGATCTGACGGCTGGGCGACAGACCTTGCTGAGTCACTAGGGATCCCACCTCGAATCTTCCCACTCATTATTCAGCCCGGAACAGTTATAGGCCACCTCCATGAGAGTATCACCTCGGAGCTGGGGTCAGGAGAAGGAGTTCCTGTGGTCGCACCAGCAACCCACGACACAGGCAGCGCTGTTGCAGCGGTTCCGGCTATGGGTGAAGGACACGCTTATCTGAGTTCTGGCACATGGTCACTGATGGGTGTGGAACTGCGCGAACCGTTAATCAACGAAGCGTCTTATGAAAGAAACTACACGAATGAGGGTGGCGTTTGCGGTATGTTCCGCTTCCTCAAGAACATAATGGGCCTGTGGATCGTTCAGGAATGTCGCAGAGCATGGGTTGCAAGTGGAGAAGAGTTCACATATGCTGATTTGACTGAGATGGCTGCTGAGTCTCCAGCATTCAGGTCCATTATCAATCCAGATGACCCACTTTTCTTGCCTCCAGGCGACATGCCTCAACGTGTGCAACATTTCTGCAAAGTAACCAGCCAACCAATCCCCGAAACGAAGGGCGAAATAGTACGCTGTATACTTGACAGTTTGTCTTTGCGGTATCGAGCGACTGTCGAAGACCTTGATGAAATGTTGGGCCGCAGACACGAGCCTATCCATATAGTCGGTGGCGGAACACAGAACAAGCTTCTGTCACAGTTAACAGCAGACGTCACAGGCCGAAAGGTTATAGCTGGACCAGTGGAGGCAACAGCGACAGGAAACGTGCTCGTTCAAGCAATGGGCAGAGGATTTGTCGAGTCACTTGAGGAAGTTCGGCAGATCGTACGCAACTCGTTCGAACTTGAAACCTACGAGCCAAGAGAAGCGCCAGGCATCGATGAAGCATATACCAGATTCAAGCAGATAGCGTCTCAGCCATTGGTAAGCTAAAGGGCGCAGGGTCTGTTATAAGTTATTGCGGCGACGATATTTCCGCAGGCCGACGATCTGGATCAGAGCACCGGACACGATCATCACAGCGCTCAGGGCAAAAATCGCTCGTGGGGAGAGAAGTCCAGACTGTTGCAGCGCCGCTCCGAGAAAAGGCGCGACGACACCTCTGAATCCCATAAGGCTAAGGAATAAGCCTTGGTAGCTCGTTACACGATCTTCGGGAGCAAAATACAGCACACCGCTGAAATACGATAGCTCCAGACCCGCATTTGCTATGCCGGCTATGATCATCGCGGGAAGCAGCATCCACGGCTGCGTGGCAAAACAGTAGATAACAGGCACCATGGCGAACATCAGCGTCTGAACAGCAACTGCAACTTGGGGACTTCTCCTGTCAGTGTACGGGCCCCAGTATGCATAGGCGAATGTCATAGTTAGCGCGGCGATAATTGAGTAGATACCTGCCCAAGTCGTATCGACCCCTATTTCTACCTGATACACAGTATATATCGGCGTCGCTAAAAAGTTGGCAAACCCAAAGACGAATATCCCCGCACAAAACCAAGCAAATCCAAGGTCATCACGCAGAATCATCAAGCCGCTGCCAACAAATTGATGGAGCGGAACGTCGGCATTGCCCTCCGCTTTCGTGGTCTTGATGCGACCGAATACAAGTGCGGATGCTACTCCGAACAAGGCAGCGGCCGGAAACACAAACCGATAGTTGTAACCTTTCACTAGGGGAGCTGCTAGGGCAGTTACGACCACATATGCGGCAATTGTGCAAACCCGAGCATATCCCATTATCTTGGAGCGATCGTTGTCCGGATATACCTCCTTCATAACTGCGGAATATGCCGGCTGTGCAACCGAGGCAATGAAAGAGGTAATCGCGAAGATTCCCACAAACAGCCATGACCGTGTGGCCGCTACACATAAGACCAAAAGCGCCCGCGCAATTACCCAGGACCAGACTGCAAATGGCATCTTTGGCCGGCCTTCCATGATGTTCGCCCAGACCAGCGACAAAAGATAGCCGGCCATGGGAGCTACCGAAAGCAAACTGATTTCAAGAGCCGAAGCGTGTAGGGTTTTACGAGCGATTACCGCTACAAATGGAGCTGTGAGCCCCGACATAACAGCTCCCAGAATCCCAGCTACAGCATCGCACTTGTAGGCAGATCGAGCATCAGGAGGCACAGAATTGGCAAAAGGAACCCACATATTCGCACATTAGATGTGTCTTAGTATTCTGCGAAAGGGTATAATTTCTCCAGTCAGAAGACCCACTACGCTGACGGAGGCGACGCCCTAGAGGTTGAGTTATTGACCAGTGTCTTTCGTTCCTGCGTTGGAGTCGGGTCGGGTTATTGGCTAATGATATCACCAAAAGACAATCACAGGGGGAATTCAGATGAGAAAAGTGACAAGATCAAAGCTTTTCGCAACTGGTTTGGCAGCTGCCTTGTTTGCGGCAAGTATGGCCAGCTTCGCGGGTTTGCCGGGCGACATACTGAAAGCCGGTGGAATTGCCTTTGTCGTGGACAAATTCGGTGACCAGATCAACAACTTCATCAACAAGCTGACAGCCAACAAGAACGTCGGCACTACCGAAGCGACAGCAGTTGTTCCCATACTTAGTTTGGGCAGTGGGGCGCATATTGGGGCTGCCCAAGTGATAGGGGCAAAGGAAAACGTCGAAAAGTGCAAAGCCGTTGTGCAGATTGAGGCCAACACGGTGATAGGCAGAAATCTCAGGGTGAGAGCACTTGTTCCAGTTGGTAGCAAGACAACGAGCAATATCAAGCGCATATACGGCGTCGGTGTAAGCGCGATAATCGATATCAAGATATAGCTGCCAAGTAGGCTTGCCGCCAGAACTCAGCGGCCTTTCGGGCTTCCTGCCATCCTTGCTCGTTGTCAAGACCACACCACGCAGGAACTATCTCGATAGTAGATAGGCATCTGATGCGCATCTGAACAAGTATTTCGGCAAGCGCAGACATATCGGCTGTACCCTTGAATAGCGGAGCATGCTGATCTCGCTCGCCGTTGTTATTGTGGATGTGCAGCTCGTTGACAGGAAGTGACAGGCGGCGAAAAAAGTCTTGTGCGGCTTCAACCGGAAAGGGAACATCCAGACCGTGCTGGCGCCGCAGTCTGATGTTCAGGTGCCCTAGGTCGATCAGTAGACCAAAATGTTCAAACTGCGCCAGATCCTCGCAAGCCGCGAGTTGGTCTTGCGTCACGGGCCAATCTTCGACCCCAACCTTGACGCCGGTGCGTGCAGCACACGCAAGCATTTCCTTCAGAACATTCCTCATATGCGACGACAAGTATGCTCCGTTGCGGGTGCGAGCAGGATCGTAATGAATACAGGCCAGGCGGCTAGTGCGTCCATGCCAGGCTAGAAACGCATTGAAGTCTTCCAAGAGCGACTCGGGCGGTATAGGGTCGAATCCAGACATCATACTGGCGTGAATTGTAACACCAAGAGAGGTCTGCAGGATTATATCTTCGACATCTTGGCACTCGCCGCGGCAGAGGCTAGCCGCGTCTTGGCCGATCAAACTCACGAAATCGAATCCCTCCTCAGCGCAGTGCAGAATGCGTTGAGACAGTGTGCCCTGAGTGAAGTTCCATATTGCCAAACCTATTCCATTTTGCATATTGTTAGAGTTCCTTCCATAAGTATCTCACACAAACAGCGTGCGATGTTTCATCTTTCGCTAAGTTGGTCTAAACTGCGCTCGAAGCGTTGCCCACGCTGTGCCTCTTTAGCTGGCCGCATGCTGCCGCAACCGTGTGGCCGCGCTCTGCGCGCTGAGTAACCTGCACCCCATGGCGTTCCAAAACTGCGCGAAAAGCGGCTATGGCACGCTCCGATGGACGTCTGAAGTCTTTTCCAAGTACTTCATTGAACGGGATCAGATTTACATGACAGAGGGCGCCTCTCACAAGCTTTGCCAGACGAGCCGCGTGGGACGGCGAATCGTTTACTCCTGCAAGCAGTAGGTACTCAAAGGTAATTCGGCGCTTCGTGTAGTCCGCGTAGTCTTTGCAGACGGAGAGCAGTTCTTCCAAGGGGTATTTTGCAGATAATGGTACAAGTCGCTTTCGAAGATCTTGCTCCGGCGCGTGGAGCGACACTGCTAGCGTCAACTGTAGTTTGAGGTCAGCCATCCTGCGAATTGCAGGTGTGATGCCGACAGTTGAAACAGTCATCCGCCTCATCGAAATGCCCACTTCATCGTGCAAAAGCTGAATAGCTTTGAGCAGATTGTCAAAATTCAGGAGCGGCTCGCCCATGCCCATGAATACGACGTGCGTAGCACGGTTTTCTTCGCTGAGTGTCAGCACTTGATCGACTATTTCCCCGGCGGTCAGGTTGCGCGCGAAACCTGTTGCGCCGGTGGCACAAAACACACATCCAACGGGGCAGCCCACCTGTGTCGACACGCACACGCTCACACGGTCCGGATACGGCAGCAGAACTGACTCGATTGTTTCCCCGTCCGCAAGCCGTAACAAGAATTTGGTTGTGCCATCCTCAGCCTTGTACTTGGTAACTATTTGGGAGCGTGTGAGAGAGATTGTATCCTTCAAGCGCTCACGCAGCGCTTTAGGCAGATTTGTCATTAAGTCGAAATCTCGAGCACCCTTGCGATACAACCAGTTGGCCAATTGCTTAGCTCTGTACCGCGGCTCGCCGAGTTCATCGCATAGCGTGGCGAGTTCTGACGATGTCAGTCCGAAGATCTCCTTTTGTCGATCCGAAGCCATCTCGACCTGATGCAAAGGTCACCCGCAAAAGCTCTTTGCAAGCCGTACCATCGTCTGATAGTTGATGAGCGTTCTCTGGCTGATGATGCGACCGTACGGAGCAGCTGTCGGCATCAGAACGAAGCCTCTGCCCTCACCGTCTGTTCCGTTGCGTAGAGTCTTCGCAACTAACTTTTCAAACTCATCGGGTGGTAACGTTTCGATGTCGGACACTTCTATATTCCCAAATAGAACTAGGTTACTTCCATACTGGCGGCGAACTTCCAACAATTCAACATCCCCCTGAGGCGGCGGCTCGATCGGGTCCAAACCAACGGCGCCCATTTCCATGATATAAGGCAGAACATTTCTTATGCGACCATGACAGTGAATGCGGGCGAACCCGCCGTATTTTTGAATCGCCTGGACTAGGAGTCCTGTGTATGGAACCACGTATTCACGAAACAGATTTGGTGGAAGGTAGGGTTCGGTTGCGTACTCAGGCCCACAAATGCGCCACAAACGACCTGGAAACTCAGATGCCACCTTCTCCACGCGCGGTAGGATGACGCGCGTGAACTTTTCCAACAGCTTGTGGAATAGATGCCTTTCTGTAAATGCTATTACAGTGTAATCTCCGAGGGAGAAAAGGCTGGCAGCGAGACATATCGGATCTGCAGTGTCGACCATTACTATGCCGCGGTCACCGAGTTCGGCTTCCACACCGAATAGGTTGGAAACGTCTGGTTCACGGATGAGCACATCGTCGGGAATCTCTAGGTACAGTTTCGCGTCTTCCGGAGTTTTCAATAGGTGCTCAATAGTCCAAACGGTGTGCACGTCCGGATCGCGCCTAGTAAGCGAGGTTAGCACTCTGCCACCGACGTGAACTGACGTGCGTGTGTAGAGAGAGCCGTTCTCGATCCAACTTTCCGTCTTGAAAAACTCCTCTATCTGCACTCCCGGCAGGGGGCTATAAGCCGGGGAGCACATACGGATTATGTCCGTCTCGTTCTCCGCGAGCTCTAGCAGCGGCCACCAACTGGGATGGTTGTAGATGTTGAAGGGGTCAGGGTTGTTAGGGTCTGCTTTCCAACCGCCTATTTCATAGAAAGACACCGGTGGTCGATCCACTGGCTCACCCCGCAGTGTCGCCACCAGCCTCTCGCGTCTGGTCATACCCTTAAATCTCCTTGTATTACACAATGCTCCTTACGAAGTTCCTTGTGTGATTCCTGCGGATCTGAGAATCCGAAAACAATCGATTAGACAAACCGCTGCAGTCAGATTCACGCACTTGCGTCTGTAATGCCCATTCGAGGCAGAAATGTGAGAAGCTTTTTTAGTACGTTTCGGCACGTTTCTTGCATACATGATAAGATGAAACCGGAGGTGCAAAAATGCGGATTGTATACTGCTTTCTGGTTGCTTTGACGGTACTTTCTCTTCTGGCACCCAGCCAGGCGATACTTGCGCAGTGCGACCCTGACTGGGCACGCGATCTATTTGCTACGGAGGGACTAGGCGGTACCACTTATGCTTATGCCAACTCGCTTTGTGTCTTTCGCGACCAAATGTACGTGGGGGGCACGTTTCTGGCGGCAGGAAATCTGTCTGTGAATTACATCGCCAGGTGGAACGGTTCGTCCTGGCAAGGAGTGGGTTCAGGAGTAAACGGATACGTGCAAGCTATGTGCGAGTATGATGGCGAGTTGTACGTGGGCGGGCATTTTACATCTGCGGGCGGTATAGAAGCCAACTTCATTGCAAAATGGGATGGTCAGAACTGGTCTCCTGTAGGTGTCGGCACGGACGGGCCAGTTCTTGCTCTTTGTGTATACAATGGTGAGCTTTACGCAGGCGGTGCCTTCACGGCAGCAGGAGGAATTCCGGCGCTTCACATAGCAAAGTGGAACGGCTCGTCATGGAACGCTGTCGGTAGTGGCCTTGATGGGGGAGCCTTTCCTTACGTGTTCGCGCTTTGCGTTTACAACGGAGAGCTGTATGCTGGAGGCGGATTCCAACGCGCAGGTAACGTGAACGTACCTTACGTAGCCAGGTGGAACGGTGAAGAGTGGCGAGCGCTCACATCCGGTGTGAACAACTTCGTCCAGAGCCTTTGCGTCTTCGATGGCAAGCTCTGTGCGGGCGGTGACTTTACCCTAGCCGGAGGCATGCCGGCCGCCAGAATCGCTTGCTGGGACGGTTCCTCGTGGCAATCGTTGGGCTCTGGCATGAACCAGTCTGTGCGAGCTTTGCTTGAGTTTGATGGTAAGCTCTATGCGGCAGGCGCATTCACCACAGCAGGTGGCGTACAAGCAAGCAGGATAGCCGTATGGGATGGCAGCTCTTGGCAGTCGTTGGGCAATGGTATTGGTGGCGAATATCCCGTCGTCTATGCGTTGTGTGATTACACCGACGGAATAGGGCCTGGTAAAGCCCTGTATGTCGGCGGTTATTTTTCAAGCGCTGGTGGGTACGACTCGCTCTGCATAGCTCGTTGGGGTTGTGAAAGTGCTGTGATGACCATTCCGGAAGCAAAACTAAGCTTTGACAACCGACTTGTGACCCTAACGGGCGTTGTTTCAACCATGGCTGACCAACCAGTTTTCTACGTGTCTGAGGTTACCGAAGGCATTCAAGTTTCCGGCATAAGGGTGGAGATGGAGGACAACAACCTGACCGCTGGACAGCGGGTGAACCTCATAGGGCGACTCGCGACGAATTCTAATGGTGAACGATACATACGAGCATGGTCAGCCCAAGCGATAGAGCCGGCGACCGCAAGACCATTTTACCTGGTGGCGAAGAACTTGGGCGGTGGGCCATTTGGCTTCGCGGGTGGAGCCGGACAGGAAGGTGTTACAGGCGGAGTTGGATTGAACAACATTGGGCTTTTGGTGAAAGTATTCGGGCGGTTCACCTATGTGGACAGCAATACGTTTTTGCTCGATGACGGAAGTGCCCAGGTTAAGTGCGCAGTGACACCTGACATAACTATAGATCCATCCTGGCAGTACGTCGTGGTAACGGGCATCGTTTCATGCATACGAGACCAACAAGGGATCCATCCACAGTTGATCGTAAGCTCGGTCGAAGACATTTCTGCCTTGGATCAGCGCTAGCTGATCAGTGTCATGGATGCGCCTTGAAGTGGTCAGTATTGGTCCTCTTCTAAGAATACCTTACGGCGGGCTTCATCTAACGTGGTGACACCAGCCAGAACTTTCTCGACCGCCGATTCACGCAGCGTTTTCATTCCGGAACGAATGGCAAGCTCGCGAACTTGATTCGCCGTGGGCATTTGTAGTGTTAGGCGTCTTATCTCTTCGGTAACACGCATGAGCTCTACGACTGCGGTGCGGCCAATAAAACCACCGCTGCAGTGTCCGCATCCGACAGCTTTGTAAAGCGTGACACCAGTGCGCTGCTCCGAAAATCCTAACACGGCCAGCTCGTCCGGGGTTGCCTCGTAAGCGACTTTGCAGCGAGGACACAATGTGCGCACCAGTCTTTGTGCGATTATCCCGATGACTGAAGAGCCTATTAGGAATGGTTCCACACCCATATCTGTAAGGCGCGTGATTGCAGAAGCTGCGTCATTGCAGTGAAGTGTTGAGAAAACAAGGTGCCCAGTCATTGCCGCCTGGAACGCGATTGTGGCGGTCTCTCTGTCCCTTATTTCGCCTACGAATATGACGTCAGGGTCCTGCCTAAGTATTGCTCGCAATTGAATGGGAAACGTAAGCCCAGTCTTTACATTAACTGCCGACTGGTTTATTCCATCCAATTCGTATTCTATTGGGTCTTCGACAGTCATTATGTTAATTTCCGGCGATCGGATGCTGTCCAATGCGGAATATAGTGTGGTTGTCTTTCCACTACCCGTTGGTCCCGTAACCAAAATGATACCGTGAGGCCGCTTGATCAGGTACTTGAACGACTCTAGATCATCTGCGCTGAAGCCTAGTCTTTCAAGCGACAAGAGCACTCCCGATTTGTCAAGTATTCGCACTACTACACGTTCGCCGTGCTGAACTGGCAGTGTGGAGATTCTAAGGTCGATATTTTTGTTGTTCAATTTTACGCTTATCCTGCCGTCTTGGGGAATGCGCTTCTCTGCTATGTCAAGGTCTGCCATGACCTTGATTCTGCTAACTACCGCGCCTTGCAGGTTTTTGGGTATATCGCGGACGTGCTGCAAAACTCCGTCAACGCGATATCGAACCTCCATTCGGTCTGCCCTAGGTTCGAAATGGATATCGCTCGCGCGCTGCCTTATAGCCTCCTGAAGAACCAGGTTCACCGCTTTGATGACGGGTGCCTCTTCGCTCTTACGCCGCTCCTCAGATATGTCCGGTGAGAGTTCCGGCTGATCTATCTCTACAGAAATTCCTTCGGAAGCTTGTTCTATCGAGGTAGTTATGTCATCGGCAGTTGCAGCGCCGTACAAACGATCTATCAAGGTCTCTATCTGCGACCGGCTTGCCAGCAAAGGTTCTACTCGACGTTTGGAGACCCGCGTGACAGCGTCCATAGCTTCAACATCCATGGGATCAGCAGTAGCTATTGCGATGCGGTCTTCCGTCGCGTAGATGGGGACGACAGTATATGTGCGGGCAATACCCTCCGGAACCAATCGAACGACGTAGTCCGGAACTCTGATGTCGGCCAGGTCGACGGAGGGCATTTCCATCTGCAGTGCCCGTGCTTCTACGATATCTTCTTCAGAAACAAGGCCTGATTCGAGCAGTATCTCGCCCAATCTCTTGTAATTGAATTTCTGCTGTTCGAGCGCCCAATCCAACTGCTTTTCGGTTATTACACCAGCAGCAACTAGAACGTCGCCCAGCCGTGTCCTAAGCTGCGACTGCATTAGAAGTTCCCTCCACTATCTCGCTAATGCGCTCCGCTATTCTCCACAGCGGCAAAATTTCCTGTACCAGACCTGCCTCGATAGCGGCCGAAGGCAAGCCGTGTACAACGCTAGTGGCTTGGTCTTGAGCAATAGTTACTCCACCCGCCTCGTGAATTGCCCGCATGCCCTCGCGGCCGTCGGTCCCGACACCGGTCAATAAGACACCCACCGTACGCTTTCCGAAGACTTCCGCTGCGGAAGTCATAAGCTCGTCGATTCTGTTCCTTGGCGGTTCTGTGCTGCCACTTGCGTATTCTATATTGATACAATAGGCGGGAGTAGGCGCAAAACCGACTCTAGCTACGCTGACTTTCGCAGTTAAAGGGCATACCAGGATCCTAGAAGCGAGGAGCGCCTGACCATCCTCCGGTTCGAAAACCGGTAATCTGCATAACTTTTGTAGGTGTTTAACCAGCACTCGCGTGAAACCAGGTCTCATGTGCTGAGCCACAAGTATCGTCGCGGGAATAGTAACTGAAAACTGCGGAAGAATCTGCGACAAGGCTTGTGGCCCGCCGGCTGTTGCGCCAAATACGACAACCCAATCCGGTGCTTTCTGATTCAATCTTTGACCTGCTGAGTCATTTGTGTTCGCCATCTTGGTCCCCCTTGCTTCCAGAGCCTACTGAGGCTCAACAGAAATCGAGCGGCCGTCAGTAACCATTTTGACTATGCCGTCGTTGTCAGTTCTGTACACCCTCGCACCGGTATTATTCGCATCTATCCGTTCGAGGATAGAGCGACCGGGCTTCTTGTGCCCCCTGTTGACAAGCAACACAAAATACTTTGGTTTCGCCGCGACAATCAGCTCCAACGAAGTAGTTGAATACCGACCGTTTCGCCCTATAACCAAGATATCAGTGCTAACGTCCTGCCCAGATCGAATTAGGTAACCCTCATCTTCGATACCAGCGTCCGACATCAGCAAAAATCGACTTCTTCGATATTGCAAACGCGTTATCAACGGCCTTTCATCAGCATCGACCGCATCTCGCGGAGGCGACAACGCAGTAAGCCTAAGCTCGCCACCGAGTCGAAAGGAGTCTCCTCCAAATAGGAGCACCTCCGCAATGCTGCCACCAGGTCCGTGAATAGATTCGGCCCATGGTGTGCCGGTGTGTATAACGCGGCGCACTTCGAAAGCCTCGAAAAGCCGCCGCAGAGTCTCTAAAATGGTTCCGTTGCCACGCGTTATTAGAACGTCGATCGACGAAATGTCGTTATACCGAAGATACTCTACAAGGGCATCGGCAGTATTTGGAGCGCCTGGGTCGATGACAAGTGCGCGTCCATCTGGCATCTTGAAAACTGTAGCGTTGCCAAAGTCCGCAGTTAGGAAACTTGCTATTACAACGGGACCTGCGGGTCTAGATACTCTCTTGCCCTGCCGGTTCAAAAGGAAAAACGCACCTGACGACAGGACTACTATGATGATTATCGGCAAGAGCTTACGCATTCTTTCCTCACGGGTAAATCATATTGGTGCAGGATGACTGAGTCAATGAGACACAGGGTTAAAAGCGCCTATAGTAGACAGTTTTGACAAAGGATTTAAGCCAAGATGTGCAGTAAGAACAAACGTGAAATCACAGGTCTAAGCAGCAGCTTTGAGGTACATCGTGCATGTCCATCATAGGAATTGGCACAGACATAGTAGAGATCAGGCGAATAGAAGAGATTGTCAGGAAAACAGACCGATTCTGCAAGCGCATATTCACACCTTCTGAGATTGCTTACTGCGATTCGAAGGGCAAGTCTCGTTACGCTAGTTTGGCAGCAAGGTTCGCCGCCAAGGAGGCGGTGGCAAAAGCAATCGGGCAGCCTTTGCCGTGGCAAGATGTGGAAATATTTACTCAGCCGAATGGAAAACCAACCGTGAGACTACACGGTCGTGCCGAACAGCTAGCCGGAAAATCGAAAGTCCACATAAGTCTGGCGCACACAAGGAGCTATGCTCATGCAGTAGCAGTGGTGGAGGTTGATGAGAACCGATGAAAGTAAGGAAGCCTCCGATGAGGATGCATTTGGTGAACGCGGAGGAAATGCGTTTCCTCGACCGGCTGGCCACTGAGAAGTACGGCATTCCCAGCCTGCTCCTTATGGAAAATGCTGGTCGGGCAGTTAGCGCTACCGCAGTTGAAATCTTAGGCGAAGTTCGCGGTCGCAGGGTTTTGGTTGTATGCGGTCCTGGAAATAACGGGGGCGACGGTTTTGTAGCCGCGCGGCACTTGCATAACGCAGGAGCCGACGTCCGCATATCATACTTCGGCGATAGGTCGAGGTCAAAAGGTGATGCCCTCACCAACTTGGAAATCGCCGAAAAAATGCAACTGGATATAGATTTTTCAGGAAGCCTGAGGCGCTTGAGGTTATCAGCCGGCTGGGCTGAGCTAGTAGTCGATGCGCTTCTTGGAACTGGTGTCAAGGGCGAGATCACTGGAGATCTAGCCAAAGCTATCGAGACAATCAATACCCACAAAGTGGGAGAAGTTATTGCAGTAGATATACCTTCCGGCGTCGATGCTGATACGGGGAAAACATGGGGAACGCTGCCGATGGGTGGCGCAGTAGATGCCGATTACACCGTGACCTTCGGTTTACCAAAAACCGGCCTAGTGACATACCCAGGCGCGAGCTATGTGGGGGAACTCATTGTAGCAGACATAAGCATTCCCAAGGAAGCTCTCAATAGCTGCAACAGCCAAACGTTCTTGCTAGACCCGAACGCTTTCTCCCTACCGCCCTGCAGATATGCCGCATCGCACAAAGGCGACTATGGTCACCTCGTCATAGTTGCAGGATCTGTCGGCATGACGGGAGCTGCCGCTTTGGCAGCCGAAGGAGCACTAAGAATAGGTACCGGACTGGTGACTGTGGCAGTGCCGGAGTCTTTGAATGATATACTTGAAGTGAAACTTACCGAAGCGATGACAATACCTGTTGCGGAGAATCAGGCACGGGCTTTTGGTAAAGCTTCTGTCGACCAGACGTTAGAAATTATCAATAAACGCGATGCTGTTGCGATTGGTCCTGGGTTGGGCCGTGGCGAGGATACGGTTGCATTCGTTCTGGACGTGGTGCACAGACTCGAAAGGCCAGCAGTCATCGATGCCGACGGGCTGTTTGCCGTTTCCAAAGACCTGAGTGTGCTCAAGGCTGCGAGAGAAGCAATCGTTATCACTCCCCATCCCGGCGAGATGGCGATCCTATTAGGAACTAGCGTTTCGGAGGTTCAGTCAAATCGTTTAGAGGTAGCTCGTGCGTTTGCTAAGGATTATGGTGTGACTGTAGTCTTGAAAGGAGCGGGAACTGTAGTTGCTCATCCAAGTGGCCGCGCTTTTGTCAACACCAGCGGCTCCCCAGGAATGGCGACCGGTGGAGTTGGAGACGTTCTCTCCGGAATGATTGGAGGACTGCTCGCTCAGGAATGGACTCCTGAGTCTGCGGCCTGCGCGGCAGTGTATCTACACGGTCGCGCGGGTGAGCTTGCTGCCGAAGAGTGCACTGAACCTTCGATGATCGCGTCCGACGTGGCTAGACACATAGGAGATGCCATCAACGAGACTATATACCTACAACACAGACAACGCGGAGAAGACTGACAGGAAAGAGCTGCTAGGAAAGGGGTGAGCCGCTATGAAAGCTATTAGGCTACTGGCTATTGCTGCGCTGGCAGTACTGACGCTGTGCGAACTAGGCGTATGTGGTCCTATTTTAAAGGTCGAGAAGAAAGGAACGTATTTCTATTGGTTTGATTATACCGATGGCTTCGGGGGCAAACGTGTTACCCAGCCCATCAAGTTCAAGGGCAACTCGACCGAGCTCGATACATCGGCTTTGGGGACAACCTTTAAGGGCGCAAAACTGTTCGTCATGAGCAAAAAAACCGGAAACCTCGCGATTCTCGACTATGCACCGGAAAAGAATCAGAAATCAGCCAAAGAGATTGTGCTTAAGAACGATGCGTTCGCGTATGTCCGCAACGTACGGCTGCGTATCGTTGCAGAAGATGGTTCTCCCGTTGAAAGCGCCCTAGTCGAGATAACGGATGGCGAAGGAACACCGATGGCGGCGGTCATAACACCGGCCGATAACGGCACTGCAAGTTTTCAGAACGTTGCGGCAGGGGAGGTTAATGTCAAAGTCCGAGCAGCTGGCGTTACGAAGACAATAGACTCCGATATAGAAGTCCCGACAAAGCGCGATAAACCCTGGTTCGAAAAAGACGTGAGGGTGAAAGGTGACGTGGATACTCTTCCCACTCAGGTTATTGTTCCCACTGAGGCCAAGACAGGTGAGGCCGAAACAGCAAAGCGCGAGCACGCATCTAGTCTAGATCTAGCTCTGCAAACGCTAGCTGGAATCATATTTTTGGTAATCGTTGTCGCCATCATATACGCAGTAGTTAGGGCCAGAGGCATCACTGTAGAACAAGCGCTGCGCAAATTGGGCGTTCAGTTGCCGGATAGTGCAACTGGTACGGCACAACCTGGCGCTGGTGAGGTCGGGCCAGCAACATCGGGTGTTGACCAAAGCATTTGTCCGTTCTGCGGCCAGAAGCGAGACGCTTCCGGAAACTGCGCTTGCTCTGTTCAACCAACTGCTGCAACGCCCCAAACTGCATTCGACCTAGCACCTAGGCTAGTTGGTTTGACGGGGTTATATGCAGGCCAAGTGTTCGCACTCAGTTCGGGAACTCAAGTTGTCGGTAGAGAAGCTGGGTGTCACGTGCCTCTGGTCAATGACAATACAACGTCGCGTCGTCACGCGACTATAACCGTGTCGCCAGACGGTTACACGATTCGCGACGAGGGAAGCTCCAATGGTACGTTCGTAAACGGTGTTCGCATTCAGGAACAGAAGCTCACTCCCGGCGACGAGATTCAGATAGGCGCGACCCGATTTCGGTTCGAGGTATAGGATCGGGCAGGAGCGCCAGCCGACGTGACGGTTGTGCGGAGGCGAAGTTGATCCGAGTAATCCGATGTACACTTGGGGCGCTTACGGGGGCTATTGTGGCATGGGGGTCAATGGAATGGACGAGACTCTTGCCAGAGTCGCGCACGCCGGGTGTGGAAGTGATAATCCCGTACTCCTATCTGTTCATAATAGGACTTGTTTCAGGGCTACTTATCGGCCTCGCGGTGGGAATAGCTGAAGCTCTTGGAGCCTTTTCACCAAAAGAGGCGCGTAGGGGTCTTCTGGCTGGGGCAACGATGGGTGCAGCTGGTGGGGTTATCGGCGTCACATTGGGAAATGCGGTATATAATGCTATGCGAGCGCTCGCGGGCGGAAGTCCGTATGGTCCGCAGTTGCCATCAAATGTGCCTCCTGAAGCTAGAATTCCATCGGTCCCTGCTCCTATAGCATTCCTACTGCTGCTTATTGGCCGTGGTCTAGGATGGGCTCTCATAGGAGCTTTCATCGGAATTTCGCAGGGGATCGCCGCCGGTTCAATGAGGCGTATGGTCAACGGCACCGTCGGCGGATTTATCGGCGGCGGGCTTGGTGGATGCGTTTTCGAGATCCTTGTCTGGCTTAACAAGGGTGGTGTTGCAAATTTCCCGCCGGAGTTTATCCGCTTCATCAGTTTTAGCTCTACAGGAGCGGCAATTGGACTGTTTATCGGTTTTGCAGGGGAGCTCGCAAAGCAAGCCTGGCTGGTGCGTCTTGTCGGAATCAATGAAGGCAAGCAGTACATTCTCGAAAAGCCCGAAACGGTTATAGGGCGAAGCGAATTGGTAGACGTGCCCATATTCGGCGATCCGGACGTAGCAGAGCGACATGCGGTGATAGTTAAAGAAGTAGGGCGTTTCTACATACAAGACCTTGGCTCATACGCCGGAACATGGGTAAATGACGTCCGAGTATCCAAGCAAATACTGCAGGACCGTGACACGATAACGTTAGGCAAAACTCGATTCTTGTTTAGAGAAAAGGCAACGGAGCGAATTGACTTTGCGCCGACAAACTCATACGGCCCCCGCGAAAAGATTCCAACATCGCCACACATATGCCCGTTTTGCGGGTCGGTCAAAGATGAAATGGGCAATTGCCAGTGTGCTGTACCTCCTGGGCCCACATCTCAGCCAACAGCGTCGACCCCAAGCCAGATTTTGCAAGTTAATCAGCCTATACAACCTTCTGATGTAACTGTGCCCATGGCGACAACCGTTGATCAACCGAAGCTAGTTGCCCTCACCGGGCCTTATGCGGGACGAACGTTCACGCTTAAGCCTGTGATTACTGAGATCGGCAGAGAAGCTACGAAAGACATATCTCTTTCGGTGGACAGTGCTGTCAGTCGGAAACACGCGCGCATAGTCCGCGAGGGCACCTCATACGTCATATACGATGAAGGCAGTACGAACGGAACATACGTCAACAACACTCGCGTAACAAGACAGGAACTTGTTAACGGAGACGTGGTTCAGATCGGCAGCACGAAGTTTATGTTTGAATTGTAGCCGGTATCTAAACGCAACGGAGTCGTAGGTCACTTGACTAATTCAATTCGATTCCCGAACTTACGGGGTGAATGGCATGGACGATAAAACGCACATTTTTCCGCCTGAAGATCCTAACAAAACGCATATCAGCAGCTTCGATCCCAACGCAACTCAGCTTGCTGGGTCGATAGATCCGAACCGCACAGCGATGGCCGGAAGCATCAGGTCTCTCACTGTAGAGTGCGTTCTGGAAAACACCTGTGCCCTTGCAACTCAGGCGAGCCGCATGCATGTGTTGGTCAAGATCATTGCGAGTGGCAGCGCTATGGGTGCCCGAATGCCTCTGAATTTGTGTCTGATTCTGGATCGCAGCGGGTCTATGGAAGGCTCGCCTATGGACTATATGAAACAAGCGTGCGGATATGTGGTAGACATGCTCCAGCCGAATGATGTGCTGTCGATCGTGGCTTTTTCGGACGAGGCCGAAGTCATTATGCCGGCGCGCAGAGTTATCAACAAACAGCTTATAAAGGAGCACATAAACCGCCTCGAAGTGGGAAACACCACAAATCTCTACGACGGCATTGCACTCGGTGCAAGTCAACTGGCTGCCGTTGCTTCGCCTGGGTACGTGACTCGTGCCCTGCTGTTTACGGACGGTGAACCGACCTCGGGCAATAAAGACTTCAGCTCTATCGTTGGACAGGTAGTGGAACAGAAAAGTAGAGGTATCACGTTTACGGCTTTGGGCTTTGGGCCTGAGTATAACGAGGAGCTTCTTTCCGCCATCGCTAAGCGCAGCGGAGGCAACTACTACTACATTATGCGTCCGGAGCTAATACCTGAAATATTCCGCAAGGAGCTCGAGTCGGTCATGATGACGGTGGCTCGGAACGTCAGGATGCGCGTACTTATGTCGCGGTGGGTGCAAGTTAGACAGATCTATAACAAACTCCCCACCTATGGGCATCGAAGCGCCGAGGTCACTTTGGCGGATCTAGAACGTGGCGAACTGCAGACAGCTATTGTGGAGTTGGAGCTTGGACCGCGGCCTGGCGGCAGATACCGTGTAGCAAAAATCGAAATCATATACGATGACTCTTCCACTGGAAAAACCGAAACGGTTTCATCAGATGTAGTTATTAGCTTCACGACAGATGCTGCGCGCATCGCAGGCGGTTTCAACCCAGAAGTGCAGCGCGAACTTGAGGTAGCTAAAGCCTCGCGAAATCTCGAGCGCACAGTAATGGGGATGCGCACACAGATGATATCGCCCGATGAGGCACTTAGAGAGCTGGAAAAGACACAGGCTCTACTTATCCAGCAGGGCAAGACTCTTCAGGCGCAGGATATCCAGAGAGCGATCGATCAGATCAAACAGGGAGCTGCAGCCGAAAAGACACTTATAGGTATAAACCTTGACCGGGAGAAAGCACAATGATGATGGAAGACGTAGATAAAACGATTCCAGCAGGAGATCTATATCCGGGAACAGTGCCCACAGTGAGCCGGACTGACGCAGAGCCTACGCAGATGGCCGTAAGTGTGGAGTGCCCGGTTTGCCATACGCCGAATCCCCCTGCGGAAGTCTACTGCATGGACTGCGGCTTTCTGTTGTCATCTACGCCTGAGGAGCGAATGGAAGAATTTGAAGTTAGTCCTCCTGCCGTTCTGGTAACGCAAGACGGAACGCGCGAGTTTACACTGCGAGTCGGCGAGAACACTGTCGGCCGGCAGGATGCGGACGTGCTCCTTACACACAACACGGTTTCAAGAAAGCATGCTGTTGTTACCTTAGAGGATGGCAAGGTATATGTCGAAGATATCGGAAGCACCAACGGGACCTTTGTCGGTGGGAAAAAACTGGAGCCAGGGCAAAGAGTTGAGTTGGCTAACAGCGCAGAGGTAGTTTTTGGAAACCAGTTGCTAATTCTGAAACTTGTTGCCGCAACGCAGGAGAAGGCCGCTGAAGAAGAACCACCGCAGCAGAAATACGCTATCGAAACAGGTCAAATTAGTGTACAAGAGCAAGAGACAGAACAAGCCCAACTTGTTGCCAAGCTGGTGTCTGAGGACGGCAAGCTGTCTTATATTCTTGCTCCAGGAACGTACTCAGTAGGTCGCAGAGAAGGAAACGCCATCGTAATTCCTGACCCGTATTGTTCCGGCAGTCACGCGGAGCTACGCGTTCAGAAAAGCCGGATCGAGGTTGTAGATCTCGAGAGCACAAATGGTACGTGGGTCAACGGGGTAAGAATCGAGCCCAACGAGCCTCGTGAGGTGCAAATTGGCGACGAGCTGACTTTCGGAAAAACCGTGCTCAGATTAGAGGAAATGCAATGACAGACGACTCCAAACAGGAGATCACAGCCAAGATAAACACTGCCGAACTTGTTCAGGCTTGGGAAGAAAAAGCCCAAAAAGCAAGGCGTATCAAGCTGGTAACTGCTTTAGGTGCGCGAACAGATTTGGGACGTATTCGTGAGAACAACGAGGACAAGTTTGAGTTTTACATGCCCGAAGACGAAGAAACGCTTGCCAGAAAAGGCTGGTTCTTTGCAGTAGCAGATGGTATGGGAGGTCATTCGGCAGGTCAAATAGCCAGCGAACTTGCACTTAAGACTACCATAAGCAGTTACTACAGCGACGATTCTCCTATTGTGGAAGAGTCTCTCAGAGCAGCCATAGCAAAGGCTAACGCGCTCATATTCGATACTTCGAGAGCCGTCCTAGAGCGCTCTGGCATGGGGACAACGATCACTGCGTTAGTATTGCGCGGAGATGAGGCGTTCGTCGCGCAGGTCGGCGACAGCAGGTGTTATCTAATGCGTAATGGCCGGTTGACACAAATAACAGAGGATCACTCTTGGGTAAACGAGCAGGTAAAGCGCGGTGGACTATCGCGCGAAGAGGCAGAATGTTCACCATTCAAGAACGTCATCACTCGCTCGCTGGGGACATCACCTACTGTTGAGGTCGATTTATTCACTCAGGACATAATGCCAGGAGATGTTTTCCTGCTTTGTTCAGACGGTCTGAGCGGGGAGCTCAGCGATGACGAAATAAGAGACGTTCTAGCTGGCGAGTGTGCGTCTGTGGCAGCGTGGAAACTCGTTGACCGAGCTTTGGAAAATGGAGGGCACGACAATGTCACGACACTTGTTGTTGCCATTAAAGATATCATTAGACCCAAAAAGAAAAGGCGCTTTTGTTTGCTGTGTGGCTAGCAGCGCCGAAATTTTGTATAACAATTGAATTGGTGTAACGTTCGACTAGGTAGTTATGACGGTGTCTGCGCAATCAACCAACACTCTCGGAAAATACCAGATAATTAGGGAGATCGCTCGGTCGAACGATATCGTGTACGAGGCGATTGACCCGTCCATAAACCGACGCGTCGCCCTGAAGGAGCTTTGGCTTGACCCTAGTCTAACAGGCGTACAGAAGCGGGAACGCATAGAGCGCTTTTGGCGCGAGGGGAAAGCAGCCGGCCGACTGAGCCACCCGAACATTGTCACCATTTATGAGGTAGGGCGCGACGGTGATCGGTACTTTATTGCAATGGAATACCTGGAAGGACAGACCCTGCGCGATGTGTTGCAGGCGGGAGGTCCTTTACCCATCGAAACGATCAAGGATTACGTGCTCCAATTGTGCTCAGCACTCTCGTATGCGCACAGCAACGGCGTGATACACCGTGATATCAAGCCAGAAAACGTACAAATTCTTCCCGGCGGACATATCAAGCTGACGGACTTCGGCATTGCCCGCATAATGGGTGAGCCTGTAATCACACAGGACGGACAAGTTTTCGGAACTCCCAGCTATATGTCTCCGGAACAGGTCGCCGGTAAACCTATTGATGCACGATCCGACATCTTCTCTTTGGGAGTTCTGATATACGAAATGTTGACTGGCAAAAAGCCTTTTGCAGGTGACAGCCTCGTCACCATAACCTACAACATAATGAATATGGAGCCGCCTCCACCTCCTGGGGCACCGCCTTATTTAGCAGCAATTGTAAGAAAAGCAATGGCAAAGGACCCAGAGAAGCGGTATCAATCAGTGGACGAGCTGGCTGAGGATCTTCGGAATGAAAGATGTAGCGATCCGGATTTCTATACCGGTCTTGAATCACAACCCAGCACTTCGGCCTCTCAGCTGACGAGACAGCAACCAGTTCCCGTAACAGGTTATAGCGCTCCAATGCCTTCGTCCACGACTGCTGGTCCGCCGGATCCTTTTGCGCAGCCTTTTCCGGCTCCCTCGCCGCCTCCTCCCCCGCAGCCGATACTCAGCGCGGAGACCCGAAGCTTTTTGGGAGTGTTTTTCCTCGTGATAGGTGTAGCTGGAATGATTATCTTCGCCATATGGGCGCTCAATATTGCGTATGAGAGTTATGTAACGGCTCAGACGACCTCTGCTGCTGCGCGATATTACGAACAAGGCATCGAACTACTAAAGAGGGGCAGATTGGATGTCGCGGAGCAGCAGTTTCAACACGCGATCAGGGTATCTCCTAAGTCAGAAATTGCAAAGTATTCGCAAGATGCAATCTACCAGATCTGGACAGCTCGCGCACATTCTTACGCAAGCCAGCGCAACCAGCGAGCGTTGGAAGAGCAAGCTCGCAGGATGATCGAGTTGAGGCCCAATAACCCTGAGGGCCACTTCTACCTAGGACTTGCCTACGAACGGCAAGGCAAGTTAAGTGAGGCCATTGCCGAGTACGAAAAGGCTTCGCTGTTGGCGGGTAACGACGAGGCAGGTTACGGACAAGCTTCTCGATCTAGGATTGAATACTTAAAAGACTTATTGCAAGAAGCTAACACGCCTGGTTCAATGCAACCACCTACCTACGATGCACCGCAGCCGCCTTCGTCCGATATTCCGTATCAATGGCCGCCGCGTGGGAGTCCGTAAATAATGAAGGTCTACGAATTCTAAGATATGAAGGATATGTGCAACTTTGGAATAATCCAAATAACTTGGTATGACGAGGTGTAGTAGTTTGGCAGGAATCATTACTCTGACAACTGATTTTTCAATGTCGGATACCTACGTGGGAATGATGAAAGGGGCTATCCTGAGCGTAGCTCCTGATGCAACTTTGGTAGACCTAGCCCACGATATTAATGCTCACGACGTTCTGGAGGCCGCATTCGTTATCCACACGTCCTATCGGTACTTTCCGCCTGGCACTGTGCACTTGGTGGTAGTCGACCCGGGAGTGGGGTCAGTTCGAAGACGAATAGCGATGAAATGCGGTGAACACTATTTCGTCGGGCCGGACAATGGTGTGTTTACCTATATGATAAGGTCGTCAGACGGCTGTGAAGCAGTGGAGATTGAAGCCCCCCGCCGAAATGGTGGGCTGCGCGGAGTAACATTTGAAGGAAGAGACGTTTTCGCTCCCGCCGCTGCTCGACTCGCACTAGGAGTTCCGCTTACTGAACTGGGAAAGCCTGCACACGACCTAGTGACTTTGGATATACCGAAGCCGCGCATAAACGAATCGACCATAGAAGGCAAAATAATTTACATCGACCACTTCGGCAACTGCATATCCAATATCGAAGCATCACACATTGAATCTCTCAGCGGTTCGCCGCGTGTGTCGGTAGCCGGCCATGATCTGGGATCGCTTCGCTCCTCTTATGCAGACGTTCCGGTTGGCGAACCGCTGGCCATAATCAACAGTTTGGATCATCTGGAGATAGCTATCAACCAGGGCAATGCTGAACAGGACCTAAACATAAAGGTCGGAACCCCGGTTCGAGTAAGAACTACCAGATAGTTACCGTGTGCATCGAAGCCAAAAGTTAGGGGCGTCCGGAGGACGCCCCTTGCTGGCGCTATGCAGATGTGACTTTATTGCTATTGTCCGATGAACTGCAGAGTATCAATCTCTGCTCCAGCATAGCCAGTGCGCATCAGCATCATTCTGATACGACCGGAACCTGAGATATACCTATTGCAGCAAATACCCTGCACAACCACTTGTTTTCCTATGTCCTCGGGTGAGCGCGGGAACGCTGAAATTGCATCCCAGGCTCTTATTACTTTGATGCCCTTATATCCATCGGGTCCGCCCTCGCAAGGAACGCCGCTGCCGTCGTCTACATAACACCACATCCAGCCTTTCGAAACGTCCTCACCGTATCCAAGCACCTTACCTGTTACTCTAATCAGCAGACCCTCAGTGTTGAGACCGGTCGCAACCACCGGATTATTGCCGACCCAGGCTCCGATTACGGCTGGCGTGCCATCACCAGGTCCGGGATTGGCGACGTTAGAACGCCAACCACCGCCGTAGGATTTCACGTTCATACAGATGAACGGCGGCAAATCAGTGTATCCGCCGAGTGTCGGCATCGAATCCAACCTCAACTCACGAGTAAGGTCAATCACTGGGTCAGTGCTGGAGGTCGGCAGCACCAGGGTGCCACTCATTCTGGTTATTGTGGCGCCGGCAGTCATCCCGGGCGGGAAGTAGTTCCCGAGGGCCTTCGCGTTGACCTTTAAACCTGCGGCACCCAGCCCGCCATCTGGCGTCAATTGCTCAACCCAGAACCACTTCTCCGCATTCGAGCCATACAAATCACCCGGATCGACATACGTCACGATACACGGATTCTCGTAGTTCTCGAATATGACTGAGGTGTCTTTACAGGCTTTGATCTCGCCTATCGTAGAGTACTTGAACAAGATTTTTATACCGTCGCTGACTCCTGCTTCGCTCCAAATGCCTGCACCGTTCTTGGCCTTAACCAAGACATAGTAGGTGCCGAGTTTCAAGTTCAACCCCGTGAACGTATACTCTGTGACGTTGCCCACCGAGCGCCAGTCTGCAACGTAGTCGCGACCTATGTCCATTGGCACGCCGCTTATCGCGCAAGCATACTCGACCACTCCACTCTCAGGATCAGAAGCAGCAGTCCAAGTGACGTGCATAGTGGTCATACTATTCTGCTCATCTCCGTCGTCGAACACCACCGGTATGCTAGGCGGCGTAACGTCCCCTGCCGTTGGCACGACTACGCCGTAGGACTTAGTCGTTGACGAGTTGGGACCGTCCGGAGGCGAGTAAACTCTCAGGATCTCGAGGTTGTTGTCTATGGCGTAGAGGTTGCCGACAGCGTCAAAAGCGGCGTCACGCCAGGTAGAGAAGATAGTCTTTCCCTGCTCGTAGACGTCGCGGGTGAATACGCTCTTAAGTGCAGTGGTAACTCCAGTTGTCTGCTCCGTCCAGGTTGCGCCGCCGTCCCTGCTGACGTAGGCTTTTCCATTAGGCCCGACTGCCCAACCAAGTGCCGGGTCGACAAACTTAGCACAATTAAGTGCCGGTGCTCCCGACGAAACGATAGTCCACGTGGCACCGCCGTCTTTCGTCTTAGCAACCGTTCCGTCTTCCGCAACCACTTTAGCAACCAGACTTGTCACCACGGATACGCTCTTGAGCTTCTTGCCTGCCAGCTCAGGGACAACTTGAGGTACCCAAGTAGCTCCGCTGTCGGTGGTGCGCAGTATAGTGCCATTGTCGCCCACTGCCCAGCCATATTCCTGAACAGAAGGTAGGTGCCGATGCCTTGCTACGCCTATTGAATAAAGGTTTGCGGTCGTGCCAGAGTTCAAGAGAGACCAAGATGTACCAGAGTTGACGCTTTTCAGTATGACACCACCGTTACCGCAGACATACAGTACCTGTTGACCAGTGGTTGCTGAGCCGAAGGGTTGATCTATCCAGTTAAGATCCTGCGTGGTGCCGGAGCTTGCTGCGGACCAGGTAGCACCGCTGTCTGCCGACACGTATATTGCACCGCCCGCACCAACTGCCCACACGTAGTATGTATAGACAACCGGGCTTCCGGATGAGGACATAAAAGCTCTCACGCATTTTAGGTCCTGCGAACCGGGCGTGCTAGGGATGGTCCAGGTGGCGCCGCCGTCTGTAGTTCTTAGGAATGTGCCTGCGTTACCTACGGCGTAGCCGACAGTGGATGAGCGCATGAAGATGTCGTTTAGGTCGTTGGTTGTTGGGGACGTCACATTTATCCACGTCCGACCTCGATCAGCAGATCGCAGGATCGTCCCGCCGGAGCCCACTGCCCAAACTCCGACGGGGGAAATAACTTGCATGCGTTCTAGGTCGAAATCTTTGTCGGTGACAATCAGTCGGCCGTTGTTATACGTGCATACAGCCACTCTGTTGCGGGCATCGTCAAGCGCCAAACCATATGTGTTACGGAGCACGTCCTGGCCGCCCCAGTCTGTAAGTGATAGGAACAACAGTGTCTGGTCCTGAGCCACTTTTATGACGCTCGAAATGTCAGTTCCGTCCGCTCTGTTTTGGCTAATGTACCAGTTACCCTCAGAATCCTTGGCGAAGTCTTGGTAGGTGTTTTGCATTATGTTGACAGGATAGTTGTCATTGTACGGAATGGCATCGGGCTTTCCCCACCAAGGCAGCTGACTGTTTCCAACGTTGTACTGCCACACGCTGCCTCTTTGAGCAACGTTGCCGGGATAGTCCTCGTCGAGCGTGTAGATCACTCTATCCGGACCGACGCCTTCGACGATCGCGCCGAGTATATTACCGTGGTTCGACGTAAGACCAGTACTGTCAGCACCGGCCGGGTCAAAAATCGACTGCGCGCTGAGAAAATCAGGGTCGCCAACCCAAAGCCCCGGGTGTGAATCGTGATTATCACACACATATAGGCAGTCGTCCGGGCCTACGGTGCATCGCCAGGGACTATATGAGCTTAGTACCCACGTAACACCGCCCGTTCGTGCATGGTCGCCCTGCCCGACAGCATCGGTGCCGTCGGCGTTGAGAATATAGATTCCATCTTCGGTTACCTTCGGCGAGCCGCTCCACTGGTTCGCTCCTGATGGGTACGCTTCCGAAACGTAGATTCGGCCGTAGTACTTGCTGCGCGGGTCCTTGTTTACATCGACACCACGCGGGCTGTAGTACTTGCACCGGTCTGTGACAGTCTCATCGATGATCGGAGTCCACTCAGAGTAACCATCGTCCGAGGCAGTCACAGTGAAGTAATACGGTTCGCCAAGGGGCACGAGAGCGCCGGCATCATTCTTGCCATCCCACACCCAGGTTTGTGTTCCCCTAGTTAGTGGTCCAAGATTGACCGTGCGCACGAGCTGGTCACCAGCAGCACGATAAATTTTCAAGACGACGCCGTTGTCCGCGTTCTCGTTCAGAATGAATGACAGCGTTACCGTGCCGCCAGACGCTGGGGCGAAGGCAGGTGCGCTTGCCTCAAGCTTAGTGGCGTAGACATTTGCGAGGATCTCCGCGGGGAGGCTCATCACCAGTGCGAGGCATAACACAAGTACCGGGCGGATCTTAGCACTTCCATTGCCGGAACATCCCCTCATAGCAGTTCACTCCCCTCTCTTTCACTGATTTGCGTTTGGGCACGCGGTTCCGCGTGCTGTTACTATTCGCAGTCTAACAGCAGATCATGCGTGTGTCAACCTAGTACAAATACCGGCAATGCCGTGAGGTTTCACAGGGCAATTGTCTGATGTCGACTTGCGCGAATTGACGCAAGCTAGGTTTTGCTTAAACGGTTGTTAATGCTTGATACTCATGCTATACTGTGTGCGCTAATGGCGCCGGCAACGCAGGTGAAAGAACCGGGGGTGCGGTCCAGGGTCATTGCTATTGTCGGCCCAACTGCAGTTGGGAAGACAGCAGCTGCCATTGAGCTGGTATCAAGAGTCGGCGGTGAAATCGTTTCAGCTGATTCGATGGCAGTCTATAAAGGAATGGACATTGGGACCGCCAAACCGACGGCTGAAGAACGCAAGCTGGCTAGGTTCCATCTTGTCGACGTAGCGGATCCTGCGAAGCCATTCAGCGTAGGCGAGTACCAGAGATTAGCTCAAGCTACCATCGCGGATATCGTTAGTCGAAATCCGCCTGCGATCATTGTCGGCGGAAGCGGGCTGTATGTTAAGGCAGCTGTAGATGGGCTTGCGCTGTGGATTCCGCCGCGGAACGATGAACTGAGGCGCAGACTGTGGGATCAAGCGGAAAAATTGGGAAACGAGGCGGTTCACTCGCAACTTGCCGAAGTCGATCCTGAACTCGCCAGTAAAATCCATCCGAACAATCTGAAAAGGGTGATTCGCGCACTAGAAATTTACGATGCGACTGGCATACCGCCGTCAGTCCTTTTCAGAAAGGACTCTGCGAGAGAGCCTGCTCATCCGGAAGCGCGGTTGTTTGGTCTGACGATGCGGCGGGACGCCCTCTACGTTAGAATAGAAAAGCGCGTAGACGAGATGGTTGCTGCGGGTTTGGTTGATGAGGTGGCAGCTTTGCTGAGACGCGGCATCGACCGAACATTACCCTCAATGCAGGGGCTGGGCTACAAGGAGATCGCAGGCTACTTAGCTGGAGAGTATAGTTTGGCGGAAGCCATAGCTCTGCTCAAAAGGAACACCAGGCACTTCGCGAAACGTCAGCTGACCTGGTTCCGAGCTGATAAGCGGATAAAATGGATTGACGTAGAGAACTGCACGGCGTCGGAGGTTGCTAAACTAATTGAACAGGAGCTCAAAAATGAACAAGAGCCAGCTCAACCTGCAGGATAACTTTCTTAACCAGGTTAGACGAGATAACACGTTGGTCACAGTGTACTTGATCAGCGGAGTGCAACTAAAAGGCCACGTCCGAGCGTTCGATTCGTTCACTATTTTGCTGGAAACTCCTGGCAAACCTGCTCAGCTTGTTTATAAGCACGCGATGGCGTCGGTGGTGCCGAGCAAGCACGTCCAAATTGCTTCAGTGCGTGAAGAATCGGCGGAAATCGAGGAAAAACTTACTTCCTCACACGAAGAAGCAGCTGAGCCTGCAGCAGCTGCTTTGACAATTGAAGAGCCTATCCACGTTGGTTCCTAGCAGGTGTTGCTTTTCCCAAAAGTAACGATCATTGTTGAACTGTAGTACACGTCTCAAGGAGATTCGCAATTGAAATTTGTGAAGTTGCATGGCGCTGGCAACGACTTTGTCGTCGTTGACGGGTCAGAGGAAAAGATTTCTGAAGAACGACTGCCGGAAATGGCGACATACATCTGCGACCGGCATTTTGGCGTCGGCGCCGACGGACTGATTCTTGTGCTGCCTTCAAAGGTCGCAAACTTCAGGATGCGCATTTTCAATCCTGACGGCTCAGAAGCAGAAATGTGCGGCAACGGAGTGCGGGTTTTCGCGAAATACGTATATGACCGCAAGATGCACGACGACGTCGTAATGACAGTCGAAACTCTTGCTGGAATAAAGACTTTGAAACTCAATACAGTCAGCGGGAAAGTGCAGACAGTGCGCGTGGATATGGGAGAACCAAAGCTGCTGAGGTTCGAAATCCCGATGCGAGGCAAGGCCAACACAAAGGTAATCGCCGAACCTCTCAGGGTAGGCGGCAAGAAGATTGAAGTTACCTGCGTTTCCATGGGCAATCCGCACTGCGTCACATTCGTTGATGGGGTGGATCACTACCCCGTGGAAAAAATGGGACCCCTCATCGAAAACCATCCAAGTTTTCCTGCAAGGACCAACGTTGAGTTTGTCGAGGTATTGAGTCCGCAGGAGATTAAGGTGCGGACGTGGGAACGAGGTGTAGGCGAGACACTTGCTTGCGGCACCGGTTCGTGTGCAGCAGTGGTTGCCGGATACCTTAACGAAAAGACTTCGCGAAAAGTGACCGTGCATCTGCGCGGAGGAGATTTGTTCATCGAATGGGCAGGCAATAACCGATTATTTATGACAGGGCCGGCCGAAGAAGTTTTCGAAGGCAGCATCGACATTAGCAGTTGATTTCTTTATCAGTTCGGTTGATCCGGACAGGGCATGGCTGTAGGTAAATGTCAGTCGCCTTGTCCGTTTTAGCATCTTAACCGGCGGAGGACAGAATGGATAGAGCGAAAAGACTTGATAAGATACCGCCATATCTCTTCGGCGAAATAGCGCGACTGAAGGCACAGGCGATATCCGAAGGTCGAGATCTTATAGATCTGGGTATCGGAGATCCTGATCAACCCACTCCTGAACCCATCGTTGAAAAACTGTGCGAAGCTGCTCGAAATCCCATTACGCATCGGTACGACGAGACAGAAGCCGGATGGCCTGAGTTCTTGGAAGCAGTTGCGCGCTGGTATCGTCGTCGATTTGGTGTTGGCATAGACCCCAAGAGCCAAGCCCTACTTCTTTTAGGATCCAAAGACGGACTGGCTCACATATGCTGGGCGATGATCGACGCTGGAGACGTAAGCCTGGTGCCAGACCCCGGTTACACTGTTTACAAGGTAAATACGCTGATGGCAGGTGGAGACGCTTATGCAATGCCGCTACTCGAAAAGAACGGTTTTCTGCCGGATCTCTCCAGCGTGCCGTCGGATGTCGCAAAGCGCGCCAAGTTAATGTTTCTTAACTATCCGAATAATCCAACTGGAGCCACGGCAACTGTGGAGTTTTTCCATGAGGCGGTGAAGTTTGCCAAAGACTATGATATTGCCATTGTCAGCGACCTAGCTTACTCTGAAGTTACCTACGACGGCTACGTAGCCCCGAGTATGTTGCAAATCGAGGGTGCTTTCGACGTCGTCGTCGAAATGCACTCAATGTCAAAGACCTTCAACATGACGGGTTGGCGCATAGGATTCGCCGTCGGCAACAGTGATCTGATTGCACATCTGAACAAACTTAAGTCGAACCTCGACTCGCGGCAGTTTCCGGCGATCGATATCGCGGCAGCGTATGCTCTGGACCACGTGTCGAACAACGCCACCCTTGAACTGTATCGAAAACGCAGAGATATACTCGTCGATGGGCTCAACGCAATAGGTTGGAAAATTCGCAAGCCAAAAGCCTCACTTTACGTGTGGGCTCCTGTGCCCGACGGTTACACCTCCGCTGAGTTTGCGAAGCTGCTGCTGGTGGATGCTGGGGTTCTGGTGGTTCCGGGCAGTGGATACGGGCAGTACGGGGAGGGCTACGTGCGCATGTCCCTCACAGTCTCCGGCGACCGCGACGGCGAACGTGTTGCTGAGGCAGTGCGCAGGATTAAAGAGAATATCTCAGTGAAGTGGTAAACTGCCTAAGGCCTACGTGGTTAGCCGCTTTGCCCTAGGCCAGGATACAGAAAGATATCCGCGTCGACAATGCGGCCGTCACGCAGTACGTATTGCACAGGCCCGTGTGAGCCGCCCCAGTTGAATTGGGGTCGGCGCTTCGTCTCTTCTTCACGTATACTCGCGATTTCACTCCACGTTATCCCTTGGGTGGCGATGGACCGCAGCTTGTCAAGCGGTATGTCCTGGAGGATCTGTTGACTTTGAGTATTCTCCAATAGGTTGTTGGTCTCGTCAGGATCGTTTAGCATATCAAACAACACAGGCTGCGCGGTTGCGAACTCGACGTATTTCCACCGCTCGTCTCTGGCCATGCGGAACTCGAGGCGTTCATTTGGCATGAGCAGCTCGCACCTGGCCCAACACTTCTTTCGCGAGTTCGTGTCGCTCTTAAGAAGTGGAACCAGACTCTCACCGTCTAGACCCCTCGGGGCAGGAACACCAGCCCACTCGCAAAAAGTCGGAAACAGATCCAGCAGCTCCACTGGTGTTGTAACAACTTTGCCTGCCGGTATTCCAGGACCACATACGACCAGCGGAACACGAGAGGAACCGTCGTAGTACGACCTCTTGCTCCACATTCCGTGTTCACCGGCCATTTCGCCGTGGTCGGATGTATAGATTATGTAAGTGTTCTCGAGTAAGCCGTTTCGTTCCAATACATTCAGCAAATCGCCAATGCAGTCGTCTAGATAGTTGACACAAGCGTAGTATGCAGCGAGCGTCCGTTGCTGAATTTCATCCGAAAAGTCGTAGATATGAAAGTCATCAACTATGTATCTGTCGTGCGGGTGCAAAGACTCCGGATAACCTTCAGGCCTCGGAGGTAGGGGTGGGGGATCAGCCATAGCTCGTCTGAAGTAACGCCCGGGTGCCGTGAATGGGAAGTGCGGCCGCCCGTAACCGGCACATAGAAACCAAGGAGTGTCAGGATTCTTGCTGGCATGCTCTAGAAGGAATGCTATAGATTCCCGCGTCACTACACCATCCATCAGCAGGCTTTCTGGGATCTCTGTTTCCCCAGCCCATGGGAAACGTCCAACCTTGTGGTCACACCAGCGGCCGTCCCACGTCTCAACGGGATCTGGCTGATGACCGCAAAAACGATCGATTATGATGTCTCCGTATGGCCGATGCTTGAATCCTCCATCCCATCTGGGTCCTTTGAGATGCATCTTGCCGACTAGCACAGTCTCGTAGCCGTAGTTACCTAGGTGTTGCGGGAGTGTCAATTCATCTGGGTAAAGCACAGACGCGTTATTCCAAGCAAAACATCGAAACGCATACTTGCCTGTGAGCATAGATAAACGACTTGGTACACACAGTGGTGATTGACAGTAGCACGCCTCAAAGCGCACGCCGCGCTCAGCAAGCAGATCTATGTTTGGTGTGTGCGCCTTCTTATTACCAGCGTAACCTACGATATGCGGATTGTGCTGATCAGAAATCAAAAGAAGTATGTTTGGCCGACTTTTCTGGGACACCTAATCGTCCTCCACCGTAATGTAATTACAAAACTCGGTGTGAAGGGAAAACTCCTCTGGCGCATAACCAAAATACTGTATACATACTACAATACCACCTCCATAATGGGCAAACTGATTGCAGGTAGGCGGTGCACATGAACCTTTTGATACTTTGTCCCGATCAGCTTCGGGCTGATTATCTTTCTTGTTACGGTCACCCCACCATTGGAACGCACAATATCGACCGTTTGGCGGCTGAAGGGGTGAGGTTCGAAAAAGCCTACTGCGCCGCTCCGCTTTGCGGTCCTAGTCGGATTAGCTTTGTTACGTCACTTCGTTTCTCAGAACACAATCACCGGAACTACGGCTCGACGATCGATTATACAGTACCGAATCTGGTCCGGTCCTTGAAGGAATCCGGTTATCGCACTGCAATGTTTGGGAAAAACCATTGTTTCAACTACGAACAACTCCCTCAGATATGGGATGAACTCCATGAGATATGCCTGGGCAACTACGATAGGCACCCGAAGTATCAGCGATCTTTTGACGCGTTCCCTCTTGAAAAGGACCACGAATATAACATAACGGCCTTGCTCGCAGACGAAGCAATTTCATTCATTAGACGCCAGGGTGAGAGGCCGTGGTTGTGTTGGGTCAATTGGCAAGATCCACATCCGGCGTTCACGTGCCCTGAACCGTACTTCTCGATGTTCGAGCGGGCTTCAATTGAAACCCCTCTGGGCTATCGCGAATCAGCGGCTAAGAACAAACCGAAACGACTCAAGAACTGGCAGATAAATAGTCTTGCTCAGCAAGCCTCGGACGAGGAAATTAGAAACGCAATAGCAGCCTATATGGGTCAAGTCAGATACGTGGACGATTCGGTTGGCAAAATACTGGACGCATTGGATCAGACAGGTCAGCGCGACAATACATTGGTCGTTTTCTTCGCAGACCATGGAGAGCTGCTTGGGGATCAGGGTGCTTTTCATAAGATCGGGGTTTTCTACGAATGTCTCACGCGAATACCGGTCATAATAAGACACCCGCACGGGAAGTACCGCGGGGTGTTCCAGGGGCTCGTAGAAGAAGTGGATTTAGCCCCCACCATCTTGGACGCCCTAGGTATACCGAAGCCGCTAACATTTGTCGGTGAGAGCCTACACCAAAGGTTGCTCGATGGCAAGCTGGAAAGAGAACACGGCAGACCTACCGCTCTGGTGGAAACGGGATTGCAAGCACCGACTTGGCCCGCACCTGTCGGATACAACCAGAAAGCGCCGTTCGCCCCGAACAATTTTGGCCCGGGGGCAATGCTTACGGATGGGAGGTTTAAACTGTCGGTCTACTACGACGACGTGTGCGAGCTCTACGACCTTGGCGAGGATCCGAAAGAGCTTGAGAACAGATTTGACGATCCGGCACTGAAGGACGTTCGCGACCGATTGACGCTAGAACTATGTAAGCGCCTAATGGGCGTAGGGGTGCGCGATATTGGCCGTATAGACTGGCCGGAGCCAGACGCCGATCCACGAGAGGCTCCCATTGAGGTTATTTCGTTGCGGCGTTCTCTCAAAGGAGTGCGCAGCTAGGTTGGCAGACTAGTGATACTGAGGATCAATATGCCTATAGTAAGTTTTTGAGATCCCTTGTGCTGCCGGGAGGGAATGAGAATTGCCTCAGGACATATTGGTGCTAATGACTGATCAACATAGGGCTGATTGGGTTGGATGCTACGGAGCGACGTGGGTGCGGACTCCCACGCTGGACAGCATCGCGGCTGAAGGCGTAAGGTTTGCCAATTGCATTACTACATCGCCGCTTTGTATGCCAGCGCGGGCATCTTTTTTGACCGGCCAGTACCCACACAATACTGGTATGTGGGACAACGTCGGGCGTGTCCACGACGTTCACAGCACTTATCTGCATACGTTGAGACAAGCTGGTTACCGAACTTGTCACGTCGGTAAGAGCCATCTTCACCCACATGGAGGCGGCCGCGATCTACGGGCTGAACTGCCGTATATGCACGCGCTGGGGTGGGACGATGTGCTGGAGTGTACAGGGCCTCTTTCCACGCAGACCACGTTCTCGATACTGACTGATTGGATGCAAGACGAGGGAATCTACCAGATGTTTCTGGAAGATTACCGTCGCCGAGCAGAGCATTCCGGTCCAGCTCTATGGCCTTCGCCTCTTCCTGACGGAAAACATCCGGATGACTTTATGGCACGCACTGCTGTCGAGTACATAGAAAATTCTAATCCATCTGAGCCGTTGTTTCTCTTTGTAGGTTTGGGTGGCCCTCACGACCCGTGGGATCCGCCTCGGCGATTTGATACTTACCGGAACGAGGATATGCCGCCTCCACTGCCTGCAGACCCAGCTCCGGAATGGCTTTCAGGGGTTGCTCTTCAGCATCACCAACAGATGATGCGTCATAACAAGAACGTGACCGCTGAACAATGGGCAAGGATGAGGGCTCTGTATTCGGGGAGAGTCGAGCACGTTGATTACTGCATGGGGCAAATTCTGGAGGCTTGGTATGCGCATAGGGGCAAGAACACCTGGGTTATTTTCTGGAGTGATCACGGGGATATGCTCGGCGATAAAAGTCGTACGGCGAAGAGCGTTTTCTATAAGGAAAGTGCACGTGTTCCGGCCATACTCCGTCCGCCGGATGGTTGTAAGCCTCTTGTGTGCGAAGGTCTTGTTTCCACGGTAGACCTAACCGCCACACTTCTGGACATAGCGGGGTGCGAACCTCAGCCCAATGTTTTCGGCAGCACACTGTTGCCGGCTATAAAGGAGCCTAATTCAGTCGGGGCAGATTTCGTTCTTAGCGAAGTTCATAATCACACTATGATATCTGATGGGCACTTCAGGATGGTTGTCAACTCAAATGATGAAGTGCTGGAGCTGTACGACCTTGTTACTGATCCAGAGGAGAGGCTCAACCTGGCAGGAAGGCCGGACACAGAAGAAGTTGTGGAACGTCTGAGATCAGCCCTTCTGAGCTTTCTGCTGCGAACTGCCCACAGGCAGACTCGCGAAGTGAACGGTTAACAGTTTACCGTAACACCAAATGGAGGAGGTTTGCGAAGCCGCGTGGTTTTTGATGATAACCGTCTGCTGTTTTTCGACTATGAACACATCGAATCCTCGGAAGACGTAACGCTCCGGCTCAATCCCCCAGTTAAGAAAGAGCCTTGTCTGTTCGTCGATCGAGACTGGGAGCTCGGAGGCGTTCGTGCTCATTGCGTCATCGAGTGGCAGGGCGAGTTTCGTATGTATTACAAAGTCGCGATGGCTGATGGAAGCCCGCTGTTGGCTGTTGCCATAAGCCGCGACGGAATAACGTGGGAAAAGCCCGAACTCGGCAGTATAGAGTTCAACGGCTCCAAGGCGAACAATTTGATCCCTATCAATGGTTGCAAACCGAATGAGGTATGCGTGTTTGTCGATCCGGTAGCAGATGAGGAGCATCGCTTCAAATTGATCTGCCACAACCAAGCTGAAGGCGGATTGTATTTGATGACGTCCCGAGACGGCCTGGCATTTAAGAGGGCTCCTGGCAACCTACTGCAGTTCATATGCGACAATAATAACAGCTCGTTCTATGATCCTCGAATTGGTAAATATGTTATCTATCTTCGAGGGTGGGACCGCTCAGGCGGACCGCCGCCCGTTCACGCCAGACGAACGGTTGTGAGAGCAGAAACCGACGATCTGTTTAAGCCCATACCATACGACGAAAATGCTCCCGATCCGTGGCATGTGTCGCCGAAGTGGACCGACATAGTAGACGGCGGTCTTCGGCGCATAAATAAGGAACTGCCGACCGTACTTGCTTGCGACGAGCTTGACCCGCCTGAGGGCGGTCTGTATCAAGCTGCGGCGGTTCAATACCTGCCTAACGCTTATCTGGCTTTCCCGAGCTTCTACTACAGCTATCCGTTTCCGCCGGAAGGCAAATTTGTAAACGACGGCGTTTTAGACATTCAGTTCGCATTCAGCAGAGACGGCATCAGATGGAGGCGGGATTTTCGAGAGAGCTACGTGCGCCTGGATCTGCCCGATGGATATTGTACAAAACAGATGCATATGCTTACGGGTATGGTGCCACAGGGACACATAATAAGCCAGTATCGCGTCGGAGGTCGCCGCACTCACGGGGAAGGAAGAGTTACCAAGGACACCAAGGTTGAACACAAAACGACAATGGGTAGCCCGATAGCGCACCGGCTGGAGCAGCGTCTAGACGGATTTGTCTCGGCAGACAGCAGTTATACCGGTGGGACGCTAATAACCAAACCTTTCCAAGTGCGCAGCAACACTATAAGACTAAACATCGACACATCAGCTAGCGGAGTAGCCCGTGCGGCGCTATTAGATGAATTCGGAAGGCCGATACCGGGATATACCCTCGACGATTCCGATCGCATTCAAGGCAACGACACTCAATACGTGCTTACCTGGAGCGGCAGCGCCGATGTGTCCAAACTCATAGGAAAACGCGTTCGCCTGCTGTTTAACAGTCGAAACACTAGGCTTTTCGCTCTGTACCCATAGCAGACCACATTTCGCTTGTCGGAGGGAGAGACTTGATATGTCGGCCATATCGAGAAGGCAGTTCTTGGCTGCAGCCGCCGCTCTACCTATCTTCAATATCGCGCGAACTGATGACAGCAGCGTCAGGCCAAACTTTGTTTTCATTCTTACAGATGACCACCGGTGGGACTGGGTAGGATATGCGGGGCATCCGTGGCTTCGAACACCCAATATCGACAGAATAGCTCGCGAAGGTGCAAAGTTTGAAAACGCATTCGTTACCACGTCTTTGTGTTCGCCAAGCAGGGCAAGCTTCCTTACAGGCGCCTACGCACGCTCTCACGGCGTCAAGGACAATCAAACGCACTTGGGTCCTTCGATCAAAACTTTCGCTCAGGTCCTTCAGAACTCCGGCTATGACACAGCATTTATAGGAAAGTGGCATATGGATGAGCAAGAAGGGCCTCAGCCCGGATTCAACTACTGGGCAGCCCCGAAGGGCCACGGTACCTACTATGATCCTACATTTAACGTGAACGGAAAGTGGGTTACTTTCAACGGATACACAACTGATATTGTGACTAAACTGGCAGTGCAGTGGCTCCAGAACAAGCGAAGCGAACCTTTCTGCTTGTGTCTTTGGCACAAAGCGCCTCACGGTGATTTCCAGTACGCTGTGCGGCATTCAAGGCTCTTCTCTGATGTGGAGTTCGTGCCTCGCACAAACGTTTACGACAACCTAGAGGGCAAGCCAACTTGGGTGCGCAAGGTGGCTCGAGATTTCCGAGAGCCTGATAATTGGGAAATGCTCATAAGACGCGTAAAGGATTACTCGCGCACGTTGGCTGCGGTTGATGAGAGCACAGGCCAGATCTTGCGAACTCTCGAAAACATGGCGGTGTTGGATAACACGGTCGTGGTGTTCGCAGGGGATAACGGGTTCTTCTTTGGGGAACACGGATTGCTTGACAAAAGAGCCGCTTATGAGGAATCCATTCGGATTCCGCTTGCAATTCGGTATCCAAGGATGATTCGACCAGGCACATCGATTCGTCAAATAATACTGAATATAGATCTGTGCCCTACGTTTCTGGATTTAGCAGGTGCGCGCATACCAGACAGCGTAGAAGGCGCGTCGTTCAAGGCACTGTTCACCGGTGGGAGGCAGGAGTCTTGGAGGCGTGAGTTCTTGTATGAATATTTCTTAGATGCCGAAGCAAAGAAACGCCCTCCGATCCAAGCAGTTCGCACAGAGCGGTGGAAGTACATCACTTATCCTGGAACGGACGAAACACCGGAACTTTACGACCTTGAAAAAGACCCTCTGGAATTGCGGAACCTTGTCAACGATAAAGCAACGTCACCGGTACTGCAAAATATGATAGCCACGTTGCATCGCGTCGCAGGCGAGTCCGGCTGAGCCCACAAGCGGTTTGACGGCATAGAGTGCGCATGCTATCATCTAACTGCGGCGGAGCGGTGTCCGAGCTGGCCGAAGGAGCAGCACTGGAAATGCTGTAGCGGGGCAACCCGCTCGTGGGTTCGAATCCCACCCGCTCCGCCAACAAGTGATTTGATAATAGTTATCTATGGCAACTCGGTAATGTGCACCATGTCAGCCGGTAAGCTTTCGTACCCCCAATCCCCGAGTTTTGACCTCAACTGACCAAAAGTGATATACTATAAGTGGTCAGGCACGAAATTGCCTGAGGCTTCACAGAGTGATTCACACTGTTAGAGACAGTTTGCCGGCCCGCCATTTGTAGCAGAGGTGTATTGGGTCCTCGACTACAAATAGGCGGTCTGGTTTGCGTACATGCGAATAAACTTCAAACCACTTTGAGTTTCGCTTTTTATCTACCTGTGGAGAATTGTTGCAATGTCTGACGAGATCCGCGACGAGAAAACTTCGCAGAACGAAAACGTAGGACAAGAAGCCCAATACAATGCTGACGACATCCAGGTCCTTAAAGGACTTGAAGCCGTGCGTATGCGTCCATCGATGTATATCGGCGATACTGGTGTGCGAGGGCTTCATCACCTGTTTGTAGAGGTAGTTGACAACTCGATCGACGAACACCTAGCTGGATGCTGCACAAAAATCAATGTCATATTGCACGCCGATAATTCCGTGACAGTAGAAGATAACGGCAGCGGCATTCCAGTTGATATTCACAGCGAAACTGGTCTGCCAGGTGTGACTGTGGCGATGACAATGTTGCACGCCGGAGGCAAATTCGATAAGGGACACTATAAGGTCTCCGGCGGACTACACGGGGTGGGCGTATCCGCGGTCAACGCGCTCTCGGAATGGCTTGAGGTGGAAGTTTGCCGTGGTGGCAAGCGTTATTTTCAGAGGTATGAAAGAGGCGTACCCACCTGTCCATTGGAGGTTATAGGTAAGGCGAAGGGAACCGGCACTAAGGTAACCTACCTTGCCGACCGCGAAATTTTCGGCAACTACACTTACAATCCCGACATCTTCATCAGTCGATTGCGAGATCTGGCATATCTGAACAAGGGCCTGGAAATTACTTTCACCAACGAGCAAGCACATGACGAAAGTGAGCGGTTCAAGAAGTTCTTGTTCAAGAACGGCATCGCGGAGTTCGTCGAGCACTTAAATCGCAGTAAGACTCCGCTCCACAAGGTGGTCTACTTCCGCGGAGAGCGGGAGGACATGGAGGTAGAAGTAGCCCTCCAATACAACGACACCTATCAGGAAAACATACGCACTTTCGCAAACAACATTCACACCCAGGAAGGTGGCACTCACCTTTCTGGATTCAAAACAGCCATAACGCGCGTGATGAACCAGTACGCGCGGAAGTACGGATTTCTCAAAGAAAAAGATCCGAACCTTCAGGGTGAAGACGTCAGAGAGGGGCTTACCGCGGTCATATCGGTCAAGTTGACTAACCCGCAGTTTGAGGGCCAGACAAAAACCAAGCTTGGTAATGGCGAAATTGAGGGCATTGTAAACTCCATTGTCGGGGAGAAGCTAACAGAGTTTCTAGAGGAGAACCCTACTGCAGCGCGCCGCATTATCGAAAAAGCTCTAACGGCTCATCGAGCACGCGAGGCTGCGCGCAGAGCAGCTGAGATGGTAAAGCGACAGAACGCGCTGGAGAACTCCTCGCTGCCCGGCACCCTGGCTGATTGCATTGAGCGAGACCCGTCGAAGTGCGAGCTTTTCCTCGTAGAGGGTCAGAGTGCGGGCGGCAACGCCAAGATGGGCAGAAACAAGATGTTCCAGGCTATCTTGCCGCTGCGAGGTAAAATACTGAACGTCGAGAAAGCCCGTATGGACAAAGCCCTCGAAAACAATGAGATCAAGGCATTGGTTGCCGCGCTTGGTACCGGGATAACGCACTCTTCCATGGACAGCGACAACGATTCTGAAAACGGAAAGTTGTTCGACGAAGACAAAAAGAACGGCAACGGCAACGGTTCAACGTTCGATAAATCCAAGCTCCGATACCACCGCATCATCATAATGACCGACGCCGATGTGGATGGCAGCCATATTCGTACACTCTTGCTTACATTCTTCTTCCGCTACATGAGGCCCCTGGTAGAGGACGGTCACATCTACATTGCGCAGCCGCCTTTCTACAGGATCAAGGTTGGCAAGGACAAGATTCTCTATGCCCGCGACGATGCCGAAAGGGACGAGATACTAAAGAGCTTGGGCAGCAAGAAAGACGTCGTCGTTACCAGATTCAAAGGGCTAGGGGAGATGAGCGCCAGCGATCTTGAGGAGACGACGATGAAGGTCGAGACGCGTACTATCAAACAGGTCTCCGTCGAAGACGCTGTAGGTGCCGACGAGATGTTCAGTATACTGCTCGGAGATGAAGTTGAGCCCCGACGGCAATTCATCGAGGAGCATGCTAAAGAAGTCTGGAACGTCGACTGGCACGCTTAGTTGTGCGCATAGTTCTTGCCAGTGTTTGTTACAATATTTTCTAGGGGGTAGGGGCAGGCGAAGAAGGTGTGACTAGCTACGCGGCCTGGCCGGTTGCTGCGTCGCTTTGCTGCAGAGCCGCTATGAACTCTTCCACAAGATCTGGATCAAACTGGGTGCCGGCGCACCTACGAAGTTCCTCAATCGCTTCCTCTCGACTCAGCGTCTTCCGGTAGGGGCGTGGGTGCGTCATAGCGTCATAGGCATCTGCTATCGCTATTATGCGCGCAAATAACGGGATTTGCTTTCCGGCTAGGCCATTCGGGTATCCTTTTCCGTCATATCGTTCATGGTGGTGCATAACCCCGGGACCTATATCTGTCATTTGCTGCAAACGCGCAAGGATCCGCGCGCCTAAACCTGGGTGGTTCTCAATGAGTATTCGCTCTTCCTGTAGCAAAGGTGAACACTTGTCCAGCACCTCACGCGGAGTGCCCAAAGTGCCGATATCGTGTAGCATCGCAGCCACGCGTAAGCTGCCGAGTTCTCCCGACGACAATCCCAGTTTTTTGCCTAGCATGACAGCGTTGTTGGATACTGCGGATGAATGCCCTGCGTAGCAACTACTTTGGCCGTCGACGGCCGCGCTGAGGGTTTCTATTGCTTCCAGATCTGTGTCATTGGCAATTGTGTGAATGTGTCCTGATGCTGCTCGGTACGGTAGGTGTTGGTTGCGTTCATATATGTGGGTTCTGTTTTTACCGCTTCTTTTCGCGCTGTACAGGGCTGCATCTGCGCTCAAGATTAGAGCATGTCTCGTGAAACCGTGCTTTGGGTAGCAAGCTATTCCTGCGCTCACTGTGGCTCCCTTTTCGGGGCCAAATGCAGCCACCGTTTCTCGTTCGGTGGTCTGTCTTATGCGTTCTGCTACATTATAGGCCTCGGTTTCGGTGGTTTCGGGTAGGATTATCATAAACTCCTCACCACCGTAGCGAGCGAGAAAGTCAATACTTCGAATGCATTGTCCACACAGCGCTGCAAATAGAACCAGTAGCTTGTCACCGGCTTGGTGTCCCCATGTGTCGTTGTAACGCTTGAAGTCATCGATGTCGAGCATGATGATGGAGAGCACCCTGCGGAATCTATTTGCGCGCTCTATCTCTGCGGCCAGTCGCTCTTGGAGGAAGCGGTGATTATATACGCCGGTCAAACCGTCGACGTTGGCCTGCTCCTCTGCCCTGCGGCGATTTATGACCTCCCTTTGAAATAGGCTGCCCAGTAGAAACGCCACAGCGACACAGAAGATTTCCCAGGCAAAGAAAGTCAGCTGATGGCTTCGAAATCCGCCCGTGAGGCTGTCAACAATCTTGCGGTAGGTTTCAGCGTCTCCCCACTTAGCGCATTCGAGCGCATAAAACCATAGGCCAAGTATGTATGAAACTGTAGCAAAAAGTATACCGCCAAGATAAAAACAGAGGCGGTGCTTCAGGGTCAAGCCCCGCTCAAAACTGTTCATTCCGGCTCCTGGGCGCACAAGGACGCCCTAATTGAATTATCGGGCGATTCCAAAGGCTTCTTTAGCTGTTCTTACTCCCGAGCGAGCATATCGGTATACACGCCCGGCGTGCTGTCGGGTATCAAAATAGCGCCAGCACAAGAAGAGTAGAATTCCGTGGGCCCAACGCCTCCAATTATTGCGTACGCATACCCAAGTTCGAGCATCGCGCGAAGAGACGCTAGGAGCAAGGCTTTACCTATTCCCTTGCCACGGAAGTCTGGGTGAACGCCGGTTGGCCCGAAGTAGTCGCGCCTCGTGCACTCATACGCTGCGAATCCTACGATCTTCTTTTCATATGTGGCGATGAAACACGTTACCGGTTGATACGAGAAAGCCGCTTCTACTTCATCCGCCCATGCTGCGGAGAAGTTTTCGAGCACGAACTTTCGTAGCAATGACCTCTCATAGTTATTTATTCGGCGAATGGTTATCCCCTGTGACTTCAGCCGCTCTATGTCTTGTCTGTCGTCCGGAAGATTCAACAGACTTACAAGCATGTCGGCCATGCGCTCATCTCCCTTCTCAGTCGGATTTTCTAACCGAACGTTTAGCGCTCGCAGATCAGATAACCTGCCTGGGGTGCATTTGGGCGCGCAGAACTTTGTGACTGCTCGGAAAAATGTGTAGGCAACATAATGGTGTCGGAGTGTAATATAGCCATTGACTCCAGTAATTATGATGCGTTATTATCTTGCACACATCGGATCTGGCTGCTGACAGACATGTCACCACCGTCCAGGCGGGCTCGTGTTAGGCAGGAGGTTACCAGGCGATGAAAGTTGAAATGCCGATTCGCAATAAAAAAGAACGGCCGGCTGCGATCCGACTGATAGTAAGAAAGCGAGCAAAGCGTCCGGCGGTTTGGGTTTTGGCGAAGTCGCTCTTTTACATAGTAGCTGCTGCACTATTTGCGCGGTTTGCAATTGCTCAGATAAGCCGTCCCCTTCAGCTCTTGAGGGATCAGATGAGTCAGTCGGCAGCGCTTACCGCTCGGCTTGAAAAGTTAAAAACAGAAAACAGGGTGCTCCGGCGTCGTTTGAGCTACTTGCAGACAGAGCGGGGGGCTGCTCAAGAGGCCCGCCGTCTTGGTTACGTCAAGCCGGGCGAAGTGCTTTTGGTTCTGCCGTCTGATTTAGCCCACAAAGATGAGAAAGCCAATCGGCGTTAAACTCGAAAAACAAAAGGGCACGAAGCTTATCAACCCTACGCTAGATTGCTTCGTGCCCACTTTATTCAAGGAGTACTCTCTTAGAGTTTTCTAGCCCAAATGTTTCGGTAGCGGATCCTATTTCCGTGATCCTGCAGCATCAAAGGACCTGGTTCTGCGAAATTGTGATCCAGTTCTCCACCCGTTGGTTCATGGAGTTCTAGATCGTGGTGTATCCAAACTCCGTTGTGCAACACTGATATCCTCGCGCTTGCTATCTTTACCCCGCACTCGTTGAACCGAGGTGCGATAAAGAAGATGTCGTAGCTCTGCCACTGTTCAGGCGGTCGACAAGCATTTACAAGTGGAGCCTTGGTGCGGTAGATGCCACCGCAGTCGTTGTGCTGCGAGTCAAGCCCGTACGAGTCAAGAACCTGTACTTCGTATCTGCCCTGCAGGTATACTCCGCTGTTAGCGCGTGCTTGTCCTGTTGCCTCGGACATTAAAGGCAGCCAGAATTCTATGTGTACCTGGCAGTCAGTGAATAATTCCTTGGTGCAGACATCTCCTGTGCCGGGCACGACCTCCACATATCCGTTTTCGACCTTCCATTCTGCGGGTGCGTTTCTGTCAGCGCGCTTTACCCAGTTGGAAAAGTCCTTTCCGTCGAAGAGAATAATAGCATCGGAAGGTATCGTTTCACTGCCTGTGAAAAGCGGTCTTTTCGAACCGCAGCAACACGAGTCGGACATAGAAATAGACCTCCTGTTTCCAGTTAATCAAAAATAGGTTTCCCCGGAAAGCCTATTTGATTCCTTCCCATTTCCGGCAGGCCTTGGATGCTCCACCGACTTCTTTTTGATTGGGTATTTGTTCGATAGGCGGACAGTTTTTGTCGAAGTAGTATTCATCTGAAAGGTTAGAGGATTCGGTCTGACGTAATGCTGGCTTACGAGTGTGTGGAGGAGGCATCGTCTGCTGAGGCAACTGGTCGTGGTGGCTACTTTGATATATTGACCTGGTGTGGGGTTGTAGTTCCCCTCGGTTCTCCGGTGTGCTATAATTAACAAAACTAAATGTATGGCGGTTTGGGGGTTGTAGTTCCCCTCGGTTCTCCGGTGTGCTATAATAAGCCGTGCGACGATATACGGATACCTGGCGTTGTAGTTCCCCTCGGTTCTCCGGTGTGCTATAATTT
>CALJES010000013.1 GCA_938074205.1 uncultured bacterium
ACTTCAAACAGACCACGGGCGGTCTGAGTAATATAAATAAAAACTCATGCAAAGTAATAGAACAAAGTACTTTGCAAAACGCAAAGCAAAGCGCAGATCAAAACCTATCTTCTCATCACTCAGCCTTCGGCTTCAAATCTATAGCGGATATCCTCCGCCACCAAACCCCTCGTCCCACGTTCAACTACCGCGACCCTTGGAAGGAACGCGTGGAGGAGGCACGTGCAATACTCGATCAACTAGACGAAGCTGAAAGGCATCAACTGCTGCAAACGGTGATGGAAAGGATGACCCAAGATCCCAGGCCATTTGTTAGCGGAGTAGTGAGGCGAAACGAAGCGGGCAAGCTGGAGCCAAAAGGCCATGATTGCGAAGAGATAGTGCTAGTGCACCTTATGCAGTATCTGGAAAACCAGGAAAAAGCGCAGGAAAAAGCGCAGGCTTCTTGCGAGCCCTGACCGGTGCGGCTCCGAACTCGTCTTCCCTTGATATCGAGACGCAAAATCAAACCGACAATCCCCTTCGATTTCGATTTACCCGCTTGGGCAGTGTATCGGGAGCGTAAACCAAAAAAACAGGAGCTGGGGATGGCTATCGCTTGACATGTGTTTCGGGTGCCACTTATAATGGCCAAGGGCCCTTGGGTTTGTGTCGGAAGGGTAAAATAGCTTTGGCAAATCCAGACAGTGCGCGCGTTCCGAGCCGGAATGGGCGCTTAGTTTGTGTTTGTAAGGGCTTTAGTTTGAGTTTCTAAGGGCAAATGCAGATAGATACCGCACAACTGACGGCGCTAGCGATCGAGATTGCCAAAATACTAGCTGCTGCCGTTTGCATACTGGTTTTTATACTCCTGGTAGTCCTATACGTTGTCCTTAAGCTACGATGGGTAATTGCGAGGATTCAGTCCAGGCTCGGCCCGAACAGAACAGGCCCTTGGGGCGTTCTCCAGACGGTAGCAGACGCCATTAAGCTGTTCCAAAAGGAAGACATTATTCCTCGGGGAGCTGATAGGTGGCTTTTCACGATCGCCCCGGCGATAGTTTTCATACCGGCCTATGTGGTTTACGTGGTTATTCCCTTTGGCAAGGGGCTCACGGTAAGGCCGCTTGATGTGGGCGTCGTTTACGTCACAGCTATCTCCAGCATCAGCATCATAGGCATAATCACGGCAGGTTGGGCGTCCAACAATAAGTGGTCATTGCTGGGAGCGTTTCGTGCGGCAAGCCAGCTTATCGCGTTCGAGGTGCCAGTGATTCTGGCAATGTGCATCCCTGTGCTTTTGTCGGGCTCGCTCAACCTGGACGTAATCGTGCAAAAACAAGCCGGATCAATACGAGATTGGAACCTATTTAACGCCTTCCCGATGTGTCAGATTGCTTGCTTGATGCTGCTGATAGCTGGGCTTGCCGAGGCGAATACCACGCCATTCGATCTGATGGAAGCGGAATCGGAGCTTGTGGCGGGGTTTAATACCGAGTATTCTGGGATGAAGTTTGCGCTTTTCTTCCTTGCGGAGTTTGCGGAGGCGTTCACTCTTTCGGCACTGCTTGTCACGCTGTTTTTGGGCGGCTACAATCCGCCAGTGCATTTTCTGGGCGGTGGGCTGACGGGATATTGGTTTTCGCTGGTTTCGCTTGTGTGGTTTCTGGTAAAGTGTTGGCTTGTAGTGGTTTTGATTTTGTGGATAAGATCCACTTTTCCACGAGTTCGCATAGACCAATTGATGAACTTAAGCTGGAAGGGGCTGGTGCCTGTGGGTCTTGCGAATCTGCTAGTGACAGGGGCTTATGTTGGGTTATGGGTTGCCAGATAGTAGGGCGCGCACCGCGGGGTGAGACCCATTGAAGAAAGGCCTTCTTAAGGACATAATCAACGCTTTTGTGAGTCTTCCGAAGGGCTTGTGGGTTACGGCGAAGAATTGGTCGTTTCTTCGGCCGTCGGTGACGCAGCTTTATCCGGAGGAGAAACCGACGCTGCCCGAACGCTACCGCGGTATGCCCACACTTCCGGTAGACCCGACTCTGGGGCGCACTCCGTGCATAGCTTGTGGGGCGTGTGCGCGTATATGTCCGGAGCACATAATCACCGTCGTGCCGGAGAAAGTATCAGATCCAAAAGACCGCCGGCCTGCCGAGTTTGTAATCGACATATCACGGTGTATGTGGTGTGGGCTGTGCATGGAGGTATGCCCGAAGAACTGTCTCAAGCCTGCTCGCACATTCGAGCTTGCCTGCTACGACAGACAGGGCATGATCTACAAACTCGAAGATCTCATGCGCTTGGGAGGCACATTGGAGCCGCAGCCTGAAGAAACTAAAGAATCAGAGGGCGCCCACGCTGGCTGAGGGTAGGTAACATCTGTTATGGCGATCCTGGGCTTTGAAATAACTGGATATCAGATTGCCTTCGTGGTGCTTGCCGGAATTACGCTGGGCTCGGCCGCGTTGGTCGTTTTGATGCCTAACATTATGCGCGCAGCGCTTTTTTTGGGATTGACCCTTCTCGGGGTTGCCGGCTTATACGTTTTGATGAACGCTGCCTTCCTTGCCGCTGTGCAGGTGATGATATACGTCGGCGCGGTGACGACGATGATCATCCTGGCCATTTTCCTTTCGCATCGACTGATGCAGGTGGGTTTTGCTCAGGCGATACACAATCCGGTATTTGCGTTTGCGGCGGCCGGGGTGATGTTTATATTTCTTTTCATCACCGTGGCTAACTCGCTTTGGGTTAGGGATATCTGCGCGCCGGGCCCGGCTAATACCGACGTCGGCGTGCACGCAGTGGCGAATGCGCTTTTGCAGCCCTATGTGTTCCCGTTTGAATTGGCCTCGGTGGTGCTTCTGGTGGCGCTTGTGGGGGCTGTTGTGATTGCAAAGGAGGACCGCCCCGGTGAACCATAGCGCATACGGGATACCGATAAGCTGGTTTCTGACTGTCGGCGCGCTTCTTTTTTGCATCGGCCTTTTCGGCATGATGGTCCGCCGCAGCGCAATCGGTATGCTGATCTCAATCGAACTTATGCTCAACGCGGCGAACCTGAACTTGGTTGCGTTCGGGTCATACCTTAGGCAGCCGACAATTGCCGGGCAGGTGTTTGCGATATTCGTGATCACCCTGGCGGCGGCCGAAGCGGCTATAGGACTGGCCATAATCATCAACATATACCGCTTGGAGCTGCACATCGAGGCCGACAAAATCACTTCCATGAAACTGTGAACTTCGAACGAGGCTTCAACTCAGGCAGCTGTTTTGCGGATCGAGGTGAGATTTGATTAAGAGGATCACCAGATATATTTCGCTGTGGTTGCCCGCGAGCTTTTCGTTCGGTGTAGGATACGCAACCAGATAAGTTATTCCGTCATGACTGAGTACGCTTGGCTTATACCTTTGCTTCCGGCTCTGGCGTTCGGGCTGACCTTGCTATTTGGGCGAAGGGGTCCGGGCAAGGGAGCATACATTGCTATCGGAGCGATATGCGCCTCGCTTGTGATGGCCTGCGCTCTCGCCGTGGAGTGGTTCATTGCGGGAGGATCTCAGGCAAATCGCGGGCTGTATACGGTGAGCGTCCCCTGGATGCCCGTCGGCACAGGCGCTATCCACACAGGCTTTTCGATAGACGCGCTTTCTGTGGTTATGCTGCTTGTGGTAACTGTGGTGGCGTCGCTTGTACAGATATACTCCATCGGCTACATGCACGGCGACCCCAGATACCCCAGATACTTCGCCTACCACTCCCTGTTCGCATCCGCTATGCTCGCACTTGTCATAGCAAACAACATGCTTTTGATGTTCATCAGCTGGGAGCTGGTAGGGCTGACGTCATACCTTTTGATCGGATTCTGGTTCGAGAGGCCCTCAGCGATGCGCGCCGCAAAGAAAGCCTTTCTTGTGACGCGAGTTGGGGACGTGGGCTTTCTGGCGGGGATGATACTTCTGTATATCAAGACGGGCTCTTTCGACCTGTTCGGCAAAGAAGGCGTATTCGAGAACCTGACCAGGTTGGATGTGATAGGTCCTTTTGGGTTGCCGCTTGTGGCGATAGCGGGGTTGCTGCTTTTTTGTGGGGCGGTGGGTAAGTCGGCGCAGTTTCCGCTTCACGTATGGCTTCCCGACGCGATGGAGGGCCCCACTCCGGTATCGGCTTTGATCCATGCTGCAACCATGGTGGCGGCTGGCGTTTATCTGGTTGCCAGGATGTATCCGGTGTATCTTGCCGACGCAAGCGGCACTGCGCTGCAGGCCGTGGCATACGTCGGGGCTTTCACCGCGCTTTTTGCCGCAACCATCGGCCTTGCACAAAACGATATCAAGCGCATACTGGCCTACTCAACAATCAGCCAACTCGGCTATATGATGGCCTCGCTCGGAGTTTTCGGCTATGTGGCGGCGGTGTTCCACCTGATGACCCACGCGTTCTTCAAGGCTAATCTGTTCCTTGGCGCGGGCAGCGTGATTCACGGCACGGGCACACAAGACATACGCGAGATGGGCGGATTGCGCCGACATATGCCTTGGACCTATTGGACGTTTCTGATCTCAACGCTCTCGCTTTGCGGAGTGCCGTTTGTTACGGCCGGCGGATGGAGCAAGGAGGAAATACTTGCTGTTGCTTGGCATACAAACCGAGTTGTCTTCGCGGCCGGCGTTTTTGGGGCGCTTCTGACCACGTGTTATATGTTCCGCCTCGTCTACAGGGTCTTCCATGGGCAGCCCAGAAATACACAAATTCACGCGCACGAAAGCCCACGCGTGATGCTGGTGCCGCTTGTTGTATTGGGCTTTCTTGCGATATCAGCCGGATATGTAGGCACGCCGTGGGCCAACGTCTTCGAGCACAATCTGCTGCCTGTGCTGGGTGAGACCTATCTTTGGGTGCTCGAACACCGCCTGGAGGGGATGGGGCATGGCTTCAATGCGGTGGTATTTGCTATGGCGCTTGGTGCGGTGGCGGTGGGGATCGCTCTTGCCAGCTTGATATGGCTGAAACCTGTTCTCAACATCCAGAAACTACAGCCATACTTCGGTTGGCTGGCGCGATTAGTGGCCAACAAATACTACATCGATGAGATATATCAGGCCACAGTCATACGCGCGCTGATGGCAGCGTGCTGGATTGCATTTAAGTTCGACTACTGGGTAATAGACTACGCAATCGTAAACGGCGTCGGATATCTGACGCGCCTTGCATCCCAGCTATACGGCTGGTTCGATAGAACAGTTGTAGACGGCCTGGTCAACCTGATAGGTTGGACGACAAAGGCCCTCGGAAATGCGCTTAGATACCTGCAGACGGGAGTTGCTCAACACTACGTTTTCCTAACAGTAGTTGCTCTAGTCATCATCAGCCTTGCGGTCCTTGTGGGCCACTATAGGGAGGAAGCATGGATCCCAATAGCTGGATTTTACCGATAATCACCTTCATCCCCCTGGTAGGGGTTGTCATCGTAATGTTCATCCCTAAGGAGAAGGCGACCCCGATCAAGGTGGTGTCGCTGGTTGTGAGTTTGATTCCTTTGGCGCTTTCGGTCTGGCTATGGGCTGCTTATGACCGCGGCGGCCCGCAATTTCCCGAAGGGGTGCAGTTTGGCGTAAGGGTGCCGTGGATTCCGTCGCTTGGTGTGAACTTTGCGATGGGCGTGGACGGGCTGAGCGTGCCTTTGGTCTTTTTGACGGCGCTTTTGACTACGCTGAGCCTATTGTATTCATTCATCATAGCCGAGCGCCCCAAGGAGTATTTCTGGATGTTTCTGCTCCTTGAAACGGGTATGCTGGGCGTATTTGTGTCGCTGGATTTTGTGTTGTTTTTTGTTTTCTGGGAAGTGTCGCTTGTGCCGATGTATTTTTTGATCGGCATTTGGGGCGGCCCCAGGCGCGAGTATGCAGCCATAAAGTTCTTCCTTTATACGATGGTGGGTAGCATGGCGATGCTGCTTGCGATTCTGGCGATGTATTTCTCGCCAGAGGTTTTGCGCCTGGCAGGGCAGCACACATTCGATATGATCGCCATAGCAAAGGCGCACCCGTATGCTGCCAACGCGACAATAGCGGCGCTTGTGTTCTGGGGATTGTTTTTGGGGTTTGCCATAAAGGTGCCGATGTTCCCGTTCCACACGTGGTTGCCTGATGCGCATGTGGAGGCCCCAACTGCCGGCTCGGTGATTCTCGCCGGCATCCTGCTCAAAATGGGCACCTACGGTTTTATGCGAGTTTTGATGACGATGCTGCCCCAGACTTTCGCGCACTATTGGTGGATTATAGCCATCTTGTCGCTGATTGCAATCGTATACGGGGCATTGGTCGCGATGGCACAGTGGGATTTCAAGAAGCTGATTGCATACTCGTCCGTTAACCATATGGGCTACGTCACGCTGGGATGTGCCGTGGCAGGAAGCGGTCTTTTGGCCGGCGAGCAAAGCAAAATCATAGCCCTCAACGGCGCGCAGATGCAGGTTTTCAGCCACGGCCTGCTCACAGGAGCCCTGTTTATACTTGTGGGAATCATCTACGAGAGAGCCCATACCCGGATGCTTTCGGATTTTGGCGGGCTGGGGGCAGTGATGCCGATTTACGCCGGGATGCTATCTTTTTGCAGCTTTGGCTCGCTCGGACTGCCCGGCATGACAGGCTTTATCGCCGAGCTTTCCGTTCTCACAGGCACCTACAACGCTTCGCCGCTTGTGGCAGGACTTGCGCTTATAGGAATAGTTGTAACGGCTGCGTTTATGCTGTGGACGGTGCAGAGGGTTCTTTTGGGCCCTGTTAACCCGCGTTGGCAGAACCTTCCAGACGCCGACGCAAGGGAAATCATAAGCCTGGCACCGCTGATGGCACTGGCGCTTATATTCGGGATTGTGCCGAGCCATATATTGGCAACCTTTAATGCGGCATCCCAGGCGATTGTCGGAATCCTGCACTAAAAGTGCTATTACACTCTTAAGGGTCTGGGCATGTTCATAGGCAACATAAAACTCATAGCGCCTGCTCTATATCTTTGCGCTGCGGCGCTGGTGGTTCTGATTCTGGGCGTGATAGCAGCTAGAAAGCCTGGCAAGGGTCTCGACTACCAGCTGCCCACGCAGTATCTGGCGCCTGCGCTGATGTTTCCGGGGGTGGTATATGCGCTATGGGCAGTGCTGGAATCACTTATTGAGGTTTGCTACACTGTGGACGTCCTCATCGGTTACGAGCTGGTTCGCGTGCCGGCGGTGGCGTTGTTCGTAACTCGCGGAGGGCATGCGCAGCTCACCGCAGACCCGTTTGGCGCCCTATTTACGTTGGTGGCGTTTGCAGGAACGTTCATCGTGATGCTCGTTTCGCTGGATTACTTCGACGCCGCGCAGCCCCACAAAGCCGAATACTACTCGCTTGTAATGTTCGCCACGGCTGCTGCGTCGCTTGCGGCTTGCGCATCGGATCTGATAGCGATTTACCTTTCTATAGAGCTATTGAGCTTGGCTAGCTATGTTCTCGCGTGCTTTGTGAAGACAGACCGACGCTCCGGAGAGGCCGGATTGAAATACTTCCTATATGGCGCTGCGTGCTCTGCAGTGGGGCTATACGGAATGTCGATACTCTTCGGCGTCACGGGCGGTCACACTTCTCTCAGCGCAATCGCGAGGGGGCTAACAACCCCAGCGGCTTATAGCGGGGCTGCCTGGGTGGGAATAGTTTTTACGCTCGTGGGATTCGGCTTTAAGCTTGCGCTGGTGCCGTTCCAGTTTTGGGCGCCAGACGTCTACCAAGGGGCGCCAACTCCGATTACGGCGTTTCTTTCTGTCGTGAGCAAGGCGGCAGGTTTGGCAGTTTTGGTTCGATTTCTGACCGCGGCGGTGTTCCTATTTCCGCCGCAGAACTTTAGCTGGTATTGGATATTGGTTGTTCTCACGGCCGGCAGCATGTTCTTTGGCAACCTGGTTGCAATCCCCCAACGCAATATCAAGAGAATGCTGGCGTATTCCAGCATAGCGCAGATTGGGTATCTGATGATCGGGGTTGTGTCGGCGGTTCACGCGTTTCCCAGCCTTGAGCGACTGGTGCCACGGTTGTGGAACCTGCCAAACGTGATTGTTCGAACGAGGGCAGCCAGTTGGTATTATGAGCCCTGGGATATGGTGGGCTTAGTTGTATACATTGTGGCCTACATGTTTATGAACCTGGGCGCGTTTGCCGTTGTGGCCGGGATAGGCACTAGGACGCGCTCTGACGCGATAGACGACTACGCAGGCCTGATGCAGCGCTCGCCGTTTCTTGCAGCTGCGTTGACGGTGTTTCTGATCTCGCTGGCGGGCGTGCCGCCTACAGCCGGGTTTGTTGGCAAATTCTTGATATTTGGTGGAGCGATTCAGCATGCAGGGCAAAACCACCCCGAGCTTGCGGTGCTTGCCGTGCTGGGCATAATAAACAGTATAATTTCCGCGTATTACTACCTCAATGTCGTCAGATTAATGTTCTTTGCGCCGGCCGAGGATAGACCTTCGCTTAGAGCAAGCTTGGCTCTGAATGCCGTGGTTGCCATATGCTTGGTCGGTACACTAGGATTAATAGCGGCAGCGGGACCTGTGGTCGACTTCGCGAGCCTGGTGGTTAGCGGTTTCCTGGATTGAGCACGTTTTTTGGCTATTTAGATCTCCTGGTTGTGCAAGGAGAGAGTTTGAAATGCAGCAACAACATAACGTTCACCAGATATGGCTTGAGGCAGCCGAACGAGTGAAGGACAAAGTCATATCCCCTACGCTCTACCGCGCACTGGAGCTGGGGGTTGGCATTACAATTGATGGGGATTACTTTGTCCTCGGCTTTTCAAGCCCAGACCTGCCTATGGCAGGGCACATTCGCAGCGCCCGACACCTGCCCATCGTTGAGCAGTGCCTCAGTGAGGTTATTGGCAGAAAAGTTCGCCTCAGGATCATAGAAGGCACCACGATCCAAGATTATAATGACTGGAAGAAAAAGCAATCGATAGTTGAGCAGGAAAGAGAGGCGTTGTCCGCGCTCCGCGAACGGGAGCGGCAGATTGAGGAAGCTTGGGATGACGTGGCTGAGAGGATATCGCGGGGATATGCCACCTTGCCGCTGCGGCAGCTTGCCCAGAGCAAAGGCTTGTATATCAACGAGGCGTTCAAAATGATCAACGAGGCTGTAAACCGGCTCAACTACACCCACGAAGCCGACGAGATGCACAAGCGCGCCCTGGCGAGGGTTTTCGAGCGATTATCAACGATAGTAGATGTCCCCAGCGCGATGCTTGCGTATGAGTTCTTTAAGCTGCGCTCAGAGGGCAAGCTGGCATGAACCCCAAAAACCGCGGTTTCAGCCTGGTGGAGCTTGTGTTGGTCGTCAGCCTTGTTTGCGTGCTTGCTGGCGTGCTAGCGCCAGCGTATCACCAGACAAAGAAAGCCAGCCTGCGCTCTAAATGCCAATCCAACCTGCGCCAAATATACGCGGCTTTTGAGTCGTATCTGTCGGACTACGACGAATGCTACCCAAACACCGATAATCAATACCTGTGGGCAGGGTATTACTGGCGAATACCCTTGCGCAAATACGTGGCGGCCTCCAGCAGCGATGACAAGAACAAGGTCCTCTCCTGCCCAGCCGACCCCACTCCCCCAGGCATATACGCCGCCACCTCTTACGCCTACTCAGCTTGCTTTTATATGACACCCAACCAGGTAAATCGCATATCCAATCCCAATCACATCCGCGTCAAGTACGCCCTTACAAACCCGAAACTTCCGTGCTCGAGTATACCAAACTCCATGGTAAAGTATCCTGCAAAAAAGGTCCTCGCCGCCGAATATTGGACCTTACACGCAGAAAATAATAAAGTAGGCTGGTACGACGACCCCAACGAAACGGGCAACGACCCATGGAGCGGCACTCGAAACTACCTGTTTGCCGACGGCAGAGTGAGCTACCTACCCACCCGCAAAATACTGCCGGCGGATAGCCCCATCGTGGAGCGTACAAGACTTCTTCCCGACATAAACCTCACGCGAAATGGGGTGCAGGGCAAAGACATAGAATAGAATGCGAAAGATATCGGCAAGCCAGCTTGTTACGCGAATAAGGGATGCTTGCATCCAGGCGTGCACCGTGTTGCCAGCCGACGTCCTCACAGCGCTGGAAAACGCTCTGGCCAAAGAAGAATCGCCGACCGGCCGCGACGTGCTCCAACAACTTATCGAAAACGCTCGCATTGCCCGAGAAGAAGGGATCCCTATATGCCAAGATACCGGTTTGACCGTAGTTTTCGTGGAAATGGGCGAGGATGTGAGAGTTTTTGGGGGCAACCTGCTCGACGCTGTGAACGAAGGTGTGCGGCTGGGGTATTCGGAGGGCTACCTTCGGAAATCCGTTGTGTCTCACCCGCTTGCGCGAACCAACACAGGGGATAACACGCCTGCCGTCGTGCACTGCTTTTTGGTGCCGGGGGACAAAATCACCGTCACGGTTCTTCCAAAGGGCGCAGGAAGCGAGAATATGAGCTGTTTGAAGATGCTCACTCCTTCCGATGGCGCCGACGGCGTGGCGCGCTTTGTGGTTGACGCCGTGATCAAAGCCGGCTCGAACCCCTGCCCGCCTATAATTGTGGGGGTAGGTCTGGGCGGGACGATGGAGATGGCGGCGATGCTTGCCAAGAAGGCCCTGCTGCGCGAGGTAGGCAAGCCCAGCGCGAACCCCACAGATGCCGCCCTCGAAAGGCGTCTTCTGGAGGCGGTGAACGCAACGGGTATCGGCCCTGCAGGTTTGGGGGGTCGAGTCACGGCGCTTGCGGTGCACGTTGAGTCCTTTGCCTGTCACATTGCCAGCCTGCCTGTGGCTGTCACATTGCAGTGCCACGCGGCAAGACATGCTAGCTTCACCCTTTGATATATATGGTGGTAAGAGTTGTCGGAAGCGAAAAGAGTTTGTGCGCCCGTAAGCGAAAGTGATCTATGCGGACTTGTGGCGGGCGATAGGGTGTTGCTATCCGGAGTTATATACACCGCTCGGGATGCCGCTCACGCGCGGCTGGTTGAGCTTATTCGTCAGGGCAAGAAGCTGCCCTTTGAACTGGATGGGCAAGTCCTCTACTACGCCGGGCCCACCCCTGCCCCGCCCGGCAGGGTAATCGGCTCGGTCGGCCCTACTACCGCATCAAGGATGGACCCCTACACGCCGGAGATTCTTAAGGCCGGCATCAAAGGTATGATCGGCAAGGGCGAAAGAAGCCCGGAGGTAGTAGATGCAATCGCCAAATACCGCGCGGTCTACTTCGCAGCCACGGGCGGAGCCGGCGCATTGCTTGCCAAGCGAGTTCTATCGTGCCAGATAGTCGCATTCGAAGACCTTGGCTGCGAGGCGATTCACAAACTCGAGGTAGCCGACTTCCCGCTGATTGTAATAAACGATTGCTTCGGCAACGATTTCTACCGCCAAATCCGATCCAAATACGAGATGGATTTACCCTGAACGCATCCTCCGCCGCGGAATGCGCCGTATTACCAGAAGTGCCGAATCGTCCGTGAGCCGGCCGCGGGAGTAGTGCGTAGCTGCCTGCATTATCGCATCCGCGATTTCATCTGCGCTTCTCGCACAAAAACTGTCCACGATGTCGACCAGCGATTCACAACCGAGCCTATTGGCGCCTTTGCCTGCGTCCGTTATGCCGTCGGTATAGAGAACCAGTATATCGCCAAGATCAAGCGATATTGTCTGACAATCATATTCGCATCCCGGCGTAAGCGCCAGTGCGCGACCCATCAGGTCCAAGGGAAAGGCTCGGCACTCGCACTGCGAGTAGTATATAGGCAGCTCATGCCCGCCGTTGCAGTAGGTGAATGTGGCGTCTTCGATATCCAGCACACCATATATTAAGGTAACAAACACTTCCTCCGGGGTGCACATGGTAAGGGCCTCATTCAGTCGCGAGAGAACAAGGTGTGGCGAGCTATTCTCCAAGGCATAAGCCCGGAGCATGTGTTTTGTCATGGCTGTGTAGATTGCAGAGTTGAGACCTCTGCCGGAAACGTCCCCTATCACGACGCCTATCTTGCGAGCCGAAATGCGGAACATATCGTAGAAATCGCCGCCTATCAAAGCGCCCTCAGATGCCGCCTGGTAGCGCCTTGCGATCTCGAAACCGCGCACATCAGGCACGTCGTGCATAAGGAAGCTCTTCTGCAGCTGGACGGCAACCGCGTGCTCCTGCTCGTAGAGGGTCATAATCTCCTGTTCACGCTGGCTTGCCAACCCTGCCACCTGCGCGTATTTTTCGCGAGCCGCAACTTCTCGGGTGACATCAACCACCATAACGGCAAGAGCTGCAGTGGAGCCGCTTTCCAGGGTAAGCTCCATAGGCACAGCAACGCCGCGCCAGTAGGTTGTCCCCTTTTTGAGCCCTTCATACCTGAACTCGCTCACACGCACCGGACGGCCATCTCGCATCGCCCGTCGAAGCTTTTCCATCATGCCCGATTCTTCCGCGAGCGGTATCACGTCCTGTATCCGCGCCCCAACACGCCAGTTTAGGGAAGGCTGGAAGTATGTGAGGTAGATTTTGTTCCACGCCAGAAGTCTGAAATCCGAATCCAGGAGCAGGATACCGGCGGGCATGTAGTCAATAAGCTGCTGCAGTGCCTGCTCGTGCTTCTTGACGGCCTCGAATGCCCGCTCAGCCCTCTCGATTGTCTGTTTGAGTTCCGTGATGTCTCTCAGGCAGAAAAAAAGCCCCAGAGGCACCCCTTCAGGGGAACAATATGGCACCCTGAACACGTGGTAGTGGCGAAGTCCCTTAACAGTGCGGCGAACCTCTTCGCAGGATGTCGGCTCTCCCTGGCGAATGGTCTCAAGGTCGGACCTCAGAAATACTTCTCCGTCTTTTCCCGGAAAGATCTCGGCATCGGTTCTGCCGAGGACGTCCCCCCCTTCAACTCCAAACCACTCGCAAAAGGCGGGGTTTACCATCTGATAGGCTCCGCGGACGGTTTTTACCGCCAGCAGATCCGGCGAAAGGCTCCAGATAGCCCTGAGCAGGCTAATCTCCTCTGAGTCCTGCAATCTGGAGATATCGGGTTCAGGCGCGGCGGAGTCGACGCCTTTAGGAAAAGCAGCACTCACATCCGTGTTGGTAGGAATCGCAGGTTCCGAGGCGGCGGAGTCGACACCTTTAGGTGGGATATCTTCTCCAACCGAACACGGTCGAGGTTGGGACACCTGTGGGGGAGTGAGCTTGTCGTCGGGGACGGTCGGCGGATTGCTGTTGCCTTCCTTGGATCTCGCTTGCTTCGCCATAGTGCAGATGCACCTCCTCTCTAGGAGCAAGGTGCCACGGCCGACGTCCGGGGCATCTGTTGGTAAGATACCACCGACTACCCGCCAAGTCAACTGCCCCGGATGTGGTGGAGCAAGTTTAGCACATAATATACGGGCTCCTATTCCACGAGGCAGGGTATCACCCGCCGAAAGCCCGCATTTGCCACTCGCGCCACCGAACCCCCATCACGGGCCGACTTGACCATGCCCAGCAATCAGGCTAGAATGCAATAGGAAATATGGAACCCGCAAGGCGCGGTTTGCGTCTTCAGTTCATGAGCCTGGATAGGCTTTTCTTTTTGCAGCGCTATTTTTGGCGATTCTACCAAACCGCCAACGATTTCTGATTGAACGCGCCGGACGAGGGTATACTAACTGGAAAACCAAGCAGAAACCTTGTGTTTCGGCGTCAAGCTTTTAGGAGTCTGATATGAAATCCACGTTACAATGGCTGCTGATCATTGCCCTGCTGATCGGAGGGCTGATTGTTGTAAACCACTTCGCAGGCAGCAGCTCGCCACAGCCCCCGGGATGCGCGTGCGGTCTGCGATGAACTGTTCTTTTGCCGATGGCGCAAGCTGCAATGACAGGACTAATCTAAAAGGTGCTGGCATGAAAATCTTTTGCGCGGTGGTAGTTTTGGCGCTGGTATCGGTTGCTCCAGCAACGGCCAACGAAACGCGTAGAACTGTTGCCTCTGTATATCCCTCAATATGCGCGGGTGCCCTCAGGAACGCAATTCTTTCGGACCTCAAAGACGGCGTGATTGCCGAATGCGAAGATATCAAGATCACAGCCAAAGATATCGAGGACGAGATAGCAAAGTCGCCCGAACACAAGCGGGAACAGGTTCGAAAGTATCCGGTGCATGTGCTGGAACAGACCCTCATCAAGAGGCTGATAGCTAAAGAAGCGAAGGAGTGGGCCAAAAAGAACGGCAAATCAGATACTGGCGATGCCGCAGTCAGCGCCTACCTGTCTTTTCAAGTGCCGGAGCCTAGCGTCACCGAGGAAGAGGCGCGCGAATTCTACGAAGAACACGCCGCCATGTTTGGCGAAATCTCATTCGAGCAGATCAAGGATGCCGTCATAAGCGTCGTCCGCGATGAGAAGGCCAGCGAAGCTCAAGACCGGTTCAAGCACGATGTGGGAAAGCGCCATGCGATCAGAGTCTCATCCTCGTGGATGAAAACTCAAGGCGACAAGTGGTCTAAGAACCCAGTTGAGAAAGCCAGGCTTTCCGGCAAGCCAACCCTAGTGGTGTTCAGCGTTATCGGCTGCTGCGACAGAATGCTTCCTGTGGTCGAGCTGGTGCGTCACAGTTACGCGGACTCGCTAAATGTGGTTTTCGTTAACGTCAGCGAAGAGGAAGTTCTTTCCAGCATCTACGGTGTGCGCGGGATTCCCGTAGAGATCTTCTACGATGCCAAAGGCAGGGAAGTCTTCCGCAGCAACCGATCAATGTCCATAAAGGATGTGGTTGATAAGTTAAGGGAAATGGGTGTTACCGTTGGTGGAGGAGGTGGCAGTGAGTAGGTCAATGAGAATGGGTTTATTATTGGCTCTTGCGCTTGTGCTTGCGGCAGGCGGCTGGGCTCAGCCAAGTGGCAGCATGCAGCAAACTCTCAAGGAGGCGTATCCCGATCTGTCTTCCAGCCCCTTGGCCTCCGCCAAGCTTGTGACGCTGCCAAAGGGAATTGTCTTGCGATCCGGCGATCTGAAGTTTGCCCAGAAAGACCTGGACTCAGAAATTCGCAAATATCCCGAAGACCTTTGGCCGCAGCTTAAGAAAAACCTGCTCTTCGTGCTAGAAAACATCTTCACAAGGTCTGTGATAACTTGGGAGGCGCAGTCCTGGGCGAAGAACGAAAAAGACGCGCCCGCAGATGATAACGCGCTGATACGGGCATATGTCGAGAGCCTGACAAAAGATGTGACGGTGACGGATGCTGAGCTAAAGACCTTCTTCGAAGGCAACCAGGACATATTGGGCGGAGTTTCATTTGATCAGGTAAAGGAGCAGCTAAAGGATTACCTGCTGGAACAGAAGCGAGACGAGGTAATCCGAGCTCGTATAAGTAGTCTCAGCGACCGCTACGAGGTTGAGATAGACAAGGACTGGGCAGCTAAGCAGTATGCGGCCTCAATCGACAATCCGGTAGACAAGGCGCGCAAGTCTGGTATGCCATCGCTTGTAGACTTTGGTGCTGACGGCTGCCGTCCTTGCGACATGATGACGCCAATCCTGGAATCGCTGAAAAAGGAATACGAAGGTAAGCTGAATGTGATCTTCGTCCACGTGCGCAAGGAGCAGATTCTTGCGGCGCGGTACGGGGTGCAGTCGATACCTGTTCAGATCTTCTTTGATAAGGACGGCAAGGAAGTCTTCCGGCACGTGGGATTCTTTCCAAAGGACCAGATAACAGCCAAACTGGCGGAAATGGGGGTTAAGTGATTTGGAGCAACTCTGGATAAGCCTAACCAAGGCAGTAGAGGGTTCGGCATTAATAGCGCTTTCCGCGTCATTCGTCTGGGGTGTTCTGAGTATTCTCCTTAGCCCCTGCCATCTGGCAAGCATACCACTGATCGTCGGTTTCATCAGCGAGCAAGGCATAGTGACTACACGCAGAGCTTTCTGGATCTCCGCACTGTTTGCATTCGGGATACTTTTAACCATCGCGCTGATTGGCGCTGTGACGGCAAGTATGGGCAGGATAATGGGAGACGTCGGACGATACGGCAACTACGCGGTCGCGGTGATATTCTTTGTAGTTGGCCTGCACCTGCTGGACATAATCCCGATGCCCTTTTCTGGCCCCGGAGGGGTAGAGATGAAGCGTCGCGGATTGCTCGCCGCATTCATATTGGGGTTGATATTCGGAATAGCGCTTGGGCCTTGTACGTTTGCGTATATGGCCCCAATGCTTGCAATCAGCTTTAAGGCCGCCGCCACAAATCTAGTCTACGGCATTGTGCTTTTGCTTATGTACGGTGTTGGACACTGTTCGGTGATTGTGGCTGCTGGCACCTCGACCGAAGCGGTAGAGAGGTACCTGCGCTGGAATGAAAGCTCTCGCGGCGCTAATATTGTCAAGAAAGTGTGCGGAGTGCTGGTAATATTGGGAGGAGTCTACCTGATCTATACAGCGAGGTAACCAGCTGTTAATAAAACGGCGAGTGCAAATTTGGAGGCGGGTTCTATGATGGAAGTGGCACAGGTCAAACAGATGTGGGAATCGATGGTTGCAGCGCTCGAACTTTCGCGCTTACCGGTGGGGGTGAGGTTTATTTCGGAGAATGATCCCCTGCCCGAAGACGTAGAAAAGCTCGACAATCACAGGTATTGCCAGGCTCTGATGAAGGCTAGCAGAGGCCGAAACGTGCTGTTGGACGGCGAGGGGATTTCTTGTCCTGCGGCTGCGGCGGCGTTCGGATTTCGGTCTCTCCCGGAGCAACTGAAAAGCGGTAAGGGGCTCGTGGGTTTCGGCATAGTCTCCGACGAAGCTGTCGGGGCAAAGATGTTTGAGGGAATGACTACCCTGTCGCCAGGTAAGATCTGTGGATTACACCTTTTCCCGCTGAATCAAGCCGAATACGTGCCGGACATTATAGTTGTTGAAGCTGAGGCCGAGAAGCTGATGTGGATTGCCCTTGCCTACCTGCACGCCCGAGGAGGAGAACGAGTCAGGTCTTCCACCGCGATACTTCAGGCGACCTGCGTTGACGCCACAATCATACCTTACGTCGAGCAGCGGCTGAACTTAAGCTATGGCTGCTACGGATGCAGGGACGCGACAGACCTCGGACCAGATGAAGGCGTTCTTGGGTTCCCGGCATCTGTTCTGCCGGCTGTGGTTGAGCACTTGCAGTTTCTGAGCGAAAAAGCTATCCCGAACTCCCGACAGAAACGAGCGTTTGCCACTCTCAAGAAGGCGACGTGTCCAAGCGCTTGTTCGGAAGACGACAACGCAACTCGGAACATCGATGTCGACTGTGCAGCGGAGACCGAGTCTGCTGAAACTAAAAAGGAGAGCTAGGGGTGCTGGCCTTCAATGTGATAGGCCTGTGTATCCTGGTGGTTTGCTTTGCCCTTGATCGACGCAAGACGGTCCGCTCCGTGCGTCGGGGACTGATGATGTTTTGGAAGATCGTCCCGGAAATGTCAGTCGTGCTAATCCTGATCAGCATCGCCTTAGCAGTTCTGACGCCAGCGCAGCTCAGACAATGGCTATCCGTCGACACTCCCGCGCATTTCGCAACAGCGTTGGTTGTCGGTTCGATTGCTCTCATCCCAGGGTTCATTGCTTTCCCTCTGGCAGGGGTTCTGCTGAGAAACGGCGCATCGGTATCGCTTGTAGCGGGCTTCGTCACGACGCTTCTGATGGTAGGAGTGGTCACGTTACCGATGGAAGCCAGATACTTCGGTTGGCGAACGGCGCTTATTCGCAACGGCTTGTCGTTTATCGGAGCCGCGGCAATTGCGCTTGCGATGGGGAGGCTGCTGTGAAGACCAACCGCAGGAACGCGATCAACCTTGGGTTGACGGGTATTTTCTTGCTTTTCTGCGCGTGGAGTGTCTGGCTTGCCCACAACGACTTCGCACGTAGAGCAGCAAGCGGGTATCTGGGTTTCCTAAAGGAAATGCTCTCCGTCATGCCTATGATGTTCGTACTCATAGGCATATTCGATGTGTGGGTACCGCAGGATGTTGTCGAGCGGCACGTTGGGGAGAAAGCGGGTCCGATTGCCGTGGTTTGGATGATCCTGCTAGCGATGCTTCAGATCGGGCCGCTGTACGGCGCATTTCCAGTGGCGGCCGCACTTTGGAAAAAGGGCTGTGCAGCCAGGTATGTGTTCATATATCTCGGCGCATTCTCGGTAATGAAGCTTCCGATGCTCAGCTTTGAGATAACATTTTTGGGTTGGAAATTCTCGCTCGTCAGACTTATGCTTACGCTGCCGGTGTTCATCGCTATTGGCTATGTAATGGGGCGCTCGCAGACCTGCGCTAATATGAAAAACGCAACGATGGGGTGAGAGGACTGATGGCAATAATGACTCGTTTGGCTGTGTTGGCCCTATCGGCAGTTCTTCTTTTCTGCCTTGGCTCCGCAAATGCCTCAGAGCAACCGAATGCCAAGTATGGGACTGATCCTTATAATGGCGCTGTTACTTGGCTACGTCGTGCCGGCTATGCAGTTCGAGTCCTACATCTAACCGTTCCTGATCATCATGCGTATTGCGCTGTCATTGATAGGCTTGTCGCTTGCTCTTTACCTTACCGGAACGCCGGTGGGAATGGACTATATGAACACCAGTAATCGGTCTTCGAAGATATCGAAAATGCCTAGAACCGCTAGGAGGTATTAGCACGTGAAAGTCAGAAAATACATGGGAATAGACAGGGAGAAGATAGCTTGGTATCCGACTATCGACCCCGAAGCTTGCACGGGCTGTGGGGCTTGCGCAGAGTTCTGCCCTAACGACGTTTTCGAGCTCGTTGATGGGGTAATGACGGTAGCAAACCCTCTTAACTGTGTGCCCGGGTGCGATAAGTGCGCGGGAGAGTGTCCGGCATCGGCGATAATGTTTCCATCCAGGGAAAACCTGCTGATGCAGATTGAGCAACTGCGCCAGTCCCAGGGAAATCGCTGAAAAAAGGAGGAGCAAGAATGTTCAGCTCGGTATTACTGGCCACCGACCTTTCGCCTGCTTCCGACGCCGTAGTGGATTACGTGAAGACGCTTCGTCCGATCGGCTGTCGCAAAATAGTGCTGACTTACGTGATATACGTAAAGCACCTGGTTGGGCTAAGCGAGGCTTTGCTGGAAGAAGCAAAGCCCAAACTAGACGCCCAGAAGACGGCGCTCGAAAAACATGGATTCGAGGTGTCGGTAGAAACCCCAGTTGGTATCCCCGGCGTCCAGATTACGCGTTTGGCGGTTGAAACCGGCTGTGAGGCAATAGTGATTGGCTCGCACGGACACACTCTTGCGCGCGAAATAGCGTTGGGCGGTGTTGCCACAGATGTGGTGCACCGGGCAGAAGTCCCTGTCCTGGTCGTAAGGCTCGATATCCTCGAGGAGGGGGAGCAGCGGTGTTGTCGAGTGAGCTCCACCGACATCCTCTCGCACGTGCTGCATGCGACAGACTTTTCAGACAATGCTGAACGCGCATTCCGGTATGTAGAGGAGTTTGCCAAAATTGGCTGCAAGAAGGTAACGCTAATGCACGTCCAGGATATCTCGCGCATTCGCCCTCATTTGGAGCACAAGCTGCAGGAGTTCAATGAAATAGACAGGGCACGACTTGAGCGCATGGCCTCCCGCCTTAGAGAAGTTGGAGTCGAAGAAATCGATCTGCAGATTCCATATGGCGCTCCAGCAAAGGAGATAGTTGAGTATGTACGAAAGACCTGTCCCTCGCTTGTTGTGATGGGCGTTCATGGGAGAGGGTTCATCGCCGACATCTTCGCCGGCAGCGTAGCACACAATGTGGTGCGCCTCTCCCACTCGCCGGTGCTATTGGTGCCGCCCGTTAGCTGATCCTGGGAGGGCGCACGCTAAACCCGCCCTCCCACATCCTGCATGTCATTTGGCGCGCATTTGCCGACTTTGACAAAACCCAAATGCCGGTTATTATTGATGTTATTTAATCCAAGTCACCTGATGCCAACCTGACACAAAGCACCATTGTACGAGTTACACATCGAGAAAGCCCCCGTGTCAAAAGAAGCCGAACGACTAAAGCGACAACCCAACTTCCGCACAAAGCTCAGAGGGATCGTGAAGAGGATCGCTCTTGCGGGCTGATCTGGCGGGCGTTCTCCCTGACCACCCTTATCTGTTCCCTTTTCAAGTAAGCCGGCGGGGCAATCGAGCGGTCCCAGGGACTTATGATGTTGTTTGCGTCGATCTTTTCAGGACGCGTCGCGAGCCCTACCAGAATAAGAAGTATCCCACACACCGCCCCAACCGCAAGCCAAAAGCGCATCGGAGCTCGCCTGTCGAATATCTGCCTCAAAAGTGAGAAAAGTCTAGCTTCAAGGAGTCGCAAGGCATACATAGTCCAGCCACCCCCGAAGAAGCTTTTCTCAATTCATTGTAATTACCGAAGCCCATCATGCGTCTAAACATAGTGGGCGTTCGAGCTATCCGTCACTTTCTGGCGATTCCCCTACCGCTAAGCATGTAAAAATTCCCAGGCAAAAGGGAACAACAAATATAGTAGAGCGCTGCGGAGGACAAACAAGCTATGACACTTACTCGCGAAAGCATGGTACTGATCGCCATCTGTGCTGCCGATCTTCTGTCCACATTGTTCCTTCTGCAGTCCCACGGCGCTCGCGAAGGCAACCCGCTTATGGCGTTTTATCTCAGATACGGCGTTGGCACGTTCGTTATGATGAAATTGACCTTGATGATACTGCCGGTTTTCATAGCCGAGTGGTCCAAGCAGTATCGCCCCAGGTTCGTAAGGCTCATGCTGCGAACCGCCATAGTTACATACGTGGGCACGTACATGCTGTTGTTCCTAACGGTGAACCTGGGAGTAGGCACCGCAGCATCATCGTCCGGAAAACGCACTCTGCCAGCCGTTACCACCGCATCAGCCAATTTGCCGTAGATACAAGCTTCGTCCGACGATGCGCCGATAGCCACAAACCAGCGCCACCCACACAAAACCTACTCAAATAAATTATCAATTTTCGCTGTGCACTGGTTACCAACGAGTGGTATTATCTGATAGAGGAACTCATTACCAGCAAGCACCGCAACGCCACAGTCACCGGAGGGGGAAAGAAATGTTACTAGACGAACGCACACCCAGCATAGCTGTCTTCATCGATGCGGAGAACTTGCTTACTGAATTGTGGAAAACGGGAATCCGACTGCGGATGAAGCCGATCATCGACCGCATTCGCGAAGAGGGTCGGATAGCCTCAATCAGGGCGTACGGCGACTGGTCGCGGCAGCCACTTATCGGCTTCGTGCAAGAGTTTAGAACCAATGTAATTGAGATGGTAGAGCTTTCGACCTCTGCCGAAGGCAAAAACACCGCCGATATACAGCTTGCGCTCGACGCACTGGAGATGGCTATGCAGCCCGCGTCACCGAGTGTGTTCGTCATCGTCTCCGGCGACAGAGACTTCGTGCCGCTCGTTCAGAAGCTCAAACGCTACGGCAAGCTGGTGATGGGCGTTGGTCACTGCGAAACTAGCACCAGTAAGCTTCTTGCCGACGCGTGCGACGTGTTCATATTCGCAGATGAGATCTTGGAAAGGGCGTATGCCAACGATGGAATAGTGGTCGCTGCACCTACTGGACAAGCCATCCTCGCAGCTGATGCACTGAAAGTCTCTGGCGAAACGAAAATCAGCCGAAAGCTGAGAAAAGCCTTCACGTTGCTGGCGAAGGCTATAGCTTCCTGCGGGCGAGACGGGCTTCCCGCATCCGATTCCTTGGTGCAGGTGCGCATGCGCCAACTGGATTCCACTTTCTATCCTGGCAGATACGGCTTCGCCACGTTCCACGACTTCGCAGCTTCCGCTGAGGCAGCGGGCTATGCGAAAATCTTCCACAGAGGCGGCGTGGAGGGCTTGGTGTTCGACGCCACCTTCCAGGTGGACCCTGAACTGGTGCTGGAAGATCTTGTGGACTACGACTATTCAACCGTGGAAGCGGCCGTCGATTCATACAAGGACATCCTCAGAACCTACAAGAAACTCGAGCTTCTGCCTTGGGCGGATAGAAAAAGACTTGTAGCGCACGCATGGGAGTACCTAGCCGATTCCCCCAAGACCTACGACGATCTTGTCGCTGAGCTCAGTCTGTACGCTGCGGCAAATATGAGTTGGGTAAACGATAAGGCCATAGAGCTGCTGGTGCGCACACTTTCAATCGCCAGGTGCTTCGTTTCTGACGACGGCTGCCCGCACTTTTTCAACACCAAATGCCATGTCAAACCGGCGGTAACTTTGGACGAAGCTCTGCACCTTATGAACTTCACCTACCTAAACGGCATCAAGCTTGCGGTGCCCAATGTGGAATTCGTAGTGGATGCGGTTGCGATTTTGCTGTTCGACGAAGCCACCGAGGAAACGCGCCAGGAAGCGCAGAAGCTGATAGCAGAGTTGGGGGTAAGTACTCAGCCGGAAGAAACAGCCCTGAGCATGGCGCTCAAAAAAGCAGGATTTGCGGAGGAGGAACAGGAAGAAACCTCCGCAGAAGCAGATGCTTAATCCCCGAGCTCGCTCCTGCCAGGCAGTGGTTCTTGGCATTCTGAGTTGACACCCTCGCATGGAAACGTGCTACCATTTTAGCAAGGTCGTATTGAGAAGATGAAAAGTCATACCCTTTTGATACCCGGTCTGGAAAACGAAAAGCCCCAGCCGGATTTTTCGCGCCTTAGAGACGCAATACTGCGCACCGGCCGAGCCGACAGGCTGCCGTTCCTTGAACTATTTGCCGATGTCGAGATAGTGGAAGCTTGCCTGGGAAGACCCTGGCTTACCGAAGAAGACAAGGTCGAGTTCTACTACCGTTTGGGCTACGACTCCGTGCCTGTGGGGATAGGTCCGGCTTTCGGTGCGCCGCGCAAAGCCGCGCCAAACACCGCTCTTCTAGCTAAGCGAGAACGAGCGTGGGTCTCCGAAGATGTTTGTCCTATCCGATCGAGAGAAGACTTTGAACGCCACCCATGGCCAGATCCGGATGCCACGCCCGCAGAACAATTAGTCGACACAACGGCTAGTCTACTGCCGGAGGGAATGGCTATACTCGTGCAGTCGAGCGGGTTCCTCGAAAACGTTATGTGGCTGATGGGATATACGGCCTTCGCAGAAGCTCTATATGAGGATCCGCAACTAGTCGAGGACATGTTTGAGGCCGTCGGCTCGCGGATAATCCGAGCTTACGAAAAGGTTATCGACCACCCCGCGGTAGGAGGTATCTTCTTCGGCGAAGATATGGGGTTTAAAACAGCCACCATGGTCTCGCCTGAGCACCTGCGCAAATACCACTTCCCATACCTCAAGCAGATTGCCGACCTGGCTCACAAACACGGTAAGTTCTTCATACTACACTCCTGCGGCAACCTATCTGAAGTGATGGACGACCTGATAGACTACGTCGGGATTGATGCGAAGCACTCTTTTGAAGACGTTATAATGCCGGTTACCGAATTCAAGCGCCTCTATGGGCATCGAATAGCCGTTGTCGGAGGCGTTGACGTGGATAAGCTCGCACGCATGGATACCGATGAGCTCCGCAAATACGTGCGAAGCATTATAGAAGAATGCGCCCCGGGCGGTGGTTACGCACTGGGCAGCGGCAACTCAGTCGCAAACTACGTCAAAGTCGAAAACTACCTCGCAATGCTCGAAGAAGGGTGGCGCTATCGCACTGCAAACTAGCCCACGTGCAACAGCGCCCTCTGCCCGCTGCACATCTTGTCAGAAGCCGCCGGCTGGCGTCAGCTTCTAGTTGAAAACCGTTCTGAAGTCTAGTTGCGCGGTGGTATTTCCTTCAAACGGGTTTATAGAGCTCTTCTCGACGACGGACTTCTTCTGCGCCGTCAGCGTTATGAAATGATCCGCCTTTATCTTGTGATCGTATTTGATGCGGAAGACCCTATCTCGGTCGAGCGACCCGGCCTCAAAAAGCCGACACCAACCAGTGTAAAGCTCAATCTGAGCGGAGTTGTTGAGTGTGCCCGTTACTCCGAATCCGAATGTGCGGGCGCGCCTATTTGTGAGCTCGTTCGAATCGGAAGCAAAGTCCATAACGAAGTTCATTTTCGGCGTCAGGGAGCGTGTGAACTTTAGCACTGTGCCAGCAAGCGGCAACACGGCGCCGTTCTGAACGTCCTTGCCTACATATGAAGTGAGAGTGAGCAAGGCGCCCTCGGCAAGTTTCATATCCAGAGCTAGGTTGCGCTTTCGCGCTGGCGTCCCTGCAGGGGTGATCAGGTTCTGCCTGAAAAAGCTAAGGTGATACTTCTTGGCCGGGCTTGGATCCGATTGGTATTGAAGTATCCGCGAAGTGTAGTAAATGCCGTTTTTGGGATTAAGCTTGTCGCTGTTGTCGAATACAACCGTGCCTCCCAGGAACCCTGCATCGAGCTTGAGCCCGTTGTCGCAGGCAATCTGGTTGCCTTTTAGCTGGGTCTCGTTGATTCCTGAATCTACTTTGACATTCTCAAAACCGAGGAACCGCTTCGCAAGCAAACCCTTGAGCGCAAACTGATGATACTGCTGGCTGCCCTGCGGACCGCCGTCCCTGTTTGCCATGTTGAAGCTCAGCGACAGATCGGGACGTATGGCCCAGTCGATTCCAAGCTTAGTGTTCGACTCGGAGTTATCAGCCTCGCGGGCGGTTTTAATGTATCCGCCTGTCAGCTTGACGTTAGATGATAGGCTGGTCTTAAGCCCCATTCCCCAACTATCCTCGAAACGCCCGTTATCGCCGAAGTCCTTCCGGAGCGTGTCGAAGGTGTAGGATATGCGGGTATTTTGGTCTGATTCGAAGTGCGTTTGTGTGATTTCGGTTCGAACGAATCTGTTGTCGTCTGTTACCTGCTCATTTGTGTCGTACAAGCTCTGGAATAGTAGCCCGTTTAGCAGCGACAACTTATTGTCGAAAGTTATCCTGCGGTGCGAATATCCGGCGATAACGCCGCTTTCGGATACGTAAGAGTAATCGTCTGAGAAAGCTGTGACCTTAGGTCCCACTTGCGGCGTATACGTGACGGCGTATCTCCTTTGCGAGCGCGTTTGCCCTGCAGTTTGGTTGGTCGAATCATACAAATACGTATCGAAAAGCAGCGCCTTGCTTGCTTGGAACTTTAGGGCATAGTCATAACGAGTGAAGCCTTTTTCTTTTGCCAGAGCAGCTCTGTCTGCATCCGACAAATCCGCAATCCTGGCAAACTCCGGATCTATACTCTGGAAATTGGCACGAAGGGACAGCCTGGAATTGGCAAACTGCAGGGAGTCCCTAACCACACTTGCGCCCTGGTGATCGCTGACGTCCGCGTGCGAAATAGCTAGATCGCCAAAGGAAAGCTTAAACTTTCCACCGGCTTCGTGGCGCCTCATTCCGGATTCCTTCCCGTATCGCAGCCTCTCCACCGCCTGCATCTGACCGAAGCGGTCGAACCCATCATCGATGCTATGGGCAGCAAAGTAAAGGCTGTAGCCCTTGCCCTCGAAACTTACATCCTTTCGCACCAGCCCCCCGGCCTCAGAATTCACGCTCGATAGCCTCAGCCAAGCCTTCCCAGGGGCACCTGCCCATTCGAAACCTAAATTGTGTCGGTCCAGACCCACTTCCTTCGCCACCTGAGCCTTGTCCTCAGCCGACACCTGCGAAAGTTGCGCATTCGGATCAAATTGGCGCCGAGCTATTAGTGCCATCCTGGCGCGCTCCTCATCCGACAACGCTGCCATTCTGTTGAAACCCGGGTCGGATTCTCGAGAGTCCGCATGCACTTTCAAGCTGCCCAGGTCTATATCCGCCGATTGATATGTCAGGCTGGCCGTTTCGCCCTCCAGTCGCACGAACTTGAGGCTGCTCCAAAGCTTCTCGTTCGCACCATTTGATGAACCGCTTACAAAGCTCATATCATACTGAGTGCGTTTGAGGCCCACCTCTGCCGCCAACTGTCCCCAATCAGACTCGCGCAGGTCCTTAAACCGCGAAAACTGAGCCCCAACATCCCGCGTGAGCATGCTAAGCTTGAACGATCCGGTGTCCAAACCCCAGACAAGGCTCGAGATGCTGTCGGATTTGTCTGAGATTCTGCCCATCGAAAAGGACAAGCCCGAACTTGCGGCAAAGGGAATCTGCAGAGCCACACTTGAGCGCTGGATTCCTTTTTCTTTCTGCAGAATTGAGAGCAGGTCGTCTTTCACCGCATTGGCTTCGTGAAGCGCTTTAAAGCCTGCGAAGCCCTCCCCGACATCCTGGAACCCCAGCTTCAGCCTAACAGCCTTACCCAAGCTGAAATCAGCATCCTGGACGATGATGTGATCCTTCTCAACTTTCCCGTTTCCTTGCTGCTGAGGCTGCCCTGCGGGCTGCGAGCCGCGCAGCGATTTGCGCTCTGCCACTTGTGGAGCCGAGACATACAACAGCCCCGAAATCGTTGAGGAAGCGCCGATGTGCAGGGTCGAGTTCAGGCCATACGTCAGGATGTCGGGCGCACCGGGCGTGCCGGGGTCTGCAGTGCGATATGAGTAAACGAAATTGGTCTGTAAGCCAGGACCGAAACTGAGCGGCAGACCGCCTAGCCTTCCGACGCTTCTGTCGCCCTTGCCAGACTCGACATACCGGTAATCTACCCTCACCGACTCAATTTGCCTCACGGGCTCCGCAAAGAAAAGGCTTCCGGAAGCGTAGTCTATGGTGTAATCCACGTTCCTAATAGCCCTTTTAACTCCCACATACACCCACTCGCTTCCGGGCACCACGTTGCCGTGTGCCAGAATGTAGCCCGCGCGGCTACCGTTGCCGCGAAGAAGATCGCTTGCGGGTTTACCAGGGTCTTTCGCGGCAGACTGGGTCTGTGCAATCATAGAGACGGAGTCTGCGACGCCCAGTGCCGACTGCGCATCTGCGACAGCGCACAGCCCACACATAATCCCGACTAGAATTGTTAGGAGCAAACTCCTCATAAGAATCCGACCGTTTAGAACCTCGATCTTAGTATCGAAATCGAGACTGCCCGATCGCTTCCTCGGCGCACGCCAGCCTCAGACTTTATCTCGCGTATCATCTCCTCAATCTTCTGAGGATCAACAAGCGGCACAGATGCAACTCGCACCTCGTCAGACTTGTTATCTGCGTCGCCCGCAGGCGGAGCAGACTGTTCCGCAGCAGCAACTTTAGCTTCCGCAGGCTCAGTCTCAACAGTTGCCGCTGCGGTATCCGCAGAGCCAGCAAGTGCATCATTTTCAGTAGAAGCGCTTTCGGAAGTGGCTTTGGGCTTATTAGAATCGGAAAATCTCACCAGCGTCTTCGACTTGGCTACCGACGCCACCTGATGCGCGTCGGAATACCTCTTCGCGATTCTAACTGTGGCGTGTGTACCGCGAACAGCAGTCGTGTGCCCTGGCAAGTCGTTTTTGGCTGACGCAACCTGAGGCGCCGCATACTGCATTCGCTTTTCGCTAGATACAACACCACTCGCTTCTTGTCGTGTCGACACCTGATTAGATCCGTGGGAGATGCGCGAGCTCACGCTGGTAGTAGATTGATAAGGCAATCGCACAAGCGCAAACGCCACCAGCCCCGAAAGTGCAGCGGCGTAGCAGACCTTGGCTGGCCTCGAGACTAGCCCTCTTGCAATCGCGTGAGCGGCAGTCTGCCAGATGCTTTCGGCGCGTCTCGAAGTGGCCGCAGCGATCCTTTCCTTTAAACCCTGAGGCGGTTCTTCGAAGCCTAACGCACCGACAGTTTCCGCCAAGCTTCGAAGCGCGCTTATCTCCTGCGCACACCTAGCGCAGTTTGCCGCGTGAGCTTCGAGCGCCGCCGCCTCTTCGACCGCCAGCTCTCCGTCAACATAGGCAGATACCAACTGCGCCATCTTTTCGATGTGCTCAGCCTCGATTCGCTCTATCTGAACGGCGGACATTATTCTCTGGGAAAGTTCACGAGGTGGATCAACAAACTCGATTTCGCGCGCGGCTTGCACAACGCTGCGCATCATCTGCAGTTCCTTCGCGCAGCTGGTGCATTGCGATATGTGACTCCTTACAGCGTCGGCCGTCCTCTGATCCAGCGCCTCATCCACAAATGCGCTCAGCAGTTCAATTACATCTAGGCATTCCATCTGTCCACCTCGATAATGTCGAACGCGCACGCCGTTCGTCTTCCATTTTGATAGACAACGCCCAGCCGAAAAAGTAACAAGAAAATTTCTAGAATTTACATGGCTGGGTTCGAGCTTGAAACGCAGGTATCGACTTTATTGATGGCTTGCGCTAATTGCCTACGGAACGATGTTTGGCGGGCTGCGTCCAAATCTACGGAACGTTTCCTTGGCAGGACGTTTTTTTTGGCACCTTTGTGTTGCGACAACGGCCGTCGGTGCGCGTGCTTTACCGTCAGAAGGTTTATTATAAGTAGCGGTGGAAATGTTGAAAGTAGCAGAAGCACAAATCCCAGCGCATCATTTGCTCGCTTGGAAGCACTGGATGACCGAACAAACCGACCAAGCCGTTGTCAAGAAGGTTCTTGCCGGTGACACAGACGAGTTTTCTACTCTCGTGAACCGATACCAGGACAGGATCTACAGCGTCGCTCTGAACTACGTATCCAATCCGGACGATGCTATGGATGTTGCCCAGGAGACATTCCTCAAAGCCTATTCCAACCTAGGCCGATTTGATTCCGCCTCCGCCTTCTACACTTGGCTGTATAGAATAGCTGTCAACACCGCTATTGACTTCCTACGCAAGCGAAAGAGCAGACCAGCGGATTCGCTGGATGACGAAAAATATACAGAAGTCGGGTTTGAACCAGAATCCAAAGACCGCGCAATCGACCCAGAAGAAGTAGCTGCGCAGAGGGAACAGGCGCAAATACTCAGAAAAGCAATCTCAATGCTTTCAGACAAACTGCGAACAGTGATCATCCTGCACGACGTAGAAGGGCTTTCTCAGGAAGAAGTGGCTGACATTCTAAAGATTCCGTTGGGCACAGTGAAGTCTCGGGTGTCCAGGGCGAGAGCCGAACTCAGACGAATACTTCGCAAAACGATGGGTGATGCTGTATGAACTGTGGGAAGGCACGAGAAAGAATTTCTGATTACTTGGATGGCCGATTGTCTGAAGAACACTTATCTGAGTTTGAGCTGCATATTCGCGGTTGCGCTGAATGCGCAGGCGAGCTAGATGAAATGCGGCGGATGGTGACCGCGCTGCGCTCACTGGCTGTTCCGCGTGCCCCGATTGATCTCTGGCCACAAGTAAGAGAGGGCATTCGGACAGCCGAAAACCTAATACCAATATGGGGCATTTTCGCAAGACCCGTATTTATGGCGCCAGTATTGGCAGTTGCAGCAGCTGTTGCCGTGATGCTTATTTTGCCCCAGCCGAAGCCATTGCCTGAAAAACCAATCAAACTATCCGCTTCAGAATACCGCCACTACTTAACCGAACACATGCGTTTCCAGAAGCGCATGTTCGTTGACCCCGAAGTATCGTTCATAGCAGTAGAGCTCGACCGAGCAAATTCGCGCGCGAAAGACGAGTGATCGACCATGCACAACGGATTGCAAAGATACGCATGGCTTGCGTTGATCCTGGTATGCTCCAGCGCATTTGGAGCAAGCGTAAGCGATATTCTGGAACGAGCCGCACAGGCTGAAAGACGTATTAGCTACCGAGGAATCAAGAACGCCTCTGTGAATACCGGAACTGGAGCACTCGTTTTTGCCAAAATGAAAGTGCTGCATCTTAAGCCGGATAAGACACGCACGGAATACCTGGCTCCTTCCACTCTCGCAGGAGTTGTCTTCGTGCGCAACAGCCGCAACACTTACCGATACGATCCGCACCAAAAGCGATGGCAAGCTATAGGACGCTGCCCTGTCTACTGCGATGACGAATTGCTTGACAACCTTCGAAAACACTATAATTTGCGCTTGTTAGATATTCAGCAAGCCGCAGGCCGCGACGCATATTTGATCGCAGCCGAGCCGAGGCGAAAATTCGAGCCAGTTCACCAATTATTGATCGACAAAGAAACCTACCTCGTTGTCGCGGCTTTTACAACAGCAAGCGACGGCAAATATTTCCGAGCATATAAGTTCGTTTCACTGGAATTGAATCCGAAGGATATAAGGCCTTCTTTATTCGACGTTCCCGCAAGTGTCAGCCGGTCCGAAAAGCACGATACCCGGCCGAACTTCAAGGTTATGAAGCCATCGTATCTTCCTGTCGGCTACAAACTTGTTGGTGAGGGCACCTCTCGCATGAACAACCTTCTCTGCTCTCACTTGCGGTTTTCAAATGGGGTTAACACAATCTCACTTTTCCAGCGCCCCGCCAGGAACAGCTCCAACCATCCCGCACACCTTTTCCGAACAACTAACGTGGTTACTTGGACAAAAGACGGAATGCTTCTCACGCTGGTGGGGGATATATCTCAAGAGGAGCTTGAGAAAATCGCTCGGTCAGTTCGCTGAGGGGCGCCATCACACGAAGCCGACTGCACTTAATACACTTATTAACCGATCCTCTCTCGAATCACTGCGCTTGCGTAGTCCATTATCATCACTACGCCGGCGATGAGCCAGATTGCCGTCGCAGCCTGGCGCCATTGCAACAGGTTCATGTATTGGATAAGCTGGTAGCCTATGCCACCGCCTCCTACCAAACCTATGACTGTGGCCATCCGAACGTTGATGTCCCATCGATATAATGTGAAAGCAATGAACTGTGGCACCACCTGGGGAACCACAGCATACGCCACAACTTGTATATCATTTGCGCCGGTTGCGCGGATTGCCTCGATCGGGCCGTGCTCTATCGACTCGATCGCCTCAGAATAAAGCTTTCCCACCGCTCCAATGCCGTGAATGGCCAGCGCAAGCACCCCCGCAAAAGGACCAATTCCAACCGCCGCAACAGCAATGACCGCAAAAATCAAAACCTCAACCGACCGCAGAATTGTGAAAACCGTTCTCACCAGAATATATACACCGCGCAAGACGGCAGTCCCCGACATCAGATTCCTGGCCCCCAGAAAAGACATGGGCAGCGCAACCAAGACCGACAGCGCAGTGCCTATTAAAGCAAGGTACACTGTTTCGATCATGCGCGGAGCGGCATCTTTGAGCGTGTCACTGAGCTGCCACCCACGAACCGTCGCCGAAATGCGGGCTTGCACATAATAAACTCCGGGAATATACCGAGGATTCGCAAACGAAGCGCTCAGCCTACCGCGGGAATCAGTCTTAGTTTCGGCCACCACTACCTCATCGGCGCCCAACAGAATGATCTCCGCGGGCGCGTTAGGCGCAAAACCACTGCCAACAACCGTCAGCCTCTCGCCCTTGCGCGCCCTGGTTGGCGATACTTTCAAGGTCGGCTCACCTGGAGCGCGCTTTACAGGGGTAAGCGACGACGGCGCTCCCACACCCGGCACCAAATACTTCCCCACAGCCGTTTGCTCTTGAGTCTTTCTTTCCGCGACATCAGGCTTCGCCAGCCCCAGCAGGATCTGTCGAATGACGTTGCGCTGTTCCGGTTCCAATTTGGGGACGTGCACCTGTGTGACCTGCCAGGCTGCGGCAAGGTTTACGCCGAGCAGTAGCAAACAAACCACCACCGCTGAGCATTTACCGCCTCGCGCGAGGCATACGGCATCCCAAATGCTCCAGACCCAGACCAACCCAACAGGGATAACCAGCCACATCAGCCCGACTCCGTATAGTATGGCAGCTTGGGCGGGCACCCCCAATAACAGAACGAGTCCGCGCTGCCATTCCCGGCAATAGAAGTGACCGAAGCCGGGTAATATCGCAAGCACCCCCGCTATAAAAGCGCTGTGAAGTCCGCTACGGCTCACGCTACCTCCACGCGAATTGCTTCCTCGCCGTAGATTTCTTTGAATCTCGCGTCGTCTATTTCGTCCGGCGTCCCGTCGAACACGAGCCTGCCAGCTTTGAGCCCTATGACACGGTCAGCATACCTGCGAGCCAGTGACAGAAAGTGCAGGTTACACAGGATAGTCATGCCATCCTGCTTGTTCATTCGTTCAAGTTCATCCAGCACAACGTGTGCAGTGGCCGGATCAAGTGAGGCGACCGGCTCGTCAGCCAAAATCAGCTCAGGTTTCTGCATCAGCGCTCGGGCAATGCCAACTCTCTGCTGCTGGCCGCCAGAGAGTGTGTCGGCTCTTTGATGGGCTTTCTCGAGCAGACCTACGCGTTCGAGGTTCGCTCTGGCGTCGGAGAGGTCTTCGGGTCTAAAGCGATATAGCAGGCTGGGCAGAGTGGGAACGTAGCCAAGTCGTCCGCTCAGCACGTTTGTCATCACCGAACATCGCTTGACGAGATTGAACTGCTGGAATATCATTCCAATCCGGCGTCGAATAAGCCGCAGCTGGGCAGGGTCTGCGCCAGTAACCTCGACATCGCCCAGCCATACCCGGCCGGATGTCGGCTCAACCAGCCGGTTTATGCACCTCAAAAACGTGCTCTTTCCCGCACCGGAAAGGCCAATAACTGCCACAAACTGCCCCTTCGGCACCTCCAGTGACACGTCAGCTAGCGCCACCGTCCCGTCCGGGTATACCTTTGTAAGATGCTCTATTCTAAGCGTCACTTTATTTGCTCGATCTTGATGTTCTCCGCCTTTGCCACCTTGCGCACTGTGTCGTAATCAGCATCTTTCGCCTTTACAAAGCCGTCGATGCCGTAAAGCGTCATTATGGCCACCCGTCCCTCGTCGGACTTGGCGACCTTCATCAAGCCGTCCACGAGTTTGCTCGTGAGAGCTTCTGGGAAGCCTTTTCGCACGCTGACGGTATCATTTGGAATTGGCGCGCTCTTTGCGATAACCTTGGTCTTTTGCATTACGTCCTTTATTGTGTCCGCCACCTTCTCCCGCGCATCGCTTACCACTCCGCCGTATATCGCGCCGCCATCAACCTGCTTGTTATAAACAGCCATCACAACCTTATCGTGCGCTCCCGCGTAGATAACCTGAGAAAAGAACTTGTCCGGATCGTAGCCTTTCGATCGGATCAGTTCGCGCGCATATAGGCACCCAGAGGTAGACACAGGATCGCCGTAAGCAAACCGCTTGCCCTTTAGATCTTCCAGCTTGTTGATCCCGGTGTCTGTTCTTGCAATTATGAAGCTCCAATAACGGTCGGAATTGTCGCGAATAGTCCGCAGCACCACGCGCACACCGTACTGATCGTGGGCGATAACATACGGTAGAGGCGAAAGCCATCCCACATCTACTTTACCCGCTCCCATGGCCGAAACTACCGCGGCGTAGCTGGTGGGCACCGTGACCTCAAATGTGAGCCCTGTGTGCTTTTTGAGCAGCTCAGCTAGCCTCTCTCCGCTCACAATAAGTTTGCGAGTGTCCAGCGACGGCACAAGGGCCATCTTTATGGGATTCTGCGGCGAGCCCAGCGGCGCCTGCCGGACCTGCTTCGCACCGTGCTTGGAGCATCCCCCGCTCAAAAGCATAGGAATCACAACCAACAATAACACGAGCTTGCGGCACATTGTTCTTGTCCCCCATTAAAACAAATCCGAATGTTACTTGTGCGCGCAGGGCGATGTTTCCTGCGAGGTTCCACGCCGGCCAGAAGTCCACAAAACCAACAAAGAAGGGTATCATATTCAGAGGTACTAAGGTAATCTCAGACGCTGGACAAAACTGGGGTGATCACTGTGCATACGGCTAGGCGAGTTCTGACTCTGGGTGCGATATGTGTTGCCGCGTGGTATTTGGCAGCAGGTGCCGTGCTTGCAGCTCGCACGGTTTATGGGACGTTCGTATCGGCAGTAGGCAATGAAGTCACCCTGCGGCCTGATGGCGACAACAAGCCAGCTACCTTTTCCATAGCTCCGGGCGCTACCATTCTGAGAGGGCAAGTGGGCAGCGAACTGCGAAAGGCCAAATTGGCAGAGTTCGGCGCGGGCGACCGCGTGGTGGCTGTAATCAACGACAAAGGCCAGGCGACCTCGCTGAAGGCATACTATTCAATAGCGCGAGGCACGGTTGTCACTGTCAAGCCTGATAAGATCTTTTTCCAAGATGGCCGATGGGTTAAGCTTAGGCCAGGCATGCCAGTGGTATTCGGAGACGGATTGGTGGGCAAGGCAGCCGATCTGAGATCGGGAGCAGAGGTGATATGCAGGGTAAACCCGGTCACCAACGAGGCTTGGACGGTAATTGTAAAGCAGCCTAAAGGCACGAAGGTCTCAATAGAGCCATACAAGCCGAACGTTGTCATCACCAAGCCCGTCATTGAGTCGGTAACCTACAGCGCACCGGAGGTCATAAGGCCCCGAGACTGGATAAAAGTCGTCGTCACTGGCACGCCTGGGGGAAGGGCAGTATGTCAGGTGAAAGGGCTTATACCGAGAACGGTAATGCAGGAAACCTCCCCAGGCGTGTATGTTGCCCACGTGCAGGTGCCCAGCAACAAGGTGGTAAAAGGTGAGCCGCTGGTCGCATATCTAACCGTTGGCGGAGTGGACGCCGTTCCCGTTCAGGCGAGCAAACTGATCAGCGTAACGACCGAGCCCACAGAGGAGGTCGCCAAACCGCCAGCCGACATGATAGTTCCCCAGCCAGAGCCGGAACCAGTGCAAGAGGAAAAGCCTGAGGCGCCTGCGTCTCAACCCCCGGCGGTTACAACCCCACCTGATACCCCTGTGGAACAGCCGAAAGTTGACAAGCCGCGTCCGAAGAGGCCCGTAGTCATAATATCCCCTTATCCGGGGACAAAGATAAAGCGAGCGCTGACTATAACCGGCACTGCAGAGCCCGCATCTGAAGTGATGGTGACAGTTACATATACCAACGGCCTTTCCGGCATACTGAACATTTCCGGTCAGGTGACGTCTCAGCTTGTCGCGGCAGGATCCGACGGGCAGTTCCGGCTGGGGCCGATTCCATTGGAAGGGCCGCTAGCCACGAGGGGGCTGCTATTTACGATAAAGGCCTATTATCCCGATTCGGCACAGCAAGCTGCTTACGTGTATGCATTCGGCGATCGGGACTGACTGCCTGCCGGACGATACGCGCCAACACAGCACTCTTTTGATCTCGGGCACGCCGGACTATTTGTAGCTCGGTATTATGATTCCGCGCATGATCACGTTCTGCGCGAATATGAATACGAGCAGCGTAGGGATAGCAGCCACCGTCAGTGCCGCCATCGTCACATACTGAGGGGCCGAAATCTGCAGTTGATACAGCCACACCATCATAGTCCACATCTTCGGGTCTTGGCAGACCAACATGGCATACATAAACGCCCCGTAAGCCGATGTAAATGACTGCAGCGCAATTACCGCAAATATTGGCTTACTCATCGGGATAGTAATCTTTCGGAACATCAGCGCCTCGCTGGCACCGTCGATAATTCCTGCCTCGTAGAGCTCTTTGGGAAGGCTGTCGAAAAAGCCTTTAAGCAGGAATATCGCGTATCCATTGGCCATACCCGGCAGAATCAAAGCCCAATATGTGTTGAGGAGATGAAACTGCTTCAATAGCAGAAAGCTCGGAATCATCGCAACCTCTGCGGGGAACGCCATGGTTGCCAGCAAGAAAAGCAGCACCTTGTATGCGTAGGGCAGATTGTATCGCGACAGGGCGTATGCGCAAAGGGGATTGACGATCAAATGCGTCAGGATAACCGCAGCGCAGAAAATGACCGTATTGAGCACTGCTCTACCGTGCAGCAAAATGTAGCTGATAACCACTCCGTAGTTGCGGGTCAGGAAGTCCTTGCGGATTGCCGATGCGTTTTCGATAACGTGGCAGTAGTCGGCCGCGTAAACCGGAGGCGTTATTTCCAGATATGAACGATACTTCGTGCCGAACGCTTTGTTAACGGCCTCGATACTGCCGAATTCGCTTTGAAGGTGTTCTCGGTAGAGATTCTCGGTATTTGCGGCACGCACGTATTGGATGGGCAGTCGCTTTGCAACGAAGTCCATCCAGTCGACGAGGGAACTTCCACCCAGGGGCACTCTCCTAGGAAGCTGCAATTCTTCAAACGATGCGTAATGCAAGTTATGACGCCTGTTCAACTCGGCGATATTGCCCTTGTAGCGCTCCCTCAGGAAGTCACGGTATGCGTAAACCGCCTCGGGTGCAACCCTCAGATACCTAAGGGGCAGTACCTCGCGGACAAACTTCTCCCAATCCCTTCTTTGAGCCGGATGCTTTGGCGCGGATGGGGGAAGATGAATCTGGCGAAAGTCGGTGTAGCTGGTCCCCCACGCAGCGTTTAGCCTCGAGATATTATTTTCGTATACAGCATCTCTCAAGAAAGCGCCAAACGCAGGATCCATCATTATCGGTCGCATGAAATAGCTGGGTAGCCGTGACTTAAAGGCCAACCACTCACGCATCTTCGGCGAGTTGTCTGGCTCCCACTCGCGCATCTTGAACCTTTCGAAAGGCGTGTATACGGTTTGGAAGCTTTCGTTCTCCTCGAGGTAGGTCTTGTTGAGTAGTCGAATATCGTTTCTGAACCGCTTCCTACAATACGCGCGGTATAGGTCGAGCAGCTTGCTCGGCGACTGCATGTATCCTTCGAAACCTGCCTGCTTGTAGTTGGCAGGCAACCCAAGGACAAAGCGTTCCCAATCTCGCACCTGACGGCGAACCTGCTTGGACCGCGGATTGATGCTAGGCGGCTTTATGTCTTCGATTTTCGCGAAGTCCGTGCCATAGTATTGATTTATGAGGTCTATATCGCCAGCGTAGCGGTCTTCGGCATACTTGGGGAACAGAGCATCATCGTCGTAAACGTAACGAGGGACTATTCTATAGCTGTTGACGTCCGCACCGCTGGTTATAGAAGATGCCAGCATCAACAAAAACGGATACACCATCGTCACCGCACCCGCCGAGAGGGCAATATACAGCCCCGCTATAACAAGGCGCAGTTTCCAGCTTTTTCTGCCGCAGGTTGGTATTATCGCCATATTAGCCCACTCACATATCGAACGCGCTTGCCAAAATCAAAAACGCCAATGGCAGTAAACCCCTACTGACTGCCCGCAGCCGAAAATCTCACCTCGCGCAGTATTCTCAGTTGATACATCGTAAAGCCTATAAGCAATGTGCCCAGTATCCAAGCCTCAGCGGTCGCAAACCCAAACTTTAGATACATAAACGCGTTATACCAGATCTCCAGACCCATCACGTGGGTGGCGTAGTTCGGGCCGCCTCCGGTCATCACAAACACGTTTTCCATGGCTTTCGCGGCACCGATAAATGCGCCTACAAAGTTGATGATAATGAGAGGCTTGAGCATCGGAAAAACGACGTGTCTTACCTTAGTCCATATACCGGCGCCATCCACATCGGCCGCCTCATACATCTCCTCTGGGATACTCTTCAAAGCAGCCAGATAAATGATGCTTCCAGGGCCTGCCCCTGCCCAGATTACGGGAATAATTACACAGAGCATGGCAAGTTTGGGATCCGAAAGCCACATCTGCGGCTCGATGTGGAGGTAGCTGAGTATTGTATTAAACAACCCCGAAGGGCTGGGGTCGTAGAACCATTTCCACAAGAACATTATCACGAGGCCGCTGGTCACAGCCGGAAGGTAGTAGAGCGTCCTGAAAAACATCTTGCCCTTAGGGACTTCCGCCAGCATCAAAGCCAAAATTATAGGAACGAAAAACCCCATCCCCAGATACATCAACACATAGACAAAGCTGTTTTTCAACCCGAACCAGAACGTATCCGTGCCCAGAACCTCGACGAAGTTATTCAGCCCGACAAACCTGCTGCCCCCCAGGATTCGAAAGTCCTGGAAAGCCATCAACATGCCCCGCAGCAAGGGGTAGTACGCCCAGGTGAGTATCGCAAGAACTGCTGGGAGCATGAACACCCAGGCCACAATGTGGGTTTTGACGCTTATTCTGGTTATGGCGTCCGGGTCGTAGCCAGTCTCTGCCTGGCTCTTTGCCGCAGTGCGTACTTGTCGAGTGACTAGGATGGCAATGGCGGCAAGCATAGATAAAACGACCGCCCAAGCAAGAGTGCGCCTCTTGCGAAGCTCGCCAGGAGGGGTATAGCCCAGGAGTTTCCTATTGATGCGCTCTGCACAGGCATCCAGAAGCTTCTTGGGGTCTAGACTGGGGTTAGCATAGATGGCTTGCATCGGCGCATCCATCATCGTGTAGATCATCTCGCAGTTGGGGCCGTTCGGCTCGGGCCTGCCGTGTTTGAATGCGTCCACGCTGGCCTCAAGCCAGGACCTTGGTATTTCCGGCACGTACTCTGAATAGCCGTATTTTATGAGCTTATCGGGTTGGACGTATTTCCACATTCCGCTTTCCACGTAACTTCTAGTGCGAATCTCATCCGCCTTGGGTCCGCTCATAAACTTGATGTATTCCCAGGCTGCGCGGCGGACTCGCGGATCCTTTATCTGCGTGGACATCCCCCACATTCCGGCGTTGATCTCGTTTGCCTTAATGCCGGTGGGTCCGGCTGGCAGGGGCGCAATGCCGAGGAGGGCAGGGTTCAGATCAGAGGTCGTGGTCACCATTTCGAAAGAGTAGGCAAACCACATCGCTATCTTACCCTGCCTAATGTCCTGGCTGGCGGTGTTGGTCACTTTTGCGACGCCGTAGTAGACCTTGCCGTTACGGGTCCATTTGCCCTTCGTAAGTTTCCTATAGAACTCGAGAGCTTTTACGCCGGCCGGCGAATTGAAAACCGCCCTGTATTTGCCGTCTTTGCCGCGCTCGATTACCTCGCCGCCTGCCTGCCATATGAAGTCGGTGAGATACCACGAACCTGCCGTCTGCGGAAAATAGAAGCCCCATTGACCCTTTTCAGGTATTGTCAGCTTCTTCGCATATTCGTAGAACTCGTCCCAGTTGCGCGGTGGCTTATTCGGGTCAAGGCCAGCATCGCGAAACAGATCCTTGCGATAGTAAAGCGCCATGGCACACTGGAACCACGGAATGCAGTAGACATGGCCATCCACCGTAATGACTTCTCGAATTTTGGGGTGCACTCGCTCGATGACCTGTGGGTCTTCCTTTATGAACTCATCCAGCGGCTGTAGAAAGTTCTGAGCGATGTAGGTGTGCAGTTTGCGGAAGTTGACATAGAAAACGTCGGGTGCAGTGCCCCCAGCCATTGCCAAAAGGAAGCTCGATTCTGAGGCAGGGCCCTGTATTTGCAACCCGCTGGAGCTCACGATCTCGATTTCTGGGTGCTGCCTTTGAAATTCCTCGAACACTGCGCGCGTAGAGCGCGCCCAAGGCGAGGGATCATCCTTTCGGGGAACCCCCCAAGCCCCTCCCCAGAGGCGAAGTTTTACCTTTCCATTCGCTGAGTTAGGCTTGCCGCCTGGAGCCGCCGATGCCGGAAGCCAAGCAACAGCAGATAGAACTGTCACGACTACGGAAAGGACTGCGGTTAGTCGGAGGATTGAACGGTGGCGCAAGCCGAATACTGTAAACATCTGACGACATCAGTATAATTCTGCTGATTCGGCTCAGTCAACAAAGCGCCCAGGCTCAAATCCGAGCGGACGTATACTGGGTTTACACAAATCTGAGCTGGCCAGGTACAATTGCGTGTATGACTATCAGCAAGGAAGCATTTGCAAACCCGCCGGCTGAGTACCGCCCAATACCGTTCTGGTTTTGGAACTCCAAGCTGCGTGCAGATGAGATCGAGCTCCAGATTCGCGAGTTCCACGAACGAGGGCTGGGCGGTTTCTTTGTGCACGGCAGGTTTGGCCTCGAAACGCAGTATTTGTCCGGCGAGTGGCTGGATCTGGTAGAGCACGCCGTCAAAACTGCAGCCGCGCTCGGTATGCAGGTATGGCTATATGACGAGAACGGCTTCCCCAGCGGCATCGGCGACCTGAAAGTCAGCCGAGTTAGAAAGTTCCGTCCAAAGTTAGCAAAACTGGAAGACGACGGCAGGTATGTATTCGAAACCCTGGAACACCCAAACGATATCATCTTCGGCATTGACTATCTAAACCCAGAAGCCGTAAAAGCCTTCTTCGATCTCACATTGGACGCATATGAAAAAGCCCTCGGCAAGTACTTCGGAAAGGCCATCAAAGGCATATTCACCGACGAGCCCACCCTCCTGCCTTGGCACCACGACGTTAACTGGTACGGCCAGCTCAAGCACACGCGCGTCGTCATATGGAACGAGCAGATAGAAAGGCGGATGCGCGACCGCACTGGAATGTGCGCAGAAGAGGTGCTTGCGCACCTGTTTCGCGACATCAACGAACAATCGGGCGAAGTCCGGCAGACGTTTTGGGAGGAAGTAGCCGAACTATACGTCAACACGTTCTTCAAGCCATACGCCGAGTGGTGCCAAAAGCGAGGTCTCATACTCACAGGACACGTGCTCTTTGAGGAAGGGCTCTACCTCAACACGCTATTTCAAGCCGACTTTCCCCAGGTGATAAGCCAACTGCACATGCCCGGCACAGATCACCTCGGCGAGATTACCGAAATCCCTTACGGAGGGTTTGAAAACACACCCCAGCACCTGACCAATGTGCAGGGTCAAAAGCTCGTATCCTCCATTGCCCACTTGATGAGCAGGAAAACAGTGCTAAGCGAAACTTACGGCTGCGCCGGCTGGAAACTCTCATTTGAAAAGATGAAGTGGATAATCGACTGGCAGTATAGCCTGGGTATCAACTTCCTGTGCCCGCACGCGTGTTTCTATTCGATCGAGGGTTTCAGAAAGTGGGATGCTCCTCCCTCGCACAACCACATGACCGGCTGGAAGCAATACCGGCGATTTGCAGACTACGTGGGCAGGCTATCCTATTTGCTTCGGCAGGGCACACACGTCGCCAAGGTGGCCCTTTATTACCCTATGCGCGAATTTCGCAAGTGCTATAGGGTGGGAACGGAAGGCGAACTGGATCGTCAGATCAGCGACACATTCGACCTGTGCTCCAGTGAGCTTCTTAGATTGCATTTCGACTATGACATCCTGCCGGAATCGTTTCTTGCAGGGGCGCGCGTGCACGAAGGCTGCATTTGCGCCGGTGACGAGCGCTACGAGGTGCTTATAGCGCCCGAATCTGTGCTAGCAACGCCCGCGGGCTCAGTTGTGCGCCTTTTCGAGCAGCAGGGCGGTAAATGGGTTCGCCCGCCTATGGTGACCGGCGAGTCGAGCCGCCCAGCAATCCGGAAATTTCTCGCAGAAGCCCTGCGTTCAGCAGTGGTGCCAGACGTTCAGATCTCCTCGCTGGAACAGGAAAAATCACAGGCCGTTCTTTATGTCCACCGCCAGCAGAAAAGCAAGCATGTCTTCTTCTTTGCCAACACTTCGGATTCTGCAGTGGATGCCGAGTTGAGTCTGGAGGTCGTCGGAAATCCTGAGCTGTGGAACCCGGAAACCGGCGAAGTCAGCAATTGCGAAACGGCACGAGAGGAACACGGCAGATTGATAATCGGCCATTCGTTTCCGCCTTACGGCTCGGCAGTCTATGTAATCGACACGCAAAACCAGCCACAAGACCGCCCTAGTTTTCATATCGAGCCTAGGTGCATAGAACTTGCGGTGCTTCCAGATGAATGGAGGTTTGAAATCGAGGATCTTAACGCCCTTCCGCTGACGAGGTTTCACCTAAACATCCGCCAGGAAGGCGAAGGAACAACTTACACCTACTCGGCGTCATTCCTATGCAAGCACATTCCGGAGAAGCTGTTTCTGATGCTGGATGACGTTGAACATAGGTCTTCACTGAGGGGCGGGATGGACTTAACCGTCAGGGTGAACGACACCGAGTGGCACAGACCGCAGTTCGGCTGCTATCTGGACAAGGGGTTCAAAGCTTTGGACATCCGACAGGCCGTCTGCCTAGGCGAGAATAACCTTGCAATAACAATCAGGCACTGTGCATGGTCCGGCCAGCCCCACGTGCTCACGGCACCGCCTGCTCTTTTGGGCAGCTTCGCTTGCGATCCGGAAAAAACCGCTCTGCTGGCTCCGGTATCAACCGCGGCCGCCGGTTCATGGACCGAATTCGGCTACCCTTTCTACTCCGGAACAGCTTCTTATAGCCAGGTTTTCAGCCTGCCGGAGCTTCCTGAGGAAAGCAGAATCCTTATATCGGTGGACGATGTTAAAGACATGCTCGAGATAACGGTGAACGGATCATCTGCCGAGACGCGATTGTGGAGGCCTTGGGAAGCGGACGTAACCGATCTTCTAGCACCCGGCACAAACGAACTAACCCTGCGAGTGACAAACTCCAGGGCAAACTTCCTAGAAGCAACCCCCCACCCGTCGGGGTTGATGGGCTCTGTCAGGCTAGTCGCGCGGATGAAGGTTTGAAGGAGGAAGTTGGCTTATGGGTATGAGGCGTCGTTATAGAGTTGAGGTGACTGCGGACGGCACCGGTTGGATATCAGTTCGAGTGCCAGCGGTACCGGAGGTTCAAGTTCAAGCGCATACCCGCGAACAAGCGCTTCAATTCGCGGCGGCGGCTGTGAGCTCATACCTAAAATCTACGGCGGAAGCCGGCAGACGGATACCAGACTCCGACGTGGACGCCATCGTGGTAGATATCTAACAGCCAAGGGGGAAATAAATATGGCTCAATTAGCAATAGACGGCGGCCAGCCAGTAAGAACCAAGCCACTGCCGTCGGTGGCCGACATTTCGGGTCGCGATTTCGGAGAGGCAGAAATAGCCAACCTGACGGATGTAATAAAGTCTGGCAAGCTTTTCCGCTACGGCGGTAAGTATGTCGAGCAATTCGAGGCGGGATTCGCCGAAAAATTGGGGGTCAAACACGCATTGGCGTGCACTTCGGGCACCTCCGCTATACACACTGCGCTGGGGGCCGTCAACCCTGACGTGGGACAAGAAGTTATCACCGCACCCATAACCGATATGGGCACCATCGCACCTATCCTGTTCCAAAACTGCATACCGATCTTCGCAGACCTCGATCCAGATTACTACACCATGCTTCCCGAAAGCATTGAGTCGAAGATTACCGATAAAACTGCTGCGATAATCGCAGTGCACTTGTTCGGTCAGCCGTGCGACATGGCCAGCATCCTCTCCATCGCCCAAAAACACGGCATCCCAGTTATCGAGGATTGCTGCCAAGCATATATGGCCGAATACGAGGGCAAGCTAGTCGGCACTATGGGGGCGATGGGGGCTTTCAGCTTGCAGCAATCGAAGCACATGACAGCTGGCGACGGCGGGATTGTCGTAACGAACGACGACAAGCTCGCTTCCCGCGCAGCACTGTTCGCGGACAAAGGTTGGCCTCGCACAGGCGAGGTGCGCGACTACTTGTTCCTCGGGATCAATTACCGCATGAACGAACTCACCGGTGCCGTCGCAGCAGCACAGATGGGCAAAGTCGAACAAATTGTGGAACGCCGGCGCAGCGCGGCCGCTCGGTTGACCAGTCTCATATCGGACGTGCCGGGGGTGAATCCCCCGAAGGAGCGCCCCGGCTGCAAACATTCGTGGTGGCTTTATGCGCTGACCATTGACGAAGAGCGTATCCGCGTGTCGCCGAAGGAGTTTGCGCAAGCTCTGGCTGCAGAGGGAATCGGAGCAGGTCACGGATATATCGGAAAGCCCATTTATATGTCCCCAGTCTTCCAAAACCGAGCCACTTACGGCACCAGCGAATGTCCGTTTTCGTGCCCGTTCTATGGGAAAGACACACGCTACTCCGAGGACGACTGCCCTAACGCAGTGGACATACTGCGCAAGATCATAACCATTCCGTGCAACGAGTTCTTTACCGAGGAAGACATTCACGACATCGCCGCAGCAATTGCTAAGGTTGCTGAGGCATATGCAGTATAGGCCACACGCTAGTCAGCCTGTTGGGCCAGTCGGGGATGCCGTTTATCTGATGACAATTGCATCTTCACTCCAAATAAAGCGCACGAGGGAAACGCCTTGCTAATAATCGACTGCGACACATTTTTTGGCGCTAGAGCCAACTGTCGAGCCGACACTTCGGTGGACGCCCTTGTTCGAGCTTTGGGTTTGGACGGCATCGGCTGCGCATTGGCGTATAACACGAAAGCGAGGACCTACGATGCCCGTGAGGGAAACGACGAGGCACTTGCGGCAGCCAAGGCGCACCCTGAAATCCTGCCCGTGGCATCTGTTGACCCAAGAACGTTCGATCGCCTAGAAGAAGAAATTGCGCGCGTTGCCGATCTAGGGTTCGCAGGGCTGAGGGTATTTCCTGAACTGCAGGGATGGTCGGTGGATTCCGTCCTATTTTCGCGCGTTTTGAATGCATGCGCCAAAAACCAGCTACCCCTAATGATTTCAACGGAGGCGCCGGGCAAGGCATCAGCTGTCATTGAGCGCGCGCCAGATACCGATCTGCCGATCATAATGCTGGGGACGAACTATAACGTGCTCGCTGAGGCCCTATCTGCAGCGGCAGCCAGACCAAACACCTACGTGTCGACGCAGTACTTCGTAACTCCAGGCGCGGTAGAACTTGCAGTGGAATCAATCGGCGCGGACAGGCTCGTTCTGGGAACGGGATCGCCGGAGTTTTCAGCCAGACCTGCGTTGAACGTGATACTAGGAGCCGAAATATCAGACTCAGACAAGCGCAAGATTCTCGGCGGTAATATAGCCGCAATCATTGCCCGTCAATCCGCAAGGTTGGGCAAGAGCCCGAAAGAGGGCTGCTTGGAAGCATTCTGCAAGCGCAGTATCTCAGGACCTATCATAGACATGCACGGGCACTTTGGCCCTTGGCCATTTCCGATGAAACCTTGCAGCGCCGCAGATCTCGTCCGGCTGATGCACCGGAGGGGAATCGAAAAGGCGATACTTTCTAGCACAAAGGCGATTGTGGGCGACTTTGTGGAGGGCAACGCGGAACTGGCGCGGGAAATCGCAGCCCACGACGAGCTCCTGGGATACGTCACCATCAACCCCAACTACCCCGAGAAATCAATAGATGAAATGAATCGATATCTATCATCTGGGAAGTTCGTCGGGGTAAAAACGCATCCCGGCTATTCTGGCCAACCCATCGACAGCCCCGCCATGCGCAAACTGCTTCCTGCCATCGCTGCAGTGGGGGTGCCGATTCTTGTACACTGTTGGGGACACGGCGAACCTTCCAAAGTGGGTAAAATCGCAGCGGAGTACCCCAAGATCCCAATCATCATGGGCCACGGCGGTGTAACTGCTTGGCAGGAAGCAATCGAGGTTATGAAACAGGCGCCTAATGTTTATACTGAGTTTTGCTCCAGCCGCGTCGAACGCGGCCGCGTGCGAGAAACGATAGATGCAGTGGGATGCGAGCGCGTGCTTTTCGGAAGCGACCTCGGGCTATTCGACCCCATCTACGACCTGGGAATATATGAGGAAGCGGAACTCACCTGCGCCGAGCGCGAAGCTATAATGTACGCCAACGCAAAGCGGCTATTTAAGATTTGCTAATTGCTGGCAGAAGCAAGAGATCTTCTGCAGCATGCCGAAAACCGAATTGCCATGGAAACCCTTACACTTGACATTCCTGTCCTTTGGCCGAACTATCTTGCAGACTGCGATCAGTGCACTGAGCGGTTGAGGGAAACCCTGCAAAGCCTCGACGGCATGATCAGCGTGCAAGTGGATGCCGACAAGCAGACCGTAGAGGTGACATACGCTAAGGACCTCCTCAACTTCGAGACTATCAAGCAGGTCGCCCTGGATCTTGGAATCACCCTAGCAGAAAAGTTCAAGCACGAAAGGTTGCCCATCGCCGGGCTCGACTGCCCCGATTGCGCCGAGAATTTGGAGAAAGCCCTATCGCGAGTACCAGGGGTGAGTTGGGTTTCGGTGAGCTTCGCCGCATCAATCTTGTTGGTCGAGTTCGAACCTAGCATAACCAACCTGGACACGATACTCAAGACAATACGCCGGCTGGGGTACGATGTGCGCCTGCCGGAAGAGGCTTTAAGCGCCGATAGAGCGGACAGAATCCCCCTGAGGGAACGGCTGCGCATACTGCTTACCGCGCTCTCCGGCTTGCTGCTAGCCGCAGGGCTGGGGGCGGAATACCTTTCGCAGAGCGTTTCGGTGAGCAAGCTGTTGCTAATCTGCTCTGCTGCAGCAGGCGGCATCTACCCAGCGCGCAGGGCATATTACTCCCTCAAAGCTCGCATACTTGACACAAACTTTCTGGTTACCATCGCGGCGGCAGGGGCGATATGGCTGGGGGACTATGTTGAGGCAGCCGCGGTTGTATTCCTGTTCTCTTTAGGCTCAGCGCTTGAGGCGATTACCGCCGACAGGGCTCGTAGATCGCTTCGTTCCCTAATAGAATCTTTTCCACGGTCGGTTCTGGTCCAACGAAACGGCAAGATCCAGGAGACACCCGCCGTCGAGGTAGAGGTTGGTGAGCTTGTTTTGGTCAAGCCGGGTGAGAGAATTGTTCTGGACGGAATTGTCGTGGGTGGGGAGTCCACCGTCAACGAAGCGCCCATAACCGGCGAATCAACGCCCAAGAGCAAAAGCAAAGGTGATCCTGTCTACGCAGGGTCTATAAACGGCGAAGGCGCCCTCGAAGTCCGCGCTACTTCCAGGGCAGAGGACAGCACCGTTGCCAGAATAGTGCACATGGTTGAAGAAGCTCAGGCGCAAAAAGCGCCTTCCCAGCGCTTCAGCGAGACCGTTGGCCGCTATTACACGCCCGTGGTTATCGCAACCGCAGCAATTGTCGCCGTCTTAGGAGCAGCATACGCAGGTTCTTATGAAGACTGGCTGCGAAGGGCACTGACACTGTTGGTCGTGGCTTGCCCGTGCGCGTTGGTAGTTTCGGCGCCTGTGGCAGTCGTCTGCGCATTGACAAGTGCCGCTAAGCGGGGAGTGCTGATAAAAGGCGGTCTTCACCTGGAGACGCTCGGCCAGGTATCTACGGTCGCTTTCGATAAGACAGGCACCTTAACGCTCGGCAAGCCTCAGGTCCGCGAAGTGAAAGCTGCGAACGAATATGAGCCGGCAGATGTGGTAGCAGCAGCTGCCGCCGTGGAGTCACGATCTGAGCATCCCTTGGCTGATGCGATCGTCGAGTACGCTCAGACCCTGCAGGTCCCGAAAATGCACGTTTCATTCTTCGAGGCCCTGCCCGGCAAGGGAGCCCGCGCGATAGTGGACGGTGGGCTTTATTATGTTGGCAACGATCGGTTGATAGCAGAATTAGGCTTCGAATTACCCGCAGTAGATACCTCGGCTGATCCTGAGCAGGCCAGATGCACGGTGGTCTATGTGGCAAATGAAAGCGCCATTATGGGAGCCATAGCGCTGACCGATGCGGTAAGGGACTGCGCCGCCGCCGTAATCGCCGAACTGCGTAGCAACGGAATAGAAAGAGTCGTAATGCTCACAGGAGACAATCCTCAGGTTGCCCATGCCGTTGCCCGCGAAGTCGGCATAAGCGAGTTCTACGCAGAGCTTCTTCCGCAGGACAAGGTCAAGTTGGTTAAGAAGCTGGCTTCGAAATCAGGGAAAGTTGCTATGGTCGGCGACGGCTTCAACGACGCACCCGCCTTGGCGGCAGCGCATGTGGGTATAGCGATGGGAGGACTAGGCAGCCACGCTTCCATCGAAATCGCTGATGTGGTGCTGATGGCGGACGAAATAATGATGCTCCCATACGCCATTCGCCTCAGCCGCGCAGCCAAAACAATAATCGCCCAAAACTTGGCATTTGCCATAGGGGCAGCGGTCCTCCTGGTTTGGGGCGCGCTAACGCAGCATATCAACCTCGCGACTGGCGTACTCGGACACGAAGCCAGCGCGCTCTTGGTTATCGCAAACGGCATGAGAATTCTAAAAAGGTGAGTGCGCAGGTCAATGTCAAACCCTCTGAAAACCAGCCTCTCACCTAACGTCAAACTCGGATGCCCGCTTGATCTCGCGGTATGTCACAAACTTAAGACATTACTGTCAAATCTTGACACGGACCAAAGAAAGCATAATCTTGGCGACTTTTCAGTGCGGTTGCCTAGATTTACCAAGTGTGATAGTATTTAGGTCAAAATCGGAGGCATAGGACGACGGTGTTCAAAGTCTCGCACTTCCCGGATTGGGTCCATGCCGTCAGACTGCTCGCGGCGTTCTTGCTTACCGCAGTCTTCGGCATCCACGCCTTCTATCAGCACAAGCGCGAAGCTTTCGAGGCAGCCTCGCCTAGACGCTGGATGTATTGGATTTACTCGGTGGTTTTTCTAGGGGTAAGTGCTGCAAATTTCACGCAATTATGCATTACAGTAGTATTTCGCGACTACGAAAAGGCCTCGTTCCATCTGGGCTATTTTACGCTGCTGCTGATACTCTCGTATTCCGCGCTTCTAGCCGGGGTAAGACAGCGTAATTTTTGACTAACCTACCGCAGAAGGGCTTCCCCTCGACAAACCTTCTTTGCGCTCTACCGTCCCTCGCCCAGCACCAGCCAGCAACTAGCGGACTCGCCGTGCCCCGCGGTAACGCGGCCCGTAGTAGGGGGAGTCTAGGTAATCTACCGTCACACCGCGCCGGTGGGTGGAAGCGTGGACGAACCGACCGTTGCCGATGTAGATTCCCACGTGGGAAATGCCGCGACGATAAGTCTGGAAAAACACCAGATCGCCGGGTTGGAGCTCACTTTTGCTCACTGGACGGCCTATTCTGGCCTGAGCTGCAGAAGAATGGGGTAGTAATATACCGTATTTGGCAAAAACGTAGCGCGTGAAGCCTGAGCAATCGAAGCCTCCTCTGCTCGTACCGCCACGGCGGTATCTGGCTCCTCGAAAAGCTAGAGCTGTGCGCACTATATCCGACCGATCACCCGTTGAATCCTGAACGGCAGCTTCCGTGCTAGCCGGGGTTTCCGATGACTCAGATGACCTAGCTACATCGACAAGAGGCCTATACACGAACCCACAGCGCCCGTCCTCCAAAGCCACCTTCAGCCAACTGCCCGTCCTGTAGAGGCGCTTTACCTTGGTTCCCTGCTGCAGAACCGCAATCTTTCCATTCCCCGTGCCGGGCCCCGAACGCAAGCATACATTGTCCTTCGTCACCACCAGAGCCACGCACCTTGAGTGATATTTACTGGCGGAACGGCTCTCCGCATTCTTAGGACTGGCTGACACTTTTGCTCGGCCAGGTACAGGAATGTAAAGGCTCTTTCCTATGCCCAGGATTGCGGTCTCTTTGATGCCGTTTGCTCGAGCGATCTGCTGCGGAGTGGTGTGGTATTTCTTTGCCAGTGTCCACAGCGTATCGCCGGCCTTGATCTTGTGTGTGATTGCAAATGCGGGAATAACTGAAAACAATAAAACGCAAATAATTGCCAGCACTAAGATCTTTCTATACGATCCCGCTTTAGCCAACAGCCCACCTCCTCCGAAAGTACCGTAACAGATAATCGGCAAAACCGCTGACTCGCTTTACAGGTCGTCGCACCCGGAAAATAACCAGCCGTTTTTACACGGACGCAATTGTATGAGTCAAGCCGTTCTGTGTCAAGTGTTTTTTGACAAGCGCGCTAAACGTCGTAACCTCCAGAGCCACACGCAAGCCGCTTTACGAAAGTCGGCTATAAGTGTCATAATATCGAGGTGAAAAGCCCGTCGAGTGTAAAGGCAGGCCTGGCGTGAGCACAAGCGTAAGGCAAGTTACCAAGTCCAGCGAGGTCGACGAACGCAATGCAGCCCTTGTGGCAAATGCCGCGGCTATAGCTGCGCTTGCATCAGCTATCGAGGGCACATTGGGTCCCAAGGGGCTTGACTGCATGCTCGTTGACCGATTCGGCGACACAACTGTAACAAACGACGGCGCCACCATCCTCGATAGGATAGACACCAACCATCCTGCTGCTCGGATGCTCATAAAAACAGCTCGAGCGCAAGAAGAAGCTGTCGGTGACGGCACCACTACCACCACCATTCTTGCCAGCGCTATGATCAACGAGGGCGCATCTCACGTAGCCCGCGGGGTGCCGGTTGTAAAGGTCATCGAAGGCGTGCGGCTTGGGGTTGCGAAAGCTCTGGAGTTCATAGAATCTCACGCCGAGCGGATCGAAGGCGTAGATGATGACATACTGCTACAGGTTGCGTCAATAGCTGCTCGCGGACACGAGGACATAGCCGATCTCATAGTTCAGGCAGCACGTCTTGTGGGCGAAGACACCCTGCGGGACCCCGGTTTTTCTCTAGCCGATACCGTGTTGGCAAAAGAGGGTGCTGAGAATGAGGTCTTTTGCGGGATTGTCCTCGATAAGCAGCGACTGAACCGCCAGATGCCTCGCTTGGTCGAAGATGCGAAAGTCTTGATCGTGGACGATGCGCTCGAACCTCCACAGATAGACGATGATGCGTTGGGCACGGAGTCTGGGTTTGCCCAACACGTTGCTTACCAGGAAGAGTTCAGACGCAATATCGAAAAAGTTATCGAAATGGGCGTAACGTTCGTTGCTGCCGCCAAAGGAATTGACCCTATTGCCGAAGAGCTTTTTACCGACGCTGGGGTTTTTGCGGTGCGCAGGCTGGGATCCAAAGACATATCTCGCCTGGCAGAAGTGACCGGCGGCCGAACGATCAAGCGCTCGGGTCTGTCGAAACCGCCCGAGGAACTGGAACGTTTTCTGGGGCGCTGCGAGCGGGTATATGAAGATGAGAGATTGGATCACATACGCGTAATCGGCAAGTCGGATGCGCGCGCTGCCGCCGTAGTTGTAGGTGCCTCAACTAGGGAAGTGAAGGACGAGCGCGAACGCATTGCGCGCGACGCGGCAGGCGCTGTACAGGAAGCAGTGAGATCGGGCATAGTGCCCGGAGGCGGCGCGATTGAGATCGCCGCCGCCAGATACGTCCAGGACTTCCGAGAAAGCGTCAGAGGCATGGCCGCCTACGGAGTGGAAGCAGTAGTGGCAGCGCTTAAGCGGCCGCTGGCTCAGATCGTTGCTAATGCGGGTTTCAATCCGCTTGAAAAAGTCGAGGAAGTGATGCTAGCTCAGGCGCAGCAGGGTAAGTGCTCGCTTGGGGTGGACTGCGACTCCGGCTTAGTCTCAGATATGCTCGAACTGGGAGTAGTAGACCCGGCGGGCGTCAAGCTATACGCAATCCGAGCTGCAGCGGAGCTTGCGGAAGCAATTTTGCGTATAAACACTGTAATAAGAAAGCGCGATGAAGCCTCTGAACAGTCTTCGCCACGCGCGGGTGAAGGTCAAGAGGAGGTGACAAGCGACAAAAGATGAGTCCGAAAAGAAAAAAGAATGAACAGCCTGACTTCGAGCAGACTGAAGATAGGAACGAATCTATGGCTATTGAAGAATCCGACCAGCAGGCAGTAGACGTTCGAGAAGAACTCGAACCTGATCATCTGACAGAACACATAGCGGCGCTTGAATCGGAGCTGGAACAGCTCAGGCGCGACGTAGACGAGGCCCGAGATAGGTATCTCAGGGTGCTGGCTGACTTCGACAATTACAAGAAGCGCCAGCGCGAGGAAACATCTCGACAGATCAACCTTGCCAGAGAAGAGCTGATTTTAAAGATCCTGCCTATCGTCGACAATTTCCAGCGCGCCTTGCAAGCAGCAGAAGCCCAGCACAGCTACGAATCTCTTGTGGAGGGTGTATCACTGACGCTAAGGCAGATCCAGGACATGCTCGAAAAAGAAGGGGTGAAACCCATAGCGGCTGTGGGTGAGGTTTTCAATCCCGAGCTGCACGAAGCCCTTATGCGCGAAGAGACCGACGAGTATCCAGAAAACACCGTTATAGACGAGCTGGAGAAGGGCTACACTATGAATGGCAAGGTGCTTCGGCCTGCTCGTGTCAAAGTGGCGACTTCGAGCTAGCTGGCGAGATCTTTCCTCAACAACGCAAACCGCCGAGATTCTGTGAAGCCTGCCTGCGAATACAGGCGGGCTACTTTGTCGTCTGTCCAAAGAAACCAGGCGTTGTGCAGGCCCTTGGCGCGCATCGCGTGAAGACATCTAAACAGAAGCACAGCCCCGATGCCTCTTCCGCGTTCGCTTGCCGACACGCCGAATGGCCCAAATCGACCCATATTGTCGTGCTGACAGTAGCCGACTACCCTGCCATTCTCGTGTGCGATCCAGACATTATCCGGTCGGAACTCGCCCGTGGTGATCTTTGTCATCGCCTCCCGCGCAAAACGCTGCCAGTCGCCGGCAAACTCGAATTTCATCCACTCCAGAAGCGGCAGAATGAGCTCAGGCCGGAACGGCTCGACTGTTACTTTGCCTTCAAGTGAGGCCTCCTTTTCGCGGACCCAATCAGGAGTCACCAAATGAACCAGGTTCGCGTCCATAGCAAGCGGCCGGTAGACTTCTGAATAGCCAAGCGACTTAAAAAACGCAAGTGCATCAGCGTATGCGTCCACATCCACTCCGGGAATGAAGTAGTTGGGCGCATAGGATGCAACTAAAGTCATCGTACAGTTATTAGAACGGAACCAGTCTTCTAATCGGCTTACGAGGGCTGTGCCTATTCCGCATCGCCGGTAGTCCGCGTCGACGCCTATCAGCGTTATCCAAGAGCGGTCGAAGTCTGGTGGAGCATCTTCGAGTTTGTATTTGCGGACCAGCCCGAGTGCAAACCCAACAACTTTTTCGCCGTCAACTGCCACCAGCGCTCCGCGGCGGTCGAAGTTGGGATCTAGGAGCACCTTACGTTGAAACGTCTCGCTGGTGATGGGATCCTTGGTCAAGGTGCGGTTCAGAAGGCCCACTACCTGGTGAATGTCGCTATTTTCGTATTCGCGAGTGGTGATTGAGTATTGCATCGGTCGAGCTCCTATGTGTCAGTGTGCCTGCGCTATTGCGACTCCAATCACATAAACCTCTTCCCCGTCGCTTCTTCGTAGATTGCCAGAATGTTCTCCAGCGGAGTATCCGGCTGGATGCAGTGGGCTGGGGCGAAGATATAGCCGCCACCCTTGCCGATTACATCTATCCGATGGCGGGCCTCGGCTCGGCATTCCTCAACCGTCCCTCTCGGCAGTGTTTGCTGGGTGGAAATCATCCCGCAGTAAGTGAGTTTATCGCCGAATTCTCGCTTGAGCTCCTCAGGGTCCATACCGACAGGTTCCGGCTGAACGGAATCGAGAATGTCCAAGCCCATTTCGATCAATCGCGGTTGAAGCGCTCGGGTTGACCCACAAGAATGCAGCATCGCGTAGGCCCCGTAGTCGTGAGCCAGCTTAATAAACTTTTCCAATCGCGGGCGGAAGAACGTATCGAAGCAGGACGGGCTCATAGTGGGCCCCTTTTGTGTTCCCAGATCTTCGCCGAGACAGAGTATGTCTATTTCGCCTCCACCGGCTTCCAACCCTCGCCGGCAATACTCGTAATAGAAGTCTACGCGCTTATCAATAATAGCAATACCTACCTCGTCACCCGTGGCAATATCCATCAACACCTGCGCCATCCCTCGCCCTCTGCCCACGCTGTTGATTATGTCCGGAATGCCCGCGCTTCCGAAGCACACGGCGTAGTCCTTGACTCGCTCGATCTGCTCAGGAATCACAGAGAAATCGTAGTCGTCCGGGCTGGGCCACCAGGGGTAGTTGATAACGTCATCCATTGTCTTAAGCTTCGCAAGAGATAGCTCCGTGGCTTCCAAATACTCTCCGCCCGCAGCGTTTCTAACCAGCGTGTAGCCGTTGCCCCAATCGTCGTAGGCCGCGATGTTCGACCCAGGCTCTGGTTGGCGGCGCTTCGGGCCGCCCACAGGACCGACACTACGGAAGTCAACCTCGAATACCTCTTCTATTGACTGCCCTCTGAAATAATCTTCCAGCTTCTTTCGCGCTTCTGGTGTCAGGTATATCTGTATGGGAGGTCTATCAGGCTCTACGTGGGATACAGCCATCTTGACGCGTTCTTTGGACTTGAGTTTCGACATCAACAAAACACCTCCCGTCGACCGACTCCCGAAAGTAAAGTTACCTGACCATCTAGTCTTCTCCTGCAAGCTGCCAACGGCTTTCCCTAAGCCAGGCTACGACGTTACATTACAAAGCGCCGCCGTGATTGCAACGCGCAATGCAATTTAAAATAGTTATTGCTTTTGTGCACCGCACTGTGTCACAATTAGTTCAGGTTCGCTGAGCGCTTATAGCAAGCAGCATGCGCATTAGGCGCAAATAACAAAGCAGGAGGCAGGCGTGGTGAAAGGAAATGTATTCCCAGCGGAGTTACGCACGTTCCGAGACGAGGTTACCGGTGCGCTTATCCATCAGCTAACAGATCACCTGTGTCATTCGAACCATCTTTACTTCACACACTCGCCCTACTACGCCAGCGGGACGAAGATGCTTTTCCACTCTGACCGCGGAAACTCTCGAAACCTCTACGAGCTTGACCTCACGAACTTCCAAATACGCCAGTTGACCGAATACGGTCCTGATGAGCCGGGGGTGGAACCCTTTGCCGCGTGCATAAATCCCGTCCGCGATGAGGCATTCTTCTGGGTAGGCCGGATGCTTAAGGCGATTGATCTTGCAACTCTAGAAGAACGCGAGCTGTGGGAAATGCCCGAAGGCGTGAGGTGTCTCACGCCGAACTGCAGCGCGGACGGTGCCTACGTATACTTTGCTGTCAATCCAATAATCACCGAGGGATTGCACATCGATAGGCTTACTAACCAACCATTTTCTCGAGACTATTGCCAAGCAAAACCCCACTGTTCAATCAAACGAATACCGACCGACGGCGGAGATGTTGAAACGATATGGGAAGAGGGCTGTTGGCTCGGACACGTAAACACCTCTCCCAACGACCCACACTTGCTGACGTTTTGCCACGAGGGCCCCTGGGCTATGATCGATCAGCGCATCTGGGGACTTAATCCAACCAGGGGCACTGTTTGGAAGATCCGACCCCAGAATAAGGGCGAGATTATAGGACACGAATACTGGTTTGCAGACGGAACACGCGTGGGCTATCACGGTAGGGACGCAAAGGGCAGATTTATCTGGGGACACGCAGATCCGACAGGCGCCGGTTTTGTGGATTGTATGCTGCCGCGCAATTCGACTCATTTTCATAGCTTGGATGCGAGCCTCGTGGTAGGAGACGGCTCGGTTTTGGATCCTTACCTTATGCTGTGGCATTGGACGGGTGAGGGATACGAGGGACGACTGCTCGTACAGCACAGGTGTTCATTCCATGTGCAAAAGCTCCATTGCCATCCTGCAATAGTACCCCACTGGGTGCGATTTGGATTTGACCAGGAAAAAGCCGCCACTGCGCACAAGAGGCCCCGGTATGTGATGTTCACGGCGGATATTGGCCCTTACGGAAACATCTTTGTAGTGGAGATCCCGCAGTTAGAAAGCCTGCCGCCCGTGTCAGAAACCTGAGATCCCGTCGCAAGCCCAGCGTGATGCCCTGGTGCGCGGTTTGACTTTTGAATTCGTGGGCTCTAGACTGGAGGCAAGTACACGAAACCGGAGGGTCTTCCTAATGAAGTTGTTCATTGCTGTTGCGTATGCGGCCGCGTTGTTATTGAGTGTAACGTCTGGGGCGGTCACCAAAGAATCGGCTGCGCGCGCCAAGCCTTTTGAAGTAAAAGTTTTGGTGTTGAATTTCGACCCAATTATCCCTAGTGAGGGCGGTAAGCGGCTGCATGAGGTATGTAATTGGAACGATCCTCGCAAGCTTGCCGAAGGTTACATAGCCGACATAAAAGAGGCAAGCCACGGGTTAGTCAACTACAAGATAGTCGAATGGAAGGACATCGATACGTTCCACACCAAGATAGACGGCTTCACCTACACACCTGAGCAATACATGCAATGCCATCGCACTGGTAAGGGCTGGCACCAGCCGGATACTGCCGACTACGTTAAGACCTTCAAAGACTTCGGGATCCTGCCGCGGATAGACTCTGGCGAGATCGACGAGGTTTGGTTTATGGGAGGGCCTTACTTTGGTTATTGCGAGAGCGCTATGGCAGGTCCCGGCGCATTTTACATCAACGGTGACGTATACGATAAAGTCCCTTGTAAGCGCGCATTCGTGATTATGGGCTTCAACTACGAACGCGGCGTCGCAGAAATGATTCACGATTTGGGCCACCGCACGGAGGCAACAATGTCCCGCATATACGGAGGATGGCGAGCTGAGAAACTGAATACAAACTGGGCTCGCTTCGCGTCGAACGTGTGGCAGTCAGGCAGCGCAGGTGTAGGAAGTTGCCACGTGCCCGCCAACGGAGAAAGCCACTACGACTACGCCAATCCTCGCAAAGTGCTCAGCGACGCGGACGACTGGTTGAACTACCCCAAACTGACAGGCAAGAAGACCCTGGTCTCCTGTGAGAACTGGGGAGGTCCGGACTACCAGCGCAATTATCTGAAGTGGTTCTTTTATAGGCTCCCACACGCTCCAGGCTGGAACAAGGACGGCCGGCTGAACAATTGGTGGGAATACATATTCCACTTCAACGATTATGACGAGCGCGGCAGAGTGAAGCAGCAGAAGAAGAAATAACAACGCGCCAGCGCGGGATACGCGAGAGCCCGCGACGTCAAGCCAGCTAGGAACCAAACGTCGAACGTGGCCCCTGTTTCTGGACGCAACCACCCGGCTGATCTTAATTCAGAACTCCCTGTCTCCTACGTCCTTAGCCGCGGCATTTGCCGCCCCCTACTAAATCGGCTAATCGGAAATATGGAAGCGAACTGTGGGAGACTTCACGAGTATCCTAGGTTCGCCCCAAGCTGCCCAGTCAGAATTGGAGTTATCGTTTGGCCCTACGTCCGTGATGAACTTCAGAGCAACCCTTCTGCCTTTAAATGCGGAAAGATCAATCGACGCTTCCTTCCACTGCCGCTTAGCCCACAGCTCGCTGAAAAGCTCCTGCTCCTTGGCAGCCTCATCTATTAAGCATATCTTGAACAGCACGCCGTCTGAGAGATCGCCGCCATCTCTTATACCAATGGATGTGCGCAGCTCGCATTCGGTATCGGGAAGTTGGATGAATCTGGTTTTTCCCCAAGAGTATCCGACCCCACCGATCCACGGCGGATGAGCAAATATGCCGAGCTTAGTCACGCCTCCGCACGGCAAGTTTTCGACGTTGAATGTTGCGCCACTTGCTGAGTTCGGCCCCACCTCGTCGCCCCCGCGCAGCGCATAGCCGAAGCTGAAGCCGCCTGGATCCGAAAGATCCCAAACCGTCGGGTATATCACCTCCGAGCTCACCCGAAACTCCTTTACAGCACTAAACTCGCCTAAGGATGCCCGAATTATCAACGTGTCGGCGACCGAGCGCGCTTCTCCGCTAACGCCAAATATCAAGTTGCAGGGGTTCTGATCATCAAGTGCAACGGTCAAGCCGGAGCTCGCATCACCCAAAGCGAATTTGATCTCCGGCCTGCCTTCTTGGGCAAGGTTGCTGCGCACATCTAACCGAAAACGTCCCTCGTCACACGGCTCTAGGCTTATTTCGAACGGTGCGACCACTGTCAGCACACCCCACCCAATAGATTCAACACCATCGGACCACCTAACGCGGGCCCACACCCAAATCCGACTACCGATACCCGCCGAATTCGGTACCGCAATGCGAAAACGGGCTCGCGTCCCGTCTTGGCGTGAGCCGATGAGTGGGTGCAAGGCATCTTCGGTCCCCTCAATTCCAACTGTAATCTCGTCCGCTCGCGCCGAAGCAACTACCGGTATTATTACCTCGCCTGAAACGGCCTCGCCCGGAACGCCACAACTACGTTCCAAACGCACAACTAGTTCGCGCGTCGCCAATTGGTCAAACGCAGGCGTAAGCACATATTTTCGCGCCGCCTTCATTGTCTTGAACCACACCAAGCCATCCTGTGTGCGGCGAACCTCAACATTCCCGAGCGGCTTGTCTTCCTCGTCAAACGCGGTGCATCGGCAGGGGAACACGCCAGCAAGCCCGATTTCATCATTGCCGTAAATATCGATCACTTCTACCGACTTCGGCGAGCGCCGCACCGCAATAGATCCTTTTGCTGCTAGACCCCCAAATGTTGTAGGAGCCCCGCGTCCGTCCAGGTACTCGTACTCTGGCGATTTCACATAGTCTACTCGCCTTCCGTTGACAAGTGCGGAAAACTCTTCGAAATCTGTGCTAGGGTGCAACGCCCACCAGCCCCAAGTAGGCAAATCTATACCGGCACCAGTGGGAAGGCGGACAGTCCACGTGCTGCCAGAACCATTCACAAAGACCTCCAAGCCGTTCTCGTAGACTACGTGCAGGCGGGAGTCGTTTATTATGCCGGTCGCAATAGCCCGAGAAGGGCTAACAAAGCGACCTTCTGCATCGGCGTACTCGATCTTGACTGGTGCCTGCAAAGCATAGCGCTTTTGCAGCTGCTGAAGCATATAGTAAGACCGGCAGGTGCGCTCGATGCCGTAGCCTTCCTCTACAAGCCAGCCTATGTGACCGTAAGCGATAGTAGCGGCTATGAAATGGTCTATCGATTGCTCGAGTCTTTCCGGCTTGTCCCAACCTGGCTCCCTGAAGAAGCTCGAAGTCCAGGGCATGCCTATATCCAGCTCTAGAGGGTGAATCTTCAGCAAATCGAATACCACGTTGAGCGGCTCCTTTGACAGGTCAGCAGAACCGTAGCACAGACCGTAGTTGCCGGTTGCCAGTCCGGCATAAAGCCATTGGAACGTGCCTTCCGACCAAGTTGGTCCATATACTTTCTGATCGTTGAGCAGGAGTTCGCCGTAGGCGTAAAATGTGGCCGCGAAGGTGCCCGCTCCCGGCACTCGAGCATCAAAATCCGTGTAACCCCATGGCGACGCAGCAGTCTGAACATCGGTGTACGCCGCGTTTGACCCAAACTTTTTCTTGATTATAGGCGCGAGCTTCTCTTCGTACTCAACAGCGCGAGATGGCTTTAGTGCATAACATCGGGGCCAAGCAGGTCTAAGCTGACCGTCGGGCGTGCGCTGAACGTTATCCTCGCTCCAGTACTCGTTTACGGGCGCGAAATCGCAGTAGTTTGTGTATAGCCCTGCCAGCCAGCCCAAAGACTTCTGCTTAGCGATATACTCCTTGAGGGCTTTGTCGCCACCTTTGCCTGGGGCTGCCTTCGTGCGAAGTGTGAAGCTCTCGCCACCGTCGCGCCAGGTGTTTTCGTGGTTACATTGAGTGAGCTTTTCTATCCCGTAGGATCTCAGCTTTCGCGAACGCTCGTGCTGCTTAGTGTAGTCGTCGGGGCCCCAGCTCTCCTGCCAAAGCCTTTCGCCCGCCAAATCCCCATAAGGAGTCTTCGGGTTTGGTATCGTCGGCAGAGTTTCTTCGAATATCGGCGATATCGTCAGAAACACTCGCTCGAATAGGTCATTGCGCTTGCCGTCAGTTTTGGGCACGTATCTGACGCCGCCGTTGATTTTGGCCGATGTGTCTCGAACCCATTCTTCGGACCACAGCACAGACCCATTAGATCGATACCAGTCGACCCACACGGATGCAAAAATTGCCCCATCTGGTCCATCCCAGCAAACAACCCTGGGGTCACGGCCACCGCCAAGAGTGATATATGGAATCCTGACCAACCTCGGATTGGCCAAGTCTGCTATTTCTCCCAGAGCGACTCCGCCGGCCTGCCCACCTCGACACTCGAAATCGATCACAAGGGATTTCTGCCAGATTCGAAATCTGTACGTGGCTAGGATGCCGTTGAGGTCGAATGTGGCGGTCAGGACGTTGTGGGAAAGCGATGACGATACCAGCTTACCTTTCGCAAGGGTGCCGTCAGCCAACTCGATCCCGCCCTTTGCCATAGGCACGCAGACTTTCCTTCCGTTAAGGTAGGCCTTTATTTCTCCCAGGTCGCCTGTCTTCGGATGATAGACGTACTTTATCTGGCAGTCTCTGCCTGAATATCCGAACTCGTATCGGTCAGGCGAAGGGTTTGCTGTCCAGGTGGCAAAGTCTTGCTCGAGGTTTGAGGGCAGTATGGTTTCCTCGCGGGTGGGAAAAGGAAGCACACCCGGGCCAGTGTTAAGCCCGGGGCTTTGACCTTCTGGCAGCTGCAGATTGCGCCTGGGCCTGGGCTTGAAACGAAGCGGCTTAAGTTGCTCCTTGTAGAAATAGATGGAGTCTAGGTAAATTGACCGCGGCTCGGAGTTTGTTATGCCGCGCACTTCGATGCCGGAAAAATACCATCCCTGCCTAGTTTCGGCGAGTTTTCTATGTACAAGCCACCATTCCTTCCACCGCATACGGGTAAGACTAACAACATCTTCTCTACCCTGGCCGTCGCGCAGCAAAACAAACAGGTCTATCTGGGGAGTCCCCGGCTCGGGTGCCCATTCCCAAAGGTTTCCGTAGATCCACATGCTCACGCAATCAAACGGGTTCTGGATAGGTATAGGCTCAGGCGGTCTTAGCACAAGTCTGCCGCCATCGGTGGTACCGGTGTAAGTGAGTTTGCCGACGTACTCGCCCCAAAGCTGCTGTTCGCGCGTGCGAACCAGTTCGCCATCTGCCCCGCCGAAACACTGCACAGTCCATCCCGAAAGATCCTCGAACCCAAACAGCGGCACACGGTCTTCCTTTCGACCTTCCATTTCGTAAGGACGCCCGCCAGGCCTTACGGGCTGGCTGGGCTGGTTCAAAGCGGGTTTCAAGGTCATCGGGGGTTCCTCCGAAGCTGCTGCAAAGCAAACCGATAACTCAGAGAGCAAAAGAGCGATCATTTTCATGTTCATGCACAACTACCTCCCCAAAAGCACGTCCATGCCTACCCACCGTAGCACGACAGATTCCTATGATATTGGTATGGCCGGGCTTGCGATGCCCAAGAGCCCCGAGAGAAGCGCCCAGATGATCCCCGTCGCGAACTCGCCAAGTATAAGCCCCAAGAAGAACGGCCGGAAGTTGCGATAGGTAGTTGCACCCCCGTAGCGCAGTATCAGCGCCTTCACAAGCCAGCCCACGAAGAATGAACTCCAATACACGATCGCAGGCCAAGCACATCCGATCGCATACCCCAATGGATGAAACGGCCACCACCAAAACCGAGCGCGCATCGCATAAAGGAAAAACGTGAATATAAGCCCCACTGCAAACCACAAAGGAGCGCGGTAGTCGAAGTAAGGCACCTTCCGAAGAAGGATTCCAGTAGATTCATCAAAATACAAGCGGGGGTTAGCCATAAAAAACCAAGAGTTCAGCCGCAATCCGCCATATGTATAGATTATCCGCAGCTGGATAATCGAAGCCACAAAAGCCGCGATAACGATCGAGACTAAAACCCCTACGGCAACGCACCTTTTTCGTGCCCCGACAAGGTCTGCCCCTTTCATGCTGTCCATAAATGCAGGCATCACGTTTCGAGGGTCGCGCATAAAAATGCCATTCAGAAAGGCAATTATTGTAAGATTTTGAGCCCCGAGCGCTGCCTTGGGAGCCGCGACTGCCCAAAGATCCAGCGGCCTAAACACTGGCTGGAGCATCAGAAGCCCCACTTCTGCTACGAACCGAGTCAGAACAAGCATGACTACCAGCACAAAAGAACCCACCATAAAGGCACCAACTAACACGTTCAGTCCGGCCCCTTTTAACCAGAGCAGCATTAGCAGAAATGAAACAATTGCGCCCAGAAACGCTGTGCGGTAGGTCATATATTCATCGCTGTCGACCGCTACCGCGGAATCGGCGGAGTCGCTCGAAACACCCGGATTCGACCTTAACGCGTGCCAAACTCGCCTTGCCACCGCCCGCAGGTGCGGCCTCGCCAACCAGAAAAGGCTTATCGCGATCGCAACGAACGCGCCAGTCGATTGATACGCTTGATAAAACCTTGTCCCGCCGTAAAGAGGCGCTTGGTCGAGGTGGTATCCAAGGTAGAGAGCAATGAAGTCCTGAAAACGGAAGAAAAACAGAAAGAACCACATACTGAATGAGACATCCAGCGGCAGCAGATAGGCAAAGCCGATGATCGAAAATGACAAAACTAGAAAAGTAACGATCATCTCGTTCCAAGGTTTTGTCACGAAAAGCTGGTTCAGAATTAGCCAAGTCGGCAGCTGAGGGACGCTTGGCACCGATCGGTGCAGACCGTTCATCGAGTGAATGACAAGAGGAATAGCGAAACCTATCCACATTGCCTTGTTGCGCACAAAGGACCTGGATGATTCCTCGCTGACCAGCTCCATGGGAAGCTGTACCAAGGGGAAGCTGAGCTTTTCGTTATCCACCCACTGCCGCCGAAAGAGCGTAGCTACGCACGCCATCATAAAAAACAAAAGAAACGCAAATACAAGCCAGGCAGCCAACGGCTTGACCCACAGATTCCACGGAACCTGTTCTCCTACCCTCAGCCCTTCGTAGAATCGAACAGCAACCCACTGGCGCTCAGGTCCCTCCGGATCCCACGGCACCAACCACGACGGAATGTGCTTATAGAAAAGGCTACTCCACAAACGGTCCTGGGGGTTTGCAAAATAGTTGATTCCTATCAGGTTCGGAAGGAGCTGTGTCATCAGTCCAAACGACGAAATGAGCGCAGCACACACCAACATAAAGTAGATAACAGCCAACTCAGACGAGCTAAGGCCTAACCTGCGAGATATGCGTCTGACTAGGGCATTTGCAAGCAGAACTACAATGAGGACACAAATTGCCCCCGGAGGCATGTGAGTCGCGCCCAGAAGGATTGCATCTATGCTGCCGCCGCGGCTGGCAATCAGCTCAGAAAACGCGACTATAAGGCATACCCCTATAACGGCTAGAACCCCAACCAGATATGCCCGCAGCCTTACACCAACGGTGCCGCTGCCTTCTCTCTCACCGGTACTACTGCATTTGAAAGACTGAATTGAAGACTGTCGAAAATCCACCTGTGCAATGGTAGTTATTATACGCAATCGTAGATTAAGAAGAAAACCGGTATTTTTACCTACAAAGCAGCGGCTCCGAGTCCTTGACTGACGGAAAAACCTGGGCTATATTTCCTACCGGACTGGCTAGCTAGCTGCCGGGCAGCGAGTGTGCGGGGCCTGCCATCGCCGGCAGCAAACAAGCAACAATAAGAGAGGAAAGGAGGAACGATAATGAGGCTTTGCGTATCTCTATGCGCGGCGCTTCTGCTGATCGCCAGCGCGGCGGCATGGTCGGCTCCAACGTATAGTTGGGAGCTGGCCGCATCATACGCCAACCTTTCGCGCCAGCCGTCAAGCGACGACATCATCCAGGGCAAGAATGTTTCCAACGGAGGCGCTGTAATCGAATACGGCGGTTTCCACTGGGCGTTCCCGGATCAGGCAGACGCGAAATACCTCACCGACGGCATCTACGGCGCCAACGTGCACTCGGTACTTCACGACTACATGTTCCCATCGCTCAAGATTAGATACGAATTCGACCCCACACCAGTTTGGGAGATCTTGAGCTTCGGCGGAAACTCTGACAAGAACGGTCGCGTATTCCAGAATGTGGACGTTGAGGTCAAGGTCGCAGGAGACTGGTTCGAGATAGTCCACGAAGCGACAACCGGCCCTTACTATGTCCACAACGGCGGCCAGTGGGAAGCATCCCTGATCCGAATCTACGATGACAGCGGCGGTATGCTTCTCGACGGGCTTCCCATAGAGGGTGTTAGACTCACCTACTGGAGTCCCGACAATACGCAGGACTGGTTCCTTCCCCGCACGGAACCCAACGCAATCTGCGCTAGTATAATCAAGGAGATAGACGTTATCGTCCCTGAGCCCGCCACTATGGTTGGTCTTCTGATCGGTGTAGGCGGCCTCTTGGCACGACGACGAAGCAAGTAGTCAAAGCTACCAAGGAAAGCCGTTCCGAGATAATGGGAACGGCTTTCCGATTTTTCGTCGGCAAGAGTGCTACATTACCGGATTATGACCATCCAGGTTGGCTTATGCAGATGCATATTCTCGCTTCAAAGCGCGGGCAATGTGCGTCGACACGAGCCAAATAATCAAACGAATTATGAATTGGAGGGCGAGAGACATGAAAGCTAAGAACACAGGGCTGGCTTTATGTGGGCTGTTGGCTGCTTTGCTGACAGTTTGCCTGCTGCCTAGCCCGAGTACGGCGGCGACGCAGGGACCGCTACTTGGCACATGGGAAGAGGTAACCACATCAGGCACTTACACTCCCAGATCGCATGCGGCCTCAGCGTTTGCCAACAACTACCTCTGGGTGATCGGCGGAGTGGATGCAGGCGGCAATGTTGTCAACACGGTGGAAGGCTTATATGTGCTAACTAGGGCTTGGGTATCAAAAGCGCCCATGCCCACGGCTCGGCGCGACGCTGTAGCCGTTGCGGTAGACGGCAAAGTCTACGTTCTCGGAGGCGCAGACTCAGAGGGAAATCCTCTGAAGACAGTCGAAATGTTTGACCCTGCAACCAACGCTTGGACGACGAAGGCAGACATGCTTGTTGCGCGCCGCGCAATGGTTGCCGTGCCGTATGTACGTGGCACCACAAAGGAGATCCACGTATACGGCAGCGATCCGACCGCAATGTTTCCGGACAATGTCAGATACGATATCTACGACATAGCAAACGACCAGTGGCGCGCAGCTCCGGTTAACGCTCCTTCAGCCCAATGCGAAGCATGTGGCACCGCAGCAAAGGACCTCAAAGACGGCAAGGTATACCTATATCTTTTCGGCGGATACAGCGGCGGTGCTGGGGTTTCGTCTAGCTGCTGGCGCATAGACCCTAGCCAGGCAAGCCCGAGCTGGGATTCAGAAGTCGGCGACATGCCTCGCGCGGTGATTCAGGCCGCGGCAATCACAGTCGATGCAGCAAGCCCGGACGGAGGCAGCGGGCAGTACCCATTCGTGATCGGAGGAAATACCGACCGCTCAGGTCAGCGCTTCTCGTCGGCGATAATGGTTTATGAATCCGGAATATACAACGGCTGGATAACCGGACCGGATGTCGCCCCAGATCTGCCTGAACCCAGAGGCGACAGGCCTGCCGTATGCATCGCTGGCGGGAAGCTGTGGGTAGCTGGAGGATCCACTATAGTTGACGGAGCGGTGGTACCTGCAACTAAAGTCTTCCGCGCAGCGATAAATACAAACAATTATCCGCCGCCCCCTCCTGTCGAGAATCCTCTTCTTGTTGGCTGGGAGAACGTCAATGCAGATATCCCCACTCCGCGGTGGTACACGGTTCACGCGGTAGTTGACGGCAAGCTCTATGTCATGGGCGGCTGGGACACGAATGACGGCTACGGCGCACCACCAGTTGGCACCAACGAGATGTACGACCCGGAAACAAATGAATGGTACACAAAAGCGTCCATGCCCGTGCCGGTAAGAGGGGCTGCCTGCGCAGCAATAGGTAGCAAGATATACGTCGCCGGCGGCTCAAGAACTAAACGCGACGTGCCAGATTATTGCGACGTGCTGCAGATCTACGATACCGTCAGCGACTCCTGGACTATAGGTCCTCCAATGCCCACCCCGCGCGACCTGGTAACAGGGTTCGCAGTGGAAGGCAAATTCCACGTTATCGGCGGCTCAAAACAAGACCCAAGCGACCCCAACAAACTGGTTAACGCGTGGGAGCATGAGGTCTACGACCCTGAAATGAACTCTTGGTATTCGGCAACACCTCCTGGCACTCCTTGGCCTTTGGCTGATTCGTCTGCGACTGTTGTTGCAAGCGGAGCCTACCAGTGGGTATACATGGCCAACGGATGGTGGGCTGGCACTCAGCTTTCATATGCCGCGCGCTGGAACGGCGTCACCGGAGGGCCATACAACGATCAGTGGTATCGCATAGCTGATCTGCCCGTAGGTGGAAACTCCGGAGCGACACTCACAACCATTACCGACGGTTCAGGAACACAGTGGCCCGCCATCTTTGGTGGTCACTTCGGACCGGTCGGCTATTACAATAAGGTCTTCGTATACCACGAGTTCGGGGACCCAGTGTTCAGCAACAGATGGATGCGCGATACAGCCCTGCCGTACCCTCGCGGCGGGCGAATGGCAGTGGCGCAGATAGGCAACTACGTATACGTAGCAGCAGGAATGGGCCCACTGGGACTCGCTAGGGATACCTGGAGATCGGCAATAGGTTCAGGTCTTCCGATAGACGTGGAGCGCATCGGTGAGGCCATAGCGCAGCCGAACGGAAAACGTGTCAACATCACGCAGCCAAAGGTGGTAACCAGAACCTATACAACTCAGGCCACGTTCGAAACCTACTTCTGGATCGAGGAAGAAGATCGATCTGCAGCTCTCAGAGTAGGGCCAACTACTGAACCCATATATCCGGGCAACAAGGTGCTCGTCAGCGGCAGTATTACAACTGACCAAGCCACAGGAGAGCGGACCTTTTCCCCGAGCTCAATTATCGTCGACAGCAACGTTTACGAGATACCCAAACCCATCGGTATCACGAACCGCTGTTTCATCGGCGGCAGTACAGGTTCACAGCCCGGCAGACCTGGCGGCGTGGGACTGAACAATATGGGTATGCTTGCGCGCGTGTGGGGTAGAGTCACATCATCCCCCGGAGAGCTGGGGTATGACTACCGCCCCTACTTCTACATCGACGACGGCTCCGGATTAAGCGACGGTACCGAGGCCTACGGTGTGCCTAACATCGGCCTGCGAGTGTATCACCAGTACTACGCCAATCCTCCAGTTGGGGCATACGTCAGCGTAATCGGGATCGTCTCCTGTGAGCGAATAGACGGAAAGCTAGTTCCGATGCTCCTGTCAGACGAGCTAACAATAATGAGCGGTGACGCCGTGTACACTTACGAGGAGGAAGACTAGCCCTCGTAAAACAGTACAGTGCAATGAACGTGCGGACGTGCTCCACAGAGCACGTCCGCTTTATTAAACGTCAGGTTAAAGCTCGATAGGTTTCCCTTTTTCCGGAATGACTACCTTACACATATCGCCAACAAGACTCTTGTACTCTTCCGCATGTTCGGTGTGCACTGGAATGAGCACTTTAGGACGAATACCCTCGGCTATCTTGGCCAGTTCCGGACCCGAGGCGTGACCCGATACATGGAACGGGTCTGATTCCGGATCCGATTGGTCTAGTTGGCCATACAGTTTCAAATCAAACCGACATATCCAATTCCTGAGCCTGCGGGCGTCGATTGCCATTTCCTCGTTGAACGCCTCACACGAAGAAAACACATATGCAGAATCCTTGGCGGGCTTGATGTAGGCAAGTTCGTTGATATCCCAAAAGCTAAAACAGCATATAAAATCGCCCTGGTTAGCGCGCACATCATCAGGCCGCACAAAAAGGGATTCCGGGTGCGATTCGCGCAGGTGCTTCTTCCATGAATCCAATGTCGACTGGTATTCCCAATAGACCTTTATCACCGAATCGTCAATGGAAGGGACCATCTCAGGGTCGGCTGCGGCCTTGCGCATCATATCCAGAAGATAGGCATCCGACGGCAGCACTGCCAGATTTCTCCCAGTCTCGCGCGCGACGTCCATAAACGTAAGCAGCCTTTCAACATTCCTGGGTCCGAAATCCGCCACTACCAAACCAGAGTGGCCCTTAACCGCGGCAAGACACGAGTCGCGCACCTGATCCTCAGTGACGCCGCTCTTGGCACTGACCCGCGTGCCCTCTACGACAAGCGCAACCGGCTTTAGCTTGGCGGCTTCCTCCACAAACCGCAAAGTCGCCTCCCTATATTTGCCCGACACACGCAGATCGCCGGTGTATACGATCCAGCCGGCGCCCGTTTCCACAGCCCAAGCCGATGCGCCGTATACCGAGTGGTCTACTGGAAAACTTATTAGACGCAAGCCAGCACACGAACGTGCTTGCTGAAGATCCTCCGCCTTCAGAGTCTTTTTGGCATGCGGCAGCGATTGCCACTGTTCGATGAAATCCGCAGGAGGAGCTGTCGTGAGATAGTAACTCCTGGTCTGCGCCTCATTGGTTCGCATGGTGCGAAGGCCCTCGCATTCGCCTGCGACGTACTCCCGAGGCGTCCAATAGCAATACTCAGCTGCCGTAGCCCCCCTTCCTGCGTCTTGCAGCGCACGCGACACTGCTGCAGTGATAGGCGAACAGTAAATCGGAATATCGCTGCGCAGAAAGTGTATGCTGCCTATATGATCAACGTGCGCGTGAGAAACCAGCACCCCGCCGACTTCCCCGATCTCCGCCGCCCCCACATCATCCCAGAGACTGTGCTCCTCACATAGCCTTGTGACCATATCGGGGCGATAAAGGTCTCGAAACGCCGGCAGCAAGCCCATAAGGATATATTCGTATATCCCTTGGCAGGATTTTGGCTTGAGGAACTCTTCGTAGTAACGCCCCTGCTCGCTGAAGTTAGTTCCGAAGTCAAAGAAGAGCTTTGCAGATCCATCTTCGAGCAGAATCTTGTTGCCGCCGATGCAGCCGGCACCGTCGAGCACAGTTATCCTCACCATTCTCTCTTCCCCCTCCGAACCAGGCCGGTCTCAGATGACTGGCCAACCGGCCAAGTGCACAGCCCACTACTCAAACACGCAATCGGCCGCGTGATAAGAACTGCGCACCAAAGGCCCCGACTCAACTATCGCAAATCCCATTTCGATGCCCACTCGCTTGAGGCACTCAAACTCTTCAGGTGTGTAGAACCGCGCAATCGGAGCGTGTTTATCTGAGGGCGCGAGGTACTGACCTATCGTGAGCACGTCGCATCCCACGCCGCGCAGATCGCGCATCGTCTGAATTATCTCTTCCCAGGTTTCACCCACCCCGACCATCAATCCCGACTTGGTCCTTGCTCTAACCCTAGACCTTCTCAGCAACTCGAGGGAGATTTCATACTTGGCCTGAGGCCTGATCTGCGGATAAAGTCGTGGAACTGTTTCGACGTTATGATTAAGCACCTCCGGACCTGCATCTAGCACAGTGTCCAGGGCAGCCCAGTCGCCCCTAAAATCCGGAACCAGCACCTCGACCGTGCAGTCAGGCACATACTCTCGGATGAGCCTTATAGTCTCCGCAAAAAGGCTTGCGCCTCCGTCGGCGAGATCGTCCCTCGTGACGCTAGTTATTACTGCATGCCTTAGCCTCAAATAGGCAACCGCCTGAGCTACGCGGCGCGGCTCATCAAGGTCCGCAGCTTCGGGCTGACCGTGTTGCACAGCACAGAAGCGGCAGTTGCGAGTGCATATGCCGCCGAGAATCATAAACGTCGCCGTACGGGCGCGCCAGCACTCGCCAATGTTTGGGCAGTTGGCGCTCTGGCACACCGTATGCAGCCTCTTGGACTCGACTACCCGCCTTACATCTTCATAGCCCGGTCCCGACGGCGCTCGGACTTTCAACCAGTCAGGACGCTTTTGAACTGGCACGTTCATGCTTACTTGTCGTCCCCTATCTTAAGCACACTGAGGAACGCCTCTTGGGGAACCTGCACGCTGCCGATCGATTTCATCCGCTTCTTGCCTTCCTTTTGTTTTTCCAGTAGCTTGCGTTTGCGGGTTATGTCGCCGCCGTAACACTTCGCTGTGACGTTCTTCCTGTACGGCCGAACACTGGCGGCAGCGATGATTTTGTTCCCAAGTGCAGCCTGGACGCGAACTTCAAACTGCTGTCTCGGAATTACATCTTTCAGACGTTCGACCAGCAGCTTCGCCCGTGGATACGCCCTATCCTTGTGAGTTATGAAAGAAAGTGCGTCAACTGGGTCGCCGTTCAGAAGGATGTTGAGTTTTGCAAGCTGCGATTCCTTGTAGCCAGCAAACTCGTAATCAAACGAGGCGTAGCCCTTCGTTCGCCCCTTGAGCGAGTCGAAGAAGTCCATAATTATCTCAGCGAGGGGAAGTTGGTATTTGATGACCACGCGGTCAGGTGTTGGGTAGTCCATCTGGACGAACTCCCCCCGCCGTTCTCGGCACAGCTCCATCACCGCACCGACATACGCACTCGGCACTATTACCGTAGCGTCTACGTAGGGCTCCTCTATTGCAGCAATCTCAGTCGGAGGCGGAAGAAGATGCGGATTATCTATCTCCAGCACCTGGCCATCCGTCTTCAGCACTCGGTATACAACGCTCGGCGCCGTAGCTATGAGGCTGAGGCCGAACTCCCGCTCAAGACGCTCCTGAACAATCTCCATATGGAGAAGCCCCAGAAATCCGCATCTGAATCCGAATCCTAAAGCCGCCGAGCTTTCCGGCTCGTACTTCAGAGCAGCGTCGTTAAGCTGCAGCTTTGCAAGCGCATCGCGTAGATCCTCATATTGATTGGAATCAGTCGGATACAGTCCGCAGAAGACCATCGGGTGCACTTCCCGGTAGCCCGGCAGCGGTTCAGCAGCCGGATTGTCGGCGTTCGTTACGGTGTCGCCAACCCTGGCATCACCGACGTTCTTAATTCCGGCCGCAAAGTAACCAACCTCGCCCGCGCTCAATTCATCTACGCGCTCCATCTCCGGCTTGAAAACGCCAACAGACGTCACCTCAAACTCTTTGCCGCTCGACATCATCCGTATCCGCATCCCGGGTGCAATCCGACCGTCCACTACGCGAATATAAGCCACAACGCCCACATACTGATCATAATGAGAATCGAACACCAGCGCCCTCAGCGGCGCGTCCTGATCTCCCGACGGCGGCGGAATCCGATGCACGATCGCCTCCATTATTTCCTGGGTGCCAATACCCAACTTGGCAGATGCTCGAATTGCTTCGCTCGAGTCTATCGCCAACACGTTCTCGATCTCTTCGGCTGTGCGGTCAGGATCCGCCAATTCCATGTCTATCTTATTTATGACCGGAATGATGGCGAGGTTGTGGTTCATCGCGAGGTTCGTATTTGCCACTGTTTGTGCCTCTACACCTTGTGTGGCATCGACAACCAGTATCGCACCCTCGCAGGCTGCCAAAGACCTGGAAACCTCGTAAGAGAAATCTACGTGGCCGGGGGTATCAATGAGATTCAAAACATAATCTTTGCCGTCCTTGGCGTGGTAGTTCAGCCTGACGGCCTTCATCTTTATGGTTATGCCGCGCTCGCGCTCGAGCTCCATGTCGTCCAGGATTTGATCCTTCATCTCGCGCGGGTCGACGGCGCCCGTATATTCCAAGATTCTATCTGCGAGCGTCGACTTGCCGTGATCTATATGCGCAATAATGCAGAAGTTTCTAATATTGGCCTGTGACTTATCCATCAATGATATTCTACCAGAGATTGGCCTGCCGCTGCGCTAGGTATATGAACGCGGCTGCCAAAGCTTCCACCCTCAGCTGATCCGTCGCTCGATAAGGTCGACCTCTTCAGCCTGGCCTTTCAAGATTTTAAGCGTTTTCAGCTCAAAAGGACCGAGATGAACATCGTAGCTGTGTAAACCGATTTTAAGAACACAGTCCACAGAACACCCGGTTGTCTCCCAAAGGCGAACTATGAGCCCCTCGTCGTCTTCGCACTCTTTAAGTGCACACAGCTGCACGTTCGGCACAGATACGCTGCCGAAAGTAGATTCGGCAGGCAGTCTCCCGGGATGAAGGTGGGTTTCAATCGCCGTCGGCGGCATATTGAAAAGTGCGGCCAAAAAAGGCACTTGCGCTTCCTGCCAGCCACCGATGTGAGTAACCAGGGCAAACCGAAACTCGCTGAGCCCTTGCTCCATATACCGGTACAGCTTGCCCGGCTCCACTCGGCGCGGCTCGTGAAACGCATACACCGGGCTTCTCAAAGCAGTGAGCCGTAACGTGCTGCCTTCTGCATCATATGCGTACTTGGAGTCATTAATTATCGAGACACCGTAGGTTCGGCCGCTAACTTTGCCAGTTAGGTCCACCCATCTCTGACACGGGTTCTCACGGCCGTCAGGAGAACGCTCCACTACTGCATAAGCCGCTTCTGCTGTTACCGAAGGATTTTCGATCGCGAATGGAAACTCCATCTTGAGCATGCTATGTTTCTCGTGCCAGTCCACCATCACCCGGAACTCTATTATCGGAAGCTCAGCGTAAAGTGAAATATCTTGCCAAAGCGTGGATTGGCCGAAGCGAGAACAGACTCTAAGGGTAGCGCGCACGGGACCTTCTTCAACAAGCCGAACCTCTGCGTCGGCAAACTTGCCCACGACGTCTTTGTAAGCACTCACTCCGTGACTCCACGTATCGGAATCGTCGCGCAGCACGATTGCACCGGCTGGTGAACTCAGCACATTTGCAGAAATTGCTCGGTCAAATATTCGAGTGATCTCTCCCGAATTCGGGTCAAATTCCAGGGAGTATCTTTCGTTTTCTAACGCTGTGTCGGTAGCCTGGATTTTGTTCTGCCAAACGGCCGGCCGATCTGAGCGCCGCGAGTAGTAGGTTTTGTAACCCAGGGCAGGAATGGTGTCCACGAAAATCCTTGCTGGCCGAGTGCCTGTGTATTCGAAAACGCTTGCGACAGGTTGCGACGGCACTGCCTTCCCCGTGCTGTCAACCAGCATGTCCACCGTGTCGTTGTAGCCAACAACCCAAGCAGCAGGATGAGCGTGTGGATTGAAAACCACGAACGGCCTCCCCTCACCTTGTGCATCGACTTTGCAGGCGATATCCGACAAAGCGACCACTGTTTGGTAGTTGGCAGTATCGAGCGCTTTGCCAAGCCAATCCCGCACGTCTTCATAGGCCTCTTGCAGGCTGGTACCTGCCAGGATGTCGTGAAACTGAGCGAGAAGCAGGCGCTCCCACGCACAGGCAAAATCCTTCTTGGGAAACTCTCTGCCTAGCGCGAAGTGAGCCATCGAACTGAAGATCTCCGCTGATATGAGCGCGTTTTCCGTTTTTCTGTTTAGTGCTTTGATCTCCGAATGAGCACTGTAGCATCCCACCGCGTGGTACTGCAGATCCCCTTTCACGGTTGGCAATTCCACTCCCTCAGAGAGGACGTGCTCGAAGAAATCCGCCAGGGTGGCGAAAACCAGACTGGGTGCGTTTGGATCCTCTTGTAGCCGCTTTATGCAGCGGATATTAGCCACGGTGGGACCTCCGCCGTGGTTGCCGACGCCGTAGAAGCAAGTAGCCGCTTTAGAACCAGGAGCTCTGTTAGCCGCACTGTTTGCAATGTGATCATTTATCTCATCAGGTCCAGTGCAGTAAGGCTCACGAACCCGATGAGCCAGCACGCGCGAGCCGTCCGGCGATTCCCACCAGAATACCGGAGCTGGCAGATCTTTTTCGTGCGATCCCGGCCGCATGAATACGTAGTACTTGATACCTGCCTTGGCAAGTATCTGTGGCAGTCCAGCGTTATGACCGAATGAGTCTATGTTGTATCCGACTGTAACATCCACGCCGAACTTTTCAAGGAAGTAACGCTTTCCGTAAAGTTCATGCCTAACGAACGATTCTCCGCACGGGATATTGCAGTCCGGCTGCTCCCACCAACCCCCGACTACGCTCCAGCGTCCTTCAGCCACCCTGCGGCGTATTTCATCAAACATCTCCGGGCACGCGTCCTCAATCCACTTGTAAGTGGCAGCATCTGCCCGCGTAAAGACAAATTCCGGAAATTCTTTCATCCTGTCCAAAGCACTCCGGCAGGTCGCCAGAACTTCTGCAAAACCCTCCTGCCATCGCCACAGCCACACAGGATCGATGTGCGCATTGCCAATCATATAGACAGCGATATCCTTAGAATTCATAGTGCCTCCCGGAAAAATTAACAACGCGTTTATGGCACAGTAACGTTTGCCAAAGGGCGCTCAGCTTCCTGCCGTTCGGGAATGAAGGCTTGCTTTGCAGATAACAATCAGTTCAAGAACACAAGCAGCACAGCCCTCACCCGCCAACCCACTCGGAGTAACCCAATATTAAGGGTGTCGTAGACTCCGCTCACAGTCCAAGCTGCATCTTCTTCTGGACTAATCTGAACACGGAATCGCGACCGAGGGTACCCTTCAACTGGCCGTCTTCCACTACGAGGAGTCGACAGACGTCTTCGTTGGCAAGCTTTGCCAGAGCTTCCCAGACGTCGTCGTCAGCCGCAACTTGAATCGCTTGATTGGGCGTGTGCGCGATGCGGCTTACAGGGGTTATGTCCCAATCCGTAGAGGGCACAGTGCGGACTTCTTCAATACCCACAACTCCTATTACCTGATCCCCAGAGGTTACCGGGTAACACGAGTAGTCGTGCCGCAGCAGGTAATCATCGATGAACCGCCTTACACTGGTTTCTGCAGGCACAACTGGCATGTCGGAAGTCATTATCTGAGCAACTCTCAACCCCGACAGCGCCTGCCGCATCAATGCCTGCTGATAGCTCGCACGAGCAGCGCCGGCGAGGAACCACCCAATAAATATCAACCACAACCCGTTAACAAGCATTCCAAACAGAATCTGGCTAAATCCGATAGCTATCAACACGTAGCCGCAGGCCTGACCGGCAAACGAAGCATATCTAGTTGCTCTTGTAAAGTCGCCGGTAGCAGCCCATACTGCGGAGCGCAAAACGCGGCCTCCATCGAGCGGGAAGCCCGGTATCAGATTGAAAGCGGCGAGTAAGAAGTTGACAAGGGAAACATATCCTAAAACCGCCACCACCGGTCCAGGCCACTGAAGCGCCACACCTATTCCACCCAACATATAAAAGAGTATTCCCAGTGCCGCGCTTGTCGCTGGCCCCGCTATTGCGATCTCGAACTCGTCTCTCGGATTTTTGGGCTCATCGGCAGTCTGTGCCATCCCGCCGAACAAAAATAGCACTATTCCTCGCACCGGAATGCCGCGCTCGCGAGCCACTGCACTGTGACTAATCTCGTGCGTTAGAACCGATAAGAACAGGAGCACCGCCGCAACCAAACCCATCATCCAAGTTGCGGTTACGCCGTAGGTCGGATACATCGAGGGGAAATAGCCGTTGGCAAGAGTGTAAACGACTAGAAAGAAGATAAATAGCCACGACCAATCTATGGAAATCTCGAAACCGAGTATCTTGCCAAGTCTTATCCCGCCCATACGCCTCCCTCCAGAAATTGCTTTACCCACGTGCCCAGCACGCAAAACTGATTGATCCAGCCACCGCGATTCTCGCGGAACAACCACCCCTTCTAAATACGCACTACAGCCTACTTCCTGCACCCGTAAGGCTGCGCGCTGTGCACACTCAGGTAATCTTCACAGAATTGGGCCCGAGAAGCTGCTCGACTGCCTCGACAAACTTGCTGTTTGCGCGCACCTTGTACGGTGTCTCGATTCGCCGCCTGTTGCGTCCCTGGCAGATGTGAAAATAGACAGGGCTCTCCCCGGCATTAGACTCCATAATCGTTTTAAGCATGTCCAAGTTTAGCCTGCCGCCGTTGATTCGTATGTGGACGGTTCGAGCGCCATTGCCGTTACCCCGAAGAACTCCGTTCTTGATGGGTTTCACCGTTTCGCCGAGTATTTCCACTTCGACCGTAGTGTTTTCCTCGTCCGCGGCCATCCGCTCGCGATGACTGACTTTGCCGACAATGAGTACCACCCTGTCCTTGGATATATATTGGGCATTAGCCTTGTAGGCAGCGGGGAAGAACGTAACGGGAATTGTGCCATAGAGGTCCTCAACTTTGACAGAAGCCATACGCTCGTTTCGGCGTGTGTAGCGCAGTCGCACGTCTGTTATTATCCCGCCAATCGTGCAGGGCTGTTCGTTTTCGAGATCTGCGTAACTCCGCGCATCAGCCGTGCAGTAATGCTCGAGGACCTTCCGCACGCTTTCCAACGGATGACCAGAAAGATACACCCCAACAAGCTCTTTTTCCATCGCGAGTATTTCATCTTTAGGAAACTCACAAACGTGATCATACCTGGCAGAAATCGGCTCGCAGGTAACGTCCACCTGCTCCGCACCGAACAAGCCCCTCTGCCCGCTTTTCTGGTCCCGAATACACACCGAGGCCGCCGCCAGTGCATCCGACAGCATCGCGAGCAGCCGAGCGCGGTTCGGATCGATCGAACCGAATGCTCCAACCTTTATAAGCGCCTCTATAGTGCTTCTGTTCATACCGGCACTTTCTTGGCAACGCGTGCAGAAGTCGAATAGGTCCTTAAACCGTCCTGCGCGCTCGCGCTCTTCAACCATAGCATCCAACGCCGCGCGGCCGCAGCCTTTTATAGCCGCCAACCCAAACTTGATACCGAACTCGTGGGCAGACCCTTCTGCGGAGCCGCTTCCATTGGCGGGAATCCTTGTGCGAAGTTCCTCAGGCACATCCGAGAGGCGCGCTAGCTCGAATCGCACACTGCTATAGTTCACATCTGGCGGCAAAACTGCTATACCGAGCCGCCTACAGTCTTCCAAGTAGAGCGCCAGCTTTTCCTTGTCGTCCATGTTGGCATTCAGCAGTGCCGTATAGTACTCCACCGGATAGTTCGCTTTCATATACGCCGTGCGATACGCAACAAACGCGTAGCAAACCGCATGCGCCTTGTTAAATGCGTACCCCGCAAACGGCTCTATCTGCTCGAAAATCTTGGCCGCTATGTCCTCCGAAAACCCGTTCGCCTTAGCGCCCTCAATGAACTTGGCGCGCATCTGATCCATCACATCGCGCTTCTTCGCCGACATAGCCTTGCGAAGCACGTCAGCCTGACCCAGCGTGAACCCAGCAATCGCCTGCGCTATTCGCAGCACTTGGTCCTGGTAGCATATAACGCCGTAAGTTTCTTTCAGAATGGGCTCGAGTGCCGGATGCAAGTATTCAATGGGCTCCTGACCGAATTTGCTCCTGATGAACCTGGGAATGTGAGCCATCGGTCCAGGCCGGTAGAGCGCCACGATAGCCGCCAACTCCCGGATAGAGTTCGGCTTGAGCTCAATCACATTCCGCCGCATACCAGCGCCTTCGAGCTGGAATACACCTGTAGTATCCCCTCTACCGAGCATCTCGAATGTCTTCTGATCATTAAGCGGAATGGAAAAGATGTCTAAGTCCTCACCCCGGTAGCGCCTGACATTTTCGACCGCCTCGGCAAGAATAGTTAGGTTAGCCAGACCAAGGAAATCCATCTTGAGAAGACCTATTTTCTTGATGTCCTCCTTGTCCAGCTGAGCAACGACCTCGCCCTTGCTTGCAAGCTGAACCGGCACGTGGTTGGTGAGGGGATCATCAGATATGAGCACTCCAGCCGCATGCACACCCACGCTTCGCGTCAAGCCCTCAAGGTTACGCGCTGTGTCCAACAGCTGTCTAACCTCCGGCGACGTCTTGTAGGCCGCTGCAAGATCAGGATTCTCTTCAAGCGCGCGATCGATAGTGATCCCGACTGGCACAGCGGGGATCATCTTGGCCACTTTATCAACGTCAGCAAGCTCCATTCCCAACACGCGGCCGCAGTCCCTAACAGCCGCGCGCGCCTTCAAGCTGCCAAACGTGGCAATTTGGCTGACTCGCTCGCGCCCGTATTTTTCCACTACATAGCGTATTAGCTCCTCCCGGCGGTCGTCCTGGATGTCCAAATCCACATCCGGCATCTCGACTCGCTCCGGGTTGAGAAATCGCTCGAACGTGAGCCCATATTCAATGGGGTCTACGTCGGTGATGCCTAGCCCGTAACAAACAAGGCTACCTGCCGCCGAGCCGCGCACTCCGACCAGAATGCCATTTCTGCGAGCGAAATCGGTGAAGTCGCGGACAATAAGCATGTAGGTTGAGAAACCACATTCTCGGATTATACGGCATTCATAGTCGAACTGCTCGGCGTAATTCTCAGGCAGTTCGCCCCCCAGCTTGGCTCTTAACCCCTCAAGGGCTTCTGCTTTCATATAATCGCTCGGGTCAACATTTTCCGGAATGCCGGGGTTGGGAAGTCTGAGAGTATTGAAATCAAACTCAACGTTACACCTATCCGCTATCTCGAGGGTGCTCGCAAGGCATTCTGGATTTTCAGCAAACAGAGCCTGCATCTCTTGAGGGCTCTTGAAGTAAAACTCCTTAGAGCCGAAACGCATGCGATTTGGGTCGGAGAGTGTTGAACCGGTCTGAATGCACAGCAGCACGTCGTGCGCTTCCGAATCCTGCCTGGTAAGATAGTGGACATCGTTTGATGCAACTGTCCGAAGTTTGGTTCGCCTTGCCAGTTCTATGCAAGCCTCGTTTACAACTTGCTGATCAGGCAGACCATTGTCCATAAGCTCAATGTAGACATTATCTGCACCGAAGATGTCCAAATATTCGCCAAGCGCCCTTTCCGCCTGTTTCTCGTCCCCGTTGAGCAGCCACATCGGCACTTCGCCCGACAAACAAGCCGTCAGCGCAATCAAGTCGTCGGCATACTGAGCAAGTATTTCTTTATCCACGCGCGGCTTGTAGTAGAAACCTTCTGAAAACGCGATGCTCACCAACTTGATCAGGTTTCGATAACCCTTCTCCGACTTCGCAAGCAGGACAAGGTGATATTGATCTTTGTCCAACCGCGGATCCCGGTCGGCTCGCGTTCGCGTAGCAACGTACACTTCGCAGCCGAGAATGGGTTTGATACCGGCGTCCTTGCAGGCGGAGTAAAAGCTGATGTTGCCATACATCGCGCCGTGGTCAGTCAAAGCCACAGCCGGCATCTCGAACTCAATGGCCTTGGCGACGATATCCTTGATTCGGCAGGCGCCATCCAGGATGCTGAACTCGGAGTGGGTATGCAAGTGAACGAAACCAGCTGTGCCCAAAGCCTACTCTCCTTGGGGAATGCTGCTAGCGTTTATTCTACGACGTCCGCCGAATTTCTGCCAAGAGGATAGCCTGCAAAATCTGGGGTCTTATGCGGGCCCGTAGACCTTGAAATAGCGTGGTATAATCAAACCGATATGGCTAAGAAGTCGCAACCTCAAGCAGTTACAATAACCAACCGACGGGCTTGGCACGATTACCACATCGGCGAGACATTCGAGGCTGGCATCGTACTGTCAGGAACCGAGGTTAAGTCTCTTAGACAAGGCAGAGCCAGCCTGCAAGAAGCTTATTGCAGGGTCGAAGGCGGGGAAGTGTACATAATCGGAATGCACATCACCCCGTATGAGCAGGGCAATCGATTCAACCTCGACCCAGTCCGTCCTCGCAAGCTGCTTCTCCACCGCGAGGAGATAAGAAGGATCGAACGCCAGCTCCAGCAAAAAGGTTACACGTTGATACCACTGAAACTGTACTTCGTCCGAGGTTACGCGAAGCTGCAGATTGCACTAGCGCGCGGTAAGAAACTCTACGATAAGAGAGAGGCTATCGCGAAACGCGATGCGGAGCTGGAGCGCCGCCGAGCAGAAGCGGGACGCCTCGACTACTAGTTATTAGACCCGGAGGAATCACCTATGGCCAAAACGGACGCCGCATATGAGTTGTTGGTGGACGAACTCACTGCACGCGGGATAGATGTCGAAGAAGTAAAAAAGCGCTTGAAGAATCAGAAGATCGAAACTCCAAGCTGGGGATACGCGGATTCAGGCACTCGCTTCGGCGCATACAAACAAAGTGGATCGGCAGTTACAATCGAAGAAAAGATAGCAGATGCAGCACAGGTCCACAAGTACACAGGAGTAGCGCCAACGGTAGCAGTCCACGTGCTTTGGGACTTTCCAAACGGTCTTGCGGACTGCGAAACGCTTTCGGAATATGCCCGGTCGCTTGGAGTTGCTATTGGTTCCGTTAACCCCAACGTATTCCAAGACCGCGACTACGCGTTCGGCAGCATTACAAATGAAGATCCGGCAGTGCGAGCCAAAGCAGTGGATCACATTCTTTACTGCATAGAAATCGCGAAGAAGCTGGATTCAAACGTGCTATCTCTGTGGTTTGCCGACGGCACGGACTACCCAGGACAAGCAGATTTCCGTCGCCGAAAGCATTATGCGGAGGAGTGCTTGAGGACGGTGTATGACGCAATGCCCTCAAGTATGCGAATGCTTATCGAATACAAGCCCTTTGAGCCCGCATTCTATCACACGGACTTTGCAGACTGGGGCATGAGTTACTGCTTCGCTACAAAGCTCGGGCCGAATGCGCACGTGCTTGTTGACCTGGGTCACCACTTCCCGGGCCAGAACATAGAGCACATCGTCGCATTCCTCATAGACGAGGGCAGGTTAGGAGGGTTCCATTTCAACAACCATAAGTACGCCGATGACGACCTTACAGCAGGATCAATAAACCCTTACGAGTTGTTCTTGATATACAACGAGATCGTTAAGGCCGAGCAAAACCCCACGCCCAATCCCCCTATTGCGTTTATGATCGATCAGGCTCACATAACCAAAGCCAAGATCGACGCAATGATTCAGACCATTATGCAGATCCAGACTGCCTACGCGAAGGCTATGTGCGTAAATCGGAAGAAACTTTACGAGGCTCAACTGGCCAAGGACGTTGTCACTGCTGAAATGTGCCTTCAGGAAGCTTTCGCGACCGACGTAGAACCCCTACTTCGCCGCGTTCGCGAGGAGATGGGGCTCGATCCGAATCCGATTGAGGCCTTCAGGGCATCGGGATACTGGGAAAAAGTCTCTAGTGAAAGAGGGATCAGATCAGGCGCGGGGCTGGGAGCGTAATAACCTTACAGAATGCATTTCTAAGAGGTCCGAACCTGGCACAAGCGCTTGGCGCAGAGTCCTGAGAGCCATAATCGTCTGGCAGGAGGTGAAAGGTGAATATCGTTCTCGTCGTTTTCGATTCGCTGCGCAAGGATTGCATAGGCTATTATGGGGAACCGTTTTGGGGCAAAGTGTACACGCCGCACCTAGATGCACTGGCTAGGGAATCGCTGGTAATGGACCGCGCATATCCGGAGAGCTTACCGACGCTTCCGGCGCGGCGGGCGATATACACAGGTCGTAAGGTATACCCGTTCCACAACGCAGATTTTCGACTAAAAGGAGACTTTGTGGGTGCACCCGGTTGGGGACCAATCCCAGAGGATCAACCAACGTTGAGCGAGCTATTATTGGAAGCTGGATACCGCACAGCCCTCATAAGCGACGTTTATCACCAATTCAAGCCCTCCAAGAACTACTGGCGCGGGTTCAATCAGTGGATGTTCCTGCGCGGCCAGGAAAACGATCCATATCGCAGCGGCCCTGAACCTAGCGAGGAACTAATCGACCATTATCTGCCGCGAGAAATCCAGAACGAAAGACGAATAGCGTTCATAAGACAGTGCCTCAAGAATATGCATGATCGTACAGTCGAGGAGGACTACTTCAACGCTCGTGTGATGATCGAGGCAGCGAAATGGCTCCAGCAGAACCGTGACGCCCAGAAATTCTTCCTTGTTGTCGAGAGCTTCGACCCGCACGAGCCCTGGTTTGTGCCAGAGCACTATCGCCGGATGTACGACCCGAGCGACGGTCCGGATCAGGTAATCTCAGGTTATGCCAACACCGCCGAAATGCCGCCGCATCTTCTGCGACGCACTCAGGCAAATTACTCGGGTTTGGTCACCATGTGCGACCGCTGGTTTGGACACTTATATGAGACCATGAGAACGCTCGGTCTACTGGACAACACGCTACTTATCGTAACCACAGACCACGGCCATTGCATTGGTGACAACAACTATATTGGCAAGCGACCCTATCCTAGCTCACGAGCCGAAAACGATGTTCCGGTGATTATACGACACCCGAAGGGCGTCGGGGCCGGCAAGAAATCGGATCTACTCGTCAACCACACCGATATTTCGGCGCTGATCTTAGAGTTTGCAGGAGTCAAGCCGCCCACTCCCATAGACGGCATCTCGTTTTGGCAGCAGGCGCTGGACGGCGGACCTGCAATACGCGACCACGTCACCATCGCTTGGGGAAGTGCGGTGACTGTGGTAGACCAGCGTTGGTGGCTTAACATCAAGATAGACGGCACTGGCGGTTTCCTTTACGACCTTGAGGCCGATCCCAAACTCACGAAAAATGTTGCCGACGATTACCCAGATGAGCTTAAGCGCCTATATCGGCTTGCTGTCCAAGATGCTGACGGCGGTTTCCCTAATTTTCTGCTGGATCTCTGTGCGAAACAAGTAGATGCGCCGGGATGTAGTTCGCTGGTCGCAAGAGAGTGATTGCGGCACAACGCTGAAGCGCTTAACTCGCCGGCGTCCCAAGGTGTCTTTAAATCTAGCACAATGGAGCTAAGCGCTGAGGCGGGGTGCGTTCAAGGCTGGATGAGGTAGTTATTTGCTGCTTACTCATTTGTGCTGCGCTCGGTTGTGGAGGAGGCGGCGGCAGCGGCAGTACCCCAGGCTCGTGGTCGGTTACTCGAAATGGTAATGTTTTAGAACTAGCCTACGGCTCCGGCACCAATTACGCCTACGTAGGCAGTCGCACGTTCCCCATCCCTACAGACGGCAAGGGAGAGTAGGCTGCTTGGTCGGCCGATGGCAAACTCCTCCGCTACTCGCGTGAGCTTATGTGGGTGCCGTTTGGACCTTCTTAGGTCGATCTGCGCTTTGTCGGCAAGGGCCTTGCCCCCGAATAGGCGAAATTTATGCCGGATGGTGGCGCACACTAGGAAAGCAAAGGCTGCCGCGGTTAAGAGCAGCGAATGAATCTGCGTTTGACGGCCGCAAGTTCTGGGTTACTCCAGACCTGCTTGCTCATGTTATAATAGTCGGGCTTTTTCAGAGAGGTGAATTGTTGGCCGAGATAAGGCCCTTCAGGGGCGTTAGATACGATCAGTCCATAGTCGGAGACCTAAGCAAAGTCGTTTGTCCACCGTATGACGTCATCTCGCCGGAGGATCGCGTCTACTATCACAATCTTCATCCCAACAATTACGTCCGGCTAGTGCTCGGCGAGGACCGTGCGACGGACACCGACGATAACAACCGTTTTACGCGAGCAAAGGCATGCCTCGAAGAATGGCTTGCCTCCGGCATACTGAAGCAAGACACAGTCCCGGCAATATACGTTTACGAACAAACATTCCAGTGCGAGAACCAGCAACGCACTGTGTTGGGCTTTATCTGCGCCGTCAAGTTGTACGACTACTCGGACAAAGTAATCCTGCCCCACGAAAACACTCTTGCGAAGCCGAAATCAGATCTGATCCGATTGATGCGATCCGTTCGAGCAAACCTTGACTGCGTGTACGGCTTATATGCTGACGAGGAATACATAGTTGACTCGATACTCCGCGAATCGGTCCAGCAGGCACCTGCGGCCATTGCAACCGACAAGGACGGCGTTCGACATAGCCTCTGGCTGCTCACCGACAAGGAAGCTATACATGCCATCGTCGAGTTCATAGATCCTTGCCAGATTGCCATAGCTGATGGGCACCACCGATACGAAACGGCACTAGCTTATCGCGAAGAATGCAGGTGCGAACAGCAGGGATCAAATCAACAGCCGTGTGACTACGCTCTCATGACTTTAGTGAACGTATACCAGAAGGATCTCACAGTTTTCCCAACGCATCGCGTGATATACAATCTCAGCGAAGACGCACTCGCACGGCTCAACTCAGAACTACCGAAGCTTTTTGACATCGAGCCGTCGTCACCAGACACACTGCTCCTAGATATGCGCTCCCGCGGCGCTATTGGCATGTTCACCCCTGGCCGAGCGACTACACTGAGGGCAAGGCCTTACTCGCAAGAGCTAATTCCAGGGTCTGAAGCCAGCCGAAGGCTCGAACTTAATGCGCTGCACAAGCTGATTCTCGAGCGAATTTTGGGTATCGATGAGGAGAAGCTCAGACATCAAATGCACGTTACATACACCCGAGATCCGAAGGAGGCTCTGGACCTCGTCTCTTCGGGCAAGGGTCAGGTGGCGTTCCTGCTGAACAACATAGATGTAAAGTCTGTCTTAGACGTAGCTGCTGCCGGCGAAAAGATGCCCCAAAAAGCAACCTACTTCTATCCGAAACTACTAAGCGGCCTAGTGGCAAGGCTGCATACGCAGTGACAGGTACAAGTGATGCCCCCTCTCTCCTACGCCGAGTTCTCAAACTGCTTACTCTCGCCAATTCATTCTTGCAGCGTACTCCTTTGACACCTCCAGGAACGCGTTATACAAACCGGACACATCCTGATCGGGAGACACGCTAACATCAGGAATCGCTATAACGTCTGGCGCCAGGATCTCCATAACTCGGCGGTATTCGTTTGGGTCGGCAGGCATGCTAAGATAAAGTATGCCTTCGCCTTTGAATGCTTCCTTGAACACTGGTAAGTCATTCTTAGAGTATTCGTAGGCGAGATCCACTGCGTATATTCTGGGCTCGTGCCACAGATACTCACGCGCACAAGGATTGGGACCGCAGTTGTGCAGCATGCCGCCGCCGAACCGAGCGAATATTCGGTTATTGTAAGGCTTCGAAAAAGTGTTAAAGAACTCAGGCGAAAACTGCGCACAAATGTCGTCTGAGCAGTGCCCTTTCCGTCCCTCCGGTTGCCATATGTAGGGGAAATCCGTAGATGTAACGTGGTCTATGCCGCCGGCAGCTTTTATGCACTCCTCAGCAAACAGGATGAAGCAGTCGGTAATAAAGCTCGCAAGGTGATGCAGGGCCTCCGGGTGATCGTAGCTCATCATATAAAACTGGACTCCCCCAAGTAGGGTAAACGCTACGTTCATCGCGCCGCCCATGTCCAGACACGAGACGTAAACCTGGCCTTCAGTGCGCTCCGTAAACATTTTGATGCGCCTGAGCCCTTCCGGAACTAATCCATCTCTGTGCGGATCGGGCATTTTGAGGCTGTATATGTCATCCACTGAGTGAAGAATCGGTTCCTTCACATTGCAGGTCTGGTTCGGATCATCCCCGAAAACTATCTCTGCCCCGAGCGAACTCTCGATCACAACACATCCCACATCCACCCTCATTGAGGGGATGTAATCATCTGGAACCATCTGCAGCGACAGCTTCACGGATTCTAGCTCCAGCTGAAACTGCTTTTCTGCGTCCAGAAAATGTTCTTGGGTTGTATAGCCCCAAGGGTTAGACACGACACGCATCATTATGGGAATGTGATCGACGCGCTTGTAATCCCACACGCGCCGCACGTTTTCTTTGCGCCGTTCTATCTCGTCGGCCATTGAAGGCGAAATTAGTTTCACCCTTCACCTCTCCGAATACGTAGAATCACTCTTTGGTAAACTACTGCACCTCAAGAACGACAGCACCTCCTTGAGGAACTTTACAATCCAGCTTGCCGTCCTCCATTATAACCTTCTCACCAGCCGGAGACCAATCCGGATAGTAGGCTGTGGCGCTCATTTTTCTAGGCACAGGTGTGAAGGCCAACTCTATACGGTCTGAGTTCGTACAATTCAGGAGCGTGATTCGCCCGACTGTTTTAGGCAGTTCAACCTTCTTGGTGGCGGGATTTTTGACGTACACCACTGCTTCGTCTCTCCCCACGAGCATCATGTCGGGCGAGCCAAAGTCCTCGCCAAAGAGCACGAACTTGCCCTTCAGTAGCGTCTCCTTGTGCTCCTTGTAGAATTTAAGCCACATCTTTGTGAGAGTGCAGTGTTCCTCAGGGGCAGTCAGGAAGTCCACCGAAAGGGCAGGCACACCACTGCATACCATGGTCGCCAAGAACTTCCCAACCGTCGCCGCGTCTGCCTTCTTGCCCCAGATCATCGGATCGTTTTTGACTTGGCAATCGTAAGCCCAAGGCCGCAGATGTATCCCAGCAAGCCGAAGAACCTCATAGCTGTATGGGGCATCAGACGGCTGCACCACGTCCAGAACGTCCTTCGTGTTCAAGTTGGCATGCATCACGCGCGCCTCAGTTATTGCGTCTGGCTTCACCGAACGCAGCCCGCTGCGCACCGCCGACAAACACTGCACAAATGCACGCCCCATTGACTCCTCAGTATGCGGATGGTTGGCGTAGCATGTGCCACGCACCGCATCTGCCGCATCAATCCACATTCCGTCAATATCATACGTTTTCGCAACCCAGGCAAATCGCTCAAACAGATGCTTGCGCACTTCTGGATGTTTGGGACAAAGTTCGTGAAGTTCGTTGCCGTCGGCATCCCGCATGTGCCAACTAGATGTCTTCTCCTGGTAGGCGCGGCTTTTCTTGCCCTCCCAAAATGGAGCACACCACAGCATTACCCGCAATCCCATATCGTGAATTTCCTTTACCAGACCGGGCATGTCGGGGAATCGATCCGGACGGGCAACATAGTCGCCAAGTATCCCATTTTCGAAGTCTATGTATCCGCCATTGGGATGACAATCCCATCCCGCATCGATTAGGATAGTGCCGAACCCGAGCTCCTTGCACTTTTGTGCAATTTTCAATACACCCTCTTGGTTGATCTTGTCACCGTAGCAGTACCACGTGCAGTACACGGGCTCGGTAGCCCATTCTGGAATCGGTTCATGCTTGCGCCCGTTGTAGCGATCGAACGTGCGAGCGTAATCCTCCTCAACCTCAATCCACGGACGTTTTGAAGTATCGAAAATCAAGGCGTCCTTGAATCTCCAACCATCAAACGGAAGATCCTCGCGCCGCTCAAGCGTCAAAACGTACGACTCGCCATCCACAGCACCTTCTAAGACACTGCCCCTTTCTGCCGCTGCCCAGCCCACTGCAACCTTGTTGAAGCCGCGCTCGTCAGTGATCAGTATGAACGGCGCCTCAGCATTCGTGGGAGCAGCCTGTCTGAAGTTTTCGCTTATGAGGTTCCGGTAGAGAGGCACGTCGTCGGGCCATTTATGGTGCTCGCCCCAGTAGTCTAGTAGGCGGGCAATCTTGTGCTGGTTCGGAACCATTACCGCGTGCAAACTGGCTCGAGGCAGCACTATCTTTGCCGAATATGACTTTACTGCCACCTTCCGACTAACTGGAGCCTTGAGCTGCACGTGGAGAATAGTTTGCTCCGCCAGCTTTTCGAGCTTAAGTCCAAGCGAGATGTCTCCAGATACGTAGTGAGCCGCCTCGCCAGAAGCAGACATTAACACCCATTGGTCTGAAAGGCCTTCTATTTCAAAGGTGAGATACGTCTGGGGAATAGTCGAAAAAGGTGCCCTGACAGATGCCGCCGAAACCTGCACTGCCAGGGCTGCCAGCACTGCCAATATAAGAGCACAATTGTCCAGTTTGTCCAACCCCCCATCTTCAGCACTTCTAACTTGATGGGTTAGACAAACAAACAATCAGCTCCTGCCCCTCGACGAATATTACTGACGAGGTGGAGGTGGACCCTGCGGCGGCTGCATCCCGCCCGGAGGAGGACCTGCGAATCCGCCAGGCTGTCGCGCACCTCCAGGAGGCCCGCCCGGCCTAGGACCGTCCCACGGACCCACTGCACTCTGCAGCTTTCTTACCTGATCGGCGGTAAGTACACTTCTAATCTGCGTCCAGGTCTGAACCGCTGCATTCAGCACAGCCGACTCAGCCTTTTGGGCTTCTGAAGCCAGCCTTTGCACCTTAGCTGCGTCGTACTGCTCAGCAAGAATCGCTTCGCGCAGAGCGCGGCAGGCATCAGCTGCCTTTTGCCGAAGGGAAGTCAACTGCTTCTCGCTTTCCGAGAGAATACTCTTTAGGCGAGCTGCCTGTTCGTCAGAGATCTGCAGATCAGTAGCGCGCTCCAACATAGCAACAGTCGGCGGCGCCACCGCCATAGCTGCACACATGCCCATGCCAAACCCCATACCGAAGCCTGGAGCACCTCCCTGGGCCCTCGGAGCTCGTTGCCCAGTTCCGACCCGCATTTGTGCATCTGCGGCGAGCGCAAAGATTAGAATCACTGCAACCAAAACAAGCATTTTCTGTTTCATCACGTGTCCCTCCTGTCGATCATTGTTGACTGACCGCACTACTACCACTTCCTCGCGCGGCATGTGTTGATCACTTACAAGCTTAGACGCTCTATCTGAGCCTTTGTTACAAAACGCCAGTCTTGCCTAGAGCCGAATCAGCCGGTGCACCCCATGTTTTAGTTAAAGTATCCCGGCTCACAAGCCGATAATCTTAACAGAACACAAGGAAACCCGCAGAATCTCGATCACCAGAGAGGGAGGGTGTCAATTGTCGCACACCAGCCAGAAAATCGTCAGAAGGCCGCGAGCTGATACAGCGTCTAACTTAGTCTGCCCTGCTCACCTAACCACTCAGCAAGTCTACGAGCTCATTACTAAAATGATTTCCTACGAAGACGACGCTCGCGAACGCGGGATCCACCTCGCTTCAGGCCGGTTTCAGCAACTCAGCGTGTCGGAAAGGCGACTTTTTAGGGCTGAGCTGATAGCCGATTACATCAGACTGGCCATACGACGCCTCGACCCCGCTCGCACCGATTTCGAATCTGCGCTGGAAAGCTTCTGTAAGAAGATCTGCGAGACAGAGGTCCCCTCATTGGAACTAATGGGCACATTTCTTGCCGCCCTGGATATTGCCTCTCAAGACGATCGGCTAAACTACCTGCCAGAGGTCCGAGAATCGCTGCAAAAAACTATTATCGTCGCCCTCCAGAAGTGTTCAGAGATCCTCCGCGCTCCTGCACCTGCACAAACCTAATCGAGCAGCGCGTAACCGAAAGTAATTTAGCTTATTATAAGGCTGGTTCCAAGACCACGATCTGGTGCGCGGGAATGTGTTCCCGGTCTATCTCGAAGACGCTTCCGCCGGTGCGCACGACATTGGTCTTACCCCTTAGAAACTCCTCAACTCCAGCTATAGGGAAATTGCACTTCCGCGTCTTGTAGTGCATTGGAATAACCACGTTCGCATCGAGCTGCTGAGCTACTTGGGCAGCCTGCGCAGAGTCTATTGTGAAATAGCCACCCACAGGCACTAAAGCTACGTCCACGTTGCCTATTTCGGCAGCCTGATCCGGCGTCAGGACATGCCCTAGGTCGCCCAGATGAGCTATCCTGAGCCCGTCAGCGGAGATCACGAACACGGTGTTCTTGCCGCGTTTAGCTCCTTGGGCATCATCGTGATATGTACCGACACCCAGAAACTGAGCGTCCTTGGCGGCAAACTTGCCTTCGCCCTTGATAACGACCGGCGAACCCTTCAGCGCCTTCACCCCGGCGTGGTCGGCATGGTCGTGGCTCACAGTCACCACGTCTACTGGCTCACTATAAACCCCGTAGTTTAGTTGACCAGGATACCCGCCAGGATCAAACGGGTCTGTAATGATCTTTGTGCCCTGGCTCGTAGTGATAAGGAAAGAACTGTGCCCCAGAAACTCAATCTTCATGTTCGCCAACCCCCTTTCCGCGACGTCTCCACGCGCATGATATGCCCGCGTGAGACAAACGTCAAACCCGAACTTTGCCCACTCGAAACCTGTTGCACTTTCCTCAATTTAGGATATAATGCCGATTAGCAGAAGTGCGGGGACTTCCTTTGGGGACTCTGGGATGAGCCTGTGTGAGTGCTATCAGCTACTTGGCGCTGGTCCAGACTGGTCGCTGGAGGAAATCAAAGCAGCTTTTCGCCGCAAGCTTTTAGCAGTGCATCCTGACCGCAATCCCGCAGATCCCCTCGCGGCTGAAAGGACTAGGCAACTGCTCGAAGCTTATCGCCGCGTCATTAGCCACGCGCGCACATCTGCAGCACCGTGTGCTATCAGAACAAATCCCACAAAATCCGCCAGCACGGTTTCATATGCAAAGCACAGTCGTTGCCCGGACTCTTCTTTCGGAATTGCGCACACATTGATGGTGCTCGTTGCTACTGTCCTAATTGTGCAGTTTGCCCTGAACGCCGCGCTTCGACATAGACAATTGGTTTTTCGTCCAGATCCCGCCGCCCTTAGGGTTATCGAGTCTTCTCGAACATGGCCTATAGTTCTGGAACCTGGCACTATCGATCCCCAACTTTGGTACTGGACGAACCGTTACCAGCTGACTCTTGGCGACAAGTGGGTTCGCCAACAACTCGCTCAAGCATATAGCCTAGCTGAAAAACAAGCCATGCAGCGCTACGACCAGAACCAACTCGCCTTCTGCCGCGCTGCACTTAGACACTTGCTCAACGCGGCAAGCGCAGATCTTATCTGTGGGGAACTGTTTATATCACATTCCCATCGTTGAATAATTCGAGCGCGGAAAGAACATGCCTTGGATATCGCTTGGTTTGTGGGTCGAGGGAACCAGGTGCTCGTCAAGTGAAGTGC
>CALJES010000014.1 GCA_938074205.1 uncultured bacterium
ACGCTTTACTACCACTGGTGAGGAGTTGATGAATCAAGGTAGAAGTATAGAACACGCGCCGGATCAGAGCCCGCATCCATCCGCGATACGCCTGAGGGTATTTCTTCTGGCTCTCGTGATAGTTCCTCTCGACGACTTCTGGGTAATCATGATGGAGAAAGTGCGGGAAGGACCGTATCCGACCACTATATCCCTCTTTCCGAATGCGGTCTTCATCCTCTTCCTGCTGGTAGGGCTCAACTCTCTGTTGAAGCGAGCGCGTCCCAGCGCCGTGTTCACCAGAGCAGAGCTGCTGGCTGTATATTGTATGACCGTGATCAGCGCAGCGCTCGCGGGGCATGATATGCTGCCGAATCTGGTAGGAATGATGGTCTATCCCTGGTGGTATGCAACCCCTGAAAACAGGTGGGACCAATTCGTGCCGTTCCTGCCGCAGTGGCTAAGCGTGTCAGATCCGAACGCAGTCAGAGACTTGTTCCTAGGCGGCTCGGACCTGTACCGAACCGGGTATTGGCTCCTTTGGCTGAAGCCTGTGCTGTGGTGGCTGGCGTTCACGGTGGTAGTGGTGTTTGTGATGTGCTGCGTCAATACGATAGTCCGCCAACAGTGGACACACAGAGAGCGCCTCACATTTCCCATAGTTCAGCTGCCGCTGGCGATGACTGAGCCTCAGGGAGACCTTTGGCGGGACAAGAAATTCTGGTTGGGGTTCGGCATTGCGTTTGCCATTGACCTGCTGAACGGAATATCGGTCTGGGTCCCCTCATTGCCTAGGATAAACGTCGGTTTCGAGGGGCACGACCTCACCGGCGCGATTGCGAACAAGCCTTGGAACGCATTGGGTTGGACTCCATACACGTTCTATCCATTCGTCATAGGTATAGCCTACCTGCTGCCCACCGACCTGATTTTCTCGTGCTGGTTCTTTTATTGGTTCTGGAAGGCTGAAGCCGTCTTTGTCAGTGCCATGGGTTGGGATACCGTTCCCACATATATCTATACTCGAAACCAGGCGTGGGGCGGATTACTCGCGATTATCGTCACCCTTGCCTGGACGAGCCGCGGCTACCTGAAACAAGTGTGGCGTAAGATTCTTGGGCGACCATCTGAGCTAGACGATTCCGTGGAAGCGATGTCCTACCGTGCCGCGGCAATAGGCGCTCTAGCAGGGCTTGCCTTTCTCGCATACTTCATGAAGCGCATAGGCATGTCGCCAATGGTGGCAGTGGCCGCGTTCGTGCTCTATTTTGTCCTTGCGCTGGCACTTGCACGGATTAGGGCTGAGCTCGGCCCACCGGTTCACGATTTTCACTTCTCCGGGCCCGATTTCGCCATTCCGTCTTTCGTCGGAGTGGGTCGGCTGTCGAACGGGGATATGGTGGGGCTGTGTTACTTCTGGTGGTTCAATAGAGCCTATCGCAGCCATCCAATGCCCATAGTCGCGGAGACCACAAAAATTGCCGACCACGCCCGCGCGAGCCAAAGGAAATTTATGCTCGCAATTATGGTCGCGGTTGCCCTTGGCACGATCGCCACGTTTTGGTCCTATCTGCACGTGGGTTACAAGCTAGGTTTCGAAAGGGACGTCGCCCTCGGCGGACAATACGCATACGGCGGATTTAAGCAACTTGCTAATTGGTGGGCCAGACCCAAGGAACTGATGGGCCCTAACTGGACGGTGAATCTTTCAATCCTAGGTGGGTTCCTGTTTTGTATGCTCCTTTCGTACACCAGGTTGACATTTATAAACTTTCCTTTTCACCCCATCGGATTCGCGGTTACAGCCAGTTGGGCAATCAACATAGTCTGGGTTCCGCTTCTTATTGCTTGGTTGGTCAAGTCATCCATACTTCGATTCGGCGGTTTGAGGCAGTATCGATCGCTACTCCCGTTCTTCCTTGGACTCATTCTCGGCGGCATGACCATCGGCTGCATATGGGGGCTGATAGGCATAATCTTCAACGTTCCTTACTACAATTTCTGGGGAGCTTAGAGGCGCGTCGTATGAAAACATTTTTCGCAAAAACATCTTGATTTCCCTTGGACGACGACCGCCGGCGGTGATATAATCTTGACCGCTCTATCCTTTCTGCTCGGCCACACTATAATAATCTTGCAGGGCACCATTCACATGTCTGACTGGCAGCTGCAGCTTGGCGAGGACGACGCATACAGATCTCTTCAGGCAGCGTGGGAACGCGTCATGAAAGCGTTGGAGGAGCGCCTTAACAAGCCGTCCTTCGAAAGCTGGATCCGACCCACGCGCCCACTTGCGCTCGATGGCCCAGTGGTACGCCTGGGTACTCCAAGTAGGTTCGCAAAGCACTACGTCGAAACCAGATACTTGGACACCATCCGAGAGTTGCTGGAGCTCGAACTCGGCCAGCCTGTTCATGTTCAATTCGAACTCGTGGAGGCCAATGAGCCAGTGTTGATGACCGATCGGCTGCCCAGGAAGCCTGTGCAGCGTCCGCCCGAAGACGAGGATGAACCGCTGTCGCAACCGCTCAACAGCCGATACACTTTCGAAAACTTCGTAGTGGGCGCCAGCAACAGACTCGCACACGCCTGTGCCGTCTCAGTGGCAGAAACGCCTGGCAAGACTTATAACCCGCTGTTCATCTACGGAGGCTCAGGGCTGGGCAAGACTCACCTAATGCAGGCGATCGGTCATCACATAGGGGACAACGAGCCTCATCTTCGAGTGTTGTATGTATCAGGGGAAACTTTCACCTACCATTATATAACCGCTCTGCGCGAGCACAAGACATCGCAGTTCCGACGAAAATACCGCGATGTGGATGTTTGGCTGGTCGACGATATCCACTTTCTAGTTGGCAAAGAGCGCACAGAAGAGGAGTTCTTCCACACCTACAACGCGTTGTACGACACAGGCAAGCAGATCGTTCTCACCAGCGACCGTGCACCCAAGGAACTAGACCTTGACAATAGACTACTTTCCAGATTCGAGTGCGGCATGATCGCCGACATAAAGCCCCCAGACTTGGAAACGCGCCTTGCCATTATCCAGAGCAAGGCCGCGAACGAAAACATGACGCTGCCCTACGAGGTTATGCTCTACATAGCCAGCCTCATAACCACCAATATCCGCCAGATCGAGGGCGCGCTCATCAAGCTCCACGCCTACGCATCATTAATGCGCACGCAAATCACGGAGTCCTTGGCACAGGAGCTACTTGGCAACTACTTCACACCGCCATCACAGGCGATAGTGGACGCCCAAAAAGTGCAGCAGCAAGTCGCCCGCCGCTTTAACCTCGACGTTGAAGACCTCAAGGGTCCCAGTCGGACCAAGGACATCGTAGTAGCCAGGCAAGTAGCCATGTATTTGATGCGCCAGCTCACAGACTGGTCACTGCCCGCTATTGGCCGTGCCTTCGGAGGACGTGACCACACTACAGTATTGCACGCTTGCAAGTGCATTGCAGCAAAGATCGCGCTCGACAAGGCGTTCTCCAACCTTGTGGAAGATCTAGCCAAGGAAATCCGCGACGGGAGAAATTGTTGATCCACTCGGTTATCAATTTGTGGATTCAGCTGTCAATATTAGTGTGCGTAACCAACCGGGTTAACTTACTACCGATTTCACACATGTACACCTATCCTTCCACTACAACACTAGTAGCTTTTCCACAAGCAAGGCAAAACTGCGTACACGCTTCCTTCCATACACTTATCCACTCTATCCACAACATTAGCACCACCACAACCATCCCTCCTATAATTACCTAGTCATGCAAGTAGACCATATCTGCCTGATTCATTTTCGAAACTATGATAAGCTTGACTTCATTCCGCACCAACGAGCAAACGTAATCGTAGGCCGAAACGCTCAAGGAAAGAGTGCACTTCTCGAAGCCTTATACTTCCTTTCGACAAGCAAATCGCATAGAACTAATCGAGACTCTGAACTGATTCAGTTGGGGTCGGAATACGCTAGAGCCAGCGCAAATGTTAGGCGAGAGACCCGTCCGGACATTACCATCGAAATAGCTCTGAGTAGAGTTCAAGGGAAGTCGTGTCTGATAGACAATAAGAAGAAGAACAGGTTACCAGATTTTGTAGGGCAGCTGAACGTGGTCATATTCAGCAGTTTCGACGTTGAAATGGTTCGAGGTGAACCAGCTCTCAGGCGTAGGTTTCTTGACCTTGAGCTTTCCCAGATTAGTGCCCACTATCTGTATGCCCTCTCCCGTTATAGGCGGACACTGGAGCAAAGAAACCGAGCGCTGAAGCTGGTGAACATTGGCCAGGCCCACTTGAAAACGCTGGAGCCTCTAGACCAACTACTGGCTACATATGGGGCCTCGGTGATGGTGAAGCGGGGTGAGTTTCTAGCCAAGTTAAACATAACCGCACAAGAAGCGTATAGAGGATTGGCGGCGGGTAATGAAATGCTAGAGGTGAATTATAAACCATGTGTGCCGATGGCAGGTGGTGGCCCCGAAGAGGTGATGCGTAGCCTGCTGAATGGACTTGCTGAAAAGAGGGACGTGGACATAGTTCGAGGAAGTACAAGTATTGGTCCGCACAGGGACGACGTGGAGATGAGGATAAATGGGGTGGGTGTTCGAGACTACGCCTCTCAGGGCCAGCAAAGATCCACAGCGCTGGCGCTCAAACTTGCAGAGGCTATGATAGTTCGAGAGAGTGTTGGCGAGAGTCCGGTTCTCCTTTTGGACGATGTTTGCGCAGAGCTGGACATGCAGAGAAGGTCTGGAGCGTTAGCTTTTGCTGCGAGAGGATTTCAGTCGTTTGTTACTACAACCAGTTTGGAAGAATTGCCTGTTGGGGTGCTCGGTGAGGTGGGGGTTTTCGAGGTTAGTGCAGGAGCAGTGACGCAGCTATGACTGAGCCTGGGTTTCGGAAAGGCAAGCTGTCACCGGCCGGAAAAGTGTTGGGTGAAGTCCTATCCAGGCTGGGACTGGAGCGACGCTGGAAGGAGCACAACTTGCTGAGCAAGTGGGCTTCGGTAGTTGGAACACAAGTAGCAGCGGCGACCCGTATAGAGGGGATACGCGACGGCGTGCTCACTGTGTTGTGCAGAAGCAGTGCTTGGGCAAACGAGCTGTCCCTTTACAAGGACCAAATTGTGGGGCGCCTTAACGAAATTGCCGGTGAAGAAATAGTGCGAGACATACGTTTCTCGACTAGGGGCTATCGCTCAGCGGCGAATGGCGCAGAAGCAAGGGGGAGCCAGGAGGTGCCAGCGGAGGCTCCTCTCAATAAGGAGGATGTGGAGTGCGCCCGAAGGATAGCGTCGGCCTGCAAAGACCCGGAGCTTGGTAAAGTAGTGGAGCGGGCTATTTTGACAGCGAAGAGATACCGCAAGCGAGGCCCGGAGTTGGAGTGCGAGAAGGAGGTGGAAAAGAATGGCTGAGTGGACCGGACCTGTTCAGAAGATAGACGACTATAGGTGGAGAATTCCGAAGTCGTACAAGCCCGGCATGCGTACCGACGGAGTAGTTTATGCGACGGAGAAAATGCTCCAGCAGATAAGAAAGGACGAGTCGCTGGAGCAGGTGGCTAACGTGGCTTTCCTGCCAGGTATTGTCGGTCCGTCAATGGCGATGCCGGATATCCACTGGGGTTATGGCTTTCCGATAGGAGGAGTTGCGGCCACTCGCGTTAGCGACGGGGTAGTCTCCCCAGGAGGCGTGGGATTTGATATAAACTGCGGGGTCAGACTTCTTCGGTCGGATCTCACGGAGACAGATATAAGCGGTCGAATAACTGAGCTGATAGACGAGCTGTATGTAAATATTCCGGCAGGTGTCGGTGGTGAAGGTAAGATCCGTGTGGACGAGGCCGATCTCAAGAAAGTGATGCTGAAGGGCGCAAAGTGGATGGTAGAACACGGCCTAGGCTGGCCTGAGGACCTGGAGGTGTCGGAAGAGAATGGCGCTATGGAGGGCGCTGATCCCGATGCTGTGAGTAAGGAGGCGATTAAGCGCGGCCGACCGCAGCTGGGAACGTTGGGCTCGGGCAACCATTTCTTGGAGATTCAGGTAGTTGAGGAGATCTACGATGAGGGCATAGCCCAGGTATTCGGCATTGCGGAGAAGGGCCAAGTTACGGTGATGATTCATAGTGGGAGCAGGGGCTTTGGCCACCAGGTCTGTCAGGACAACCTGAACGTAATGCAACGGGCAATACAGAAGTACGGAATATCGCTGCCGGACCGCCAGCTGGCGTGTGCGCCAGTGACGTCGCCAGAAGGCCAGGCGTATTTGGCCGGAATGGCGTGCGCTGCCAACTTTGCGTGGGCAAACCGACAGGCGATAGTGCACTGGGTTAGAGAAACCTTTGAAAAGGTCCTTGGCAAGGGCGCGCACAGCCTGGGACTGCGGCAGGTCTATGACGTGGCGCACAACATTGCCAAGCTGGAGGAACACCCTGTAGATGGCAAGTCGGAGAAGCTTTGCGTTCACCGCAAGGGCGCGACACGGGCATTTGGTCCTGGTCATCCCCTGGTGCCCGCCCAGTATAGAGCCGTTGGGCAACCTGTGATTGTCCCTGGCGATATGGGTCGGTACTCATACCTGCTTGTGGGTACTGAGACCGCGATGCGAGAGACCTGGGGATCGACCTGCCACGGCGCAGGACGTGTGATGAGCCGTAATGAGGCAATCAAACATATGCACGGTTCGCAGGTGCAAAGCGAATTGGCAGGACGGGGAATATTCGTAAAAGCAAAAGGTAGAGAGACCCTATCGGAAGAAGCTTCGTATGCGTATAAGGACGTGCGTGAGGTAGTAGAAGCTTGCCATGGAGCAGGAATTTCGCGGCTGGTAGCAAAAATGCGCCCACTAGGGGTTGTAAAAGGCTAGCCCGCAGCGTTGGGTTAGGAGGATCTAATCACTTAGCTAAAGGAGGGATTCAGTGAAGGTCGTAAGGGTAGGAGTCATCGGAACCGGCGGTATTGCCGTGAACCAGCACATGCCAGCGCTATCTAAGCAGCCTGATGTCCAGATCCTGGCAGTGGCAGACGTTAATGAAGAGGCTGCAAAAAACGCTGCCGAAAAGTTCAGCGTACCGCACGTGTTCACCGACTATAAGCAGTTGATTGCCATGGACGAAATCGACGCCGTTCACGTGTGCACCCCCAACTACTTGCATATGGCACCGACTGTGGAGGCGTTAATGGCGGGCAAGCACGTGATGGTGGAAAAGCCGATTGCCCGCAACGCCGACGAGGCATCCAAGATGGTGGAGGCATCGCGCAAATCGGGCAAGAAACTCATGGTCGCGCAAAACGTCCGGTTTGACAGCAGCAGCCAGTGCCTGAAACGGTTTATTGATGCAGGTGACTTGGGAGAGATCTACTTCGCGAGGGTTTGGGCTTTGAGGCGCCGAGGCGTTCCGAGTTGGGGCGTCTTTACGGATAAGGAGAAGCAGGGAGGCGGGCCGCTGATCGATATCGGCGTACACCAGCTCGACTTGGCACTGTATCTTATGGGGCATCCGAAGGCAATGACTTGCTCTGGTCAGGCCTTTACTAAAATTGGAAACACTCCCGGCCACATAGGAGTTTGGGGGCCCTGGGATTGGCAAAACTACACCGTCGAAGATTACGCCGCAGGGTTTGTTCGGCTTGAGGGCGGAAGATCGCTGGTAATCGAGTCGAGTTTTGCTGCAAACATAGCCGAGGACAAATTCACTACCGCGCTCTTAGGCACCAAGGGCGGTGCCGAGACTAACCCACTGCGCATCTTTGGCGAGGACAAAGGTATGGTGTATGACATCACTCCTGTGCACATACCAAGGGTGCACTCTTACGAAGCCGAGGTTCGCGCTTTTTACGACGCGATCCAAAACGACACGGAACCACCGGTAACTGGCGAGCAAGCTCTGAACGTGATGAAAATCCTCGATGCGATCTACAAGTCCAGCGAACTCGGGCGTGAAGTGGAGATCGCTTGACGCAAAACGGCAAAGGTGTGGAAAAGAGGAGTCCGTTTTTCGCACTGCATTGGTCGGCGGGCTCCTTACCCGCCTCAGGATCACCCACTAAGGCCATTACGGAGAATTGAGACTCTTGCTTGCGACGAGCACACAGCTAAGGCAGTTCCTGCGCGAGTATAGGCTGCTGTTGATTTTGGGCTGTTCCGCTTTGCTGGCTGAGCTAGCCTACGCAATATTGAATCTGTCCGCGATGCCCATGTATCTGAAGTTTTCTTTGCATCAGGAAGCAGCATTGGGCCTGATAATCAGCACCTTCCTACTGACAGAGGCTCTTTCTAGGCCAGCGTTTGGAGCGTTGGGGGACCGGATAGGTAGAAAGCCTCTTTTAGTGGCTGGACCCGCGGTAACGGCAGTGACGTCGTACATTACGGTGAAGCTCCAAGGGCCTTTCGCGGTGCCGGGACTAGTCCTGTTAAGAGCAATTGACGGTTTGGGCAGCGGCGCTCTTTGGCCCACCGCGTTTGCGACGATAGGTGACGTGGTTAATGAGAGACACCGCGGCGCTGCGTTGAGCGTTCTGAACGTGACGTACATGGGTGGGCTAGCGTTGGGCTTCTTGCTCGGCGGCGCAGCTAACGAAATCCAGGGCACGCTGACGGCATCCTTCTATCTGGTTTCGATCTTGCTTGGCACGGCAGTTGTAGTTTTGCTGCTGTTCTTCCAGGTGCCTAAGAGCGCGCCATCTCGTCCACTGCCGGAAACAGTTGGCGTGACGCCTGAGCTGGAGGCGTTTCAGCATCCCGAAAGATTTCGTCTAGGCACGCTGTTCAGAAGCTTTGGGGAGGCGCCGGAGATGATCGTGTTGGCCTGTGTAACGTCCCTTGGCGTGGGAATGCTGACACCCATTGTTAAGCTATACGGCGTCGAGCACCTGGGATTGTCGGAAACGGGGATCGGTCTTCTAGTTGCTCCGATCGCGGCCTCGATGGGCGTTGCTGCTGTGCCGCTAGGCCATTTCGGGGACAGATACGGCAAGTGCCTCGCGCTGTGCTGGGGGCTGTTCGGCTGCGCCTGCGGCATGTGGGCAGTGGCTCTCTTTCGAAGCGTCGCAGTAGCCGTTGTCGCCGGGATTGTGATAGGGTTGGGATTTACGGTGGCCTTCCCTGCGTGGAATTCGGTGGTGATCTCGGCTACCTCGCCGGACAGGCGTGGGGAAGTGCTCGGTGCAGTGGGGATGGCCCAGGGGTTGTCTGCTATAGTAGGAGCAAGCGCGGGGGCTTTCATATATGCGAGTGAATCCCTGAGCTTTCCTAGGCTTGGCTTGGTCAACTACAACGTGCCCTTCTGGCTAGCCGCAATTCTGCTGACGTGCTCGGCCGTCATTGCATTCACCTGGGTTCGTAACAAGCACGGCTTTAGGGATCCCGCGCCCGGAGTAACACCGGGGCAACAAAGAGCGGCGCTCGTCGCGTGCGCAGCTGCTCTGGTAAGCGTCGGTGTGTGGGTAGCGACGTGTTACACAAGGCCAATAGCGCCTGACAGGGTGACCTGGTGCTGGATTCAGCAATTGGTCAGGGGACGACCAGATAGAGCTATGCGGTTTGTAATTGCTAACTCAGGCGGTGGCTGGGACGGTGTTGCTGAAAGCCGGCTCCTGGCTCGGACATTTCGGGAATGGGCGCGGAAACGTGAAGCCCGGTACACAGTATACAAGGCGAGGTTGTTTGACCACCATCGCGCTCAGGTTAAAGTGGTGTTTTTCTTGTCAGGGAAGCAGAGAAAGCATTTCGAAGTAGTGTTGCGTCGGTTGGAATCGCGCGAGTGGAAGATTGTTCGCGTGAGCGCAAAACCGAATTCACAAGCTTATTCTCGTTGACAGCTCAGCTGGACGCTTCTATAATCGTGACACCCAAAGCCATGTCGTCCTTAGCGTCCCCGATCGTCTCGCTTACTGAGGCAAACAGGCGTCCCGGATGTGGAAATAAGGCAGCAGTCCTTGCCCGACTCATCTCAGCTGGCTTCGACGTTCCACCAGGGTTTGTTGTAACGTCCGATGTGTTTCTGTGGCACTTAAGATTGGCTGGGCTTGAGAAAATTGACCTCAGAACAGCAGACCGTGTTGAGAGAGGGGAGGCCCATACCGCTATTCTGAACACCGAAATAGCCCCTGAGATATGGGAGCTTATCGTTGATGCCTACGAAGAATTGGTTTATACAAGCAGTATTGGAGAACCTCGACTTGTCGTTAGACCGTCGGCTAATCCGCACCTGATCGGAGCGTATGAGAGTTTTACCAGCATAAACAGCCCTGAACAACTGCAGAAAGCAATCAGGCGCATATGGGCATCAGCTTGGACTGAACACGCTGACTGCCTACTCCGTCGAGACGTTCCGACGGGCCAAATAGAGCTCGGTGTGCTAGTGCAGATTATGGTCGACAGTGAAATCCACGGGCTTACCGTTACGGCTAATCCTCTGACAGGCAATCCTCATCAGATTTTGACCTGCACAGACGGCGCCTGCGGGAGTAAGGCGGTAGTATTTGACTTATGCTCATTAAATGTTGAAGGCAACTTCGCTGGTGACAGCCCATTCGAAGCACTTATTTCGGCAGAAAAAGCTATTCTTGCGGAGCAAGTGGTAGGGCGACCGGCGGAGATCGAGTGGGCCTACGACGGCAGTAGACTCTGGATCCTCCAGGCACAACGCTCAGAGGGTATCCCTGCATACTTTCCAATAACCGTGGCACCCGATGCGCGGGAGTTTGCTAGGGTGACGCGCAGTCCCGTTTCGGTCCTAGTGCGCAGCGTGCTGTGGCCGAGAGAGTCCGCTCGTGCCATCAAACTTCCGCTTCGTGCAGCCCGCGAGGAACAGAGTCTTATCAACGGTTTTGTCTATCGCTGCAGCTCGTCCGTGCTGCGAGATGCCTGCGTTATGAAAGATCCGCGCATCCAGGACGGTGAGATTGTTAGAGCTCAACGAGAACTGAATAGGATAACCGTTGAACTTCCAAGTCTCTCGGCAAATCTATCAGCACTGCTCCGCGAGGATCTAAACCGGATGCCTATGCGCGAGCTCATAAGAGTCTTCCACGAAGCTGCGCGCCTTTACAGGCGCAGTGTTGAACTGCTGGATTACTGTAGATATCCCAGCCAGCGGTTCCCGAAGCTTCTAAGGGAGTTCCTGGGAAGCGGAAGCGACGCCGAAAGCACATACCAACAGTTGATGGCGGGAGCTGCCTTGCCTTTTATAGCGAGGGATACAACTCTTCAGGATCTAGGAGATCGCCTCGCTGCTGCGAGATCCACCGGCAAAATTGAGGATGACCAGTGGCGAAAGCAATTCAGGCAAGAGGTTGAGAACTTCGCGCGTGAATATTGCTACGCCTTTCAGCATCACGGCGAACCATATGACGTGGCTTCATGGAAAAGTTGGATTGAGGATTCGGATATCCTATTTCGAATCATCGGTGCACTCGCGCGGCGAGGGAAACGAGCGTCACTGCCGAGTCTCTGGGAAGTGAGGAAAAGAGCCGTTCCGCAGGTGAAACGCGACATTTTAGCGGCGTATAGCGGCCGAGCGCGCGAGCATCTCTCGAAGTTGATCGTTCAATCCCTGGGATGGGTTGAAGCAAGAAGCGCTGCGTATTGCGTGTGCGCTCGGGCAGGAACAGCCCTGCGACTGGCAATGTTGGAACTGGGCAGTAGGCTGCAAGGCTTCAGAGCGCTAGTGCGGCCGGAGGATATCTTCCATTTCGAGCTGGATGAGTGCGACGAGCTAGCGTGTCGTGGGATGAGCATGAAAACAGGGGAAATAGTTCGTTTGCTTGCTGATAGGAAGCACCGTATCTGGCTGCAAGAGCGCCTGCAAGCGCCTGAAAAGCTGCCGATAGAAAGCGAAGCGGAGCCCAAACACGCTTCCCAGGATCAGATAAGAGGTCAGCCTTGCAGTCCTGGAGTTGCTCAAGGTCGAGTCCTGATCGCCGACAATATTTCGGACGCGTGTTCAGCAGAACCTGGGCATATAATTGTTTCCCGTGAGCTTACGTCAGCCTGGACGCCGCTTCTAGGTGTTGCTTGCGGCTTTGTGTCGGAGAATCCTGGCGAAACGGTAATTGCTTCAATGGCGGCTTTACATGGCAGCCCGATTGTTTCAGATTGTGTGGGCGCTACCGAGGTCTTTTCCACTGGCGAGTTGGTCGCACTCGACGGTCTCACTGGAAGAATTGAGCGAATACTAGGCTAAACGCTGGCCCAGGTGAGGTATTCGCTAACGAGTAAGTGCAAAAACAGGTAAAAATACCTAGCTTAAGGTCTTGACTGATTGCGCGCACGGTGTTATCCTACGCAGCGTACTGTCTGTAGTCGAACTCTTTTGGCAGAGATTCTCGTGCGATAGGAGACCAGATAGAAACGTCAAATGAACCAAACCACAGATTTAAGCCGCCCGGCTGTGTGTACTCTAGACGATGTAAGGCAGGACCCTCTTGGTGACCGTGAAAGACTTGAACAGCTCCGCAGAGTTGAGCGCGAGTTCGGACTGCTGGAAGGAGAGGTAGCTTCTGAACCGTGGTTAATGGATTACTTCACTTTTCCAGCCACGACGAAGTACTGCAGAGAGGCGCGAACGCGCATAGAGAGACTGGTTTGTTCAGCGGGCGTTAGCGAACAGGTAAGGTACGACATCGCGTTGGCAGTTGGGGAAGCTGTAGCGAATGCCGTGGAACACGGCAATGGAAACAACCCGGACGGATCATTTACTGTGCGGTGTGTCGCAACGCCTAAAAGGATATTTGTCTCTGTGAGCGACCAGGGTCCCGGTTTTGATCCTGAGGAGCTACCTAGCCTAAGCGAAGCGCTGCTGCGAGATCGGGGCAGGGGAATACACTGTATCCTTGCAGTAATGGACGAAGTTGGCTTCGATTTCGCCTCAGGCACTACTGTGCGAATGGTAAAGTTCTGCTGAGCAGCCCTCGGCGTGCCCATAAAATTCCGGCCTTCCGTGAGATGTACTTCCTCAACGGAAGGCCGATTGCTCGTGTTTCCTAACAATTAGGCTATAGACTTAACTGCCGCTACTATATCTTCCACCGTGGGCACCACAGCGGCCTCAAGCGGTTCGCTCATCGGAATCGGACAATCCTTGCCGCTCAGGAAGATGGGCTGCGCGTCGAAGTAGTCGAAGCCGAGGGTGCCGTCTTCGAACCGGTACTCAAAAACCTGCCGGGCAATCTCAGGACCAACGCCGCATCTGGGGTAACCTTCTGACACTGTGATGAGCCGGCCGGTTTTTCGCACAGAGTTCGCAATTGTTTCCACATCCAGCGGGTTCAAAGTTCTGGGGTCGATGACTTCGACTTCGATACCTTCTTGTGCAAGCTGCTCAGCTGCCTCCATAGCGAAGTGCAGCATTCGACTGTATGCTACTACCGTGGCATCTGAGCCCTCGCGCTTTATGTCTGCGACGCCTATCGGGAGCACATAGTCCTCATCAGGGACTGGCCCCATAACGCCTGAGTAGAGCACTTTGTGTTCTATGAAGAGCACGGGGTTGTCATTACGTATAGACGCCTTCAATAAACCCTTAGCGTCGAACGGCGTAGACGGCATAACCACGTAGAGACCTGGAATGTGCAGGAACATAGCTTCCAAACTCTCGGAGTGATGGGCAGCTATGCACCTGCCGACGCCGCCTTCGGTGCGGATTACCGCCGGCACCTTTGTCTTTCCGCCGAACATATAGCGGTTGTAGGCAAGATTATGGATTAGCTGGTCGGAGCCGATAGTAAGGAAGTCGATGTACATTATTTCCGCTACGGGTCTCAGGCCTCTCATCGCGGCTCCGCCGGCAGCCCCGACAATCGCTGCTTCACTTATAGCTGTGTCGATCACGCGTTCTGGGCCAAACTCTTCGAATAATCCTTTCGTAGCAGCGTACGCGCCACCATAAAGACCTACATCCTCGCCCATTACAATAACGCGCTTGTCGCGGCGCATCTCCTCAGCTTGAGCGTCCACTATCGCTTGTGCGTAGGTCTTTATCGGTATGCCGTACTTCTCCTCTAGTGCCTTGGCGTCGGCGGCCTTCAGCTTCGGCAGCGTGCTGCCGGAAAGTTTGCGCACTTCAGCCTCTATCTCCTTGATTAGAGGGGCCATCTGTCGTTCTGCGGCTATTTCGGCGGCTTTCTGTTTTGGATCTTCCGGCACATAGATGTCGTTAAACAGTTCGGATACAGGCGGATAGGGGCTCTCAAGGGCGTACTTGGTAGCGGTCTCAATCGTTTTGATTGCCATTTGCTCGACCGCATCCATTTCCTCTTCGGTTGCTATGCCGGCTTCGAGTAGCTTATTCCGAAGTACTACGATTGGATCGCGCTTTTTCCATTCCGCTTCCTCTTCGCGCGTCCTGTAAGCACGTTGATCGCTAGAGGAGTGGCCATACCAGCGGTATGTTTTGCATTCGATCAGAGTCGGTTCGCTCTTGGTGCGCGCACGATCCACGGCCTCCTGCACTGCCCTCTTGACCGCGAGGACATCCATCCCGTCGACAATCACACCTGGAATCCCGTAAGCAACCGCTCTGTCCGCGATGTCTCTGATTCGCGAGGCCTGTCCGGCACACGCAACAGACTTATCGTGGAAGGGAACGCTCATTCCATAAAGGTTGTTTTCACAAATGTAGACGATCGGCAGGCCACAAAGAAGAGCTGAGCCCATATTTAGGGACTCATGAAACGCGCCCGTATTGGTTGCGCCGTCGCCGAAGAAGCAAAGAACAACTGCCCCGGTGCCGAGGATCTTTTCAGCAAGGGCTCCACCTGTGGCTATAGGGATGTTGCCGCCGACAATGCCTGTTGAGCCCAGGTTGCCTTTTTCTACGTCGGCTATGTGCATGGAACCCCCGCGCCCTTTGCAGTAGCCGGTCTCTTTGCCCATCAGCTCCGCCATCATTTTGTTCCAGTGTTCCTGGCGAGCAGCCTCTCCGCCTTTCTTGGCGTGGAAGTTACCTATAGCACCGCAGTGCCCGTGCCCTCTATGGGTGCTGGCAATTACATCGCGTTCCTCTAAACAGGCAATAGCACCCACCGCCACAGCTTCCTGACCGGCGTAAAGATGGGATGCGCCTTTTATTGTACCTTCGCGTAGAAGTTTGTATACGGTGTCCTCAAAGTGGCGTATTTCGCACATCTGCCTGAGGTAGTCAAGCAGCTCTTCCTTGCTCTCGGTGATTTCGGGAGAAGTCCTTGCTGGTTTGGTTTGCTTGGTGGAAGTCATTTTTGGCATGGGCTGCACTCCTTCACAAATGAAGCGCGGTCAATGAAAACCGCGCCAAGGGTTGGATTCCGAAGGCTCTTTAAGATGGCCCTCTCTACAACACTAAATTGTACGCTCTTAGGATAGATTAAGTCAATCGCCCCAACTGCTTTGAAAGGCGCGGTCTCTAGCCCAAGTCAAAATCCGCAACAACGAACGTGTGGTCGGAAGGTTTCTCGCGAGCTCTCGGCTCAGTGTCAATCCAACAGTCTATAGAGCGCTCAGCCATCGGACGCGTTGCCCAAATGTGGTCCAACCTCCAGCCCATCCGCCTCTTGAACGAGTTTGGGATACGATAGTCCCAGAAAGTGTAATGCCCCGCCTCCCCAGGGTGATGTTTGCGGAAGACATCTACAAAGCCCCACTCTTTGACATACTCAAGAGCCTTGTGCTCCTCCGGGTGGAAACATACGCTGCCATACAAACCGTCCGGGTCGTAGACATCAATGGGTTCGGGTGCCACGTTGAAATCGCCCACCCACAAAAGCATTTCCTCTGGGGAGAACTCCCTTTCAAAGTAATCCCGCATTCCGCGGATCCATCTAATCTTATACTCGAATCTTGGCGAGTCGACTGCAGTGCCCTGCGGCACGTAAGTGTTGATCAGCGTGATCCCTCGGAGCTTCCCTCGGATCACACGGGCTTCCTCATCTTCAGGCATTTTACCCAGCCCTTTTCGCACATCTTCCAGAGGCTCCTTAGATATTATGGCGACCCCGTTGTATGCCTTCTGACCTGTGAAAACTACGTGGTAACCAGCCTGATTGATTTCGGCAGCCGGGAATTCGTCGTCCGCAACCTTGGTTTCCTGAATTGCGAGCGCGTCACATTCGTGATCCTTCATCCAGTCAAGTATCACCGGCAGTCGACTGCGGATTGAATTTGCGTTGAACGTCGCTATTCGCACTTTGTCGCATCACCACACATATCGGTCACTCGAATTGTGAACCGCTAAACTTAGCTTTACCGCTAGAGAATCCTTTTACCATCTAGCTGCTGTGTATTATACCGCACAACTAACCTACGGACCATAACCGGTTGAAACAGGGTGTATAGTTGTCAATACCCCCATCAGGGTCCGCAGGTGAGCGGCAGGACAGGCACGTGATCGTGTATCATGATCGCGTTCAGATTAATGATGGATTGGCAGGTTAAAGTCATTCCCTGGCCCAGCATCAGGAGCAGTGGATATGTTGAACGGTATATCAGACATAACCAGTCCTCAAATTATTCACTACGGAAAGGGCGCTTTCGCGAGAATCTCAGCCGAGACATCACGACTAGGCAACAGAGCCGTAATAGTGACCGGCCGGAGACTTCACAATTCGGATTTGATTCGTCAGTTTATAAATGACCTCGAATCCCTAGGCGTAGTCGCTTTCGCCTCCGAACCAGTGATATCCGAACCCACGGTAGACATGGTTGACGAACTGGCAGGCTTCTTGCGGTCGAAGAAAGCCAATGTTGTAGTTGCTATCGGGGGCGGAAGCGTGATGGACTGTGCCAAAGCGGCGGCTGTGATGGCGGTTCACGAGGGCACTACTGAGGATTACCAACTCAAGCGCAGGGAGATCACGAATCCGCCGCTTGCGCAGGTTTTTGCTCCGACCACTGCGGGAACCGGATCGGAGGCGACACGGGTGGCGGTGTTGACCAATTCCCGTGTCGGCGTTAAGCGCAGCATCTCACATCCCTATATGACCCCGGACGTAGTAATACTAGATCCCGATCTTGCTATCACTTGCCCCAAGTATCTCACCACGACGACTGCGATGGACGCGTTTTCTCACGCCATCGAAAGTGCCGTATCGACTAAGGCAAATGCCTATACGCGCCACATTGCTCTAGCCGCGATTGAAAAACTGGCCGCCGGACTTCCTCGCTGTCAAACGAATGCCGCAGATATTGACGCACGGCTGGACTGCCTTCTTGGTGCATGCTTCGCCGGACTTGCCATGCAACAGGGGATGGGTGCTTCCCACAGCTTAGCTCCTGCTATATGCGTCTTCACCGGCATGCGGCACTCGGAGGCAGTCGCTGTCCTGCTGCCGCACTCGATAAGGATGAACCTCCAATTCAAGCCATCTGCATATGATGAAGTCAAGCGAGCAATGGGCACGGATGATGTTGGCGGCCGCCTGGAATCTTTGTGCTCAGCGGGCGGATTCACCTGTAGCCTTTCTCGTTTCGGGGTAAAGGAGTCGGATTGGCCTGTTGTTCGGGAGATAATGTCGCGCTATGCCTCTCACCGCCAAACAAATCCGGTTGAGGTAACCGATGACTACGCGAGGGAACTGTTCCTGCGTGCACTCAGCGGTTGAAGGAATCAAATTAGGCAGAACAAGTCGAGGGCGGGAGCTCTCTTGTAAAGTTTCCCGCCCTCGAAAAGGATGTTCAGCAGTTTTGTTCTAGAACTTGAGTACGTTAGAAAGTAGTTGCGCGGATCTGCCTGACCACGCTATGTTGAGGCCCAATAACTCAGCGCCGTAGGTCCACTTGCTGCCTGAGTATCCGGCGCGCAGCGCAAACAGCTTGCCCAATCTGAGCTCGCCGCCGAGCCTCAACTTCGCATTGTCGTCATTGGCTCCGGTGATATTTACTAAGTCGGCTGCGAACAGGAAATTGCGGCCGAGCGCAGCTGCTACGCCGACGCTTATCATAGGATCGTCCTGGGTGTTCGTGAGACCTCGAACCTTCGGCTTAATAAAGTTGTTGACGACTACGCCGTACTGCCAGATTGAGTCGTTAGGTTTATAAATGAGGCCGACGTCCGCCTTCATAGTCGTTTTCCGCCCTTCACTTGGCAGTTCTTCGGCTTCGAAATTGAGGTCTGCCAGAACGTTCCCTCCGGATGCCGCCAGCGAGCCGACCCTAGTTCCCTTCACCTGCCAGCTTTTCCCCTCAGTGGATAGGATCTTAATGTTTGTGCCCAGCCACATCTTGCCGTTGGTGGTGTTAAATCCTTTGCCCAAGAGAAGGCTAGGGCCATACACCACATTTGCGTCTACGAATGTTTGGTTCAAGTCATCCAGATAGGCATCAAACGCAGCGTTGGCTGCGGCGGTGTTTCCCGCGAGAGCGTTTGCGATGGCTGCGTCGAAGTTGGGATTATCGATTATGGTTTGCACGTTAGTCAGGTTGACGTCTTTTGAATCCCTAAATAGAAGGGCAGCAGTAGCCCACTTTGCAGCCTCGGGACTGGGCGTTATCAGCGCATTCGCCTGAGCTTCGATCGTCACTCCGGTCGGTCCGGTAAATCCGGTAACCATGTTGAATGTAAGGCCGGTCCGTTGCTTCGCAAAATCATTTACCAAGCTCAGTGCGTCATCTTCGTCGCCGCCGAGTTTGTCGACGCTGTCCAGCAGATCGCTAAACGACGCACCAACAGTGTGAAAGTCTAGGCCAGGGAAGATAAATCTAAACTTCGCACCGGCACAAGCCGGGGCGGCAGGATTGAGCAGAGCCGTGGTGGCCGAATCATCGCCGAGGGCAATGCCGGCGCCTCCCATTGCCATCACACGCGCGGTTGAGCCAAAGTTGATGTCCGACGCGCCTGCCCCCATCGGAACAATGGCGATCGCAAACGCAAGCATCAGAATCCTTTTCACATCCATGTTTTCCCTCCTAGCACATTAGTACTTAGCCAAACAGAGCCACTTTGTCAGTCTGCTTGACATTGCGATTGGCATATTCGGCGAGCCGAAAGAATTCTCCTCCTGTTCTTTAGGATCTTGCGAACACTCGCGGTAATTATCGGCAGCAGGCGGCAGTGTGCTTAAGGGCTTTTTCAAACGCGGGATTGTTCTAAGCGGTCGATCTGCAGAGCGAACTTGTTTAAATCTGTCGTTCAATTTTTATCTCGAGGATATAGGCAAAGTGCGGCACGATTTTCATGGAGAGACCATGGTAGCCAAGCTTTTCTTGTATGTGGGATCTTTAATCGTGAGTGGCGGTCTAACGACGTCCACTACGATTGTCGAGAGGACGGTACCCGTTTCGCGCCAGGCTGGCGCAGCCTCCACTTTACATTTTTTCTCGGCGGCCGGTCCGCCTGCGACTTCGGTTCTCCAGCCGGTTGGCACCGCTTGTACCGACGTTGAAAAGAGGTTTGTCAATCTAGTCAACGCGGAACGCAAAAAGCATGGTCTTAAAACTCTTTCTATCAACCCCTTGCTCGTGGAAGTAGCACGCGCGCACAGTCGCGAAATGTGGGAGAAGAACTATTTTGACCACATATCCCCTTCGCTCGAGCTTAGAACGCCCATGGATCGATACCTCAAAAGTCTAGGCCGAACGCCAAGATGGGCGTTGCTTGGCGAAAACTTGTTCTATTGCTCGGTGGCAGACGTCGATCGCGGGCATCGATGCCTTATGCAAAGTCCAAAGCACCGCGACAATATTCTGAATCCGGAATATCGTGAGATAGGTATAGGGTGTCTCACAGCGCCGGACGGCCAGTTCTACGCAACACAGCTCTTCCTCGCACAGATCGATTGACGCCAACCTAGTAGACGCGCGATAATATCGGCGCGAGAGCAGCCGAGATGGTGTCCTCTCATCCTTGTTCACTTGTGCTGACAATAGTGTCATGCTTCTAGTTATAGATGTTGGGAATACTACCACCGCGATTGCAGTCTTTGCGGGAGATGAGCTCAGAGGCGATTGGCGTCTGAGCACCGACGCTCGGCGCACGGCAGATGAATATGCCGCCCTGCTTTATGTGCTGTTGGGCAAGTCGGATGTGACTTTTGAGGAGATTGCAGGGGTGGCGATATCTTCTGTCGTTCCATCAGCGATTGATGCACTGGTGCGGTTCGCCGAGAAGCATCTGAAGCTGGATCCATTCGTGATCTCTCCATCCGTAGATTTCGGCGTGAGAATCCATTATCACCCCGTGACAGACGTTGGGGCGGACCGGATAGCAAACGCTGTGGCGGCACATGCAAAATATGGAGGAAAGGTCATTGTAGTGGATTTCGGCACTGCGACAACGCTAGATGCAGTTTCGGAGAACGGCGACTATTTGGGCGGAGCAATACTTCCCGGCATCCAGACATCTCTCAACGCTTTGGTTGCTAAAGCAGCAAGGCTGACCGGCGTGCAGCTTGTCGCGCCTGAGAAGGCAATAGGAACATCCACAACTGCCAGCCTCCAGTCCGGAATCATCTTCGGCACTGCCGGTCAGGTGGATGCACTCGTGGAAAAGTTCCAGGCAGAAATGGGCGGCGGCGCCAAGGTAGTCGCGACCGGCGGGCTGGCAGAGCTAGTTGCGCCCCACAGCCGCACCATAGAACACTGCGACGACCTTCTGACTCTCGAAGGTATTAAGCTGATATACACCAGGGCAAACCGCTGATTTTATCTCAGGTTTATGGGTCTAGTAATTGGCGGAATTTCAATAGATCCTCCACTTGTGTTGGCGCCTATGGCGGGGGTTACCAACCACGCGTTCAGGGTAATGTGCAAGCGCGCTGGCGGTTGCGGCCTTGTTTCCACGGAGATGTTCTCAGCCTACGCGATCAAATTCCGCGATCCCGGCACTAAAACTATGATCGACTGGACAGAAGAGGAACGCCCTGTATGCGCACAGGTGTTCGGAGGAGACCCAGATACGGTTGCCATCGGGGCGAAGGCTCTTCAGGATGCTGGGGCGGATCTCGTAGACGTTAATATGGGATGTCCAGTGCCGAAGGTGGTAAGAAGCGGATCAGGCGCCGCACTTTTGAAGGATCTGCCAAGAGCGAAGGACATACTCGTCGCTGCACGCGAGGCCGTCTCGGTACCGCTCACCGTAAAGATGCGCCTGGGCTGGAGACAGGATGAAATGGTCGCAGTGAATCTGGCTCAGATAGCTGAGAAATGCGGCGTAGACGCGATAACCGTTCACGGTCGGTACGCTACACAGAGTTATTCAGATAAGGCTGATTGGAGTGCCATTGCTGCAGTGAAGAGAAGTGTCGAGATACCTGTTATAGCAAACGGAGATATCGCCACGCCTGAAGACGCATTGAGGGCGTTCGAGATAACCGGCTGCGACGGTCTTATGATAGGCCGTGCGGCGCGAGGAGACCCTTGGATCTTCCGTCGCATCAGCCACTACTTGTCAACTGGTGAAAAGCTGCCCGAGCCAACACCTGTCGAGCGATTGCGCGCGGCCATAGTCCACGCGGAACTTTTGTGTCGAATCCACGGAGAGCGTCGGGCAGCAAAGGAAATGCGGGGACACCTGGTGCACTACATTAAGGGTGTAATGGGCGCGGCCTCTCTGAGAAACAGAATAATGAAAACAGAATCGATGGAGGAACTGCTGCAGGTACTACGCGAAGCTTTAGAGTCATTGGATGAATCGGTTGCCGAGCAGGCATCGGCTGCGAAAGACTGAGAGCAGGCTGCACGCACAGCAGGAACAACGCGGATGAAGAAGGTCGTTAGCGTCAGTTTGGGTTCGTCGAAGCGCGACAAGACGTCGGTTGCTCGCATATTGGGCGAGGACTTCGAAATATCGCGAATAGGCACGGATGGCGATATGAACCGGTTCGCTCAACTAATAGCTGAACTAGACGGCAAGGTCGACGCGATAGGTTTGGGCGGAATCGACAGATATTTGTGGGTGGACAACCGACGCTACACCGTTCGCGACGCCGACCGCTTGGCGCGTATAGCAAAGGTAACCCCTGTAGTCGATGGAAGCGGAGTGAAGAACACACTGGAGCGCCGTACAATCGAGTACCTCCAGACCGGCGGATTGGTGGATTTCCGCGAGAAGAATGTGATGGTTGTCTGCGCTGTAGACCGCTTCGGGATGGCACAAGCTGTTTGGAAGCTTGCGAGAAACGTTGTCTACGGAGATCTGATGTTTAACCTGCACATACCCATTCCTATGCGTTCTTATAATACCGTCCGCACCCTGGCTTATATGTTTCTCCCTCTCATATGCAGACTTCCATTTCGGTGGCTGTATCCCGTTGGCAAGGAACAGGAGAAAACCACTCCCAAATACGAGAGCTACTTTCGCTGGGCGGACGTTATTGCCGGAGATTTTCACATTATCCGGAGATACCTACCCTCCCCTGATTCGGATGCCCTAAGAGGCAAAATCGTGATTACGAATACTCTTACGTCCGAAGATACTGAGCTGATGTCTCAGAGAGGAGTTGCGACGGTTGTCACATCGACACCGCAATATGAAGGAAGGTATTTTGCGACGAACGTCTATGAGGGTGTGCTCATAACCCTTCTAGGCAAGCGCCCCGAAGAAGTTACCCATTCAGATTACGAGGAGCTACTGGCTCGAATGAATTGGAAGCCCACCATCACTCAATTGACCTAAACATCCCATCGACAACACTGACAAACTCCATGGCGATCGGTGTCCACATCAACGAGAGTCGGGCTCTATCTTGACTGCGTCTTGGAACTTCGGGCCCTGTTTGCTGCGATCTATCCGATTGCCGCTCTCCACGACATCCTTGCTAGACATTACGTAGATAGCGTATTTTCCTGTGTCGGTGGTTGCATCGTCGCAAGCGAGTTCTATCGCGTTTCCTTTTATTGTCAGACCATCAACGCCGGCAGCGAATATCGCGGAGTTTATGCATCTAGAAACGGTGTTTCCTTCGATCACTACGTTCTTGTGAACGCCTGGTTTCGGAGGGTAGGACATATTTCGTAGGTAGGCCATAGCGCAAATAGCAGCCGGACCCATCGCGACGCCGTAGTTGCAGTTTTCGAATAAGCAGTCGCGAACGGTTACGTCGCGCGTGCCGATCGATTCGAAGAAGTGTGTAATCTCCGTGAGTACCATTATTCCGGGGCCGGTGCAGTTGATGAACTTGCACCCCTCTACGATAGCGTCTCTGGTTTGAACAAGCATTCCTCGTGCGCGGTTGTTTCGCACTATACAGTTCCGTGCTCGCAGCTTGGGCGCTCGGGTGGCGTTTCCAAAAACATCCCCTTCCCGCAGCTCATCCGGCAGCTTCTCCTCGAACTCCACCCGATGCACATTGCCCTCAGTGGATATTAGCTCTGCCTTGCGAACTTTAACCTTCGCGTAGGGAATAAGGTCTTCGGCGTGGGATATCTCCATCACATCTCCCGGGTCAGGCAGGTCGACCATTTTCAGGTTGTGCGCCGCAAGGATTGTGTGCTCGTCAACCTTTTGCTGGAAGGTCAGGTATAGTCCGGACTTGATATTTGCTCCGTCGTCGCCCATCGCTTCAAACTCGCATCCGCTCAAGGTAATCGTACCTTTACAGCCGGAAAAGTGGGTGGCATCTGCCGTTGCTGACATGGGTTTGCCAGGTTTGGGAACAACTCTGAATCGCTCCAGGGTGACGTTCGTGCAAACTACTCCTATGAATCCCATACCGGGCACTGTATGCACGGTGACATCGCGAACTGTTACGTTCTCGCATCTGCTGCACACTATTGCGCTTGGTCCATACACCTGGTGCCGGATCAGCAGCAGTGCTCCTGGCTTGACCTGGGCTTCGTGGTTTAGATGCAGGCGCAGGACTCTTTCGCGCACGAGCTCGGTTTTCTGGACCGAGTAGTATTCTTCCATACCCTTTCTTTTGGGGAGCCGAGTGGCAGGGTCGAACTCCATGAACGCGCCTACAGGTTCGCCGCCCCGCACTGTATACTCAGGTTCTATTTCGACGTCGAAGTGGTTGTCCTCAACGGCTATCACCTTGCCCATCGAATACGAGGGTTTGTCCCAATCGATAGAAAAGTTTTTCAGTATCAAGTCCTTGCATTTGCCGAACCAGAAAATGCCCGTCAGCCCATGTATTGTGAACTCTGAGCCTTGCCCGTCGATTATTAAACCTGCGGCCTCAGACACAGGGAAAAGCGTCCCTGAATTGCTTGGATTGGAGCCAGCGTAGAAATCGTAATTGCCCTTGGGGAATGCAAGTACAGCTGGCGCAGCTTTCTTGCATTCTTCCAGCGCGGCGAGCACAGCTTTAGTATCATCCTTGCCATCGTTTGGCACCGCGCCAAACTTCGTTACTTCAACCAGTGCCATCCCTGACTCTCCGGCAGCACAACAGATCGTCGCTAGAATAGCCAATATGAAACCTGCAAGAAACACCATTCTCATGGGTTCATCCCCCCGCTACTCTACTGTTTAAGTGTCAACAATGCCTTCTGCGACTTATCTGGAGTCTCATAATTTAGCTGCAGCCGATGCCGTCCCCTTAGTAGTCGCCGTCAGGAACATTCTACGACAATGCAAAGACGTTTGTTTTAGAAAGCTTTCTTTCTGTCTGTTGAAACGTCGAACGAATTTGTATCACAAGTTGGTGTAGTAGGCAAGACAGCACGCAGGGATACCGCTCTTGCAAATCTCGTTCGGGAAGCGGCAAAGTATCGGGAGCTCGCACGCGTCGTCTTACACGCGGGTCTTAAGCATTTCGCCAGCTAATGCGCCTGCAGCGGCTGCCGACAAGAAGAACTCGGGATCTTCCTCGAAGCTTCTGCCCATGCTGGAGAGCTCGAATCCCTTTTCGCGTAGTTCTTCGATACCAGGCCAGCCGTCCATGATTCGCGTCCGGTGCTTGTAGTGGATAGCTGAGTGGGCAATCTGTTCCTGGAGGGATATTAGCTTCATTTGATCAATCATAGGTAGAACCAGGATACATTTGGCCAATGCCACCCGTGTGAGAGCGGTTATAGTATGATGGCTGAGCCCGCGGTGACGCGGCCGGGGATCAGCGAAGCTTATTCTTGCTATTGCTATTGGAGTGCCTCCGAGAACCGCCACTGCATTAATCAGTTCGCCCTGTTCTATTGAGGAGAATCCAAACCTTGTTCCGGTTCCAACGTTCCCTGGGCCAGGGCACACGACGGCAGCGTCGGCTCCGGCAACTTCTTTCGCGGCGATAAGGCCAGTGTATACATTCACAGCCTCTATGTCGCCACCGAATGCTTGTCCGGTTGTGATGGTTATGTCAATTATCCCCTTGCTCTTGAGTTCAGCCGCGTTTCGACTGAATGCCAGCGGCAGAGCTGCCGAATCCGTCATGACATACGCAACTCGGGCGCGGTGTTGGGTCTTTCTCTTTATAGCTGCTGATGCAGGTGCCAGTTGACTGTGCAGCTGCCCGATTACTACGGGCATTCCAGATAGGGAGTCAAATTTATCGATGGCTTCTCGTTCAGGGGAATCCTCTTCCTCGACTGCGAGAACAGCGTGCTGCACCGGGGTATATCGACATTTCATTATGTGCCCAGGGCATTCCTGATCTTGTTCGCCGGATGTCAAATTCGCCATTACGAAGTGGTAGCCGCCGGTGCCCAGCCCAAGTTTCACAGCAGTGGTGTTAAGGAGAACGGTGTCGCCGACTTTGAGAGGGCCGGTCAGGTTTGTATAAGCTATAGCGCGTGCGGCTTCGCCGCGGACGTCTACAGTGATCTCCTGCGCATCCTCGCGCACCGAGTCGATCGATACTACTGTTCCGCGCGCCGTGGTGAGCATTACTTCCGACCCCCGTAGATGATTTTGTATTCCCAGGCTTTGCTAGCGGCGCTCTGCAGCTAAAGTCAGCAGCGAGACTACTAAGTCTGCGGCTTTTTTGAGATCTTCAAGGCTGATGTATTCGTCAGGCGTATGGGGATTATGGTAGCCCACCCCCAGGACGACGCTGGGTATGCCCACTTCGTTGAATACATTCGCGTCGCTTCCTCCTCCGCCGTCCTGCAATTCCGGCTCAATGCCAACTCTGCGTGCGGCCTCCGCAGCAAGTTGTACAACTTCATCATCCTTTGTGAATCGGAAGCCGGAGTACTCGCGAGTTGTCTCCACGTTTGCAACAGCGCCGATGCTGCCAGCTTCCTCAGTGAAAAGGCTTATCATATGCTGGACCTGCTCCGCCAGTTTGCTCTCGTTTCGGCTCCGTGCTTCACCCCGTACCACACACCTATCAGGCACAATGTTGCGGGCCTTCCCGCCCTCTATTACTCCAATGTTTGCCGTGGTTTCGAAGTCTATCCTGCCCAGTTTCATCTTTGCTATTGCGTTGGATGCTGCAACTATGGCGCTGATGCCCTTCTCCGGTTCAACCCCAGCGTGAGCCGCACGTCCTAGGATTTCTACCTTGATGCTCTCGTGATAGGGTGCGCTCACAACGATACTCGCGACCGGCGCGCCCGTGTCCAAAACATAGCCAAGCTCTGCGCGAATCTTGGATTTGTCCAAGTTCTTTGCCCCAAGCAGGCCGATCTCCTCGCTTACGTCGAAAAGGATTTGGATGTCCGAGTGCGAGTCGCGGCTGGAAAGAAACTCTTCGACACCCTCAAGAACCGCCGCGATACCGGCTTTATTGTCTGCGCCGAGTATGGTATTGCCACTCGAACGCACAACGCCGTCACTGATTTTCACTTGCAAATCAGCAGTTGGCTCCACTGTGTCCATGTGGCAGCAGAGAAAAATCGAGCACCCGCCGGGTAGGTTTCCTTTCTTGAATGCAATGATATTACCCGCGTTTCCGCCGATCAGTCTACCGGCATTATCTTCGTGGACTTCGAACCCTAGTGCTGACAGCCGTGGTTTCACGTAGTCGGCAACACCGCGCTCATTCTTCGAAGGGCTGTTTATCTGGAGTAGTTCCAAGAAAGTTCTGGTCAAACGGTCTAGATCTGCCATTTATATACTGCCTCTGTAACAAGCTTTACCTCGTAATTGTAACCTTGCTCAAACCGCGGGGTCGATCGGGATCGTTACCTCGCGCCAGAGCAAGATAATTGGCCAGAAGTTGACCGGGGACGATGTAGACTAGCGGACTGAGTTCTTCGGGAACAGCTACGTCCAGCCTGAACGCAGTCGTGGCAAGGGAAAGGATCTCAGTCTCGCTGCTCAGCACAACGATTTCCGCGTTTCTCTCACAGAGTCTCTTTGCGATTTCCAGCATATTGCCGTAAGCTTTCCCTGGCGGAGCTATTAAGAAGCACGGATCAGATTCGTGAACGGCAGCGATAGGCCCATGCAGGAAATCTGCGGCTGAGTAAGCGTTTAGGCCAGTATAACTTGTCTCTGCAAGCTTCAGTGCCATCTCCATAGCCGTGCAGTAGTTAAAACCGCGCGATATCACGTAGCCATCATGCATATAACGGTATCTTTCAGCTCGGTCTACAATGTAGGGCTCTAGAGACATAACTTGCTGCATCGCATCCGAGCAAGCAATTAGCTTGTCCGCTTCTTGAGGGGAGTTGGCTAAACAGGCGCTGAGCAAGAACAGGGCAGCGAGAGTGGAGGTATAGGTCTTCGTTGCAGCTATACCCAGTTCTTCCCCCGCATGACAATAAATCGTGTGATGGGCAATTGTAGTGAGCAGTGACCCAGGCACATTCGTAATAGCAATAGTTAAAGCTCCAAGCTGCTTGGATCTTTCAAGATACTCTGCGACGTCTGCAGCTTGTCCAGACTGCGAGATGCCGACAACCAGCACTTGTTCCATCCGAAGCTTTGCGTTGTAGAGCGTGAAAACGGACAGGTCCGCAAGAGCGACGGGATAGCCATTCTTTACTTCCAGCAAGTACTTACCGTATACAGCAGCGTGATCGGAGGTGCCCCTGCCGGCAAGCACTATAAATCGAACGTCTTTAGACTGGATCTCCTTGGCTAGCCCAGTTACCACGTTTTTCTCGCATTCGAGTAGGTGTCTGATTACCTGCGGCTGCTGGTGGATTTCGTTTAGCATGTGTGACATCGTCGTCTCCTTCTTATCGTCTTTGATAACGAGGTTCTTTCTAGCGGTAGGGTCGCTTTGCCTGCCAAGGTGGTCAGGGACGAAATTCGGTCTTGACCGATTCATACTGTCTTACAATTTCTCTGCTAAGCTCGGAATCCTCGGGTAGCTTGCTCACTTCGCGCAGTGCTCCAGCAGGACCTGCACTTCGTACCAGCTCCTGCAGCTTAGACGCCGTTGGGTCGGTTGGAATGTCGAAATAGAGTGCTGCAGCTATGGCTTTGCAGACGTTTCGCGGGAAGATTCCAAATTCTAGAGAGAGTTTGGCTGCTCCCACAAGTCTGTCCTCAGGTCCGAGCTTGCGAATGGGGTCTCCGCCCACCCTCGATATCTGGTCGCCCAAAGCAATATTGGCAAATCGAGACAGCAAGTCTTCTATATGTGATTGGTGCTCCTCAGGTGAAAACCCATGTTTTTTGATAAGGGCCTCGCCAGTCTCGGCAAGAACAGCACGCACCGCTGTATTGATCTGCGGGTCGTTCACCGCCTGGTACACGTATTCGTAACCTTTGAGATGTCCGAAGTATGCCGCAGCAGCGTGGCCGCAGTTGTGCGTGTAGAGTTTCCTGTCAACGTATGCTTGGAAGTTATCTTTCGGCTCGACGCCTACTATGGGGATCCATTCGCCCTTGATACCTGCTTTCGATACGGGTAGGTGTTTGTAAGGCTCAACCACCACGAGTAGCGGATCCTCGCGTTTCTGTTCGTCAGTCATAACGGGCACCATCCGTCCGACTACACTTTCTACAAACCCAACATTCTCGCCCAGGTAATTGTGCAGATCAGACGGCAGGTGCTTTTGGACCTCACCCCGTAAGAACTCCGCCATGTGTTGCAGATTTTCACAAATAATTATGTTGATCGGCTCAGTTATACCAGCTCGTGCGCGAGCTTCAACCCCAGCAGCAATCGCAGGTGCTACTTTTGGAAGGGCATTGACACCGACGGCAGTACACATAAGCTGAGCAGACTTGATCTCCTCGGCAACAGCTGCCGTATCTGCGCCATTAACAGCACGCACGTTTTTGACAATAACCGTCTCCGGTTTTTCGCACGCAATGCGAATAGGGTACCACCGCCTCTCGTTTAGAAGGCGAACAAGCTCCGGCACTACATCGACAAAAACAACCTCAAACCCGGACTCGCTGAAGAGCTGCCCTGTGAAGCCGCGGCCGATGTTGCCAGCTCCAAACTGTACTGCTTTGTACACTTTCTGGCCTCCAAACACCACCTTCCAAACTAGTATAGCACCGCGGCATCTTTTTCGTTAAGCATTAGGCGACTAGGGTGCCCGTCGGCACGACGTGGCAGTTGTGCGACACCCCGGTGGAAGAATAGCGGCCTGGGCATCTGCCCAGGCCGCTGACGCCATTACAAAGGAGTCGCCGGTCTACGGCGCAACAGCTATTCTATCACGCGCGCTGAGTCAGGGGCTCCCATTCGGATAACTGGAACCACGGCTCTAGTCGGCACCGGCGGTTGCGAGTGATCAACGTTGTACTCCGCGCCGATCACACCGGTGACTTCGATCATCGAACCCAACACGCTGGTCGGCGAGAATCCGATTATCTTGATCCCCCTCACCGGTTCCGAAGGTATCTGGTAACCTGAGCCGTCGTCAATTAGGAAGTAGAAGTTGCCCGCAGCATCCATCTGGGTGTCCTGCGTCAGCTTGCCGACGACCTTCACCAGTAAGCCGACGTTGTTCAGACCCACCTGGCCTGCGACGCCTATTTGTGAACCTTGCGTGGCACCGCCTGCGCTCTTGTTAGCAACATAGAGCAACCCAGGTATAGCACCTCCGGACGTAACCACGCATTCAATCGGCGTTATCCATCTCTCAAACGGAGCATAAGTCGCCGTTTGACCGATAGGCGAAGTTTGAACCTGATCGCTGGTTATCTGGCCAGCAATGTCGACAATGTCACCCTCGGTGACTGAGACGTTTTCGGGCATGCGGACCTTGATGCCGCCAGAGCGGTCGGGTTCTTCGACATAGAACACCGAGTTGGTTCTCACCGTTTGCGGACCCGGTTCATATACTTGCTGGAGCATCTGGCGGGTGACGACCTTGCCCTTCAGAAGCACTCCGCTGCCGTTCGCCCTCGTCTTCACATCACCGATGCTCAGGTCATAGCTTGCGGGTTGCCAGTTCACACCTAGGAATGTCAGAATATTCTCCAGCAATTTGCATGCCGAGAACGATCCGCGAGCCTGGCTCCACCAGCTGGAGCCCATATAGACGGACTGCACGTTTGTCTTGGTTGCGTCAGAGTAACCTACTACGAGACCCACGTCGTCGGGGTCCGCAATGGACTGGTTACCCGAGCTGTCATACCATTTACCGACTTCCGAAGCAGTGCCGTCGGTGTAAGCCCTCACAAGGTAATTATTGAAGTTCCACTGCTGAGCCCCATCCCATCCGGGAGGACCTGTTAGACCCTCGAACAGCACTGCAGCCTCCGGCACTCCTGCGATGGCTCTCAGATACCTGTACTTGGGATCCGAAACCCAAGGCGAACCTCCCGTACCGGCGCTGCTGGCGTTCGCGCGGTAGATATCTCGCAGTGCGAAATTGGGCTGCCTGACTCCCTTTCGATCAGCTATAGAGTCTACATAACAGGCAAGAACTCGTCCCTGACTATACTTGCAGTAGTCCGCAATACACTGAGCGGTGTAACTAGTCATATTTCGGTGCGGTCCGAGTATGAGGAGTGAATAACCCGCAATATCGTCGTTTTCGATATTCGGATGATCCGGATCAGCGTCGTAGATCGTGGTATAAGAGACACCTCTGGCACTAAGGAATTCGTCATAAAGCAGCCAGAGCGCGTCATAGGTAGGATTGTTTATTCTATCGGCCGCATTGAGTTCACTGTAGTTGAGCGCAACGCCTAGGCTCCGCGGAGCAGGCGCGGTAGAAGCCACGACTGAAACAGGTCCGACCTCGTTAGATGGCGCACTTTCGCCGCTTCCGTTGAAGCTGGTTACGTAGTAGTAGAACGTGCCGGGCGTCTGACCTTGCGCGGAATCCTTCCATTTCCAATAGTCGTCAGTGGTCGCATAGTAAGTCTCTGCCCCAGGAGCAGTTCCGCGATAAATCTTGTAACCTGTCGGCGCATCAAGAACGGTCTCCGGAGGCGACCAAGTCAATCTGATCTGCCCATAGATGTCGTTTGACGCGGACAGGTTTGTTGGCGGCGGAGGCGGACCCTGCAAATGAAACTTGTATGCTTGAGGAGTCGTTCCGGGGTAGCGCACAGCGAGATAAGTATTTCCTACATTGTCTGCTGCGATCCACACAGTATTGTTACCACCCGGGCCAGACAGCGCAATGCTTGTCCAAGTACCTGCAGGCGGAGTTCCGGTCATACCAGCCGTGTTGCCGTAGCCGTCGATGTAGTTGCCATTCATATCACATCGGATACAACTCGTATTGTTGTATCCGGAAATGTAGAGCACCTCGGGATGCTCAGGGTCTGCCGGGTTGTTTACGTATGCAATACCACGAGGGGACCAAGCCGTGGCGAGGAAAGAAGGCTTCGTGAATGACCAGGTGGTGTCTTCCACGAAATCCGGTGTGACTTTCTTTATGTAGGGGGCGGCACTGGTCACATTAGCCCAGTAGCTGTTTCCAGCAGCGTCTACAGTTACGAACCACGGCTGTGCCAGTCCCAAATGACCCAAGCTTGCAATCCTTGACCAGCTTGTGCCATCGAACTCAAGCACTTCGCAGTTTCGTGCCGTGGAGGATTCGTACTCCGCCACGTATACACGAGTTCCAGCTTGTCCATAGTTACCTTTTACAAAAATGCTTCGCGGCTTGTACGTGAGCAGTGACGAATCGATTGCTACGGACAAGTAGCCGCCACCTGGCGGTCCCACACATATCTGCTTGGCACCATAATCTGCTACCCAGACAGTGTCGTCTGGACCAACGAACGCGTGCATCAGAAGGCAGCCTGCAGGCTTGACCTGATAACTAAGCGTCTGGCCTGTATCGATATAGTTGGTAGCTTCAGCCCCTCCTGATTCAGGACGCCATATCGATACGGCTGCGAGGCTGCTGCTCACTCCATAGAAGTATCCATAGTACTGGCTACTAGGATTGCTATTGACGGCAATACCTCGGTTGTCTGCTGCTCCTGCATAGGGAATCGGGCACACAGCGGAGTATGAGCCCCCGAAGCAAGGGACAGTAACCATTGCGCAAATGGCAAAGACTACAGTGCACAGCGTGAACGTTTTCATTTCCCTTTCTCCTTTCGTTATAGGATTATTGCTGCGCTCTAAATTGGCTTACTGGGGCATATATGCGCTTCGGTCTTTTTCCGTGTAGTACTTCACGTGGCCGTCCAGGAAGAGTATGTTCCAGCCGTCGTAATGCATCAGCTGGTAGATAAGATCGGTCCTGCTCTTGTTTTGCACCGGGTCCCACACCGTGCGCCGCTGATCCCAAGCAATCGGAATTCGATGGGTTGGAGTATAAACCCACGACCGCTGCTGACCATTCTTGTCGGGCATCCAGTAGACAGTAAAGTCCGGACGATCCATGGGTTGCCCCGCCAAGGAGTCCGAGTCAGGGCATTCCAACGGGCTTCCCGGATTGGGGTTGAAAAGATTGTAGTAGAATACTCGGTTCCAGGATGCGGGGAAAGAAGGGTCATACATTTTGTAAGGGTTTGCTGGACACCTCCAGGCTGCAAAACTGTTGCTGGAATACTTCTTAAGAACCTGTCCTATCCACCTGTCCTCGGGTGGAGGCGGAGAAGCCTGAGTCCAGGAGCCTGTGTAGTACCAAGCGTTTGCGTACGGCAGACGCCCTGACCAATCGTCTGCGTACATCGCTAGGGATCTGTGGATTTGCTGAAGGTTGGACTTGCAGCTACTTCGCCAGGCTCCATCACGTGCTCTGGCGAAAATAGGGAAAAGAATGGCTGCAAGGATCGCGATGATGGCGATTACTACAAGTAGCTCAATGAGTGTGAAGCCCTGTTTGCGAATAGATAATGTCTTCACAACTAACCACCCCCCTCTGTGTTGAGCCACGCGTTCTGGCACAGCGTCCTTTATCCTGAATTATGGCACGGGCTCTTTTGCCTGTCAAGGGCTCAACCCTGTTTTGCGCGAAAAATTATTTCGAATTTTCGAAATGTCGCAGAAAGCGGCCAAGTAAGCTCATTCGCTACGCTGGCGGAGGTGTCTGGTGAACTAATAGTGTCAGGCCGACGGCACCCGGTGAACGCGACGGTCAGACTTCCTGATATCCCATCTCCGCCCATATTCTCTTTGCGAACTCAAAAGCCTCGGGAGGCGGAACAATTTCCCCTTTTATAGATGGCCAAGGTTGACCAGGTTTTCGATCTTCGGGAAAAGGTGAGAAGTCGTCATTTTCATAGCGCTTGCGAGTATTCTCGTCGCGAAAGTCCGGGATTTCATATGGCCGTCCACTGTCCAGACACGATCGCCATCCCTGGAAGGCGATAAGGGTCATATCAAGTGCGCGATATACGTTCATCCACGGTTGTTCGCCGGTTCGTATGGATTCGGCAAAGTGATACATAACGAAGAAGTCGCCGCCACCATGTCCCGCTTTTCTCGCTAGGTCAGCGTGAACTGGGAACTCCGGTAAATAAATTTTCTCCCGCACATCACCTGGCCGCATGTCCCACGGCTCGTGTACAACGCGCACCATGGATGGATTTCCGTGCCGCAGGTTCTCCATTGCGCCACGCGTGCCGTGAAATCGATACCAGATACTGTGGCCTCGCAGCGACAACCCCATTAGCCGCGCAACCGAACCGTTATCCATTCTGCACAGGATAATTGCCCCGGGGTCGCCGCGCCGAAGATGCAGGCGCTCTTCGTCCTTCTCGGATTGGGGAATAGCGAGGGCATTTACTGAAATAGGCCTGGTGTCGGTCACATACATTATGGGGGACATTGCATGCGTAGGATAGTAGGTTGGGGGAATGTGGTTACGCCAGTGATTTACTCCTGGGGCGAGACGATTGTAGCCGGCGGAATCTATAGGATGATTGTATTCCCCTTCAGCATATTGAACCTCACCAATTTCACCTTCCTTGTAGAGACGGCGCATCTCCTGTGCGTAAAGCGAATACGCGTAGTTCTCAGCAAACATGTATATCTTCCCGTGCTTTTCGAACGAGCGAGCAAGGGCAACACCTTCTGCTGGGGTTTTGCAGGCAATGCACTCGCTCATTACGTGTTTGCCCGCCTCGAATGCTTTGATCGCGAAGGGCGCGTGCTCGTGGTAATAATTCGCGAGAACTACGGCATCCAGGTCGTGTTCCAGAAACTTGTCATAATCCGTGTATGTTGCGACCCCGTACTGCTTGCCCGCTTCCTTAAGCTTGTCCTCTCTCACATCGCACAGAGCGACAAGCTCCATACCAACTGCGTCAGCAAACTTCGCAAAAGACAGCCCCCTTCCTATTCCCACTATTCCCAACCGAATCTTCTTTTCAGACATAGTGACCTCTCCCGAATCAGAGTATCTCAGTGGATCAACCGCATTGCGCAAGCAGTGTGGTAGAAAGTGCAAAGGGCTCCCGCGAGCGCATTTCGCAGGAGCCCCAACGCAAATCGCTAGAGCCTCCATCCCCTCCGATAGGGAGGATTGATGTAGTAGTCAGCCTCAGGGCAGTTTATAGCTCTCATATTCTCCGCATCCCAGTAGATTGGCTTGCCTGTGAGTATTGCGAGGTTTCCCAGTAGGATGGTTTCGGTTAGAGCTGCTGCGTAGTCGAAATTGGACATGGCCGGCTCACCGCCCTTGCACGCTCGAATCCACTCTTCGTGGTGCCCCGGCGAACGTGGGAGCGTCGGCTCCGGTTTCTTGTAGTCAGCAAAGTCTTCTGCAGGAAGAAGCTCGTAACGGCTGCAATAGTCGTCGCCTGCGTACAATCGGCCTTTCTCTCCGAGAAGCACGACGCCGCTTCCAGGCAGCTCGCGACCATACAGGACGTCCGATGAAGGCTTCAACCCACCGTCATACCACTTCAGTCTTAGCGTACGCAGACCATCGCGTTCCGGGAAGTAGTAGGTGACTATCGACTGCTTCGGATAGGTCTCCTTCGTCTTGCCAAACACTTCTGCTTCGATGCAAGTAGGATTCCTCAGATCTAACGCCATAAAAGGCATGTTCAAAGTGTGGCAGCCCATGTCGCCCAGGGCACCGGTTCCGAAGTCGATCCACCCACGCCAGTTGAAAGGTTCATAGCACGGGTGATACGGGCGTGCCGGAGCGGGACCCAGCCACAGATCCCAATGCAGATGGGGCGGAACCGGCGGAGTCTCAGTAGGCCTCTCGATGCCTTGTGGCCATATCGGACGGTTGGACCAGACAGCGATCTCATACACCTGTCCGATAGCACCTGAGCGTACTACCTCAACTGCTTCTCTCAAACCGCTGCTCGCAGTGCCCTGATTTCCCATCTGGGTTGCGACCTTGTACCTGCGTGCGGTATCCCGCATTACTTGAGCTTCATAGATAGAATGCGTTAGGGGCTTCTCACAGTAGCAGTGCTTGCCCATCTTCATAGCCATGACCGACGCAACCGCGTGGGTGTGGTCCGGCGTACTGACCACGACGGCATCAATCTGGTTGTCCATCTGGTCGAGCATTCTGCGGAAATCTGCGAAACTCTTGGCATTCGGAAAGTCCTTGAGAGCGGCAGCAGTGGCGTTGTCATTTGTGTCGCACAAGGCAACTATGTTCTCGCTCTTCACGCCATCCAGATTTGCCCTCCCTCTGCCTCCGCAGCCTACGATGGCTATGTTCAGTTTATCGTTTGCTGGGTAGCCGAAAACCATTCGACTGTCGCGTAGGAAAAGAAAGCTGAAGCCACTAGCAGCTGCGCCTTTGAGCAATTCCCGACGAGAGATTTTCCTCGACATTTTTGTCCCTCCACCTGTTGTCAAAGAATGGGACTAAAGAGTCCTTCCCTGATGCTAATTCTGCAAGCGGGAAGCGTTATCCTCTTGAAGGTTCTGAGGGTCGGAGGGAGTAACCGAACAACGGCTACGGGCTAGAAATGCATTGGCTCGGCCCAATTAGTAGATGCCTGCCAGGAACTCGCCGCCTGTGTTCCACTTCACGTGCCCGTCGAGATAAAGCACATTGCCCCCGGCACGCGGGTCGCGCCAGTCCTTACGTAGATGGGTTAAGCTGAAGCTGTGCCAAGGCTGGGCGTCTCGTGCAGCACCAATTTTGGTAAGTTGTCTGAAGGCGGTAATAGGCTTACCGCTCAGGAGGTCAGTTCCCTTTACGCCGTCCGGCGATACATTTCCAGTGTAGGGGTTTTCTGTACCAAGTCTCCACTGATAGCTGGAGCCGTACTTGGGGTAGACGCACATGTCATATTGAGGACTCGTCTTCACAAATTTTCCGGCTGTGTCCAGCGGCGGCTGAATGTAATCCTTGGGGCAGCGGAAGACCGTGTATACGTCGTAACTGGTGGAAGGGTTGAGAGGTTTGCCGATGATGTAAGGCACCAATAGATAGTGAATCTGGTGGATTGGGCAGGCCGGATCGTTCTTTCTAGACTCGTCCATTTGGATCGGTTGTCCAGAGTATTCGAACGAGTAGTAGAAGTTAATGGGCAGCGACGGCGGCATTACATCATTATATTGGTTGAGGTACATTGATAGCGCTCCATAGATCTGGCGCAAGTTGGAGGCGCATGCACTGATTCTCCCTTGTTCTCTAGCACGTCCCAGTACTGGAAACAGCACTGCAGCCAGAATAGCCACTATGGCGATTACGACTAGGAGTTCAACAAGTGTAAATCCGCGTCTTCGCAGTTCCATAGCATACCACTTTCGATGAAGTTTTTAGATCGCCGCCCGATATTATTCTACCCCAACTATCTTATTGTGGTAACATTTCGTCACCATTATTATCGGAAGCTAAAATAAAACCTCAAGCCAGGACGAGTTAATGACGCGTTCGGCGTTCACGGTTTCAAGTGTTCCAACCACCCACACTACGTCCCCCTCAGCTACTGGGGCATCGGTGACTACCCGGATGCCGCACGGTTGTACTGGATCCTGGAGATAAACAAACCCATCGTAGACCGCACTAACTATTAAACCGCAAGCACTTGCTATAACCCCATCCACATTCGCCTTCATCGCGCTAAGACTGAGCGGTTCGAGGGCGACAATTCTCTGCGAACGGTCAGCTCGCCCTATTTTGTCGCTTGCCTCGACAACAAAAGAGCCGGCCGAGTTAGCAGTTACCAAACCGTCGGAACTTATCTGGGCTATAGATCCGGTAGAGGCAGGTGCACCGTTCGGAAGCCTTTCATCGGTGATACTCCACGTTATCGGGGGCGTTCCTGCAACTGCGCGAAATCTCGTCTGCGCGCCGCTGACCATAGTTAGCGTGTCTGGGGATATTCTCAGATAATTGGGCTCCGCGCCGCCCACGTAAATGTCGTCGACATAAAAATCCGCCGCTCCGCTGGTCTCCTCAAATCTTATACACTGCAAGCCGCTGCCAGCGGATGCATCTTTAAAACTCGCTCCTGAAAGCTTCAGCACGCCGTTGACAAAAACTTGGTATCTTTTGATGTAGTAATCCAGCCTCACGTCGATGCGGTACCATGTGTTCGGCTGACAGCTTGCAAGGGTTGACCACACAGGGTTGCCGAGTTGATCCGTGTCGTAGGCCTGCAGTTCCCCGTTTACTAGTCTGATTATACAAGCTTTGTATGCGCAGTGAGTCGTTCCTGCAGACACAAAGGCGTCGGTGGAGGCTGCCGAAAAGCTCATCCAGTACTCGAACCACTGGACCCCCGATGCTGGAGTGTTGGAAACGATGCGCTGTGCGTTTTGACATCTTAATGCCCCACATCTGCTGTTTGCGCGTCCACGCAGCACTACAGAACCGCTGCCTGCCCACCCATCTTGCCCGTCGAGAGCACCTCTTCGATAAACCGGAGGATCAAAGTTGCTTTCGAACAAAACTTCTGCTCCACTTTGCCGGGCTCGGTCGAGGATCATTAAGCAGTTTGCGATACGCCGGTCAGTACCGTCCGAGGGTGAGTTTACCGTCGTCCCGTTGATTACCATCGTTGTCGAGCCGCCACCGTCGAATGACAGTCCATTGTGGCCGCCGAATTCTTTCAGCAAGTATCCCAGCTCGTTCGCAGTCATTCCCCTGCTCGACGGCTGCCTGCCGTCCACTGTGGCCAGGATGAGAGTCTTGTAGTCGGCGCTTACAGCAGCCCCCGTTCTGGGCTGTCTAGATGTTTGGTCGGGAATATCTGGTTCAACTTCCCATCCTACAACACCGTTTCGAATAATCCTCGGACCGCCCGCCACCACGTTGTGCCACCACTGCTGGGGTGACATGAATATTCCCACCACGGCGTATGAGTTGTCGGACGGGAAAGCCATTGCTGTGCGGTCTGGGACTATCGGCGAGGTGCGTCCCGGCGGCAGTATCAGCAGGCCGTCCGTCATGTTGTGCCCTTGCGGTATGTGCCGAAAGTCATTCCACGGATCAGCAAAAGCGGCAAAATAATCGCAGTTTATACCGGCTACGGCATTGTACCTCTGACAAATTGACCGAACCGTCTCGCCATCGTCCGGTTTATCGTTGTCGTTCTTCAGACCTGCTCGAATCCTGACTCGCGGACTGGTGAGATCTACTATGAGAACGTGGATGTTTAAAGGATCAGTGGTTACGCGATGCAGATGACGAACGGCAGGCGCGGGGTCTCCAGGGATCAAGACTTCCCATGTGTCTGCAGCGCTACACGGCCCGCAGCTAGCAAGAACTAGGAATGAGGCTACAATAAGAGCTGAGCGCATCCACGTTTCCTCACTACCGTGATACCTCAAAACTTGCCTCGCATCAAGTGCAAATCAAAAATAAGGCCGTGCTCAAAACTTCTGGTGAGAACGGCTTGCTCGACACAACCGTCGAACCGATACTAACTATCTTCTCCGTTTTAGCAGCGCCGAAGCCGGCACGCCCGCAAGCAGAGCAACGAACCCGCTCGGCTCAGGTACTAGCGTTATTCTCAGTTCTGCCCAGCACCGGGTGATGTCCCAGGGGAAGTCCCATTTGGCATATAGCCAAGACGTTTCCTTAAGCCACATGAGTTGGCCGTTGGCACCGGCATTGTAGGCCTCACTCTCCGGAGTATGCGGTCCCGGGCCAGTAGACTTCCAGCCGCTGTCGTTGGGCCCATACTCGCTGCCTATGTACTGGTGATTGGTTCCCCAAGCGCCGACCCACGGAATCCCCGGTTCTATTGGCCAAGCCTCACCAGCTGCACCATTGAACTGGGACTCAATCGGCTGCCAGCCGCCGTCTCTAGGGCAGGTAGACGGCACCCAGAAATCGATGAGGTACAGGTTCGTACCTGCCGGTACCCCGCTGCCCTCGAGCGACCAGTACACTCTTCGAACGCCGTCCATTCCGCTGGCCTTCCAGGCTGTGGAAGAGTTGTAACCTGCTCCCGGACACTCGACCCAGCCGCCACCATCGCGGTGATGAATCGGTAGAATCCAGCTGGCCGCCGTTGCCGCGCTGCCTGCAGTCAACGCCAATATCACTACTGCAATTAGGACTTTTCTCATCGCCTCTTCCCTCCTTTCTCTTAAGCATTGCTACACAGAGCCTTTACAGTCCGGCAATGCGGAGGCAATATACTTGCTTACACTCGGCTTGTCAACTGGTACAATTACCTATTTTTGTAATTATTTGGGTGGACAAACTAAAGTGCTGGTCGCAAAATCCGCAGGTCTCCTGTTCCTCGAATCCATACGCTGCATTCAGGTGTGCTCACTCCAGGCACTAGCACTTCTTTGCCTGCAACACCGATAACAGAGACGTAATCGCCTGCTTTCACAGTGGGTACCGGATCCACTCCTGAGATTATGTTGTCATAGTAGCACTTAACGGGCGAACCTGGGGAGCCGTCTGAGATTAGGAAATACCTGCGCCAGTCGCCTCTCCGTTCTTGTCCTCGCACAGTCGGCGGGCTGGTGCCAGGAACGTTGACCACCTTTCCCCACACCTTAACAAGTTTTCCACAGAGACCGGGGGTTTCGAGGTTCTTCAGTGTAGTTCCCAAGGGACGAGGCTGATCGGAGGACGGTGCTGCTTGAGTTATTTGAATTGCGTCCAAATACCGTATGCCGGCATCATTGGTGCGCATTATTCCCGTGACGTCAAGCCGCTCGGCCTGGTTGGTAGATGGCCACACGCCTGCAACGTAGCTTGTCGATACCCAAACGGCGGCAGATCTGTCGTTTTCCTCAATAGCCAAATAGCCTGGGAATGGATTCTTTGTGAAGCAACCGCTTACGACCTTGTTCCTTAATATCACCCACGTGTCATCCGGCAATGAGAGGGCTTCAGAAATCGAAGCGCATTCCACTGGGGTTTCGAGAATTCCGAAGTCGATCTGGTCGAACCAATAAGTCTCATACGTCCACCATTTGCTGCCTAGCACTATTGTATCGATTGGTGCCCCACCTCCCCACGGCAGCGATGCACGCCTACCGTTGAACACAAGCTTGTCGTCGATATAAAACTGGACATCGCCAGGATTGCCGGTGTAGTCTTTAATGATGATCGTATACTTGCGCCAACCTTGCCTGCGTGGGACCAGAGGTTTTCCCGAAGTGCCGTTGAGTACTTGATAGCCGTCCGTGGCGGTGTAGATGCAGCAGTTATCGAAAAACGCTCGGTTCTTGTTGTTGAGCCTTCCGATCTCGCCCATAACGCCGATCATGAAAACCTCAGCGCCAGGCGAAGTGGTATCAAGGAGCGTTATGTAACCGTTGGGCCACTGTTCGTCATAAGGTGGCGGTGGAACAGGCCAGGGTATGTCGTTGTCTTCGAACATCCAGCACTTGAGATATACATTGTTGTCAAATGGGATTGGAAGCGCGCACTGACTGTTATATGTGACTCGGTAATTTACCCACTCCCGAGCAGAGTTAATCCCCGGCGTGCGGATATGACTGTTGTCCCCCTTCAAATCCTCGTGACCCTGAGCACCTCCCCAACCGGATGGTCCCTTTTTCCAAATATTGCCATTGATCGAGGGCTCAAATCCATCTTGAAAAATTGTTGCGCACCAGCCGGCCGTCACGCCGCACAACGCCGTTATTGCAGCTACGAGTACCATAGTCCGCAGCACTGAGATTCTACTCGATTCCACAAACATCTCTCTTTTCCTCCTCCCAAACTAGTCTATTCTTGGATAACGACAATGTCCGAAGCTTGCCTCGGATAGATCACTCGAACAACCGTGGAGTGATCGCAAGGATTCCTTTCAGCAGTGCAAGTGCCTGTTACTGCCACATAGGCTCCGTCTGTTGGACATCCTCCGAATTCCGGATCCATTAATAATGCTCTACAATCAATTCGCACCCCCGTCGCCGCAGTGGAAGAATTCCACTCGGGTTTGCCCGCTAATAGTCCGGAACCGTCGTCTACATAGAAATATGACGGCAGGCCGTAAGCGAAAAACGAATGATTGACGCGTCCAAATACGGTGACAAGCATACCGTCGCTGCTGATGCCAGTAGTAACCGGGCTTCCTATCAAATCCCTACCGCTCACCGCTAGGGGCTTTATATCTACTGGTAACTCGCCAGTAGGGACTACTGCCGGCAGCCGAATTGATGAAGGCGAGCGCGATAGGTACTTAATCGGGTTTCGAGTATCCGGCCATGTCTGGCGGTCGTCGTAAGGGTCGTCCTGGATAACAGCGCCCACCACACGGACAACATCGCCGCGCTGCAGCCTGAACTGCTGCGAGTACGGATCCCATATATCAAAGATCTCATCTCCAAATACGCGAACCAATATGCCAGCTGTGCGGTTCTTGGTTTCCAGGTAGACGTCGACATAGGATATGTAGGACGGATCGTAGGCGGGCATAGGGAATATCACGATGTTGGTAACTACCAAATCGGCTATCTCAACAAAATCACCCAGGTTTCTGCGCTTCGCCTCGTCGACTGATATAGGATCCTCTTTTGTCAACACGATGTCATCGACGTTGAGAATGGTTCCCCATTGATAACCCGCATTCCACGGGTCGTGTCCGTGACCGACTCTGAAACCGATGAAGTAACCGGGGTCTGCTTGGAATCGGTAATTGACCCCATCTTTGGGAGGTGCCAGACCGAACGCAAATCTACGTGTGAATGCGTGCCATCTGCCCGGCTCTTCACCGGGAGGATGTGGTCCGTCTGGGCGATTTGGAATTACTCCGTCCGGATCTACAAGTCTGAAGGGATCGAATGGCCAAACCCAAAAGTCGTTCACACCAACCCAGTTAAGCTCCTTGGGGTAGGGAGGTATAGTTTGCAGATACCCTAAATCAGGGTCCCACTCGTCCCACACAGACCAATTGGTGTAGCCATAGCCCCAGGAGCAGAAGTCCGTCCACTTGTACTGCATGGCTGGGTCTGCAGAATTGAGATTCCAAACCCCTGCCCTCCAACTCAAACGGTATACTCCCGGTCCGGTAGCTATGTTTGGGGATGCAATCCGCAGATCTCCTTGAGAAACCCATATGTGCAGGCATGGATTCTCTGACGACTGCGCGTAGGGACCCATTAGTCTCGTAAACCCCATCTTGCCGCGGCCGGATGCATAATAGTTTTGGGGCTCTTGATCGAACTGCATGCCGAAGGCCGCGGTCCATCCTGGTGGCAGAGACGCTTTGTAGCACGGTGCCTTTGTTGGGTCAGTGTTGACAGGGTTACCAAATAGATCCCAGCAGCTCATCCAGTCGTAAATGTCGTAGGTGTCGTGAAGAGGTGTTCCGTAATCGACACACCAACGGTTATATGAATCGGACCAGTATGGTCGTAGGTCCTGTCCCGGCGCATAGGGCGAGTTTCCTGCGTAAACGTCGTCCACGTAGAAAACAGAGCCGCCTACCTGCTCAAATCCTAAAGCCTCAAGCCCTGATGACGCTCCCGAGTCCCTGAATTTAGAGTCGATACCTTTGTACGCTCCATTAATGGCGACTGAGTAACGCGATCGGGCGTAGTCGAGTCTGATGGTGATCCGGTACCACTTGTCCGGAACGTATCCTGCCAAGTCAACCCAGTTGCCTGAGCCGCTGCCGTCTCCGTCCAGTGCCTCTATTCTTGCGCCGCTGCCGAAGCGAACAATTGCTGCCACTTGTGCAAGATCTCGTGAGCCGACGTATATATAAGCATTATGATAATCGAACGCACACTTGGCATAGCACTGCACGTATTGAACGTCTCTTTCCATGTTGCTGGTTACATTACGCAGCGCTTTCTGGCTTATGAACCTTGCGCTCTTCGCCAGGCCGTGGCCGCCCTCTTCAACCGCACCCGATCCTTGCCAACTGTCCTGACCGGTAATCGGACCAGTGGAGAAGTTTTCAAAACTGGTCGCGTAGTAAGTGCGCGGTTCGAAACTGAGGAGCTCGCGGCCATCCTCGCTAATCCTACAGGGCCAAGGCTGTGTAAGTTGACTGCCCGGATACCCTGCAGCAGTGTTGCAGCCGCTGTTGTTATAAACCCAATCGTAGATAACAAAAGGTGTGGAAAAGTCTTCTTGCAATACCACTATCTCCGCAGCGCCGGGTAGCAGCGCCGTTGTTACCAAGACCAGCATCCAAATGCCAAAAAGCGTTTTACGCACGGAACATCCCTCCCCTCACGTGACTCGTCGCTGACAGCGCAGCTCGACGCGCATTTCTGAACTCTGTTTACTAATGGGTGATATCACCAAATAAGAGGTTTGTCAACACTGTTTTAATTCGTGATCACCAATATGTATTGTCAATTGGTCAAAAATCGTGGGGCTGGTCAGGAAATTATTGGCATCGGCATTACGCTGAGTAGAACGGATCAGACTGATATGCTAAAATTGTGTGGGTTGCGCGGGAGAAAACTGTAAGCAGACCTTAGGCACATGTGCTGCTGAGTGTCATTCGGGCTAGAGCCTTGTATGATTTGCCTCTCCGGAATAGTTTTTTCAGCCAAGTCAGGGCGACCAAGAAAATGTCTATCGAAAACGGGGGTGCCTAGGCGTCTAATCTCGGCACCCCTCATCAATATCACTGCGTTGCTTACGGTGATATGGCAATCTGCATATTGAGTACCTTCTGCTGAGGCGTTGATGGATTTGGGTAGTAGTAGTTGTACCACTGTTGAGTGTTCTGATCATACATTGCAGCCGCTGTTTGATACTTTGGCGGATCTGTCGCGAACGAACCAATGTCGAACAGCTTTACGTGACCGTCCGCAAACAGTATGTGAGATCCGTTTGCGTGCAGCATATACTCACCCTTCGCAAACCCAGCAGGGGGGGCCAAACGCTCATGTGCTATCAAGAACGGATCTATCGGGCGAGCAGATTGATTAGCTGTGCAGTCATTCGCAGGACGCAAAGTTGCCATCGTCAGCCTGCCCAGCTCGCGAATCATTATCAAGTTGGCAGCACTCTTGACTATCCCCTCAGGAGCCTCAGTCAAACAACGGTTGAATACATAAGTCACCAGATAATAAATAGTAACGTTCGGCGTCTGACTCGCCGGCAAGGTCAAGTTCGTGGCAGCAGGACAACGCCAAGTCGTCGCAGGATCCTCTTTCTTCGTCACCTGCTCAACGTAGCTGTAAAGACCTTCCACCCAGTTGAT
>CALJES010000015.1 GCA_938074205.1 uncultured bacterium
TGTTGAGATGGTTATGCCTGGTGACAATGTGACGATAACTGCTGAGCTGATATCTCCGATAGCTTTGGAGCAGGGTTTGAACTTTGCTATTCGTGAGGGCGGTCGCACAGTCGGCGCCGGAGTAGTCTCAGAGATTATTGAATAGGCAAATAAGGCCACCCGAAGACGAATCAGGCGCAGTCGGGCTGGCGACTTCCAGGAGAGCTGCGTATGCGCAAAGACAAGGTGAGGATCAGGCTCAGGGCATTTGATCACAGAATACTGGACCAAAGTGTCGAGCGTATAGTGGAGACAGTTCGCCGCACAGGCGCTCGGATATCGGGTCCGGTCCTGTTGCCCACTGAGAAGAATATTTACTGTGTGAACAGGGGACCGAACATCGATAAGGAGTCGATGGAGCACTTTGAGATTAGGACACACAAGCGACTCATCGATATATTGAACCCTGGTCCTAAGACTATTGATGCTCTAATGCGCTTGGACCTACCAAGCGGTGTTGATATTGAAATCAAACTTTAGGAGTTATTACTCGCCGCATATGGTGGTTAAGCATTACGATTGTGTATTTGAGGACGTAAGCTGATATATCGCACCAGGGGAATGCTGAATGGTGGATGGAATACTAGGAAGAAAACTGGGAATGACGCAGGTCTTCGACGAAACAGGTAGGCTTGTACCTGTCACGGTCATCGAGGCCGGACCCTGCGTTGTCACACAGATAAAAACAGTGGAGCGCGACGGGTACCAAGCTGTTCAACTTGGCTTTGGAGATATCAAGGAATCGCGTCTTAACAAGCCCATAAGAGGTCATTTCGCAAAATCCGGGGCTCCAGCAAAGCGTTACTTGCGTGAAGTACCGGCAGCCAATATTGATGACGTGCAGCTCGGTCAAGAGATTAGAGCGGACGTTTTCGATGCAGGCGACATCGTAAAAGTTACTGGCATATCTAAGGGAAAGGGTTTCGCCGGGGCAGTGAAGAGACACCATTTTCGTGGCGGGCCTATGACTCACGGCTCAATGGTTCACCGGAAGCCGCAGTCGGCAGGTGCCACCGATGCCGCGCGAACATTCAAGGGCGTTAGGCGGCCGGGGCACATGGGCAATCGACAGGTAACGCAGAGAGGTCTTACTGTGCACCGCGTGGATCCTGATCGCAATCTCATACTTATTAAGGGAGCAGTTCCAGGGGCTACCGGCGGTCTGGTAACAATTACTCGCCAGGAAATCGGAGGGTAGACGGATGCCTAGAGTCAGTGTTCAGAATATGTCGGGCGAGGCCGTCGGAGATATTGAACTAAAGCCGGAAGTTTTTGAAGTTGAGCCGAACATCGCGCTAATGCACCAAGCTGTCGTGGCCGAGGAAGCAAATGCTCGGCTGGGAACAGCTGATACTAAAACACGTGCTGAGGTCAGTGGCGGAGGAAGAAAGCCTTATCGACAAAAGGGAACTGGTCGCGCACGACAAGGTTCAATTCGCGCTCCGCACTATACTCACGGAGGAGTGGTATTCGGTCCACACCCTCGGTCGTACGAGAAAAGACTGCCGAAGAAGATGAGGCGGGGCGCAATCAGATCGGCTCTTTCTGCAAAGCTTGCCGAAGGTGCCGTAGTGATTGTAGACGAGATTAAACTGGACAAGATAAGCACCAAGGCAATGGCAGCTTTTCTGGACAGTGTTGAGGCTTTCGGTAGAACGTTAATAATTGCAGACACAATCAGCGACGAGCTGAGATTGTCTGTGCGAAACATACCAGGCGTAGAGCTCAGACTGTCGCCCGCTGTGAGTGTTCGGGAAATTCTGAACGCCGAAAAGATAATTATGACGAAGGCGGCAGCTGAGAAATTGCAGGAGGTGTTCGGGTCGTGAAAGACGCGTATTCGGTGATCAAGAGACCATTGATAACAGAAAAGACCATGAATCTGACGGCCGTGGGCAAGTATGCATTTGAAGTTGACCCGAACGCAAACAAGATAGAGATTGCTCGAGCTGTCGAAGAAATTTTTGGCGTAGAAGTGGTTAAAGTCAACACTGTCAATGTGAAACCGAAGACTAAACGTCTGGGCAGGTTTGAGGGTAAAACTGGGGGAATGAAAAAGGCATATGTAACACTCAAGCCAGGCCAGAGGATACAGATATTCGAGGGAGCCTAACCGATGGCTATAAAGACTTACAAACCGATAACCCCAAGCCTGAGATATCAAACGGTTTCTGCGTTTGAAGAAATAACCAAGGCTGAACCTGAGAAAAGCTTATTGCGGCCGCTGAAAAAGAAGGGCGGACGCAATAATCAGGGTCGTGTAACGGCACGCCATCAAGGCGGCGGGCATAAGCGGATGTATCGCATCATAGACTTTAAGCGCGACAAGGTTGGCGTACCGGGCAAATGTGTCGCCATCGAGTACGACCCAAATAGGTCGGCGCGGATTGCCTTAATTCAATACATCGACGGCGAGAAGCGCTACATCCTTTGGCCGCTCGGGTTAAATGTTGGTGATACTGTTATCTCCGGCAGCGATGCCGATATCAAACCGGGCAACTGTCTCCCTTTGGCCAATATACCGTTGGGTACCATTGTTCACAATATCGAGCTCCAGCCTGGTAAGGGTGGGCAAATTGTAAGAAGCGCAGGTGCGGGCGCGCAGATTATGGCGAAAGAGGGCAAGTATGTTCAGCTCAGATTGCCGTCTGGTGAGATAAGAAATGTGCTCGCCGAATGCAAAGCTACGGTTGGCCAGGTCGGCAATGTGGAGCACGAAAATATTTCTCTCGGCAAAGCAGGCCGTGCCCGCTGGTTGGGCAGGAGGCCTGCAGTAAGAGGCGTTGCTATGACGCCAAGGGATCACCCGCACGGAGGAGGAGAAGGTAAATCGCCAGTGGGCCGGAAGACGCCCATGTCGAAATGGGGTAAACCAGCTCATGGTACTAAGACTAGAAAGAGAAAACAGTCAGACAAACTAATCGTGAGACGACGCGGCAAGTAGGAGGATATTTAATGGCGAGATCTATTAAGAAGGGCCCATATGCGGATCCGAAACTCGTCAAGAAAATCGAGCAGTTGAACGCACGCGGCGAGAAGAGAATCATCCAAACCTGGTCGCGGCGGTCCACTATCTTGCCGCTGATGATTGGCCATACGATTGCGGTTCATGACGGCCGCAAGCATGTGCCGGTATACATTACAGAGAACATGGTTGGTCACAAACTTGGCGAGTTTGTGCCTACCAGGACGTTTAGGGGACACGGTCACCATACTGAGCGTTCGACCGCTTTGAAGTGACTTTTGGGAGGCTTGAGATTCCATGGAGGCTATTGCACGGGCACGTTATGTGAGGACTTCTCCTAGGAAGGCCCGGCTTGTTGTAGATGCCATTAGAGGCAAAGAAGTGCGCGAGGCGTTGGCCATACTTCGGTACACGCCGAACAGAGCAGCGCGTATCGTAGAGAAGGTGGTTAGGTCGGCTGTCGCAAATGCGGAGAATAATTTCCATATGGATGCCGACAACCTCAGAATATCGCGCGCTTTCGTTGACGGTGGACCGAACATTATTAAGCGCCTTCGCTATGCGCCTATGGGTCGTGGCTATCGGATAATAAAGAGAATGAGCCATATAACAATTGCAGTTGAAGAAACCGAGCCGAAACCCGACAGAAAGGCTCGAAGAAGGCCGGCGACCGGCGCTGCAGCAAAGCGCGCTGCTGCTTCCGAAGCGAGGGTGGGTGAAACTAAGAAAGTTTCTGCAATTGCTGAGGAGAAGCCCATAGAGCCAACCACGGAGACGCAGAAGTCGGTCGAAGGTGAAGAGACTCAGACCGAGGTCGAGAACAAGGCCGATATTCAGGACACAGAGTCTGAGGGCAAAGGAGGCGCGTAGTTGGGACAGAAGGTTAATCCAATAGGGCTCAGGGTTGGAATCATTCGCGATCCTGATAGCAAGTGGTTTGCTACGGATCGGGAGTTCCCGGCGCTCGTGCTCGAGGACTACAAGATTAGAAAGTTCCTGAAGAATGCCCTCTATGCAGCGGGCGTTTCAAAGATAGAAATCGAGCGAGCTGCCAACAGAGTGAAAGTTACGATCTGGGCAGCGAAACCCGGGATAATTATTGGACGTGGCGGGCGAGGCATTGATGATATCCGCGCGGATCTTGAAAAGCTTACTGGAGGGAAAACCGTAATTGTTAATGTCCAGGAAATCCGTACGCCGGAACTCGATGCTCAGCTTGTCGCGGAGTCGATTGCACAGCAGATAGAGAAGAGAATTTCTTATAAGCGCGCTTGTAAACAAGCGGTTCTGCGCACTATGCGAATGGGTGCCAAGGGTATCAAGGTTAGAGTTGCCGGTCGACTTGCAGGAGCCGAAATGGCTCGCGCTGATGGTGAGAAGGCGGGCAAAATTCCGTTGCATACTCTTAGAGCTGATATCGACTACGGCTTCACAGAGGCAAGAACAACCTATGGCAACATAGGAGTTAAGGTGTGGATCTATAAAGGTGATATTCTGCCTGGCGCCCAGCGCGAGGAGTCAATAGAAGAGCAGATAGCCAAGAGACCCAGACGCACCCGCACTGCTAGCCGGGAATCGGCGGCGCGCCAACAGGAGACTGACGAAATCTCTAAGACCGTGACCGGAGAAAAAGGAGAATAGTCAGCTATGCTGATGCCAAGACGAACTAAATACAGAAAGCAGCAGCGCGGTTCCATGAAGGGAGTTGCGACTGCAGGTAACAACGTTGACTTCGGCGAGTACGGACTACAAGCCCTGGAACCCGCGTGGATTACAGCCAACCAAATCGAGGCCGCTCGTGTTGCTATAACCCGTCATATCAGAAGGGGAGGTCAGGTTTGGATTCGAATATTCCCGGATAAACCGTACACGCGCAAACCTGCCGAGACCCGTATGGGTGGCGGCAAGGGTAATCCGGAAGGCTGGGTTGCTGTGGTCAGACCTGGTAGAATGCTCTTCGAGGTAAGTGGTGTTTCTGAAGAGCTTGCAAGAGAAGCGATGAGACTGGCGGCTCATAAGTTGCCGATAAAAACTAGATTTGTAACTAGAAAAGAGCAGGGCGATATCTGTGAGACAGTCTGAGTTTCGAAAGAAAGTAAAAGAAGCTACAGAAGCTGAGCTTGAGGTAATGCTAAGGCAGGAGCGTGAAGGGCTGTACAAGCTGAGGCAACAGTTTGCTCTCAAGCAGCTCTATAATGTTCACGCTATTAAAACTGCCAGGAAGAACGTGGCGCGCATACTTACGGAAATGCAGCTGCGTAGGGCTGGACAGAGTAGGGGATAGCACGTTATGACGACTGGGCAAAGGGGTAGACGCAAAGTTCGTGTTGGAAGAGTTGTGAGCGACAAAATGGACAAAACCGTGGTGGTCGCCATTGACACTCTCGTAAGGCATCCGCTGTACGGTCGAATCATGCGGCGGACGACGAAATTTAAGGCTCACGACGAGAACAACGAATGCGGCATTGGAGACATTGTCGAGATCATGGAAACCAGACCGCTGTCAAAAGAGAAGCGCTGGCGGGTATGCCGGATTATTGAGAAGGCTAAGTAAGAAAGCAAAAGGGAACTACCATGATTCAGCCTTACACTCGACTTAGAGCAGCAGATAACACTGGAGCACGTGAGATCATGTGCATCCGGGTGCTCAAGGGCTCGAATGCCCGTTATGCGAAGGTTGGGGACATAATAATGGGTGTCGTAAAGCAGGCGGCGCCGGGCGGAGCAGTCAAGAAGAGCGATGTAGTCAGGGCCGTTGTAGTCCGCACAAAGAACGATATACAGCGCTCAGATGGATCTGTGCTCCGCTTTGATGACAACGCTGCTGTTATCATCAACAATGCGAACGAGCCCAGAGGTACCCGGGTATTTGGGCCTGTGGCGAGAGAACTCCGCGAGAAGGGTTTTATGAGAATCATATCGCTTGCGCCTGAAGTGCTCTAGCGAATACTGGCGCAGCGAGCAGCCAATTAGCGTTGAGCCTGACTTGCTGGTTTCGGAGATAGCTAGATGGGAAGACAACCAAAGCCAACTTTTGAAGGAAAACTGCAGATCAAAAAGGGTGACGAGGTTATTGTCCTTGCTGGCAAGGACAAAGGCAAGCGCGGCAAGGTGATACAGGCTTTGCCCGAAGAAGGAAAGGTCATTGTAGACGGTGTCAACGTTGTGACGCGCCATCAGAAGCCGCGCTCAGCTACATCTCGTGCAATGATTCGCCAGCAGTTGGGCGAGATGATGGTGCCGCTTGGGATATATGTGAGCAAAGTGATGCTTGTTTGCCCCAAGTGCAATAAGGAGACCCGGATTGCCAAGGCTCGCACTGCTGACGGGGATTCTGTCCGAAAGTGCAAGAAGTGCGGAGAACTCATAGACGCATAGCCTTTACTCGAATGTCAGAGTAGTTTGTTGAAGATTCTTACTCCGGAAACGTGGGTATCGAATTATGCCTAGACTCAAAGATAAATACAGAAACGAAGTTGTGCAGGCACTTATGAAGCAGTTCCAATACAAGAACGTGATGCAAGTGCCGCGCGTTACGAAGGTAGTTGTTAGTATGGGCGTTGGGCAGGCGGCGCAAGATTCTCGTCTGCTTGACGCGGCTATGAATGATCTGTCGCTCATCACTGGTCAAAGACCGGTGATTACCAGAGCGCGGAAGTCTATATCTAACTTCAAGATAAGGAAAGGTAACCCGATTGGGTGCAAGGTGACCCTGCGTGGGGCAATGATGTACGAGTTTCTGGATAGGCTTTTTAATGTTGTTTTGCCGAGAGTCAGGGACTTTCAGGGTATCCCGCCCGACTCATTCGACGGTCGTGGTAACTTCAGCATGGGTCTCAAGGAGCAACTTGTATTTCCTGAGATCGATTACGACAAGGTTGATCGGTCTCGAGGAATGAACATCGCAATATGCACTACCGCTAAGACTGACGAAGAGGGTAGGGCCCTGTTGAAAGCCCTGGGGTTGCCATTCAAAGAGGTCTGACCGAATGAAAAAATATCCTATTGATTCGATTAGAAACGTTGCACTGGTAGGACACGGTGGCACTGGAAAGACGTCGCTAGCAGAGGCGATGCTCTACACTTCAGGGGCGATCAGCCGGTTGGGCCGAGTGGACGACGGCACTTCTACCGGCGATTTCGATCCTGAGGAAGTCCAACGCAAGATCAGTATCAATTTGGCCGTTTTGCCGTGTGAGTGGAAAGATGCGAAGATCAACTTGGTAGACACGCCGGGTTATCCGGATTTTGTTGGTGACGTAATCGGAGCGATGCGCGCGGTGGAAGCAGCTCTGCTTATCGTTGACGGTACGGGCTCTATCGATGTAGGTACGGATACTGCGTGGGACTTGGCAACGCAAGCCGGCATTACGAAGTTGTTCTTCGTCAATAAGCTTGAGAAGGAGAACACGGATTTCTACCGCACGTTGGAGTCGCTGCGTCAGAGATTTGGCACCAGCGTAGCGCCTTTGCAGTTACCGATTGGATCTGAGGACAAGTTCGTCGGAGTAGTGGATCTACTTACCCATAAGGCCTACAAGTGGGAGAACGGAAAGATTGTGCCTATTGAGATGCCGTCCGAGATGGAAGGGCAAATCTCCAAAATGCGCGAATCACTGATAGAGTCTGTGGCCGAAATGGACGACGCTCTGATGGAGAAATACTTCGACGAAGGCACGTTGTCCGACGAGGAAATTGCGAAGGGCTTGGAGATGGGTCTGCGCGCAGGCAAGGTCGTGCCTGTCCTTTGCGGATCAGCGATGAAGATGGTCGGTGTGGACACGCTGCTTGACTTAATAGTGTCGAGCGTGCCGTCGCCTGCCAGTGTGCCACCCGTGAAAGGTGTGAGTCCATCGGGAGCCGAAGAAACTCGCGCGCCTGACGATTCGTTTTGTGCCCTTGTATTTAAGACGATGGCTGATCCTTACGTGGGCAAGCTGACGTATTTCCGAGTTTTCTCGGGGTCTATTAGGTCTGACTCTCACGTCTATAACGCGAATAAGGAGCGCGAAGAACGGGTAGGCCAAATTTACTTCGTGCAGGGTAAGAATCAAATTCCGACACCCGAAATCGGCGCCGGGGATATAGGAGCTGTAGCCAAGCTTCAGGAGACTGCGACCGGCGACACGCTGTGCGATAAAGCTCATCCAGTCATTCTGAAACCGATCGAGTTTCCAGAGCCAGTGTACTCTCTTGCGGTTCGAGCTAAGACGAAGGCCGATGAGGATAAGCTCGGACCGGCTCTGCAGAAGCTGGCGGAAGAGGATCCGACGTTCCAAACTTATCGAGACCAGGATATCGGCCAAACGTTGATATGTGGTCTAGGTGAGACCCAACTCGACATCATGGTTGAACGGCTTAGACGCAAGTTTGGTGTCGAAGTCGAAACAGAAACTCCAAAAGTTCCCTACAGAGAGACGATTACTACTACAGCAGAAGCCCAGGGTCGTCACAAGAAGCAAACCGGCGGGCGTGGGCAGTTCGGCGATTGTTGGATTCGGCTTGAGCCTTTGCCCAGGGGTAGTGGTTACGAATTTGTGGATCAGATTGTGGGCGGTGCCATACCGCGCCAGTTCATTCCCTCGGTAGATAAGGGAATCAGAGATGCGATGAGCCAGGGAATACTTGCCGGGTATCCCGTTGTGGATGTCAGAGCCGTGTGCTATGACGGGAGCTATCATACGGTAGACTCTTCAGACCTGGCTTTCCAGTTGGCTGGCAGACTTGCCTTCCGCGCAGCGGCTGAGAAAGCAAATCCAGTTCTGCTCGAGCCGATCTACGAAATGGAGATCATAGTGCCCGAGGAGTTTATGGGTGACGTAATAGGCGATCTCAACTCCAAGCGTGGCAGAGTTCTTGGAATGGAGCCGCTGGGCGGCGGTAGACAGAAAATTAAAGCCCACGTTCCGCAAGCTGAGATACAGCGCTATTCGATTGACTTGCGCTCTATCGCGCGAGGACGGGGTAAATTCTCGGCTAGGTTTTCGCATTACGAAGAAGTACCGCCCAATGTGGCGCAGACGATAATTGCGGAAGCTGAACGAGCTCGGAAAGAGGAGTAGCCTGTGGCAAAGAAATGCTTGATCGAGAAACAGAAGAGACCGCCTAAGTTCAAAGTGCGCAAATACAACCGCTGCGGCGTGTGCGGGAGACCGAGAGGGTACATACGCCGATTTGGCCTGTGTCGTATTTGCTTCCGGGAAATGGCGCATCGTGGTCTGATTCCCGGAGTGAGAAAGGCGAGCTGGTAAATAACCACGATGGACCACATATAGAGTGCGGTTGTAACCAGTTAATGGAGGATCCGAATGAGCGTAACCGATCCTATAGCCGACCTTCTGACGAGGATTCGAAACGCGAACCTTGCAAACCATGAGACTGTTGAGGTACCTGCGTCAAGGCTTAACATAGAGATTCTGCGTATTTTGCGGGATGAAGGATTCATACGGGGATATCAGCTCCTGGAGGACTGTAAGTTTCCCACTGCAAGGATACAATTGAAGTACGGCCCTAAAAGAGAAAGAATTTTGACCAATCTCAAACGGGTATCGAAGCCAGGACTGCGCGTTTACGCCAAGCGAGACAAGGTTCCTAGAGTCTTGAGGGGTTTAGGTATAGCAATTTTGAGTACGTCGAAGGGTGTGATGACCGACCGAGAAGCCCGCAAGTTGGGAATCGGCGGTGAGGTTTTGTGCTACGTTTGGTAGTGAGGTAGCTATGAGTAGGATAGGCAAATTGCCGATACCGTTGCCGAATGGCGTAGAGGTTATCCAAAATGACGGTGAGCTAGTCGTGAAAGGTCCAAAAGGAACCCTTTCGCGTAGGCTTCCGCCTTCCATTTCTGTTCGAGTCGAGAACAATCAGATAATCTGCGAAAGGCCGTCAGACGATCGCGAGCATCGCGCGCTTCACGGCCTCACGAGAACGCTGATCAACAATATGGTCGTCGGCGTTACTCAAGGTTATGAAAAGCGCCTGGACGTGTTAGGGGTTGGTTACCGTGCTGAGATGCAGGGTAATAACCTTGTGCTCAGTGTTGGCTACTCCCATCCCGTGGTCATAGAACCCAAGCCAGGAATCGAATTCGAGGTCGGCACGGATACGCGTGCCGGGTTTATGGTGTCGGGCCAGGTTGCAAGAATGCCGTTCGTGCTTGTGAAAGGTATCGATAAAGAGCTCGTAGGTCAACAAGCGGCTGAAATCAGAGCTGTTAAGCCTCCTGAACCGTATAAAGGGAAGGGCATACGCTACGCCGGCGAATACGTTCGCCGTAAGGCGGGGAAAGCCGGCAAGGCTGGCGCAAAGAAATAGCATTTTGAAGCAGTTAAGTCGACCGACTAAGAGGTTGATCTTTAGCGAAACTGGTTTTCCCACGACGGGAGAGATAAATAATGGTGAGGAGTCCAGATGGACCGCAAGCAACTTTTGCGAAGTAAGCGGCACAGACGAGTTCGTAAGAAAATCAGCGGAACTGCTGATCGGCCGAGACTCAACGTGTTTAGAAGTCTCGCCAATATCTATGCTCAAGTAATAGATGACGAGCGGGGTCACACACTTGTAGCAGCATCAACGCTCGATCCGGAGATCAAGTCTGCCATTAAGAGCGGCGGCAATGTCGAAGCTGCCAGGCTGGTTGGTCACCTGATAGGAAAGCGTGCCCTGGAAAAAGGTATACATACTGTAGTTTTCGACCGAGGAGGGTACAAGTACCACGGTCGTGTTGCAGCTCTTGCTGACGGCGCTCGAGAGGCAGGACTCAAGTTCTAGTGAAAGCGTAGGGCTACTAAGAAGCTCTTTTAACCGTCGGAGCGGATTGAATAACTGTTGTTAAGCTTGAGCAAATTAATTGACTGAACCATAGCATAAAAGGCAGTACTTGGGAGGAAAAATGCCTAGGATCAATCCAGATGAGCTCGACCTGCAAGAGCAGGTTATTCGGACCAACAAGGTTCAGAAGACGCATAAAGGTGGCCGCACGTTAAGTTGGAACGTGCTGGTGGCTGTCGGCGACAGAAAAGGCCATGTCGGTGTCGGCTTGGGTAAAGCGGCCGGTATACCGGACGCTATACGTAAGGCTATTGAAGATGCAAAGAAGCAAATAATAGAGGTGCCTCTTGTGGGCACTACGATACCGCACGAAGTGGAGATGCCGTACGGAGCGGCTTTGGTACGTCTCAAACCTGCTTCACCTGGAACAGGAGTAGTTGCAGGGGGCGCTATCAGACCTGTTCTCGAGCTTGCAGGAATACGAGATGTGCTTGCCAAGTCTTTGGGCTCGCGTAATCCTATTAACACAGCGCGCGCTACGATGGAGTGCTTGAAAGCACTGAAGGTGCCGGAGCGCGTGGCCGAGGTGCGAGAACGGCCGCTTAGGGAATTGGTTCCATGGCTTGTTAGAAAGCGAGAAGAAGAAGGTGTGTTTGAGGAATTCTCTGAAACTACGGAGTCAACTGAGCTAGAGGCATCCGAAGAATCGGGTGTGATTGAACATGCAGATGCTATGCAAAATGCAACCGAAAAGAACTAAACGGGGCAGTGATGATTAAGGTAACTTTGGTCAAGAGTCTCATAGGGTCGACCGAACGGCAACGGGCAACCATCAGGGCTCTAGGATTGGGAAAAGTGGGCTCGTCGGCTGTGCACTTTCCAAGCGATGCCGTGATGGGAATGATCCGTTCGGTCTCGCATTTGCTAAAGGTAGAGAAGTTGCCCGAACCGGTGGAGGTCAAGAATGAGGCTTAATGATTTACATCCGGCGCCGGGGTCCACACACAAACGCAAGCGCGTTGGACGTGGTACAGGCTCCGGGCACGGAACTAGCGCCGGTAGAGGTACAAAAGGGCAAAAGGCGCGAACCAGTGGTGGAGTCAGGCCCGGCTTCGAAGGTGGTCAGACGCCGCTGCACCGTAGACTGCCGCAGAGGCGTGGCTTCAGAAACATCACTCGCAAGGAGTATGCGGTGGTCAATTTGGACGATCTTGAAGAACGATTTGAGTCCGGAACGGAAGTTACACCGGAGCTCTTGGTCGCCAGTGGTCTTGTCAAGAAGGTGAAAGACGGCATCAAGATTTTGGGCGATGGCGAACTGACCAAGAGCTTCAAGGTTAAGGCACACAAGTTCAGCAAAACGGCTGAGGAAAAGATTAAGGCTGCTGGAGGCTTGGTGGAGGTTCTGTAATGCTTTCATCTGTCGCAGGCGCGTTTAGAATACCCGACCTCAAGCGAAGAATAACTTTTCTTTTCGCTATGTTTGCGGTGTATGTACTAGGTCTACACATACCTGTTCCCGGAGTCGATACGACTATTCTCGTCGAGAGGTTGGGTGGCGGCCTGTTCGATATTCTTGATGCGTTTACTGGCGGTGCATTCAAGAAGTATACAATCTTCGCGATGGGCATAATGCCCTACATAAACGCATCCATTATCATGCAGCTGTTGACAATAGCCATACCGCAGCTGGAGGAAATGCAGAAGGAAGGAGCCGCTGGGCAAAAGAGAATACGACTTTATACCAGGTGGCTAACCGGTGTGCTCGCGCTCTTCCAGGCATACGGTACAACCACGTGGCTCAGATCAATTGGTGCGGTCCAGGGTTCCGGTGGGTTTTTTGATCTGAAAGTCCTGCAAATAGCGATCACTCTGGTTGCAGGGACGGCCTTCTTAATGTGGTTGGGAGAGCAAATAAGCGATAAGGGCATCGGAAATGGTGTGTCTATCGTTATCTTTGCTGGCATTATTGCTTACTTGCCGTTTCAGGTCGCACAGACTCTGGAGGTAATCAAAACGAACAATGACTGGTTTGCACTGTTTGTGCTAATCGTGCTTTTTGTCGGTACCGTCGCGTTTATGATCGCCTTTACTCAGGCACAGCGCAAAATTCCGATCCAGCATGTGAAGCGCGTAATCGGAAACCGAATGGTCGGAGGGCAGTCCAGCTATCTGCCGCTGAAGGTAAATTCGGCAGGTGTTATTCCCATCATATTTGCAGTTTCCATACAATACTTTCCGATGACGGTAGCCAATATAGTGACCCATGGGGATCCTGAGCATTGGCTTACTAGGTTTGCAAACAGCTTAGTGCCTGGAGCTACATGGTGGGGTTCCGTGATCTATGCCGGTATGATTATATTCTTCACCTATTTCTACACGGCAGTAACTGTTAACGTGAAAGATCTTGCCGACAACCTCAAGAAATGGGGCAGTTTCATCCCAGGCATTAGACCGGGCAAGCCGACGCAAGATTATTTGGACCGTATAATGACGCGGATCACCTTGGCCGGCGCCATCTTTCTTGCTATCGTTGCTCTATTACAGTATTACGTGCCACAGCTTACGGGTATTAGAACGTTCAGTCTGGTTGGCGGCACCTCACTGTTGATAGTCGTTGGTGTGGCGCTTGAGACGATGCAAGCTATTGAATCGCATCTGCTCATGCGTCACTATGAGGGATTCATAAAATAAGGTTTTTCCGGAGTGAGGGTCAGGGTCTTATTTCCGAGGAAACGCTTAGGCTTAGATACTCGTCAAAGGCGAAAGGTATGCGAATAGTTCTGTTCGGTGCGCCTGGGTCTGGCAAGGGCACTCAGGCTGGGATACTCGAAAAAGAGTTCGGGGCAGTGCATATTTCGACTGGCGATACACTTCGCGAAGCTGTGGTGAAGGGCTCGGCGGTCGGCATGCAAGCCAAAAGCTATATGGACCGCGGTGAACTTGTGCCAGACGAAGTGGTGATTGCAATCGCCAAGGAGAAATTGGCTTCGTTGGGAAGCAACGGTTTCGTATTGGATGGCTTTCCGCGAACAGTAGCGCAAGCCGAGGCGCTGGATGCCGTGTTGGCGGAACTGCAGAAGCCTTTGGAGGCAGTCATAAACCTAAGCGTCGACGAGGAAGAGCTAGTGAGAAGGCTCTCAGGCAGGCGTGTCTGTCCAAAGTGCGGAGAGCCCTATCATGTTGATTCTAAACCGCCCACAGTTGCTGATAAGTGCGATCTGTGCGGTGCCAGCTTGGTGCAGCGCGAAGACGACAAACCTGATGCGATAAGGAATCGACTTAGGGTTTATCAGGAGCAGACCGCTCCGGTGTTGGAATATTACCGTCGCAAAGGTCTTCTTCGAGATGTGGAGGCCAAAGGCGGGATAGACGAGATCACGCAGCGGATAAAGTCATTAATCGGGGTTCGATGATAATAAGAAAGACGCCGGCAGAGATAGAGAAAATGCGGGTTGCCGGCGCAGCAGTGGCATGGTGCCTCGATGAAATTGTAAGACGGATCGTGCCGGGCAAGACCACTACCTTGGACATTGACAGAATAGCTGAGGAGCTTATCCGATCACACGGCTGGGTCAGTTCATTTAAGAACTACCGAGGGTATCCAAATACCGTGTGCGTGGCGGTAAACGAGGAAGTTGTCCACGGAATCCCTGGCGATAGGGTGCTTGAAGCAGGCGATATAGTGGGAATTGACCTTGGCATCGCTGTGGATGGGTGGCACGCTGATGCGGCCTTGACAATAGCGGTCGGTGGAAAGGCATCTAAAGAAGCTGAACGGTTGCTGCGCGTGACCAAGGAGGCGCTTTACAAGGGAATTGAGCAAGCTCGACCTGGTAAGCACCTTTCAGATATAGGCCACGCGATTCAGAAGCATGTGGAACTTCATGGCTTTTCGGTTGTAAGGGATTTGGTAGGGCACGGAATCGGGCAGTCGCTGCATGAGGATCCGCAGGTGCCAAACTACGGTAAGCCGGGACGCGGAATTAGGTTGGAAGAGGGAATGACGCTCGCGATTGAGCCGATGGTCAACGCGGGCGGTTATGCTGTGGAAACTCTGGGAGACAGTTGGACGGTAGTATCGAAGGACAGATCCCTATCGGCACACTTCGAACACACCGTGGCGATTCGCAGAGACGGACCCGATATCCTTACGTTGTTGCCTGTTGGGGGGCTGTCAAGATAGATGCCTAAAGAGAAACCTATTGAGGTCGAAGGAAAGGTGATAGAAGCGTTGCCTAATGCAACGTTTCGAGTTGAGTTGCCGAATGGCCATGTCGTATTAGCACATGTGTCAGGTAAAATGAGAATGCATTTTATAAGAATTCTTCCCGGAGACCAGGTGAAAGTAGAGTTGAGCCCTTACGACCTTACTAGAGGTCGTATAACATATAGGTATAAATGAGCATAGAAGGAATGGTGTACAGCGATGAAGGTTAGAGCTTCGGTAAAACCGATGTGCGATAAATGCAAGGTCATAAAACGAAAGGGCGTTGTTAGGGTGATTTGCAAGCAATACCCTAAGCATAAGCAGAGGCAGGGATAAACCGATGTCTTTGTCAGCTGCGGTATTCGTTAGTGCTGATTCTATATGGAGGGTAAAGTAGCTTGGCAAGAATAGCGGGTGTAGACCTCCCAAGAGACAAGAAGGTTGAGTATGCGCTTACCTACATCTATGGGATAGGGCTTTCAAGCGCCAAGAAGATTGTGGCAGCCGCTGGTGTAGATCCCAACAAGAGAATGCGGGATCTTACTGAGGCCGAAATATCGGAGCTCAGAAAGCAGATTGAGGGGAACTACACGGTGGAAGGCGATCTGCGGCGCGAGTACGCGATGGCTATCCGGAGGCTGATGGAGATAGGGTGCTATCGCGGACTACGCCATCGCCGCGGTTTGCCAGTTCGCGGGCAGAGGACCAAGACAAATGCTCGCACGCGCAAGGGTCCTAGAAGAACTGTCGGAGTTAGGCGCAAAAAGTCCTAGGGTTTAGAAGGGAGGCTATAGATGGTTAGAAAAACAGCGTCCTCGTCATCGCGAGGCAAGGTCCAAGAAAAAAAGAACATAGCGGAGGGTATTGCTCATATAAAGAGCACTTTCAATAACACGATTGTATCCATAACCGATGTTAACGGGAACGTGATCTCCTGGGCGAGTGCCGGCACGGTAGGGTTCAAGGGCACAAAGAAGAGTACGCCATTCGCCGCGCAGCTCGCAGCAGAATCTGCTGCTCGCAAGGCAATGGAGCACGGAATGAAGCGTGTTGCCGTGCATGTTAAGGGGCCGGGTGCAGGTCGAGAGACGGCAATAAGGTCTCTGCAAGCTGTGGGATTAGACATTACTCTTATCAAGGACTGCACACCGATTCCGCATAACGGTTGTCGGCCGCCCAAGAGAAGAAGAGTGTAACTCCAAAGCCAAACTGAGGCCAGTTTTCTAGGAGACGAGTAGACATATGGGATCACTAGCTACCCCAGTCTGTAGAATGTGTAGACGCGAAGGTGTCAAGCTGTACTTGAAAGGCGAGAAATGCTATTCGCGCAAGTGTCCTGTTGAAAGGCGACCGTATCCGCCTGGCCAGCATGGTCAACTGCGGATGCAGAGAAAGCTCTCGGATTATGCTGTTCAGCTTCGCGAAAAGCAGAAGATGCGCAGGATTTACGGTATCCGAGAGCGACAGTTTAGACGGTATGTAAAGGAAGCGATTAGGCGTCCTGGTGTAACTGGCGAGAACCTGCTTCAACTTCTCGAAATGCGGTTGGACAACGTGGTGTATCGCCTAGGATTGAGCTCCTCAAGAGCTCAGGCACGCCAGTTCGTGTCGCACGGTCATATTCTGGTAAACGGCAAGAGGGTCAATATACCTTCTTACCAACTGCGCCCAGGCGATACTGTGCAGGTTGCGGATGGCGCACGCAATATTCCGCCACTCGTTGCGGCTGTAGAGGCTGCTGGCGGGAGAGCTCTGCCGGCATGGCTTGAGTTTGATGCGAACGAGATGCGCGGTAGGGTACTTTCAATACCCACCAGGGACGAAATTGACACTGACGTTCAGGAATCTTTGATAGTCGAGTTCTATTCAAGGTAAATGGAGGCGACGGATTATGGAAATGGTAACGCCGCGAATCGAGATTCTGGAGGACGGCGCTGTATACGGGAAGTTCGTCGCCGAGCCGCTGGAACAAGGATTCGGCTATACCATTGGAAATGCACTAAGGAGAGTTCTTCTTTCCTCGATACCTGGTGCAGCAATAACGTCCGTAAAAATCGATGGCGTTCTGCACGAGTTTTCAACAATACCGGGAGTGCGTGAAGACACGACCGAATTGATACTTAACCTCCGCGAGGTATTCGTGCGGATGGAGCTGGACGGTACCGATCAGCCAGAACCTATGGTGATAAGGCTGGATGTTCATGGCCCAGGTGAGGTCACGGGGGCTGATATCCAGACCCCACCGGAGATTACAATAGTCAATCCCGAAGTTCACATAGCTACGCTCGACGACGAGACGGCTACTCTTAGGGCTGAAATGACTGTTGAGCGTGGTAAAGGATACGTACTTCCTGACAGGCAGGACAAAGCGCGCCTGCCAATTGGGGTGATTCCCGTTGGAGCGGTCTTTACGCCTGTGAGAAAAGTTAGCTATACTGTAGACCCTACGCGTGTAGGGCATAGAACAGACTACGATCGGCTTGTATTGGAAGTCACGACCAACGGTACTATATCGCCGAGCGAAGCTGTGAGTGAAGCTGCAAGAATACTGGATGAGCAGCTTAGGCTCTTCTTTGACTTCGCGCGCAGGCCGAGAGGCACTGTGAGTGAATTCAGGCTCGGCCGGGGGGCTCTTCCGAGTCCGCCTGATGCTAGGATAGAAGAGCTGGATTTTTCCGTGAGAACCTATAACTGTCTCAAGAAAGCTAACATTCTGACTATTCAAGACCTGGTGCAGCTTAGCGAAGCAGACCTACTGAATATTAGAAACTTCGGCAGGAAATCTCTTCAGGAGGTGAAAGAGAAGCTGGAATCGCTCAATCTTTCCCTCCGGGAGTCCGGCGAGTCAAAAGTGTCCAGTGCCGCACAGCCGGCAGAACTAGAGGACACGGAGGAAACAACTGCCCTGGACAAAGCGGCGAAGGATACCCAGGACTATCCAGAAGCCGAAGCGTCCGATGAACAACCCGAGGATACAGGACAATAGTGAGGGGTTTCGCACATGCGACATCGTGTTGCTGGTAGAAAACTGGACCTTCCGACTGATCAGCGGATGGCACTGTTGAAGGGTATAGTGCGGTCCTTGATAATGTACGAGCATGTGGAGACTACCGAGGCCCGCGCAAAAGAAGCAAGAGCTATTGCTGAGAAGCTGATCTCGTTGGCAAAGAAGAATACGTTGGAAGCGAGAAGACAGGCTCGCAGATTGCTGCCGCCACCTCGTGTTTCGCGTAACTTGTTGAGTATGAGGGGTAAGGCTCAAAGCGAGGCAAGAAAGGCTCTTGTCGCCCAGGATCCCGTTAAGAGGCTTTTTGACGAGGTGGCTCCAAAGTTCTCAGATAAAGGAAGCGGTTTCGTAAGAATTACAAAAATCGGCTTTCGGCGTGGTGACGGAGCTCCTCTAGTAAAGATGGAGCTAGCGTACGATTAGCGTTGCCCTTCCGTGTTCAACAGCGTTCTGGAGGGCGGCAGGTTGCATTGCGCAACATCAAGGTCATACTTGAGTACGACGGCACGGATTTTTACGGGTTCCAGTACCAGCCAGGCGTGCCTACGATCCAGGGAGAACTGGAGAAGGTGCTCTCCAAGATTTTGAAGGAACGGGTCACCGTATATGGGTCTGGTCGAACTGATGCGGGTGTGCACGCGCTGGGGCAAGTGATAAACTTCCGGTCGCAGGCAAAGATTCCCATCGACCGGGTCTGTATAGCAATGAATTCGCTGCTGCCGCCGTCCATAGCAGCGATCTCGGCGTGTGAGGTCAAAGAGGATTTTCACGCGCGGTATTCGGCAAGATCAAGGCTTTACAGATACGTTATTCTCAATAGGAGCGTGCGGAGTGCTATCCAGGGGCGGTTTTGTTGGCACGTTCCCGAGCCGCTTGATGTCTGTGCGATGAGTCAAGCAGCCGAGTGTCTTGTCGGAGTGCACGATTTCACAGCGTTTGCGACCGCTGATCGAGACGAGCGGGATTCATCAAGTGTAAGGAACGTCATGCAGGCATCGGTCGAGCACCAAGGAGAGCACGTAGTTTTCAATATCAGAGCAAATGCTTTCCTTCGGTCGATGGTCAGAAGTATTGTAGGGACGCTGGTCGAGATCGGATTGGGGAAAAGACGTGCGTCGGAGATGTGTGAAATACTAGAGTCTTGCGACCGCAGACTGGCTGGAAAAACAGCGCCGCCGCAAGGACTCTTTCTCGTAGAGGTTGAATACTGATGAAAACATACTTTGCTAGAAAGGAAGACGTTACCAGGAAGTGGTATGTAGTCGATGCTGCAGGTGTGCCGTTGGGCAGGTTGGCTGCGGAGGTGGCTAAGATCCTTCGAGGGAAGCATAAGCCCATATTTACACCGCATGTCGACTGCGGAGACCACGTGATAGTAATCAATGCTGACAAGTGTGTGCTCACTGGTCACAAGTCAGAAGAATTGATTTATTGGCACTCCGGTTATCCAGGTGGTCTTAAGAGCATTTCGCGCGGAAAGCTAATGGCTACTTCGCCGGTCAAGGCTGTGCGAAGGGCTGTGAAAGGCATGCTGCCTCATAACAAACTTGGCGACGCAATGCTCAAGAAGTTGAAAGTATATGCTGGTTCAGAGCACAAACATCAAGCTCAGAAGCCTGAGGAGCTGAAGCTAAATATATGATCTACAGCATCGAATGGTAGAAATAATTCTTGACAGTTAGGGCAAGTCGGAGGACGATTTGGAAGAAGTTGCTAGATACTACGGTACAGGGCATAGAAAAAGCGCCATAGCCAAGGTATGGCTGGTTCCAGGTCAGGGCAACGTTACCATAAACGGAGTCCCAATGAGTGAGTACCTGGGCCGCAAGTCGTTAGAACTACAAGTGCTTCAGCCTTTGGAAGCGGTGGGGGCTTTGGGCGCCTACGATGTGATAGCGCACGTTAGTGGCGGAGGCATAGCAGGGCAAGCGGGCGCCGTTCGTCACGGAATCGCGAAGGCGTTGCTTGAGGTGAGCCCAGATATGCGCACGCCGCTCAGACGCCAAGGCTTCCTTACCAGGGATCCGCGAGTCAAAGAGCGGAAGAAATATGGACGCAAGAGAGCGAGGAGAGGCTTCCAGTTCTCGAAGCGCTAGGTTTGGCGGATTCTAACATGGCATTGTTTGGACTGGCCCAGTGCTGCTGCGCTGGGCCAGCATTTGTTTTTAATGTAAGCAGCCAAAGGGGAGGGTAGGCTAGGCGGGCTGTAGAAGGTTCAAGTGTCCGATCTAACGTGGTGATAGGTAATGGCTGCACTGCAGGGCTGTCAAAGGTTCAGCGACAGCATTCACCGCGGGATCAGAAAGGTCCGTTGCTTACTCTGCGGTTTCGCCACAGCGCGAACAGTCGGACGCGTAGCCAGTCAACGTAGAGAAGTTCGGGGTAACTTCGATTCTCGCGTCCTGGCTCTTTGTTCGTACGACCTATCCGTTTCGAGAAGGGGATACTCGTGCCACGACACTGGTGACCCAGTTGAATACGTTGACTACGTTCGAACTAACGGTCGACGAGGGAGCTGGAGAGAGGCTTGACGTTTATATAGCCAGCCGGCTTGGAGATCTTTCACGTTCGACTGTGCAGAAGCTTGTCGAAAAAGGCAACGTTCTGGTCAACGGACGGACTGTCCGTTCAAGCTATAAAGTTCGGCTCGGTGATCAAATAAGTATCTGCGTACCTGCCTCCGAGCCAACACATCTTACTCCTGAACTGATACCTCTTGATATAGTTTATGAAGACCAGTATTTGCTTGTCGTTAACAAGCCTCGTGGAATGACTGTGCATCCGGCTCCTGGTTCGACACACGGGACACTAGTAAACGCTATTCTTGCTTATTGCGGTGACCTATCAGGTATAGGTGGCGAAGAACGACCCGGCATAGTTCACCGCTTGGACAAAGATACTTCGGGGCTTTTGGTTGTTGCCAAGACGGACGTTGCTCACCAAGAGCTTCAGCAGCAGATTCAGCGTCGAACGGCTGAAAGACACTATTTGGTTCTGGTTTGGGGTGAAACGAGATTCAACAAAGCCGTAGTTGACGCTCCTATTGGCAGACACCCTACTGACAGACAGCGCATGGCTGTCATAAAGGATACCGAGAGATACACAGCACGCGAGGCGATCACGAATCTTACTGTGCGGAACCGCTTTCGAGGTTTTACGCTCTTGGAAGCAAAACTAGACACAGGTCGCACGCATCAAATCCGCGTTCATTGTTCCTTTATCGGGCACCCCGTAGTAGGTGATCCCGTATATGGTGCTAAGGACAGAAAGCCGCCCTCGTGCTATAGTAAACAAGAGCAAGCTGAGTTGGTTGCGTTGATAGATTCTCTCGGCGGTCAGGCGTTGCATGCTTACCGTCTTTGTTTCGATCATCCAATATCGGGAGAAAGAATGTATTTTGAGGTCCCGCCGCCGCGGGAGATGGCGATGTTGATTGAATGGTTGGAAGGGCATTCGAACAGGTAAAAGTAGGCGATATTGCGACAATGCGTAAGGCGCATGCCTGCGGGTCATTTGATTGGCGGGTAGTACGCGTAGGAGCTGACATCGGTATAAAGTGTCTCAGGTGTGGCAGACGCGTGCTGCTCAGCCCGTCATATTTTCGAATGCGGTTGAAATTTTTAACAGAACAGAACTCAGCGGGAAGAGAGTAGGAATAGCGAGTTGATCTGAGATGTCACGATTCTTCTGCGGTGCTTGTGGATGGAATTATTGGCATTGGCGTGGGGTATTTTATCCTGAAGAGTTGCGGACATGGGACTGGTTAGGTTATTACGCACAGTTCTTTGACACGGTGGAGATCAATGCGTCATTTTACCGGTTGCCGGAACGCAAGACGTTCGAACGGTGGCGCAAGGCAACACCGGACAGCTTCGTATTTGCTGTAAAGGCGAGCCGATATTTGACGCACGTTAAGAAACTAGTTGACCCTGAAGAACCGCTTCAAAGGCTGCTCGAGAGTTCGGATGGACTTGGCGAAAAACGCGGTCCCATATTGTTTCAATTTCCTCCTAGTTGGGAGATCGATTTAGATCGTCTTGAACAGTTTCTACGGATTCTGCCGTCAGGACTACGTACAGCCTTTGAGTTTCGCAACGACACGTGGCACACGAAGGAGCTTTGGGACTTGCTTTCGCGCTACGGTGCTGCCTACTGCATGATGGATTCCCCGGGATTGCCTCTTCACGTACGGCGGACGGCAGACTTCGCGTATCTACGTATGCATTCCGGTGGAGAAGAGCACCGTGGTAATTATACCGACGAAGCTCTGGCCGTTTGGGCTGATAGGATTAGTCGGATGCTGCAAGATGGAGACTTCTACGTTTACTTCAACAATGATATCCACGGTTACGCTGTGCAAAACGCTCTGACTTTGCGGAAAATGGTTCTCGGCGAAAGCCACGGTTGAGGCTTGCTCTTTCAAAGTTACTGTTTGCTTTGAGTTTGCATCCTCACTTTTGTGCTCCGACAAGTGGTTTGTAGCTGCCAACGTGTTAGTTTTTCCACAGCGAGTGGTGTGGCGTGGAAATACAAGTAATCTGCTCAGTTGGTAATCGGGTTCTTGTGCGGCATGAAGTTATTGTCCGCGAAAAGTGAATATCGAAAAAGTGAATAGCAAGTTCTCGTTCCGTAACTATTTTTCTAGCTCAGATACTTAGCGAAGTAAGCGAGCCATTGGCTCAAAGGGGTGCTCAATATTGAGTCCTTCATGAAGATTCCTGGAGGACTGAATCTTGAGCATGCAAGAGACACAAAGGTTGCCTTAACAAAATAGGCGTGCAATAGACACCGACAAGGGCAAAACCCGAGCGATCGGGTGACGCAAAGCCGTGGGGCTCACAGCCGTCCGGGGATAGTAACCGCCAATCAGCGCTCTTGGTTGCCGGGCTCGGACTGCGGCTTGAGCTAGCCGGGCTGCCGAAGGTCTGGAAAAGCCGTGATCAAGTGGGTTAGAACCTGCTTTGTAGCTTGCCGGTGTCTGCCACAATACAGATGAGGCGAGGTTCTACCTCGCCTCACTCATTATCCGGCGTGACTCAATAGATACTTACAGCCACTTGTCTAGCCACTGGTAAGCAACCTCTCCGTGAAACTGATGTCCACCGTCGAAGACATCGTGTTCAACGTGATCGGGTACCCCGTAGACCTGGTATGCTTTCTTGACTTTTACAAATGCTCTACGGGCGGCATCAATTGGAAAGCCGGAGTCCATTAGCCCGCTTTCAATTAGCAACGGTCGCGGTGCGATCATTGCTGCTATGTCGGCTAGATCGAAATATCTGCGCAGCGCGGGCACGAACTGCGATCCGCAGAAGTTAGCGTTGTTTACTACAAACACTTCCAACTCCGACAGGTAGCCACTTACGACCGCAGCTTTGATGCGCTTGTCCAAAGCCGTCGTCCAAAGCGTCATTGTTCCGCCGAAACTCAGTCCGACACATCCGATCCTGTCCGGATCTACTTCTGGCCGCTCGCATAGATAATCCAGCGCTCGGCAAGTGTCGTGTATGTCTAGTGCCAGCAGGTTAATTCCTAGTAGGGAGCCTCTTATGAAATGCACGTTACACAAATCACGTCCCCAAAGTGAGAAGCCGGCTTCTCTGCGTTCTCCGAAGCATCTGTAGTCAAATGTCAACGTCACGTACCCGCGTTTGGCAAACTGGACGGCATAATCGTAGTTGTGTTGCTCTATGCACTGCTGCACTTGTTCGACCGAATAGTCAGGCCGCGGTTCGATCACCCCCGCAACTGCGCAGCAACCTGGGCCATGTCCGTGCAGGCACAAAAGGGCACGCGACGGCCTTTCCAACACTTTCGGTATAAGAAGATATCCTGGCACTGAAGACAGCGGATCCGAATCAAAAACAATCTTGTGCCTTATATAATCGCCCTTGTCAACACTTTCCAGGACCTCCGCTTGAAGAGGAGCCCACTCGGGCATTTCGCTCAATAAGTCTCTGACTTTAGCCACAGCTTTAGTGCGCCACGCTCTCGCTTCGTGTTCGTCAGAGGCATCGAATGCACAAAGCGGCTCCATCTTTCGGCAACGGGCGTTGAAATAGTCGGTTGTAGAGAACATACGGCCCGCCACGCTATCATCACCTTCCCTGTAAGCACTGCCTATTTCGCGGGGTGGGTTTTGAATTCCTCTTTTTTGGCCAATTCTCAGAAGATGACACGATTTGAATGCGTATTCAGGCGACTGGTAGAATATTGCATAGGATTGGTACATATTGATATACAGATTTTCCGTTGTTAGTACCTAATTTCCGCAGTTGGATTAGAGCCTTATGGGTTCTTGCAAAACGCGCTCAAGCGCGCAGGTGGATGCTCTACCGAATTACTTCGTTCGCACTACGTATGGGTGAATGTAGAATCGTAGCAGGAATAGATATTGGCTCCTTGAGTACTGATGTAGTCCTCTTGCGGGGGAAGGACATCTTGTCGTACGCAATAGTGCCAACCTTACCAACCGGCCAAGAAGCTGCTAACAAGGGATTCAATGTGGCTCTTGAAAAAGCCAACCTTCGCTTAGAAGAAATCTTAAGAATAGTTGCTACGGGGTATGGCAGGCACAGTACAACTTTGGCGCACAAAGCTGTAACAGAGATAACCTGCCACGCGGTTGGTGCAAGGAGTATCTACCCAGAAGTTCGCACTGTGATAGATATAGGTGGTCAGGACAGCAAGGTCATAAAACTTGCTTCTGACGGTAGAGTAGAAGATTTTGTTATGAATGACAAGTGTGCTGCCGGAACGGGCCGATTCTTGGAGGTGATGGCTCGTTCTTTGGACGTGCCTTTGGAATCTATGGGTTATCTTTCATCTTTGGCATCCCAGAACGTACGGATCACGGCTACTTGTACGGTGTTTGCCGAATCAGAGGTCGTTGCGTTGATTGCGCAAGGCGTTCCAAAAGAAGACATCGTGAAAGGCCTTCATCGTGCAATAGCAGAACGTATCGCGGGCATGGTTTGCAGGCTACGCGCCAAGCCGCCATTTGTAATGACGGGCGGAGTGGCAAAGAACAAAGGTGTAGTCTTGGCGATACGCGAAGTGTTGAATTCGGATGTTTGTGTTCCTGATGAACCCCAAATCGTTGGAGCCCTCGGCGCAGCGCTTCTTGCTCAGTCTGACGAGTAGCCAATCTTGCATATCCGGACGGCGATGCGAGTAAAGAGGTTGTACCTGCTTTCTTCAAATCACTAGAATAGTTTGCCTTCTCTCCGAACTTTTTTCTGAACCTCTACGCAATGGCTTTGTATTTAGAACCAACAGATTGACCCTCAGTAGCAGGCACACACCATCTTGTCGAGAAAGGTCGGTATCTGGTACACTAGATGTCGGCATACTACTGACCAGGAGGACGACTATATGTCTAACAAGAAACGCGTTTACCTTTTCCGAGAGGGTAACGCCAGCATGCGTGACCTGCTGGGCGGAAAGGGCGCTAATCTTTGTGAGATGACAAACCTAGGCTTGCCAGTGCCACCCGGCTTTGTTATCACGACCGAAGTTTGCAACGAGTACCACAAGACGGGCAGTTTGCCAGATGGCCTTTGGGATGAAGTTCTTGTTGCGCTCGCTGATGTGGAACGCGATATGGGCAAGAAGCTAGGAGATCCCCAAAATCCGTTGCTTGTCTCAGTGCGTTCGGGTGCGAAGTTTTCAATGCCCGGTATGATGGATACTATCCTCAATCTAGGGCTGAACGATGAAACACTCCATGGGCTCATTGCCCAAACCGGCAACGAAAGATTTGGCTACGATGCTTACCGTCGGTTCCTGATGATGTTCTCCGATATCGTTCTGTCGAGCGATTATCCGGACTTAGCTAAGCACAATTTCGAGCACATTTTCGATGAGCTTAAGCACACTAAGGGTGCCAAGTTGGATACCGATGTAGATGCAGCCGGTTTGAAAGAGCTCGTCGGAAAATACAAGGAATACTTCCACAAGGTTACCGGAAAGGATTTCCCGACCGATCCGATGGAGCAGCTCCGTCTTGCTGTAATAGCCGTCTTCAAGAGCTGGAATAACGAGCGTGCTGTGATCTACCGCAACCGCGAGAAGATTCCTCACGACCTAGGAACTGCTGTCAACGTGCAAACGATGGTTTTTGGCAACATGGGCGACGACAGTGGTACGGGAGTGGCTTTCACTCGCAACCCTGCTACCGGTGAGAAGAGGCTTTTTGGCGAATTCCTGAAGAATGCACAAGGTGAGGACGTCGTCGCCGGCGTTCGGACACCTCAGCAGATTGACCAGCTTGAGAAAGAGTTTCCTCAGATCTATCGGCAGTTGGTCGAGATAGCCGATAAGCTCGAAAAACACTACCGAGACATGCAGGATATAGAATTCACCATAGAGAAAGGCAGACTCTTTATTCTGCAGTGTCGCGCAGGCAAGAGAACCGCGCAAGCTGCCGTGAAGATTGCTGTCGATATGGTCAACGAGGGTCTGATAAACAAAGAAGTGGCACTCACACGAGTCGCTCCGGAGGCAGTAGAACAGTTGCTTGCTCCAAGAATAAAGCTTCCGCCGGAGAGCAGACCAAAACCTCTTGCAAAGGGCTTGAATGCTGGGCCTGGTGGAGCATGTGGCAAAGTTGCTCTCGACTCGAAGACTGCAATTGAGATGGCTGAGAAGGGCGACAGCGTGATACTCGTCAGAAAAGAAACGAACCCTGACGATCTGGGCGGCATGCTTGCTTCCAAAGGCGTTCTTACAGCTCTCGGTGGCCGCACTAGCCACGCTGCACTTGTAGCCAGGCAGTTCGGTATTCCGACGGTCTGCGGATGCGGCGCAATAAAGATCGATGAAGCTGCCCGCCAGTTCTCAGTGGACGGAGTAGTCGTTAAGGAGGGCGACGTAATCACCATAGATGGCACGCTGGGCGAGGTTTATAATGCGGCACTTGAGACGGAAGAACCTAAGGGCCTGACCGGAGATGGTGCAGTCTTTATGTCCTGGGCGGACGAAGTGCGCAAGCTCGGTGTGCGCGCCAATGCGGATACGCCGGAGCATGCTGCAGAGGCTGTGGAACTGGGCGCAGAAGGCATCGGTCTTTGCCGAACTGAACACATGTTCCTCGGTGCGGACCGTGTGCCGCTGGTGCGCGATATGATTCTAGCTGAGGATGAGGAGACAAGGCAGAAAGCTATCGACAAACTATTGCCGCTCCAGCGGAGGGACTTTGTAGGTATATTCAAGGCGATGGGCGGCAGGCCTGTTACGATCCGCCTTATCGATCCGCCGCTACACGAGTTTCTTCCTCCGCTCGTAAGCCTGGAAGTTGAGGTTTGTGAGCTCAAGTGCAAAAATCCAAACTCGCCGGAATTGGTCGAGAAAGAGAAGCTGCTCGCCAAGGTGCGAGAGATGCACGAAGCCAATCCAATGCTGGGGCTACGTGGTTGCAGACTGTCGATAGTATTTCCGGGAATCGTTAACATGCAGGTCAGCGCGATTATCGGTGCTGCGTGCGAGGTCAAGAAATCAGGCATGGACGTGCACCCGGAGATTATGATTCCGTTGGTGAGCACCGTGAACGAGCTTACGTACCTCAAGGCGCAGCTTGATGAGGTAGCAAAGAAGACTATGACCGATGAAGGATGCGAAGTCGACTACCAGTTCGGCACGATGATCGAAGTGCCACGTGCCGCGTTAACTGCCGACGAAATTGCGACCGAGGCAGCCTTCTTCAGCTTCGGTACAAATGACCTTACGCAGATGGGTTACGGCATCTCGAGAGACGACGCAGGCAAATTCCTTCGAGTGTATCTCGAAAAAGGGATATTCAAGAACGATCCTACCGAAACCATAGACCAAAAGGGAGTAGGACGGATGATGCAGATCTGCGTGGAAGATGCTCGGCGAGTTAATCCAACCATCAAGCTCGGAATCTGCGGCGAGCACGGGGGCGAGCCAGAGTCTGTGAAGTTCTGTCATCGGTTAGGGTTGAACTATGTGTCTTGTTCGCCGAAACGAATACCAGTGGCGCGCTTAGCAGCTGCACAGGCGGTTATCGAGGAAAAGGGATTGGCTGAGCAGAGAGACAAGTAGTAGGCGTAATTTGATCAAGTCAGTTTGAGCTGATACGCGGGCAGGATTGCGAGATCCTGCCCGCTTCTTGTTAGTGCATAGCGCAACTCAGCTTTCACAGAACAGGAAAAAGTAAGTAATACAGTTACGAAGTACTTGAGCCTTTAAGAGACTGATATGGAAAATAGTTGGGGGCCGTTCAAAACTCGACGCGCAGACGATTTCTCAATATAGTCGCAGCCGGTGCTATTGCGCTCGCACTGGAGAGGCAGGACTTCGTATTCGCGTCAGGAAAGCAACCCATGAAAAAGCCTAATATCTTGTTTATTATGACCGATCAGCACCGTGCGGATTGTCTTGGCTGCTATGGCAACTCCATCATTCGTACTCCCAATCTTGATCGAATAGCTCGAGAAGGCGTGCTATTTGTACGTGCCTACTCGAGCACTCCTACTTGCACGCCAGCTAGAGTGGCAATACTAACCGGCCTGTCGCCTTGGCATCACGGCATGCTTGCGTATGGTAGGATCGCCGAGCGCTATGCATTCGAGCTTCCTAGAGCAATGTCGGACGCCGGCTACTACACGTTTGCCATTGGAAAACTCCATTATTACCCGCAGCGCAACTATCATGGTTTCCATGGTGCTCTCCTTGATGAATCTGGGCGTGTAGAAACGCCGGGGTTTATCAGCGACTACAGGAAGTGGTTCAATGATAAGGCACCAAACCTCGAACCGGATGCGACGGGTATTGGCTGGAATAGTTATCTTTCCGCACCATATGCGCTGCCTGATGAGCTCCACCCGACAAGGTGGATGGGTGACAGGGCAGTTGAGTTTCTTGAAAAGTATAACCGCAGCGAGCCATTCTTCTTGAAGGTTTCATTTGCCCGACCGCACAGTCCCTATGATCCGCCCAAGCGGTTCTGGGATATGTACGATGAGACAGAAATGCCATCGCCATACATAGGTAACTGGGCGAGAATCTATGCTCCGATAGAGGATTCCAAGGACGTTAACCTCTGGCACGGCGATCTAGGGATCGAACAGGTCAGGAAGTCTCGCCGCGGTTATTACGGGAATGTCTCGTTCATAGACGAGCAAGTAGGGCGTATCCTACAGACGTTGGAAAGCCGTGGATGCTTGCACAATACGCTCATTCTCTTCACCTCCGACCATGGTGATATGCTTGGTGACCATCATCTTTGGCGTAAGTCATATGCCTATGAAGGTTCGGCACGCATTCCTATGCTGATTCGGTGGCCTGAAAGTTTGATTGCTGGCGCTAAGCGCGGTAGGTGCCTTAGTCAACCGGTCGAACTACGAGACATTCTGCCAACATTCCTCGAGGCCGCGGGTGTTCGCATTCCAGATACTCTCGACGGTAGAAGCCTTCTGACTTTAATACGGGATGAGGCTTATGAGTGGAGAGACTGGATCGATCTCGAGCACGGTGCCTGCTACGCCAAAGAGAATGTCTGGACAGGTCTAACGGACGGGCGCTGGAAGTATGTCTTCCACGCCTATGGCGGTCGCGAGCAGCTTTTCGACTTGTGGAACGACCCACACGAACTTCGAGACTTGGCTGCGGATACATCGCACGTTGGAATCCTCAGAACCTGGCGGGAAAGAATGGTGGAGCACCTGAGTGAGAGAGGGGAGACGTTCGTTAAGAACGGAAGACTAGTCATTCGTCGAGAGCGCATGGTGTATGGGCCATTGTACCCGAGCAAAGCCTAGCATGTCTAAAAAGTCGTACAGGAAACGCCCTTCCGACTGAATTTGGAAAGAACTGGCGCGTTGTAGTATAATCCCTACACTACGCGCGCCAAGCGCGAATCTACCGAATCCAGAGGGGACAAGGAGGATCACACATGTCGTCAGACAAGAAAGTGCCATTCTACGGCCACGTCAGACAGTATCACAACCTCAAGGCAGAAATCGACAAAGCCATCGTGGATGTTCTTGAGAGCGGAAAGTACACGATGGGACCTACGCTGAAGCGGTTTGAAGAAGAGCTGGCTGCGTACATGGGTATGAAGCAGGCGATTGGGGTTAACTCCGGCACTGATGCGCTTTGGCTTACTCTGCTAGCGCTGGGCGTCGGTAAGGGCGATGAGGTCATAACGACCGCAAATACTTTCTTTGCGACAGCCGAAGCAATTTGGCTCATCGGCGCAACGCCTGTGTTCGTGGACTGTCATCCGGACACGCGTAACATCGATGTTACGAAAATCGAGGAGAAGATCACCCCCAAGACAAAAGCAATTATTCCCGTGCATCTATACGGGCAGCCGGCAGAGATGCGCGAAATACGAAGGATCGCAGATAAGTATAACCTCATAGTGCTCGAGGACTGTGCTCAGGCTCTGGGCTCGCGCGGCGATGATTTCAAGATTGGGGAGCTTTCCGATGCAGTTGCAACAAGCTTCATAACAGCGAAGAATCTGGGTACCTTTGGCGATGGAGGGGCAGTGATTACCAATCGGGATGATATTGTAGAGCCGCTGCTGCGTATGCGCAACCACGGATCGATAAAGCGCTCCGTGCACAGTGTCGGCTGGAACAGTCGTCTCGACGATCTTCACGCAGGTATTCTCTCGGTGAAGTTGAAGCATTTAGACGAATTCAACGACGCCCGCATCGAACGTGCCAAATGGTACGAGGAGTTCCTCGCCGGTTCTAAAATCAAGCTTCCATACTGCAAGCCTGGTTACCGGCACGTATACCATCTTTACGTCATCGAGACGCCAGGCAGGGACGATTTGCAAGCGTTTCTTCAAGAGCGCGGTGTGGAAACCCTTACCCACTATCCCATAGCTATTCATCAGCAAGAGGGTTTCCCGTTTGGCGCAGGAGATCCACATCCGGTTCTGCCTGAGACGGAAAAGAATGCTGCTCAATGTTTGTCGCTTCCGATGTACCCAGAACTCACAAAGGACGAGTGCAAATACGTTGCAGACTGCATCCTGGAATGGGAACGTTCAAGGGCATGAACCTCAAACAACCGAGGTAGTAGGAGTGGCAAATGGCACAGATTTACACTGTAGCAATAACTGGTTTAGGTAAAAGGGGCAAGGTCCACGCAGATGTGTTTCACAGGGTAGGAAGGTTCAAAGTCGTGGGTTTGTCGGATGTAGATAGGAGCAAATACGAAGAAGCTGCAGCTTTGTGTGGGAACCCGCCATTTTTTGATGACACGGCGGACATGCTCAAGGCGACTAAGCCCGACGTGTTCTGTTTCTGCACGCCTCCTTCGATTCGGTTACCCTTGATAAGACTCGGCGTTGAGGCTGGCGTAAAGCTTATCGCGTATGAAAAGCCGATGGCGACTAGTATGAACGAAGCCATTGAGATTCGCAATTTGCTGCGTTCTGCAGGGGTCAAGTCGGTGCAAAGTCACCAGCGCAAATATAACGTCCAGTTTCAACGGTGCAAGGAGGTTGTCGAAAGCGGCGCGCTGGGTCGCATACACACAATCTATGCTACCGGCACCGGTTGGATGATGCATCTCGCGACGCACCTTGCGGATTATATGCGCTGGTTCAATGGAGAGGCAGAGGCCGAGTGGGTCGTGGGTCAGGCCGTAGGACGAGGAAAGCTGACTGACAACCACCCGTCTCCGGACTATTTGGCCGGTTTCATCCAGTTCGCCAACGGCGTGCGAGGCATAATGGAAGTAGGCGAACTTGCTCCGGACGTGCCAGAGGTTGACTACTGGTGGCGTAAGGTCAGGTTCATTATTCAGGGCACGGAAGGTTTTGCGGAGGTGCACGTGGGTGGCGGATGGCGGGCCGTTACACAAAGCCGAGGATGGGAGGGTTCCGACGAGGGAACGTGGGATGCTGATCACGAGCAAGTCCCCTATATAGAGGACATCGCCCTGTGGCTCGATGGTGTGAAGCACCATCCGTGCGACGGCGAGAGCGCGTACAAAGACCAGGAGATAATGTGTGCACTTATGCGCTCCGCAGTGCAGAGGCGCAGAATAGACATACCTCTTGGTCCCGGCGAGCCGGAAATAGAGGCTCTAGCGAGAGTTTTGCCCGAATAAGGTCCTTGGCGTTTGAGTGTTCGACTGTGCTTTGTTCGTAACGGTGAAAAATGGGGCTGGTAAGAACCAGCCCCATTACTTAACCTACCTATTTCCGTTTCAGAAAGATCATCCTGTCTTGGGTAGAGTCGTCGCCTCTGTTTATCTACGCCTTGGCTAGCCCTTGCGCAGGCGTCTGAACCCGGCAATCGAACAGATCCCTGTAAATGCGAGTAGCAAAGTGCTTGCCTCGGGTATTACGGGCACCTCGTTGAGGTTCTGACCGTCGGTGTAGCAGACGTCCTTCGTGATATCAACCGTCGTCCAATCGATGTTCTTGACAGCGTTCAGATACTGCTCTGCGAAAGGCCGAGCTTGTGCGAACTGGCCAGGCTGTACTCGGAAAACGCCGCTATCCAGGTCGAAGTCGTCATCGCTTATAACTTCCCATATTGCAAGCTGCATTCCGGCAGACTTAGCCGCAGAGCTAAGGCTGTCCCATCCATAATTCTGAATGAGCCATACCTTTCGAGCCCAGTTGTCGTCGCCGATTTCGGGCTTACTCTGATCCGGCGGTACAGGCTTCTGACCAATAAGCTGCTTATACCAATCCGGACTAGCAATCGCCTCTGCTTCTATGCAGTACATCCATGGCAAAGTACACCGTGTTAGGCACACCCGCTGGAGGATCGCCCGGTACTCCTACAAAGTCCTCCACTTTCACATAGAACGCGCCGGCTTGAACGACGCCGCTGTGCCAAGACCCCCAAGTGATGTTGCCGCTTTGGTATATCGAATTGAGTTTCGTTAGCCGCCAATCCTCTCCCGTTGCGCGGGCGGCTAGGGCTGATGTGTTGGCCAGCACGGTTGCTGCTAGAACGGCTAGCATGGGTAACACCGGTCTCTTCATACGTGGGTCCTCCTTTTTCTTAAGATTTGTTTTTGCGTCGGGTGAGGGCATCCAACCCATCGACCCAACGTAATGCCTCGCCCGCTGAAACGGATGCCTCAGTTATGTACGACGACTGCCTGCCAAATCCATACGCACTTAGCGCAGGGCTCAATTAAGTTGTAGCACAAAATGTGCCCATAGTCAATAATTGTTGAAAAAAACAGGTATTTATTACAGTATGACACCAGTCCTACCTGGTATTTATACTTGGCTTTTACACTGGGCTACAACTAGGGCATGTGTGCCATGATATTCTATCATTTGTTGAAGTTAGAGTAATCGTACCCTGCGTGCCTACAGGGATGTGGTTGCGAAGGTAATACACTTGCCTGCTGATAACAGTAATTTTGTCTGCCGGATTCGGCGGGCTGAATTTGCGTTGGCGATGATTGGGGTGTCATTCACCAGGAAAATGATATCCGCGCACTCTTCTTATAAGAAACAGGTTGTGGTGGTTGGCCTTGCTTGTCTGGGTTTAGCAGCAGTTGTGGTGCTTTCCTATGTTCCTGTAATTGAAGCTGATTTCGTTGGCTATGATGACGAGCTGTATGTAACAAAGAACCTTTATGTACAAGCCGGGCCAACCGCTGAATCACTTTCTTGGGCGTTTACCACATTTGCGACGGGGAACTGGCATCCGCTGACTTGGATATCGCACATGCTCGACTGCGCCATCTACGGATTGAATCCTAGCGGTCACCACCTCACCAATCTGGTTTTGCACTGCGCGAACACAATTCTATTGTTCCTTGCCCTTGACGTACTGACCGGGTCTATTTGGAAAAGCGCCATCGTTGCCATACTGTTCGGGATACATCCGCTGCATGTTGAGTCGGTGGCCTGGGTTTCCGAGCGCAAAGACGTGCTAAGCACTTTGTTCTGGATGTTTGCCTTGCTCGCGTACGCTTTTTATACTCGAGCACCAACTTTAAAGCGCTATATGAGTGTGGCCGTAGCCTTCGTACTCGGTCTACTCGCAAAGCCGATGGTTGTGTCCCTGCCGGTCGTGCTTTTGGTCCTTGACTATTGGCCTCTTAAGAGATTTGATCAGACGGGTGCGTGCGGCAACAGGTGGCGACATATCTGGTGCTTGATACTGGAAAAGCTCCCGATGGGTGCTTTGTCGCTGGCATCCTGCGTTGTTACCTACGTTGCCCAGAAAGGATGGCCGGGCACGAAAATGGGTTGTCTGCCAGATTTGCCGCTGAGCGTTAGAATTGACAACGCGGTGGTTTCTTATATCACCTATCTTGCTAAGGCAATCTGGCCCAGTAATCTTGCTGTAATCTATCCCCATCCCCAGAACTCAATTCCGCATTGGCAGGTACTCGCGTGCACTGTTGCATTCTTACTTCTTTCCTGGGCGACATTCATCTTGCGCGCGCATCATCCATACCTGTTGTCTGGCTGGCTGTGGTATGTAGTGACGCTGATACCGGTGATAGGGATCATCCAGGTAGGTGAGCAGGCAATGGCAGATAGGTACACATATATTCCACTTGTCGGTGTTTTTATCGCTGCTATTTGGTACGGATCGCGGTTAGTTGAGGGAATTGCGGTTAATAGATTGCTGCGTAGCGCTCTGGTTGTGATCAGTGTGGGAGTGATGGTGGTTCTCAGTGCGTTCACGCGCGCGCAGACGCAGTATTGGCACGATAGCATTTCGCTTTTCAGCCACGCCCTGCGAGTAACGAAGAACAACTATGTGGCTCATCTGAATCTGGCAGTAGCACTTGAGTCTCGAGGAGATTACGAAAGTGCGCGCTATCATTACGAGCAAGCACTTAGGCTTCAACCTGATTGGGTTCACGCTCTATATAACTACGCAGTCCTACATGGCAGACTTGGTAACAAAAGATCTGCTATGGCCTTGTATCGAAAGGTGGTGCGTATCCAGCCAGACCACGCTCTCGCGCATTACAACATTGGGGTGATGTACGATGAAGAAGGCAACATCGAAGCGGCAATTCGTGAGTATAGGAAGGCCATTCAATATGCGCCAGCGTTTGCTCCTGCCCACGTGAATCTAGCAGTCGACTTGTACGAGCGCGGCAAATATCAAGAAGCTTGGCGGCATGTGCAGGAAGCGCAGGCGCTTGGGTTCACGGTGAACCAACAATTCCTACGTGCGCTTTCGTTTAGAATTCGATCTTACGGGGGTAGACAAACTGGTGGAAAGGATCGCAGTATGGATGATTAGAAAGGACCTGGAAAATGTTCCAGAATATCCACTGCCCGCTGGTTACGGGTTTCGCACTTATCGACGCGGCGACGAACGCATTTGGGCCGAAATACAGACGCGGGCGGGCAATTTCGAGAGTCTTGAAAAGGCTTTAGAGGATTTCGAGCGAGAGTTTTCAAGCAAGGTAGAAGAATTTGAGCGCAGATGCCTTTTTCTGGTGGCAAGCGAATCCGGCGAAGCTATAGGGTCGACAACCGCCTGGTTTGACCCAGACTACCGCGGCCAGGATCACGGGCGCATTCACTGGGTAGCGATAGTTCCAGAGTACCAAGGAAGGGGTTTGGCGAAGCCGATGCTTGCAGAGGCGATGAAGCTCCTGCGTAAATGGCACAAGCGAGTATACCTCGCAACGCATACTGGCTGTCTAAAAGCCATCAATATGTACCTTGATTTCGGTTTTGAGCCGGATATGAAGAAGGAACGGGCTGATGAAGCGTGGAGGATGATAGCAAGTGCGATAGACCATCCCGCGTTGGAGCGATTGCGAGACGGAGGAAAAAAATGAAACGCAAACGGGCAGGTGCGCTCAAATGTTTGAGGTGCGATGTTGATTTGGAGTATGCAGGCACCAAGCTGTTTAGAGAAGGGATCAACTGAGGCTGGCTGGGCTTCTTCGGCGAGCTTTTTGAAAGGAGTGAGGCCTTTGCCGTCTATTGTTGTCCCAACTGCGGAAAGGTGGAGTTTTTTCTCGAGAAAGTCGGCGTGAAACATCGATCCAAATAGAGTACCTTCCGGCGGTTCGTTCTAGACTCCAAATCGCCTCCCTGGATTGCGGCTCAGTGCACCGTATCTACCATTTGCTTCCAAACGACTGCTCTGATTGCGTCTGCAGCGGCTTTCGATACTTCTTCGGGTGTCTTGCCCATTAACCTCGCATCGGCTTCAGAAACTATGATCAGTGGTTTGTCTCGCACTAGCACACCGTATCCGCTGGGGTCTATCTTAATCTCATACATCTGAACATTCGAATCGAGCACGTCGTTTATAGTGCTGGCCAACTCATTGGCGATTTCGATGGAAGTTTTACCAGCGACTGGTGCTGGGCGGTAGATCAAAGTGCTGTTGATATACACCCCAGGTACTTCTTTTCCATCTACGCTATCCGTCCTGACTTCAGCTTTGACTGCCCGGGTGGTTTCCCTTCTTTTGATTGGGATTCCTAATTCGCGAATAACTTTCTTCGCTGCAGCCACGCGCTGGGCATCGAGCGGGTGCGACCTGTAGATTCCCCAGTCCACCATCTCCGGCCTTTTCGCGAGCCTTTCCAGAAAAGTCAGCAAACCTACCGGATTGTAGCCCGCCTCGCGCATATAGATGATTGCTCCATAGTCGGAATCTCTTTCAGCCTGCATTCCATATCCGTTTAGACGAGCAATCTGATAAAGTTGAGCGCCCAGCACAATATTACTCACGTCTGACCCCCTCGCACCGCTCACGATACTCGCCAAGAGGGCGATCGCTATTTGATTGTTGAGAGAAGCCTGCTTTTCAAGTAAGTAAACCATATGATGATGCGCGGCATGAACAATTTCGTGGGCGATGACAGCTGCCAACTCATGATCGCTTTCAACAAAGTCCAGCAAACCTCTGTATACGTAAATGTATCCGCCTGGTACTGAAAACGCGTTCACGTCGCTTTCTTCGATGATGTTGAACTGGTACTGAAATGGGGTCACTCTTGAGGAGCCGTAAAGTGCCGGTACTTCTTTGGAGTTTGCGACTGCTGCTATTCTCTCGCCGATTTCACGCACCCTTTTTAGATCTGCGGCGTTATCACTGAGCTTGTGCTCTTTAGCTATCTGCGCCGCTGCTTCCTGACCCAGTTTCACCTCTTTTTCGCCCAGGATTGGCTCCGACGTGGCTACAGAACTGAGAACCAGCAGCACAGTTAAGAGTGCTGCTGCGTTGAGGATCAGCTTTCGAGGAAAATACTTTACCGCTTGCATTGTTGTCTCCGACTTTTACCGACCCAACCCCGGCGTCATTGCGGCAGCAGTTCCATATGTATTGACGTAATGGGAAGCTCAGCAGTTGCCTAGTTTACTAAGTCGATACCGCGCCTGCGGTATCGCCAATGGTAGGTATGTGTAGCGTAAAGGACGTTCCCACGCGTCTTCTGCTCGACACCACGAGCGTGCCGCCGAGGATGTCCACCAGATCGTGGACTATAGACAATCCTAGCCCGAACCCCGGCGGTTTGTGATGGTCTTGGCTGTTTACCGATTGTAACTGGTGGAACGGATCAAAAATGGCAGGCAAGTCCTTTCCAGCGATCCCTGGACCGGTGTCCGTAATTATCGCGTCAAAACCCGCGGTGCTTGAAGTCAGGCGTACTTCTATAGACCCGCGCGATGTGAACTTCACTGCATTGGACAGAATGTTGTTTATTATTATGCTGACTTTCTCTTCGTCGTACAAGCCTATTGTGTCTCGGCCGTGAATTTGCAAATCGATTCTGAGCCCTTTCTTTATCGCCTCCGGCATCACGAGCGAAATTGCTTTGCTGACCAGATCACTGGGTTTGCACGCCTTCGGACGAAGCTCGATGCTGCCTGCTCTAACCCGTGCTGCCTCCAATAGGCTGCCTACCAGGCCGATAAGATTGTTCGCTGCGGCTACGATCTTACCCAGAAGCCTACGCTGATCGCTGTTCAGCGGTCCCGCAAGCTCGTCGAGTAGCATTTCAGCATAGCCCTTGACCGCGGTCATCGGAGTCCTGATCTCATGCGTAATCCCGTTTAAGAATTCCTGCTGCATTTGGTACGCCTTCTGAAGCTCGGCGTGGGATTGACGAAGCTGCTCTTCGGCCAGTCGCCTCTGAGTAATGTCGCGGATTATGCTGAGCACCAATTCGGTCTTACCTTCGCGAAGAATCGGAGACCACGATTGCGATACCCACTTGGTCTGACCTGATCGAGTAACAAATCTCCATTCGAGGTTTACTAAAACCTCCCCGCCTAGGCCACGTTCCATAGCTTTCAAGAACTCTGCTCGGTCGTCGGGGTGGACCATATCTGGCGTAAACCAGCTAAATTCATTCGGTCGGTATTCCAGCATTGATTCAACCGCTGAGTTGACATGGACAATATCCCCGTCTGTGTTGCATAGCACGATTACGTCGTGAGAGCTCTCGACTATGTTTCTGTATTTCTCTTCGCTTTCGCGCAGAGCCTGTTCGGTCCGATGCAGATCAGTGATGTCGAAAATCACTGAATCCACGTAAACCAGATTTCCTGAATCGTCAAAGATTGGTTGACCGCGCTCGCGACAAATCGCTATACTGCCGTCTTTTCGTCGAATGCGGTAGACTATTGCAAATGACGTTTTCTTCTCAACGGCCTCGTCGACGACTCCAGCAATCCGCTCCTGATCCTCAGGGAGTATAAGGCCCATTAGGACAGACACCGGTTTGCCGACAAAGTGTGTGTCAGGCCAACCTGTAAGTTGCTCGATGGCTTGGCTCACAAAGTCGATTATAGGCGGCTCGACGAATAATAGCTTGCGGACAACCGCTCCGGGGATATTTTCAATTAGAGACCGAGACCATCTTTCTTCTTTTTTTAGTGCAAGCTCGGCCTTTTTCCGCTCGGTGATGTCGATTGCAACCCAAGCAACACTTTTTGTCGTACCATCTTTTCCAATGACAGGACTGAGATAATGCCTGAATGACCGCCCTTCCCGCTCGTCCTCAAATTCGGCGGCTTCGCCCGTTTCGACCACCCGATGGAATATCTCTTGACGTGATGCTCGGATCCCAGGGTCGAGTTTATCCCAAAGATTTATTCCTTTCACATTTTTTGCGTCAATGCCAAACCGATTTGCCAGCATTTCATTCGCGAGCAGCAATCTGCCCTCGCGGTCGCTGAGTGAAGCCGGATGCCGCAGGGCGTTGACGAAAGTACGCAGCACCGTTTCATTTTCGCGTAGCGCTTCTTCGGCTTCTACTCGGCGGGTTATGTCACCGAAAGTGCTTATAATACCCTGAATGTTCCCTCGGCTGTCTATGAGAGGTCGCCATGAAATAGACACCCAAAGTTTGGTGCCGTCCTTGCGCACCAGTCTAGCAGTGTGGTCAAATCCCGAAATCCCGTTTCTTACTGCTGACCAGTGCACAACCAGTCCTGAGTCAGGTGGGTGCTCAATCAGTTGCGCACCACCCAGAATCTCATCAATAGTATATTTTGTGAGTGCCGCCATTTGTTCATTCGTGTAGAATACTCGGCCCAGTGCGTCTTCCATTATCACGCCGGCGGGTATTGTCTCTGCGAGTGACTTGTACAGTAATTCGCGTGCATGCAGTTTGTGTAACTCATCCTGTTTCCGAGTTATATCTCGAATAACTGCAATGGCAAAAACGGGGTTCTCTGGCCACGAGATCACGCTGGTGTCTATAAGCAATCTGCTTCCATCTCTTCGAACGATGGTGTAAACTTGCGAATCCGTCAACTGTGCGCCTGCTGTGCGCAGTGCCGCACGTTTTTGCATAAGTTCGAAGGTATCAGGGGTCGTGAACTCCGAGAGACTTCTGCCGATGATGTCCTCGCGGCGATATCCACCCAATAGTTCGAGGGCGGGCTGGTTAATTTCGGCGATCACCAGACCGACGATGGCTACCAGAGGGTCATAAGTGTTGCCGATCACGAAATCCCGTAATACTTGGGGGACGTCAGATATCGAGTAATTGCTCTCAGGATTATTCCTGCTCATACAAAATGGCTCCTATTTCTGCGAAGCCATTTGATCTCTTGTACTCACTCATTAGAATTATGAGCGCAACTACCAATAGGGTTTACTCAATTGGCAACGATGTTGACCAACTTTCCTTTCACCACTACGATTTTTTGAACGGTCTTCCCCTCGAGCTCGGCCTTTACTTTGCTTGACGACAACGCTGCTACCTTCAGAGTTTCCTCATCGGCGTCGGCGGGCACTACCATTCGGTCCCGAACCTTACCATTGATCTGTGCTACTATTTCGATTTCTTCAGCCTTTGCCACTTCGGGGTCATAATCGGGCCATGGCTGTTCAATTGTAAACCCTTTTCTACCTAGAATTTCCCAAAGCTCATCTGCGATATGCGGTGCTATCGGAGAGATTAACAAAACCAAGTTTTCAACGGCCTCGTCAATTGCCGCTGCAACACCGCTTCTGGGTTCATTTGCTTTCGCGGCACGTGGGAGGACAGCGTATATCTCGTTAACCAGTTCCATAAGTGCCGCAACTGCAGTGTTAAAAGAGAACTCCTCTATGTCTTCTCCAACCTTGCGTATTGTTTGGTGAGTCTTACGTCTCAGTGCTCTCGCATCCGGATCCAAATCTTTTTGGAGGCCATTTATCGCCGCGCGCCAGTTCGGGTTGAACCGCGTTGCCCATTCGTTCACCAGTCTCCACACACGTCCCATAAAGCGGAACGCGCCGTTCATCCCTTCTTCACTCCATTGAATTGCTTCTTCAAATGGGGCGACAAACAGTTCATACGTACGCAACGCGTCCGCACCGTATTTTTCTACCATTGAGTCTGGCGTAACGACGTTCCTTTTAGACTTGGACATCTTAACCCATTTCCAGATAATCTTATCTGGCGGGTATTTCCGGGCTTCTTCGGGAGTGAGCGGGATTAAGTCGCGTTCGATCTCATCTTCATCAGTTTCCACATCAACGGATTCGCCGGCTTCAATCGTCCGATGAGGGGTGTAGGCTAGTACCATTCCTTGGTTCTTCAGTTTAGCAAATGGTTCTACGAACGGCACCAATCCCGCATCATACAGCACTTTGGTCCAAAACCTTGCGTACAGTAGATGCATCACAGCGTGTTCGGCCCCCCCGACGTAGAGATCCACAGGCAGCCAGTATGCCACGAGGTCTTTATCGAACGGCGCAGTATCAAGATGCGGAGTTACAAAGCGCAAGAAATACCAGCTGGAACACGCGAAACCGCTCATCGTATCGGTTTCTCTTTTTGCAGGAGCGCCGCATTTAGGACACGTCGTGTTTACGAACTCGGGAATGGACGCCAGCGGCGATTCACCGGTGCCAGTGGGCTGATAGTTCTCAACGTCAGGTAGTAACACGGGTAAGTCTTCCTCGGGTACAGGGACCTCTCCACACTTCTCGCAGTGCACGATCGGGATTGGTGCTCCCCAATATCGCTGCCGCGATATCAGCCAATCTCGCAACTTATAGTTGACAGCGAACCTGCCTTTGCCCGTCTTTTCGAGCCATTCAGTTACCACCTTCTTGGCAACAGCACCCGGCGTTCCTGAAAACTCGCCGGAGTTTATCATGTCACCGTATTCATCATGAAATATGACGTCTCCGTAGAACGGCTCCCTCGCCAGAAGTTGCATCAGCGTGTCCACGTTTTCGAGTGATGGGGCGCGTTCCTTGATGAGCGATAGAATCTCGCGTTCAGACTCAAACGAATCAAAGGGCACCACTCCGCGGTTTGCGAATATAAACGCCCAGCGCTTTCCGACGATCTCAATCCACGCTTCTGTGTTGGTCAAGTAAGCACAAGCGATGTCTATGTACTCGTCGGCTTGTTCCTCGTTTTCGAGTGTTACATAGTAGAAGCTGTCCCTATGTTCGAACTTTATGCCCTCTTGTTGCAGTACTTCTTCGAAGCCTTCTTCCACTATTTCATCAAACACTCGGCTCTTAGAAATGCCGTCCGTCCTGTCGATTACTGGAATTATAGGTATGCCGTATTTGAGGGCAAATTCAAAGTCGCGCTGGTCGTGAGCGGGTACTGCCATAATGGAACCTGTTCCATAACCCATCATCACGTAATCAGCTATCCAAATAGGTATTCGCCTGTCGTTTACAGGGTTGATCGCATAGGCGCCGATAAACACGCCGGTTTTTTCACGCTCAGTTGATTGCCGCTCCACTGCACTTGCTCGGGCCGCTTTCTTTCTGTACTCCTCTACTTCGTCGCGCATATTGGGGTTAGTCAGCTTATCGACCAGTGGGTGCTCGGGTGCCAGAACCATAAAAGTTGCTCCCCAGAGCGTGTCCGGACGAGTAGTGTATACGATGATTTCATCGCCCTGTTCGGAGTGGAATACGACTTCTGCGCCCTCGCTCTTGCCAATCCAGTTTCGCTGCATAAGTTTGATCGACTCAGGCCAGTCGACCAGGTCTAGGTCATTTATAAGTCGCTCAGCGTAATCTGTTATTTTGAAGAACCACTGTGGTAGGTCTTTTTTCTCGATTAGAGAACCGCACCGCCAGCACCGACCGTCTTTGACTTCTTCGTTCGCCAGAACGGTCGCGCAAGACGGACACCAATTAGCGGGCGACATTGCCCTGTACGCTAATCCGCGCTTGTACAACAAAAGGAATATCCACTGGGTCCACTTATAGTAGTCCGGCGATGACGAATTAATCTCGCGTGACCAATCATAGCTGATACCGATGAGGTTCATCTGCCGCTTGTAATTCGCGATATACTGCGGAACGGTGTACTTGGGATGGCTTTTCTGCTTTATAGCCTCGTTCTCGGCCGGCAGTCCAAACGCATCCCATCCCATAGGATGGAGCACGTTGAACCCCTTCATACGCTTGTAGCGGCAAACTACGTCCGTAGGAATATAATTGCGACAGTGGCCAACCGAAAGACCAGCACCGGAAGGGTATGGAAAGAAGTCGAGCCCGTAAAACTTGGGCTTATCGGTTTGATCAGGGGTGCGGAATAAGTTCGCCTCATTCCACCTTTCCTGCCATTTCTTCTCAATTTCTGTGAAGTTGTATTTGCGCTCTGCCATATTCTGCCGTCCTATCTGACACAACGTAAACACCAAGCGGAACTGGTGGTTTTGTGGGGGAGTTCCGCGTGCGAGCTTGGAGTTCACAGCTTGACGAGTTGATTATAAGTTTGTTCAATGAGAGGTGTCAAGAAACACACATGAGGTTCCATCCTCACTCCTTTGCATATACAGGCATCTGTAGTCGAAAAACTACCCTTCTTTACTCGTTGACAAAATGATTTTTTGGGGTGATACTACCATTGGATGTATTGTTGTGCGGCACACTCGATTGCAGTTTCGTGCAGTGATCAGTAACACGTAGAAAGGAGTAGGGGAAACATGCGAACAAAATCTTTAGGCATTCTTGTCGTCACGGTGGTGCTGACAACCCTGTGTGGTGCTCACGCGACAGTTATCACAGTCACCCCAGTGCAGCGTTTGACTCCGCCTGGTGTCGAACCTGCTGAGTGGGAGTGCACTAACGGTTGGAGCATCGTTACTAACAAGATGGGCGTAGGCAGGATTATGGTAAGTGGGCCGGCTTATTGCGAAGCGCCTTACCGGCCTTATGTGGCTTATGAGCTGGAAAACGTTGGTGGAACCAACTATCCGCGCTGGGTCTACGTGAAAGACGCTTTCGGCAATCCGATCCCCAAGTACGATATGGGCCGTGGCGCCTTCTACGCGTCGTGCGACAGGCACTATGGACAAGATGGCAATACAGGAAAAACGCCGTCTACGGTTTGGTTGGGTACAGATCAACACGCCGGTCTTCCGCTAGCCGGCATCGCTCTGCGCCAGATCAAAACCGCCAAGTACTGCACCTTTGTCTCCCGTAATCCGACGTTGTTGAAACCAGGTGTGGCAGATTCAAACTGGGACAGCTGGAAAGAAGCTTGGTACAATCCACGCCAGCCGATCTCCCTGCAGTTTCTGGTTCGTCACCCTACCAATCCTGGTTTGGTTGCGCAATTTTGGTACAGACCGTGGGGTAACGATGCATTCATAGGAGATCAGGCGTGTGATGGCAGGCTTCAAATCTGGGAAGAGCACATTTGTATAGGTTCGGGAAACCGGGGAAGGTGGCTTAGTCCTCCCGACTGGGAGGGGTTACCATCAAGGGCTTTCAATAGCTGGGACGAGCTTCTAAACTCTTATCGAAGTGATGATCCAGAAAAGGTTCCGTTTAAGGACTATGTGCTTGTTGAGACAACTGGGGATTACCCAAACGGTTTCAAGAGCCCGGGATTCAAGGGCAACACTGAGCCTCCAGGAAGACCTTTCTGCACTGGCACGGGTAAATGTCTGAATTTTGAGGTCGGCGCAAGGTTTTACAGGTTTTTCTTGCCTGATGGTACTCAAAGAACGTGGTATCCCGAGTCACTTGGCTTTCGGGGTCAGCTGGATCATTTCGTCCTGGAGATCGACCGCAACGAGGACGGTGACGTGAACGACCCAGGCGAATCTGCCATTTACGATTTCGAGCCGCCTGCAGACGATCCCGGTCCCAGAATAGTCTATCTGAACCAACGATGTCTGGATGACCGCAACGGCCTCGATACGCTGCTCGAGAAGCTGGGCGAACCTGACAATATATACGACCCTGTGCAGAATCCATACAAGGATACCAAGGAGAGCCGACTGTACGACGTCCTCTTCAGAATATCCGGCAGGGTTACGGAAAGGTTCAACCCTTACTTCGCCCTTGACGACGGTGCCGGTTTAGGTGCGGTCACACGGGTGTACACGTTGGATGAACCGAATCCCTACACTTGGATTCCATACAACTTTGTGAACCCAGGCGAATACTGGACCAGTTGGGGATTGCTTGAAAGGTTCAGAGCAGCAGGCAGCCAACCGTGGGTCCTAAAGCCTTTCATTATGTGGACCGCAAAGACCCACAACAGGCAGATACACGAATACTAGCGGCATCTAAGTCAAGTGGACAATCAGGAGCGGGACGCAAGCCCCGCTCCTGATTATTGCACGGTGAAATATTCCCTGAGATACGCTCTTCAACTGGGCCTGAGGGACTCAGCCAATAGTTCTGCTTTCAAATTGGCCGCATTTCTAATGCGACTTAGTAGGTCCACTCTATTTTGTCGGCCCCTCATAAGTGCTAAACCGAATTGCGCGCACAAAAATTGACATGCTATAATACTCGCACAATGCGGGGCATTTCATTTGCCGCCGATTGATGTGAGCGGTTCTTGAAGTGTTCCGCGTCACAAAAGATTACGTTGCGCGAGCACGCGGGCCCCGCGCAGCAGCGATGTCGTTTATAATTGTTACTGACGGAAACACAATAGAGTCCACCCCCGCGTATTTTAAGGAAAGGAAGCGATGGCTATTAGTAGAGTTAAGAGTACTAACGTAATCTTCGCAGTTGTAGTCATCCTTATCCTGGCTGTGCTGTTCTGGCCGATGAAGCAGACCAGGCCGGTGACGAAAGCCTCGGCTTCCACAACACCAGCTGAACAGAAACCAGCCTGTCCGGAGCCTTTAGCGAAGAGATACAAATCCATTGCAGCGTCGATAAACAGCGAACGGGTTAAAGCAGACGTTTACACTCTGTCTTCGTACCCGTCACGGTTGGTAGGATATCCCGGCTGCGAGAAGGCTGCTGAGTATATTGAAGACCAATTCCGTAAAATAGGCCTCGAAGAGGTGCGCAGCGAACCGTTCCGAGTGACGGTTCCCATTGACGAAGGTTCCCGTATTGTAATAGATGGCCAAAGCTTCCCGATTTATGCACTGTGGCCTAATCTGGTCAGGACATCTCACCTTCCGCCTGAGGGACTGGAGGTCCACGTAATTGATGCCGGCAGCGGTCGGCTGCCTGATTTTGACGGCAAGGCAGTCAAAGGTAGCGCAGCTCTTGTCGATTTTAACTCAGGCACAGAATGGTTGAATGCGCCCAGACTGGGAGCACGAGCACTACTTTTTGTCGAACCAGACACCACCATGCGCGGCGAGGGTGAGGCTAAGTTCAGCGCCATCCCAGTTTCAATGCCGCGGTTCTGGGTCTCAAAGGAAACTGCTGCGAAGATAAGGGCTTTGATCGCTCAAGGAAGGGCGAATCGAGCGAGGATCTACTGTACAATGCCCTGGGAGAAAGTTAGGGCGCGCAATATCACAGGTATAATCCGCGGTACAGATCCTAAACTTCGCGATGAATGGATAGTTCTGCACGCTTACTACGATGGCACCTCGGTTGTACCTGCCCTGGCGCCAAGCGCGGAGTCATCTTGTGGTATTGCCGCGCTTTTGGAGCTGGCTCGCTTATTTAAGCAGCCCCAGTTTGCCCCGAAACGATCCGTGATGTTCCTTGCAACTAGTGGACATTTCCAATCTTTGGCTGGAATGCGCGCCTTCATGGAGCGACATATAGATTCCTATAGGCTGCCGGGGACGCTCGACCGCATCCACGAGTATCTGAACAGAAAATGGCCTGCCGACGGGCCAAAGGCGCTGCCATGGCCTCCAATCCTGCTCGCTATACTGTTGCTGCTCATAGTTTGGTGGATATGGACCAAGCTTAGATTTCTTAGAAGCCAGGTTCCTGCCATTGTGAGCGTTCCAATTGTCTTGGCAGCTTTGGTAATCTGGTACTGCTACAGCCTGACCGCCAGCTTTCTCAAGGGCTTTAATTATGAAATACCCAATCCTCCGCAATTCTATGTTTGGGCTGGTCTCGATCTTTCTAGCCAAACGCAGGGAGTTGGCATTTTCTACAAGGGTTACTTCTACGACTATCGGGAAGATATCCAAGGAAAATTCTCCGATCTTGCCAGTCGTGCACGAGAAAACTCAGAACGAGTCGCAGCAACGTTGGGGTTCTTTGAGACCAGAGCTTCGAGGTTTGCTGATGGCGTAAACCCGATCACTGGCAAGAACTGGCGCAACTTTGTGCCGGGTAAGTTTGCATTGGATAGCGAGGTGGTCACGCTAGCGGGTGGAATAGGCGTGTCATTTGTCTCTATTGATGATGGTAGGCCGCTCGTAGATACACCATTCGACAAGCCCCAGTACGTCAACTTCGCAAATCTGCACAAGCAACTCGTTATGATTGGTTGTCTGGTCGATCACTGGTTCCATGACACCAGAACACCAATGGACGAAGAGATTATCCAGGCGACAGTTGTCGATCGAAAGACCATAAAACTTGCCGATCCGCTGCAGTTGGGATACGTGCAGGGTGTTTACACCGACGAAGTTGCTAGAGGTCGGAGCTATTATAAGCCGAAGTCCGAAAAAGAACTTCCCAAAATGCTTCCTGATGGGCGGATAACGCTCACTGACGAATTGCCGCAAGGAGTTAGGATCGTATATGTCAGGCAAAAGCCTCTTACCAAACTTGGGGTTACTGAGCAGTGTAAGTTCACGCGAATGGGTCTGCAGGGTGGATTTGCGCGTCTTAGCGGGAATGTCGTGCAATACGACCCGCGTAGGAGTTTTGTTCCTAACCTCAAAGTTGGAGACTGCCTTGCTGTAGTGAGGAGCCCGCATAAGTCGTTCATGGGTGTGCGGGCTAACATCATAGACAAGACCACTCCCACCGAGGGATTTTTCTCCATTCCTGGAGTTGCCCCGCTGACTGCGTACGGATGGCAAAGACTTACCTCGATAGGCGCGTACAAGCTGGATGCAGTGCGCGGAGACATTATCTGTGCTCCCGACCAGGGTTCGTACGGCCAGTTCTATCCGACAAGCTTCACCATAACCACGGGTTATAAGGACATGCCCATCATTGTGTTCGACTGCAAGGCAACGTCCGTTTACGACCTTGTTGATCCACAGTCGCTTCGGGCGTTGACTGGGCTCTCAATGTACGAAGGGGATACTAACGGTGCGCCCAGGCAGTTTGGTTTCGCTGTTGCCGTTCCTGAACCACAGAATCCTCATGTGGAGGATATGGCTGTCCTATTCACAGAGGATACGAAGAAGACCCAGGCACTGGCTACAGGAACGACCGCTGAGCTGAAGCGTATACGAATAAAGGTCATAATGAGCGCCGGACCAGCCGCGAACCGACTGCTGCTGCTTAATTCAACTTTGGGCAATGAGATAATCCCGGCTGAAGTTGTCCCAGTTCAAGGTAGGGTCATAAACGATAGAGCTGTTCCTGTCGATTCTTCTTGGCAGGTCAAGGTCGAAGGCGCTTACTTGGACAAGGAGTGCACAGGAAAAAACTATTACTTCCTTGGACCTGGCGAAGTTGACTACTCGGTAACAAGGGGTGTAATAGGGCTTTCCAGAGAGCTTCTCAACGAGTTGCCCAGAGGTAGGGAGACTATACACATAAGGACAAATCACGATACTGTTTTCCCCGCACGAATAGTCAAAGTTCTTACGCTCGACAAACCCTGGTATGAAACGATTCAGGGTGTGTATCTCGATGAACGGGCAACAGGGAAGAATTACCTGCGTCCTGCGCCTAACGCTCTCGTGGCTGGCTCGCTTAAGACCAGCCAGGTATGTGTTGCCAACGATTTTCCTACAAGGGAAGAAGTCTACCTCAAAGTAAGGAACGCTTTTGACGGCACGGTGCGCATTATCGAAGCCGGTATCGACGCAATAGATCTGAAAGCGGTAGTGTTGGGCGAGAATCCGCTTCAGGTTAGAGCGGAAGGCGTCTACTCAAATGCGAAGCTTATCGGTACCAACTATTACCGACCTTCTTCGCTGGAAGAAGGTATAAGAGCCCTTGAAGAGGGGGGGCCGTTACTCACGGAGCGGTTCCCTGCAAATGCAGCTTCTCGCACCGTTTGGATTAAGACAAACCAGCCCAAGCCGATCAAGGCAAACCTTGCTCGAAGCTTGGTAATTGATAGGCCGATTGAGGTTTTCGTCTCTGGAGTTTACATCGATCCGCAGTGTAAGGGACGCAACTTCCTCATAACCAAGTTCGGTACATCCTACAACAATGCGTCTCTGCTACGGGGTGAGATCCAACTTACAGACGAGCTACCCAAAGATACGAAGAGGGTCTACGTTAAACCCTTTGCTCAGCCGGAAGGGATCGGCTACGACGTCACCGAGGGCGGAACTATCGATGAAACTGCCTACAAGGTCGCCAGCGACATGTGGAAGTTGGACGAGTATCGCCTGTCGGCGCTTGCTAGCAAAGGGGTCGTGAATGAAGGCCTTAACGCTTTGCATAGTACGGCCAAGTCGTATTTGGACCTAGCCGAGAAAGCGAAGGGCTCTCTCAACTACAGTGTTTTCGACTCCTACTGCCGTGCGGCTTGGGGCTATGAAGCCAGGGCATATCCTGATGTGACTTCTACCGCCCAAGACGTAGTGAACGGCGTCATATTCTATCTATTCTTAATGCTGCCGTTTGCATACTTTGCTGAGCGCTTGTTCTTCGCATTCCCTACACTGGGCAGACAGCTGCTTGCATTTTTTGGCATCTTCTTGGGTGTTTTCATAGTTTTCTATTTTGTGCACCCGGCCTTCCAAATAGTGGGGCAGGCCTCTTTGGTAATCCTTATAGCATTCGTAATGTTGGCGCTCAGCTTGCTGGTCATTTCCATAGTGACGGGTAAGTTTGAGGATCAGCTCAAGCAGTTCAACCGCAGCGTGTCTGGTATACACAAAGCTGATATTGGACGCATGAGCGTTGCAGCAGCAGCTTTCTCGCTCGGCATATCCAACATGCGGCGCCGAAAAGCGAGGACTGTCTTAACTTGTATTACCCTTGTGCTACTCACATTTACTGTACTGTCGTTTACTTCGATAGTGTCAGTGCTTCGCTTCAACAAGGTACCTGCAAAGCGCGACCCAGATACATATGTTTACGACGGGATAATGATTCGCACCGCAATGTGGGATCCGTTGCAAGAGATTGCCTACCGGCATCTTAAGGATGAATTCGGAAACAAGGGTCGCAGAGGTAAAGTCTACCCAGTTGCTCCTCGGGCTTGGTTCTTTGGAACTGTTCTTGGTGAACAATCCTTCCTGACACTGAGGCGCGGAGAGAAGTCCTACGATGCTAAGGCCGCCATGGGTATGGTTCCTGACGAGGCCGAGATCATGGATTTCGAAACTAATAACCGCAAGATATTCCTGGCTGGCGAGTGGTTCGGATATAAGAATGGCAAACGTGTGACTGATCGCGTCGATCCGTACTCCATTATCATTCCTGATACGATTGCAGAAAAACTTGGAATCAAGCCATCGGATGTCGGGAAAGCAAAAGTCGAGTTTGCCGGTGCCAAGTATACTGTAATCGCCATAATTAAGAACGACGTATTCAAGAGGATCAAGGATCTGGACAACGAACCACTTACCCCTGTCGATTTTATTCTGATGTCGAAACAGGGTCAGCAACAGCAGGCCGGTGCTGAAGCCGGCTTCAGAGAATATACTCACCACGAACCTGCTAACACATTCATTGTGCCTTTCGAGACCCTTATGAGTCTCGGCGGAGATTTGCGGTCAATAGCAATAAAATTCGCCACCTTCGAGGAGGTCCAGAGGCAGCTAGATTCCCTGATGCCCAGACTCGGACTGAATCTGTACGCTGGAGTCGGTGGGTATATCTACCGCTACAGTTCGATTGCTGCAAGTGCGAGCAAGGGCTTCTCGAATGTCTTTATCCCTGTTCTAATTGCTGCTTTGATAGTTCTTAACACAATGCTTGGTTCTGTGTATGAGCGTGTTAAGGAAATCGGTATATTTAGTGCCATCGGACTTGCTCCGAACCATATTGCAATTCTGTTCATCGCGGAATCAATGGTCTATGCCAATCTCGGAGCCGTTGCTGGGTACGTCATCGGACAGGGCGTAAGCAAGTTGCTTATGGCGACAAACTGGTTGCCCGGACTTTATTTGAATTTCTCCTCAATGTCCGCGGTAACTAGTACGCTTATTGTTGTGGCCGTCGTGCTCCTCAGCACTCTCTATCCTGCAAGGAAAGCTTCGGAGGTAGCTACTCCTGCTGTTGATCGCACTTGGAAAGTGCCTGATCCCGTGGGAGATACTTGGGACATAGTATTGCCGTTTGCCGTTACGGGCGAGCAGGCGCTAGGTGTTAATGTTTTCCTACGCGAGTGGTTCCAGGCTTACGAGGAGTACTCGATAGGCGACTTCGTAACGCAGGACGTTCGGACAACAACCTTCGATACCGACTATGGCAAGGCATACCAAATTTCTTGCAAGACTTGGCTTGCACCGTTTGATCTTGGTGTCAGTCAAACGGTCATTTTGCAAACTTTGCCCACATCTATGGAGGACGTGTTTGAGGTGAAAGTGCGCATAATACGCGAGAGCGGTGACATATCCAACTGGAAACGGGTTAACAGAAGGTTCCTGAACACGCTTAGGAAACAGTTCCTAATTTGGCGAACACTTCGGCCGAGCGATCGAGAGAGGTATCTTAGTCAAGCACGCGCCGAGGAGGCTGGTGAAACAGCTCCTGCACCGGCGTAGAGTATGTCTCGATTTTCTAATCCATAACTGCTAAGGGGCGGGTAGTCAGTTGGCTGAAAGTCAAGATATTGTTCAAGCGAGAGAAGTTCTAGAGCAAGTATCTGGGGAAGACATAAAGCACCAAAAGTTCGAAGATGGGTTGACCCTGCGGACCGTAATCGGGTCTCTTTTCGTCGGGTTTATTATGATGCCCGGCGCAATGTATCTGGGTTTGGTCGCGGGGCAGGGGCTAGGTCCGGCGGCCGCCTGGGTTACGGTTGTGCTCTTCTCAGAAATCGCCCGCAGGTCATTCCAACCTCTCAAGAAGCAAGAGCTGTACATGCTTCTGTATATCGCGGGTGGTTTGGTCGGTGCGGCCAACAGCGGGTTCCACGCGCTTATTTGGCACCAGTACTTAGTGCAGTGTCCTCAGATAGGGGAGCTGGCAAAAGAAATCCCCACGTGGATCGCTCCGCGAGCAAACGACCCAGCGATTGTGCAGCGCACGTTCCTAAGCACGTCTTGGCTAGTGCCGATCATACTCATTGTTACCAACGAAATCCTCAGCAGAATGATCTGGATCGGTGGTGGATATGCCCTCTTCCGAATCACTTCTGATCTCGAGCGGCTTCCATTCCCGTTCGCTCCGATCGCGGCCGCTGGTGCTACGGCGCTGGCCGAAGCGGGAACGAAAGAAGAGTCTTGGCGCTGGCAGGTCTTCTCGACAGGTTCGGTAGTGGGCTTACTGTTTGGGTTTATTTACGTCTTCATACCCATTGTTACAGGTGTAATATTCGGTAAACCTGTTCAGCTTATACCAATACCGTTTATCGATTTCACGCCCAACACTGAAAATGTCCTTCCGGCGGCATGGTCTGCGTTGTCCGGAGACATAGGTGTAATGCTATGGGGCTTTGTGGTCCCGTGGCCAATCATTCTTGGATCCTTCATTAGCTCAACTATATGCGGGATATTCCTCAATCCTATTCTTTACCACATGGGAATGTTCCCGCACTGGACATATGGGACTCCCTACCTTCAGACCCAGATGGCCACCACCATCGACTTCTGGCTTTCTGTTGCAATAGGGACAGCCCTCGGTATCGCAGTCATTGGTCTTGTAACTGTCGGAGTCGGCGCCGTCAGAGCGATGCGGGATGCGGATAGGCCGACCTTAAAGCGCACAATGCCCGAGGGTAGAGGCGACTGGAACATTTGGCTTTCCATTGGCGTTTTCTTCTTTGCAGTAATGATGCAAATTGTCATCACCCACACACTCGTTCCTGGATTTCCGGTCTGGATATTGCTGTTTTATGGGCTTATTTACACTCCGCTTATATCCTATACTTCTGCGCGTTTGGTTGGCCTTACTGGTAGGGGAATTTCCTTCCCGTATTTGCGAGAGGCAACGATCATAAAAAGCGGGTATCGAAAGTCGGATATCTGGTTCGCAACTATTCCAATGATTGATGTGGGTGCTCAAGCCCAACACTTTAGGGAAATAGAGCTTACGGGTACCAAGTTCACGAGTATCGTCAAGGCGGAGATTTTGAAGCTTGTAGTTATTCTGCCAGCGAGCTTCGCGTTTTGGAGCTTTTTCTGGAAAACCAGTCCTATTCCATCAGCTCAGTATCCGTTCGTGCAAAAGATGTGGCCCGTCAATGCAACGATGGCGTCTATCTGGTGGACGGCAAACCGCAAGAGCATAACTGAGAACTGGCTCCTTTCAGCGCTTCGGCCTCCCGTAATCGTTGGAGCGGGTATAGGAACGCTGGTGCTTTACGCGATTGCAAGCGTATTCAAGCTCCCGATAATGTTTTTCTATGGTTTTGTGAGCGGAATAGGCGCGGCTCCTATGGATCAGATTCCTATGTTCATTGGAGCTCTCTTAGGCAGATACTACTTCCGACGGCGGTTCGGGGCTGCTAAGTGGTCGCAGTATGCACCGGTGCTGATTGCCGGTTTTGGTTGTGGGACTGGTCTCACTGCTATGACTGGGGTTGCGGTGGCGTTGGTTACCAAATCTGTCAACTACCTTCCGTTCTGAGCCGCTCTGCCAAGGTCACTAGCGGTTGCGTCGGTTCTTAGCAACACCATCGGAGCACGTAAGGTTGTAGTCTCGAGTTATGAACGTCAGCAAAGCCGGATTATGTTTAAAAAAGGCTATGCGTGAGACCTGGAGCACAATTGCCTGGGAGGGCGTGACAGTCCGAGTACCGGCAGAGTGGAGTTTGGTCGGCGTAAGCGGAGATGCTCAGAAAGGTTATCTCCGAGTAGACAGCCCGGCGCAGTCTGTCTTGGAGATGAGGTGGTCGGCAGCATCAGGAAAACCGCCTGAGCTGTTAGCGAAAGGCCGGGAACTTCTGGCTAATCTAGATAAGAGCTGTCGGAAGCAGGGCACAAAGGTAACAAGCAAGATCAAGAACGAAGGAGATTCTGTAACCTTTTGGTGGAAGGCGGATCGCATCGGCGAAGGCAGATTGACCTACTGTCAAAAGTGCGACCGGGTGTTGATCGCACAGGTGATCTATCCGCCCGAGGAGGATTTGTCTGATACCGCTCAGAGCATTCTTAGGTCGATGCGCGATCATCGAAGCGACAACCTTATCGCCTGGGCACTTTACGGTTTTGAATTCGCGGTTCCAGCTAGTTACGTTCTCGACAGACACACTTTGATGTCTGGATATATCAAGTTAGCGTTTAAAAATCGTGCGAAGCAGTTGGTCGTCGAGCGGTGGGGGCTGGCAAATACAATTGTGGCCGACTATTCGCTAATGGATTGGTACCGAAAAGACGTTCTTCCTGACGTGAAAGGGTTCAGAACCGACTTTGAGCAAATAGATATTTCAGGTCATCCTGGACTGCGGGTTTGGGGACAAGCAGCGGGCATCAGACAGGCGGTCAAGTCTGTGGCATACTCACTCACTCTATACACCAATCCCAGATTTCTTACGGGATATGCTTGGCATTGCACGGAGAGCAACAGGCTTTACAGTGTGAGAGCCACTCACGACAAAGGTGAAAATATCGCGGAACGCGTGCGCGACTTGATACGATGTCATAAATAGAAATGAGCCGACTGAGTAACTCGATATCAAGATTCATCCCCTTTTTGGGAGCCAAGCCTAAGATAGACCGCAAGCAGGCGCTTGCAGTTGTGCCAGTGCGCAACCCTCTGATAGAGTGGGAGCGTCGTGGTAAGGAGATCCACCTGAGTATACCTATGCGCGACGATTGCGTGGCGCGCTTAGTAAAGCGCTTTCTGCGCAACGTGCCGGAAAGGCGTCGTGTGGCTCTGGATGAGGTTGGCGCTGCAGTTTGGGAGCTGTGCAATGGAGAGCGAAGCATAAACTCGATTGTTGAGTCCATATCGAGAAGCTACAAGTTGACCCGTAGAGAAGCGGAAGCGTCAGTTACGATGTTCCTTCAAACCCTTGCTAAACGTAACTATATAGGCCTCATGTCCTTAGGAGGTAGCAAAGGTGCCAAACGAAAGTAGTAAGGCAGCGATCGGTCGTCAGACCCAACTGCCATTCAAGCGCGCTCTTGAAATCAGTCTCAAGAGCTTAAAGATAAGGTTCTGGCGTTCAATGATAACGGCCGCTGGCATTTTCTTGGGAATCGCGTTCCTGACTGTCGTACTAACACAGTCCCTGTTGCAATGGCCGATTCCTGAGAGAGTTGACGCAGGATTTGTTAGGGTTAGCGGACAGGTCAATGGGCCTGGCGACTATGACGTGTGGACCCCTGCGTCGATTGATGAGGGTCTTAAAGCAGGTATTCCAAAAGAAGTTCTGGAGCGAGTTGCCGTCGATGGCAAGTTCAACCTAAGAGATATAGTTCAGGGTGCAATAAACGCTGAGCGTGCTGAGAAGAAACTCAAGCGTTTGGAGCAAGAGTGGCGCGACCTCTCCAAGATCAAGGACGACCTGGCTTTCTACGTAAGTGTCGCCTCAGACGCGGATATAAGAATTCGAGAAGCGTTGAAACGCGGGGTGCCAAAGTTCACTGCGCGCAACCTAGCAATAGTGGCAGACGTGAGGAAGGACCTGGAAAGAATGCTGGAAGAAGAAGGGCCAAGTTCAGATAGCAAGGAAGTTCGCGCGCTCAAGGCGGAACTCGATTTCTACATGGCAGCTGCTGCCGATCCAAGGGTAAAACTTTCGGACGCGGTGAAATACGGTGTTCCAGAGGGAAAAAAGCGCAGAACTCCTGGTGAGAAGGCGACCTTCAAGGGCAGTGATCTGGCTGAAATTATCAGGCAGCAACCGGAGTGGGTTAATACACTCTTCGCGAGCGCTGCGTTGGACCAGGACGTCACTATTAAAGACGCTATCAGGCAAGGCGTCCCTGAAACAGTAGCGAAAAGGTTGGCAGGGCAGGGAAATACTTTCAAGCCCAGCGCGCTCAATGACTTGATCAAGACGTACCCGGATCAGGTAAAGAAGTGGAAGCGCAGAGCAGAGCGCAACTCGATATTCAAGGCTGTTTCCAAATCAGCTGTTGCTGTAATTGCTCGTTCTCATGCAAGAACTCTGAACGATGTGCTGGCTGACGCGAAACAGTTGGCGAAAGAGGCCGACCGTACGAACGTGATGATTGTCAACAAAGACCGAAAGATAAAAGTTGATTTCTCGCGTTACGGGCAGGATGCTGGCAATGTCAAACTTGTTGACGGCGACAACATCTATGTCCCAGATCGCAATGCGCGCTATCGGATGATATGGTTGGTGGTTATGTCCTTATTAGTTTGCACAGTTGGTATAACAAACAGTATGCTTATGTCGGTAACCGAGCGTTTCAAGGAAATCGGCACAATGAAATGCTTGGGGGCTTTGGATAAGTTTGTAGTTGAGCTGTTTATGCTGGAGTCTGGGATGATGGGCGGCGCTGCATCAATTCTGGGCTGGCTGACCGGTTTCATTCTTATGGTTATCGTTGCCGTGTCAACCACCGGTTGGGATGTTATCCGCAATTTGGAAGCGAAGGCCGTTCTGCTGACGTTTATCGAGGCAGTAGTCATTGGCATGCTTTTGACTATTATTGCGACGATAGCACCTGCCAAGCGAGCGGCGGATATGCCGCCTGCTATGGCTTTACGGTCTGAGATATAATTTGCCCGATGGTTAGACAATAAAAACCTATTAAGATTCTCCCGTGTAGAGAGGTGAAACCAAACAATGGCGAACGAAAAGCGTGAATACGTGGTGCGGTGTAAAGACCTATACAAAGAGTTCGTGATGGGAGATACGGTTCTGCAAGCGCTAAAGGGCATCCAGCTTGATATTTATAGAGGAGAGTACGTATCTATTATGGGTCCGTCTGGTTCTGGCAAGTCAACACTGTTTAACATGGTCGGAGGTCTGGACAAGCCCACCTCCGGCACGGTGTTCATTAACGATGTGGATATGGCTCAATTGGATGCCCAAGAACTTGCCTACCTGAGATGCCGCACCATAGGCTATATATTCCAGACGTTCAACTTGATCCCAGTAATGACGGCCCTCGAAAACGTCGTCTTGCCTATGATTTTCGCAGGAGTTCCGCAAGATGAAGCTGTGGAGCGTGGTATTGAGTTACTGAAGATAGTTGGTCTGGGCGATCGACTGCATCACAAGCCGACCGAATTATCGGGTGGTCAGCAGCAGCGAGTTGCGTGCGCTCGGGCTCTTGCGAATAATCCTGCAATAATACTCGCCGATGAGCCGACTGGAAACCTTGATCTTAAGACGGGGAAGGAGATCATTGAACTCCTGCGCAGGCTCAATAAAGAGCAGGGCGTGACGGTCATTTCGGCAACGCACGATCTCAAAATGATCGATATCTCTGATCGCATCGTCTGGATACGCGACGGCCAGATAGAACGGATCGAGAACAGAGAAGATATCGAGCTTAAGGTTGGTTCTGTAGAGCACGAAGAAGAATGACCATCCACCCGAAGATGGGACGAATCTCCAAGTAGTTTGTCAGCTGCCTAGGCAAGTTGTGGGCGATACAGCAAAAGGCAGTTGAAGTTTCAAAGATGGCATATCTTGACTGCTGGCGGTATTCGTTGCTTCGGAAGTTCAGATCAAGCTGCGCAAAGTAAGACTACGTAGCTCCCTCTCGAAACCTATAGATCTGAGAATCGGCTCGATAGGACTGCCAAGAATAGGCTCCTCACCCAGTCGCGTCAGTTCGACTTTGCGATAGGATCTGATGGGCCATGGACTGTCCACGAGATGCACAAGCGATTGCAGGGCAGTTTCAAGATAGTTCTGCTGAAGGTTTGGCTTTACGTTTATGATACCGGATCCAAGCTCGACAGTTACTACAGGATTCCCGTCTAGTAGGACTGCGTAGTTCGAATGTATACGGTTCAGCCTTTCGAATCCTATGTCGAACGGTCCTGATGTCGAGAAAAGGCAAGCAGGATCACAGGCGTTGATAAGAACTGCTGTAGGTTGATGTCTGGATAGGTCTGCTGATTCCAAATTTGCAGTCACCCGTTTTAGCTCATTGATCGCTTCAGGAAGTGCAAATTGGGCTCCAGATAGCCCTTCTACAAAATATCCTCGCTCTATTTCACCAGCGAATTCCATCCTTTGATATGCGCGATACAGCCGTGACCAAGGTACTCTGATTTCCCCCGGCCTTTGCACGAGTTCTCTAGACACTATGCCATATCGTTGCAGTAAAATCCTTGCGCAGATCTCTGCGCTTTGATCTTCGTCGAGTTCCTGATGGGGTATCGACCTAAGGAGAGTCCATCTGCCCGGTATGGGCTGGGGTGGGTTAACGAACGTTCGAGCTATTCGAGAACGAGTGCGATAGAACGCTCGTTTGTCATACCGAGCGTTTAGGTCGACCTCGGCTGAAACCGCAGGAGGTCTGCCCGCGTGCAGTATTCCGAAATAATCATAAGTCACTTCGCCGCTTAATACGAGCTCCCAAAGGGCGCGCTGGACCGCGCGCGAGTCGAGTCCCGTTTCGAGTACGATTTCCATTAGGAATAATGCTCCCCGTCGCTCTAGACATTCAAGGACCAGTTGGGCTTCGGAAGAGAGTTTTGGCTTTTTGTTGGATTCCAAAACCCAAGGATACAGCGCGCCGAATTCTCGTCTAGTCAGGAACAAGACGTCGCCGGTTTTGTCAGGATTCGGCGATCTGGCAACCCATAGAAACTCTGCAGAAAGGCATAGATTGTCAATATATTCTGGCTTGAAATTCCTAACTCTTCTACTCATAATATCTGGCAGCCATATCGAAATAGGCGCCCACACTCCTTCGAGCTGTAATAGGACTGTCCGGACTCCTTCTCGTTCTTCTAGTGTTGTGGAGGGATGCAAATGCTGCCAACGAGTCAGAAAGTCTGAGAAGAATTTCGGTGGAACGAGTTTGGCGTGCGACTTGGCTACAGCAAGCGAACGGCGGTAGACGAGCTCTAGATTATTTGGGCTCATCCAGCGACGAAGGTCAGTCTCAGGTTCAGGTTGTATTTCGACGAGCTCTCCTCGGAGCGTCATCTCGTCTATAACCTGTTGCACGGTGTCCTCTGGAACTCCGTAATACGCGGCTATTTGTTGCGGCACCACTGCCGCTCTGTTTGCGATATGCCTTTCTAGCAGTTCTTTAACGTCAGCGGTAGATGCTTCACCGGCCGCCAGACGCATGTATTCCTCCAACTGTTCGTCCGCAACAATACGGTTCGCCGGCTTGGCTTTCGGCAAGGCTAGACGGATCAATCTTCCCTCGTTGAAAAGGGGTTCTAAGATATGGTTATCCGCTGCTAATTTATCTAGTTTGTCCTCAGGTATGTCTCCAAGCCGCCGGACTAGTTCATAAAGCTCCTCAGCTGTCCTTACCCTAACCTGCGAACCGGTGCCAAGAAATCGGTTGTCCAGCTCTTCGATTGCTTGCTCATCAAGTTTTCGATCGACTCTTCCTTTTGCCAAATCTGAGATTAATCCCAGTTCTCCGCTCGAGGGCAGTTTAGATGTTGCACATTTCGGTTCGTCCCACTCGTACTGGTATATTGCTTGGAAGTCGAGAAGCATAGTGGATGCGAAAGCTGAAGGCGTTTGGCGTTCGACTAAGCTGAGCTCAATCTCACCGCGCTGTACTCTTGTCAAGATCTCGTATAATTTCTCGACCTGCAAATAGTCTTGAAGACATTCGCGATAAGTTTCAACCACTATGGGAAATCTGTCGAGCGTTCGGGCTACAGCTAGTAAGTCCTTGGCTTTGAGTCTCTGGAGCCAAAGTGGAGTCCGTTTCCCAGGTCGTCCAGTGGGCAGCAAAAGCGCACGCGCGGCGTTTTGCCTAAATCTCAAACCGAAAAGGGCAGTGTTGGGCAGGTCTTCTAAAATTAGTTGTTCCGCTCTCTCTGGCGTCAATTCATAGAACAGTCGATCTATGGGCGGAATTTCGCAATCCGGCAATCGAAAAAGTACGCCGTTGTCTCCAGATACGCTTTCCGGTTCCACACCGGTTTGGCGCTTTATCAAAGCACCGAATGCAATTCTAAGAGCTTGGTGTACCCTGCCGCCAAAAACGCTCAATACCGCGAGGCGCGGGCATCCGATCTCGTCTTTGAATGTTTCTAAGACTATGCGGCGGTCTGTAGGCAGCCCGGGTGAACTCGAACTTCCCATCTGTGCACTAATGAACGCGGATAGGTTTTTCGCGGCACGCCTGTCCAGGCAAAAAGAGTTTTCTAGCCATTGTTCAGGATTCTCTGGGTGCTCTTCGATTGATCGAAACAAAGCGCCCATTCGTTGACCGACTAATGCAGACCGCGGCACGCTTTCACCTCGCCAGAAAGGCATCCTCGCCTGCCGCGATTTTGCGAATGTGACCCAGACACGGTCAGCGTCAATTTTCACAATCTTCCAGTTGTTGGTTCCCAGAGAAAAGACATCTCCCTCACGGGACTCATATATGAATTCTTCGTCGAGTTCTCCCAACTTGACGTCTGTGCCTTCTAGATACACCGGATATTCGCCAGTGTCCGGAATTGCACCGCCGTTGGTTATGACCAAACGCTGCGTTCCAGGAAGCGGGGAGATTCGGCCCGTGACCCTGTCCAGCGATACCCTAGGTCTCAGTTCGCGGAACAGTCTTGAGGGGTATCTTCCAGAAACGAGTTGCAGCGTTATGTTAAAGGCTTCCTCAGTAAGTTCGTGGAACGCATAGGTTCGCCGGATGGTCCTAAATACTTCGCTTGCCGTCGTGCCATCCACTGATGCCATTGCCACGATCTGTTGTGCCAAAATGTCGAGGCAGTTTCTCGGCACTTTTGTGTACTCGATATCAGCTTCCATCATTGCGGAAGCTAGCGCAGCTGATTCGGCTAAATCTGAGCAGGTCTTGGGGACGATTATCCCCTTACTGGTTCCTTTATACGCGTGACCTGCCCTACCGACACGCTGCAAACCGCGAGAAACCTCCTTTGGGGATTCGACTTGACAAACGAGGTCCACTGCTCCCATGTCAATGCCTAATTCCAGTGTGCCCGTTGCAACCACGCCTCGCAGCTCGCCCGCTTTGAGCGCCTCTTCGGTTTTGTGTCGGATTTCAGGCGAAACGCTGCCGTGATGTGGTTTGACGAGTTCTTCGCTGGCAAGTTCGTTAATACCCATCGTGAGCCGCTCGACTACGCGCCGGGTGTTTGCAAAAATGATCGTCGACTTGTGTGCACGAATCTCCTGGAGCAGCGTTTGGCAGATCGATGGCCAGACAGAACCTGTGTCGGGATGCCTAAGATCGTCGCATGGGCATATCACTTTGAGGTCTATCTGTCTGCCAATTCCAGCGTCGACAATTTCTACGTATCTTGGCTCGCCCAGGTCATTGAATCCGCCGAGGAAGCGCGCTGTTTCCTCGAGCGGCTTTTGCGTTGCAGAAAGACCTATTCGGACAGGAGAAGCTGAACAATAGTTTTCAAGCCGTTCGATCAGTACCGAAAGAAACACGCCGCGCTTATTGGGGCTTAGTGAGTGGATTTCATCCACGATAATATATCGGACAGTCTGCAGAATGGAGCGCGCGGAAGACGTTAGAATTATGTGAAGAGATTCCGGAGTGGTAATTAGTATGTTAGGCGGCTTCTTAACCATTCGTCTTCTTTCTTCATATGGTGTGTCTCCTGTTCTTACTGCTACGTTGATTTCAGGCATCGAGAGGCCCATTCGCGCTGCCGTATCTCGCATTTCCGACAGGGGCAAGTTCAAGTTACGCTCGATATCGTAGCCGAGGGCTTTCAGCGGAGACACGTATAGTATCTCCACGCCATGTTCTGGTGCTGCATGTTGCTCAAGATCGATAAGAACGCGGTTGATGGCCGCGAGAAATGCTGCCAGAGTCTTTCCTGAACCAGTAGGAGCAAGTATTAGTGTGTGCTTTCGCTGAATTATCAGGGGCCAGCCCCGCTTTTGGGGTTCCGTTGGCTCAGCGAATCGGCTGCGAAACCACGTAGCTATTATCGGGTGGAAGTCGGATGGCAGATCGAAATTCACGAGAGTATTATATCGCAACGTGAACGACTGTTGTTGGTCATTGTCGTTCTCACCGGTTTAGAAGGGGTATTGTTAATCAGGAGCGAGAAGCCCGCAATCGGCGTCATACAAAAGTGTAGTTTTGGTATAATTGAATAATCCACCACGCAGGATATCCATAATGATAAATATAATTCGTTTGTTTAGGAACGTGCAGAAGTCGGTAGGAGGAAATCGATGCGCATCTTCTTTACACTACTCGTTTTTGTCCTGATTGTCAGTGGTGCCATTGGGGGGCCGATTTTGGACGACATTCTCAATACAATGTACATGGATCAATCGCTTGTCCGGAGCGGCGATGATTATGCGACTGTAACTCATGACAAGCCACTTGGGCAAACCTTTATTACAGGAGAGAAGACGGTACGCATCTGCCGGATTGCACTTAATGTCGCTTATGAGCACGAGAGTTGGCAGCCAGGCGAGGAGTTGGTTGTGACGCTGTGGGATAGTCCCAAGAAGCAGCAGAGGCTAGGCAGCTTTTCCATACCTTATGAGCGCAGACGTTGGAACGGCCGCATACTAATGTTTTCCGTTGAAGCGGACGTGCAGCCGAACCGCCAGTATTACTTTGAGGTCACTGTAGAAGGCGGCGACGGGACTATACACGGTATACTTCTTGCTCGACATGACCGGCCTTATGAGTCGGGACAAGCCTACGTAGGCGGAGAACCCATGGATCGAGACATATGGTTCGAGACGTATGTCAAGAAACCCGTCGATCGCGATGCGCAGTTTGAAGAGTTTTTCTCCAACTTCGATCTTGATCTTCCTGGTCTTGCCAAAGTCAAGGCGGCGGTTGCTGCAAAGGACTGGGATGCGGCTTGCCGTGAATTTTTGAACCATATGGAGAGCCGAAGGGACATTTTTCCTGAGGAAGATGCAATTCCTGGGCGGCGTACGCCCCCGGGTTTCGACAAGCGGGAAGCAGATCTAGTGGTTGAGCAAAAGTGGCCAGCTCAAGACGGCACAATTGTTGATCTTGGTCCGAACTGGAACTATCACGCAACTTGGCCAACACTGGGCGGAGTAGGGCTTACCCGTACCGGTCTGATGAAACCTCTTGCCTGGGCTTATTCTGCTACAGGTGACCCAAAGTATGCTCGTGCTTGGAATGATATGCTTATTTCACTATTTCGGAACTATCCTAGTCCACTTAAGTCTGGCGTTATCAAAGGCGAAGGTAAGATCAGACCTACCATTCCCGCCGGCATATCAGGCAGCCTGTGGGATTCGATATCTATAGCAGCTAGACTGCACCATGAAACATTTTACAACCGCTTCCGCAAGTCGCCACTTTTCACTCAAGACGTTCGCATCGCCTGGTGGGCAAACATGGCCGATATGGCAAACTGCCTGGAGCGGATGGAAGCAGGTGGAAATTGGACTACGCAGAACACTACCTCGCTTTTCAGTTTGGGAATGAAATACCCGGAATTCAAGAAGTCCAAGCAGTGGTTTGCGATGGGCTTCGAAGGCATCAAACAGAACCTGATAGACAATACTTTTCCGGACGGCGCTTTGCGAGAAGCTACGACTGGGTATCACAGTTTCAGCCTAGGTATGTTCTTCGACACTATCACTCGAGCCAAGAAAATGGGCCTCAAAGTGCCTGAGGAGCATATGAAACGACTCGAAGCAATGTTCAACTATTCTATGTATTCCACCCAGCCTGACTGGACGCTGCCTGTCTGGGGCGATACGAACCGGCCAATAGACCAGACTGCTCAAATACTCCGCGGTGGTGAGTATTTCAACCGACAGGACATGATTTGGGTGGGCACGAGGGGTAAGAGAGGTGTCAAACCTGCGCACGACTCCATTGCGTTTATGGAGGCCGGGTATTTCATTATGCGCAGCGGCTGGGATCCTTTGGCTCTGTATCTAGCTACTCGAAACGGTTTTTCACAGTCGCATTACCATCACGACCAACTCAGTGTAATAGTCCAGGCTTATGGTTCGGATTTGTTGCCCGACATGGGTGTCTACACCTATGGGACGCCTGAGTGCACTGAACTTGTCAAGACTACTTCTCACAGTACCGTGAGTGTCGACGGGGCCGACATATTGCCTGGCAACGGTGAGAACAAGTGGGCGGCACTATCAGGTTTTGACTATTTTGACGGGACATCTCCCGGGTACAAAGATTTGCCAGGAATTCGACACCGCCGAAGAATAGTGTTTGTGAAACCCCACTACTGGGTCATTGCTGACGATGTTACAGGTAGTGGCGAGCACAAATCCATTCAGCATTGGCATTTTGCTCCGGGTACACTGGATGTCGATCACAACTCAGGAGTCGTGAGAACCACGAACAAGAGCGGTGGAAACATAGCCGTAATGCCACTGACCTTGGACGGCGCGGTCCAGGTGAGCGTCTCAGAAGGTCTCTACGCAGTGAATTGGGAGAAGTGCGTGAAAGCACCTGTTGCTGTGTACGAAAAACAGGGTTCGCTTCCGCAGTCATTCCTGACCGTCTTGTATCCCTATCCTGCAACGAAACTGTTCGATGCAAAAGCTAGACAACTTGCAACAGCCACAGATTCATCTCGCGCAGTAGAAATAAAGACTCCACAATCAACCGACTATGTGGTCTTTGGTGGAACAGACGGCCGAGCTACTGTTCCACAAGCCGAGGTAGAGTTAGAAGGCGAGGCTGGGCTCATTAGGACTGAGCCGAAGACTGGAAAAGTTACTGCCTTTGCTTGGTACCAAGGAAGGTCGGTTTCCCTTGGGTCGACTGTATTAGCTGTGTCGCCGCTTCCAATCAAAGCTCTCAGCGTCAGACTGGTCAAGGATGTCCTCCGTGTCGATACTGACGGATCGGCGAAGGGTCTAAGGATTACTGTTCTTGGTGCGAAGAGTGTAATCGTAAACGGCAAGCGCATAGCGGTACCCAAGGGTGCGAAGACGATAACGATTACAAACTAGATACCAGATGACTTATTATATTATAGACCAGGGCGGTTGCCTATGATCCTGACTAGGTGGCCGTCCTTACATCTCGATACCGTTTATGATGAGCTTGAAGCTGTAGCCGAAAAAATCGGCTGCTCTACGGCACATAAGCATTCGCGACAGGAAGATCTCGAAGTAGTCCATCACTGAAGAGTAACGCTCGTCAGTCTCGAGCTCGAGGTTTATGGAGCGGTTTTCATTATCGACGCGCAACTGCGAACGCTGCACAGAAAAATTGACCCGGTCGTGGATATCGAACGTAAGCGGGTTCTGATTCTGCACACGCGAGTGATGCACATCAGATTTGTCCGCGAGTATTAGCGCAGCAGCCACGGCACTGGTTGGCGCACCTATCTCCTCCTCGTGGTTGCCAATCGCGCCGATTATTACAGCTATCTCGTGTGCGGGCATCCCCAACTCATTCAGAATCACATAGGCCATGATTCCAGCTGTTTCACAGTGTCCGTTGCGGTTGATGGAGTTTCCTATATCGTGGAGGTAGCCTGCTATCGCGGCTAGCTCAGCGGTCCTGCTGTCTTGGCCCAAGCTTTCAATGATCTTACGGGCGTTCTCAGCGACTATCCCTGCGTGCCTGAAGCCATGCTCGGTGTAACCGAGGGCGTTCAACTGTTCATTTGCTGCTTCCAGGAACGTCTTAACCTTGTGGTTGCGTCTTACGTGTTCCAGCGTAACTATGTTTTCTTCTGGGTTCATTATCGTTCTCCCGACGAGTCTCATTCTCGGTGCCAAGCTCCGCCTCTTCTGGTAACTGCGATTTGTATTTTGCGAGAAATTCGGTTGCGAATGAGGCAAATCTTCCCTCGCTTATAGCGTTACGTATTCTTTCCATAAGCCAGGCATAAAAATACAAGTTGTGATAAGTGGCAAGTCGTGCCGCCAGTATCTCGTCGCACATATATAGGTGACGCAGATAGGCTGCTGTGTAGTTTCTACAACACCAGCACTCACATTCCGGGTCCACTGGGGCAAACTGACGGGTAAAACGAGCGTTTTTGATATTCACGCGCCCCCGACTTGTGTAGAGCGATCCGCTGCGACCCAATCGCGTAGGTAACACGCAATCGAACATGTCTATGCCTTTTGTCACAGCGTCAAGTATGTCCTCAGGAGTACCTACGCCCATTAAATAACGCGGTTTTTCTTTCGGCAGGTAGGGTATTGTCCACTCGATAGCCTTCATCATTAATTCTTTGCCTTCACCTACCGACACCCCGCCTATTGCGATTCCATCGGTATCAAGAGATGAAATGAACCGCGCACTCTCTGCTCGCAGGTCCGGATAGGTGCTACCCTGGACGATACCGAAGAAAGCCTGCCTCGGATCTCTAGCAGCCAAAGACCTTTCTGCCCATTTATGAGTGCGCTCCATAGCCTCTCGAGCATATTCATGATCGCAGGGATACGGAGCGCACTCGTCGAAAGCCATCACAATGTCTGCTCCAAGAGCACTCTGCACCTGCATCACCTTTTCAGGGGTGAATTCGTGATAGGAACCGTCAACATACGACCGAAATATTACACCGTCTTGACCTATATTGCGGATGTGTTCGAGGCTGAAAACTTGGAAACCGCCTGAGTCGGTCAATATCGGCCGCCGCCAGTTGATGAAGTTGTGTAATCCTCCCGCTTCGGCGATTAGGTCTGCGCCAGGACGTAGGTAAAGGTGGTAAGTGTTTCCCAGAATGATCTGGTATCCCATCTCCACAAGTTCTTCTTGACTTGTTGCCTTCACCGTGCCCTGAGTCCCGACGGGCATGAACACAGGTGTATCAACTGTACCGTGCGCAAGATACAGTTTGCCTCTGCGTGCATCAGTGGTAGAGTCCGTTGCGAGAATTTCAAACTGGAGGGGTCGTTTGTCCGACATTGGTCTCGAGTTCAATTCCGCGGGATTATACACCTGCTGATTGCCCTTGGTCAAGGTTAGCGATTGCTCCCAGGTACGGTACGTGGTGCACCGGCTAGTACAGCGGTCATGCTTGCATGTATACTCGACGGCTCAGTGTATGCTATCATTTCGCTATGAAATACGCATTTATGAGCTTTTCGACACCAACCCTGTCTTTTGAACAAATGCTCGACGTGGCCATCGCATATGGATATGATGGCGTTGAGCCCCGCCTGGATTCAAACCACGCTCACGGCGTCGAGGTAGGTGCTACGCAAAATGAGCGCCGTCAAATTCGAGATCTTTCTCAGCGCAAAGGTGTTGATATCGCTTGCATTGCAACGTCAATAAGATACTCCGACCCTGAACAGACCCAGGAAATGATCAAGCAAACACACGAGCGCATTGATTTGGCAGGAGATGTCGGGGCTCCTGTTATCCGGGTTTTCGGCGGGCGTATTCCAGAAGGCCTAACGCGGGATCAGGCTATAGATCTTGTGGCAGACTCCTTGCGAGAGGTTGCGGACCACGCAGCTGAGCGGGGAGTTGTCGTGTGTTTGGAAACCCATGATGATTGGTGCGACCCCGCTCACGTGGCGGCCGTGCTTACCAGGGTGAACCATTCGGCGATAGCTGCAAACTGGGACGTGATGCATCCGGTCAAGAGGGCAGGTGTCAGTATTGACAGCGCCTTCTATACTCTGAGGACATGGATTAAACACCTGCACATACACGACGGTAATCAGGCAGGTCTAGTTCCAATTGGGCAAGGGGACATAGACCACCGCCGAGTTGTGGAGTTGCTGAAGAGTATAGACTACAGAGGGTTCCTCAGTGGAGAATGGATAAACTGGGAGCCACCTGAGGTACATTTGCCTCGGGAATTGGCAACCATAAAAAGCTACGAGTAGGCTGAAAAGAACCTCTCGCTACTTGTTGTCCTGTTTGTTTTCGTCAAATCCTTTCTTTGCTAGAGATTCCTCCAGTGCTTTGATGGCTTCTAAAATTGGTTGAGGTGGGTTGAGCTCGCGGGCTTTTGAAATCAGGTCGCGAGCCTCGCTGTGTTTGCCCTGGTCAATAAGGAAAGACGAGAGTGTGATTAGGGCGCTCGGATCCCTGGGCTGCAGTTCTACCAGTTTTCGATAAGCACTCTCAGCTTCGCCCTTTGCGCCGCTTTCCTCTAGAGTTGTGCCCAAAGCGAAATAGGCTTCGGGCCAAGATGGCGCAATTTTTAGAGCTTGCTTTATTAGATCCAACGCTGCCTGGTAGTTCTTCAGCCTCTTTTCTGCACGCGCTGCCAGAAGCTTAATCACAGGACTAGTGGGGGCCATTGCCTGAGCCTTTTTAACATATGTGCGGGCTTTTTCATACGTTTTCTCGTCGCCCAAGTAGAAGTCTGCAAGTGCTGCAACGGCTCTCACGTCGTTTGGTGTCTTTTCGACAGCCTTTAAGAGTTCGGCTTCGGCTTCCGCAAGTTTCTTGAGCCCGATCAAAGCCAGTGCTTTGTTTGTCCGCAATGTGGGTAAGTCGGGGTCAATTCTCTCGGCCTCAGCAAAGGCCTTCAGCGCTTCGTCCAGCTTGCCTGCTCCAACCAGAGCAATCCCCAGCAGCAAATGAGCGTCGGCTTCATCCGGTCTAAGTTTTACGAGCGACTGGGCTTTTTCCAACGCAGCAGAAGGACGACCGGCTGCTATCTGAGTATATATTGCAGCTCTCAGTTGGAAAGCGTCGTTCGCGTCCTCTTTTTTCTTGACTGTCGCAGCAGGCGGATTGTAGAGCATTGACGTATCCACGCCGTGATCGCTTAGATACCGTGCTATCTGAGCTGAAATAGAACAGCGACCGAATGTGGTTCGTTGATCGCCGGATCCTATTGTCAGCTTGTTAAGAAACACTCCCACAACGTTCGATCCGCGGGCGACCATAGATCCGTTTGGAATCGGCGTGTTGGGCTTCAGATCACTCAGAAACAGCCATTTCCATTTGCCGATCTCGGTTATGACAGCTTTGTCCGCCTGCCATTCACCAACACTGAGCACGTAACTCTCGCCCCTTTTCTCTCGGGCTATCCCGTAGATTTCCGTGGGCCACTTGCTACCGTACGGCTCACCGCTCATAACTTGTCCTGCTGTAGCTACAGGAACTTTTCCGAATTCTGTAGCTTGCGCGAGAGGTGCGGCAGGCAAGCCCTTTATCGGCAACTTTAGCAAAGCGATATTAAGCTCTCTGTCGAGTGCCGCAACCTCACATTGCCATGCCTGACCTGTGTACGCTGAAATAAATATGGGGAAACGGATAGTCTGCTCCGTTTCGGGGCCGATTTTTTCGACTACTGCGTCAGCTGTCGCAATAACCCAACTGCCATCCCCAACCACGAAGGACATACTCATCCAGCTTCCAGTGTCTCCAAATACCCGTATCACTCCAGCACAATCGGCAAGTCCTGCACACCAAACCGAACTTGCCCAACTCCCGAATACGAGCCACACAGCGGCAAAAAACCGCATTTTGCCTGCCTCCCATCCATGAATTGTAAAGCGAAACCCCAAATCACTCTATACGTTCGACCCATAGCTGTTAAGGACACAATTATATTGCTTTTTCAAGCTATGGTAGACCGAAATAGTTGAGTATCCCTTTGGCTATAGCTTTGGCCATTGTTTGCTGCAACTGGGGGTTCTTAAGCATTTCTCGCTCTTTAGGGTTTGTGTGGAAAAGCACCTCCGTAAGCGACGCAGGACATCCCGATTCCCACAAGACCCAGAGTCTGTACCAGTGCGTCCTTACACCTCTGAACTGAACTTCGGGATAGAAAGACTTTATCGCTTCCAGCAATGACTTTTGGACGCATTCAGCTAGGTGTTTTCCTTCGCCTTCATCAGCATAAAATGTCCACGTTCCACCGCCGGGTGTCCCGTCGCCGGTTGCATCCGAGTGCAGCGACACAAGGGCGTCACAGTTGAGGCTTTTAGTGAGCTCAGTCTCATAGCGCAGGCTTACGAGTTGTTCCCGAGATTCGCGACTTATGAATACCTCTATTCTTCCGTCCATCAGCAGTTCGTCGCGCACTTTAACGGCGATATCGTACATGTTCAGTCCCTCGTTGTACAGTTCTTCTCCACCGGGTCCTCTAATTACGTTGTCGAATTGGCACGAGGGGTTCAGCATAACGCGCGGACGGAATTTGGGCAGGTCATTCCAATACAGGATCGGCAGGTTCTGAGGCGTGTCAATTAGAAGAAGCCTTCCCTCACCAGGACCAAAAGTCGTACGCCATATTGATCCGGGACCATCATCGTACACCGCTACAGCGAGGAGCCTCCCAGTCAATCGGCTTACTTCCCACAAACGTACCTTCTGAGAAAAGTAGACCTTTGCTGTTGTTGTGCGCCGAGGATTGCGATTCACCAACATTGCATATTTCTGACCGTTGTCTGAGTCAAACTGCCCTATAACAAATTCACCGCCGGCAATCCTGCTTATCAAGCCTTTCTCAGGTAGCGGCTTAGTACCTTGTGGGGTATCGCCAGTGTGGTATACTGCCACAGACTTGAGCCGCATTAATGTCGGCGCGAGCTTCTGAAGCTCGTAGTTGATCTTCCGCACCTGTTCATATTTGGCTGTCGGTTTGCCATCTTTGCCAATGATGGCGTCGCCGTATTGCAGTGAGTGGTCACTAGGAGTTTCGTAGGTGAAGTACATTAGGCCGCGGGCTCCATAAGCTAAGGCTGTGTTAGACTGCCAGCGCAGATCCGCCTCCGACGGGTCTCTGTACGGCCCATGCGGGACCGAAAGCAGCGTGTAGATGAATGGAGTCACATGCTTTATGGACTGCCTACGAATTATCTCCAGGTTTTCGAAATAATCCGGTCTTTCACCTGTTGACAGTAGCGCGTAGTGGTCGAAGCTGATGATCTTTGGCCGTACCGTTTTACAAAATTCGTCTACGTATTGCTCATAAGTGGGTTTCCCAAGCTGCTTACTAGTGGCATAAGTCGGAAAGAGATTGATGAATGCAATATGCCTTGGATCTTTCTTCGCAAGGTACTTGCTCGTCGCAGCCAACCTTCGAAATTCGGACGCGTTCGGCTCATCCTTGACGTAGTAGCCCCACAGTGCAGGATGGGCACTATAATCTTCGATCAGTCCATCCAGGACAGCCGAGTAGTTACGTTGCATCGGATGCATGTTAACGACTCTATCGTCTATCAAGATTGCCTTGAGGCCGCGTTCAAGGCACAGGTCAAGAGCTCTCTTGTTTTGCTCAATGCTGCTGCCGAACATTATCAAGTTAAACCCTGCCTCTGCGGCTTGGGCGACCTTTTCGGGGCTTGCCTCGCTTGGTCCGCACCAGTAACCGATCAGAAACTCCTCGGCGAGGGTTTTAGTTTCCAGCAGGAGTACTGCGACGAAAAGTAATGCTGCTAGCCTATCCATGCAGAAACACTACCATCCGATGCATGGGCGTACTACGCCCCAGCTCTGAGCTTACCAATAACGGGAGATGCAGTCAAGGAGGTAAACCAATGCAGAATAGCGATCAGCTCCGCTTGACTATTGTCTAACCGGAATTGCCAAAGGGCGAGGACCTTAATTCCCCGCCCTTTGGTGGAGAGTCGCCTGGGTTTAGTGCTTGCGTCGCAAAGCGGCTCCTCAGAACTCCTTCGAAACACCTACGCTTATAAATCGTCCTGGTACCCAGGAGTCGGTTACTCGGGTGTTACCATCCCAGCGGTACTGCAGTGTTTGGTGAGAGTTGAACACGTTGAAGACATTAACGTGGAGCTGTCGACCAACACTGGACCAACTCTCAGGTAATTCAATGTGCAGTCCATAGCTCGCTACTAACCAAGGCCTGGCGCGCATAGCAATAGTAGGATCACCGAGGTCAAATCTTCCACTGCCGTAGTCGATACGAAATGTGTGAGAGCTGCGCCCAAGCTTACATTCACCGACAAGTGAGAAAGTGTGTCGCTGATCCCAAGGCGTGTAGAACATCTCGTCTACGTATCCAAGATCAGCTCTGTTGGCTCTCGTCTTTTGATATGTGTATGACATCCATCCTCGCCAGTTATTAGACATCTTTTTCTGGAGAAAGACTTCCAATCCGCTTGACTTACCTCGACCGAGGTTGGAGTATGTAGACACGCCAGTATTAGGATCAACGTGTGTGTCACCCAAATTCTTATACTCGGTTCGGAACGGAGTGACACGCAGAGCAGTGTCTTCACTCAATTGCTTCTCGAATGACAGTTCAAAGTTGGTGCTGGTCTGGGGATCAGTTGAGCCGAGCCCTGGCATTGCTTGTTCAAGAGTCGGTCCGCCAGGGCCGAATATTTCCATATCTGGGTCGAAATAGACCTTCTGCACAGAAGATGCCGGAACGAATTTTGCAAACCTGCCCCAGTTGAGTTTCCATACTGTGCGATCGTCTGGCGAATACGCCAGGCCAAATCGAGGTGTTGTTATACTACGATTCACATCCGGTATTGGTTCGCCCGAATAACCTGCGCCGGCTATGTATGTGTGGCCCTGTCGGTCATATTGAATTCTTTCATAACGGATACCCAGCTCCGATGTCCACTTATCATTTAATTTGATTTGATCCTGGAAGTAGAAGTCGGACTGCTGAGTATCCACATCAGCTCGGTAAAATGGGAAGCCAGGATACAAATAATAGCTATTGTCGGACGCAAGGAAAGACGCGCCGGTTTTTAGCAAATGTTTGTGTCCTAGCTGACTTGCGAAGCCGAGCTGAAGTCCCGTTCGCTCCGAACCTATCTTTGCATACACGCCGTACTTTCCGACCAGGTTTTGCTCGATATCCGTCTTCATAAAGTACGGCCTAATTGTGACAAAGGATGCAGGACTAAAATTGTGGCTCCACGTAACGGCACCCACTGTGTATTCCTGGCGCATAAAGTCGAGCTCATGCGGGGTTGGCAGACCGTTGTCTCCTGTATCGTGATAAGTGTCGGTGTTTCCCAATAGTGAGCCCGACATTGCAAGTAGCGTGACGGTATTGTCCTTTGAGGGCCAAACGAGCTTGGTTACGGCATCGTAATATTGCTGCTGCTTCAGTATCGGTCCGTCCAGATCTGTTTTCTGAGCAGCGGCTGCTATGTAGTAGTTGAATGTGTCGCCTGTGCCCGATCCAAACTCTATCTGTCCGTCGCGATATGAGTAATCGCCACCCTCTAGGTTCATCTTAAGTCCGGCGACCTCCGCGCCAGTTTTCTTTACCTCGTTCAGAACACCGGAAATTGCGTTGCCATACTCGGCAGCAAATCCTCCCGTATAAGCTTGCAGTTTACTGACACCAGTAGTGAAGAGATTTGTGCCAAACATTCCCGTGTTTGGGTCTGTTATGGGTATGCCTTCCAGGTACCAGCCAGTCTGATCAGCCTTGCCGCCGCGCACGTGGATCTGACCACTGCCGCTTGGCTCTACGACTACCCCAGGCAACGCACTCAATACTCCGGTTGCGCTTCGGACAGTGCTGGGATCAAGCCTGGTGAGGGGCTCCTGCTGCGCTGTTACAAGGTTGAGGGCGTTAACAACGTCGCGCTGAATCATGGGCCTCGGCCGCGTGATCACAACCTCTTCTTCCTGAGTGACCTCTTCTTGCATTACTATCTCTACGTGGCTTCGATGGTCCATGGTCACTTGAATTTCGCCGAGGGTCGTTGTCGCATAACCGACCAACTCAGCACGTATCTCATAGTCACCGGGAGGAACGTTCGTAATAGTGAATTTTCCTTCTGAATCGGTTACCGTGGATAGGGTAGTCCCTTCGAGAATTATGTTTACCCCCGAAAGAGGTGTATTGTCTTTGGCGCTGCGGACCATACCTGCTACTATACCTGTAGTACCTGCACCAACCCAGATCGCCAACGACGCTAGAATGCACACTACGGAGCATAAAGCGATCAGTTTATGCGCTTGATTCATCCTATTGACGCCCCCTTGTTTGTGTATTCGAAGCCACGACTTCGCCGGCAAGCCTTGGGCAAAATCTACTCCAAGAGTTCATTATCGGCAAATACCGGCAAAAATATCAGGTTACGCACACATTACAATGTGGCACAAGCACCATGACAACGCAAATAGGGCTGCGGTTCAGCTTCCGATAAAGGCAAACCACGGGAAACCGTGGGGCGCAAAGCCATTGGGACTGCCTCTCTGAGCGATGCTCGGGGAAATGTTTGCCAGGCTGCCGAAGCGAACCGGTCGTAACATACCGCTTTTCTAGGGGCGAGGTGTATCCAAGGCGGATGTTACGTAGCGGTTTGTTCCGGCAGCCTGGCATTCTGTTTTTGGTAGTTGAGGTGGTTCATATGATCAAGCTGTATGATGTCGGAATGGAGCCCATTGTTGTTACGAAAGGAAGCAAATGCTCGGAAGAGTCTGGTCGCAAGGTAACCGCTCGGCTCGATTTCAACACCATTAAGAACCTGCTTTTCCTTGTCGAACACCCAGATCCAGCTGATCCGGATCTGCGGATGGCCGCGTAGTCCAACAAGAGTAGGACTTATTTTGCGATGTGTGCTCTTTGGAACAGACTTAGACAAAACTGGATCGCGACTATTGCTGCGTTTGTCGTGGCGATGATCTTGGTTGCGGTAAATACAATTTGTTCGGGAGAGTTTGGCTCATTCCCAAATGTGGAAATTGTTGCGATTCTAGTCTCTTGCATGCTAGTTGGTATATTCTATGTTCCGACGCGCTCTCAATGGTCGGCAAACCCTCTAGGATTTACGCGGCGTCGTTCTCGGGCGCACTATAACGATGTTTATCGAGCAACCATCGAAATGCTTGCGTCAGCTGTTGCAGCACAGGACCCGTTTGAGAGATATCATGTGCAGAGAGTTCGAGCTATTTCTGAAATAGTGGCGCGTGAGATGGGACTTTCCGAGAGCGAGATAGAGGGAATACAGCTTGCCGCTCTCCTGCACGACATAGGTAAACTGGGCATACCTAGTCACATACTGATGAAACCAAGTCAGCTGGATCCCGACGAGTTCGCAAAAATAGCTAACCACGCGACCATAGGCGCCAAGATGCTTGAAGAGATAGCGTATCCTTGGGATATTGCCCAGATGGTTCGGCATCATCACGAGCGCTACGATGGCACGGGATATCCAGATGGCATCTCGGGGGCTGATATACCGCTAGGGTCACGCATCATAGCAGTTGCAGAGGTTTACGACGCTCTCGTATCCAACCGTTGTTACAAAGCTGGCTGGCCCCATTACGAAGTTGTGGCACACATTGAGAAACTTTCAGGAGCACACTTCGACCCTACAGTTGTCTCAGCTTTCTTGAAAGCGAACAAGAGTATAGAGGTTGTTAACAACCTATATCCGACAACGACGCAGTTCGAGTACAATGGCGATTCCGAATCGATCCGCGCAGCGGATATGATAAGCCAAGCAAACCGGGAGCTATTGGCGCTCCTTGAGATAGCGGATGTGCTGTCGACAACCCTTGAGCTTGACGAGGTAACTACCCTACTTGCACATCGAAGCAGGCGTGTCACTGAAGCCGCCACTTGTGCTGTCTTTCTCGTGGACGAATTAGATCCCACCCGTCTGGTGGCGCAGTCAGTGGTCGGTCGCCATAAGGATGTTTTCGAAGGTGCACAAGCGAAACTCGGACGGGGTGTGACTGGAAAGACTGCGTCAAGAATGAGACCTTACTTGGGGTCCTATGATCCGAACGATCTGTTGCTGAAGCGGCGCATTTGCAAAGGACTGCAGGTGAAGTCTTGTCTTGTCGTGCCTCTGGTGTGCTTTGGCAAGCTCCTTGGTACACTCAACCTTTACGACGACAGTTCCAGTGCATTTTCCAAGGATGACTTGGCAACGATGGAATGTATCGCCAGCAGGGCCGCTTATGCAATACAAAACGCATTGGCATTCGAAAGCGTTAGGCGGTCGGCAACACGAGATCCTTTGACAGGGCTTTACAATTCGAGGTATTTGCGCACCTATTTGGAGCGTGAACTCAACCGAGCTGCCAGAAGAAATGGTTGCGTTTCGCTGCTACAACTTGATCTGGACAACTTCAAGCCAGTAAACGATACATTCGGTCACGCCCGTGGGGACGAGGTTTTGAAGGACCTATCGAAGATCTTTCTCGACTGCGTACGCAGCTACGACGTGGTTTGCAGATACGGCGGGGATGAATTTGTGATAGTGCTTCCTGATTCCACTGCTAAGCAGGCTATGCGTACAGCGAGGCGGATTCAGGATGCCGTTGAATCGTATACAAGACAAAAACTCAGCGGCTGTCCTTTGCAGCTCGGTGTCAGCATAGGGATTGCTACTTATCCTCACGATGCAAGCGACATCGACTCGCTAATTGCTAAAGCTGACGAGGGCATGTACGTTAACAAACGCGCCAGAAAGAGTGCTAGAAAAGCAGCGTAGCAATCATTCCAGCCGCTCATTTATACTTAGGACTACCTCACAATTCCTTCGCTTCGGGGAGAAAGGTATTGCTAAAACTATCCTACCCTCATTGAGTTCTGTTCTACCGTCCTTGCGGTAGGGATTGTGCGGCAAAACCGGCCATATCACGCGTGCTCCTTCCGGAACGGTCAGCTTCCAGCCGGTGTGTTCGATCCATTCTCCCACTGTGGACGAGTCGAGTTCGAAAGCTTGCTGGCCAAGCACGGTCTCAAAGCCCCTAGCTCCAGCGAAGCGCTTTCCAAGATGCGGGATTAGCGTCAGATGTGCTTCAACGGGCAAACCGGAATCTGCTTCCACAGACATTATGATTTTTACCCTCTCATTATCGATAGGATCGATCAATATTGAACACCGCTCTCTACCATAGATCAAACCTAAGCCGATCGGGTTCTCCTGCCTAATAGCAGCCCCGTCCGGAACATGATAGAGTTCACCTGTGGGTGTAAATCGCGGGTTCTCATCACCAGGTTTGTGAGCCAAAGCGGAAATATTGCCAACAATGAATGTGCTCCACAGGGGTTGAAGCTTCGTATTCCCACCTCCTACTATGAGGCCGACAGCATCGTGGAAAATGCTCACAAGGTTCTGGCGGTCTTGTATCCATCGGTTTTCGGAGATGGGGCAATGATAAGCGGATAGGCAAATAAACCACGGACCTTTGCGGCGCACTAACGCTTTGCCGTCCGGCGTGACATCTAGGCGATCTGTGTACGAAGCCGTTGTAGGGATTGCATCCCCTTCTTGTCCATACAACAGAATACTTGCCGCATCGTCAGCGCCTATATGCAGGCCTGTTTTCCGCATCAAATCCATTTGCTGAGCCAGGTATCCGCGACCTTCGGGCGTATATGTGAATCCCACATTGCCAAAACGTAAGCTCCTCTCATAGGGGTTGCGCTCGTCTATTGTCTCAACTAGCGAACCGTCTGGGTAAGTGAACATCGTATGGAACCTGGCCGCTCTCCTCAGCGCCGGCAGAACTGCTTCATCGCCACTCATTGCATAGTAATGTCCCAAAGCGTCAACGTAGACTAAGTTATACCTTACTACCGGTCCGAAATGCTCGGACCAAAACCCTGCTATATCCTGCTCTGCAACAACTTGGGCCATAAAGCGGCTAGCAAAATCACACCACTCAGTTTTGCCTAATACCTTACCGGCACAATACAAGCCCATTGCGTGATGGGCAGGAATGTTATGGACTCGCTTTATATCTCGACTCATTATATTTGAGTAACCAAGCGTAAGTGCCTTTTCCCACCTCTCGCGATCTGATGCTGGCATAGCATCCCTTATGAGGCTGAATGCCCTGATCCAACGACTGTAAGTCCAGGGCATTCGAATCGTTCCCCAGGTTGAGTTGTCTTTCTTTCGAAAGACCCAGCTTCCGTCAGACCCCATATCATCTATCAACGCGTTTCCTCCGGCGATTATTGCTTTGAGCAGTTCACCGTCGTGATAGTAGGGATTGTTGTCCGATTTGACAGCCCACGCGGCGGCTAGTGGGAAGATGACGTTTTGGTCGGTGCATATCCAGACGCCAGTACCAAAGCGCCCCGTCGACGGATCGTAAGATTTCAGAATCGCTGGCACTGCCTGAACTAGCGATTTCAGGGCGAGTTCCTTGTAGCGTAGTTCTTCTGCTTCGACTCCAAGAAGCGTCGTGAATCCGACGATAAAAACCATAACAGCCAACCTCTTGCTCAACATCTTGCTAGGTCTCAGAAGAATACTAATGGTTACTAGTTGCTACTTCAATTCCCCGTTTTAGAATACCTGTGTCACTCGGCTGGTGCGACGCGTGACACGTTTGTTACGGCTTGCTATGATTGATGTGCTATGAAAAACTGTTGTAGGGAACTTCTCAGCGTACTGCAGACAGTCGCGACCTGTGCTCTGGTGGGATTATTATGTATGCCGGCAGACGCTCGTTTAGTAACAGGCCGCTTAGTTGCTTCCAGGAGCGCCCTACGTCCGGGAGATACATTCGAGATAGCATTCTGCGGTAGCGTGAAATCTGGATATCACATTGGTGCTGCCGAACAGAGTAGTCTGTACCCGGCAGAGCTGACAATTACCGCTTCGGATGCTATTGAGCTTGACCAGCCTGTCTATCCAAAGCCGTTGATAGTTAGGTTGCCGAGCAGCGAGACCGTACCCGTGTACGAACGCGAATTCGTGATACGAGTCAAAGGCCGCGTTCGGGATTCTGCGAAGCCGGGCGTTGTGCGCTTTCTTGCTAAATTCAAGTCGCAGGGTTGTACCGGCGACGTGTGCTATCCACCTGAGGAGCTGCTCTGTTCTCTGGCAGTTCAGGTTGTGCCAAGGGGAGCTGTTACCAAACCGGCAAATGCAAGCATCTTCAAATCACGAAGTGATATCGAGAAACCTTCCGATGAGCAGCAATTTGCCAAAACCCTAGCGGGCCGATCGTTGATCTTCAGGCTTTTATTGCTTTACGGGTTCGGACTGCTCTTGGCTTTCACGCCGTGCGTGTATCCGATGATCCCTGTCACTGTAGGCTACTTCAGCACCCAGGGGGAATCCCTGACACGCCGAGTTGTAGGACTTGCTACAGCATACGTTCTCGGAATAGCACTCACTTATTCAGTGCTCGGAACTGCGGCTGCAATTACTGGCAGTGTATTCGGCGAGATGATGCAGAATAGGTGGGTGCTTGGCGGCATTGCGGTACTGCTGGTAGTTCTTGCACTTTCTATGTTCGGCTTGTACGAGATACAACCGCCAGCTTTCATTCAGGAACGCGCGTCGGGTCGCAAAGGTGTGCTCGGCGCCCTTGTTATGGGATTGATATTCGGGATAGTAGCAGCTCCGTGCGTTGGTCCGGCTGTTTTGGGACTGATGCTCTATGTGGCCAAACTGGGTAATCCAGTGATGGGCTTTGTCTTGTTCTTTGTTCTTGCACTTGGCATAGGCACACCATTGTTCTTCCTTGCGGCTTTCTCTGCCAAGCTGCCGGCGGCCGGAATGTGGATGGTAGCTGTTCGAAAGTTGGCGGGTTTTTTACTTCTCGGGGCTGCGGCGTACTTCGTAGGGCCGATTGCGCCGGCGTTTGTTAGGGGGTATCTTATTCCTGCCGTCATAGCTGTGGCCGGGATCAACTTTGCACTGTTTGAGGTGTCGCTACTTTCCAATCGGAGAACCGCTATTGCATCCAGGGTGATTGGTGCATTGATGATTTGCTCAGCGGTTGCTATGGTTGTGCGAATCGGTCCGCCTCGGGAGGTCTTGTCGTGGGAACCTTACTCTGTTGAAGCACTGCGCAAGGCTGCGCAAGATCATGTCCCAGCGATGGTCGACTTTACAGCCGATTGGTGCACGGTGTGCAAAGAGATGGAGCACAAGACGTTTGCGGATCCCAAAGTAATCCAGGAAGCGCGCCGCTTCCGTAGGCTCAGGGTCGACGCGACGAACCGCAGTGATCCTAATGTTGTGGCTGCCTTAGCGCGCCATTCCGTAAAGGGCTTTCCTACGGTAATATTCTTCGATAGCTCCGGTAAAGAAATTCTCGAAGCTAGAGTAGTTGGCTTTGTGGATGCTCGTAGGTTTGCGAGTCTGCTAAGGAGCGTTGAGTGACGGGAGGTCCGTAATCGTTCATAATTCATTTCGTGCATGGCTGCTTTCGGCATAGGGATCGCATTTTAGCCGAATGGGCGTGACATATACACAGCGCCAGCGCGTCAGCAGCGTCGTCGGGTGATGGCAGTCCATCCAGCCCCAGAATTCTTTGGACCATGTATTGCACTTGCCTTTTCTCCGCAGCGCCGTATCCCACGACGGCTAGTTTTACTTCCGTAGGCGTATACTCTACTATCTCCAGTCCTCTCTGCGCGGCAGCTAATTGTACCACACCGCACGCCTTGCCTACCGCTATAGCTGTTTTTTGGTTTTTCGAGAAAAAAAGGTGCTCCATAACGATTACGTTCGGGGCATATTTGTCGACGAGTTCGTTAAACCGTCTGTAGATATCAGCCAGGCGTTCCGGAGCGCTTTTCCCAGCATTTGTGCTTATGATTCCATAGTCGACGATAGTAGGTGTTGAACCGATTTGGTCGACTATTCCGTAGCCAGTGATCGCTGTTCCTGGATCCACGCCGAGTATTCGCATCTTCAGGTCGCCCAGTTTATTCTATATGAGAGTGTATTTCCGCGTCAAAGCTATAGCTCCGCAATGTCGTTGTGCGCAAGCAACGATTAGTAAGTGTTTGATAGAATAAAACACTATGCATCAAGGTGGCCGACAGACTATCAGGAATCGCGTATTTGTGTTCCTGATACCTTGGTTCATGGACTGCGGCATCGTATTTCTGCAAACCGCTATGCCGCTGATAGTTGTCCGACTTGGAGCAAGTGCTCTTATTCTGGGTACCATAGGTTGGATTGGCCAGGCTTTTCGGCTTCCGATGTGCCTTTTTGTCGGACAGTTTTCCGAGCGAGTCGGCCGAATTGTAATCATCGTGCCAGCCGCCTGTGCATTCGCACTCGGGTGCCTGCTGATGAGCTTTGCCGGTTCTCCGTGGCAGATACTCCCGTGCTATGTGATCGCTCTTGCGTCTGTCGGGGGCTTCTATGCTCCGCTGCAGGCTCTTGTTGGGGACGTATCGCAGCGCCATGAGCTGAGAAAGAATTTAGGTGCTTTCAATTTAGGTTGGTGCGCCGGAAGTGCGGTGGCCGCATTGTGTGTTCCTTTCCTCGTTAGTTGGGGATTGGATCGCACACTGTACGCGGGTAGTGCAGCGGGGCTAGTAGCCGCATCCCTTGTGTTGCTGTGGCACTCTTGTTGTCATAGAAAGCAGAACGGGGCCACGACAGAAATTCAAGAAGAAGCCTCGACCTACGGATGGTTGCTATTGATCTCTCGCATCGGGCATTTCGTGAGCTATTACGGCTACTCGACCATACGGATCATGTTCCCAAAGCACGCGATCACGGGTCTGGGTTGGACTGAGGTAATGGTCACGTGGGCGACAGCTCAGCACCTTGTAGGTCTAGGCGTTGGAGTGACGGTAGCCGGATTATCGGGATGGTGGCGGGGAAAGGTGTGGCCGATCGCCGGAGCACTGGGTATAATGACCGTCTCAGCAGTGGTTGCAACGTTGTCGCGCATAGTGGTTCCAACTGCGCTCGCTTTTTTTGCTTTTGGGCTCAGTCAGGGTATCGTTTATACGGCTGCCCTGTACTACGGGTTGTCGGCTGACGGTGCGCGCGGCCGGAACGCTGGCGTTCATGAGAGTCTTGTAGCGGCGGGCGGTATTTCGGGATGCTTGTTGGGTGGAATAGCAGCTCAGAAGGTAGGACTGGTTGCTCCAGTTGTCCTTCTGAGTGTCCTTAGCTGTTTTGCGCTCACGGCCGTCTTGTTTTTCGGCTCTCGTACGGACAAGTAGAACCTACTCGCTGCGCACGTAGGACTTTAGTTGGTACTTACGCTTCCCTTGAGGTCCGACCGGTGCGCGCGGCCCAACTTGCGATAGGTCAATATTTCTAAAACCAAGCTCTATGGCTGGAGAGTCCGGTTTTATACGGAAATCAAAGTGCTGTGCGTCTACGAATTTCGGATCGACGATGAGGCTGTGCAGGTCGTGTCCCCGCTTTTTCCACTCCTCGAATGTCGCGCCAGCAAATGTCACCGGTCTTCCTGAAGCATCCCAGTAGACGTTATAGTCCATTTTGAAATTGTCGTCTGACCAGTTAACACCTAGTAGACTGCCGGAGTCGTAATACACGATATTTCGCTCGAATATGAATGAGATGTGCTGTTCCGGACGAGTGCGCTGGAGCTGCCATTCCTTCGCGAATGCGAAAATGTTGTTTCGCACCAAATTTCCCTTGCCATAATGCTGATGGAATCCCCCCGTTTGGGTGTTATAAACGACGTTGTTCTCGATCAAGATTTCTGAGCTTCCTTCGTCGGTGTATATTCCCCAGCCGCCATAACGTTGGCAGATGCAGTCGTGGATCAGATTATTCCTCAGTACTGTTCCGGGCTGGATTCCCAACGTGTATATCCCGCCAAGGTCTGAAAGCATTCCGCGACCTACATGGTGAATGTGGTTTTGTTCGACGATGTTACCCTTGGCGCTACTTTGTCCATATCCCCATACCCAGCCGACTGACACACCCGTATAGTTCAGATCGTGTATGTGATTGTGCACTATCTTGTTGTAAGGACTGTCTTTGACTAGTACGCCCACCGCGCTAATATAGATCTTCCCGCCGTCGCTTATCTCATTACCAGACACACTTGTACCTTCGCTTCCATTGTCGATCTTGATGCCCCCTGCGCCAAGATCTGTGATTAAGCACTTATCCACTACACACGCTTTGCAGCCTTGTCCGAATTCGATCGCATAGTTGCCGATTCTCGACACTTCGCATTCCGAAACAGTGCAATTGACAGCGTGCTCAAAATACAACGCCCCGGGTACAGTATAAGCTGCCTGAGCAGCACCAGAGCTGTCTGATGGCAGCTGGTACTCGGTATGCGAGAAGGTAATTCCCCTGAAGTGCACATTTGCGACAGGGTTTTGGGGGCTTCCCACTACTCGGACAAGCTGACACAGCTTCGGCGCCACAAACCGACTGCGCTTCCAATCTTCGCCCACTGCCGGGTAGTAGTACAGAGTGCCAGTGGGTTTGTCGAGATACCACTGTCCAGGTGTGTCAAGAGCCTCAAAGATGTTTTCTACGAAGTATAGCGCGCCTACATTAATAAAATCTTGCGAAAGGCGAAACACACTCTTCTTGGCTAGTTCAACAATGCACTGGGTCTCGTCGACTGACCGAATTGGCATTCTAGATTCGACCCAGAAATGCAGAGCCACAACATCGACCTCAGACAGGTTCTTCCACTGCTTTATCTCTCCTGGCTTGAATCGAAACTTATCCTGGCTCTGTCCCCAAGAAGAATCCCAGTCGGCGTCGATCAAACTGTCGATCTGATAGAATCCTTCTTTAGGTAAGCGCGTGCGCGGTTTGCGCCGGTTATTTACGAAAAGCTGAGTAAAATACCAATTCCCCTCAGCAACATCAGCTATCTTGGTAGCTATCATTCGTCGACCATTGACAATTACCTGTTCGAAACCGTTTATCTCCTTGCCACCGCTTATCGTGACTTCCTCGCCGGGGTATGCTTGGTAGATAATGGGACATTCAGCTGTTCCGGAATCCTCTTGAGTTAGCTCGAGCGTTTTATCCAGATAGTAAGTCCCCTTTCGAATATTTATAGTAACGCCAGCAGACAACTTGCCCTGGCGTTTCAACTGTCGTAAGGCATCTCTTGCTCGTTCTAGTGAAGCGAATGGTCCATCTGTGTGAGTCTGGTTCGGTTCGGGTCGAGTTCCGGACCAAGAGTCATTCCCGTTCTTCGCTACGTACAGAGTTATTTGGCTTGCTGAGACACTGGTCAGTCCAGCTGCGCACAGTGCAAATGCGACAAACGATATGTTTTGCAGCCTCATTTCATCCATCCTCACTAGTAATGTCGGCGTTCTGAAATGCCCCTCTACTCTATCGAATCGGCAGAGAGGAACCAACACGAAAACGTCTCGCAATCAAGTTTACTCTACCTCCTGCCGTACCTGCCCATAAGTTCACCTTTAGCAAGTATACGGCTCCTCATAGCGCCTTCGAGTTGTTGCTTCGTTATGCCTGGTTTGAGGTCTAGCTTTTTGTCCAACGCGTATACTCTGAAGTAGTAGCGGTGTACACCGCTCGGTGGCGCCGGTCCATCGTAGCCGAGCTTGCCGAAGTCGTTCTTTCCCTGAACCGCACCGTTTGGCAATCGCTCCTTGGCAGGTATATTCTCAGGTATAGACTTGCTGCTGGGTGGCCAATTAAAAAGTACCCAGTGAACAAAGGTCCCTCGCGGCGCATCAGGATCTTCGCAGACGAGTGCCACCGATTTTGCTGCCGCTGGGATGTCCGAGATCGTAAGCGGAGGCGAAACGTTCGCGCCGTCAGCCGTATACTTTGATGGGATCATTTCCCCGTTTTTGAAGGCTGAGCTCGTAACTGTAAGTTTACCCATAGGCTTTTGGATCGCGCAGGATGTGCTCGACCAAATTATAGAGAGCGCCGCGAGCAGTGCGATCAACAGCGAAACAAACCGGCCCATCCCTTGATTTCCTCCTTTGCAATAGTGTGTTCTCGAAGTGTTTTTTCTACGTACGCGGGGGACTTCCTTCACATTACTGGGGCACGTACGGATTTGACATGCTAGGTCTATCTTAGAAATAATACACCTGAAGAATTGTCGACAAGGAGCAAGAGAAGGAGGGTTGCAATATGTATGTCGTGTTGGTGCACGTCCGAGTTAAAGAAGACAAGGTTGATGATTTTGTTAAGGCCACTTTAGAGAACGCCGCAGCCTCAGTAAAGGAACTAGGTAATCGGCGGTTCGATGTTCTGCAATCTGTCGAAGATCCGTCCAGGTTCATCCTTTATGAGGCATGGGCCAGTATGGAAGATGCGGCAGCTCACAAGGAGACACCTCACTATCAGAAATGGAGAGATACTGTGGCTGACTGGATGGCAGAACCTCGCCGTGGAGTGGAGTACAGGAGCCTCTTTCCGTAACCGCAAAATTTTTCTCAAGCCCGAGCGGCTCCCACTGTACAGCAGTGGTGGAAAGAACGTTCACACGTTGTCCAACTTTCAACCAGTGACGTAAAGAGCAGTTTAGAGCAAGACTGACTTTTTCTTACCGCCTCAGACCGTCCGGTTACACATAGGATCGAAGCATCCACATTTTATTCTAGAGGGCCTTGCCTGGATTCTCAGCGTATTCTGTTTTGATTTCCCGAGAATCCGCTTGAAGTTATCCACTGCTAGTTGGGGATTATCTGAAAAACCCAGCAATTCTCCGTAAAACACTGGTACAAACAGTGCACCGTTTACTCTTGGATTCTCGAATTTCTACTTTTAATCACAACGAATTTTCTTGGCAGGTGAACTTATTGCCGTTTGGCGGACAGGGACTTCGATACTCGAGCAGAATAAAGTTGCGTATCGCGTGCATTGTAATTACTTTGGCAGAGGCGCTGCTCGGCGCAGTTCCGGCCACTGCTGATTCTGCCTGTTACAGAGAGGTAGCTCTCGGACGCAGGATGGCTGCGGAAGTGGAAAGGCACTCCAAAGTAATTTCCGGACCCATAGCTGATCGAGTCAATAGTATCGGGTCAGCACTTGCCCAGATCGCTACCAGCCATTACGTCTCGGCAGCCTATGGGTCTGCTGAGAATTGCTCGTTTCGCTTTAGGTTTAAAGTTATAGAAAACCGCGACGTCAATGCATTTTCGCTACCCGGCGGGTACATATATGTCAACACTGGGCTGCTTGAGTTGATAGAATCGGACGATGAGCTGGCAGGAGTTCTAGCGCACGAGATATCACACGCAGCTCATCACCATGCTTTAGAAATCCTGAAGGCGCAGAGAAGTATCGAACGATATATAGCTTTGGCCACTTTTGCCGGCATTCTTGGCAATGCTCGAGGATCCGATATACAACACTTGTTGGTCGGTGCTCAGTTTATTAGACTAGGGAGACAAAGTCGAGAGACATTGGCTGCTGAAGAGGACGCCGATAAAACCGCGGTTGAATATGTCATTCTGGCGGGCTACAATCCACAGGGATACATCGACTTCCTGCGCAAACTCGACAGAAAACAGCAAGACAACCCTGGGGTAACTCTGGGTATACTCCAAACACACCCTCTGCCGCACAAGCGAATAACTTACCTGTCGCAGATGCTGGCTGAGCGAGGTATAAAGGTAACCACCGGTCTGTATCCGGAGCCAATTCGTGCTTGCGCTGTTCCCGCAGATTCTGAACCTGGTTCTCACCACGTGTTTGTGGCTGACAGATTGGTGATAACACTTCGCGCACTGTCTTCTGGGATGTCGTCCAAGGAACGCGCTGAGCAAGTAGCGAATCGCATTAATCGCGCACTGGAATCAGGAATGTTATCTGTCGACTTCTACGTTGACAACGATACGTTTTCCATCGCAACCAAAGAGGGGGTTCTCTTAACCGTAGAGCCGGAGGATGCACCTGTAGAGGACGATAGGCGCATGTTGTTATCGAAAGCCAAGAGCGCGATCGACTACGCGATATGGGCAGAGCGGGTACGACGGTTCAATTGCGTTTCGGATACCTTGTTAGCTAGGCGCTAGATTCAGCGGTGGAAGCGTCAGCGGTATACTCGGAGTGATAAGATTTGTTCCTCTCTCTGTTTTGCCGGACACTTTGCTTGTCTTGACAAGTGGTTTTACATGTAACGAGTTTTCCCGCAGATCGTCTAAGTGAGTGGTTAGTCTAGAACCTCAGTGTTCAGGAGGAACAATAATGAGAACTCTTGGCCGAGCATTGCGTCTCACAATAGCAACGACAGCATTGATTACAATTGCCTCAACATTTGTACTTTCGCAAGGACCTCCCTCACCAGGACCAAGAACTCGACAAACTGACGGCGCGGCGGTTTTCAAGGAACTAGGCTTGACACAGGAGCAGTCACAGAAAATCGCAGCGATCCTGAAGAAATACAGGCAGGACGTGGGCAATATTTTCAGATCGAGTATTTCAGCGGCAGATAAGCAAGACAAACTAGCCGCGCTGAAATCGAAGGCTGCGGCAGATATATCGAACTTGCTGACACCTGCGCAGAGGCAGAAAGCGAAGGAAAAGAACCTGATAGATCGGTTGTTAAGCAAAGCTCCGGGTAGTCACGTGCGGTTCATGGTCGCACTGGATCAGCTCAATCTTACGGATGCTCAGAGAACCAAGGTGAAAACTATTCTTGATGACCTTCAGGCCAAGGTGAGCTCGATAATGAGCGACGCTTCTCTCACACGAGATCAAAAGCGATCAAAGATCGCTGACGCTCGCCAACTGGCTATGGACAAAATCAAGTTACTGCTTACTGCAGAGCAGAAAAAGAAGTTTGATGAACTTATCAAATCGCGTCCGGGTCCGGCACCTGCAGGTGGTCCGGCCAGGCGTGGTAACCGTTCTGGAAAGTAGGCGGTATTAGCATACTAACGACGGTGTGACCATCCCCTCTCAAAACTACACCACCCGAATAGTCGGGGCGAGAAACTGGCGCCCCGACGCCTTTTGCTAGTATATCTAAAATTAGATATGCTAGGTTTATTCAAGATGTGCAGCGTGTTAGTGCAATATCCAATAAAGTAGAATTTAACAGCACCGCGACATAGGAACACATATCACTACGGCAAGATTGAGCGTGGTGCGAAGGCAGTGCTACACATAGGTACTTGACTTTTCAGTTCTTTCTCCCACAATATATGCGGAAGGTACGGTCGGGGTCAGAACTGGCCTTAGGAAGTATCGTTTCTTCTTGTTGCAATTCTAACGTGTTAGGAGGCAAAGCCGTGGCAGACAAGGTTAATGTCGGAATGGTGGGCGCAGCTTTTATGGGAAAAGCTCACAGTGTAGGCTATAGGGATGTTGCGTTTGCTTTTCCCGATGTGAAGCTTGTCCCTATCATGAAGGAAATCGCTGCCGTAAAGCTTGACGAAGCGGAATCTGCACGCAAGGTATTGGGCTGGGAACGTGCTAGCGAAGGTTGGGAAAGGATTGTGCAGGCGCCAGATATCCAACTTATCGACATTTGCACGGGTAACAACCTGCACAAGGACATCGCAGTAGCAGCCGCGCGCGCTGGCAAGCACGTATTCTGCGAAAAGCCGATGGCGATGAACGTCGCAGAATGTCGCGAGATGATTAAAGCAGTTGAGGAAGCTGGCGTAGTGCACATGATCAATTTCAACTATCGCCGCGTGCCCGCAGTTGAATTGGCTAAGCAGATGATAAACGAGGGCGCCATAGGTACCCCGTATCACTGGAGAGCGGTATACCTGCAGGACTGGATAATGGACCCCAACTTCCCTCTGGTATGGCGGCTCAAGAAGGAGCTTGCCGGTTCTGGAGCGCACGGTGACTTGAATGCTCACATCATCGATTTGGCGCATTATCTGGTAGGAGACATTGAGTCCGTCTGCGGTCTGATGAAGACTTTTATCAAGCAGCGCCCAGAGCTGGCAGCTACAACAGGTGGTCTTAGTGCTCAAGCTGGAGGTGAAATGGGCGAGGTCACAGTCGACGACGCAACGCTTTTCTTGGCCAAGTTTGCAAACGGCGCAGTAGGAACGTTTGAGGCAACACGGTTCGCGGGTGGCAATCGGAACGGAAATCGCTTCGAGATAAACGGCAGCGAAGGTTCCATAAGATTCAACTTGGAGCGCCTAAACGAAATCGAGTACTTCGACAGACGGGATAAAGAAGGGCGACAGGGCTGGAAAACTATACTAGTGACCGACTCAGTCCATCCATATATGAAAGGTTGGTGGCCGGCAGGTCACATTATCGGTTGGCAGCATACATTTGTCCATCAGATTTACCATCTGATGAACGGGATAGCCGAAAAGAAAAGTCCGGCTCCTAACTTCTACGACGGTCTCAAATGCCAAGTTGTGCTGGAGGCTGTTGAGAAGTCTGCTGAGACAGGCCAGTGGGTCAAAATCGAGGTTTAGTAGCACACTACGTAACAAACAAAAGAGTAAGAGGAGCCGCTTCTACAGTATAACAGAAGCGGCTCCATTTCTGCTTTAGCAAAGTCCCTGAGACTTCTACCTTACAGTGCTACAGTGTTTACACCTACAGTGCCCTTGCCAGCTCTTCAAACTTGAGATCGGCTCCTATCACACCAACAGTTTCTCCATCGTCGTTGAGTATCGCGGCCGAAACTGTGATGCACAAGGCACCTGTTATTCGCGACTTGTAGAAGTCTGTAATAAATACCTCTCCGGGATTCTCCAGCGCCCCTTTGAACCAATCCCGGTCGGAAAAGTCTTCGTGTAAGCCAAACGTGCCGTATTGCTTCTGGTATTGCGGCTGAGTAATGTTCTCTGTTATCTTTTTGCCGCTCAGGTCTGTGACATAGATGAACTGTATGAATGTGTAATCGTGTACCGTTTTTCTTAGAATAGGTTCTATTTGTTGTGGATCCATCGTTCTTATGGCGGAATGTTCGGTCAGCTTCTCGATTATCTCTTCGGAAAGTGTCAAGGCGTGCTCTCTCAGTCTGTCGAAATCACTCTTGAAGTACTCCGGCAGATGCATTCTTGCCTGCATCAGCATTTCCTCGTCTGAGATAGAGGTCACGCGTCCTGCATCGTACTGCTCTTTCACCCATTCGTGTATGGCCAGTAGTCCCGGATGTCGCTTGTCTATAGCGGATTCTGGTTTGAGGCCCAGATAGCTGTTCACCCAAAGAGCTATTCCTGCTATGCCGGACTTGTCTGTCACGTTTATCCTAGGAGAACGTCCGAGCAGCTTTTCGGTATCGAATATATTGTAAATCTCCGGGTTCTTGAGCGTCCCATCTGCGTGAATGCCGGCACTTGTAGCGTTGAAGTTAGTACCCACAAAGGGGTAGTTGCTGGGTATTTCGAATCCAATCTCGTTACGGAAGTAATCAGCTATCTCCGTAATTACACGAGTATCTATACCGTTTGTGTCTCCCTTGAGGGCAATATATTCGAAGATAACTCCCTCCAACGGTGGATTGCCCGTTCGCTCGCCAAATCCAAGCAGGGCGCAGTTAGCAGCAGAACACCCATATAGCCATGCGGTTACAGCATTAATGAGTACCTTGTGAAAGTCGTTGTGCCCGTGCCATTCCAACCACTCGCTGGGTACGCCGCACTCGTGAATCATAGTGTGGACTATCTTCGGAACACTTCGCGGCAGAGCGGCTTCAGGGTAGGGGACACCGTATCCCATCGTATCGCACAACCGTATTCGGATAATCTTTTGCGATTGCTGTGCGAGATCCATCAAACGCTGGACAAACGGGATTATAAAACCTTCGAAATCCGCTCGCGTAATGTCCTCCAGATGGCATCTGACAGCTTCCAGACCGGATTCCAGAGCCGTACTGACAAGGTCAATATAATGATCCATAACCTGCGATCTGCTCTTTCGCAACTTAAGGAATATGTGGTAGTCAGAAGCAGAGGTCAGAATGCCTGTTTCCTTGAGTCCCATCGACTTGACCAACTGAAAATCTTCCTTTGTTGCTCTTATCCAGCCTGTGATTTCCGGATATCTGTGTCCAAGCTCCAGGCATCTTCTGACTGCTTCTTTGTCTTTGTCGCTGTAGAGGAAAAACTCAGTAGCCCTTATTACTCCATTGGGACCTCCAAGGCGGCTGAGCATATCGTATATCCGTACAATCTGTTCCACCGTGTAAGGTGGTCTTGCCTGTTGGCCGTCCCGGAAGGTGGTGTCTGTCAACCAGAAATCCAGTGCCGGTTCCATGGGTACGCTTTTGCCATCGAACGTAATCCTCGGAACTTCAATCCATGGATATAGATCTCTCAGTAGATTTGGTTCGTCAACGTCTATTACCTCACGTCGAGCTACAGTCTTCAGCACTCCCCATTTTGGGTCCTTCGAAACCATCAGCTTCTGTATCGCCTCCACTTTCTCTGAGTTCGGTTCTGCTTTCCTCATCATTATACCAAAATACAACACTCAAATTGACGAAAACAAGTTGCACTTTTTAGACGACGCTGGCGTGTCTCAGTAATCATAGACTGCCTTCGCCTCTTCGAACTCCAGCCAGCAGCCAATCCAGCCAATAATCATCGTGTATCTGCTGCGAAATTGGTTACACTGAGTATATCGCAAGAACAACTGCAGGAGCGGTTGCAATGGTTGACTCAGATTTAGTTATATCGGTCGGTGAATTACTAGGAATACCCAAAGTGTCTCTAAGAGGTCGTATGGAACCGTGGCACGATGAAACAGTTATTGGAGTCTTATCGGCCTTTTCGGATCATTCAGCGGCGGCTGTAGTGCTAGATATTAGCAACCTTGAATACGCAGGTCCCGATGGAATAGCAGCTATGGTTAGAGCACTTCGCAGTGTTCCCATTGGAACGTGCCTGCACGTAGCCGCGCCGGCCCGCGTGGCGGCCACATTTCGCCGAGCTCAATTCGGACAAACCATTCGAGTTTACTCTTCCACTGAGGAAATAGCTTCGAGGATATTTCCGGAGGAAGAGGTTCTTACTTCTAGGTGGATAGCTAGGGATTGGGAAGACGAAGAGCTTCCATTTGCCGCGTGATAAACTGCAATACCCGTATTTATACTAGCCCCGGCTGCGTAAGCACCGGGGCAAAATATTGTACAGTAACAAAATCCGTATATTTGTCCCCGGGACTAGAGCAAAGCAGAACGCCTGGATGTCAGGGGCGAAAACGATCCTGGAGGTACCAAGTCATGGGATATCGAGACATGGACCTAGACGATCAGGTAAGAGCTCTAATAAGGCAAGACAGCGAACTATCTCGCCTAAGAATTGACGTGAGCGTTAAGAATGGCATAGTCTATCTTGCAGGTATAGTAGATCCTTCTGCCCGCGAGCAAGCAATCCGGCTTGTCAAAGGATTGAAGTCGGTAGCAGCGGTCGTGGATCATTTCAACACCGCATAGGCAAACTCGTTGAGTCTTTTCGGGTTATTTGTTGATTATCCAATGCACTCCGAAAACAACCTGTATCTACTTGCTACACCAACGCTCCATGTGATCTTAATGCATCGAGCAGCACATTCGTATCCAGCGCTCTTGGTGTCACGCCGTGCTGCAGCGAAAGCGCGGCAGCTGTTCCTGCAGCTTGACCCATTGCGATACACGCGGGCATGATTCTTATTGCCCCGTGACCCGCCTGAGTGCTCGAAACGCACTTCCCAGCAACCAGAACGTTATCGAGGTCTTTCGGTAGTAAGCAGCGGTAGGGTATTTCGTACCAATCACCAGCCGGCGGAGCGCCACGCCTCGCCTGTCGCTCGTCTTTTTTCTCATCCTTGACGTAGCCTTCACCTTTGCCTGAATGGATGTCTACAGGGTAAGCCAGACGGCAGATGCAATCAGGAAACTTTCGGGCTTCTTCTACGTCATCTTCAGAGAACACATAATCGCCCATAATTCGGCGCGTCTCTCGAACACCGATATGGGCAGCGGAACGCAACAGATAGCATTCCTCGAAACCCGGCACGTACTTACGCAGGAATGCCAAGATGGACATCATCTGTTTCCGACCTTCAATTTCAGCCTTGGTAAGGTCTTCGGCGCTTGTCCCTCGAACGCCGCCAACATGCGTAGTATTGAAGACGACTTCTCCCTTGCGTGGTCGACTGATATAAAATATTAGGTCACCAGGCGCCTTGTATTCGCCTGCAGACCTTGCCTGCCCAACTAGGTCATAGTAGCCTGCCACAGAGATGACCCCTTTAGCCAATCGACTAAGATCAGCATCAGGTGGCAGCTTTGGAAACCGCATCTGATCCGGATGATCGCGGACATACTCAAGGGCTTTTACCAAGTCCACGCCCCCAACGTCAAACATCAGCGTCATTGCTTGAGGTAATCCCTCAGCATCACCCATATTAAATTCGGCTCCTAGAGAAACGGCAGCGTCGCCGTCACCGCTGCAATCAACCAGCCGCCTACACATAATTTCTTCCTCGCCGCTCTTGGAGGTTAGCCGTAGTCGGAAGGCGTAGTCATCAGCAGTTGCGGCCTGGAAGAAAGTGTGAAACCTCAGTTCGACTCCAGCTTCCAAGACTGATTCCTGTAGTACAAACTTCATAATCTCAGAATCGAACGAACGACCGATTATTGCGTCAAGTTGTGCCAGCCGAGACTGAAGCTCGTCAAAAAGCCCCGCCACCAGCTTAGTGCCAGTCGATGTATAGTGCGTCATGAACGGGTTTACCAAACCGGCAGTTGCCATGCCGCCCAAAAATGCGAATTGCTCTACAAGGAATGTCTTTGCCCCAAGCCGAGCTGCCGAAATAGCGGCCGCCCAACCTGATAGTCCGCCTCCAACTACCGCGACATCGTATGTGCCACTCATGCGCTCGTACTCCTCGTATGGTAATTAATAAATTAAAGAGCGGGCTTCCCCATGAAGCCCGCTCGGCTTACGAGTAGATATTGCGAGAGCAGCTTGCTATGCCCATAAGCCCTCGCACTGTGTAGTAACCTTACGGCAGCATATCGCTGTAACGCCGCGGGTCAAGATAAGTATAAGGAGCAGCGGTCTTGTTCGGAACGACAGCTGTGTCTGGATGTGGTGGGTTGTTGTCTGTAATCTTGGGCCGCTCGTTGTCGAAGTTGAAATAGTTGGGCTCGCCGTTCGCAAGAGGGTCATTCACATAAGTCCTGCTGTTTGCAGGTTGTGTGCTATTAACAACACTAACCGACTTAACGTGCGAATCAAGGAACGCAACATTGATTTGAACGCCGTTCTTAAGGCCGCTCGCTGCACCTGAGTGGAAACCAGCGCGCTCATAGAAGACGATCTGGTCGGCGTTGTAAGCGAAGTCGCTTTCTTTCTGGCACTTCAGAGCGTCGTGACGCCATGCTACGTCGATAGCCATCTTCCACCAGTATGATACTCTGGTGTGGTTTAGATTGTAAGCCTGGCTTGGTGCTGGTGACCTGTCTGCTGAGTCGGAGGGACAAAACATGATATCTTTCGACTTCATTGCGCCGTAAAGCATCTGGGCCCAGGTGACCGGAACCGGCCTAGTATCACCGCTTGTCCCCGGCGGGAGAACACCCACACCAGCAGAGAAGAGCGCGAATCCAGTGTCGTTACCCGGAGAGGTTCCAGTGCCGACTGTGCTTCCAGCGGGAACGGAACACGGCAGTGTAGCATCATAGTCGTTCCAGTACGTTTGGAGTGCTATGGCACATTCCTTCAAGTTCGACTGACAAGTCGACTTGCGTGCCGCTTCTCTCGCCCTGGCGAATACAGGGAAGAGTATGGCAGCCAAGATCGCGATGATTGCTATGACTACCAAAAGTTCAATCAATGTGAAGCCGCTTTTCTTCCTAGCAGCCATCGTACGTTACCTCCTACAAGATTCCGAATCTATACTCTTTTTTGGTTTTGTCCATATTAACTTTTTCGCGCTTCAGAATCCACTCACTGCACCAAACACAGTATAACGTATGAATGAAGCAGTCATACCTTTGCCAATTTCTGCACACCACCTCCTAGTCAGGTGATCCACAATCCACCTCAGCGATACTAAGGTGATATGGCAATCTGCCTATTGAGTACCTTCTGCTGAGGCGTTGATGGATTTGGATAGTAGTAGTTGTACCACTGTTGAGTGTTCTCATCGTACGTTGAGGCCGCTGTTCGATGCCTTGGATCTGTCGTGAACGAACCAATGTCGAACAGCTTTACGTGACCGTCCGCAAACAGTATGTGAGATCCGTTTGCGTGCAGCATATACTCACCCTTCGCAAACCCAGCAGGGGCCAATTGCTCACGTGCTATCAAGAACGGATCTATCGGGGGATCAGATTTATTAGCTGTGCAGTTATTCCGAGGACGCAAAGTTGCCATCGTCAGCCTGCCCAGCTCGCGAATCATCATCAAGTTGGCAGCACTCTTGACTATCCCCTCAGGAGCCTCAGTCAAACAACGGTTGAATACATAAGTCACCAGATAATAAATAGTAACGTTCCGCATCTGGCTCGTATCCGGCAAGGTCAAGTTCGTGGCAGCAGGACAACGCCAAGTCGTCGCAGGATCCTCTTTCTTCGTCACCTGCTCAACGTAGCTGTAAAGACCTTCCACCCAGTTGATGCTATACAAGAACTTCGGAGGCTCAGTCTGACCAG
>CALJES010000016.1 GCA_938074205.1 uncultured bacterium
TACGAATCGTGCTTTTGTTCAGATTCGTGGCTGGACGGATCTGGTGAGGTTCTGATCGATTTGATCAATTTTTGATTGGTAGGTATGGCTGCTGGCTGTGTGCCAGCAGCATTTTTTGTTTTCACTTGGTGGTTATTGGAACGATTCGCACGGCGTCAGCGATGAAATAGAGGCCATCGGTTTGCGTTGTGTTTCTAGCTCTGATTCGAAATTCGCCTTGATCCAGCGAAAATTCTCCTAATCTGACCCAGCCAGCCATTGTTTGCTGGTTGACAGTGAACGCATAGCCTGTTGTAGTTTTGCTTACGTCCACTATTGGACCGCCAGCGTTTGCTAGCCTTAAGGCATCTGCGTCTATCTGGTATTCTACTTTGTCGGATGGAACCACCGTGGTTTTCGGTAGGAACACTTCGACTGCATATGTGCCGGCGTGAGGAACTTTCAATATATACTCTCCGCTTTCGTGTCTTCCTGGATCTGTTTCGTGGTGAGTGTAACTCGCTGACCACGCTGCTGGGTCAGGCACGATCGTCCATTCGTTTGTTCTTGTGATTTGCACGAATCCGTCTAGGTCATCTGCTACGAAAGCCTGTGGCTCGTTGGCAAACGGATACAGGAAGCCCTTGATTATTGTGGGCTTTGTCAATAGTTTGCCGTTCACTACAAATTTCTTCGCACTGTCCGTTGCGATACGAATAGCAGGGTGTGGCTCACCAGCTTCTACATACAAGGTATTGCCGGAATAGGAGACTGATAAACTGGAAGTTCTGAGCGCGGCTTCAGCTAATATCTTTCCGTTGAATACAAGCTTGCTTCCGTCGGCCCATCCAAAGCTCAGAACCTTTCCCTTCTTGTCAAGTCTTACAACTGCGAACGCACAGTCTGAGAGATGCCTGTTTTCACGGTAACTTATCTGCTTGCCTGGCTCTCCGAACACCGCCCAGTCTATGCCACGTTCAGTGTTTATACGCAAGCTGTAGAATAAGTCCGAAAGCTTGTCGTTGTCGGGCAGAATGCGTTGCCAGTTTATTTCTGGAGGTACGTTGCCCATGTACGGGTAAAGCAAAGTTTGAAAACGGGGGTTGTCTGTATGGCGAGTAAGTCTGAATATCGATGTATTGGGATACCTGGATGCAGCTGTGATGCCGGGAGCTCGCTCCACGGCAAAGCTTGCAAAGTCCTGATTTAGAACAAGTATATTTCCGCCTTCGCTAAATGTAGTTTTAATGGCACCTGTCCGGTTATCTAACTTAGCAGATGGATCTGTGAGATTCCAAACCTGCGTCCAGTTGGTGTTTCTAGTAGTTTTTGCGGAATCGTCGACCAGGAAGTAATCAGGCTTAACAAAAGCTACACGCCTTCGAACATATTCCACATTTCCGAGGTAGTTATAGCCATTATGTCGGCCATCAAACCAGTCAATCGTGCTATTTGATATCCACCGATTGGTTCCGGGTTCCCGCTTTACGTCGCGGCCTTCGCATACAAGCATCGAGTGTATGTTACTTGTCCAATAAACGTCTATTCCCTCTGGCGGCTTGTAGTCATATTGTCCCGGATCAATAATGAGAGTTCTGCCATATGCATATAGGTTCAGGCTTGTGAGATCCCAATGACCGTGGCTTCCAAACCAACCGCCATTATGAATAAAGACCTGTCGCGCGTCCGAATATTCTGAACCACGCTCTCCGAAATCAGATCTCATTATGAAGTATCCGGCTTCTGGATAAACCTTGCTTGCGCGTACTGGCGGGGTACCTTCTTCTCCTTGAGATGCTATCCAAACAATATCAGGCCGGTTCAGCAGCTTGCCAGCTTTGTACAGTTCTGCAGTTGTGTAGCCTTTAGATATTTCACGAGGATATGCATCTTCAATTAGCCAGCGATTAAGGAATGCTAGGTCTTCAGGTGTCGTCCGCTGTGCTTCGAGCGCCCGCGCCGTTCGTTTGCGAATGCGCACTTTTTTCAAAATAGTGGGATCGAATAAGTTTTCGCATTTCAAAAGCTCGTTGAGCTCCGCAACAAGCGCGTCAAGAAGAGATTCCGAAACTGCATCTTTCGGAGTCCAATTATCCAAAAGATCCTTCATTTGCTCACTTAACAGCGACTTCAACCTAGCTGACACTGGATCCGAGGCCTCTCGCAACCGCTTAAGTATCCCCGCCGGATCGAGTATGTCTGTTTTCGAAAAACTCGGGTTCTCCGCGTAGTTTTCATACCATGAGTCTCCGCACATAACCACGTAGTTATCGGGCTGCAAGGTGTGAGCCATATGGTCATACATTCCGTTAAGGACTCTAACAAGTTCGTTGTAGGTGCTTTGCTCAAGTTCAACCGTTCTACTGGCATGATATTCGAGCAGGCCTAAAAGTCTTCTTGCCACCATCGCGTGGTATTTGATAGAAGCCTCAACACAAGTACCGTCGCCTCGAACCCCTTCCCTAGATACCTCTATTAGTGCTGTTGCTCCCCAAGTTTTACAGGGACCACTGATTTTCCATTCGGGAAACGCAATACCGAAATCCAAAGCCGATTTTGCAGCAGTGGCTAGCCAATTCCCACCAGATTTGCATTGATAAACCCAACGTGCGTTGTCTTCGAAGAAGGAGAAGAATATGAGCTTTTCATCGTTTGTCCAACCTGGAAAGTTATACAACCGAGCATATACGAGATCCCCGTGTCCTGGCATTCGCGCCGCAGCCGCACGATCGTTCCACAGTTCGTGGTAATAGGGGAACTCGGCGGTGTCGTATATCGACTTTGGGTTGGGGTTATCAAGAATCCATTGGATTCGCATGTCGATAGCTGCGCGAGCGTACTCAGGCTTTCCTGTAGCCGTGTAGGCTGCTGCCAAGATTCTATCAAAGTCCCACAAGTATGGGCTTGGTCTTATGCCCTGGTGAGGCATCTTTGCGTCCGGAATCTCAGGTGCCCACCAACTCTCTTTCCGCCAAGGGATCGGTTTACCAGTATCCGCCTGCAGGACCATTCCCTTGAGTATAAGATCCGCTGTTGATGTATCAGCGTTAGGGTCGACTTGTACGGTCATTACATTTCGCCAAGATTCCCACAAGTCTAGCCTGTTATGGAAGTGCTTAACAGTCTCAGCTATGGCTCGCTCCCAGTCTTTCTGATCGACTGCGCTTTTCACAGCAGCCAGTTCTGGCCTGGAAAGATCTAGCCGCTCGGTGAAGAACTTCATGAGATTAGCTTCTCGGTCAGAAACGAGTTTCACGTGGCACTCGAAAGAAAGATCGGCTACGTTTGTGTTAGATAGTGCTAATCCTTCAGAGAATACGTCGTTGGTGAATGCTTGAAAAGCAACGCTGCCGTCGCCGCCTTTCGACGCAAGCTCGAAATAAAATGTTTGTCGTCCTTGAGTCGGCGCTCGCAGCTGGAAGAACAGAACTCGATCACCTGATTGCCTAAAGTTAGATCCATCTCCGATAACATATTGCTGGACTCGGCTTGTTGTACCGTCCACTGTGTATGCACCCAGCTTCACCAGTTTGTCGGGGCTGTCATAGAGTGTGAGAGTCACGCTTTCGTTCTGATCCCAGGACTCGTATAAGGGACGAACCCCGATCCTGTATATCTCGCTTACGTTTGCTCCCACTGAAAATGTCTGCCCTAATTTTTTGCCGGGGCTAGTGGAAACCGACGTATTGCCTGCTCCTGTACCAGGACCAGGACGGACGGGATTCAAGTAATCGTCGAAAAGAGGGCCGGCATTTATTGCTCTGGTGATCGCTACTGAGGCAAGAAGGGTGCAAACAAACGTTCTCATAGTTCCTCCCAAACACATATAGCTTTGGCCGCCCTCAAAGGCGGCCAAAACGCAAATTCTGCATTTCTTAAAATTTAGCTCTACAGGTTACCGACTCGGTCGTACTCTACAAACTTAACGTGGCCGTCGGCAAATAGTGCAGGGGTGCCACGTTCATGGGAACCGTGAGCTATCTTGTCGGGAAACATCTGACGGATCCGCGCATCATCCCAAGTTATAGACCAGGTACCAGACATGCAGAATAGCATAACAGCCTCAGTCGGTCGGCAGTTGTATTTTGCCCAATAGTCCAATGTATCCGGATTGACCAGGTTTTTGCCCTGCGACCAGATCATATGAGCCAATCGTCGTTCGCCGCCGCTGCCCTTAGGCCAAGGCCACATAGAGGGCGTGTAAACCGCCCCGTGCCATCTCGTAGGTTTTCGCTGTGAGCTACCGCCTTCAGGCGGGTAATACCACAGATTCACCAAGCTGTCTTTAATTACCAAAATTGGTTTCGCTGGGCATATTGCTACTCCAGTGCTCTTCATGTAAGGGAAAAGCTCATCAAAGTAGTTAAACTTCAAAGTTGCCGGATTGCCGTAGTCGATGTACCAAATATTGTTTGCCTGTGGCAAGAAGCCGTTGTAATCCCCTCTGTATAGGTTGATAGCGTTCACAAACTGCTTCATGTTAGAGGTACATCCGCTGATCCATGCGGATCTTCTGGCGGCAGAGAACACCGGGAACAAAATCGCCGCCAGTATTGCTATTATCGCAATAACAACCAGTAACTCAATTAAAGTAAACCCCTTTACCCTTTTCATAGTAGTCCTCCCACAATCGCTCTGCAGAACCGCCCGAGCTGACTTAACCAAATCTGCAGATTAGACGTAAACATAAGAGATTTCGCTCCAGTAGTCCCTACTGGAATAATACTTTGCACTAAAACGTTTGTCAACCCCTGCAAGAACATTATCTCTTGACTTGCCCGTTAACCTCTGATATAATAGCTTTGGAATAGTTTATAACTTGCACACTTATTAGCACTTGTGCTTGATTGGCTAAAACGATTAGCCAACTTTTAATTTTGTTATCGGTTGCCTGCCGGTTTTACAATAGGTTAGTGATCGCATCAGGAGGAAAGCAGATGGTGTCTACTTGCATTTTGGCAATTCGCCTTCTGTGCGCTCTTTTTTCTGCAAGGTTGTTTAGTCTCGTCCTCGCACTGGTATGTATTGCCGGCTCAAACGCAATCGGCCAGTGGAGTGCGCCGATTCAATGCAGTAATTCCACAAAGGTTTTCACCTTCTACCCGTGCTACGATTTCGATGCCGCCGGAAAAATCCACATGACTTGGAAAATGTGGGATAACGACGGTTACAATGCCGATCTCTTCTATGCAAATAACGTTAGCGGCAGCTGGTCAGGTGCAAAACTTGTTACCGGAAGTGACAGCCGTCTCATTATCACACCAGATCAGATTATCCACTTTTTCTACCGCTCCAACAATCACATATACGAGCGAACTAAACCTGTATCTGGTGGTTCTTGGTCGGCTCCTGTTCAGATAGATCAAAACCCGGCCGGAGGTTACATAGCCGATATTATTATGGATGAATCCGGGGGTATTCTTTGTTCCTGGCTTCATCTGTTTGATTCGAACGTGAATCCTGCCAGCGCAGCTTGGGCACGGTATCGCCCTCTCGGAGGATCTTGGGGCCCTACCGAGTTCGTAGCAGGCGTGAACAACGACATCTGGCCTTACGGACTTAGCGGTGCGTCTTCTGACAATAAGATTCATGTGGTTTACCGGCTTACCAACACTACTATGTCACTATATCGCCGCGTGCGCAACAACAATGGTGTTTGGAGTCCGCAGGAGTTTGTCACTGACAATGCTTATGCGGGGAATATAATAGCGTCTCCTACTGGGGAGTTAGCTGTTGTTTACTTCAATGCCGATCCTACTCCCGAAAGTGGAACGGACTGGAATGTCTATTGCAGGTTTTCCAGCGATGGTGGAGTTACGTGGGGTCCCGAGGTAACAGTAAGAGACTATGGCGACCTGCAAAGACACGCAGTGGGTGTTTACGATCATAAGGGAAACCTCTATGTTGCTTGGGAGGGTCGAGATACTGAGAATTCAGAATTTAACCTTTACTGCCGTGCCCGTATTGGTTGTGTGTGGATGGATCCCGAAATAATACAAACTAAGTGCGGAGTAGCTCCAAAAGCGTTGCGTGTCAACAACAACGTTCTGTGGTGTGCATTCAGTCACAAGTTTGGCGGGCCCAATCACAACATCTACCTCAAGTACAAGGTCCTGCCGGCAGACAATATTTCTCCTTCACCTGTTTCAGGTTTAAGTGCTGTTGGCGGAGAAAACCGTGTGACGCTTAGTTGGACTAATCCGAACGAAGCTGATTTCCTAGCGACGGTTGTTAGAGCCAGTACGGTTAACTATCCAGATGGACCTTTCAAAGGGCGAGAAGTTTGTGTAAAAAAGGGTGCTCCGGGGGTACGTGATAGCTTTGTGGACTACAGACTGCCGTCGAACACTACATATTACTACTCAGTCTTCGCTCAGGATACTGCGGGGAATTGGTCTGTAGCAATGCGAGCTTCGGCTACCACTACTGCTGATGTTACTCCGCCTGCTAATCCAACTGGGTTTTCCGTTGAGCCGTATACATCGAGAGATCTAAAACTTTCCTGGGTCAATCCACCGGACGTGGATCTGAAGGGCGTGCTAATAAGGGTAAAGACCTCCGGATATCCGGTAAGTCCTGGCGATGGCGATCTGGTTTGTGATCGCCAGGCTGTGCCAAATTCGCCCGATTCCTTCATCCACACCGGATTGGTTCCAGGGGTCACTTACTACTATAGAGCGTTTGCATATGACTCAGAAGCAAACCCGAACTATTCAAGTGGTGTACAAGCAGCGGGGATCCCTATCGAAATGACCGTGGCGCGCGCAAAGACTCTCGCAGACAATTCATCGGTATTGCTATACAACAAAGTTGTCAGTGCTAATTTTGCTTCTACGGATGGTTGCATTTACATTCAGGATCCGGAGGGTATTTCTGGGATACGTGTGTCGACTACCCAGACGGGCTTTGTGCCTGGTGATGTGGTAAACGTTTCTGGTAAGGTATCGAGT
>CALJES010000017.1 GCA_938074205.1 uncultured bacterium
CCCGACGCCAATCACGGCACTCGTTTTAATCGAACCAATGTGGGATTGAAACAGTTTTCAGCGCGTATACGTCACAGTCGTTATGCACAGTTTTAATCGAACCAATGTGGGATTGAAACCTTGCTGGTTTTGTTGTCGTGAATTACCCAAGCGGTGGTTTTAATCGAACCAATGTGGGATTGAAACGGCTGTTAGCCCGAGCACGTTGCAATTGTAACAGTAGTTTTAATCGAACCAATGTGGGATTGAAACCTTCTTTCTCATCTTAGACCCTCCGACTTGATAGATGTTTTAATCGAACCAATGTGGGATTGAAACTTTTGGGGGGCCGCCCCGCCAAGCTGGCACCTGCGAGTTTTAATCGAACCAATGTGGGATTGAAACCGACAGCACGTCGCACGAGCTGTCATACGACCAGGATGTTTTAATCGAACCAATGTGGGATTGAAACTGCGGTCTTAAGACCGCTTCGTATACTTTCATTTGGTTTTAATCGAACCAATGTGGGATTGAAACTCTACTTTTCCACGAGCTTCCGTTGACATAAGCGGAGTTTTAATCGAACCAATGTGGGATTGAAACACGTGCAATGTGCGCGCAGGTATGCTATCATAATAACTAGCTAACCTGTCCGGAGGCTGTGTAATGGCCATCAAAGCAGGAGATAGAGTGACCGTAGTAAGCCGCGACGTTACAGCAGAGGACCAGAAGTCAGGTTTATACTATGCTTACTTCGGCGGGCTGACTGGCCGAGTTGAGAGAATCTACCCCGACGGTTCAGTATGCGTTGACGTTGACCTGGAATCTCTCTCTGAAGAAGCACGGGCCAGACACTTGGCAATCCAAGAATCGGAGCAGCAACGCTGGCTGGAAGGGTTGTCGGACGAGGTGCGCAACCGTCTGACGCCAGAGCAAAGGCAACTCAAGATGAGCTATCGAATTCTAGTCTCCAAAGAAGATTTGCGCGTCACTGCAACCATTAAATCCTCTGACAAGGACTCTAAAAAGGTGGCGTCCGGCGAGCCTAAAACCGCCAAAACCAAGAGTGCTTCAAAAGATCAGGCAAAGCAGGATAATAAACTGCAGAACAAAAACAAAAAGGAAGACGATAGGAAGCCCCAACCGGAAAAGCCAGGCCGGCTGAGCGAAGCTGATTTGGCTGCGGCAGAGGAAGCATATCTGCGCTCGCTCAGGGCACGCGCTTAGCAGGAAGGCAATACGCGGGTAGCTTAACCAATACAAGAGGAAAAGGCCGCCGCGTGATGCGGCGGCCTTTTAGCTACGGACTAACACAGACTACGGCTTGGGCCCCTTCAGGTTGAAGTACGGATCACTAACCCCTGCATAACTCTTCATCATTATGCCTGTGTAGGGATCGTGATTTGGCGCAGGTGCACCTGGAGGCTGCGGCGGAACGCAAGCAACAAAGGTAACGTGCCCATCGAACCACCCGACAGCGCTCTTGCCGTTATGCCACCCCGGAGGCCAACACGTGGTCGGACTGCAGTAGTTGCTGTAATAGATCGACGGAGGATAGCACAGCATCGTGCCACATCCCCGGGAATACGTGTTCCAGTTACCGAACTGCCAGATTTCCAACAACCTTATCGTTTTGGTAGGACGAGCCACTTCGGCCAGAGCGTGATAGTAACGTCTGTTATTCGGGTCTGTTGGATGTCCGCCGAGGTAATACCAGTTGTAGCCGTAGCACCGTTTCAGTGTATCAGACAACTTCTCGTGAGTTGGAATGTACTCAGACGGCGGCACCTCCGGGCAAACGTACACGCCACCCAGGTTGGAATTACCGCTATTGTCCGCTTTTTTGAGCTGTTTTATGTAGGGGTCAATTAAAGCCTGCCAGAAATCGTTCATCGTGTCCCAACAAGTGTTATTGCGGTTGCGGTCCACACAGGCAGGCAGAATCATACCCCATTCATTTTCGTACATACTGCACGCCTGAAGGATCATCTTGAGGTTATTTTGGCATACTGACTGGCGTGCAGCACTACGTGCCGAAGTGAAGACCGGGAATAGAATCGCGGCCAAGATCGCGATAATTGCGATCACGACCAAAAGCTCTATAAGCGTGAATCCTTTCCCCCTCTGGATCATGTTCACCATCCCCTCTCTGTTGTAAGAAAATATTTTGCCACACAGCGGCTGGTTCAATTACAAGATCGTGCCTTATATTTCCCCACCGTCACTATACTCTTAAAATCGAGTATTGTCAATAGTGCATTTTTCAAACGTCCATTTACTGTGTAATTTGGACGGAATACTTACTCTCCTAGCTCCTATATGCTGAGTGCAAACTGCACTTGTTCTAACTTAACACAGTTCGAATTCGCTCAAGACGTTATCAGCCGAACATAACAAAACTTGCAAGCGCCGATCAATGGCGGGTTACCAATTATTTTCGGCAGGATGAAAAGATTTCTGTATTACGTGCGGCTGGATCAAGTGTAACGCCTTACACTCATCCGCAACGGAACACTTACCCTCTATACAACTTTACCGGAGCGACAAATTACCCTCGTAAACTTACAAATGGAGCAAAGATTGAGAAATGGGTTCGATGAAATACTGACCTACTCCAAAGGCGCTACCTTCTTTGCCTGAAGACCTTTCGGTGTTTCGACCAGTTCGAACTCCACTAGTTGGCCGGGAGCTAGGCTTCTGAATCCATCCCTGAGAATTTCAGAATAGTGAACAAAAATGTCTTCGGATTGGCTCTCCGAGTCCGCAGGCCGTATGAACCCGTAACCTTTGGAATCACTGAACCACTTTACCCTTCCGATAGGCATAAGTTACTACCCCCAACACATTTCTCAAATTCTGACACACAGCGTCCGCCCCTCGCGCGAGTATAGCATGCCGTCCTAGGTATGTCAACAGTCTTATGCACTAATATTTACCACATTCGCCAATATTAGCTTACAGGTGGAATGTTGAGATATGCAAACGATGGAAACTGAGTTGACTTACCTATTTGGGTTTGTTTGGTGAACAGTTTTGAACGTGCTGCAGTAGCTTTTTGGCTTCTTGATACTCTGGAGCGATAACCAGCGCCTTGTTGAGCTCAATCTGGGCTTCTTGAATTCTGCCGAGTCTCCAATAAGCAGCTCCCAAATGATACCGAATGGTGGCATCATCGGGCATTAGCCTGACAGCCCTTGCGAGGATGCGCACGGCTGATTTGAAACGACCCAGCTTATACTCGACCCAACCCAAGGTGTCAACAATGGCGCCGTTGGTTGGCGCAAGAGCAGCCGCCCGCCGCGCTAGATTAAGAGCTTCTCGTAGTTTGATACCCTCCTCAGCGTAGAAATAAGCAAGGGCATTCATCGTGTGCGGGTTTTCGGGTGAGAGTTTGAGAGCTCTATTGTATGCCTGCTCAGCACCTTCGACATCGCGGGCATTCTGAAGGGCATAACCAAGTGACATATACCACGAAGCGAGTTCCTCCGAGTGCAAGGTTTTGTCTAGCTTGGCTGTTGAACCAAGAACCAGAAGCTGCTCGATTTGCACAGCGGCATCGAACCATCGTTTGTGCTTGAAATACAAGGATACTACCGATGAGTGGACATCGTATCTTGTAGGGTACCGGCTGAGAAGTGCTTTAACCTCGCGCCGTGCCTCGAGAACTCTCGACTGGCCCAACAAAGCATCTGCTTTCTGCAGCCGTGCCCCGACGATACGATCCAGGCTCGAACATCCAGCAAGCGCCAGGCAAGAGCTAACCATAAGAAAGAAAGCTATTCGAAACTTCATTATCCTGATGTAGAACGCAAGCTCGACTTGACGCCGGCAGCAATCAGCGGAATCAAGAGCTCGTGGTGGCCAGTGATAGATAGCCCAACTCCTCCGATTTGCTTAACCCTCTCTACGACCTGTTTGTTAGGCCTGTAATGCTGAAAGAAATCGAGGTTCACACCGAGCATCTCCGAAAGGTCGTAACCCATGTTCAAGAGTACTGCCAATGCTTTGAGGATTACTTCTGGCAGGACCACTGCCGACCCGGCGTTAATCAGGACCCCACCATGCCCCAGCTCCGACATTGCTCGGGTGAGTATTCGAAAATCGCGGTGCGTACATTCACCAATGGCAGCCCCATCAGCGCTGGGATGCATATGTACCACGTCGCAACCGATCGCAACATGCACAGTAGCCGGAATACCTGATTGATATGCCTGGTGTAAGATGCTAGCATCCACATACGGGGCTAGAGACTCACACAAGGCCATGCCCAGCACCTCGCCGAAGCCCAAACTTTCCCGACATGCCCTGTGAGCACAGCCATTCACAAACTCAGCTGTTTCTCGAACCGTACCAAAAGTACCGGCGCTAAGAGCTTCGGCTACGTCTTCCGAAGTCGCACCGAATAGTGCTATTTCCGAATCGTGAATGGCACCGGCTCCATTCATTGCGACGGCCGTTATCACGCCTCGCCGAATAAGATCTACTACGATCCGACTGAGCCCGCACTTGATGACGTGCGCACCTATGGCTAGTATTACCGGTTTGCCAAGCCTGCGCGCCTCTACAATGCGCTGGACGACTTGGCGAATTGCACGACCCGCGAGAATGTCCGGAAGCGAATCGAAAAGATCAACCACCGAGCACCCACATTCAAGCGGCTTTGCAAACTGCTCTACACTGACAGTACTGCGCCTGCGGCTAATCTGTGTGGTTTTTAGTCGACGAAGATCTATCTCTGGATAACGAGATGACATCTGTTATTCCTCAGCTCGCGCATACACTGTCATCACATCGTTAGGCTGCGCAACACGGGAAAAAAGCGCCCTTACACGTGCCCGAAGGTGTCCAGGAAACAATGGAGCAGCCCAGACGGGGGGTTTTATGGGTCGGAAGCCTGTCTTTCGCAGCAGTGTTTCAACGCTTGAGCGGCCAAAATAGTAAACGTGCTCCGCCGGCTTCAAGTGACGCCATTTGTCGCGCTTTAGCCGGAAGGCAAAATGATCTACGTTTGGCGTGCCGATCACTACTAAACCTCCGCTGACGAGCACGCGGCGCACTTCGCGCATATGCTTTGTCGGATCAGGGACGTGCTCCAGCACGTCCCACATAGTGACACAATCGAATGAACTGGATTCGAAGCCGATTTGTTCCAAGTCGCCGACGTGGGCGTTCAGACCCAGCTTCCTTGCTTCGTTTACGGCGTAGGCTGACACATCTATACCACACGCGTCCCACCCTCGCGCGTTTGCAGCCTCCAGAAAGTATCCCAATGAACAACCAATGTCAAGCAATTTGCCGGGACGCATAATCAGTTCAATCTGCCTTAGCCGAGCATCGGCTCTCTTCAATCGGAACGCGCGCCGCCGCCGGTACAGCTCAAAATAACCAGAGTCGTACTGTTCATAGAGTTTATGGGGCAAAGGGTGAGTAAATGCCAATCCGCATTGACGGCACCTGTATACGTCGTGACTATCTTTGTGAACCAAGAGATAGCAGTTGTTCTCCTGACAGATATTGCAGGTTACTTCTGGACCTCCAGACTGCAAGACGCTCATATCTCTATTCGAAAAGCGAGTCAGCAAGACCAGTGTTGACCTTTATGTCAGAATACTCCGTGCTGCCCGCTTTTTCTCCGTCCGAAGTGTACACATCGATCGTTGTAGGTATCCAAATTACATTACCCACCTTGCGCGGATTCGAGTAATTCACCCTGAAAATCAGTGTCCCATCCGCAGCACGTTTCTCGAAGCGCTTGAGCCAAAGGTCCTTTGCATCCAGCCAGATGATGTGTGCCACCTCACCTTTGGGCCAGCGAAGTCGAACCTTGATCTCGCCATTGGAAGAGGCTTCCGGGTCGTCGAGCACCTCGATCCTACGGTGGCGCCACAAGGACGTCGTAACGAGTCCTATGTCCAGCGCGTCTTGCAGTTTCGCAGGATCGTTGGAGTAATCCTTCCTGTTTGTAAAACGTATGGCGGGAGCCCGAACTATCTTGAGTGAGCCATTACATATGTACTCGAATTTGACCATTCCGAGTTTGCCTTCGATGCGCAGCTTGTCTGGCTCCTTATAATACACTCGCGCCGACTGAAAGTCGTAAAGGCGGGCATAGTTAGACTCGATTTTTTCCATAGCCTTCTTGTTCTTGTAGGTTACCGTACCCAAAAAGGATATGTCCTTCAACTCCGAACTTACTTGTTGAATACGCAACCTCAAATCCGCCTCGGTGAGCACGTCTCCGACACAATGGACGCGAAGAATGCTGGCAAAACCGATAGTCGCAATAAACAAAATGAACAGACAGCGATAAAGCATTCTATTCCTTACTTTCTGTATCGTTGATGTCGATGCACTCACTATTAGTTTGACGTTCCAATTCCCACAACATTGCATAGCGAAGAGCGGTCGAATAAGCGGTCAAGATACTCAGAACTAACCCATGCACTCCCTCTAAGAAGCCTAGTCTCCAAAAGAACATTCTGAAGAAGGCAAACGAGGGACGGGAGAGTAGATCAAAAATCCTAAACCGCTTACCGTCTATCTTCATCTGCTTGGCGCCGGTGGCGGCATATAGCGCCATTTTGCGCGCATAATCCTTAAGGTTCCGATAACTGTAATGCAAAAGATGAGCGTTGAGTGTGCCGACATTGCCCTTTACTAGAATACTCTCGTGGACAAGTCGATGCGGAAGATAAATCTTGTCTTTGCGAGCAAGCCTTATGGAGTACGCAGGATACCATCCGCAGTGCCACATCTGGCGATCTATGAAAACCGTTAGTCGAGGTACGCGGTAACCGTCGTATTCACATCTTTCTACGGCTTGGCGTATTTCTGAAGCTAGCTCAGGGGTAACCACTTCGTCCGCGTCAACAATCAGTACCCAGTCATTGGCAGCATACTGCAAGGCTGCATTCCTTTGATCGGAAAAGCCAGTGAACTCACGCTGGAAGACCTTTTCTGTGAAACACTTGGCGATTTCCACAGTGCGATCCGTGCTGTAAGAATCGACGACCACGATCTCGTCAGCAAAGCGCAGGCTCTCTAAGCACCTTTGAATGTTTTTCTCTTCGTTCCAGGTAATTACCAACGCAGATACGCCCACGGCTGCTCCCGTTAAGTCCCTAGTGTTCATTGTGTTTGACCATTCAGTGCAACGTTTCTGGTGCACCGGACGTTCTTGCGAGCAAGCAAATCACGGACGGCTGCAATCACGCTACTCGGTTCGATCTCTGTCATGCACTTCTTACCAAATCTGCACTTATCAAGCCTGCACGGACTGCATTCGGCAGCTGAATATATCACAAAATGTCCCTCACCTTGAGGGCCGGTTATGGCGGGATTTGTCGGACCATATAGACCCACTACCGGTTTGCCCATAGCAGCGCACAGGTGAAGTATGCCTGAATCGACCCCGACAAGAAACTCGCAGTTTGCCAGAACACTCGCAGCTTCAGCTATTGACGTCTGACCACCCAAATCTATTACCGAAGGACATAACTGAACGATTTCCTCATTTGCAATCGCTCCAACTGCAACGACACGTATTCCTTGTGTATCGAGGAATTTCGCTACTTCAGCAAAGCCTTCATCTGTCCATTCTTTAAGTCTTCTGCGCTTGGAGGTTCCAGGAGCTATCACTGCAAAACAGTCGGATTCCGGTATACCTCTCGAAACAAGCAACTTTCTTCCCAATTCGCCAATGCTCGCTGGTACGCTGAGAAGGCCAGAATAGTCCTTTTTCGTGCAGATCGCTCCTGCAGCTTCTACCAAACGCAGGTTGTTCGCCGTGGAAGGCGGGTGAAAAAACGGCACACGTTCCGTAAGCAGCCACCCCAGGGAGGTATTCACAAAACCCAACCGACGACTAGCACGTGTGGCATAAGCAAGCAGCGCACACTCAGCACTCTGCGAAAACACAATGGCTAGATCGTAATTTGCGCTTCTCAAATCATGTACCAAGTTCAATACCTGCAAGCCTGAACCACGCACAACAACTCGATCCGCAAGACCCGTCCATTCGAGCAAATGGCGCAAGCCAGGTCTGACTACACTGGTGATATGCACCACGCCAAAGGAATCACGCAGCGATTTAAGCGCCGGCAGCGAAAACAAGAGATCACCAATCTGATTCAAATGGAAGCAAGCTATTCTCATACTCTGATCCGCAAGTTCCCAAAGTAGGCTGAGCTAGTTAGGTAAAACCGATGGCCTACCGGTTTGGCTCTACTCAAACCACGCTCTAAGAGCTTGTTCGACGTCCTCGGGCGTAATAGCGCGCATGCAATCCGTGTTCTTGCAGGTGGGGTGCCTGAGGCAAGGACTACAGGGAAACTCTTTTGCTACCCACACGAAGTTCTCCTTCCGCGGAAAACACCGCCATGCGCTCGCTCCAAAGAGACCCACTGTCGGCTTATCCAGCGCGACGGACATATGAAGCAGGCCGGTATCCACGCCGACAACGGCATTGCACTTTTCGATAATCGCTCCGGCTTGTTTGAGAGTAGTATGGCCCGCCGCAATTACCGGTTGTTTTTGACATCGACGAGCGATTTCCCGTGCCAACGGAACATCCGCTGAGGACCCCAGGATTATAGAACGGACCTCATGCTTGTCGGAGAGCATATCGGCAAGTGCCGACCAGCCCTCAATAGTCCAGTGCTTATTAGCCCAAGTCGTTGCAGGACAGAACGCAACTGTGCGCTTGCCGTGAAGTCCGTGAGTTTCAAAGAAACGCGTCGCGAACATGCGATCCGCCTCAGTAAGAGGCATGTGCATCGTTGTATCGGTGGATCTTACCCCAAGCTTTTTTAATAGATCCAGATTGCGCTGTTGAGCAGTGGGAATACCATCTCCGGGTTCATATTTCTCGTTATAAAACAATACACTGCCCTCAGCGCCGTCAGCAAACCCTATTCTCCTTGGAGCCCCAGATAGCCAGCACACAATCGCACTCCGTAAGAGCCCTTGCAAATCCAGGCACACCTCAAAATTCCTAGAACGCAATTGCTTACGCAATAGCCACAGCCCTCTTGCAAAGTTCAGCACCCTAGACAGAGGGCTTCGCCCCCTAGTTCGATCCCACACAATGACATCGTCCAGATACGGATTCCCTATGACTATGTCTGCAGCTTTCTTTTCAACGACCCAAGCAATATAGCTATCTGGAAACGCCTTACGCAGAGCTCTTGCAACCGGCGTAGCCATTAATACGTCGCCTATAGCGCTGAGCTTTACAATCAATATGCGCTTAACGCTATCCAATTGCTCCTTTTCAACCAGCTCTGCAGCAGAACGCGTTTCAGCTGCTTGCTCACGTATCACCGAGGACCTCACGAGCATATTTCCAGCGATCGTGCAACCAAAGCCACTGGGATGGATTAGAGCGAACCTCCTGCTCGATTGCAGCGGTTAGCAGCGAGGTAAGAGTCTTGATGTCTTCCTCTTGGTCGCCGGAAGGGACAAAATTTATTTCGGGATAGATAACGACTTTGTATCTACCGTCCTGAAGACGGCGTGCGAACAAAGGCACGATTGGTGCCCCTGAGCGAATCGAAAGAAAGGCCGGTCCTATGGCCGTTGCTGCTTGACGGTTGAAAAACTTGACAGGTATACCCTGCAAATCGTTCTGATCCGGCAGCATACCGAGTATCTCGTTGTTTTTGAGTCTGCGAAATGCGCCTATTATAGGTCGGTCCTTGTCGAATACCCTGTAGCCAGCAGACTCGCGGATGCGAGTGGCTATGCTTGTCATTCCTGGATCGTCACTATCGCGCGCTATCACGTTGACCGGATATCCCAAGACGACCAGTTTCCGAGCCAACAACTCCCAGTTCCCGTAATGGGCCGTGACAGCAATGCAGCCGCGTCCTTTGGCGAGCGCGGCGTCGAGATTCTCCAATCCGTCGACTTCTACGAGCCGATCTATCTCGTCTCTGGTCATCCATATCAGGCGGAAGAACTGAAGGCTTTCTCGGGCGAAGTGCTTGAAAACATCCTTAGCAAGCCGCTCGATCTCCCCCGGTTTTTTTTCAGAACCGAATGCCGCTGTAAGATTCGATAAGGCAGTGGTTCGATAGCGCTTTGAGACAAGAAAAAACAATGAGCCCAATATATCGCCCAAATACTTCACTGCGCCTGGATTAAGGAATCGCGATGTCCTCGACAGCCACCAAAACGTGAACCTGCCGAGGAGCTTAAGTAGTCGTTTTTTGAGGGGCAACCGCTTAGCGCGCTCTGTTAAAAACAGTCTTGAGGAGTTCTGAAAATCGCTTTTCATCATCGATTTCGAGCTCGATATCGAGAACGTAAAGATTGGATAGAGACCGCTTCCCTTCCAATCTGACAGCATCCTTGGCAGTAGTAACGACTGCTTCCGCCGCATGTGCTTTACACCTGGACGCTACGTAATCTATGTCAGCATCGGTGTACGCATGATGGTCGGGAAAAGTAATGTACTCACAGATAACAGCTCCCAAAGAACTTATCGTATCGCAGAACGAAAACGGATTACCGATTCCGCAAAACGCAACAACCCGTCTCCCTTGCAGCCATGCCGGATCTATGACCGAAGAATCACCTGTCAGGAGCCGTCTGGGTTTGCGGCGACACGGAAACAACTGGGCATCGGGTGCAATGGTATACAAGACATGATTTAGTTTGTCACTCTCTGTACGGCCTGCAGCAGGGCTGTTCACAAGAACAGCGTGCGCTCGACGCAGACCGGAGATAGGCTCGCGCAAGTCGCCCATCGGCATAACGTAACCACTGCCAAAAGGTCTCGCGGCGTCTATTACAACTATATCCAAGTCGCGATGGAGTTGCCAATACTGAAACCCGTCGTCAATCACTATTACACTTGGAGCAAACTTTTCGCAAGCCAGCTTTCCACCTGCGCGTCTATCTTTGCCGACAACGATTGGTACCCCGGGCAAAGACCGTGCGAGCAACACGGGTTCGTCTCCGCATTCGTGAACCACAGAAAAGATCTGGTTTCCGTCGGACACTACGACGGGAGCCGAAGACTTGCCTCCGTAACCGCGGGACAAGACAACAACAGACTCTCCCATCGCATCAAGCATCCGGCAAACTTTCTCGACCGCGGGTGTCTTACCCGTGCCGCCGAAGGTCAAGTTTCCAACACTTATGACAGGTACGGGAAGTTTGTGTCTTCTGCGTAATTCGCTTTCATAAAGCCACAGGTATCCGGCCAAACCAGCACAGTATATAACGGAAAACGGCCAGGATAAACCCCTAAAAACCCACGAGAGGAAACCCCTTTCCTCGCCAAGAATTACTCGCTCAAAGTATCCCCTAGTCACCATGCCGGCCTATTTACACATCCAATACCATTGCCAAAAGCCACAGCAGGCTGTCAGTCCGTGCCCGGACTATGAAGGCATGCTAAACCTCAGATTGCGCCCGCCGCAAAAGATCTGCCAGCGCCTCTGCCGTGCGTCTTGATGCTCCAGCGTTGGCCGCTATCAGTTCCGCACATCGCTTGCTGATGTCCATCAAGAGTTGTTGATCCCCTATAAGTCGGATTATTTCTCGAGCGAGACCTTGAGCGTCAGATACTTCGAAACCAACCCCAGCCCTTTTCGCTTGATTTGCTATATCTCTCTGTTTGAACGTATAGGGACCGAAAACTACAGGCTTAGCCTGCGAAATTGGCTGCAATATACTGTGACCGCCTTTTCGAATTAGAGTTCCTCCGACGAATGTGATGTCTGCAATAGCATAGACTCTGGCGAGTTCACCGAAGGTATCAAGGATTATGAGGTCCTCTTTTCCTGTAACGGACTCTGGTTGACTGCGAAAACCGCAGGACAAACCAAGGCTGACAGCCAAATCGCGAATCTCCTTTTTGCGCTCTATCTGTCGCGGAGCGACTATCAAGCGCAAATCAGGATAGACTTTGCGAGCCTCGACAAACGCCTGGAGCACTGGCCGGTCCTCGCCCGGATTGGTGCTGCCAGCGACAAAAACACGTGCGTCTAACGGTAGTTTGAGCGACTCGCGAATTTTCACCTGAGCATCATCCGACAGCGGACTCTCGGCTTCGTCTGCCTTGCAATTACCCGTTACCACAACTCGAGATGGATCAGCGCCAAGTGCCACAATTCGTTCAGCATCCTCTGCGGATTGCATACAAAACAAATCAATATTAGAAAGGGTCCATTGGTAGATCCATGGTGCTAGACGCGCGCCGCGAAGCGTCTTGTCTGACACGGTGCCGTTGATGATGGCATTCGGAATCCCGTGACGCCTAAGGACGTGCCTCAGATTAGGCCATATCTCAGTATCAGTGCTTGCAAAAAGCGAAGGCTGTGTGCGCCCTACTGACAGCTGAACGCTAGGCAACAGATCAAAAGGATAGTAGAAAAAAGCATCAGCACCTGCAATGCACTTTCGAGCCATTTCTTGACCTGTGTGCGTGGTCGTCGAGACCAAAACCACAACTTCCGGCATTATCCTCCTTAACTCTGCGACCACACCGGCACTGGCCACCGATTCACCTACTGAAACCGCGTGAATCCAAACACGGGGTCTTTCCGAAGGCAAGTCCGGCAACCGCACAAAGCCCAACTGGTCTCGCCAGGAATGAAACGATTTCCTCGTGATAAATACCCGCCAAAAAATGAAAAGAAGAATCGCCGGCGAAAAGAGGAGAATTGTCAGATTGTATACAATGAACGCCATATCGCAGAGCAGCTCTACCGTAATGAACCTATCGAAGTTGAAAGTAGTTCCCAAGCCCGTTGCTCAGCAGCATTTATGCTTTGCTCGACCCGCTCTGCTGCTTCGTCCACGTTCTCGTCAGGGCCTACCTCCAAAAGTTCACCAAATACCAAGACTGCCCTAGCAAACGGTGCAGGGACCAGATGCGAATCCCACGACGGCGCCTGCAGACACGGTTTGCAAGCGACTCCAACGGGTAGAATTGGTGCTCCGGACCGCTGTGCCAAGTGAATGGTACCCGGCTGCACCTTCCGTACAGGCCCCTTTGGACCATCCGGAGTAACCGCTAGAACATTTCCTTCGCGAAGCCTCCTGACAGCCTCCAACAATGCTTGGGCACCCCGCCGCGCACTGGAACCGCGAATGGTGACAAAGCCACGTTTAAGCAAGATCCTGTGCTGAAGCTCTCCGTCCTTAGAAAGTGATACTATTGAATAAAACTTCATATTCCGGCAGTAGTAGATGGGCAGAGTGGTAGAACCGTGCCAGAGGACTATCACTCCGCCCCTGCCCTCTTTTACCATTTGCTGCAACCGCTGCCAACCTTCAACCCTAAACCGTACTGTAGCACACAAAGCGGTAGAGACCAACCATAATAAGGTAAAGGTCGCCTCGAACTTTAACCGCTCCCACAGCGCTGTCAGACCGCGAGTGAATCCAGAACCCTTGGATCCCGAAACTGAAAGACGAGCGTTTTTGCTATCCACCGCACCCCCGCACTTTCGCACTACAATACTTCCTCAGCTCGAAACTGAATCTTGTACATTCGCGCAAAAAGTCCGCCGCTTGCCAGTAGCTCGTTGAATGAACCCACTTCCAATATCTGGCCGCGATCCATTACCATTATGCGGTCAGCACTGGTCACCGTGGAAAGTCGATGAGCGATTACCAGAGTTGTTCTGCCTCTCATCAATCTTTCCAGTGCCTCTTGCACTACGACCTCTGATGCCGCGTCGAGCGAAGATGTAGCTTCATCAAGAATGAGTATCCGAGGGTTTTTGAGCAGCGCTCTGGCTATCGCAATTCGTTGTTTCTCACCGCCGGACAGGCCGCTTCCTCCTTCTCCCAATCGAGTGTCGTAGCCGTTCGGCATTGCCTGGATGAAATCGTGAGCGTTTGCAGCCTTGGCAGCTTCGATGATATCGAGCAAGTCGGCACCCGGACGTCCATAGGCGATATTCTCGGCAATAGTACCGCTAAATAGAATGGTTTCCTGGGGAACTATTCCGATGTGAGCGCGCAGGCTTGCTATTTTCACGTCCCTGACGTCGCAGCCTTCCACAAGCACTTGACCCGACGTGGGATCGTAAAACCTTGGTATCAAGTCGGCGACAGTGGACTTGCCCGCACCACTTGGCCCTACAAGTGCTATCACCTCCCCGGGTTCTATCTTAAAGGAGACTCCGCGAAGTATGGGTTCGCCATCGCTGTACTGGAAATGCACTTCTCTGAACTCGACGTGCCCCCGAACATCACGCAGTTCTATGGCGTCCGGTTTCTCGACCAAGTCAGACTTAGCATCGAGCAAATGGAAAATGCGCTCTGCGCCGGCCATTGTCTGTTGATAAAGCACGTTTATCTTCCCGAACTGTTTGCCCGCGGAAGCCACTATGAAAGCAAGGTACGTAAACTCGAAAAGTTTGCCGATTCGGATCTCTCCGTTTACCACCATCAATCCAGCGAACAAAAGAAGCATTGCTCCCGACAGACCGCCCATGAACTCGACCGTTGGAATCACCGCTGCAGCCCGCCTGGCAGCTCTCAATGCGGCTCGCAGTGCCTCGGCATTAACGCGCGCGAACCTGGTCATCTCGTGCTGCTCCATAGAGAACGCTTTGACAACCCTTATTCCTCGGATTGACTCCTCAACCACCGTGTTAAGTTCGGCAAGCTTTTCCTGAGTATCTGTTGTTAGCCTGCGGATCTTCTTTGAGAGCCGGTCTATCAGCATCCCCATCAACGGAACGAATATCAGTGTAAGAGCCGCCAGTTTCCAACTTATGGCGAACAAACCAGCGAGGCCGACGACTATCAGAACCGGAGCGTCGATAGCTTGGGTAACCACCTGACTAGCGTTTGTAATTAGTCCTACGTCGTAAGTAATGCGTGCAATGATGTCGCCCGTCTTGTTTCGATGAAAGAAGCTCAGCGGCAAAGTTTGTAGGTGATCGTATACCGCGCGGCGAACGTCGGCACCAATGCGGTTCGTTACAGAAGCCGTTAGGTAATTGTTGGCATAAGAAAAAAGTGCCTTTGGAACGTGTACCAATACGGCAAGAAACGCAACAATCAATATCAATGCAGTCTTAGCATGCGGCGGCTCAAAAATGCCATAGCGTAGGCCTATTTCCACAGGAGGGAGGTTGAGGACGTCTTTGCCGCTTGCAACAGTCGCAAACCAGTTGATGACCACTCCCAGTGCGCGGACGCACGCTGCGCTTATCAGACTGCATAGCACGGCCGCGAAAAGTCTGGCCTTATACACAAGAACGTATTTTAGAAGTCTCCTGCGCACGTCCATATGTTGTAAGCAAGCAAGGGCTGTGCTCGCCCAAGAAGCTTTGACGCCCTATTTAAGCATTATCGACCGAGCGCAATCAGATAAGCCAGCGGCGATATGTGAACGGTAAGAGCGTTGACAACGAGCATCGTCGAAAGAACCAGGTTCAGAAATGCTGTTCGGTGTTCGCGATTGGATACGACCCGATCCCACGAAAAGGCTCCGTTTCCAATACTCGGCCGAAGCTTCGGCAACAAACGTGGAACCCTGCTAACATACTCCTCATATACAGCACCGAACGTGTTTCGCAGTTTGCTCTCTTCAAACGCGATCGCCCCGCCGTGGAAAGCCCAGAATATCACAAATCCAATAGCGAATATATCAGCTCGGCCAAAAATAGCCAAGTAACCGCAGAATATGAGAAAGGAGCCGAGATATAGCGGGTTCCGGCACAATGAATAAGGACCCGCGGTGACAAGCTCATTGTCCTTGCTGAGATAGCCAGCAGCTAACAGTCTGATTGCCTGACCTATGATAACGAGCGGCACGCCTATGACGGTGTAGCGCGGCACCGGACGCCCGACGACAAGCACCAAAATACCCAGCATTGTCATAAACGCCGTTCGACGACGCCATAGGAATTGGACCATTATGTTCATACTATAACTCCCATGCTGGCACCGCCAATCTCCAATATAATGACCGTTGGAATGAGTCAAGCGAGACCGCTCATTTCTAGTATAGCCTCCGCGGCACGCTTGAACACACCCGGCTGCCCCAGTGTTTGCCTGATCTCAGCAAGCGAACGCCGCATTTCATCCGCCTTCGATTCTTCACGGATCAGACTGAGCGCAGCCTCAGCAAGATTTTTTCCAGTAACCTGCTCATTGATCAACTCCGGACAGACCTGACGTCCAGCTATGAGATTGGGCAAACCAATAAACCCCTCGATTTCGTGTTTCCGCAGCCTGTATTCCAACCGCATAAGCACCGTGCCTCGATAGAATATAATCATCGGCGTTCCAATAATCGCGGCCTCGAGCGTAGCTGTACCAGACTTGCATATAACAATGTCGCTTGCGGCTATGCAATCGTACGTGCGATTTTCCAGTATGCGAACGTCGACACTATCCCGCAGAGTTGCAAAAGCAGACTCCACGCTGGCGCGGACCCAATGACTTGTCATCCCAATGGGTACCAAGAACTGTACTCCGCCGAGCTCACGATTAAGTATATGCGCGCATCGGGCCAACTGCGGTAGATGTTCGACAAGCTCGTGCCTTCTGCTGCCTGGCAGCAAACCGACGACTGGCAAAACCTCACGAAGCCCGAAGCTGCACCTCAAAAAGTCCCTTCCGCCCGAGGGCACAACCAAGTCGAGCAATGGATGGCCAACCCATCTAGCATCTACACCCTGCTTGGCTAGGTACTCAGCTGACCACTGGAAAGGGCAAATCACCTTGCCGCCAGCCGCTTTGAGCTTGTCCGCGTTTCCCGGGCGTCTTCGCCAAGACCCCGGCGGAATAAAGTAAACTACGGGAATACCTGCCTTTGCAACGACCTGGGCTAGTCTCAGATTGAACGCTCCAAAATCTATAGGTAGAAACAGAGCAGGCCGATCCTTGAGAATCAATCTCCTTAAATGGAGATAACCTCGGGCGATAACCGGTAACGTCTTGGCAGACGCCCAAATACCTATTGCCCCGCCGTTTGCTGTATTCAGCTTGATATCTACTCCGGAAGCTCTAAGCCTTGGACCGCCTGCGCCCCAAAACCGAAAGTCGCCACCCATTTCCCTAAGTGCCGCGACAATGTGCGCACCGTAGAGGTCACCTGAGGCTTCGCCCGCTGAGATGGCAATTGAAAGCATTAGACTCTTTCGGGAAACACTTTAAGATCTAGGGGTCTCGAGCTGTCTGCCGCCGAAACCAAGCCTGACATTTCGTATGAAGTCCAGCAGATACTGAAGCTCTTCGCTCGGCTCGATCTCGTTCTCAATCGCCTCGAGTGCTTGCGTGACGTTGAGGTTGGACCTGTAAAGCAGCTTATAAGCGTGCTTGAGGTCGGCCCGGATCTTGGCAGGCACACCGTTGCGGCGCAGACCGATGACGTTGAGGTCATAGATTTTGAGCGGTCGGCCATCGGCCATAGCGAACGGCGGAACGTCCTGCACAACTTTGGAAAAGCCTCCGATCATTGCCAGCTTGCCGATACGAACCTTCTGGTGAACGCCGACGATGCCACCGAAGACCACTTTGTCTTCAACCAGGGTATGTCCGCTGATGCCCACCATGTTCGCCATAGTTATACCACTGCCGAGACAGCAGTTATGACCTATATGGCAGTATGCCATAAGCATGTTGTTGTCACCAATAATGGTTGATTCTCCTTCGCCGCTAGCTCGATGAATCGTCACGTATTCACGGATAATGTTACCGTCGCCGATCCGGAGGAAGGTCTTTTCTCCTTTGAACTTGTAGTCCTGCGGCGGTCCACCAAGAACAGCACCAGTCATAATCCTGCAGTTCTTACCGATTGTAGTGCCAGTGTGGATGGTGACGTTGCCGTCAATTTCGGTGCCGTCCCCAATAACAACGTCTCCCTCTATGATTGAATAAGGGCCAATCTTAACCCCGCTCCCGATCTCTGCACTTGAATCTACCAGCGCAGTCGGGTGTATCTCAGTCTTCATTTCCTTCTCTACCATAGTGCTCACTTGGCAACCTTGTCCTCGACCACGCTGTCGGTTGATTTACTGTCTCGCTCTCTATCAACTAAAGCAAAAATGAACTCACCCTCCGCAGCAACCTCATCGTCTACGCGGGCGACCGCTCGGACTTTGCCGATATTGCCCTTTGCGGCAATTAGTTCAACCTCGGTGACAAGTGTATCCCCGGGAACTACGGGTCTGCGAAACCTTACCCGGTCCATACCGCCGAAGTAGGCAAGCTTGCCCTCGTTACCCGTCATCGATAGGAGCAGCACGCCTCCCACTTGCGCCATAGCCTCACACACTAGCACTCCAGGCATCACGGCGTGACCTGGAAAGTGCCCCTCAAAGAATTCCTCGTTGATTGTAACGTTCTTGTACCCGCGTGCTCTCGTTCCAGGTGTGAGTTCGACAATACGGTCTACAAGCAAAAACGGGTATCTGTGCGGCAAGACGTCGCGTATTTTTTCTATGTCGAGCATAATCACCGCCCTATAAATCAGCCTGCCGTTCCCGGACGAACCAAAAGTCGCTCGCACGAGACAACAGGTTGTAATCTACCTCTCCCAAATAACCTTTCTAGCAAGCTTCTTCTCCGCGGCACACCTCAAGAACTTTTCTTGCAAACTCAATGTTGAGGGAATGTCCGGACTTTACAGCGACTATCTCTGCCTCTAACACGCAACCGATCAGCGCGATGTCACCAACGAGATCCATAACCTTGTGCCTAACCAGTTCATCCGGAAAGCGCAAACCAGAACTGATTCGATCCCGCCATATGACGATCGCATTCTCAACACTTCCTCCGCGCGCAAGATCGTTTTCCAGAAGCTGTGCGACTTCTTCATAAAGCACAAACGTCCGCGCCGGCGCGATCTCGCGTCCAAAATCACACTCACTCAGTTCATAGGTGGCCACCTGAGCTCCAATCATCGGGTGGTCATAATTCAACACATACGTAATTCGCAGCCCCATACCGGGAACGGCGGCGATGAACGAGCCGTTCTGTTGAACCACCACTGGTTCGCCCAATCTCAGTATACGCCTGGGCAGCCCCTGCTCTACAACACCTGCGGCGTCTATGGCCTCAATGTATGGAAGAGCGCTCCCGTCAAGCGCTGGTGTCTCTGTGCCACGTACTTCAACAACAGCATTGTCAATTCCTCTACCGCGTAGCGCAGCCATGAGATGTTCTACGGTACGAACCCGCGTACCATTTACACCCAGAGCCGTCCCACGCGACGTATCAACCACGTTTGCTACGACCGCCGGTATAGGATCGGATGAACCGATGAAGACAATACCCGTGTGTGGAGCCGCCGGATGAATAGTGACTGAACACTCGTCACCGCCATGAAGTCCTCTACCGTGCAGAGTCACGGCTGATGCCAAGGTTTGCTGGCTAGCAGCCGATTTTCTGCAATGCACAGTCGTCTCTCGTCTCGCAGCTTCGGGTTCAATGGTTAATGTCGTCATTCGTTTCGCCTCTTACCTGTGCACTCAAGCGCTGAACCTCATTTTCCAAAGTCTTTAGTCTCCTGAGCATTTCAGGCAGACGTAGCCACGCCGCTTGCGCACGCTTTTCTGCAAAATGGTCCCGTGCAGGGAAACCGGAGACAACAGAACCTTTTTGCAGATCGCCGATCACACCTGCGCGCGCTGCCACAACGCATTCGTCACCAATACGCACGTTGTCCTTTACTCCGGCCTGCGCCGCCAGTGTTACATTATCACCAATCTCGACACTTCCAGCCACGCCGCTCAGCGCAACAATCACGCAGTTGCGTCCGATTTTGACGTTGTGAGCAATATGCACAAGATTATCGATCTTCGAGCCACTTCCTATTATAGTCGCACCAAACTTCGCCCTATCAACCGTTGAATTGGCACCAATTTCAACGTCGTCCCCAATCTCCACGATTCCGACATGGGGGATCTTAAGCAGGCCACTTTCACCTCGGCGGTAGCCGAAGCCGTCAGCTCCTATCACGACTCCGGCGTGGAGGATGACCCGGTTTCCAATTCTACACCGCGGATACACAACCACACCTGGATGCAACACGCAGGATTCGCCTATTGTGACGTCCGCACCGATATACACATTGGGATGAATGATGGAGCTATCCCCCAGGACGGCCCTATCACCTATGAACACATTTGCGCCTACGCGGACGCCACTGCCCAAACGCACGTTCGAGCCCACAACAGCGGTTTTGTCCACGCCAAGCGCCGGCAATTCCTCCTCAGGCTGAAAAAGTCGCAGAACCTCTGCAAAAGCGTCGGCAGGATTTTCGACTCTGATTATGCTCTTACCGGATACCGCTAGACCAAGGTTCGGAGCAGTAACCACACATGTTGCTCTCGATGCGCAGGCCTTCTTGAAAAACTTCTCGTTTTCTGCGAGGACTACATCGCCCTCAGAGGCATAGTCGACCGAGCTTACCCCGGTGACGACCGCGTCGCTATCACCGTCGACGACTCCGCCCAGCTTTTCAGCAAGCTCTCGTACCGTAACACGCATTGAACTCACCGTAACGCGGCCGAAAGCACTGGACTCCAACACAAATTAGGGTCCTGAGTCAGCCATTGGCGAAACTGACGAGTGGCGTTTCGAACACCAGATCTAACCACAAATGTAACACGCAAGCCTTTTTTTGCGGCGATCCTGCGAACTTGCTCAGCAACATCTCTTCTGATTTGCGACTCAATCGAACCCACTGTCTGCGCAGGCAAACGCCGGCCTAAGAAGCCGCGCCAAGTAACCGGCTGCGCCGATACCCCGGTAGAAACCGGCTTGAACTGGACTACCCATTCAGAACCGGACCAATGCGACTGCCAAGCCTCTTCCGGAAGGCCCAAACCTGAGAACACTTCGTTTCGTGCTTCGGCTATCGCCGCTTCGATCCTCGTGCGCTCAGCCATTTCTATTTCTGCCAATCTACCTTCAAACTCAGCCTTCTTGCGACTACGAAGATCAGAGATCTTTTCGCCTAATTCCGCTCGCAGAATCGCGGTCTGCTGCGTAATAGCGTCTTCCAGACGTTTCTGCTCAGCAATCGTCTCCTCGAGATCGCGCTCGAGTTGAGCAAGCCAGTTGTTCGATTGATTACTCCTCGAAGCAGCAAAAACTGAGTTCAAGTGCTCCACAGCAGCCAGCAGAACTGCAATGCGAATCTGTAGTTCACGTCTCCGGTTCTCGGGAACCAGGTAACTGAGTTCTTTTTCTTTCTCAGCAGCAGCGCGTTCCAGTTCCCTGATCTGAGCAGCCAGCTCCGGCTCAACGCTCGCCTCGATTGTTGCCCGTATACGTTGCAGTCTTGATCCCAAAGCTTCTCTGTGCATGGCTTCCAAACGACTGAATTCGCCGACAGCAGTCAAGGCCGTTTCTGCCACTAGGTCTTTCCTGTCCACACTAGGCGGCCGGATATAACTGCTCAGCGGAGATAGACTGAATGAGGGGCGCACTGCGATGTCCTTCGTCTGCTCCCCGTTCGGAACAGAAAAACTGGAAAACCTCTTTTCGTCCTGTATCGCTCCGAAGCAAGGATGCAGCGGTATCAAAGCTTGTATGTCGATGAAGACAGCGTGCTCAGATATATCTCGCTTTCTGATAGACGAATCATCTGTCAGCGAGCACAATACCACAAATGTTATCAGGCTAACGATTGCCACGCAAAGTAGGCATACAGCAGCCTTCAAGGGCTATTTCACCTTGCGGTCGAGCTTGCTTATGACGTCGTCGGTGATGTCCGTACCGCCGAACCGGACAGCATCCTTCACCAAGACCAGCGAAAGCCCCTTTGCCTCTGCAACCTTCTTCACTGCTTCCTGTATGTCCGCATCGGCTTGCTGATCAAGTTCCTGAAGCTTCGTCTGTAAACGGCTGTTGTAGTCATCTTCTAAGGCTTTGCCTGTAGCCTTGGACTTGTCCTGAAGCTCCTGCAGCTCTTTAAGTCGAGCCTTTTGCGAATCCGTGAGATTGGTTGCGCTCTGCAGCTGCTTGTACTCAGCATCCCGCTCGCGCTCTATCCTCTCGAGCTCTGCGATTCGGGCCTTATCCTGCTCAGTTGGAGAAGGTTTGATCTTGAGATCTATGAGTTCCTTGACCTCATCTTCACTCAGCATCAGGTTTTGGCTTCGAATATCTAGAATGCGACCTAATTGCTCTCGCAGTTCCTCGTACTCTTGCATGTATTGTTTCATTCGCGGCGCATCCCGGAGTACCTTTTGGACGTCAATAACGCCGATCTTGGGAACATTGTCGGCTCCCCACACAGATGCCACTGATACAGCCATCAAAATGATGGAGGCTCCGGCTGCGCATAACAAGCTGTGTAATTTTCCCATTCGCTTGCACCTCTTCATTCATTTCGTGCAGCACAAAACGCTGCCAACTGAAATATGATATCAGAAACCCCAAACCCAAACAACGGCAGCTGGACCAGACGATCCGGTAACCAATCCCATCTAGAAAGACGACAACGGCGCGGTTACATTACTAGGTGCCTGCGTAAAACAAGAGTTTTGGACCGCAGCGAACAGAAGAAGGGCTATCCAAAGACAGCTGAGAATATGGCAGAGGCAGATGGCTGGCTCGAATATACAAGCTAGGAGAATTCAGAGAAAGCACGTATTACTTATGCGCGGCCGCCGACAGTGTTCAGTATGTGCTTGGGCAAGAGGTCAGGAGTAATCGATTTGGCATCCGAATCCGCTAGCACGACTGCACGCTCGATTACGTTTTCAAGCTCCCGCACATTTCCAGGCCACTTATACTGCAAAAGAATTTCCATAGTCTCGGGACTCGCGTATTCGACGCGCTTGTTGTTCTCAGCAGCATAAATGCCTATAAAATGCTCGACAAGAGCCGGTATATCCTCAAGACGCTCTCTGAGAGGAGGCACATCTATGGTTATAACCTGGAGCCTATAGTAGAGGTCCTCTCTGAACTTGCCTTCTTGAACGAGTTTCTCTAGGTTCTGATTGGTAGCGGTAATCAGACGCACATCGACCTTTATTGTTTCTGTACCTCCGACTCTCTCGAACTCGCGCTCTTGCAAAACTCGTAGAAGCATCATTTGAACGGTCATCGGAATGTCGCCGATCTCATCAAGGAAAAGCGTGCCGTGGTTCGCAAGCTCAAACCTACCCTTCTTCTGACTAACAGCCCCGGTAAACGAGCCCTTCTCGTGACCGAACAATTCACTCTGCAGGAGCTGCTCCGAAAGAGCCACACACGCTACTGCAACAAACGGCTTATCAGCGCGAATAGAATTGTAATGAAGAGCCCTTGCTACACCTTCTTTGCCGGTGCCGCTTTCACCGCGGATCAAAACTGACGCTCTGCTGTCTTTGACCCTGTCAATCATCCTGAAAACCTCAAGCATAGCAGGACTGGTACCCACCAATACATCCGCCTTGCTCTTTCTACCAGGTGCTGCTACTTTTTGGGCCGCAATAAGTGTGCCGCGTCCTTGCTCGTTGAGTTCTTTACGGTCTAGGGCGTTTCGAACCAGTATTTTGACGTCGTCGAGATCGAACGGCTTGCACAGATAGTCGAGCGCACCCAGCTTCATAGCCTCCACCGCGCTCTTTATAGTGCCGTGGGCTGTGATCATTAGAACAGAGGTATTCGGATCAACTTCTCTAGCTGCTGATAGGAGTTCTATTCCGTTAATATCAGGCATTATGAGGTCGGTAATGAGAACATCTACGCCGGGATTTGACTGAAGCAGTTCGAGTGCCTTCCTACCGTTCTCAGCAGTCAGCACTGTGTGGCCGTCCTTTGCAAGTACAGCCTCGAGAACACGGCGAATATTGGGCTCGTCGTCGACAATGAGAATTGTACCTGTTTTCTTACTCACATAGGGATATTTCCATATCCAGACACGAATCTTGAGTTTGTAGGCTGATAATAAGGTGCAAGGATGCATTCGGACTCCCAAATCGGGACAGATATGCGCAGCTAACGATGTCGGGGTTAACAAGTCAGCAAATAACCCTTATGTACGCCGTTCGACAACCAGGTCTGTTTCGTCGACGGGAAGCCTCTCTACAACCGTTTTCGGCAAGGTAACCTTGAATGTCGATCCCTGTCCTGGCTGGCTGGTTACTTCAATCTTGCCGCCGTGGCTGTCTACTATCTTGCGAACAACGCTTAGCCCTAGTCCTGTGCCCTTCGTCTTAGTAGTAACGAACGGCTGGAAGATGCGATCGATTCTGTCCGCCGGAATACCTATCCCGGTATCAGATATCGAAAAGTAGACTCCACCGTCCGTCGCCGGTCCGGTTTCGATGGTCAAGATGCCGCCGTTGGGCATTGCTTGCAGTGCGTTGACTATAATGTTCCTCAGGACTTGTTCGACCTGACGGGCGTCCGCCTCAATAACAGGAAGCGAGGGATCAAGGTTCAGCGTAAGGGTGACGCCGCTCTCCTTGATGTTGACGTTCAAAAGCTGCAGAGTTTTCTCGATTAGTTTGTTCAGATCTACAGGCCGCGGCTCGGGTTTTAGAGGTCTTGCGAATTCCAGGAACTCAGTGGTCAACTTGTTTAAGCCGTTTACTTCTTCGATAATGATGGACAGGAACTCGACAATCGCCCCGTGATCGCCGTATTCCTTGTGGAGAAATTGAGCTGCGCCCTTAATGGAGCTCAGCGGATTTCTGAGTTCGTGAGCTATGGTCGCTGCAAGCTGTCCCACTGCTGCCAACTCGCGCACCCGAACAAATTCTTCCTGCAGCCGGATCTCGCGGCTGACGTCTTCAAATATTACAACTACGCCGAGGTTGTCGCCGGCAGCGTTTCTTAAGAGCGAGAGGCTCATGTTCAGGAAAACTTCGGGTGAATCCTTAGGATGGAAGCAAACTTTGTAGCCGTGGTAGGTCTCACCGGTGCGGCAGACTTTTTCAACAGCCTGTTCCATTGCCCGTATTTCGGCTTCGGGTATGCTAAGCCGCGCCAGCACATCCCGATAATCCAATCCTACCGCCCTGGAGGCTGCAAGTCCTGTTATTCTTTCGGCAGCATTGTTCCAAGTTAGAACGACGCCGTCGGTATCCAAGGTGACAACGCCTGCAGCAACACTTGTGAGTATGCTATCAGTATAGTTGCTCAGCGTGTGGAGTGCTTCGAGCTCCTTGTAGATTGCGGCTCCCTGGCTCGCTACAATAGATAGCACCTTGACCTGCTCTTCCGTATATCGGTTCGGCCTACTGCTGCAGACTGTAAGAACTCCTACTACCTCATCCTGAACTACAAGCGGGATAGCCATAACCGATTTGATATGGGTGCAGCGGCGTGCTACATCTGAAAACCTTGGATCCTTGCTCGCGTCCGGGGAGATCAAGGCTTTTCGCTCCTTGATAACCCAGCTCACAAAACTGCTCTTCTCAAGAGACTCCTCAGGCAGCAGCAGGTCTGACTGGCTTTGAGATCTTGCTGCCCTAACAACAGCAGCATTCCTCTCCCGGTCTACAGTATAAATAAATAAGTGGTCGCAATCTACCATCTCCGCGACCACCGATAGTACAGAATTCAGGGCTTCTTCCAAGCTCTCGGCTGAACTTATTTGCCTCGAGAACTCGTACAACGCCGAGAGTTCCAAGACCCTCTGCTGCATCTTGAGTTCATATGCGATAGCGTTTTTGAGGACTATTGCGGCGTGAGCTGTGAGTATGCTTACGAGCTTTATTTCATTACCGTGGAATTCATCTCCACTGCTGTCGGCAAGCGCGAGAAAGCCTATGGTGGTGTCTTCGGTAACAAGCGGAACTAACAGGACACGTGATTGGAATTGACCGAATACATTATCGAACAAGCCCGCCGTTCCTTCAGTACAGGAATTTCTGGGGCGGTCCAGAACAAGGGGGAACCTCAGTCCGCGCACTGCACCTATGAACTGCTGGTCGTCAGAGTGTTTTTGCATGTAATCCCCAACCTTGCTGAGGCACCCCGTTGGAGAAACCAGGAACACTCTTTCGCCCTGTGGATCCAACAAGAATAGGGCAGCACCGTCGCATCTGAGCATCCGGCTACAAGTTGATACTAGAACTTCTGCCGCCCTTTCCACACCATACGCAGCGCTCAATGCTCTGCTGTGTTCATAGAGCGCATTCATTTCGGCATACTTTCGCTCCATTGCTTCGTAAAGCCGAGCATTTTCCACGGCGATGCCAGCTTGGTTAACAAACGCAGCCAACATCTCGATGTTGGTATTTCTTATAGGGCGGTTAGTTTTACGATTGTCAACTGACACAACGCCTATACATGTGTCACGCACTATGATAGGTACCGCGAGGAACTCGAACAGTTTTTGTTCAGCCGAAGGTGATGAATAGCTATGCATGCATTCTGAAGCCACAACCTCTCTCGAGAAAATTGGCACACGCTCCTTGGCAGCTAGACCCAGCACGCCGTCTCCAAGCTTGACTCTTTCAGCGATCTCGTCTTCAGATGAGTAACCCGTGCGAGCGCCGGCGACTAGCTCTTCCGTTCGAGGGTCCAGTAGGTAGAGACAACACCGGTCGAATCCTACAACCTCCGTAATGCCACGAACTATCTTTTCAAGCACCTGGTTGACATCGAGCGTCGAATTGATGGCTTGCATAACGTTGGACACAGCCGATATCTCTTGGATTCTCTGGTGTAGACTAGCATACAGCTCCGCATTCTCGATAGCCAACGCGGCATGGGTAGCAAAAACGCAAAAGAGCATCAGATCTTTTTGGGTGAACGGTGGTTTCGGATGATGTCTGCGAATTGAGAGAACTCCCTTGATGAACCCATCGCGGTTTTTCAGCGGAACACACATCGAGCCACTTACGTCGGGGTGAGGAATCACCTTTTTTTCGAAGCGACTGTCCGCCGCGATATCTGCGAGAAGTACGGGCTCTCCACTGACAGCAACCTGTCCCACTATTCCCTCGCCAAGTTTTACCCTCGTACCTTTGACTATATCAGGGGCCAAACCGTAACTAGCTTTGATCACTAAGCAGTTGTCTCTCTCGTCAAGAAGCATGAGTGAGCACGTCTGAGCATCCATAACAGACGCAGCCTTCGTTACGATAAGGTCGAACACCGGCTTGGGATCTGTAGATTCAACAGCTCTACCTATTTGGTAAATCGCAGCTATTTCCTCGATTCTCCTGCTGCTAAGCTGATGCGTGTCGGTTTCAGCCGAGCGCAAACAAGCGTTTTCGACGAGCACTGACAGGAAAACGGATATCTGATCCAGCAGGGCAGCATCCACCATTCGGCCATGGAAACCCTCCAAGACGAGCGACGAATTGAAGTCGCCAGAAGTGGTCAGCGGAATCGTAACAGCTCGGCTGAATAGGTTTCTGGGCTGCGAGCATTCAGTTGGTGCCAAGTTAACGGAGGAGCATCCCGAATGCGCATTCTCGCCGACTGCAGACACCCAGGTTTTGGACTCACCGGTAGATGATCGTCTGACAACGATCGATGCAGCTTCTAGAGCGAGCAATTCTCGCAGCTTATCCAAGACTACCTGGAGGCGTTCATCCGGACCCGAGACCGATCCGGCAGCTTTAATCAATGCAGGCAAAACTGATGTTTCGCGCGAGGAACCCAGCACGACGACTCGCCTCTTTTTCTCAATCTCAGCAAGCGGATGACCGCACCGACACTAAGCAATAGAACCGTGAAAATAGGCGTCGAGCCTGAACGCTCATCAAGAATTGTTCCACGCATAGATACCGCCGGACCAATACAGGTTATCTATGTCGCAAATCGCTGCTCCGCTAGATACTCAGCAACCACGAGGTGTGCCGGCGCGCGAAATAGTCCCCAGCTTCGCAAACGCCCCGAAAGACTTTGCAGTTGCTGAGCCACACGCTTCAGCTCAGATGCATTAACCTCTAGAAAACCTGAGATCTGCTCTAACGAATCCTCGGGATGCGGATTTTCTGTAGTAGGAGTGCCCAGAACTATGTGACTGGTTATGTCAACCACATCATCGTGGATCGAATGACAGCGGAGCACGATCGTCTCTATAGTAAGAACCGGCTCACAGCGCAATCCTGTTTCCTCCCGCACCTCACGCAGAAAAGCTTCTTTTAGGCTCTCGCCAGGTTTCAAACCGCCGCTCGGAAGACGGTATACCGACTCCGGATAGAAGGACTTGGTCACTAACAAGACCTTGTCGTCAGGACGAGGGAGCACCATTACGACTTCAGTCCTAGTGTCTTCGGAGCCGCGGCTGGTTGTCAGATATTCTACGAAAGACGGCTCAACGTGAATTTCGAAAATCCTGTCCTTCATATCCTGTCTTTTCTCTAATTCAACACACGAGACAGGTTATTGATTATGCTAAAAGAATTTCGGACCTTCGCGTTCTAAGCGTGAGTCTAACGCTGTTGAGAGCTGCGCTTTAACAGCCGGCATCATTATCTATGCACAACAACTATGCACCAACACCGTTTCTCTAAGATAATTGTTCCTGCCTTATTATTCCAGATATTGAGGGTGATGTGCCGAACCAAATCGGAACAGGCCCGTTAGGAAGCGTTACAGCAGGTGATGCTACTACAGTAGTTGATTCGGCAGTGCCGTCCGACCCTGCGGGCTGTGGCTGGGTCTAAAACTTGCCTGATGTGGCAACAGATTACGCACCGCAGAAGAGTCGCATCTATCCGGCTTGGAAGGTTAGGTACTATTGCTTGCTTAAGTGGTTCTGTCAAATGAACAGTAGAGCCGACCTGCATGTTCACTCTACAGCTTCTGACGGCGCTCTAACACCGAGCGAAGTAGTCAAGGAGGCGCGTCGCGTCGGACTGGCAGCAGTCAGCATCGCAGACCACGACACGGCTGACGGCATTGAGGAAGCCCTTGAAGCCGGGAAAGCCTATGGCGTCGAGGTGATACCCGGAATTGAGATCAGCGCAACGCGAGACTCAACAGAGGTACACATTCTGGGTTACTTCATAGATCACAAGCAACGTCAATTGCTCGACGAAATGCGCAAGCTAAAGGAGGCGCGATTCGAACGCGCAAGATTTATGGTCGAAAGGTTGAGAGCCATTGGCGTACCGATTCGATTCGAACGGGTCGTAGAACTCGCTCGCGGAGGTGCCGTCGGTCGACCCCACATAGCACGGGCGATTTGGGAAGTCGGAGCATCGTCTTCGGTAGACGCGGCGTTTGGAAAGTATTTGCAACCAGGAGGACCAGGCTATGTTCCGCGGCCCAAAGTGCTCCCGGAGCGCGCAATTGAATTAATTCTTGAGGCGGGAGGAGTGCCCTGCTGTGCACACGTCGCCAAGCTCCGTCGCGATGAGCTGATTCTTGAACTTGTTAAGAAAGGCTTGCTCGGAATAGAGGTTTACCACCCGGATCATACATCAGCCGTTTCGCGGTTCTACAAACGCTTCGCTGAGAAGCATTCCCTGGTCGCAGTGGGTGGCTCCGACGCCCATTGCATACCCGGCACCGCGAACGGCGGCATCGGCAGCGTAACTGTCGATTACGACGTGGTCGAGCAGCTTAGGTCGCTTGCCGAGAACTTACGTCGGACAAGAATATGAATGCAGCCAACAAAAAATACGCATACAACGGCCGGTCAGTGCGCCGAACTATAATAGGTGCTGTGTACGTGATTGGCGCGACTGGACTGTGGAGCGCGGTTCCAATCTGCGTCAAGTTCGCGCTGAAAGCGGTGGACGCGTACACTATCTGCTGGATCAGGTTTGTCGTAGGAGCACTAATTCTGCTGTGCCTACAGGCGGTTCGGGGAACAATTCGCCCCGTGTCAAGAGATGACGTGGCGTTGCTGTTTCTGGGAGCTGTTGGGATCGGCGGGAATTACGTGATGTACATCAGAGGAATCCAGAGCACATCTGCATCAGCTGGAAATATCGTAGTCCAGTTTGAGGTAATATCGCTGGTGATTCTGAGCTACTTTGTGCTAAAAGAACAGATGACACCATACAAGATACTTGGGATGATTGTCACCTTTGCCGGTGTCAGTGTTGCTCTTTGGAACGGCGAGAGCTTAAGAGGGCTGCTTTCGTCTGAGAACTTTTTTGGGAACTTGCTAATCTTGATAGCAGCGCCGTTGTGGGCGGTCTACGGAATAGCGCAAAAGATCCTAGCAGACCGAGGGTTCGGAGTATCATCGAGTCTAGTCTACATTTTTTCGATTGCGGCGCTGTTGACTTTCCCCGCGGTAGGGCTTGGCTTTAATCTGCACGGACAGTTCACAGCAAGCGTGATAACTGCTCTGATCGTGGTCTCAGTATTTGGAACCGCAATCGCCTACGTGATGATAGGAAAGGGTTTTGAGCTCTTGGACGCGTCAACAGCGGGAATGATAACTTGTCTGCTCCCCATATTCACCATTGTGAACGCGCGAATCTTTTTGGGGGAGCAGTTAACTCCTATGATCGCTTTGGGAGCTGTGCTTGTGGTATCGGGGATATTCGTCATAGGTCAAGCCGAAGCCTCAGCACACGCTGAGCTTTAGTGCGTGACAGGTCCGCGCTGGGACAAGATCAGTCCAGCGAGTACAACCCGAGACCCTCAACCTTGGTAACCTTCCAAATCCTTTTTGGAATGAGCAACGCGTGCCTGGCGCGCTCCTTGCGCAGATGAACTACGAGGTTTCTCTTGTATACTTCCCCGTCGTCCAGGAACTCTGCCTGAGCGTCAATTTGCAACTCTGCTAGCATTCCGGAAACCTTCATAGACACTATTTTCGCCTTAACATCATATGGGCGTTCTATTTGAAACGCTTCCATAGCCAGTAGCCGTGCGCGATCGTAGTTAATACCTTCATCATCCCTGTAATTGCGCGAGATGCACGACATGAGAGCCTGGAGATTTCTGTCTCGAATTGCCTCTTCAACGGCGTTAATCAGAGATCGGACCTGCACCTTGTCCGGCCGCCGGTCTAGCGTGGCAAACCCCCAAATAAGGTAAGTTGCAATGGACACCAGAATAATCAAGAGTAATATTCGCTTCATGCGAGTCCGCCTTTGGAAAAATGGCATTCCTGAGATTATAGTATATGACACGAGGCGCAGGATTTCACGCTGGGATAAACAAAAACCGCATTAGACGACTGTGGAAACTACACCTAGTTGGGAACAGGCTATATCCGAGATAATTGCTGAGCCGGGTGTGTCGATGGTCATAGGCGCCGTCGACACCGGAAAGACGCACTTCTGCACGCTGTTGGCAAACGCTGGCATACGCGCGGGCATACGAACAGCTATTGTGGACGCAGACGTTGGCCAATCTGAAATTGGAGCACCGGGAACAATCGGCATGGCAATTGTCGAAGCACCATTCGAGACGATGTCCGACCTTACCCCAAATGGGCTTTATTTTGTCGGGGCAACAAGCCCTATGCGGCACTTGGTTGAATGCGTTGTAGGAACCAAGAAAATGGTAGACGCAGCGCTCGCCGAAGGGGGTAAGCTAGTCGTGGTAGACACTACTGGATTGATAGACGGGGAGATCGGACGGAAACTGAAAACTTACAAAGCGGACCTTGTAAGACCCAAGTATCTTGTCGGAATCCAGAAGAAGCGTGAGGTGGAGTGTCTTTTAGCGCCGTTCGCAAAGAGTTCGGATATCCTGACGTTCAAACTATCTGCCTCAGAACTTGCGCGTCGGAAACCCGTGGAGTTTCGAACTGCACGCAGGCAGCTGAAGTTCTATAATCACTTTCACGAGTGCCCTGGCCATATTGTTCACCTGGACAGTGTAAGCACCTGGAATACCTGGCTAGGCACGGGCAGATCACTGAAGTGGCAGTATCAGAAGGCTCTTGAAGACAGTTTAGGATGTAGAGTTCTGCATGCGGAGGTTACAGGACGAGGTATCTACGCCATTTCTGAACAACCCTGCAATCAGGAAAAGTTGATATCCGCGCAGGAATATTTCAAGTCAGTACCAGTATCGGTAGTAGCCGCTGAAGTATTCACCAATTTACTCGTAGGGCTTGCCGACGAGAACGGCAACACCCTGGACGTAGGCTTAATTCAGGCAATCGACTTCAAAGAACGCTTCATCTTTATTCTTTCACCTATAAAGACAATTTCACCTGTGCGAGTCATCCAATTTGGTTCTCTGCGTGTTACAAGGGAAGGAAAAGAATTGGGCACTGTGAGACACGATGTATGAGCGTACTATATATCTCGTGCGGCATGGAGAATCAGTTTATAACCTTGAGGGGCGCGTTCAAGGTCAGCAGGACCCACCTCTGAGCGAGACTGGTTTACGTCAGGCGCAAGCTTTGGCAAGACGATTTTCCTCACACAGTCTTGACGCTATTTATTCAAGCGATCTTTTACGCGCAAGCGAAACAGCACACATCATAGGCAAAGAACTGGGATTACACGTGGTCACAACGCCACTTCTGCGAGAATCTAGACTCGGTGTCATAGAAGGCCTTACGAAAGAGGAAATGGAGAGGCAGTACCCGGCCGCTGAACACGGCTGGCGTGAAGATCCTTTGAGCTATCGCCCGCCTGGGGCAGAGTCAATTTCAGACATAATACGCCGAGCGCGCACCTTTCTAAAACAGATTGACGAGAAACACAAGGGCAGATCGCAAATCTTAGCCGTGGGCCATATCGGCTCGATCAGGGCAATCATTTTGGCAGCGTTAGACCTTCCCGAACGAATCTATCAGGCTCTCCAGATCTCTAATGCATCCGTGTCCGTAATCAGGCTTGACGATATGCCCCGCCTAACACTCTTGAACGATATATGTCACCTTGAAAATGTTGTGGGAAGCGTAGAGGAATTCTAGCGACAACACACGAGCTTCCGAAACCTCAGAATTGCCACTCAGGATGAGCAAACCTAGTGGCGCGCTCAGCAACTTTGACTGCCTCAATGCCGTCATCCAACGTTACGCGCATCTTGTGCGACGGATCGTCTATTGCGGCAATAAAATCAGCCATAATGGAGCGCAAGTTGGACGCGTATGTCTCGAGCTTGGACTCGTCCAACGAAAGCACAGCGTCGACTAAGTGATCAACCTCGTATGTGTATTCGGAGGATTTCGCGGTAGTACATTCGGTTGGTTCGGCGCTAATATTCAATCGCGCCGGCAGGGATTTGATTGTTTCTAAGCCTTTGTGATTTGTCCAACCCCATATTCGCAGTTCTAGAGGTATCCAGCCTACCATGTCGACCTCACCAAGATCGAATGCGAAGTGGAAAACAGTGTGCTCAAGCTCGCGCGGGCGTGAAAACGAGTGCCAAAACGTTCCCACTACCCCGTTTTCGTACCTGACCGCGGCGAATACCCGATCTTCCATTCCGGGCTGGCGCTCAACACCCATTGAGAAGGCTTCCTTTGCCGGCGAGGAATTGATCCAATTTGCCAAGTCAAAAAAGTGGACTCCGTGTTCGAGCAGTATTCCTCCGCTTACGAGAGGATCCCAGAACCAATGCCCTTCCGGAACTGTATCCTGCATTGCGTAGTTTCTGAGATCCATCCGTCGCAGTTTGCCGAAAACCTCGTTCATAACTATCACGCGTAGGCATTCCACGATTTGGTTATGGCGAAGGACAAAGTTCACCGCAGTCACCCTTCCAACCGTCTCTGCCACGCGCTTTATGAGTAAAGCATCCTTTTCGCAAAGAGCAAGTGGTTTCTCCACCAACACGTGTTTCTCCGCTTGGAGCGCCTGTATTGCAAGGGTCTTGTGTGATGAAGGCGGTGTGGCAATAGAAACGATGTCGACGTTAGAGTCGGCCAAGAGATCGGCAGCACGCTGATAGAAGGCGACGCTGCCGGGATTTCGTGCAGGGTCTGAGTCGCACACGGCAACGACCCGAGCATTATCCATCTTATCCCACGACTTGTGTAGGAACTCACCAAATCCGCCGTAACCTATAATCCCTATGCCCTTCTTTTCGCGGCGTGCCATTCAGGAAGACCTCCCTTAGAGAACAACACATAGGATATACACTTATAGAAGCCCATATTCCTGCAATGGTTGCCACTTGCGGTTGACACCCAGAACTCATAATGTCTATTATGATGCACCGGAAAACGTATAGGAAATAACAATGTTTGTCGATTTACGTGCCGCCCTGGCAGATTGCGAACGTAAAGTTAGCTCCTACATTCTGGATGAGCGCTTCCGCAATTGGTTCAGACCTAGCGATCTACAAGAAGCAGTTTTCGCCTATTTGGGAAGACCCGGCAAACGCTTGAGACCGGCTGTACTTCTATGGTCGTGTGGTGCTGTCGGCGGAGAAGAAGAGTTGGCTTTGCCGGCAGCGGCTGCAGTGGAGGTCTTTCACACCTGGACACTTGTGCACGACGATCTCATAGACAACGACGAAATGAGAAGAGGCGGTCCAACTATTCATAAGTTAGGCGAGACCATTGCAGCAGATAAACTGGGACTTTGTAAGCGAGACAGCAAGGAGTATGGACGAGATCTGGCTGTGCTTACCGGCGATTCGCAGCACGGTTTCACAATAAGCCTACTGTGCGAGTGCGCTCGTTCGAGCAAGATCGACCCCTACGTAGTGTTGGATGTCATATACCACCTTGAATCGTACGTAGTCAATACGCTTCTCGAAGGTGAGATACTGGATGTGCAGTATTCCTTCAGCTCGATTGAAGAACTCAGCGAAGAGGACGTGCTGCGCATGCTCTGGATGAAGACAGGTGCGCTGTATGAGTTCGCCGCTAGAACGGGAGCAATGCTTGGCCTCAATACGCGCGACAAAGATCATCCGTGGGTTGCCTCGCTCTCGAAGTTCGCTGGCAAGTGCGGGACCGCATTCCAACTTCAAGACGATATACTCGGAATACTCGGCAACGAGGCACAGCTCGGAAAGCCCGTGGGCTCCGACATAAGGGAAGGCAAGAAGACGATGATTGTGCTCCGAGCATTCAAGAGTGCTTCTGAGAAGCAACAGCAATTCCTAAAATCCGTTATCGGAGACCCCCACGCCTCCGCTGAGGACGTGAGAAAGGCAGTGGAACTCATGTTAGCACTTGGTGCTGTAGAAGAGACCGCGAAAATGGCAAAAGAACACGTTGAGGCTGCAGTTTCAGAACTTGAGGCTCTGCCAGATTCTCGTTATAAACAGCTATTGGCCGCGTGGGCGCAGTATATGATTGATAGACAGTTCTGAAAACAGACCCAGTCCCCATTTTGTTGGGCAAATCCTCAAGCCATGAGAGAGCCCTGCATAGTAGGATTCGGAATAGCGTGCCTCGATTACCTATTCGTCGCGCCCAAAGCTACCCCGGGGGGATTCGCCCCAATACTCGACTACAAGGTTGAGGGCGGCGGACTTACAGGAACCGCTCTGGTTGCGGCATCGCGGCTGGGTGCCAGGGCCATAATGCTCGGTCGGATCGGAAGTGATGACATTGGCGAGCAAATCGTGAAAGGCCTGGAAGCTGAAGGAGTCGACACTTCCCATCTGATCCGCCTGCCTGGCGCGACGAGTTACTTCTCAGTGGTGCATGTTGACGCTGAAACGGCTGAGCGCACAATCTATGGTCGAGAAGAACAGAACATGGAGTGTTCTACGGACCTGATTCCCCTTGAAGTGATATCGAAAGCAGAAGTATTGGTGCTGGACCCTCACTGGCCTGAAGGCGCACTGGTAGTTGCGCGGAAGGCTCGTGAGCTGGGAGTTCCTATTGTACTCGACTCCAGTCTAAAGCCCAGCCACATGGATGTGGTTTCAGAAAGTGATTATGCCATAGTTTCTCGCAGTGCCGCGATCAAGTTCGCTGGTACTGAAGATTGCATTCAAGCTGCTCAAATGCTGCGGTCGCTTGGCCCTAAAACCGCCGTGATTACGTGCGGCTCCGAGGGGGTATACTACGTAAGCGATAACGTAGAAGGTTACGTGCCTGCTTTCGAACTGAAGGCCGTAGATACTACGGGGGCAGGCGACGTGTTTCACGGAGCGTTCGCTTTCGCAATTGCTCAGGAATGGGATTTGCGAGAGGTAATCATTTTTGCTTCAGCTGTTGCGGCGATTAAGTGCACGGAGCTGGGCGGCCGAGCAGGTATACCGAGCTTGGAAGAAACTCTGCGGTTCCTGCAAGAACACGACGTGCTTTTACCCAACTAAGCCGCGATTGACAGCCCCAAACGCTCAATGTTAGACTCTGGTTCGACAAGGCGATTGGAGGTTGGCACCTTGGCTTATCGAATCACACTTATTCCTGGAGACGGCACAGGACCAGAGATCACCGAAGCGGCGCGCAGGACTATAGAGGCGACAGGCGTCGAAATAGAGTGGGAAGTAATGCAGGCCGGCATAGACGTGATGGAAAAATGCGGCACGCCCCTGCCAGACGAGGTTCTGGAAAGCATTAAGAGGAACAAGGTTGCGCTGAAGGGTCCGATTACGACGCCTATCGGCGGGGGATTTCGAAGCGTCAATGTAGCACTACGAAAAGCGTTGGATCTTTACGCGTGTATAAGGCCTTGCAAGTACTACCCAGGCATCAGGTCCAAATACACTGACGTAGATCTAGTAGTCGTAAGGGAAAACACAGAGGATTTATACGCCGGTGTTGAATGGGATGTTGGAACACCGGAAGCGAGGCGGATAATCGAGATGAGCGAAGGAAAGATCCGAGAGGATTCCGCAATCTCCATTAAACCCATTTCAATCACCGGGAGCAGAAGAATAGTAAAGCTTGCCTTTGATTATGCAATAGCAAACGGCCGCAAGAGCGTGACCGCCGTGTGCAAAGCCAACATAATGAAGTTCACAGACGGGCTGTTTTATCGAGTAGCTCGGCAAGTAGCGAAGGCCTACGGTGCCCAATTCGAACCTGGGACGCCCGAACCTGATAGCCCGGACCAAGAACTCGAAGCGGAATCGGGTCGCGGGGCACATTTGATATATAACGAGAGACTTGTAGACAATATGTGCATGCAGCTAGTACAGAAGCCTGAGCTTTACGATGTGATAGTGCTTCCGAATCTTTACGGGGACATAATATCTGATCTTTGCGCAGGATTAGTCGGGGGATTAGGCGTTGCCCCGGGAGCCAATATAGGCACTGAGGCAGCAGTTTTCGAACCGACTCACGGCAGTGCTCCCAAATACAAGGGTCAGAACAAGGTGAACCCTATAGCCATGATACTTTCGGGCGTTCTCATGCTCAGGCACATAGGAGAAGAAGCAGCCGCGGATAAGCTTGAACGAGCTGTTGCCAAGGTCATCGCCGAAGGGAAGTCCGTTACTTACGACATGAAACCTAACCGAGACGACCCGACGGCCGTCGGCACAAGTCAAGTGGCTGACGCAATAATAGAGGCAATGCAGTGAACAACACTGAGAACGCAACAGTAATCGGCCACTACGACGCCAAACAACTTTCCAAACTCCGCATACTGCTGCAATGGGTGCTCGCACCCATCACCATACTTGTGATCGCTCTGGGCTGGAAGTATCCGCTGCTAGGATTTGCAGTCCCTCTGGTCATACTGACGGGAATTATTGGCGCTTTCATAAACGGTCGGTACGTGTGCGGGCATCTGTGTCCACGCGGAGCGTTTTTTGATCGAACGATCGCACCGATAAGCCCCAGCAAACCCATCCCGGCATTTCTGCGAACTAAGCCTCTGCGCTGGACCCTTGTTTTTCTGTTGATGGGCCTTATGATTTACCAGATTGCGCAGAACCCCCGAGACGCTTATCACTGGGGCAGAGTATTCTGGTTGATGTGCGTGATAACTACCAGCGTGGGGGTCATTCTGGGTGTAATACACCCGCGAACATGGTGCGCACTTTGCCCGATCGGCACAATTCAGGCTGCGATCGGCGGCGGGAAAGGTGAGCTTTTGATAAATCCAGATATTTGCCGCGAATGCAAAGCCTGCGAGAATGCGTGCCCTATCAACATTCCTATTGTGAAGCACAAAGCTGAGGGCGTGGTCAGAGAACCGGACTGTTTAAGGTGTCCTGAGTGCATAAAGGTGTGTCCTGTTGGCGCGCTCAACTGGCCCGACTTCAGCAAGCAATCAGGTACGGAGGAAAACACTTAATGATGCGACGATTAAAGCTGATAGCCGTAATATGCGCACTTTTTGGCGCAGCGCTCGCCCTTGCCCTCGCAGAACCACCTCGTCACGACTTTCCACCAGTAGGCTGCTGGGAAGTGCTTTGTGGCGATTTTCATATGCACACGGTTAATTCCGACGGCAAGCTTACCACGCGCGAGCGCGTCGAAGAGTCGTATAACCTCGGTTATGACGTGATAGCGATCACTGATCACGGTAAGCCTGGGCCATATAGGGTTGCAAGATACCTCGGAGAGCCTTTGGGGCTTATCGTGGTTCCTGGGTTCGAAACAGGTGTCCTGGGTAAGGAGCATTACGTTGCTTTGGGCGCGCCTGCGACTTTCAAGCCGCGCGATTCCCATCGGTGGTCTGAAAAACCAGGCGAAAAAACCGTTCATTACCAAGAGGAAATGCGAGCGATAGCCGAAGCAGGCGGAATCCTGTTTCAGGCTCACCCTCCTAACGAGTGGCGCGAGCCGACTGACTGGGGAGTAAAGCAAGGGATAATAGTCGGGGTTGAAATCCAGAACGGCTACGGAAAGGTTGAATCAGGATCTGGTCCTTTAGGCGGTGTCCAATGTTATCCTCATTCATTCGATTGGGCTCTAAAGAACAACTTGGCACTTTTTGCAAACAGCGATGTTCATGGTACTCGCAGACAGGGTCCTCAACCCGTTACACTGGTGTTTGTTAGCGAGCGTACACCTGAAGGCGTGATGGAAGCCATACGTGCTAGGCGGACTGTTGCCTGGTTTAACGGCATCGTATGCGGACGAGAGGAACTAGTATCCAAGCTTTTGAGTGCTGCTGTGTCGGCCAAGAAATCCGGACCCACCCAGCTCACGATCGAGAACTGCAGCCCTATCGCGTTCCGAGCAGAACTTCGGGGCAACACAATCGAGCTGCCCCCATACGAACGAACAAAATTGGAATGGAGTGGAGGCAGCAGCATGACCATCAGGTGGCTCAACGTCTGGACAAGTCTTACGAGTAATCTGGAGGTGGAGCTCAAAATCGTCGAACCCGAGGCTGTAACAAGTCTGAGGTGAGCCAGCCTACTATCAAGCAAGATGAGGTGAGAAGAAGCAATGTTTATACAAAAACACGGAATATTCACCTGGTTTCTGGCTATTATAGCAATCATAGCAACAACCACTTCGTTCGCGTCTGGCCAAACACAACGTTTCGAGTTTCCCAAAGTCGGTGATTATTTCGTCCTGCGTGGCGACTTCCACATGCACACCATTAACTCAGACGGTAGTCTTACCACTCGTGACCGCGTAGAAGAGTCTAAAGAACTCGGATACGATGTGATTGCAATAACCGACCATGGTCGAACGAGAGCGTATAGAGTAGCCAAGTACGTCGGCGATCAACTCGGACTGATTGTAATCCGTGGTCACGAGACCGGCATAAAGAACGGTGAACACTACGTTGTTTTGGGCGTAGATTCGGCGTATACGCCGATCGACTCCCACAAGTGGGCCAAGAATAGAGGCGAAGATACTGCCTTCTACCAGGATGCAATGAAGGATGTTGTAAATCACGGCGGACTCATTATCTGGGCGCACCCACACACTGGACTGAACGAATGCACGATATGGGGGTCAGAGCAAGGGATAATAGTCGGCGTTGAGCTGAAGAACGACGTCGTTGGCGAGGGATGGAATACGGAAAAAAGCCACGGGACAAGCTGGTACCCGTTCGCGGTTGACTGGGCGCTCAAGTATAATTGGGCAATGCTCGCCTGCAGTGATGCTCATGGAAAGCGCAAGAAGAACCCAGCAGTAACGCTTGTATTCGCCAAGGAACGTAGTGAGGAGGGTGTATTGGAGGCTATCCGCTCCCGCAGGACTGTGGCTTGGTTTGAGGACATGCTTTGGGGTCCCAAAGAACTCCTCTCCGAACTGATGAGCTCCATTGTAAAGGCAACTCGCACGCCCGACGGCAAGTTTGTGCTCAAAAACTTGGGACCAGTCGACTTGGACGGTGAGGTGCAAACAAATCCTAAAAAGGTCTTCTACCTGAAACCGTATGGCGAAACGGTCGTTGAGTCCGCCGATAAGGCTCCGACTGTCAGATGGTTGAATGTCTGGTACGGTTTGAAGGAGAACCTCAGGACAAGTTACACGGTTCAGTAAGTGGTTTTCCTGAAGCGTATTAAGCCGGAGCTTAGAACTCATGGTTAGTGTCCGTGCCAGGCCTAAGGCGTTGAGCTTGACCTTACGTGTAAGCGGACCGGCAGATCGCTATAGAGCTGGAAAGCAGGTGCCTGTGACGGCAAATCACAAACCGAGTCTGGAACGTGGCCGGTATGTCGCGGCCGAGACGTGATACCTCGGCCGCGCTGTTACCCGTATCAGTCTAGTCTATATCTACTATCCTGCCAGTGGCAGCACTCTCGTGCACTGCAGCAGCTATTTTCGTGACTTCTAGGCCCTCCTCACCTGAGGGGTATTTTCCTTTCAAGTCTTCCAGTCTGGCACCCTGTTGAAGCGCCAATATATTGTAAGCAAAGTCCTGGATCGACTCGATGCCGTAACCACTATAGACTGTTCGGCCTTGTTTGTCGACGGTTTCGCGGATAAAGCTGTTGTTATAGGTTCTCATTCCCTCCCCCGCGATGCAAGAGCGTGACCCGCGGTATTGAGTATCTATTTCCCACACACCCTTTGTGCCGACCAGCCTTATGTCCTGGTTTACAATCGCTTCGAACTCCCGCGGAAGGATCCAACTTAAGTCGAAACTGACAACAGCACTGTTTTTGAACTCAACCATCGCGCTTATGGAATCGTACGTATCGATTCCGTAATCATTCTTGAGGGTTTCCTTGTGACCAATCGCGTAGACCCTCTTGCCTGTCGTTTTCATCGTCCAGCAAACAAGGTCGAAGAAGTGAACACCCAAGAACCACCCCGGGCTTGAAGACGGCGCCCAGTGCGGGAACCACTCCACTGGAACCTCAATTCGGTCTTCCATACAAACCTGTCCATAAAGGATCTTGCCCAACTCGCCAGACGAGACACGGCGTTCCATTGCCATGTGCTCCGGATCGTAGCGTTTGTGAAAATCGACCTGAAGGAGCACGTTGGCTTTGCGAGCCGCCTCTACCATTGCCTCGCAGCCTTCCACGGAGGTGTCCAAAGGCTTTTCGCACAGCACGTGCTTACCAGCCTCACACGCAGCGACCACTATTGGTTTGTGCGTGTGATCCGGAGTGACAACCGTGATACCGTCTAGATCTTCCCTTTCCAACATCTCGTTGTAGTCGGCATAGACTGGACAGCCGTAGGTTTTTTGCACCCATTCCGCCCTTTCGGGGTTGATTTCGGCAACCGCCGTCAGCTCGGCGACGCCGATGCGCGAGAGCTGCGTGAACGCATTGAGATGATTGACGCCGAATATTCCGGCGCCCACTACGCCAATCTTAACCGGCATTGCAGCGATACCTCCTTGACTTCAACTGCAGCATTTTACGATTAGTGACCCCACAAACGCAATGATGTGACGAAGCCAGCGTGTGAAACACGATAGCCCTACTCACCGCCAATTGAGTTCCAGAGTAACGGATTCTGGCTTGTTCGAAAACGTCACAGCGAGGATTTCGGCATCCTCGTCAATTAGCCATTTCTCCGACGCCGTCACTACGGGCCGCCGCCCGTTTTTCGCTATACGCAGCACTCCTTTTGTACCAAGCGGGCCGGAAATTCTGAAACGACTGTAATCTGCAGTTTCGATCTTCTCTTCAACCCTATAAGAGCTATATAGCAACCTAGGTACTCCGGCAAACCGATCCGTTATATCACAATAGAGTGCGCACTTCTGCGGGCCGACAACCGGGTCATTTATGACAGGCAGCTTAGGGTCCAGAATGTCTACGTACCGACCCCTCAATCGCTTTTCGCCTTCAAATGTGCGCACTGCGACGTAAGGCCCCCTCCGAATAGCCATATGGTGCTGCTCTCGATACTCGAGACCGGCTTTTTTACAAGCATAGGCCGTGATCCTGCGAAGAATGTCCGCCGACTCCTTGGAGGATGCGAAGTAAGAGGGCGCGATTCCCACGTGGATAAGCGTGCCTTTTCCGTAGTGGTGTTCCATGATTGCGCAGTTGCCTCCCGGTCCAGAGTATAGCTGCCCTTGAAGATCCTTGTCCGTATAAAGAGGAATGAGTGTTAAAGGAAATCGGGAGTTTACCTCGAACCAACCCCTGTTTTCGAATATTGGTTTCCCGCGGATACTGAAATACGAATTCTCTGGTTTGGTGCTGACCTCGACCAGGAACTGATTCTCCATCTCGACTTCCAGGATGGGCTTCGAATCCGCTGGCACAGTGAATTTGTATACCCAGAATGCATCGCCGTCAGCAAACCGCACTCGACCATTAAAGAAGCTGCCGCTTTCTGCAACAAGATAGTTTTTCTCCTCCTCGCTTCCAGCTTTGAAATAAGCTTGCTCGATCCCGTTAATCGTAATTTTTGCCCAGGCTACTGCAGCTCCCCAACCGTCTTCAGGAAAGGCATCTCGAAATCTGACGTATATCGCGTCTGCCTGTTTGGCAAATCTTTCGAGATCGTAGCTATATACTCTGCGGTTACTGGCGTTTCTGACAGCTTTCTTCTCACGATCTATCTCCTGATACTCTTCTGGACCAACTAGTGAGATGAAATCATTCGGCGCACCAAGGCGAGAGTAAAGGTCAGCCTGAGGGGAATTGTAACCGCGCTTTCGCCACCATTCCGGTAGTGCGTTGTAAGCATCAGTCCCGCCAAAAAAGACCAGCACGCCACCTTTCTTTACCCAGTCAGCTATTGCCTGGTTGTATTCCGGTCTGATGGGCTTCATGATGTCGTAAGAAAGAAGAATGACTTTGTATGGGTCGAGGTAACCCTTCTCAGGTGCGCGTTCGAGCTGCGCCACTTGGACCGGTATGCCTCTGTAGATCAACGGGAGTGTGAGACCGTAGAAACAGTCATAGTTGCTTACGTGAGGCGAACCACGCTGCCAGCCCATAGAATCAGCAATCAGGGTAGCAACCCCCTGTGTAGCCGTGTCCCACTTTGGATTCTTATGGTTGTGCATATCCTGAAGCGCATTTATGACCGACCCGATCTCTGTCGCAAACTCGTCTGGAACGCGCCCGTAAATGCGCGTGGGCCACGGCATCACCTCATATGCGTCCACCTCAGGGAACATAAGCGCGGCGACAAGTGTTTTGTGGTAGTTATCTCTATAGTCCTCCATAGAGCGATTAGGATTGTCTTCCAGAGGATCCATCAAGAACCACAGGCGCTTGTCGGAACCCCTCACAAGATTGTAGAGACTGGAGTATTCGAGGAAGGCATTCTCGAATGTGCGTTCTGCCACTACACCCTCGTACCGACAGGGAGAACGAGCCGTGCCTGTCCACACTTGGCCGATAATCTCCTGAAGATTAGGAAGACCAAAGCACTGATAGTGAGGATAAACGATTCCCCAGGCGTAGTAGTTGACTGCAGAGTGACACGCAACCATGCGACGAACCTTAGGGTTCTGTTTTTCCGCGGCGTCTAAGATGGCTTTCACAATATCGTATTCCATTTTTGCCTTGAGCCGATCAGACTTCCACCGAGCTTCGATTGAGCTCGTAGGATCCTGCCAAGGCTCACCGTAATGCTCTTGCCAAGCTCGCTTAAATGACTCGGAATACCCAGCCGCCGCGAAGAACTCAGGCTCCTCAGGAATGACCGCGGATGTACCGTTTGCGATAGCATTAGCGAAATAGTCCAGCGCAACTTTTACTCTGTTCCGAGTAGGCACCATATAGTATGAACCGGGACCGCACGTCAACAGTGTCCCATCGGCGGTCGTCTGCACTTCATCGGGATGCTCTTTGGCGTATTCCGAGCCGGCGCGAAAACCGTACATCGTTTGGACTATGAAGCCCTTGTCCTTCCAACTCTGTATTCGTTCCCTGACGTCCGAATAGACAATCACAGCGTCCGTGCGAATGTCATTATCTGGACGATACTCCGTGGGAGTTTGGAAGGAAGTGTAGGGTATTCGCGTCTCATTATTTGCGGATATCCCATTTGTGGATATCTCGGAAGCGACGAACAGAACTACTAAAACCGGAGCCCAATACGAAAGCATGTCCAAAACCACCTCGCGTGCATGTTACGAACAACAGCCCTCCAAGCGCAAGCGCACAAAACCGAGCTTTAACAGAACCATACGCACACGGTAATCGTCTCTTAATTGACACCAGTCGCGAGCGTGGTATAATTGAGTTAGCCGGGCAGGTTATCCCGGCGGTTTTTGTTACGATCAACGGCATGAGAAACTACAGAGCCTTAACATTTATCCTGCTCATTACAGCTTTCTTCGCCACCGGCTACGCTGCCAGAATCGCCACTATAGCGCACGAACGATCAGCCATCCGTCAGTTCAGCCCATCTCCCGTACGAACACCCGGTGTACCGGTAGCGACAACCCACCTAGAAAGCGCAGGTAACATTGATCTTGGTCCGCTTGAGGTAATGCTGACAGTGTTGAGAAGCCTGCGAGAGCACTTTGTTGACCCCATAACACCGAGCGACGAAGGCCGCATGGCACGCGAAGCACTACGGGCAATGCTAGCATCGTTGCAAGATCCCAATACGCGCTTCCTGGATCCCGACCAACTGAAACTCGTCAGCGAGGCAATGAGAGGCCAATACCATGGGATAGGCGCATTTCTTGCCATCAAGAAGATCAAAGCAGGTAATATTCAGGAAGAACATCTGATACTAGTAACCCCCATTGACGATGGCCCGGCAGCCAAAGCCGGACTAAGGGCTGGCGACGACATTGTGGCGATCGATGGTCGAGATGTCCTTCCCTTGGATCCCTTCCAGCGAGCCAGCGAAGTCATAAAAGAGGAAAGGAAAAAGGCTATTGACAAGGACGTCCTGCGAAAGCACATCGAATCGGAAACAAAGCGGATAGAAGAAGGCATACCGATACTAAAAGCTGAGCGCATGTTGACAAGTGAGGATGACAAAGAGCTCGAACTTACCGTCGTCAGAAAAGGGACTCCACAACCCATCAAGGTGAAGGTCAAAACCGAGGCTTTTTTTGTCCAACCTGTGTCGTGGAAGCTTACCGATAACGACCAGCTCGGCTACATCAGACTGGGTTGCTTTACCGATCGCACGCCAGACGAACTTGAAAGTGCTGTGTATGGTCTCAAGTCAAAAGGCGCAAAAGGAATTATTCTCGACCTGCGGAACACCGCAGCCGGCAACTTGGAAACTGTACTTTCAGCTGCCAAGGTTTTCATACCAGGAAGGGTTTTTGCAATTGAGCACAAGTCGCGCAACCGAAAAGTGCCGATACGGGTTGAACAATATCCGAGGGACCGTGTTTGGAACGGTCCGATGGTCGTTCTCGTAAACTCAGGAACTGCTAGAATGGCTGAAGCTTTGGCTGTCGCTTTGAAGGACAATATCGCCGCGAAAATTGTTGGTGAACCTTCGTATGGAGACCCATCCAGCGTGACGCTTATGGAACTCCGTGATGGGTCTGGCATAGCCATGACAACGGGAAAACTTGTTCCGTTGAGGAGCCCCGACTACCATGGAAAGGGACTTCACCCTGATATCCTAGTTGCTTCGAACGCGCAGCGGGATGAACAGCTGAATGAAGCGACGAAGCTTTTGCGGTCAATGACAAGGAGCTTAGTGTCCACACAGTCTGGGACATAGAGAGATGAAAAGGCTAAATATCAACAAGCTAATACCCGCGCTTTTTCTATTGCTCTCAGCCTTCGTAGTAGGCTTTATTGCACCGGATGTGCTAGCAAGTCACGGTGATTTGCGCAGTGTAACATCTAGTCTGCAACTGCTTCCGCAACGCCTAGAAACCCTGCTAGTTCAGGCTCAGGTTGAAAAAGAAAATGAGCCGTTGCCCATTATCGAAACATACTCCGCAGTGTTGGAGCAACTGAAGGCAGATTACTACGGCCAGGGAAACATCGACGAGCGCAGGCTTACTTATAGCGCAATTCGCGGAATGCTAAGCGCTTTGAATGACCCCTTTACCCGTTTCTTGGACCCCGATGAATACAAGAGTATGCGCGAGGAGAATGAGGGCAACTTCACCGGAATAGGAGCTCAGCTGGACACGAATAAGAACGGCGAGGTTTATGTTAAAGAGCCTCTGCCCGACACGCCTGCCATGCGCGCTGGCGTAAAAGCCAATGACGTCATCGTTAGTGTCGACGACAAACCAATCAAGAATCTGGACATTGAACAAGTCGTCAAAATGATTCGGGGGCCTGCCGGGACCAAGGTCAAGTTGGGAATTAGGCGAACAGGAGTGCCCAGGATTATCTATAAGGTCATAACGCGGCAAGTGGTGCAGTTTCGAATGGTCAAGTATCAAATGCTGGACAGCAAAGACGGTATCGGCTACATTCGGCTTTATCAGTTCAATGAGCAGTGCGATACGCAGTTTGACCAGGCTTTGACGCAACTGGAGAAACAAAATCTGAAGGGCCTGATACTGGACCTCAGGGGTAATCCGGGAGGACTTCTCCAAGCTGCCGTAGACATTGGCAGCAGGTTCATCCCCAGCGGACCTGTTGTCGTGATTCAAGAGCGCGGCGGGCAAAAGAACCCAATTTACGTAAAGGAAGAGAAGCACAACCACAAGAGGTATCCATTGGTAGTGCTGGTGGACAAGCACAGTGCAAGCGCCTCCGAAATCGTATCCGGCGCGATAAAAGACACCGGCGTTGGAACTCTCGTCGGCACCAGAACTTTTGGCAAAGGTCGAGTTCAAACCATAATGCCTTTGCAGGACGGCTCTGCCGTAGCTATTACCACAGCAAAGTACCTCACGCCTAACGGAACTGACATTCACAAGAAGGGCATAGAGCCTGACGTTAAGGTGGAACCCCCCGACACATTCGAAGTAGGCGACCTGAAGACCGATGTGCAGCTAGCCAGGAGCATCCAGGTTTTGAAGGTGAAGATGGGCTTGCTGCCAAATAGCGTACTTGACGAGTTGAAAAAAGCCGCCCAAGCGGGTTCAACTCAGAGCAGTTCGACCACCAGTTCAGAGCGAGCTGCAAAGCCTAACTAAATAAGTCGACAACCAGGAACTCGATGCTGAACTAAAAGAGTTCCTGGAAGCTGCAAAGCCTAACTAAATAAGTCGACAACCCCCTCCTATGACTCCGAAGAAAAAGGCCAGACTTAAGAGCGCTGAGTCGATTCTTCCCTTGGTAATACTGACCGCTGCGATCATTATCGGCGTGGCAGCTGGAAATTACCTGGGTAGAATGGATTCCGAACACTTTAAATCCAGATCTGTCAGAAGCATCTCAGGTAAAAATCGGGACTACCGAACTCCAACTGTGAACGAACGCCAGGAAGAGCGGGCAGCAACCGCAAATCGCCGGGCCGAGCAACGCAGCGTGAATCAGGAGCCGCATCGTGCTAGTGATAGACTTTTACATGGCAGCCTCCACGCGTCGAAACCAGACAAGCCGGCCACCCAACGTCCTGGTCTGGTATCCGCGCCGCACAAATCTGTCGACCAGCCAAGCAGGGAGCCATCACGCCACGACGGAGCGAATCTTGTCGCACTTACCTTCGATGCTGGAGCGTCAAGTGCGCCGACGCCGAGTCTGCTGGACACACTAAAATCAGCGGGGCTGCGAGTCACCTTCTTTTTAACAGGCAAATGGTGCGAACGAAACCGATTCCTTGTTAGTAGGATAGTAGACGAAGGTCACGAGGTAGCCAATCATACCTATTCGCATCCTGACTTGCGTAAGCTAACTGACCAAGAGATCCGATATGAACTTGCGAAGACAGACGAGATAGTTCAAAAGATAACCGGCCAGCACTGCGCGCCTTATTTTCGACCACCATATGGAGCCCGTGACAAACGCGTGATCGAAGCCGCTCGAGAAGCAGGCTACACCTGTGTGTATTGGTCGCTCGACACCTGGGACGCTTTCAAACGCGGCATAACGGCGGACGAAATCAAACAGCGGGTGATCAGTAAGGTGAAGCCAGGAGACATCGTTCTCATGCATTGCGGCAGTTGGGCTACCGCAGAAGCCTTGCCTGCTATTATACGCGAACTCGAGTCTCGTGACTTTAGAATAGTGCCTGTCTCAGAGTTGATCGCACCACCATAATAGACTGGCCTGATTCTACCAATCTGAAATGCGTAAGCCAACTAACGAGGAACCGGCTGCCAGTCATCTGGAGAAGCCACTAGCACAGTGTACGCAAAATACTCGTCGCCGCTATACGGGGGAGGCTTGGGATCAACAAACTCAACTGAAAGCACACCTGTAGCGATGACATAGTCGCCGACTTGCACGCCGTAGCTACTTCCCGGCAGCTTTATCCTGAGCCCTTTCGGAATCGTAGCGCGCGCTGGCAACTGATTTACTATTCCCGCACCGTCATCTATTATGGCGGTTGCATTCCACCACGGCAGCGAGCTGTCTACCCAAACGACCTGACCAAAGACTCGTACACGCATGCCGACATTAGATAGGCCGCTGCTCTGAAATAGAGATGGCTGTACAGCTGTATCGACCCCGCCTACATCTTTGGTAGATATGGCGAGCGGACCAGGCAATGGCGCATCACTGGCTGAAATTACCCAATCAACCGCAGCAACATGTGCCTCCAGATTGTGATTGACTACTGACCCGATTACTGTCACCTTATCCCCGGTCTGAGGAATCTGTGCACTTGCAGCATTAAATAGTACCGCGATACCTGCCGTCCTGTTTGGCTCCAGCACGTAAGCCTTATAATACGACCCGTCTAAAGACACTATGATGGGCTCCGCTGACACGAACGTGACCAGCTTATCTTCAAGCACGACACCAAAGTCGCCAAGTGAGGATTTGAGCTCACCTATACTAATTGGCATGGGTGACGTTAAAGTCGCGTGATCTACAGCAACCACATGCCATTCGAGCTCCCAGCGCTGCCGTACGTCGATAAAAACTGTGATTACACCCCGGTTCCCAGCTACAGCCGACACGCTAGCCAATAACCACCTGGCGTCATTTGTCTGAGGAAAGCCCGTCCACCACTTGATTGAAGGTGAATTGGGATCGATTCCACCTTCGGGATCAATGCCCACACGAACTTTAGTGTCCCAGGGTATTCCGCCTCGGTTGAAAGCGACATAGCGAACTGAAAACACGCATCGTTCGCCTGGCGGCCAAAGTACTCGTTGGAAAACACCTCCATTCTTGCAGCCCCAATTCGCTGCTGCACCCAGAAAATACAAACCGTCAAATGCCTTGATGCCACCAAACCATGCAGTGCATGACGTTGAACATGGACCTACTATGCCATCTATCGGGTTATAACCTATGGTTTCGTCGCCAGTTGTATACAGAACCCACGGGTACAATTTGCGAGTAGAATCCATTCCGTGTTCATCGAAGCCACCATTAATTAGCGCCGGTGAAGGGGGCGGTAGAGTGAAAAACGTGCAGTCGGAGGAACACAAGCGAGGATACCCGAGGCCAGTACTGCCACACACTCGGAAGTGATAAAGCCTATTCTCCTCCAACCCAGACAGCACCACTTTGTGTCGCTCGACAAGCCTTGGGTCTTCAAGCGTTTCCTTGCCATACGAGGCTGTCGTACCGTATTGGACTTTTGACGTAGTCGGAACGTTAGTCACCCACCGAATGACCATCTCACCAGTCGGTGTGGGGCTTGCGCATATTTGCGAAAACTGGATATAACCTTCCTGAAACCTAGATGAGTTTGTCAACCGAACTCCGTCGGTTTGAGGCTGAACTTGTAAGGCGGCCCCCGGCACGCTCAGCCTAGCAAACACAATGCAAACCCCCACTAGTGCGAATAAGGACCTCATAACCGCCACCCTTTAAGCGACGACATAAATAGTACGCGGCACGCGATACCTCGCGTGCCGCCCGCCGATGAATTAATCGACCCACCCATATTAGTTCTGTATACGCCAGTGTGCTTGAGAAAGCTACTACGATCCTGGAGGCGCTATTACAGTTATATCGTCCTGCCGCCGCGGTCTCAGATTAGGATGTATCTTGCCTGCCGGATTTCGCCACGTGCTGCAAATACAAGTCACTGCTACGTATGAACCAACCGGCGGCGGCTCGATTGTATTCCCCGGCGCCAGATTATCGTAACTAACTCTCAAACCAATATGCCCTGAGCCATCATCACGATTGGCTCCGTCATTTATGTAGAAGATCTTGTTGGCGGTATCGACGAAAGTCACCTTACCCCAAGTTCGTATCAGAAGACCTATGTTGTTCAGACCCGTGCCACCTTCCACTCCGGGCGTATACTCATTCAATGCGCCGCCACCTACATCCTTGTTGGATAGCGCGATAGGCGCCGGACCGTCAGCCATGGCACACGTTATCAGCATTGCCAGCACCAAAGCACCACTTGCGATCGTCGGCACTTTCATTTTCTCACCTCTTTGCTAATTCATCTAGCCCAAGCGACTTGTTATGCCGAGCATCGATTAGTCGGCGTAAAATTTCTAATTGCTTTATACCTTATAATCCAGCCGTTGACAAGACCCAAAATGATACAAACTCGGGGTGCCCCGGTTTTTTTGTACCCGAGACACCCCCATCACTAACTAAGCTGGTTGACTACTATGGGCTTACCCACTCGAGCTGATCAAGCCCGCCGCCGCCGGTACCAGGCACGCATCGCATGTGGAGCATGCGGATTCGACCGGTCCCGGAGACGTACTTGTTACTAGAAATTCCGGTTACAACGGCTATTTTACCGATGTCGCTTGGGTCGCGCGGCCAGTTCTCGAACCAGTTGAAGAGCCGCACGCACTTGACACCGGTCATTCTGGTGTTCGGTGGGTAGTCGGTTTCGGCGCTCACGTCGCTTACAGTGCCGCTGCCATCATCGATCCAACACCACATATATCTGTAGCTCGGATCCCAACCGTAACCGACAATCTTCCCGGCCACTCGCACCAGCACGCCTTCGGTGTTCAAACCGGTAGCAAATACAGCCGGCGGACCAATCTGATCAATGACAGCCGGGGTTCCCTGACCGGGGCCGGGATTAGGCACATCGCTTAGCCATCCACCACCGAGCGATTTCACCGTCAGCTCCAGGAATGGTGGCAGCGAAGCGGGCGGTCCTACGGTCGGCGTCTCGGTCAATTGTAGCTCTCGAGGCTTGTCCATATAGTCGTTTTGAGAGGTACCAGTGCTGTTAAGCAGGCCCTTCATACGAGTGATTGTATCTCCAATCTGCAGACCAGGTGGTAGATACTGCGCTGTTGCTCCAGTGTAGACCTTCAACCCTGAAACACCGGCTTTAGGATCGCCGGTTCTGTTCATCTGCTCTACCCAGAACCACTTTCCAGCATCGTATCCTCCGATATCACCCACATCCACGTAGGTGACGACGAGAGGATTCGTCGTGCTGTCGAAGATCGCGGTGCCGTCTGTAGCTCTCTTGATTACGCCGAGCTCAGAAGCAATAGGTATCACATGCACGTCGCTGGGCTTTCCGGGTTTAAGAGAGCGTGCTCCAGGCGCATGTTGATCCAGGACGCAATACATATCTACCCGATCTCCAACCTTTGGCAGAATAATACCAGTGGTGGCCAGGGTATCGACGACACACAAAGCCTGATATCCGTCATATGGCAACTTCACCGTGAACCGCTCATTAGCCGCATCCACCGATACGACTTCAGCGTCGAGAACTCTGTAGTAGCTATACAGAACGTTGCCGGTGAAGTAGGTGCCGCGGTCCATGGTTCTTACTGGCAACTGCGAGTTGTTGTGAGAAAGGATAACCGGAGGCATGGTCGGAGTCACAACGCCTGCCGAATAGCCACTGGCTTTGTCGTAACTGCCGATCACGACGATCCGATCGAGTTCGACAACGTCCGGATCACCAGCGCGCACATTTATCTTTACGCCCATATTGACGCCAAGGAACTTGGTATCGCCAACGAAGTAGTAACCGTTGAAGCCCTTCCTATTCTTGGCAGGATCCGCAGCCTGCCGCGTCACAACGCCCATTGCGCAAACTGTCCGGCCGCCAGGCCGATAGCCGCCTATAGACCACTTATAAACGACCTGCGTCGCGACCAAAGGCCAGACACGGCCGTTGACCCCTGTTGTAGTGCCGCCCAGGGTAACGCTGATGTTCGCCTTGGGCCAGTCGGTTTCGCCCAGGTTGTCGGGCCAACTTCCTGTTGCACCGTGAGCGTTTGCTACGTTGAATTCAGCAGGATAGGTGGCCCCAGGATATGTCTTGCCCGAGTAGACTTCGTCAGGTTGCTGGGCAGGGTAGACCACGTTGTTTGCGCCTTCCGTCGCATCAATCACGTAGTTGCCGTCTGCGTCGGTGACTGTTTCTGTCGTCCATGTGCCATACGCATCAGTAACAGAGCACTTGACCGTGACATTCGCAGCCGGGTAGCCTGTGTAGCCTTCCGTGATGCGACCGGAGATCTTTCCGCCAGTGACGTATATCTGTAGCGACCCTTCCTGCACGGGGACCTGCGGGTAGTGCACATCAAACATGTAAACTTTTACCGTATGCCAACCCGCAGCTGAACCTCTCGCCACAGTAGCGTCGTTCCAGTAAGTGTTTTGATATCCGTCGCGTCCGCGCAGCGTCATAGCCCAACCGCTATTCGGATCTCCCACGGTTCCCCAACCCAGGCTCGGGCAATGAATCTTGACCGAGGCAATGTCGTTCACGGTCGGCGTGTTGTTACGGTCTTCAGCCACCACGGTAATCCGCGTGGTGGTATTGCCGTCAGCAATGATTGGGTTGGAAACAGATTCCCCAACGGTTACCGAACCAGAAACGAATACAGGGATATACTCACCTGGCCAGTAGACCTCCATTCGGCTCGTCGTACTGTGGGAAGTCGGTACCCCAAGCGGCTCCTCATAAAGGCCAAAGAAAGCCGCCGAGACTCCTATGATCGTGGTCTGACCACCGGTTAGAACGACATTCCCGGCTGGGTCGGCTTTAACAAAATACGGCCACTTGTTGCCGGAATAGTTCGTGGCCAAGCCGTAGGTTTTGAACGACGAAGGTGGGTTGTTATAAGGGTCTATATTTGCCATTTCCGCAAGCGGAAACTTGTAAACCTTCTGGTGCGGAACGTCGGTATCGCGCGGATCAGTATAGTTGTACTGTTCGTCGTTCGGCCCGGTCGGCATACCCGATATGCGGGCGATCCAAACATCTCCGTTGTAGATATCTATGCCCGTTGCGCGACTGTACTGCGGGTAGCGTATCGAAGTCGCCTGCCATGGGGTCATCTGATCGGTGTCCCACACGGAGATCTCCCCGGTCTCTGGGTATATCCCGCCGCCCACAGCCCCCGCGACGTAGAGGTAGTTACCAACGAAGCAGCATCCTAAAAACGTGTCGTCTATTGCAGGGCCATATGCCAGTGGCGATCTGATATCCGGCGGAGCCGGTGTAGCACCCTTACCGTATGCAAGTCGGCTGTTGGTAGATGGCGGCGCACTGGGTGAAAAATAGGTTTCAGCGATGCGGAAAGTATCGCCCTTGCCGATCACAGCAATGTCACGGCCTTGCTGGCACGTTTTTGTGGCGGTCTGCACCCATTGCGTGCCGTTCCACTTGAATTGGAAATATCTGGCATTTGTGCGATCCTCGATATAGAGATTGTTATCCTCGTCAAAGTCCAGGCCCCAGGGAGCACTGCCACCGAAGCCCTCGGTTGGAACAGGAAGCATGCCTTTCAGCGTGCCGTCAGCATAGAACTCGTATACGCCCTTTGCCTTACCGCCCGCAGTAGACCAATTGGAGACATAGATTCTACCGTACAGTTCACTGTTGGGATCGCGGTTTATAGTGATTCCGTATGGTCTCCAACCCTCAGAGGTGCCGTCAGGGTTCACCTTTTCCCAAATGGGAACTAGCATTTTGTTATCCGGCGGGTCACCGGGACCGTATACAGCAGCTCCCGTAGCAGTAATGCGCACTTTGTAGTTACCTGCAGGCGGCACAGGCGATTGGCTGGCGGGGTCCCACTGAAGATCAGTGTGGATCCCCTTTGTGCAGTGAGCGTCCGGATGTGTGAATGACCACGACTTTGCCACCCAACCGTCTGAGGTTCTGACGATTTCTACTGTGACGCTAGTAGCATCTTTGTTTAGCAGGTAAGTGATCTGGTAGGGGCAATTCCCTGTCAGGCTTACCTCGTACACGCCTATGCCCGCCCAAGACACACCAGCAGTGAGAAAGGCGATGCATAGAACTACGAAGAATGCTTTTTTCATTAAGGACTCCCCCCTCTCGGTAGTTAAAAGCCGACCAATCTGAACCGGCTGCAGCGATTAATTATTCCGCATGCTTCGAACAATTAGCAATGGTTTGTGTTTGAACAGTTTAAGCAACTTGTGTAGGAGAATAAGATGCGCTAATCAACCTCCCTCAGAGATTGCACTCTCCGATGTATTGCGCCCAACTGCCCCCTACTACGGAACTGGGGTGGGCCTTCAGAGCCATGCTCCTTCGGGCTACCACCCCTTTTCAAGGGGGACAACGCCCCATATTTTCGTAGTGGCCGGATTTGATTTTGTGTTTGTTATGCGTTGCCTGGCTCGAGGCCTATATACTATGATGGGTTGTAGGCCGGAATGATCAGAGCCAAGTTGTCCTTGTAGGTGCGCAGCCAGTAGGAGTTCTTAGCTCTGAGCGTGTCATC
>CALJES010000018.1 GCA_938074205.1 uncultured bacterium
CATCTGGGGTCCTCCTTCTTTGTGTCGAAACCCGGCAAACCATGTTGCCGAATGAGGTGGGAGTTGAACCCCCACCTCCGCACTGTAACCTGGTAGCCCCGAAGGGATTCGAACCCTCGACCTCATGGCTGAGAACCATGCATCCTAGACCACTAGACGACGGGGCCACGTTCGCTCTTCGGCATGCATTATACCAAACCACGCGCCACTTGTAAACACCCTAACTACATCCTCGATCCTCCACCATTGCGTATTTTGCCTCAGCAGACGATGCTTGCTCCACGCAGCTGACAAATCGCACAACGTCAAGTGAATGTGCAAGCCTGTGACACGCGGGCAGGAAAATGTCGGATGAAGCTAGTAAGTAGAATAGGTTTATTTAGTACACAAGCCGTCAGGGCAATCGAATGGAACACGCTAACATTCAGATCTTCATCGCGACTATACTAATCGCCGGTTTGATATTGCATGGCATATTTACTGCCCGCAGGGGCGGACCCCTCTTTATTAGGCGCATACCGGGGCTAACAGAAATTGACGAGGCTGTAGGGCGCGCAACCGAGATGGGCCGGCCGGTGATATTCCATCCTGGCACGGCAGAAGTTCAGAACATCGGTACGCTTTCAGCTCTTGGCGTATTGGGGCATGTAGCTCGAAACTGTGCCCGCCTGGGAACAAGGCTTATAGTTACTACAGCAATTCCGGTGGTTGTGCCGGTGGCGGAGGACATTGTAAAGCAAGCCTATCAAGAGGAAGGTCGTCCGGAGCTTTTTGATCCAGAAGACATAAGATTCCTGGCAGCTTCTGCAGATCAGCTGGCCTTGGCCACGGCGAACTTGATGGAGCGGGAAAAAACGGCCTCGCACTTCTTCTTCGGCTCCTATGACTACACGTCTCTTTTGCTTACCGAGCCTGGCCAGCGCACGGGAGCACTTCAGATAGCGGGCACAGATCAGTACTTTCAGGTGCCTTTTTTTATTGCCAGCTGCGACTACACGGTTATCGGCGAGGAGCTCTATGCCGCTAGTGCCTATCTGACACGTGAGCCTACTATGCTCGGCAGCCTAGTCGGACAAGATAGAGCCAAGGTTGTTATACTAGCAATTATCGTGTTGGGAGCGCTTGGCGTTACATTTGGTCTAGGCGACTTGGTAAACACCATTGTGGGGGTCTACAGGTAAGTGGCAACCAGAAGACGTTTAATCGCCGCGGTTACCTTTCTGGCAGGCCTGTACTATTTTTTGGAGTTCATCGTCCCGCCTACGATCCCGTGGCGGACCGTGCAAGGGCGGGTATTAAAAGTCACCCGCAATGAAGTTATCCTCAAAACGGACGGCCGCACGGTCAAAGTTTACTCGCTGCAGAATATGATCGCATTCCGGATGCGGCCGACTGGAGCGCCTGAGCGAGTAGAATTGCGATCTCTACGACCTGGTGACGAGGTCTCCATAGGTCCGACAACTTATCTTTCGGATTGGATAACGGACGTCAACAATTTCTTTGTCGTCTTGGGCGCTATGGCTTGGGGCATGGGGCTGATGAGCCTTTGGATGGTCCACTCGGCTAATATCCGAAAGCGAAAAGAGGAGTGGTATGGCAGCGTTCTATTCTTCGTAGCGGTTGCCGTCGGTATTGTTGCTGGCCTAGGATATGGTGCAGAGGCAGGTATGCTCAAGCGAATGAACGATGTGGTTGTAAACGATGTGCTGCGCCCGATGGGCTCTACGGTTTTCTCGCTGCTGGCTTTCTATATGGCGTCGGCTGCGTATCGGTCTTTCCGACTCAAGTCGCGCGAAGCTATTCTAATGATGGGTTCTGCTTTCATAGTGATGCTGGGACAAATACCCATTGGGCTTTGGCTTACGCATCGCTTGCCTGAACCGCTCTGGTTTCCGGTTATGAGCCAGTGGATTCTGTACATAGCAAATTCAGCCGCGGTTCGAGGGATGTGGTTTGGGATGATGCTGGGCGCTATCGCGGTCGGATTACGGTTTTGGTTGTCATTGGAGCGAGGGGCTTTCTTCGGCAAGGAGTTGTAGGAAGTTGGATTTCTTGATCAGGCTTCAGAACATAGACCGTCGATGGCTGTATTTGGCGCTTGCAATTGCTTGCCTGGTCCCATTTCTGGTGACGATACGTCTTCCGGTATATGTCTCGCCGGAGACGCGCAATCTGTACGAGTGGATCGACAAATGTCCACCGGGCAAGGTTGTACTCGTAGACAGCGCTTGGGATGCAGGAAGCCTGGGTGAGAATTGGGGACAGGTGGAAGTGGTCTTTGATCACATGCTTCGGAAAGGCATCAAGTTCGTAGTTATCTCACTGGACATAACCCCTTTAGGTCCGCAGTTTGCCGACAAAGTCATCACCAAGCTGGTAACCACAAAATATCCGCATCGCAAGTATGGTGTAGATTGGGTTAATCTGGGGTTTACCAAGGGTGATTGGCAAGCGATGCAGCAAATAGCCAGAGACATTAGACGTCAGTTCAAACGCGACTCTCGGGGCTGGTCGTTGGACGACTTTGAGCACCTGCCTCTTATGCGGATGGTACGCAACATCGACGATATCTACATGATCTACTCTGTGACATACTCGCCACTGGAGAATTGGATTCCTTTTGTCCACGGCGTATACGGTACACCAATCGGCTTTGGATGTGCGGGTATACAGTCTACAACCTACTACCGGTATATACTTTCTAAACAATTGGTTGGTATGTTGGTCGGTGTGCGAGGCGCGGCTGAATACGACGCCCTGCTTTATCCTGACGTGCAAAAACGCGAGAGTCTGGGTACAAAGCTAATCGTCCCCCAGGCTTTTGGGCATGCAGCCATAATAGTGGCTGTTGTTTTAGGGAACATCGGCTATTTTGCTTCGAGGAAGAAGGAGCGTAAAGTTGGATCAACCCGCTAATTGGCAGATCTGGCTTGCTGCGATTGTAACTTTAGGTATCTATTCTTACCTGTGGAACGATAACAAGCTGTACCGGATGCTGTTGAACGTTATGATTGGACTTGGTGTTGGTTACAGCTTCATCGTGATTTGGAAGAACGTGCTGGGCCCTTTGTGGTGGCAGCCGATGTGCCGGGGATTTGTGGCTGTCGCCCGCGGTTTTGCTCCCGGAAGCGCCGGAGCGCTTTGGATTTTGGTAGGTATTCTTGGAGCGCTTTGGTACTTTCAGTTCAGCCGCAAGTATTTCTGGCTTTCAAGAATAGTTATCGGCATGACGCTGGGCGCAGGCGCGGGGATGACGTTCAAGCAGCAGTTTCTGTTGAACGCACCTCAGATTACTGACTCTTTCCGTCCGCTAATCGCGCGAGCAGACGGCACACCGCTGTTTAATGGCAGTACGGCTCCCGTAAGCCTTTGGATGTCATTGAACAACATAATATTCGTAGGGACCATTATCTGTGTGATGGTCTATTTTCTGTTTTCGTTCGAGCATAAAGCTGCGCCTGTACGTGGAGCCGCCAAAGCCGGTAGATGGCTCTTGATGATCAGCTTTGGAGCATTCTTTGGCAACACGGTGATGACTCGTATGGCTGTGTTCCTTGAGAGGCTGCAATTCCTAGCTGATAGTTGGGGACCCATTGTGCCAACCTGGATGTGGATTGCCGGCGGCGCGATTCTCGGAATATTCATTTATCTCATGCTCAGACATGCTCAGCATGGGCGGGCTAGTCAAAGTCAAACATGAAAGGAGCACTACCTCCAATGTGCAGACGTATTTTCTTTCTGTGCATAGTAGCCTCACTCGGTATTTCTGGTTCCATGAGCACTTACGCGGGAACTCCTCACGACCCCTATATTTATTGGTTACCTACGGGCCAGACAAAGGCATCGGCGACATTCACCGTCAAACTGCGCCATACTAGATTCGGCTTGCCGGATGCTGATCTGGTGTTGGTGCGACAATTGCAAGGGTCTAGAAAGCTGCCTACGCTGAAGGTAACAGTAGCGGGAAAGGATATAGGACCGGCGTGGTCGGGATTATGCCTTGTGATTCCTGCCAAGGATTTCGAGGGAATGGAGGAAGTGCCGATTACCCTGAGCGCGCCCACAGCGTGCAAATTCTATTTGACAAGAGACTTCCGCGATCTATCCCCAGCACAGGTAAGTGACTACTTTCGCATCCTTAATGCTCAGTTTGCGGGAAACTGGAAGGAGATGCTGAAGACATCCGAGTTGCTGGCTGTCCGCAATGCTGACAACGCCTTGGGACGTCTAGCTCGCCTGAAAGCTCGATATGCAAGGTACAGAATGAAGTCGCAAGACAAGAAGATTTCGGCGCGAGGTCGATACCTGCTAGGCATGTACTGTATGGAAAACGGTTTCTGGGAAGACGCTGTGCGAGAATTTGAACTTGCTACCAAGCTGGATCCAAAGGATGCCGACTCCTGGTATATGCTAGCCGACGCACTGGCCTACCGCGACGGCGACAGCGGAGACAGGGTCGAGAAGCTGATACCCCTCTATAGACGGAGCGCCGAACTTCGAAGGCGCCAGCCTAACTGCTGGAACATATATGTGGGTATTTTCCGCAGAATGTGGGTTGAGGCTGACGACGGTAATGGCGGTCGCACTAAGAAGCTTCTTGAGATGAGCGAAGAGAACGTCGAGCGGATCAAGCGAGAATGGGGCTGGACGACTGACATACTATGGGCTGCGTCCCGAGGAAGCATGAAGTTCAACAATAAAATAGTCGTCCACGAGGAAGAGTTCGACAATACAGATCCTCACGCTTTCGATATGCTCTGGAAGCCCGGAGAGCAAGATGTCTTCATGAAGTTCTATGAGGGCGGACCCGCTGATGCAATGGGCCACGACTGCGGACCAAACCGCACAGCGATAGTGAATATTGGCACCTGGTGCGGTTGGGAAGTCTACCTGCACGAGTGGAACCATACCCTGGACTGGTCGATGATAACAAGTGAGAACGGTAAGGGTGTGCCGGTGACTCATTCGTCGGACTGGTGCGGTTTTCAGCCTATCCCTTCGATGGGGCGAGGCCATGCGTCTTGCAATCACTACTATATGACACCTGGTATGTTCTTGTCGGTTAAGGGCTCAGAGGCAAAAAGGCACGGGTACAACACCAAGTGGCTGATATACGGTCCGTATGAGTGTGAGCCGAACAAGGGGTTGGAAACGCCCTTCATAGACGAAACGTCTACGAAATTTTCGGAATCCAAAACTAGCACATCCGAAACTACCGTCAAAGACGACTGGATCGATCTCAAAAAACTGCTCAAGCCGTCCTCTGATGCCGTAGTCGCCTATGCCGGTGCCTACGTTTACTCACCAACGAGGCAGAAGGTTAGAATGTGGCTTGGGATGAACGACGGCATTCGCGTTTGGCTCAACGGACGCCTAGTACATAAAGGGCTGTACAAGTCTATCGCAATTTGGGAAGAAGCTAATGAGCCCGACCAAGTGGTGCCGACTATCCTCCTGCAAAAGGGTTGGAACTCGGTTTTGGTAAAGGTTGAAAACTTGCCGAGAACGCGAGAGGACCTCGAGAGGCTCGGTGTAAAGGAGAACGGCTGGGGATTTTCGCTGAGACTTAGCGGACTTCGAAACGAGGAACTGCCGGGAATCAAGTGGTCGGTTGTGCCCCCCGCAAATTGGACACCCTCGAAAGTTACTCCAGATCCATCAGAGCACAAGCTTTACAGGTGGGAAGAAGTTCGCGACGACTATACCACCTTACTCCCGTGCTTTTCCAACAAAGACCTCGAGGGTTACACTGGGCTGAAGAACTTGCACATCTCAAAGGAATGCCTGATCACCTGTGAAGGCGCTCAGAATAAACACAATTGGGTTGGCGCTTATGACGAGAATGACCGCACCCTCAACAACCTACTTAACTGGCGGTTCGAGTCTGCAGCCGTATTGCGTTACACAAACAAACAAAATCAGCTCAGAGATCTAGTCTTTTTACGGCCTGAAGCGTACGAGACTTACATATCGCTCATGCGAACAGACCCCAGCAGTGGAATAAAACGTCACGAGGAACGAGTCCTGGGTTATGTATTGGTTTTTGGTCTAGAAGACCATCCGAACGGTCGCGTTATGTTGGTATTGGACACTTATGTAGGCAAGGAGTTGCCAGCTGAGGACAAGGACCTCTTGGATCTTACGAGAATCCGATAGTAACCAATTTAAAGGAGCTAGCAACAAGTGAGAAAGCTACGCGCGATCTTGACGATCTTTACGCTGGTATCTTTGTTTCTGGGCTATTGCAGAGCAGACGAGCTTTCAATACGCACACTGAAAGTCTTGGCCGTCATCTACCGCGGAGCACCAGGAGATACACAGCGCCTCGATGATGCTGCCCTTGCGGGTACTCGCAATGGGATCGAACTGGGCCGACTTTTTTACTTCCGTAACACTCGCTGCAAGCTGAACTTGGACATTACATATCTGGTCGTGGATTCACCTGCCCCCAACAACGCCGGACCGACATATGACTACATAGTAAAAGATCTCGAGTCCCGCGGTATCAAGAAAGGCCAGTACGACGGGGTCTTTTGTACAGGCGTAGGATTCTTGGGCAATTTCGGCGGTTTCCGAATAATGGGCAAGACCGGCGCGTGCTTTGGCGGGACAGATCCGCGTGGAAACTTCTCCTGGTATCCGGAGGACAATCCCGACGTATGGTACGGCACAGCTTGGACATTTGTCCACGAGTTCCAGCACGCACTTGACTCGCCGATTTGCACCAGCTCGGGCCACCCAGAAATGCTGCACGGTCATCCCTATGCGGACTCTATGGAACACTATTTCACCTGGGGACATCGAGGCGCTATGCATTGGGATTGGATCGCACATACACTTTCGAGTTTTCAGGACTATCTCGACGTCTCCAGTGTGACGGACACTGTTATAACTACAGCTGACGCCGACGGTGACGGTATGCCGGATGATGACCCCCGCCTCCCAATGGACGAAAAACGCTTCGGATCAGACCCATCTAAGCCAGACACTGACGGTGACGGCCTGAACGACTTGGCTGAGTTCTGTGCCGACATATATAGGGGTTCCAACCCTCTGAAAACTGATACTGACGGGGATGGAACATCAGACGGCAACGATAGGAACCCGACTGTTGCAATAGCCGAAACGGTGGCTTATACAAAGACTGAGCTTCAAATTGACGGTCGCATGGAGGCGTGTTACAAGCAGCTCGTATCAAGACCTTATGCGGGAAACTCGAGGGAGCTCGAAAACGCCAAGATATACGCGTGTTGGAATGAAGACGCGTTTTTCCTTCTCATCAAATCGAGTAAGCGCTGCACATTGGATATGCTCATCGACACTAGCGCAGAGAACGGCTTCTGGGAGGGCGGGGATACATATCCGATTCGAGTTAGCCCAGACGGCAAGGTCACATTCTTCGAACTCGGTCTCTCTGGTGAGGTGCCCGGTGCGAAGGCTGTTTGGGGCAGTGACGGTTTGGAAATCAAGATTCCTGCTCTAATTGGCCAGGGAGTTTCAAATGAGATTAACTGGGGCGGCAAGCGCAGGCAAGAAGACACGACAGACGGAATGGTTCTGATGGCAGGGCGCAGGATCAGCTTTAACCTAATACTTTCGGCAGGCAAAGAGAAGGCTCTTTTCACTCCGAATTGGTCGATGTTTGATACCACACTTGCCAAATCGCCAACTGATCCACCCAAACCTAGTCTTCGATTCACCAATAAACTCACTACTGAAGCGCAGCCGACGGTCGTTGTGACAGGTGTCTCGAGCACAGACCGGGTGGAGGTCGTAGATGGCCGAGGAAGGAAGCTGGGTGAGCGTTTGGGCAACGGACCGCTCGTTTTAACTGGAAAGGTGAGGGTTGGTTCAGACGCTGCCACAGGTTCCAACGTTTTGAAAGCGGTTTGCCGTGGCATTGAATCTGAAGCGGTGACGGTCGTAGTAGACACTGCCGCTGAGCCGCCGCGCGTAAAGAGAACCAAGGAAGGGTTTGTTTCGGTAGAAGGAGAGGGTGGGGCCAGTGTCGATGTGTTTGTCGGCACGCGGTTATCCCCTGTGTGGCCGCTTCTCACCATTCAGCTAGATTCGCATGGGCGCGGTCAAGTTGTTTTGCACGAGAACTTGAAGGGGTTCGTAGGAGCCTACGGCCTTGGCATGGCTTTTGATAAGCCAGTGTTTTGGCGTTTAGATGAAGAAATCAAGTTCGACTACAACGGCGACACTTGTGACCCGCGTCTTCCGGCGGAAGGGTTTTGCATAAGGTGGACAGGCTATCTTGATATTCCAAAAGATGGCGAATACACGTTTTACTTGTCTACCGATGACGGTTCGCGGTTGTGGGTTGACAACCAGTTGCTCGTGGACAACTGGGGCCACCACGCACTACAAGAGAAATCCGGTACGATGTTCTTAACCCGCGGTGAGCACGAGATCCGCATAGATTATTACGAGGAGTACGGCTGGGCAGCGGCGCATCTCGAGTGGTCCGGTCCGGGGATAACTCGTACTCACACGCTGCCGGTGAGACCTTGGCCAAGTGCGGCATCACCAGTCTCGTTTTTTGCACGACAGACAGACCCACTAGGAAATAGGTCAATCTTCAGAAACTTTTAGGGTTTTCGACCTTATCAAATCTATTGACCAAACGCGAAACGCACGATATACTAAATGTGAAGATTGGTACATCATTGTGCACTTGGTAATGACTTCGCACGGCAGGAGGTGTGATCTACGGAATCAGCCGAGCACAGTAGCAGCCTGACGAGGATTATTTTGGTGGTGGTAGTTATCCTGATCGTCGTGGCGGCAGTGGTTTTTGCTTTTGTCGGTCGAAGTAAGCCCCTGCCGACCGGGGAGGCAGCCGGAGTTGATCTCCCGCCGGTGAAAATTCCAACGTCGGCAACACCGATAAACCCTTATAAAGAGCGATCGAAGCCAGCGCCTGTCGAATCAAATCAGATTCCTTCGAAAGGCGAGCAATCGTGGGGCCCGTGATGCGACGCACTAAGTCAGGATTCACACTTGTAGAGCTACTGGTAGTAATCGCAATCATAGCCATATTGGCAGCGATAATGTTTCCGGTAATGACGAAGGCCAAGCTGGCGGCACTGCGCTCGTCTTGTGCTTCGAATCTGGCACAGATAGGCAAGGCCCTAAAAATGTATGCTCAGGATTATCAAGGCTATTGGCCGGAGATGGACAACCCTATTCCGAGCAAGGAATTTCCGGGATCTGGAAGATACGATCTCAATTCCTGGGCGGACTGCCTGATTAGAACGAAGTACGTTACCAGCAAGAGGGTGTTCATATGTCCGGCTGCGAAGACGCCGAGTCGAGACATTGCTGACTGGAACGATCCCGCGGTGTGGGATGCTTCACCGGTTGGTCTCGGGAATAACTATGCCAGGGCGGCAGCGTGGGGATTTGTTCCCTACCAATATTCGTATGCGGCGAATTATTGGCTGATGGGTTCGAACGCTGGTATCAAGGTTGACGAAAAATGGGCGGTGCCGGTTTCTAGGATTATATGGATTGCTGAAGGAAACTGGTCCTGGTTCCAATGCCAATACGAGACGGCGAATGGCAAATGGCGATCCTCAGACTGGTATACGCTGTCGATGATAGACTGGCGACATCCGGCACCCACAAGTCCGGGAAAGCCACCGTCGCAAGGCGGCACTGGAACACTGGATGGGGCAGCCAATTTCCTGTTGCTTGATGGGCACGTGGTGTGGCTGGGTAAGTATATAAAGTTAGCGACAGAAAATCCCGAAAAGAAAGGGTTCTACATAAACCCACCTGGTGCAGACCCAATCGGGCTGCCATCGGACCTCGATTTCCTGCGATGGTTTGGAGCCGAATAGGCGACAAATTTCGCAGAAAACCAATAATTATTGTGGGGGTGGCGAAAATGACACGAGGAAAAACCGGATTCACGTTAATAGAGCTGCTCGTGGTGATCGCAATAATAGCAATACTGGCTGCCATCTTGTTCCCAGTGTTTGCGTCTATTCAGCGTAACGCTCAGAGAACAAGCTGCGCCGCAAATGAGAAACAGATTCTCTACGCGATTAACCAGTACATGCAAGATAATTCAGGCCGCGTGCCTCCGGGATATGATCCGGATCCTTCTGCTCCTTACAATTGGAGTACAGGCGATTTCGGCGTAACCTGGAACGAAAGGATTCTGCCCTACCTGAAAAACAAAGATGTTTTCATCTGTCCGTCGGTACCGACCGGGTTGCTCAGGCCGACCGTCAATTACTTTAAGTACAGGGCAGGGGGGTTCCCGACGACTTATGGTTACAATTGGCGTCTTTGCAGCGGTGGTGGGGATCAGAGCACAAACCCTACTTTGTATCCTCATTCAACCAAGTCTGCGCTAAGGGCAGCTGGGTTGTTTGGATTGACAGTGGCACCTGACTCGGTGCGTAGGCCTTCAAAAGTCATAATGATTTGCGAGTCTCAACATGGCGCAGATCGGATTACCGATAAGGGTCGATACTCCACCATTCGCGGCGGTGGCGGTTGTCTGGTCTATGCTGATGTAGGAAACTACTACTGGTTAATTCGCGGCCTTACAAATCCGTATCTACCACAGGGGCATATGGGCGGTGCTAATTTTGGAATGGTCGACGGGCACGTTGTGTTTGTAAAAATGACCCAGCCAAATACCAGTAGCCCTACCGGTCCAGGGACTCCACCGACGACAAGCAGTGTGGAGGCGGCGGGCCTGACCTGGTGGTAGTAAGCTGGCAGGTTTAACTGAAACAGTTGAGTAGCCCCGGAAATAAGTGCGAACTTCGCTTGCCGGGGCTATTCTTGTGCCCATTTTAGAGCACCGCTTGAGCACAGACCTATGAAAGCGAGGAGACCGCCCCAAAAATAGACCGGCTCCGAGTAGCGCGCGTCATCTCCTTCCCCGGTATCCGCATTGTAGTTTTCGTGAACGTGTGATTCTTCGAGCCACTCTGTAAGGAACGTTCTAAGCGATTTCTTACCGAATTCTCGCGCAATATGGTCCAATCCGTAAGCGCGCAGACCTTCATACACGAGCCAGTTCATAGGACCCCATATTCGGCCGCGCCAGTAAGCCTGATCTTTGTACGCGGCGTCATTGCGGGATATACTGGGAATAACGTGCTCGCCCCAGAATTCCGACTCATTCAGTAGATGGATTCCCACCATGCGCTCTGCTGTGCGGCAATCGACAATCCTGCCTGCCATAGGATAAAACAGAGTGGGGGCGAGGCGCTTTACGAATGAACCGTCCCAACGCCGGTTGAGGAAGATGCCTTCTTCTTCGCACCACAGTTTTTCGTTTACAAGCTTGCTCATTCTTTTATGTTCTTCAGTAAGCCGCGCTGCGCTAGCTGTATCGCCTAGCACGTCTGCCAGGCGCGCGAGAGCCCAGGCATCCATCGCATAAGCGGCGTTCAGGCCGACGTCAGCCACCCGCATCGTGTTGGCTATAGGATCAAACTCGGCGTCGTCATACAAGGGGCTGTTATCTAAGCCAGATTCATAGCGAGCAGCCTGGAGAGTATGAGCTTGCCACTGTGGGTGTGGTGGATGAACATTGTCCGAACCCCACTCAAGAAGTCCATCGCCGTTTCCGTCTCTAGCAGTGAACCACCAGTCATGCCACCTCAAGAGTTTTGGATAGACCTCCGAAATAAAATCTCGGTCGCGAAATCTTTCATAAAGTTTGAGAACTACTATTGATCCAACCGGCAACATTGACCGATCGTTACTCTTACCGAGCTCGCAAAAGATGCTCGGAACAAACCCTCGTTCAGTAACTCCTTCAAGAACAGCTCGGACGTTAGCGTAGGCTAGCTCCTTTGAGACTACTGCAGACTGAAGCGCTGCGAAAAAAGTGTCCCACTCAAAGAGCACAAAATCTCCATAGTTGCCGTCAACGCACCAGTCGCGCGAGACTACCGTTACTGGTCGCTTAATGGATGGCGCGTATATAGTATTCCAGATGACGGAGCGCCACATTCCCTCAAAAGCCGACTGCAGTTCAGGATTATCGAACCTGTGCTCCCAGTATTCTGCTTCTGCTCGCTTAGATTCGACTAAGGCAATCGCTTCTTCGGCACTCAGGGTACCTATCGAGGGGCTTGCTACTATCACCAGCTCATTGGGTAACTTAGTTACGAAGGACGCGCTTCCCAGAAAGCACAGTTGAGGGTGCAAAGTGCCCGTCGGACAATAAATGCTAAACGCAGCATCAGCAGTGTTCACCTTGGCCGAATTGTGTGAGGTAGCAATTAATCCTTTGAAGCCGCGATAGAAGAAAGCATCAATACACGGTACCAGATCGTATAGGTTCCGAGTGATAGTAACTCGCAATACTAGTAGGTCTTGATCCGAGGCGAACTCAACGTGCATCCGACATTCGGGGATTTGCAACGTTACGTCCGCATACGAGCAGTCGGGCATGTGCATGCCCAGTCTAGCAAGCTCAGGCCAACGAAACTCTGTTCTATGAACCTGGCCATCCCTCGACAACAGACCCGCTCGTAGTTCGAGCCCCGAAGGCAAGTGAACTGCGGCCGTCAGCGAACGAACATCGAACGTATTCCAACCTTGGAGTTTAAACTCGTGAGTTGTTTCCATCAGTTGTTGAGGCTCATAAGAGGAGCTGGAATTCGGCCAGCCTTGCGAACAAACGCATCACTTCCGCCATTCGGCACGGGTAGTATTGGGCATTCGCCGAACAAACCGCCGAAAACCGCGCGATCGCCTGCTTTCTTATTTGGCACAGGTATGAGGCGCACTGAGGTTGTCTTGTTGTTAACAACCCCGATAGCAAGCTCGTCCATAGCTATGGCTGCCAGCGTTTCAGGACTCGTGTCGCCGGGCAAAGCTATCATATCGAGGCCGACCGAACACACGCTGGTCATGGCTTCTAGTTTTTCCAGAGACAGGTGACCAGCCTCGGCAGCTCGTGCAAGACACGCGTCTTCAGATAGCGGTATAAATGCTCCCGAAAGACCTCCAACAGAAGAAGAAGCAAATGCGCCACCTTTCTTGACTGCATCGTTCAACATCGCAACTGCAGCGGTGGTTCCTGGCGCTCCAACCCGAGATATTCCCATCACCTCGAATATCTCGCCCACGCTGTCACCAACTTCAGGAGTGGGAGCCAGAGAAAGATCGACTATTCCGAACTCGGCACCTAGTGCCTTTGCCACTTCGCGACCTATGAGCTCTCCCGACCGCGTTACGCGGAATGCTGTGCTTTTTATCTCTTCCGCAATTGTGCCGAGATCGCACTTCCTCCCGCTTTGTAGAAGCCTTTCAATAGCGCGTTTTACTACTCCAGGTCCGCTCACTCCTATGTTTACTACTACATCGGGCTCTCCTATCCCCTTATACGCTCCTGCCATGAAAGGATTATCTTCAGGCATATTCGCAAACACCGAGAGCTTGCAGCACGCAAAACCATCAGATTCCGCAGTCCTGAGGGCAGCATCTACCCATACATCGCCTAGTAGCAGAAGTGCATCAACATTGATTCCGGATTTGGTGCTTGCCGCATTAACTGATGCGCAAAGACGAGACGTCTCCGAAAGGACCTCGGGAAGAGTTTCTATCAGCTGCCTATCGGACGATGTCATCCCTTTGTGAACCAAAGCCGAATAGCCCCCGATGAAATCAATGCCAATCTCCTCCGCCGCTTCATCGAGTGCGTGGGCAAACTGCACGAGCCCTGCCGAATCGTGGCCCGCCATAACATCAGCAACGGGACTGACGGCAACGCGCTTGTTCACTATCGGTATACCGTAGCGCCGGGAAACAACCTCGCATACGCGCACGAGGGATGCTGCCTTCGCAACTATTTTCTCCTTGGCACGTTTGCAGGCGCGGTCAACGTTCTGGTCTGCGCAGTCAAAAAGGTCTATTCCGACGCTTACAGCACGGACGTCCAGGTGTTCGCTCTGGAGCATCTCTACAGTCTGAAGAATGTCCTCAACCCATTTCACTCTCGCATCCCCTCTAAACCTATTACAGGCTGAACCTCGCTGGTGGCTTTGAAGATGTTCTCGTGCTGCAGGTGAGCGGCAACGTCAAAATCTTTCAATGCTTCTTGCAGACCAATCTGAAGTTCTTCTACGTCGACTTCCGCGGGCACGCTTACCTGTGCCAGGATCAGTGCCTTGCCGTCGTGAACATACGCATACACATCCTCGATGTTTATGTTGTTTTCAGCCAGATAGGACGTGGCAGCAGCAATCAAACCGGACCTGTCAGCGCCGCGCAGACTAAGCGTGAACCTTTCGATACTTCGTGGCTCGGGAATCGGTGGCTCCACGAAGGGTCTGACGTTAACTTCGAATTCGCCGACATCTCCCGCGCGCTCCACGGCTTGCCTTATTTGCAGTAGGGTGCGGTCCTTCGGTACGTCCACAGAGAGTATCAGGGTAAAATAACCGCGCATAACGGTCTGACTTATGTGCGTAATGTTGCCTCCGAGCGACGCTAGAGCATGGCTAACATCTCGCACGATTCCAACCCGATCTTGCGCCATAACTGTCACGATGTAAGTGGTCACAGTTCCTCTCTTGCAAAGCGAATCCAACAAACTGATTTCAAATTACAATGCGAACTATACACGACTTTGGTTCCAGCAGTCAACTTTACCCTCCGAGTGGGAAACGAAGGCTTCGCTTCATCAAGTGAAGGTGTCCGACAGGTGACGTCTTATTTGCGCAAGTTACGAAGCCCGAATGAGCAGCCGGATCTCGCTCACACTTCGAGAACCTTCTTGGCAAAACTAACACCAGGAAAGAAGTGGGCTACTCCCAGCAAGTCAGCGAGGGTGCATGCCAAGTCACAAAATGATTTTCTGATACCTAGGTTTCTGCCTCGGCGCGACCTAGGATTGTATACTAACAGAGGTACGTATTCGCGCGAATGATCCGTGCTCGGCGTTGTAGGATCGCAGCCGTGGTCGGCTGTGATCACAAGTAAGTCGTCTTCCCTGAGGGCATCTAAGAGACTCGGGACTGCTGAGTCGAATGACTCCAGTGCTCGGGCATAGCCGGCTGAGTCGTTTCTATGACCGTATAACATATCGAAGTCTACTAGGTTTGTAAGGATCAAGCCGCTCTCGCATTGAGCCATTGAACTAAGGGTAGCTCGAATCCCTTCGTCATTGTTTGCCGTGTGAACTGACATTGTTAGTCCGCGACCTGCAAATATATCCTCGATCTTTCCGATCCCGACCACATCTCTGGTTGTCCTACTGATCAAATCAAGCAACGTGTCTGACGAGGGCGGTAAAGAGAAATCCTTTCGGCGCTCAGTTCGCACGAAAGCACCTGGGTTGCCAATAAATGGCCGAGCTATGACTCTTTGCACGTTGTGCGGCGGCACGAGCAGTTTTCTGGCAATCAAGCACATCGAGTACAGCTGTTCAACTGGAACCACTTCTTCGTGGCAAGCTATTTGAAACACACTGTCGGCAGAAGTGTAGACTATAGGAAATCCGGTCTGCATATGCTGCTCGCCCAGCTCGTTGAGAATTTCCGTACCAGAAGCCGCCTTGTTGCCAAGAACCTTTCGGCCTATACGATTCTCAAACTCCGAGATCAGGTCTGCCGGGAATCCGTTTGGATATGTAGGGAAAGGTTTTTCTGTAACGACACCCATCAGTTCCCAGTGGCCAACCGTCGTGTCCTTTCCCGCGGATCTTTCCGCCATCTTCCCATAGTTTGCTCGCGGCGATCGACAGGCTTCGACACCAGGTACCTGGATTACGTTACCTAAGCCCAACTTCTCGAGATTCGGCAGATTAATCCGGCCCACTGCTTGAGCAACGTGCAGCAGCGTGTTTGAACCCTCGTCCCCGTAAAAGTGTGCATCTGGAAGTTCACCGACTCCAAGCGAATCTAGAACTATTACCACCGCGCGCCTGATATACGAGGGTTTTTCAGGATCGCAGCCGGGGCTAGGCACGTGGGTGCGATTCACGGTATACCTCTCTCAAGTGATCGCGTGACACATGGGTGTAGATTTGTGTGGTCGCTATGCTGGCGTGTCCCAACATTTCCTGCAGACTTCTCAGATCTGCCCCTCTTTCCAATAAGTGCGTTGCAAAGGAATGCCGAAGTGTATGCGGGGTAATCTCTTTAGTGATGCCGGCAGCACGCGCGTATTTCTTTATGATCTTCCAGAACATGACTCTTGACATGGGTCTGCCCTGGTTAGTCAAGAATAGGTACTCAGTGCACATCCCTCCAGCTAATCGATCGCGTGCACCAGATATGTAGAGCGCTATGCAGTGTGAGGCAATTTCGCCGAGCGGTACCAGTCGCTCCTTACCTCCCTTGCCGATGCATCGCACAAATCCTCTGTCGAGATTGATATCGCTTGTCCGGAGCGCTATAAGCTCTGACACGCGGAGCCCCGTGGCGTAGAGAGTTTCCAGCATAGCCTTGTCCCGAAGTCCTAGGGTGGTTCGCACGTCTGGCGCGCTCAGTAACTTTGCCACTTCGGCAACATCCAGAGACTTGGGCAGGCGGCGAGCCGGCCTCGAAAATGTGACTAGAGCCAGGGGGTTGCTGTCAATTACTCGCTCAGACACCAGAAATTTCAGAAAGCTCCTAATTGCTGAGAGTTTACGTGCCACGCTCGCAGCTGCATAACGGCCGCGCTCCAGGTGCGATAAGAACCCCAGGATCAACTTCTCATCAATGTTCTGCAGGTTCGTCACCCCACGTCTGGCTGCAAAATTGGCGAACTGAACTAGGTCTCGGGAGTAAGATGCGATAGTGTGGTTAGACAGCCCACGTTCTACCACCAACCAGTCTAGAAACTTTTCGATCTCTACATCCATTGCTCAGTCACCCAGCTTGTATATCACTATACGTGGATTTGTATACCGCATGTCGTGAGGTAGCTTATTCCAATTGATCATGCCGGTAGACCCTCCAAATACGGCACGACACGTATACTTTTTGCGCACGATATTCACTGCACGGTTTATCAGCGCTACCTGCTTTCGCTGTTGATACGGCAGTTTGTTGCAACCGACCAACCGTAAAGCATCTTCGACTTCGTAGTCCGAAATCACTACCCACTTCGGCAAAGACCGCCACATGTCAGACTGCGACAGCAGGACTTTTAGATCGTAAGGTGTTTTCTTCGTGGCTTTCTGTCGCTGTGGCAGTGTGCCGAAACCAGCCCACTTGCTGTATGGTGGTGAGTAGAACCAGGGCCAGTCTATTACGCCGATAGTCGTGCCTTTAGGAATGTTGGCGAAAATCCATCGCGCCGCCTTATCACGTGGGTCTTGGCCTGAGAGCGATGCGTTCAAAGAGAGCGAAGTTATAAAAGCAAGAACGACGCCAATTGAGCACAAGCTCAGCAAACTCGCCTTACCCAATCTCCTGACCAAACCAATATTGCGAAGTTTGTCCCGCCCAGCTATTACCGTCCAAGCGACCAAAATAGCTATTCCCGGAAGCAAAGGAACTGTATATCTAGCAAACCTTACCTGAGATATCGAGATGACCACCAAGTAGGGAAGCACGAATGCTCCTATTGTCAGGGCACACCTGTCGCGCGCTACAGCGGCAGCGACTAGGGATATGACGAACAAACAAGTCAAAACGATACCCAGACCTGGAGCAAGCGAGTGCCAGAAAGTGTATGTGAAACCGTTGCCAGTGCATGCAAATACTAAGCCATGCCCGCTTGCTGAGTGACGCAGCTCATAATGCAGTCCGTGAATAAACCGCTGGGTATCCAAAAGACACCCAGGCGTTGAGAAAATAAACGCAGCAATAGCTGATATCACTATCACGACCAAACCCCGCAACCTGCTGTAGCTTACTTGCAAATCTGACCGTAGAAAATGCGCGGCAATCGGCGAGAGCACTACCAGCCCAGCGTTGTACTTGGTGCCGGCAGCGAAACCGGCCATTAACCCGGCAAGAATGTAATCCTTAGTAAGGCCTTGCCGATAAATCCTACCAGAAAATCCCATGGCCAATGCAATGAACAAAGTGCTGGGAACGTCTACCGTAGCAAAATGCGAATGCTGCACATGCAACGGGGCTACGCAAAGAATTGTCCCGGCGAGAAGTCCTAAGCGCTTATCGTATAAGACAGATCCTGCCCAAAACACTGCCACAACTGCAAGTGTGCCCATCGCAGCGGATACGCACCGACCACACAAATAAACCATCGCCGGAGATAATTGGGCTCGAACTACTGCTGTGCAAGCTACTATAGCCGCTGCAGATAGATACAGATATAGCGAAGGATAGTTATAGAAGCCAGGATTCCAGAAATGTCCTAGATATGCGATTGCGAAGGCTGCCCCTATCGTCAGAAACTCGTCCGGATGATACGAGTACTCTCGCAGATCGTTGGGCAAACCCCATTTCAATCCCCAAAAGCGAAGAAAAGCGGAAACGGCAAGTATTGTCAGTGTCAGCAGAACATCTCGGCGAAGGTTTCGATCATTGTTTTGCAGCAACGCTGTCACCTTGCTTAGGGTTCAGCTCGGACGGAATGGGAGTTCGCATAATCGCGATAATGCAGATGAAAATTCCTATCGACATCACAATATCGCCGACGCTGTAGACAGCCGGGACGAGCACAAATGGACGTCTTGCAGCGATTATATCGCACAGGAAACCCAATTCGGTAGTAGTATCCATTATTGCACTGCGCACATGAACGGCATTGCGAGCGTGCTTGACATATTCCGGTCCAAACGCAGATGCTAATGCGCTTTCACTAGCTGGCATCATGCCGCCATTTACTGAAAGCGCAGCAATATTAAGCAACATTCCCAACAGGATAAGCTTAACACCGCGCAGTCTAAGGTTAAACAGTGCCACAGCGATTAGAGCCAGTTTTTCAACAATAGCGATAATACCGAGGAACATAGGAGATCTGACGAGCGGTGGCGTCCACGAAACTAGGTAAAGCCCAAGCGGCACAAAAATCAACCAGACGTGACGAATCTTAGCTTCCGCAAGCCGCCAAAACTTGCCGCCAGAAACCCAGCCTACTAGTAGTGCGATCAATATAAGCTCAGGTATCACAGCGAGAGAGCAATTCCTTTAGTAGGTACCAAGACAATGTATCCTAGGCAGCGGCGACCTGCTGTGTCACCGCTTGTTCCGAACCAACTATTTCGAGAAAAACCTCGACGACACGAGGGTCATACCTCGTTCCAGAGCCGAGGCGAATCTGCTCAATTGCCTCGTCAGGAGAAAGCGCTCGAAGATGGTACGGCCTTTCAGAGATCATTGCGTCATAGTCTGCTGCAACGCACAATATTCGCGATGCGAGCGGTATTTCCTCGCCTGCCAGGCCATCCGGGTAACCGCTACCGTTCCACAACTCGTGGTGATGCAGCACTATGTCTTCCAAATCCTTCAGAAATGGAACTGCGCCGACCATTTCGGCGCTCAATTTCGGGTGACTTTTCAGGATTTCCCATTCCTCAGGCGTCAGAGGATCTTTTTTGTTGAGCAAGGCGTGAGGTACTCGTGCTTTACCCATATCCATTATTAGGGCTGCGTAATGGATCCGCTCGAGCTCGTGTCCCTGCAGCCCTAGTCGGCGGGCAGTTTCCACTGCAAGCTGTGCGACTCGCTGTGCGTGGCCTAGTGTGCCCGAATCCCTGGTTTCTACTGCTGCCGCCAGCACAGTGATAGACTTGAGATAGGCTGCCTTTATCCTGGCTGGCAAGTAGACCCTGGAAACATATATCGACAGTATAGCCAACGAAAGAAGTAGGCTGCCCGTAATTATCACCCCAGGAGTCAGCTGATAGTTACCCATTTAGCTTAACACCGTCTCTTTCTACCATCGCGAGAAAAGCCTTCACTACCCGCGGGTGAAATTGCGTGCCCGCGCCGCGGCGTAATTCGTCAATGGCCTGGTCTAACGTCTTTGGTTCTCTATATCTGCGCCGCTTTTCCGCCCCGCATTTTGGACAAGTTCTCGGCCGAGAACCGTCTGGCGGTTTGTAACCACAGGAGTCGCATATCCATTCCAAGCTCAGCTCGCGGTCGTCGGTCATCGCGTCGAATGCGTCGGCAGCAGCGATTATCGCCGCTTCTATTGGGATTCTGGAACCATCACCATTTCCGGCCGGATAGCCGGATCCGTTATACCACTTGTGGTGATACTTTACCCAATCCACAATTCCTTCTAAGAAGTCTAGATGGCTTATAATTTCGGCTCCCTTAACCGGATGCTCTTTGATCTGTGCCCACTCTTCGTCCGTAAGCTGTGAGGGTTTGTCCAGGACTTCCTCGCTCACTCCAATCTTACCGATATCATGCAGCAGACCCGCGACGCTCATATGCCGAATGCTTTCAGCAGGCAGACGTAATTCGCGTGCTAATCGCTCTGACAAGTCGGCTACGCGCTTGAGATGTCCTTTCGTGTATGGGTGGTAATGCTGCATGTAGGTACCTAGCGTGGCAATTGTGTTGAGATATGCCTCCCTTTCCCGAACCCAATGGACAAAAAAGTCTCTCAGCGCCAGAACCGGGGTAACCGCGAGAACGAATCCCAGGACACCTATTCGAGCATACAAATAGGCAAGGAGCAGGGCGACAACAGAAAGCACAATTTGCCCCTTTACAATCGGCAGGGCCGTTTCGATAATGGCGAGTCTCATTCTGAGGAGCACGCCGTACAGCCCCTTTGTGCCAGGTATGGGATCGACTGCCGCTGTGCTTATGGCATATTCTGCCACGTGCATCGCTGCAGAAACCGCAACGAGAGCAATTGCTGGGAGCAAGAAGTTTGTTGTAAACTGAAAATCCTCGGTTGTATTTATCAAGAACTGTCCGCCCAACCAGTAGTATGCCAGTCCGCCAGGTCCCACCTCACCAATAACACACGCGAGGTACCAGCAGAAATACATCACCGCTATACTAAAACCGCGGTCTTGCCAAGTTGACCCTATCTCACTTACAAAGCGACACAAGATCCCCTTCAGATCTTGCCTATCTTGTGCCCGTTCGTCGCAAAATCGCCTGTGAAGGTGAAATGCAATACACTTGAGCGTATTTGATGTTATTGCGCTAACAACACCTAATACGATTGCAGGCAACACGCCTATAACACACGTTGCAGCCCAGAGGATTGGGCTAGTGGGGGAAATACCTGCGCCCTCATACTCATACAGCCTTACAGCCAACAATTCAGTAACCGAAATCAGGATAATAAACTGCACGGCTGCAGGCCAAGGGTTTCCTTCAACCGGTACCCTTAACCAGGCAACAAGAGTAATGAGAGCTGCCGCGGTGCACAAAAATTCCGTGGCGATCCTGTATGCTCTCAGCCTATCGTCCACTGCAAACCATCCCAAATCCGTCACAAGCGCGACGGTGGACAATAACTACGCATTTTGCTAATGTCGGTCTTTCTCGCAAATCTTTGCAGGAGTTAATTCGAGCTCCGGTTTGGCGGATTCCTAATATAAATTATGGCCCCGGTGGGGCCTGATTTGAATTGAATATGCTCAAAGGTGAGCCAACGGCGGGCAGATTTGTTAGAGAGATTGTCTTTGCGGACTAAGCCGACTTGTGACTACTTACCTCGGCGGCCAGATTATCCAAGGCGCGCCCGCGGTGGCAGCCAAAGTTGCCAGTCCCACGAGAACTTTCAACAGGCGACTCATGCTCAGCGTCAACCCCTTTCGGTTTAGAGCTAGCTTGCTTACCGCTATGCAAGCCGCAGTCAAACCGCTTCGCTCGGGTTGATATTCCGCTTCCTGCCATCACCGCTATCGCCGTTGGCTCAAATCTGGCCTGGGTCACACTTTTCCCTTCCCACAAAGCGCGACCCGGATTACCTCTCGCGAGACACGAACAACCTGCGATTCACCGCATCTAATGTAGCATTCACCACACCCTTCCAAATATCCTGCTTAATTACTGCAGATCCTGCAAGAACATTTTCTCCGCGGTCTGTAATTGTCGACACAAGCACAACGGCAACTCTGCGACCCCCGATGCCAATCTCATCCACATCTTCCAGTGTAAATACTGCGTCGCTCAACGCTGAGCTCTGGATTGCACGCAACGTCGCCTCTGCTATGAGCTTCATCTGTGATGCCGGAGAAGATGTTCCACTTGATGTTCCGGAGTATATCACACCGTCCTTCGCCAATCTTACAGTCGCCTCAGTTTTACATCCGTCGATGGAAATCGACACGTCAGAAAACTTCAGTCTGGAATGATCATACTTCGGCGCTGCGTCTTCAACCTGGGCTACGCTGATTATTTTGTGATCGACGGAATACCCCAATCGCGCCATCAGCGCAGATTCAATGTCGCGCACCACTTGCTTAGGCGATCTGGCGCTGCTCGCTAGGACGTGGATCTCCTCTATGCGACCTTCGTTATTTGCGACGACGCTAGCGGCAATTACATCCTTGAGGCGACAAATTATTGATTCGATCTCAGCCGCACTGAACTCCCTTTGCACAGCCATCTCGAGTTGGCCTCCTTTCCTCCGTTCGAAGATTCCAGATTAGCGGAATGTCGCGCCCAGAGTGTCGCTTAGCGCTTTCCTGACCTGCGACAGTACCGCGTTAACCTCTTCATCAGTTAGCGTTCGATCGGGAGATCTGAAAACCAGTTCCAGGGTCAAACTCTTGCACTCGGAGGGTATTTGCGGTCCCTTGTAGAGGTCAAGCACGCACACTTCCTCCAGTATACTTCCTCCAGCTTGCGAAACCACTTCCAGAACTTCCTCGTATGCGGTAGTATCCTTAACCACAACAGCAATGTGCCTGCGAAGTGCGGGATACTTGGGAAGAGGCTTGTAAGTTACAGACTCAGGCGCAGCTTGCATGAGTGCCTCGAAATCAAGCTCGAACACACACGGCCTGCCTTTGATATCGAAGAATTCGATAGCCTGCGGCGCAACTTCACCCACGAAACCTATTTCTCGACCGTTTGCTAGTACCTTCGCAGCACGCGTGGGATGAAGTAGCGGATTATTAGTCCGTCCAAAACCTACGTGCCCTATGTACAGACTCTGCATCAGGCTTTCAACCAGCCCCTTACACCAAAAGAAATCGGCCGTGAGTGCTTCAGCCGGCAACGACCAACCGCTCCGCCACATCGTGCCAACCATCGCTCCGGCGATCTTGCGCTGCTCGCAGATCTCGCCCTTTACCCAGCTGAAAACCTTGCCGATTTCAAACACTGAGACATTTTCCATCTCGCGCGCTTGATTTCGGGCAATGACCTGAAGCAAGTTCACAGCAAGCGACGTTCTCAAGCTGTCTAAGTCTTCGCTCAAGGGATTTCGCACGCGGATAACTTCGTTTTGTTTACCAGCCAACTCTGCATATCGACTGTCAACTAGACTGTGAGTCAACACTTCCTGGCAAGCGCATGAAATCAAAATGCGGCGCACACGCTCCGCGAACGCCCCCTCTCGGCTGTCTTTTCCCTGAAGCGATCTACTGGGCATTGTTTGAGGCAACTTGTCGTAGCCGTATAATCTGCCGATTTCCTCTATGAGGTCTATTTCTCTAGTGATGTCTGAGCGGAAGGTTGGTACGGTGCACCGTAACATGCCGTTTTCTAATACGGTCTCAATGGCCAACGAGTTAAGAATCTGAACCATAACATCAGGCTCGATTGATGTGCCAAGCACGCTGTTTACTCGCTGCGGTCTAACGGTGAGTGAGAGCGACTCAACGCGACAAGGGTAAACGTCAACAATACCTGTGGCAACATCGCCGCCTGCGATTTCCTTTATCAGTTGCGCGGCGCGCCAGGCCGCAAAATCTGTTATTCCCGGGTCTACACCTCTCTCGAATCTATACGATGACTCTGTGCTCATTGCGAGTCGCTTCGATGTCTTCCGAATGCCAACAGGATCGAAATTGGCTGACTCAATAAGTACGTCTGTTGTCGCGTCGGTTATTTCGGTGTCTGCACCGCCCATTATACCAGCCAGGGCAACGGGCCGCTCGGCATCTGCAATAACAAGCATCTCGCTGTCTAGCTTCCTAATTTCGCCATCGATCGTAGTCAGGACTTCTCCTACTCGTGCTCGACGTACTATGATCTCCGGTCCTCGGATAAGCCGATAGTCGAAAGCGTGCAGCGGTTGGCCGAGCTCGAACATCACGTAGTTCGTGACATCAACGATATTGTTAATAGGGCGCATGCCTGAAGCGATGATTCGATCCCTTAGCCAACCCGGAGACTGTCCGACTTTTACGCCTCGTATTATTACGCCTGCGTATCTGCGGCACAAATCCAGAGCGTCAATTCGAATTTTTATAAGCTCGGAGGCTTCAGGGCCGATCTGCGCCACATCGACCTTTGGAATTCGCACAGCGCGGTTTAGAACTGCTCCGACTTCCCTTGCCGTGCCGATGATTGAAAGCCAGTCGCCTCGGTTTGGCGTCACTTTTGTGTCCCAGATCACATCATCTTGCTCGCCAGAGCCTCCAAGTGCCGCAAACTCCTGCGCGGTGAGGGGTTTGGATTCCTCGATCTCCAGCCCGACCATTGTCAGCTTTTGAGCCAATTCGTCTGGAGAGCAATCAAAGTATACGTAATCTTTTAGCCAATTCACTGAGACTTTCATAGTTATAGCTGCCTAAGAAAGCGTAAGTCATTCTCCATAAACAGGCGCAAGTCGTCGATGCTGTACTTGATCATCGGTATGCGATCGACGCCGAATCCGAACGCAAACCCCGTATACTCCTCAGGGTCGATTCCGACAGTCTCTAAGATCCGAGGGTGAATCATACCGGCTCCCGCAAGCTCCATCCACCCTGTGCCCTTGCACACTCCGCATCCTTTACCTTCACAGATTGTGCAGGTGACAGCGACTTCTGCGCCAGGTTCCACAAAAGGGAAGAAATCCGGCCTGAATCTGACCTGCACCTCCCTTCCAAACATCTCAACGGCGAACTGGTGCAGGGTACCCTTCAAATCGGCCATTGTGATACCGTGATCAACTGTGAAGCAGTCCACTTGGTGGAAAGTATGGGAGTGGGTGGCATCAACTGCATCTACACGAAAGCACTTTCCCATGGTGCACACGCGTATCGGCGGTCTCCGTTTTTCCATCACTCGATGCTGAAACGCTGTGGTTTGGGTGCGGAGCAGTCGGTCATCTGTTATGTAGAAGGACATTTGCTCGTCGAGCGCTGGGTGCTCTTCAGGATAGTTTAAAGCTGCAAAGTTGTACTTGTAGGATTCTACTTCGGGACTTTCAACAATCTCATAGCCCAAGCCTATGAATATCTCTTTGATCCTTGTTAGTGTTTCTACCAAGACATGTGGTCGACCAATCTGGAAAAACCTACCAGGCAATGTGACGTCAAGTGCTTCTTGTCGAAGCTTTGTGCTTACCTCAACGATGGCCAACTCATCCCTGCGGGCTTGGATGGCTGATGCCAACTCTTCTTTGAGTTGATTGACCTCTTGTCCAAAGGTTCGGCGTTCCTCTGGCGGAAGTGAGCCGATTGTACGCAGCAGTTGCGTAACCTCGCCCTTGCGTCCCAGATAGCGAGTTTCAATTGCGTCAATTTCTGCTAGGCTTCTGGCTTTGGCTATGTCGTCAAGTGCTTGCTCTCTCAGACTTTTTATTTTCTCGTGTTGCGACATGCGTAATCTGCCCTCAATAACCGTCCAGCGTCCAACTGCATAAGACCGCCGACTTATTGCGACCTAACTGACAAATTCGGTCGCGCGGCCTCATGCCTTTGGACGCTGGGCGATGATTCTTACCTTTGGCTCTCTGCTATTATTAAATTAAACCGGTGAATACTCGCAAGCCCAAAACTCGCCGTGTTTAATTATGACGAAAGCTGGGCTTTTGCTTTTTCGACCAACACCGAAAAACCAGGCGCGTCCGCGACTGCCATATCAGCCAACACCTTCCTGTCCAGATCAATCCCAGCGCCCTTAAGGGCGTAGATGAATCTGGCGTAGGGTAGGCCGTGAGCTCGGCACGCAGCACTGATTCTAGCAATCCACAAACGGCGGAAGTCTCGTTTCCGTACTCTTCTGTCGCGGTACGCGTACTGGCCGGATTTCATTACCTGCTCTTTGGCAGTTTTGAATAAACGGCTCTTCGCACCCCAATACCCACTTGCCAGCTTTATTATCTTAGAGTGACGCTTACGCGTCATCGTTCCTCGTTTTACGCGACTCATAATGCCAACCTCACTACGCGCACTTTAATCGTCAGTATCTTAGTAGATCGCCAAACAACCGTGGGCTTCCTGAACACCCACACGGCTTGTTTGTTCGGAACTAGACTATTCCCGGAACCAACCTCTTGATTACACGCTTCTGCCCGGGAGTCACTGTCGACTTTATGCTTAGCCTTCTCTTGCCGCTCTTGGTTTTTTTAAGCTTCAAGTGGTTCATTCCGGTAGCGCCGTGTCGTATCTTGCCTCGGCCTGAGACCTCAAATCTCTTAGCAGCTGTTTTGCAAGTTTTTATCTTGATCTTTGGCACTTTGCTTACCTCTAACCTTAACTGGATTTCTCGCCTGATTGTTCACCCTCTGCCTTGCGCGGTCCACCTTTCCGTTCAGCAATTGGCGCCAGAACCATAGTCATCATTCGACCTTCCATTTGAGCGGGCCTCTCCACAATACCAGCTCCAGCAGCTGCCACTGCATCAGCCATTCGCTGCAAGGCGTTTTCCGCAAATTCCGGGTGTGTATACTCCCGGCTTCGAAATATAACGGTAACCTTTACCTTGTGCCCCTGTTTGAGGAACTTCAAAGCATTGTTGATCTTGAATTGGAGATCGTGCTCGTCCGTCTTCGGCCGCAAACGGATGCCCTTCATTTCGGACATTCTCTGTTTTCGCTGGGCATCTCGCTCCTTTTTGCTTTGCTCGTATTTGAACTTGCCGTAATCCATTACGCGGCACACGGGAGGATTGGCGTTTGCGGCAACTTCAATAAGGTCGAGCCCCTTCGATTTGGCAAACTCTAGAGCTTCTCGCAACGGTACTATCCCGACTTGGGAACCGTTTTCGTCTATTAGCCTCACCTCGCGCGCTCGGATGCGCTCGTTAACCCTCAAGTCTTTGAGTATAATGCATCACCCCAACTTTGTTCCCGTATCGAATAAATCGACAGGTCGACCCCCAGTATATCGCACACTCCTAGGGTATGTCAAATATCGAATTGATCAAGCCGCGCTTATATCACTGGCAGACAAAATGTGTCTTTCAACCATCAACAATCGACAACCCTGCCGTTTGATATCCTTAGTGTGTTTTCATGACGCAGCCTGTGGTAATAAGCAAAAGAACTTACCAAAACGCACAGGTCCCCACCTTTAACACGTGAATGAGATGCAGTGTGCGTAGGCTGTCTGACAATTTAACTGGCGCGTTGACCCTGCTTTGTGCCGTTGCTAGAATCATACGGAGGCTCACATGCCGCGTTCAGCGTGGTTATACTCGCATAATCCAGAAACGGTTTTTAAGGGGTTACCCTGATGAGGTAAGCCGATGACGAAACCTAATATCATACTCATACTTGCAGACGACTTGGGTTACGGAGACGTTGGTGCTTTTGGAAATCCCGATGTTCTTACGCCCAATCTAGATGCCTTAGCTACTGAGGGCGTCTGTCTGACGCAGCACTACTCAGGCTCTCCTGTCTGCGCTCCTGCTCGAGCAGCTCTTCTCACAGGCAGATATCCGCACAGAACAGGGGCTATTGATACTCTTGAGGTTCAAGGACTAGACCGGCTTGCTTTATGCGAGACTACCATGGCTGACATACTGAAGGATGCCGGTTACGCAACAGGGCTCATTGGCAAGTGGCATCTCGGAGCCTTTGATCCCAGATATCACCCGAACGCCCGGGGCTTTGACGAGGCGGTTTGTTTTCGCGGCGGCTGGAGTGACTATTGGCAGTGGCGCCTCGACTACAACGGCTCATACCGCAAACCCGACGGTCGTTATCTGACAGATGTGTTCACTGAAGAAGCAATTGACTTCATAAAGAGGCACCGGCACGAACCTTTTTTCCTGCACTTGACCTACAATGCACCGCATTTTCCATTCCAAGTGCCGGATGAAGAAGTTGAACCATTCAGGAATTTGGGCAAGTACAGTGAGGGTGTTTGCTTAATCTACGGAATGAATCGTCGTATGGATAGGGGAATTGGCGAGGTATTGAATGCTTTGCAGGACTACGGTATCGAAGAGAATACTATTGTGCTTTTTACAAGCGACAACGGTCCGCAATTTGGTGGAGAAGGGGAGCAATCCACTACGCGTTTTAATTGTGGTTTTAATGGCTGTAAAGGTTTGGTCTACGAGGGAGGTATAAGAGTGCCGGCGATAGTTCGCTGGCCTGCCGGATTCGATGGCGGGCGCACCGTAGGCCATATGATTCACTTTACCGACTGGTTACCAACTTTGGCGATCGCCGTTGGCGCTTTCATTCCGGAGGGTTTGCGAATTGACGGTGTAAATGTTCTACCGTTATTGCGGGGTGAGGTGCAGTCCTATGATCACTCCAGATTTTGGCAGTGGAACCGGTACACTCCTGTAAGAACGTGCAATGCTGCTGTTCGAATGGGGTGTTGGAAACTAGTCCGACCTGTCATACAGGAGGCCATGGTTGTTTTGCCGGAGCACTTAGAACTCGATCGCCGCGCTAAGTACGAGCCTGACGCTGTTACGGATGTGTGTCTCAGGTGCGAACCTGCGCGCGTGATTCCGGATCCTCCACCCCCGGTGCTATTTAACATTGATGAAGATCCTTACGAGCAGCACGACTTAGCTGGCGAATATCCTGACGTCGTTGAGCAGATGTCGAACGCTTTAGACAGCTGGTTTGAGGAAGTAGAGCGAGAACGTCTGTCTAAAACTTAAGTTGCTCGTTTGCCCAGGTATGCGGAGTTATACTGTGTTGTCTCCTTTTGATCTTTGAAGAATGTATAAGTCTTGCGAGGTGTAGGAAAAATGCCGGTCTATGAATACCGATGTGCAAAATGCCGAAAGAAGTTCAGCGCGCTCGTGGGTGTAACCGCTGACTGCCGCGAACCGGCTTGTCCTAGGTGTGGAAGTTCTGACGTAAATAAGCTGATATCGCGTTTTGCCAGGCTGAAGGACGAAGAAGCTGTACTGGACGACCTTGAAGACGCCGCTTACTCAGCCGGTGATGATCCTCGCGCAATGCGCAAGCTGATGCGCGAAATGGGCAAAGAACTCGGCGAAGATGCTGACGAGGAGTTTGAAGAATTGCTAGACGAAGCCGAACGCGAAATGTACGAGGAAGGTGATCTATCGGATACTGATTCAGAGGATTAGTTATCGGCTTTGTTCAATAGTTTTAGCGTTTCGATTCGGCCAATACCATTGACGGTGATGAGTCTCGGTGTCACTACTACTGAGGTTAATTGCCCTGGCAAGTTGGCGTTCGAAATATCAAACACCGGGTTTATCCTACTCTCCAAGTATTTACGGAGTATCTGAGAAGACACCGGTGCATTGCAGAAAACTCGCTTTATAAGAAGCACTACTTGAGTGCCCTGTCGCACCTTCGGAGATAGATCGGCAGCTATCCAAACGCTCTTACCACGGATTACCGCCGAAGTGGTAACGGAAATGTAACCGCTTCGGAGCTCCATCTGAAATTTCGCGTTAGGATACTTGTTATATAGGTATGACGCAAGCTGATCCTTTGTTGCGGAAAAAGAGAACTTTACTCGGTCGATTCCTTTTAATTGTCTTCGTAGCGGGTCGACGCGTACGCCTTCCAGTGTCGCAGTTAGTTTCTCAGCGACAATCCCTTTTCTGAGGTCCACATTAGTCGCCGATACTGTCACAGAGTCAATCTTGCCCCGGATTACTCCGCACAGGCTGAGGGAAGTTTGCACCCGACATGTTCCAACGTGGTCAATCGCGTCTGCCAATCGATCTTGAACCTCGCGTGCCACGCGTTGTTCAAGCAGATCGGTCGCTTTCCAATATCCCAGGCCAACTGCTATTACCACTGCAAACGCTGCCAAGAAGATGTAGAGTCTCCTGTCAGGTTTTCTCGTAGTTCGAATAGCATCAGATGAGGTCACCATAGTCTAAGTACACACGTCTCCTGTTCTTACTTTTCGTGGCTGCCTAATTCCAATCATTAAGAACTGTTGTTGGATCAAAGGTTCCTGTTAGAACCAAAAAGTTGTTCTCTGTTCTGACTTCGCTTATTTGTGCATCGAAGCCGATGTCGGAAGCCTCAAACACCGGGTTAAAGCGGGTCTCGAGGAATTCTCGGGCAAATCCTGGGGTCGGTATCGGGCCTACATCTATCCTCTTCAGATCAAGCACAACCTGCGTGCCGTTTTTTGTCTTTAACGAGGCGTATGCAATTATCGGAATCCTGATTCCCGCAGGTCGAGGCGAGGTCTCGATTCTCAGCTCGTGATTTGCCAGGTGCATTCGGAGTTCAGGTATGTCTGGGTAGCGCTTTCGAAAGTATGCTTCTAATTCGTCCTCGGATATGCGCGCTGTGTATTGAGCCTGTGCACACCTTTTGATGGTGCGCGACGCCAGGTCCACTCTCACGTTTTCCAGGACGACATCGAGTTTGTCAAGGGTTATTCCCTCCGGCAAGGAAACCTCTTCTGCTGCCACTCGGATTTCCTTGATATTGCCGCGCACAATGGACAAAGTGGAGCCTCTGAGACTCACCGAATATGATTTAGCCGGTCCCAGTCTACCCTGCAAGCTCTTTGCAATCTGCGCTTCTATCTTATGTCTAATACTTGTTCCGCCACAGCCGGCGCCAAGTATGATAAGCGCGACAGACAACACCAGACCTGTGAAAAGCTGTTTCGTTCCAGTGACTTGGTCTCTTGCACTAGTTACAGATTCTTCTGCTCGTTTTGTGTGGTACATCTGTGCATTGATTGCACTTTTATGCTATCATACTTGCCGTGGGTATATTGTCAAAAATCTTCAGCAGGTTCTCTCGCGGGATAGGTATAGATCTTGGAACGGCGAATACTTTAATTCACGTTCGGGGTCGCGGTATCCTTCTACGTGAGCCAAGCGTGATTGCACTTGACACGCAGACAAAAAAGGTGCTTGCCGTAGGGGAAGAAGCGAAGCGTATGCTCGGGCGAACGCCGGGTTCTATTGTTGCAATTCGACCGCTCAAGGATGGCGTTATCGCAGACTTCGACCAAACTGAGCAGATGCTTCGTGGCTTCATACGAAAGGTGCACCGTCACAACGGTCTTATTCAACCGACAGTTGTAATTGGTATACCGTCGGGTGTTACCGAGGTTGAATGGAGAGCAGTCAAGGAAGCTGCAATCAAGGCTGGAGCTGCTGAGGCATACACTCTGGAGGAACCCTTTGCGGCTGCTATAGGCGCTGGTTTGCCTGTAAGCGAACCGACAGGGAGCATGATCGTGGACATCGGTGGCGGAACGACGGAAGTGGCGGTGATTTCGCTTGGCGGCATAGTTAAGTGCACTTCTATAAGAACAGCCGGTGATGAGATCGACGAAGCAATAATGGCATATATGCGAAAATCGTACAGCCTACTAATCGGCGACCGCACAGCCGAAGAGGTGAAGATCGAGATAGGTTCCGCTTATAAACTTGACGAAGAACTCACCATGGAAGTTCGCGGACGCGATCTGGTTTCAGGTTTGCCGCGAAGCGTTGTGATCAGCAGCGAGGAGATTAGAGAAGCTATTCACGAGCCGGTGATGCAAATAGTCGAGGCGGTAAAACAGACTTTGGAAGCGACTCCGCCTGAGTTGGCAGCGGACATAATGGAGCGAGGCATAATGCTGGCGGGTGGCGGAGCGTTGCTTCGTGGAATCGATAGGCTCATAAACGTCGAAACGAATATGCCAGTTCACATTGCGGAGGACCCATTGAGTTGTGTCGCCATAGGAACTGCGAAAGCACTGGAAGAGTCTGAAACTAATCCTGTGCTTAAGAAGGTCCTCGTTGGGTCGACGCCTCGTGGCTACATGCGATCTTCCAGGGCATGAACGGATCTTCTAGCAAAACTGCCGCTTATCTTGCCGTTCTTCTATTCCTTTGTGGCGCACTTAGTTACTTCAACAACCGTTCTGTGCAATTCGGTCGACCATTCTTCGTTCGTGACGGGTTGCACCTGATCTTGGCTCCTGCGAACATGGCTGCGCACCGCATTTTTGCCGTCGGGGAATGGTTTATTCGTGTCGCAAGACCACGGCGGTTAATACTCCAAGAAAACGCTTTTCTGCGGCGTGAAGTGCAACGACTGACAGCAGAAAATGCTCGTCTTGCAAACGCTGCCGAGGAAAACGCTCGGTTGCGGCGGCTATTAGGTCTAAAAGAAAACGTGCCCATGAATACGATTGCTGCGGAAGTGATTTCCCGCAAACCAAGCAACTGGTTCGCTACTGCCACTATCAATCGAGGCAGGCGAGACGGTGTTAGCCCGGGAGATGCGGTGGTAGATTTTCGCGGCTTAGTGGGTCAAATTGTGGAAGCTGACTTACTTAGTGCTCGTGTGGTTTCAATTACTGACCCTTCAAGTGCCGTCGGCGCAATGGTCAGGCGGTCGCGTAGCTGCGGAGTGTTGCAGGGTCAGGCTTCGAACTACTTAGCGCTCACCTATCTGCCGAAGGATGCCGACGTAAAGGTTTCTGATGTGGTTGTCACTTCCGGAATGGGGAAAGTGATCCCCAAAGGATTCGTTGTCGGCCGCGTGGTAAAAGTTACGCGCAACCTCACCACTGGTATGAGTACTGCCTTAGTTCGTCCAAGCGTCCGTTTCGACGAGATAGAACACGTCTTGGTGGTTAGAAGGGTCGGCGCGCAATGAAGCGTTCGGTGTGGGCGCTGCTATTGGTTTTCGTTGCTGCTGTTTTACAGGGCAATATTCCAAGTACTTTCTCGATTCTTGATGCAAAACCCGACCTGGTGTTGGTTGTTATTATCGTCTATTCATTGGCCTCCAATCCGATATCGGCAGCGACTATAGGGCTGTTGGCAGGGATCGTCCAAGGGTTTAGTGTTGGCACAAGCCTAGGTAGCTTCGCGCTTACTCGTATGCTTACGGGGTTCTTGGCTGGGTTCTGTACAGTTCACGTGTTCAGCGAGAACTTACTGGTGCCTAGTGGATCCGCCTTAGTGCTCACTGCAGTGTGTGAGTCCGCATTCTTGTTGGTAAACCCCGCGGTAGCCCGAGGTTCGGTGTGGAAGGTTATTGTTGGCGAGAGCGTCTGCAACGCTATAATTGTTGTTGCGATCTATTTTGTTGTCCGTGTATGTGAAGGGCGTCGCAGGAATAAACTGATCGACTCTAAGATTTACTGAACTTGTAATCCTTCATATTGACATAGCGTAATCACCCCCAAGTGCCTTCCAGCTTCCTCGGATAATTCGTCTGCGTTCGTCATCCCTTTCGTTTCAACTTGGCACGGTAATTGCTGTCAAAGCCGCTGACAATCCGGAGGTTTCCTTTATGCGCACAGATCTTCTTGGAGACATTACGGCGAGCATACTGGCAAAAGCACTCGACGCTACTGCGGCTAGGCACAAAGCCATAGCTAACAACATTGCTAACGTTGAAACTCCGGGCTATAAGAGGATGTTTGTTTCGTTCGAAGATGAATTAAGGCGAGCTCTAGAGGAGAATTCCAATCATCGGGTTAGGGAGCGATTGGCAAGGCTCACACCTATTCAACACATCGATTGGTATAGTCCCAGTCGGCCTGACGGAAACAACGTCTGCATCGACGCGGAGATTGCCGACCTAGTGAGAAACGCTATGAAGCAGAAGGCCTTAGGTGTCCTTCTCGAGGGGAAAATTGCCATGCTCCGATCGGCGATAACGGAGGGAAAGCGGTAAAATGAGTAATTTTTCCTCATTCGACATCAGTGCGTCGGGAATTTATGCACAACGAGTGCGTATGGATGCGATTGCAAACAACATTGCAAATGCAGAATCGACGCGTACTCCAGATGGCCAACCGTACCGGAGGCAGATTGTGACGTTCAGGGCTGTGTACCAACAAGCTGTGGGCAATCACGCGGCGCCCGCTGGGGTTGCTGTGGATGGTGTATTTGAAGACCCCACCGATTACAAGTTGGTTTACGACCCTGGACATCCAGATGCAGACGCGAGCGGTTATGTTCGACTTCCCAATGTAAATGTCGTGGAAGAGATGGTGGATCTAATCTCAGCAACGCGTGCTTACGAGGCGAATGTAGCCGCGTTAAATGCTGCCAAGTCTATGATAGCCGCCGCGATAGAAATTGGCAAAGCTTAATTTCAAAACATTGCGAGATCTGCATTAGCTTCTTGCTCTCAGAATACCAAATTATGGTGCTTGCGGTGTCATAGTAACGGTTTTTTTAGGGGGCTTACAAGATGGAAATTGAATCATTGACTCGTTTAAATCCTGTTGAGTCTCTGCGGGATGCTACACAGGTCGCAGATCGAGAGTCGAGCGAGTCTCCTGCAACTTCCTTCAAGAGCTTATTCAAGCAGGCTATTGCTGAAGTGAACAGGCTCCAGAGCGAAGCTGACGATCTCGCTACAAAGCTGGCTGCTGGCGACATAGATGATGTGCACCGTGCGATGATTGCTATGCAAAAGGCCAAGCTTGCCCTGGACTTAACTGTTCAGGTTCGTAACAAAGTAATCGAAGCTTACCAGGAAGTAATGAGGATGCAGGTCTAGAAACCACGCCTTGTGCTCCAATATATGCTGTCGCTTTCTTCTTCGAGCCAGCTATTCTGAATAGGTCTCGCCAACTAGTCGGCATGAGGTGAATGTGGTGAATCAGCTTTCTAAATTTGGACCATTTGCGGCACTGTCAAAACTGTGGGGTGAGCTAAGCGCTCCGCAACGACTTGTAGTGGCTGCCTTTTCGGGTGTCGCTTTTGCCTCTCTTGTTCTTATCGGGGTGGTTGCCTCTAAGCCTCGCATGACCGTTCTATTTTCGGGGCTTACAAGCGAAGACGCGGGTGCGATTGTGCAAAAATTGACCGAACAAAAGATTCCATACCGAATTTCCGGTGATGGCTCGACAATTGAGGTTCCTGCGAACAAGGTATATGATGTGCGCTTGCAATTAGCTACCCAGGGGTTGCCCCAGGGAGGAACGGTTGGTCTAGAACTGTTCGACAAATCAAACTTCGGCATGACTGAGTTCGCAGAGCGCCTCAACTATCAGCGTGCAATTCAAGGCGAGTTACAGCGGACTATCAAGCAGTTAGCGCCGGTGATAGATGCTAGGGTACACGTAGCTTTGCCCGAGGAGAAGCTGTACGCGAGCGAACAAAACCCAGTCACAGCGTCTGTGGTCCTGCGACTTCGCCGGGGAATTCCGCTAAGCGAAGAGCAAGTCGGCGGCATAGTTCACCTTGTGGCCTCAGCGGTTGAAGGTCTAAAGCCGTCCAACGTCACTGTCGTCGACACCGACGGAAATATATTGTCAGAACCTTTCGCTGGAACCGGTGGGGGAGGCCAGTTGTTGACCGCGGCGCAAAGCAAGCTGAAGCGCCAGTACGAGAGTGAACTCGCGGCGAACCTACAAAGCATGTTAGCACGAATAGTGGGGCCTGATAAGGCGGTTGTTCGCGTCAGCGCGGAACTTAGTTTCGATCAAAAGGAGACCAAGTCTGAGATTTACGAGCCAGCGAGGGGTACTGGAGAAGGCGCTGCCGGAGCAGGTACCTCGCCAGCAGAGGGTGTTTTGGTCTCACAAGAGACAAGAACCGAGACCTATAGCGGCTCCGTACAACCGCCTCCGAATTTGCCGGCTACATCTGCTGCACGTTCGGCTGCCGCAGGTGGTGACAACTATACTCGAAGGGAGACAACTGCACATTATCAAGTAACCAAGAGAATAGAACAAACCGTCAGCGCTCCCGGGCAGATTCAACGTCTGTCGATAGCTGTGTTGGTTGATGACAAGGTCGAACCGGCAAAAGTGCCGGCTATAGAGCAAGCCGTAGCCGCTGCAGCGGGCATCGATACTACCCGTGGAGACCAGATCACAGTACAGCGCCTAAGATTCGATACGAGTTCAGACAAGGCTCGCGAGCAGGAAATGGCAAAGGCTGCTAGGGCAGAATTCATAGGCACGGCGGCAAAGAATGCAGGTGCGGTGTTGCTTCTGGTTGTGTTCTTGGTTGCGCTTCGCTCAATCGTTAGGCAGATACGTGTACAGGTGCCTACTGATCGTTCATCCTCTGCTGGTACCCGCGAGCGAGTAATGCAAGAGATGTCTTCCGAAGCTTATCCAGCGCGCTCTGATATTGCACAGGCTCCCCCGCAACCATCGGAAGCTACTTCGACCGCAACTGCTTTCGACGAGCTTCCCGAGGAAATTGCGCAATCAAAGCCGGAGGACTTGGCTAGGTTAGTCAGGTCTTGGATGTCTGAGCAGTAGGTGGAGGCTTGAGTTGGCGCGAGTAATCAAGCGGCAAGGAAGCAGGGCGCTTCACCAGAACCACGCGAGCTTAGCAGTTAAGCCTATAGATCTTGAACCCGTTGGTACACCGCTGCTGGAGTCTGGAGAGGATGGTTCTATTTCAGATCCAATTCAACGTGCTAGTAAAGAAGCCAGCCTAATACTGCAATCCGCTCGCGAGCAGGCGCAGATCATCCTCAAGACCGCAGAAGCTGAGGGGTATAAGGCCGGTCTTGCACAAGCCGCAGATCAGGCGGCAAACCTACTTCGCGAAATAGAAGGCATTCTTCAAGAGACAATTACAGCAAGAAATGCCGTTATCGATGATGTTGAGCCTGTTCTACTAAAGCTTGTAACCGAATGTGTCGAGAAGATTACTAGACACGAAATTCGCACCGATCGACGCGTTGTAGAGCGTGCATTAAGAGCATGCTTAAACCGAGTCAAGAACTCGGCTGAGATCTGGGTGCGAGTTAGTCCAGCTGACGTAGACCATGTTAAAGAGATTCGCGAGGAGCTTTTAGTACTTGCTGATAAGGCAAGGTCACTACACATTTCCGCAGATTCGCGTATTGAACCCGGCGGTTGTGTGGTGGAGTCCTCCTGCGGAGTGTTCGATGCTCAATTGGCTACGCAGTTTGAGAGGATACGCGAAAAGCTGATGGAGGCGTTCACAAATGGTCGCCAGAGCTACTCTGGATCTGACTAAATACTTTCAGGCCGTCAGCAAGCTCGACACAATTCGGGTTAGCGGAAGCGTCTCGCAAGTCGTTGGTGTCATAGTCGAGTCAAACGGTCCGCCGTGTGGTGTTGGTGAATTGTGCAAAGTGTACCCGGCCAATACAGATGAGCCTATTCTGGCTGAGGTGGTCGGATTTCGCGAGAACCGAACATTGCTAATGCCATTTAGTTCCGCGGGCGGTATAAGGCCGGGTAGCCTAGTGGTTGCTAGCGGTTCATCGTTGCGCGTGCCAGTTAGTGAAAAGCTGCTCGGGAGAATCCTGGACGGGCTAGGTCGTCCGCTGGATGGCAAGGAATTCATAGAACCAGAGAAAGAAGTCTCGGCTTCTGCTACGCCTCCGCATCCGCTCGATCGGCGACGAATCAGCGAGCCGTTGCCTCTGGGAATTAGAGCGATTGATGGCCTTACAACAGTTGGCAAAGGGCAACGTATCGGCATCTTTGCGGGCAGCGGTGTCGGGAAAAGTACGCTCCTGGGCATGATTGCTCGTAACACCTCTGCTGACATAAACGTTATAGGATTAATCGGCGAACGCGGTCGCGAAGTTAGAGAGTTCATCGAAAAGGATTTGAAAGATGAAGGCCTGGCCAAGTCGGTGGTCGTTGTAGCTACATCCGATCAAATCCCAGTCGTAAGGATTCACGGTGCTCAAGTGGCTACTGCAATAGCAGAGTACTTTCGCGACCAAGGTTTGGACGTTCTGCTTATGATGGATTCAGTTACACGAGTTGCTTGGGCACAGCGCGAAATAGGCCTTGCATCTGGAGAACCACCGACAACACGAGGATACACACCTTCAGTTTTTGCTTTTCTACCGCGGCTTCTTGAACGCTCCGGCTGCTCGTCACGCGGATCGATCACAGGGCTATACACTGTTCTTGTCGAGGCTGATGATATGAATGAACCTGTTGCAGACACGGTTCGAGGGATTCTCGACGGCCACATAGTACTTTCTCGCGATCTCGCCGCTCGCAATCACTACCCAGCAATTGACGTACTAGCCAGTGTGAGCCGACTGATGAGCGATGTGACGACGCCGGAGCATCGCCTTTTGGCGGGTAGATTGCGTGAGGTGTTGGCAACCTATAAAGCCAACGAAGATCTAATCAACATAGGTGCATATGCTGCGGGCAGCAATCCGAAGATTGACTTAGCCATATCGAAAATCGATGCGGTGAATAGCTTTCTCAAACAACGGGTAGATGAAGCTGCTGATTTCGATGCTACATTGACTGCTTTGAAGGAGCTTTTTGCGAACAGTGAGGAGATTCAAGTTCAAGTTACAAGCAGTGCTGGAGCATCGTAGATTCCAGGAAGATCAGCTTAAGGTCGAATTGGCAGTATTAATGCGCAACGAAGCACAAGAACGCTTCAAACTTGAGGAGTTGACGCGTGAACTGGAAGCGTCATACCAGATCCTAGCGGACAAATTGCATAGTGGAGCTGATGTTCGCGAGTTGGCGTTGTTAGACGAATACGTAAAAACGCTGCGGGACGACATTGGCGTTCAGTGTTTAACAGTCGAGGCAATTGGTAGGCAAGTAAATGAGAAGCGCTCTGAGGTTCTCGAGGCCATGAAGCGTCGGAAGCTTCTGCAAGCTCTGCGCGACAAGCAAGAGCGTGCGCATTTGTATGAGTCTGCTCGAGTTGAACAGAGCGAACTCGATAACCAAACATCAGTCAGGTTTGCTAGAACACACACTAGCAAGTGTCACCAGTCAAACTCTTAGAGCCGATTTGTAGCTGCGGAATATGGTTATGCTGGACGGATTGGCAAGTGTGCTGTCTCGAATACAGGAAATTAAGGCTCATTTTCGTGGGGCTTCAGCGGGCGGACCTGTTACAGTAGCCACTCGTTACTATGGGATGAGACAGCTTGAGCCCGCGCGTGTGGTTGCTTTTGGGCTCGGCAACTTGGCTGAATCGCCCCAAGAATCGACAAGAGGGTTCGTCCAAACCATTTCGGCTTATGACGATCTTATCAACCAAACAGCTCAAAAGTACAAACTTGATGCCGCCCTCCTCAAAGCGCTGATACATGCCGAGAGCGGCTTCAACCCCCAGGCGGTTTCGCCGGCCGGCGCAAAGGGGCTAACGCAGCTTATGCCTGCTACAGCCGCGGCGTTGGGAGTTACTGATCCTTTCGATCCTGCGCAGAGTATAGACGGCGGCGCACGCTATCTAAGGGCGCAACTGGATCGTTTCGGAGGTGACGAAGCGCTAGCACTGGCTGCGTATAACGCCGGACCGGCAGCAGTAATCAAATATCGCGGTATTCCGCCTTACAAGGAGACGCAGAACTACGTGCAAAAGGTGCTTAGACTCAAGGAAAGTTACTCGGACCAATAAACCCTGTGGCAGCCTTGTGCTGCAAATCATAGAAGGCTCTGTAACTAGCGGTGGCTTGAGGATCGGGAGAAAGAATTGAACGCGCAACTTATAGTACGTGCAACTTGCGAGTGGGAAGCGCTACAGCAAACTCCGCGGCTGGACGCAAAAAGCCGCGAGGCCGCTGACTGTTTCGAGTTGCTGCTGAGCAGTGCCCTATCTGAGGGGTCGAGAACTCCCGATCTTAGTGCAGACGAACGGGACAATCGATCCGATGCGGTAGGGACAGAAGATCAAGCCCGTAAGGTTGAAGATATTAATCTTCTTACCGCTGCGTTGAACCAGTCGACTAGTGTAGCGGTTAGATCGGCTGGTGTTTTCTATGAGAGTTCTTGTAGTGATACAGATGGTTGTCACGAAGTAACCCAGGAACTCGTCGCAGATTGTACGTTATCGTTTCCTAGCAGTCCTCAGCTTTCTCAGGTAGCGCCTGGAGATACCGAAGGAGAAAGTCACGATGTCGCTAGTGTTCCCACTTTGTCGGGTTCCTGCGCTACTGTCGAGAATCCAAGGAGTCTGCCGGAAGCGAGTCAATCCCGTTCGGTTTCGGAAGAATTTGAGTTTGGGTTGGAAAGAAACGATGCGGTGAGAAGCTTACCTAATCCTCTGGCGGAACTTGTAGCTAGCCACAGGGGAACTCTGGTTAGAAGTCCAGTAAGCGAGTCCAAAGCTTCCCCAGGGGTGTCAGAAGCTTCAATACCCATTGGTATTGAAAAAGCATCAGCGGCAGAATCCAAAGATGATCGGCTACCTCTTAGCAGGCTAACTCGGGAAAGTCACACCGTTTCCGAGGCAATGCCGCTATTGCGGGGTGACGTAAGCTGTGAGATAGAGAGCACCTTGTCTGGTCAGACAGTTTTCCAGGCAAAGCCACTATTGCAAGAGGCGGAAAGATATAAAACGTCGAACAACACCGATTCTGGCGTTTTGACCGCTGTGTTTGATGACTTATACGCTGTTGATGCTGTGGTTGAAACGATGGGAACGCGTTCGGTGGTCAAGGATACACCTACTGTCACTGACTCGAATGCAGTTTCGAGTGATTCGTCGCCTACATTGAATAGTGTGACCAGAACTCATCGCAGTGTGGTTGTTGAAGAACTTGACTCTATAGGAGCAAGTTCGATTACTCAATCTCAGATAGGTAGTGCCGGCCCCGAGGACGAGCTAGCTGGTTTGGTTTCAGGAGGTCGTCGTGTCGAAGTAAGTGATGATGTATTAAACCAGTCAGACTTATCGGTAGGTTCCGAAAAGCAAAGTAACTCGCTACTCGACGAACGCGTATACGTTCCTATCTCAACGAGAATAGAAGGTGCCCGACCGATACACTATCATCCATCGCAAACACTAAACCCTGCATCTGTCAATGTCTCCCAAGCTGAAGCAGTTTTACTGCAGAACATGCTGGATCAAATCAGAACCGCGCTGCTAAATAAGGAAGTTGAGCGCTACGAGATTGTAATAAAGCTTCACCCGCCGGAACTGGGGCATCTGACAGTCAGGGTTATCCAAGATGCGCAGGGCTTAGTGTCGCATATTCAGGCAACAAGGGAAGAAGTGCATAGTTTGCTGAAAGCTCATTTGCCGCTATTGACCGATACTTTGTTAGATGCTGGCTTAAGAGTCAACTCTCTTACAGTGAGCCATAGTTCCCCGTCTTCTACTGTTTACCACGAGCTAGATCAACAGTGGGGAAGTTCTCAACAAGGTGCTTTCTACAACAACCAAAGGGGTAAGCATCCCTCGGCTGGTATTTACGTGGCAAGCGAGTCACCATGGTTCGACCAGCCGGATCCTATCAATTGGTTACCTGAACCGTTTTATAACGTGGGATATAGTTGGTTTGCTTAGGAGGTGAGATAAAAAATGGCTGTTGACGCAGTTGCCGGTGTGAATACAGGCGGGGGAGCTTCCTACAAAAGCTCAATCGCCTCTTTGGATAAAGATGTATTTCTAAGGCTTCTGATAACCGAATTGCGTAATCAGGATCCGCTTCGTCCAATGGAGGACAAAGACTTTATTGCCCAACTCGCCCAGTTTTCTTCGCTGGAACAAGTCCAAAAGATGGTAGCTGGCTTCACCGAACTGACAAAGCATCAAGCGGTAGCAAAAGCGTTTGCGATGATAGGCAAGAGTATAGAATTCACCGACTCGCAGGAAGGACAATGCACCGGAAAAGTCACCGGCGTTGTTTTTGAGAATGGCTGGCCTATGCTGGAAGTGGGTTCCAGAACTGTCGATCCAAGTACTGTTCTGAGGGTTACAAACTAGTGTTATGTGATGCCACCTTGGTGTGTCGTAGCTAAGCAATTTGATGATCTTTTAAGTTGTGCTGGCACGCGAATTGCTGCTTGCGCACCTCGGGCAGTTGCTGTGAAGGCGATCGACAATTGACATGCTCAGTGGAGCGTTAAGAACCGAATGTGTTTAGTCGTTTGAATTACGTGTAGCGAAGCTTTGGAGGTTAGCAAGAATGATACAGTCGCTCTTTAGTGGAATTTCGGGTTTGAAGGCTTTTAAGTCAAGTTTAGATGTTATAGGAAATAACATCGCCAACGTCAACACCACCGCTTACAAAGCATCCCGTGCGAGCTTCAAGGAAATGTTAGCGCAAACGCTCAAGCCGGCTACTGCTCCTTCTTCAACATCCGGCGGTACAAACCCGTTCCAGGTTGGTTTGGGGGTAATGGTAGGTTCTGTTGACACGGATCAAAGACAGGGATCCATGCTCGCTACAGGTCGCGAGACCGATCTCGCAATTGAGGGAGCTGGTTATTTTGTGCTTTCAGGGGGCGACAGAGTTTTGTATACCAGAGATGGGGCTTTTGCGCTTGATGCTTCAAACAATCTGGTCAGTGCTTCCACAGGTCTATATGTTCTTGGTTGGATGGCGGATGCAAATACTGGCGAGATCGATACTTCTGCCCCTATAACAGCAGATTCCAGAATCGCTATTCCAGTTGGGAAACTTACTTTATCTAGGCAGACCTCACTGGTTAATGTTAGCGGTAACCTGGACGCAACTGCATCGGAAGGCGAATCTTATTCAATACGCTTTTCCATCTATGATTCGCTCGGCGTGATGCACGATATAGACATAGTCTTTACTAAAGCGGCAAACCAGACTACTCCCCCATATGAACCCACTTGGAACTATTCCATAAGCTGCCCTGATGCGGGGACGAATCCAGTTGCAACCGGAACCATAACCTTCGACTCATTAGGTCACAGCAAAGTGACTTCAATTCCGCTGTCCATAACCCTGGCTAACCCGAACGGTTCTACTCAGCCGTTGGTAGCCACTATTGACACAAGCAATATTAGCCAGCTTAATGGTCAGCACACAGTGGACATGACTTACCAAAACGGATTGCCTATGGGGGTGCTGGAATCCTTTTCGATCGACCGGTACGGAGTGGTTGTAGGAAGGTTTAGTAACGGTTCTGCACGCAGTATTGCGCAGATTGCCCTTGCTGATTTCAACAACTCTTCTGGTCTTGCTAAACTCGGCAACAGTCTGCTGGTCGAAACCCCTAATTCCGGGTCTGCGCGCTTCGATGCGCCGGGGGTAGGCGGCCTAGGATTGATAAGTTCAGGTTTCCTCGAAGGGTCTAATGTCGATCTGGCAGCAGAGTTTGCCAACATGATAATAGCTCAGCGTGGATTCCAAGCTAATTCTAGGGTTATCACTGTTTCAGATGAAGTACTCCAAGAACTGGTTTCTATTAAGCGGTAATGGAGCAGGTAGTTCGAGGTAGTTCTAGCCTGTCTTGGTTCGTTGCAAGCGGTAAGAATCCTGGGGCGGCTAGGAAGAAGTGTGAGATGGACTTCACCACGTTGTTGGGGCTTTTCGTAGCGCTAAGCGCTTTGATAGTTGGCTGGCGGTTTGCGGGTTACTGGAGCGGTGAGCTTGTAGATCTGCCTGTTCTTCTGCTGGTGATCGCTGGTAGCTTCGGTACGGCCGTCGCCAGCTCCAATATGCGTACGCTGGCGTCAATTCCTGGAGTGCTTCGTAAAGTGTGGTCTGGAACTTATACGGATCCGACATCTCTTATTCGGACTATGGTTGCTCTCGCTCGGCTAGTGAGGGTGGAGGGATTATTATCTCTTGAGCGCATACTCCCTGACATTCCAAACAAGTTTCTCAAGAGAGGAATCGAGCTAGTTATAGACGGGAGGCCAAGTCAGGTCATCAGAGAGATTATGGAGGCGGAAATGTTAGCCTCTTACCAAAGATTGATTGCAGTAGAAAACTTTTTCAACACGATTGGTTACCTAGCTCCATCTTTCGGTGCGGTCGCAACGGTTTCGATTTTGAGCGCGAATCTGGCGAGCATAGAAGAGCCGGGAAAGGTGAGCTCTGCGGTGGCATCTTCGCTTTGCGGTGTTTTGTATGGTCTTTTGCTGCGTACTCTTGTCTGCGTGCCCATTGGCCGCAAGTTAAGAGTTACCGCAGAGGAGGAATTGATAACCCACGCCATGGTGGTAGAAGGGATTCTTGCCCTGAACGCATCTGAAAACCCCCGAATCCTCCAGGATATTATGAGTGCGTTCCTGTCTCGCGAAGGTTCTAGGGGGTTTCCGGCTACCCAACGTCCGCTTGCTGAGACACAAGCAAGAACTGGCTCATTCCAGAGGAGGGCTTCGTAAGTGTTTGCCAACGAAAAAGGTAAGCTGCTGATCATTCTAATAGCGGGCGTGTTGGTGATTGCGCTGCTTGCCGGAGTAGGTACGTTTGTTCTCAAGGGCAAAGGTAAGTCCAAAAAAGCATACAAGCCAAAAGAGGAACCGGTTCAGACCCTTGCTCTTGGCGAATTTATTGTGAACTTGGCTGATAAGGATGATTTGCGTTATTTGAAGGCCACCATAGTGCTTGGTGTTACTGGAAAGGTACCTTCGTCAGGAGGGCATGGGGCGGAAAGTGGTCCTAGCCCAGCCGTTAGAGACGCTGTGATAACCGTTTTATCTAGCAAACGGTTCTCAGAGCTCATTACCTCCCAAGGAAAAGAGAAACTCAAAAAAGAGTTGATAGCGGCGGTCAACAAGCGGCTTCACGAGTGCAAGGCAGTAGAAGTGTACTTTAGCGATTTCGCGATGCAGTGAGCAGCTCAAGCGACTCGGATTCCATTTAGCTTTAGGATTAGTAGCATCTATCTTGGATATGTGAATCGGAGGTAAGTTGATGTCGAACGAGCCATTCACTAAGGAAGAACTAGAAGCACTTGCTGCTCAGGGGATGCAAGCAGGGGAGGAACCGGACAAAGAATGCGATTCACAGTTGACCGGCGGAACGTGCGAATCTGACGACGCAGCTGATGCCGGACGTGGAACGGTCGTTAAAACAGTCCAATTTGATTCATTTAGCGGTTCTGGGGGCTCAAGTGTTCGGGCGGGTATGGACCTCATAATGGACGTCAATCTTCAGGTTACCGTCGAGCTAGGTCGAACGATTCTGAAGGTGCGCGATGTATTAGAACTTGGTCCCGGAGCAGTTGTTGAACTCGACCGACACGCTGGGGAGCCAGTAGATGTAGTGGTAAACAACAAACCCATAGCCCGTGGCGAAGTGGTTGTGGTAGACGAGAACTTCGGAGTGAGAATAACAGAAATAATCGACCAGGAAGAAAGAGATGCTAGAGCAAAGGCTGCTTAGGGGAAGGATTGTGCCGCTATTGCTGGGGATGGCTCTTCTTGTTTCGGTTGGCACATCGCAAGAAGCGGAGGCGCGAAATGCCGATAACCAACCTATGTTCACGGAGCAACTTATAGTGTCCCAAGAGAAGCAGCCGAAAGAACCGCGTGCGGATATTCCCAGCGATTACATTGCTTCGCTTGAAGCGTCCGCCTCTGATCGTGATACTAATCCTGAGTCAGTTTCCATTGCCCGCGTGCTGATCAGTTTGGTCATAGTCGTGGGTTTGGTTTACTTAACGATGGTTTTTCTCCGTAGGTATGGGGGTGTTGGGAACGTCCAAAACCAGGAACAGCGCTTGATGCGAGTAGTAGGGAACCTATCGTTGGGGCCAGGTCGTGCATTGCATTTAGTTGAGGTTGGCTCGAGAAAACTAGTGGTCGGATCTACTGCAACAAACGTGACAATGTTAGCTGAACTTACTGAGAGTGACCTGCCGCCTGCTTCAACTGGCACACCTATAGACCATTGCTATGGCGGTGTTTCATTCAAAGATCATCTTGTTCAGTTCCTGGGTACTGTTTGTCCAAACCTCGAGTCTTCTAAGCGCGTAGCTCATATACTTCGAGATTCCACAGCGTTCATCCAGGGTAAGCGGTTGTCTCTAGCAGAACTTCGCTGGAGGCTGCGCAATGGATAGCACAGCTACAACGCATCCCGACTACCAACCCCGCGAACTGGTAAATCAGCGTTTTGCTTGGTGCCCAGGAGTGGTATTCTGGGCGTTCACTGCCGTGTTTATTCTTGTCATGTCTATTTGCGATTGTCCAGCGTTAGGCCAAACTTTGGCTGTTCCTAGAATAGAGATTGGCTTAGATCGCGCAAAGACTCCTCAGGAAGTGTCGACGAGCCTTCAGATATTGTTTCTGCTAACAGTATTGTCATTAGCTCCGGCTCTGCTCATAATGCTTACCTCGTTTACTAGAATCGTGATCGTTCTTTCGTTTACGAGAAGTGCATTGGGCTCGCCGCAGATTCCTCCTAACACGGTTTTGATCGGCCTGGCTCTCTTTCTGACTTTTTTCACAATGGCACCTGTTTGGCAACAAGTCAACCAAGACGCTGTTCAGCCATACCTTGCCCACCAGATATCGTTCCAACAAGCTATTCAACGGGCCTCCGTACCGGTTCGCGATTTTATGCTCAAACAAACGCGTCCGAGAGATGCAGCTCTTTTTGTTTCCTTATCACACTCTCCGAGGCCTAAGACGAAAGACGACTTACAAATGCACGTGCTGATACCAGCGTTCCTCATAAGCGAACTGAAAACAGCGTTCACTATTGGTTTTGTCATATTTATCCCGTTTCTTGTCATCGACATGGTTGTGTCGGTGACACTGATGTCTATGGGGATGCTTATGCTTCCTCCTGTGATGATCTCTTTGCCATTCAAGATACTGCTTTTCGTGCTAGTGGATGGCTGGCACTTGCTCGCGAGATCTTTGGTGTTAAGTTTCCACTAATCACTAACCACTGACCAGGTTTACCTTTGCGCAAAACAGGATGACTTTCTAGATTGTCCACTGGTTTGGGGGTGATTTCTGATGACTGATACAGGAGTGCTGGAACTTGCGCAGCGTGCAGTAGCTCTTGGACTAATGATTTCCGGGCCGATTTTGGGTCTGGGCTTAGTAGTAGGTCTGCTGGTAAGCATTTTCCAGGCAGCTACGCAGATACAAGAGATGACTTTGACCTTCGTGCCAAAGATTATAGCTGTGGGGGCTGCTCTGGTAGTTTTCGGTCCTTGGATGCTTAAGAGCATGGTTGTCTTCACGACAAAACTTCTCGCGAGCTTACCTAACTTCGTTAGATGAGGTTGTTGGTCTGGTAGTTTTCTACCGCTTGCGACAATATGACTGAAGATAGTCTGTACGCATTTGGCTTGTTCCAGGTATTGAAATTCTTGTTGGTACTGGCAAGAATCGGGGGCATTTTCACGTCTGCACCAGTTTTTGGCGACGTGCACGTGCCGCCGCGAGTGCGCATCGTGCTAGCAGTTGCATTGACGTTAGTCTTTTTCCCTATTGTCAAGTGCGATGCGTATCCCTTGGATATTTTCCCTTTTGTATGTGTGTTGGTAAAGGAGGCTTGCATAGGTTTAATAATAGGCTTCATCGTTGCTTTGGTTTTTTCTGCGGTGCGTATTGCCGGAGCATACGTAGACCTCGTTCTCGGCTTCGGTTTTGCAAACCTCGTTGATCCGACATTCAAGGAGAACAGCGCCGTTGTTGGCCAGTTGCAAAACCTTGTTGCTACACTGCTTTTTCTATCGATCAACGGTCACCACGTTGTGATCAAGGGTCTTAGCGACAGCTTCACAATTCTTCCTCTAGGAAACAGTGGTGTTTTGGAGCCGGCTGTGCAGGGATTGACTGCAGCTTTTGCAGTGATGTTTGGATCGGCCTTGCGTATAGCCTTGCCTGTCGTTGGTGCAATTTTCCTCACAGACGTGTCATTGGGGATTCTTGCCCGTACAGTCCCACAGCTGAATGTATTCGTCGTTGGGTTCCCAGCAAAGCTGGCAGTTGCGTTTTTCGTACTGGCAGTTTCTTTGCCATTCACTTCTGGGGTTATGGCGCACATGTTCAGCGGACTTCAACGAGACATCGCTCTCGTTCTAAAAAGTATCGCCCTTTAGCAAACGGAGTGTCGCATAAATGGCGCTCGAAGACAGAACCGAAGCCCCAACGCCTCGTAGAAGACAAGAAGCTCGGCAGGAAGGTCAAGTCGCTCGCAGTGTCGAGTTGAATTCGGCTCTGATTCTCCTGTTTGCACTTCTCATAGTTAAACTGTGCGCGCCGTGGTCTGCCGACAAGCTCAGGAGAATAATGGTTGATTCGTTTACTCATTTTCCGGCGTCTGACCTGTCTGCTGGTGATGTTGCGAACAAGCTGGTACGAGTGTTGCTAGAGGCAACAGCAGTTATTGCGCCATTGATTCTAGGTGTGGCAGTGGTGGGGTTTGTCTCTTGTGCGCTTCAAGTGGGCTTTACGATATCGGGAAAGCCTTTACAGCCCAAAGGAGAAAGGTTGAACCCAGTAGTTGGTCTCGGTCGGATGTTTTCCCTGAGAGCAGCAGTGGAATGCCTAAAGGCTGTTGCGAAGGTTATAATTGTTGGCTACATCGTCTACTCGTTCATTAGTCGCAGGCAAGCAGAGATCGCCATATTGGCTGGTAGTAATTACGTAGTCGGACTTAAAACGATTGGCAAGCTAACTTGGGAATTACTTTTAAATGCTGCGTTAGCCATTTTAGTTCTGGCAGCCCTTGACTACATATTCCAAAGATGGCAGCACGAGAAGCAACTTCGTATGACAAAGCAGGAAGTAAAAGAGGATCTGAAACGAACCGAGGGAGACCCCCTGGTAAAATCGCGCATTCGACAGCGTCAGAGAGCGATAGCGCAACGTCGAATGATGCACGAAGTTCCAAAAGCTGATGTGGTTGTTACCAACCCTACACACTATGCTGTGGCACTCAAGTATGAGCCAGAGAAGCATAGCGCACCCGTCGTTGTGGCAAAGGGACAAAGACTAATAGCACTCAAAATAAGGGAGATCGCCGAGCAGAATGGCGTGCCAATAGTAGAAAATCCGCCTCTCGCTAGAACTCTTTACGCGACGGTTGATATAGGCGACGAAATCCCCGCTCATTTGTACCAAGCGGTAGCGGAAATACTGGCTTATGTATACCGGTTGAGTCAAAAGGTTGCGAGCGGTCGGCACGGCAGCGCATTTAGCAGCAACACAACTTCGCAGTAGCTAGCTGTTCGCCGGTTTTGCACTTTGGAAGGATTTGGCTATGTCGGTAGCGTTACCGGGTTCAAAAACACAATCTACGCTGGGGGCACTAACTAGATACAGCGACATATTCGTGGCATTTGCGGCTGTCGTTATTGTCGGAATGATGATCTTGCCGATGCCGCATTGGCTTCTCGATGTATCGCTTTGTGCCAATATAGCGCTGGCTTTATCCGTTCTCTTGGTGACAATGTACACTGCTGAGCCGCTCCAGTTCAGCTCATTTCCTTCCTTGCTTCTTTTGACGACACTGTTCCGTCTAGCCCTGAACATCTCTGCAACGCGCTTGATTCTTCTCCATGCGGATGCGGGCACAGTTATAAGGGCTTTTGGGACGGTGGTCGTTGGTGGAAACTATGTGGTTGGCATTGTAGTTTTCGCGATCATTATAGTCATCCAGTTTGTAGTCATAACCAACGGTGCCGGTCGGGTGGCTGAAGTTGCCGCGCGGTTTACTTTGGATGCAATGCCCGGCAAACAAATGGCAATAGATGCAGATCTCAATGCTGGTTTGATTGACGAAGCCGAAGCTCAGCGTCGCAGGCTGGAGATCGCCCGCGAGGCAGACTTCTACGGAGCTATGGATGGTGCGTCCAAATTTGTCCGCGGTGACGCTGTCGCCGCGATAGTGATGATAATCATCAACATATTGGGTGGGTTTGTCGTTGGTGTATTGCAAAAAGGCATGAATCTAACTCAAGCCCTGCAAACCTACACACTGCTCACCGTTGGTGAAGGCCTCGTAACCCAGATTCCAGCCCTGTTGGTTTCTACAGCTACAGGTCTAATGGTTACCAAAAACGGCTCGGAACGGAATCTAGGCCACGAGCTGATCTCCCAAGTTTTTTCGAGTCCTAAGGCCATTGGCATAACTGCGAGTGTGTTTGCTGCATTAGTGATAGTTCCCGGAATGCCGAGGGTGCCGTTGCTGAGTGCGGCTTGCGCCGTGGGCGCAGTTGCATATTTCCTCGCACAGAATCAACGTCTTGCCGAAATCGAGGCTAAGCGGAAGGCGGCTGCTGAAAAAGAAATTCCCCAAGCGCCGGAGTCTATGACTAATCTGCTAGGCGTGGATCCGCTCTCGGTTGAAATAGGATACGGACTTATTCCGCTTGCTGATCCCAGGCAAGGTGGCGAACTTTTGGAGCGTATAACCTTGCTCAGAAAGCAAGCCGCTCTCGAATTGGGCATTGTGGTTCCAGCCATCAGGGTTCGTGACAACGTGCAGCTAGGCGCTAACGAGTATGTGGTCAAGCTTCGCGGGGTTGAAATATCAAGAGGGGAAGCCTATGTGGGACAGTATCTAGCTATGAACCCAGGTGGCGCCACAGAAAAACTGAACGGCATACCCACACAAGAACCCGCCTTCGGTCTACCAGCAATCTGGATTTCGGAGAGTCAGCGGACGTTTGCCGAAGTGGCTGGATACACGGTTGTCGACCCTACTACGGTAATTATTACCCACCTTGGGGAATTAATCCGCCGATACGCCGCTGATTTGCTTACACGGCAAGAGACACAGGACATTCTCGATACTGCCAGAGAGATAGCGCCTGCCGTGGTAAACGAGCTTGTGCCGGACGTGGTGGGTATTGGTGATATTCAGAAGGTGTTACAGAACCTGCTGAGAGAACGGGTGCCTATCAAGGACATTGTGTCGATACTAGAGGCAATCGCCGATCACGCTTCACTTACAAAGGACACAGACATATTGACAGAGTACGTACGCCAGCGCCTGTCCCTCGCGATATGTCAACAGTATAAGGGTCCTGGTGGTAAGATCGTCGCGTTCGCTTTTCATCCAGCCACAGAACAGATCATTGCAGACAACATAAGACAAACTGAGCTGGGAATGCGTCTGATATTAGAGCCCAGCCTGGTACGGGAATTGCTGTCTTCTATTCGCGACCAAATAGAACAATTGTCGGCGTTGGGCTATGCTCCAGTTGTGCTTTGCTCGCCTAGGATCAGAATGCACGTGAGGCGATTGGTCGAGCAGAGCTTTCCGACTCTTGCGGTCCTTTCTTATGCTGAGATCGCCCCCAACGTCGACGTAGAAACAAAGGGCATGGTGAAGATAGGAAATGCGAATTAAGACTTTTGAAGCTCCAACGTTGCAAGATGCTTTGGAAAAGGCCCGTAGAGAACTGGGCGAGGATGCCGTGGTACTCAATACCCGTTATGTAAAGTCTACCGGATTGCTGGGAATTCGCGGCGCTTCAAAGGTGGAACTAACAGCAGCCGTGCAACCTGAGGAACCTGGGGCAGTCGAGGTCGAAAATTGTGCGGATCGAACTCATAGTACTGCCATGGTCGAGTCTTCTTACCGATCGCTAAACAATCCGCTGTGCGATGGGGACAACTCCACACAGGTGCAGATGGCTTCGGAGAATACTGAAGGCCGATGTACAAGTTTTTCCAAGGCCGAATCAACGGCGCCAGATATCGCTGACATAAAGTGGGAGCTTCGGCGCCTTGGTCTGATCGTCGAAAACTTACTTGCAGCGCGAATGTCAGTTTCTGCGGGCGAGCGGACACCTGAACAAGTGCATACGCCGTTACTGATCCGCGCAGGGGTGGAAGCAAATATCGCCTACAAACAACTTGCTGACCTCGTGTATTTTGACGAGTTTGATACGCTCATAAAAGCGCTGGCTTCGAAACTTGAAAGTTTCGTGCGTCCGTTTGATTGTGCTGATTCTAGAGTCGTTGCTTTAGTCGGCCCTACCGGCGCGGGTAAAACCACTACTCTGGCCAAACTTGCAGCTAAATGCTCGCTAGAGCAAGGCAAAGATGTTGCTCTCGTTACGGTCGATACATACCGCATTGGTGCAGTGGATCAGCTTCGAACATATGCGCGGATCATGGGTATCCCCCTTGAAGTTGCTTTTTCCCCTGCAGATGTAGCGGCAGCAGTTAATAAGCATAGGAACCGTGACCTCATACTGATCGACACGGTGGGTCGTAGCCAGCGAAGCGAGGAGCACTTGCGCGAGCTTAAGGCTTTCCTTGACGCGGCTGATGGCGTGGAAACACACCTTGTTGTATCGGCTGCTCTGTCACCAGACGTGCAGTACGAAGTTGTGGAGAGATTCTCGATTTTCTCACCGAAGTGCCTGATAATCACCAAGCTGGATGAAGTGTCCAACTTGGGTGTCCTGGTGAATCTACCCTTCCGCAGTGGTTTGCCGGTTTCTTGCACCACGTCAGGACAAAACGTCCCGAACGATCTGAGCATAGCCGATGCCAATGAAATGGCCGCAGCGGTTTTAGGACGTATTACCGCGGAGGTTGCTAGATGATCGACCAGGCTGCGAGTTTAAGAGAACTTGTTAGTACCAGAAGCGCCGACCGGTGCAGGGGTCAGTCGGCGCAAGTGCAAGGTGCCGCTTACACCCTTGCGGTTACTAGCGGCAAGGGTGGGGTGGGCAAGACCAGTCTCGCAGTCAACCTTAGTCTCCTGCTTGCTCGCAAAAAGCGGAAGATTTGGTTTATGGATGCTGACTTTGGTCTTGCGAATGCTGAAGTACTTCTAGGCGTGACACCGCCATTTAACGTAATGCATGTGTTGCGCGGCGAGGTCGATCTGGCAAGTGCTTGGTTGGACGTTGCAGAGGGCGTGAAGCTGCTCTCTTCCGGTTCGGGACTTGAGGACGTAGCGAATATTGATGGATGTCGGGCTGCTTATCTAATCCGCAGTGTCAAATGTCTTTCTGGGCCAGATGACATTGTTCTAGCTGATACTGGCCCGGGTATCGATGATCCGGTCATGTCTATCTTGACGGCGGCGGACGAGGTTATGGTGGTTACCACACCGGAACCGACTGCTCTCACAGATTCCTACGCAACAATGAAAGTTTTATTTTCACAGCGGCCTGAGTCGGATGTGACTCTTGTTATCAATTGCTGTGAGAGCCCTTCTCAAGCTGAGTCTCTGGCAAAGGCGATCAGCAACGTGTGCCAAAAGTTCCTCGGTAGAAGCTTCCAACGCTACGAGTACCTACCAGTGGATAACAGCTTGGCTCGCGCGATACAGGCTCAGAAGCCTCTTGTTATGGGTTCGTATCGCAGCCGCTTGGAACCGTGGCTGTGGAAGCTGGCAAACGGCATAGAAAGGAGAATGAAAGACAGGCACTCGGCTCTCGCATTCCGCGAGGCCGGTTTGCGTGTTGGACATTGGTCAGAAGCTGCAGCGGCGCGGTCGTTTTGATCGTTGGAGGATGGGTACCTGAGTTGGGTAGAGCCATATGGAGGTTGATAAGTTTGCTCTTGGCCCTAGGAACCTTCTTGGCTGTTGCGTCAGTCCAGCTTTTGAACGGCGAGGATTTGTTATGGTTGGTGATCAAGGCAATAGGAGCGTTTTTCGCGAGCTGGTTGGTTCTAGGGTTCCTGGGTGAGCTGTTGGGATCGCTCCTGGACAACAGGGGCGAGGATTCATTGACAGATGTTTGATCCCTAGGGGAGGGTAGTGCGGGTTAAACATGGATGCACGTGAGAAACTGTGGTTCGAGTATAAGAATAACGGCAGCGAGGAGGCAAGGGAGAAACTGATTGAAGAATATGCCTACCTTGCGAAGTACGCAGTGGACAGACTGAATCTGTCTCCTTCCGGCGCTTTGGGTTATGAGGATCTCATAGGTCACGCGATCGTAGGGTTGATTGATGCCATAGAAAAATATGATCCTAGCCGCAGCGTCAAGTTTGAAACCTATGCATTGTCCAGGATTCGCGGGGAAGTTATCGACGTCATACGAGCACTAGATTGGGCTCCCCGATCTCTCAGGAGGCAAGAAGCTGAACTTCGCAGGGCATACGCTTACTTGGAAACCGTTCTAGGACGAAGTGCCACCGACCAGGAGGTGGCTGATTATCTCAATATCACAGTGTCCGAACTCGAAAAGCTTTTGGCGAACGTTTCCCAATGCGCATTGTTGTCCTTGGATGAAATCATAGCTTCAGGTGGCGATGTGTTGCATTCAGCTGATGGTTATTCGGACTCAGGTGACCCTGAAGCGATGATCGAGCGTTCGGAGCAAGTGCAGTTGCTAGCTCAGGCTATCGAAGAATTGCCCGAGCGTGAGCGTACGGTTATATCGCTTTACTACTACGATAAACTGACTCAGAAGGAGATAGCAGCAGTTCTAGGAGTTACCGAATCGCGGGTATGCCAGATGCACACAAAGGCCGTGTTGCGGTTGGCTGCAAAGCTGACCCGTATGCCGTTGTCACTCTACGCTGCTGCGTGAGGCTCGCAGCGGCTTTTCGAAAAGGCGGTGATAGATGTGGATACGGATCCAACAGGGCTGACAGGATCGATTTCGAGACTGTTTGGTGTGGGGAAGTCGCTCGGATCAACTCAGCGAGCGAGCGAACTAGCACAAGATCAACTGGCGGACGAGTCAGTCAATGCTCTACATCGTAAGTCACCCAACCAAGCGAACGGGGTATCAAGAGAGAAAATAAGAAGAGATCGCGAGCGAAGGCAAAAAGAGCACCAGCGCAAACTTGGCCGGAGCGGTGAAAAAGACATAGAACTGGCTGCAGAGACGTCCAGCGAGATTGATTTTACTGCATAGCGTCTTTCCATATCGTGGCTTAGTTTGGGCATGGTGGGTGTACGTCTGGATCGGAAGCTGCTGTAAATTTTCGGAGCGCAGAAGAGCATGGAAACTTTGTTCTGTTCATTCGTTTTAGTGTTAGTCTTTTGGCTCCTATGGCGTGGCGTTGTATGGATGCTGCGGGCGGGTGGAAAAAACAACCTTAAGTTCGAGCCGCTAACCCCAGCCGACCTTCGCGTTTTGGAAGAGGCTGCCGCGCGGCTCATGGAGGAACTCAGAGCAACGGCAGATGAGTGTGTTGCTAAGATCGAAGCAGCATGTGCCCAGGCAACTCAAACTAAACAACGTTTTGATGCCGCGACAACCGCTACAGATATGCAAAACCCTGATTGGGCGAGATGTGACATAAGTGCATCGGAACTTGCAAGGCAAGTTGGGCTTACTACGGGCGAAATTGAGCTAATGCGCTCTTTACGTTCTTTTTGCCCGGGGTACAACAAAGATTCGACAGCTCAAAAGCCCGATTCCGAGTCTAAAATTCTTACTTTAGGGTCAGATTCCTAAGTCGTGTTGCTCGTTTTGCAGCTTCGCTGCCCAATTCGCCTTTCGGATCTTCTTGGGCCGTTTGTTCATACTGTTCAAGTGCTCTTTTGACAAGTCCTGCCTTCTCGCAAGCAAGAGCATATTCGAATCGGTCGTTTGTAGACAGAATACCCAAAGCATTTGCCTTTGCGTAAGAGTCAATCGCTTTATTGAAATCACCCAATCTTAGACTTACCCTAGCAAGACCTATCCACGCAGCGCGAAGCTTAGGGTTGAGCAATATGGCACGTGAGAACGCCTGTTCAGCTTTTTTCAGATCGCCGAGAAGGATGTAGGAGCTTCCTAAGCTCACGTATATCCGTGCGTCATCGCCTATTTCTTCCAGGGCTTCCAAAAGAACTTTCTGCGCATGATTAGGTCTGCCAAGTGCTCGCAGGGAATTAGCAAGGCCGAGATAATCCGTAACGTCTCGCGAACCGTGCTCTATAGCAGCCTTATATTCGTGTTCAGCTTCTCGGTAGAGGCCCGCCTTGAAGAAGTAGTATCCAGCCCAGCTGCGGAAGAAGCGACCACCTGTTTTTGAGATTGCCCTCGCCCAGGCAACGTCAGAGGAGTAGGGCTGGCAGCTTTCCACAGTTAGTGCTCCGCAATAAAGAACGAACCAGACTATAATTGCCCACCCAATGATGCGCCAGATTCGCAGCTGACGTGGTTTCCATGTGAGAATCCGGTTCGCTAGCCACCCAATGATCATCGATGATCCAACACTTGGTAGGTAAACGAAACGCTCCGCCGGGATTGGTGACATTGCCGGCAGTAAATTTACCACCGGGAGCAGTGTGACGAGAATCCATAGTAGGGCGAATGCCAAGTGAGGAACATTTTGTCTCAGGCGCACGGCTGACATTGCAAGTCCTATAGGTATCAGCCAAGCTGCAAGAGCAACCGGCGGGTACTTAATGCCTATCGGAAACACGTCGTAAACAACTCGTCCCAATTGAGGTATGAACATCATGCGTATGTAAGCTGCGTACGCTATCCCGATCCCAAGCAACCGTTTGCCAAGCGCAGCAGTGGGATAGTTGACAATTGTCACGTGAACTGCGTGTCGTCGAAACAGTGTAAAGATCAGCAGTGAAAGAACTATCGCGACTGCCCATTTCGTCCTATCAGCTTTCGTCAAATGGCATCGGAAAACCCACACGTAACCTGCCATAACTAGCGGCAGAACAAGCGCGTTTTCCTTCGAGAAAAACGCACATAGTGCTAGCAAACTACAGGCGACTATTGCTTTAGCTGAAGATTTATGCTCAGACTCGCATGCCTTCACGAAGACTAAGACAGCCGAAACCGTTAATAGCGCAGAAATAACGTCCGTCCTTCCAGATACCCAACCTACGGCCTCAGCGTGTGCTGGGAGAACTGCGAAAACGAGCGCAGCTAGTCCGGCTGTGCGCAGATTACCCAAAATCCTTTGCGAAAGGGCGAAAACAAGCAAGCTGGTCACAATGTGAAATAACAAATTGGTAAGGCGATAGGCGAATGGATTTGGTCCCGAAATCGCGTAGTTCAGCTGGAACGATACGGTGACAAGAGGCCTGTAGTAGATAACGTTCGGCCCCAGTGCTCCGTGAAGGAAATCCCTGGTGAATGCTTTTAACACGTATTTCAAACTGTGGACATATGGATCTTTGACGATCAGTTGAACATCGTCGAGCGCAAAGTCGCCTCGCAGCGAAGCTATATATGGCAACGCTGCCGCAGCGATTATAACCAGTACCCACATCACAACCATTCTGCGTTGTTTGTTGCTTTTCATCATTGCTAACTTGCTTTGTGCGGCTGAGATTCTCAGCGCAAGGTTACCATGACGATAGCTGTTGGTCAATGCATACGCAAGCAGCTTGAATTTATAATTGGCGAGTGAAGCCTAAAACGGTAGTTTAGCTGTCTAACCGGTTCCGAGATGCAGACCTAGCAAGGTTTACTCTGGGGTAGGGGCCAGACGATTTAGCCCGGGCAGAGGAGATAGTAGCTGCGGTGACCGCTTACTTTGGCAGGTTTGCGTCGTTCAAATGTACAAACCCTCATTGCTACTCAATGGAGTTTATCACACAGATGTTATTTTCTGGGAGGTACTTGATGCTTCGCTTGGGAATTATCGGTTATGGTGCTCGCGCCCGCGGCTTGGTGAGCATAATGGAAAAATTCAATGCCGGCGTCCACGTTACGGCCGTAACTGACGTCCGCAACGATCAGATAGCTAGAGAAATGTCTGAGAGAGGCGAGGATCCCAGCCGTGTTACGTTCTACACCGATGCAGACGAAATGTTAGACAAGGAAAAACTGGACGGAGTTCTCATCGGTACACGGTGTTCATTACACGCTTCTATGGCGGTGAAGGTGCTCGAGAGGAACATACCGCTCTTTCTGGAGAAACCTGTGGCGACAAGTATGCAAGACCTTATTCGATTGAGGGATGCAGCGGTAAAATCACGAAGTGAAGTGGTGGTTTCTTTTCCACTACGGGTTACTCCTCTGGTCCGTTTAGCAAAGGAGATCATCGATTCCGGTAAGATTGGTACGGTTGAGCACGTCCAGGCTTGGAACAATGTTGGCTATGGCATTTGTTACTATATGGCCTGGTACCGTGACGAGAATGAGACCCAAGGCCTTTTCCTCCAAAAGGCAACTCACGACTTCGATTATATAAACTACCTTCTGGGAATCAAGCCAGTGTGGATCTGCGCGATTACTTCTAAACGCATCTACAAAGGTGATCGCCCGGCTGGACTGACATGTGATGAGTGCAACGAGTGGGAAGAGTGTATGGAGAGCCCATATCACTTGTTCTTTACCAGAGCCGAGACTCACGATGTGAGGAAGAATGGCAGACCGTGTGGGTTTGCAGTTGATACTGGGAATGAGGACTCCGGCAGTGCTATCGTGGAATACGAAACCGGCATGCATGTCTGTTACAGCCAGAATTTCTTTGCAAGACGAAAAGCACACGCTCGAGGAGCGCGATTGCTTGGATACAGAGGTACCGTAGAGTTCGATTGGGCTACTGATGAGCTGAAAGTCTATATGCACCACGTTCCCCGCGTCGAAACCTACAAGACGGATACCAGCCAAATGTCACACGGCGGTGGTGACACCGTTCTTGCGGACAATTTCATTCGGGTAATGCGCGGCGACGCGAAATCTGTGGCACCTCTGTCTGCTGGTATCCTAAGCGCGCTAATGTGTCTGAAGGCTAAAGAATCTGCAGCCACGCGCACGTTCCAAAAGATTGAGTTTCCCGACGCTTTAGCGCAATCTTGATGAACGCGCGTGAGAACCCTTCAAACGAACCAGACATTCGATCACTTAAGTTCTTTTTTGCCTCTGAGAGCGGCAACCAATTTAGGATTGGCGACCACAAACAAAATGCCCCTGTCGTCCACATTGGTTGGACACAGGGGACATGCTATTATTTTTCTTTAGGCTATGTAGAATATGCTACAAAGCTGCCCTTACGATGGCTGCAAAGTCGGAAGCATTCAACGAAGCACCGCCAACAAGCGCTCCATCTATGTTCGGCTTATGGAGAAGCTCATACGCGTTGTCGGGTTTTACGCTGCCTCCGTACTGTATACGAATCGATTCTGCGATATCGGTTCCGTACATGTCAGCGACGATTTCCCTGATAAGTCCACACACTCGATCTGCTTCGGTGGCATCACATACTTGTCCGGTACCAATTGCCCACACAGGCTCATATGCAATTACCATCTGTGAAGCCTGCTCTTTTGTAAAGCCCGCAACATCGATATTGATCTGCCTTGCAATAACTTCGTCTGTCTTGCCTTCCTCTCGTTCGGAAAGAAGCTCTCCGCAAGCGATGATGGGAGTCAATCCTGCTGCAAACGCTGCCTTGGCTTTCAAGTTTACCGTCTCGTCGCATTCCCCGAAGTACGAGAGCACTCCAGCCAACTCCTCATCCACCGTACCAAACCGACCTCGCGTTTCGGAATGCCCGATTATGACCCACTTGCAGCCGACATCTACCAGCATTTCAGGCGAGATCTGGCTTGTCCATGCACCCGAGGATTTCCAGAAACAGCTCTGAGCGCCAAGAGTGATGTTTGAGCCGTTCAGCCGCTCGCTCACAGCAGGAAGCGAAACAAAGGTTGGGCAAACGGCAATGTCAACCGAGTTTATATCGGCAACCAGTGGCTTCAGTTCATCTACTAAGGCGAGCGATTGGCTCACCGTGTTGTTCATTTTCCAGTTTCCAGCAATGAAAGGTCGTCTTTGCATGGTCTTTCTCGATAACCACCTCTCGGTTTTTCCAGGCGAATAAATCTAATCTACAAAATGGGCAGCCTGTCGCGTACAGGCTGCCCAACATTATCCTTCTGTTTACTTATCTTGGAGTGCAGCTACGCCGGGCAACTCTCTACCTTCTAGGAATTCCAAAGACGCTCCCCCTCCAGTAGACACGTGGTCTATTTTGTCAGCATACCCCAATTGTTCCACGGCAGCAGCTGAATCTCCACCGCCGACGATGGTAGTGCCGGGACACTCTGCCATAGCTTGAGCTATTCCCAGAGTGCCTTTAGCGAACCTGGGATCCTCGAACACACCCATCGGACCGTTCCATACCACAGTTTTGGCGGACTTGATCTTGTCTGCGTATACTTTTACAGTCTCGGGACCGATATCAAGCCCACGGTAGCCATCAGGTATTGAAGTCGACGGAACAACCTGGATATTTACGTTCTCCGGCACGCCCGATGGTATGTCGAAATCTGCCGGCAGTTCAACAGCCACGGTGTCCACTGGCAACATCAACTCAACTCCACGGTCTTTTGCCTTTTGCAGCGCCTGGTTTGCCAACGCGATGCCGTCAACATCAACCATGGAGTTTCCTACACTGTATTCTTGAGCCTTCAGAAACGTGTAGGTCATAGCGCCTCCGATAAGGAGGGCGTCCACCTTGTTAAGAAGGTTATCTATCACCTTGATCTTGTCGGAAACCTTGACGCCACCCAAGACCGCAACAAATGGCCTATCTGGGCTTTCCAGGGCCTTGCCCAGGTAATCTAACTCCTTCTCCATAAGGAAACCGGCCACCCCAGGCAGTATACGAGCAACGCCTTCGGTGGAGGCGTGAGCTCTGTGCGCTGTCCCAAACGCATCGTTCACATATACCTCACCGAGTGACGCAAGCTGCTTAGCAAACTCGGGATCGTTCTTTTCTTCAGCCTTGTAGAAGCGCACATTCTCGAGAAGGACAACTTCTCCCTCCGACATCGCTGCAACTGCATTGGCCACTTCTTCGCCGATGCAGTCATTGAGCTTCTTGACGGGCTTGCCAATGAGATCTGAAAGGCGCTTGGCCACTGGGTCGAGGTTATACTTCTTCACTGACTCAGCGTCGGCCTTACCAGTGTCGTCGTGCTTTGGTCGGCCAAGGTGGGACATCAGAATGATCTTAGCCCCCTGATCCATTAGATATTTGATGGTGGGCAGCGCCGCAACTATTCTTCTGTCGTCGGTTATGTTCCGTTCGGCATCGAGTGGTACGTTGAAGTCGACCCGCACGAGAACTCGTTTGCCGTGCACGTCGATATCTCGAACAGTCTTCTTTTTCATCGAAGTAACCTCCGCTCAAATCTAGCCTTCGGTACCAAGCTAGGCTCGGTCCGACAATAGGAGCCGGCTAGAGTCCCTTCTTGACTATGAAATCGATCAGATCAGCAACTCGCTCCGAGTATGCCCACTCGTTGTCGTACCAAGCAAGCACCTTGACAAAAGTGTCCGTGAGTGCCATCGTAGAAAGAGCGTCGAAGATGGAGCTGCGCGAATCGCCTCTGAAATCCATCGACACCACAGGATCTTCAGTGTAACCAAGGATACCCTTCATCGGTCCCTCAGAAGCCTTCTTCATCGCGGCATTGATATCTTCCACGGTCGCCGGCTTGCTGAGAACCACGCTTAGGTCCACGAGGGACACCGTAGGTGTGGGAACGCGAATCGCGAAGCCGTGCATTTTGCCCTTGAGCTCTGGGATTACCAAACCGATAGCCTTTGCAGCACCGGTGGTCGTCGGAATAATATTGCACGCTGCGGCGCGGGCTCGACGAAGATCCTTGTGAGCCTGATCGGCGGTGCGCTGGTCGTTGGTGTAAGCGTGTACTGTCGTCATAAACCCGCTTTCGATGCCGAAGTTGTCCACCAAAACCTTTGCCACAGGAGCTAGGCAGTTCGTGGTGCAGCTTGCGTTCGAAATGATGTGGCAAGTGGCGGGATCGTAAACGTTCTCGTTAACGCCCATCACTATCGTCGCGTCTTCATTCTTGGCAGGTGCGGTAATTATTACTTTCTTGACGGTGTCGTGCAGGTGAGCTGATGCACCAGGTTTGCCCTTTTCGGGATCTGGCTTGGCATCCGTGAACGCTCCGGTGGACTCAACAACTATCTGAACACCGTGGTCCTGCCATTGAATCTTGCTAGGATCTTTCTCTGCATATACCTTGATCTTTCGGCCATCAACTATTATGGTATCGTCTTCTGCTATCACTTCCCCGGGCCAGGGGCCGTAGTTTGTGTCATACTTGAACAGGTGAGCGTTAGTCTTAGAATCGAAAAGATCGTTTATCGCAACGACCTCGATGTCATTGGGGTACTTCTGAAGGATCGCTCGAAGAGTCAGTCGCCCAATCCTTCCGAAACCGTTGATTCCGACTTTTACCGCCATTTCTGCACTATCCCTCCTTGTTTTGTTTTAAGTCCGCCAGGTGATGCACCGTCCTAGCGGACAAATGCCTATCTATTCTACCCGTTGAGGCGCTACCTGTCAAACTTAATGGCGGGCGTTCTTATGCTGCAGTGCGGGATCTTGAGGGGGATTCCCGAAAGGACACTTTCTCCACCCGTAAATAAAGGGTCCTATGGGTCGAGTAGACCCATAGGACCCACATAATGCACAGAGCTCAGACCTACACCGCTGAAGGTTCTTTTTCTTCAAGTGCTTCGCCGGAACTTCCGGAAGTCTCGCCCGTTTCGGCCTCCAAACCTCCCCGCTTCGACCACAGAGTGGCTCCAGCAAGAGCTAGAACTGCTACGACGACAATTGCCGTTCTAGCTGCGTTCGAAATAGGCTGGATAGCAATCGGGGCGACCAATATAGCCACAAGGTTCATAACCTTTATGAGCGGGTTTAAGGCGGGGCCGGCGGTGTCTTTGAACGGATCTCCAACTGTGTCGCCTACCACACCTGCTTTGTGTTCGTCTGTTCCCTTGCCACCGAACATACCTGCCTCTATGGTCTTCTTGGCGTTATCCCAGAGCCCACCGGTGTTGGCAAGCAGCACCGCCATTAGCTGTCCCGACAAAATGGCACCAGCCAAGAATCCGCCCAACGCAGCAGCTCCTTTTACTGGGTCTTCGTAGCCCAAACCAAACCCGACCAGAATCGGAGCGCTTACGGCAAGCACGGCAGGACTTAGAAGCTCTTTCTGCGCTGCTGCGGTCGAGATCTCGACACATCGCTGATAATCAGGCTTGCCCTTGTCTGAGCCGGAGCGAGGATCGTAATCCATTATACCCACTATCTCGCGGAACTGCCGCCGAACCTCCTCCACCAACTGGAATGCGGCTCGACTGACAGCGTTTATCGCGAACGAGCAGAATAGGAAGGGAACTGCGCCGCCGATTAGAAGCCCAATGAATACCTGTGTCCAGTCTATCCGCAATCCTACCTCCAGCAAATTCGCGTCTGCCATGAACGACCTGAAAAGCGCAGTGGCAGCAATAACCGCGGTGGCAATAGCTAGTCCCTTAGTCAGTGCCTTGGTGGTGTTGCCCACCGCATCCAGCTTGGCAACTATCTTGTGAGCATTGGAATCTTCCCCTGCATCCTTTAGTGCCCCAGACATCTCGAATATACCGTTTGCATTGTCTGAAATGGGTCCGTAGGTATCCATCGCAAGCATGAAGCCAGTTGTAGAGAGAAGTCCGAGGCCGGAAAGCGCGATTCCGTATGCTGCTAGTGCAGGATCACCCTTGAACAAGAGCATAGCGGCGAGGATAGTCAAACAGATGGCAACTATACCCCATACGCTCGATTCTAAGCCGGATGCAAATCCTGTCAGGATAACGGTCGCCGGACCGGTCTTGGCAGCTTTGGCAGTCTCTTGTACTGGCTTGTATCGAGTAGAGGTGAAGTACTCAGTAAGTCGGCCTATCACCAGCGCAAGTAGGATACCTACCAGATTAGCCGTGGCAAACCTCCACCATTCAAAGCCCTCTATCGGTATCCTTACAGCGAACACGTAGTATGACACAAGGTAGAACCCTATTATTCCGAACAACGCAGATACCCAAAAACCTACGTTAATAGGTTGCATGGGATCCATATCTATATCGTCTCTACCTCGAACCGAGTAGACGCCGATAATCGAAGCAATAACACCGACGGCCCTCATTAGAAGGGGGTAAACCACCAAAGCAAGAACAGCGGCTCCGCCGCCAACTGCCGCAGCTGCAGCAGCACCAAGAATGATGGCAGCAACAAGAGTTACCTCGTAGCTTTCGAACACATCAGCTGCCATACCGGCGCAGTCGCCGACGTTGTCACCGACGTTGTCCGCTATAGTTGCCGCATTGCGAGGATCGTCCTCGGGTATGTTCTTTTCGATCTTACCGACTAAATCAGCACCCACGTCTGCAGCCTTGGTATATATGCCGCCGCCTATTCTCATAAACAGCGCCGCAAGACAGCCTCCGAACCCAAAGCCCACGAGTACCTTCATCGACTCTTTGCCAAAGAAAAAGAAAACAAGGCAGGCGCCTAGCAGTCCAAGTCCTACAGTGGCCATGCCGGAAACGCCACCTGCACGGAATGCAACATACAGCGCCTTTCGGAAGCTGGACAACGCAGCATTGGCCACTCTCACGTTCGCTCGGACAGCCATCATCATGCCGACAAGGCCTGCTATATAAGATGCAGCTACACCTAACACAAACGCTATCGATACGCCCGCGTAAACCGGAATTGCGTTGAGTCTAATATCTTTGCTTCCAAACTCAGGCAGCGGCTTGTAGAGGAAATACAACCCGATGGCGATGATTATAACGAACCAAATCATCGTTTTCATCTGCCGCTTGAGGTAGGCCCAGGCACCTTCCTGCACCGCTGCAGAGACAGCTTGCATACCGCGCGAACCAGGGTCTTCTTTCATAATGGCTCTGAACCATGCGGCACCGAACAGCAATCCCAGAACCGCGCACGCGAAGACTATGCCTACGGCAGGCCACATGATATCGAGTTTGCTGAAATCGGGTAGTTCAATTGCTTCACCAGCAAAGGCTGCAGGAGTAACCAGCAAAAGTAGAACTGCGACCGCCACACTGGCAGTTAGCAGCTTTGCAAGGATCGGCAGGGAACAATGATTGCGCTGCATAGGTCTTTCCTCCTCTACGCAAAATAAATGCCGCCGCTCGTCTTCTGTGCTCTTCTGCGTGAAGGCGAGGTCTGCGGCTGCTACGGTCACGGATGACCGCGTTAATTATATGCCTACACCCAGTTACTGTCAACACGAGAAGCACTCGTGATGCAACAGAGACCGGAGATGGGCGGGACACCACAGACATTCAAATGGGCTGAGCGTATGACGCCTCATTAAGAAGATGCTTCGCAAAGTGCACGCAACTGCTACACTCGTGTCGGTTGATATTAGATGCAAGGAGTGCAAAATATTACGAACAAGCCCCAGGTCAAGAGGCCTGGAGCTTGCTTGTACCGTTCCGTAGTTTATGATCTCGTGTTACTTCTTTTTCGGCTCGTACTGCGGCTCGTTGGGTCTTGGCAAGCGTTCCTCAACTGGTGGCAAGGGCGGGCCGCCTCTCTTTGGCTTAGAGAGATAGTAATACGCAGTGCTCGAGTAATCGTTTGACAACTTGTTTGCGTGGCCGTGTTCGATGGTAACGCGAATGCTCTTGCGAAACCTTATCGGATCTTCGATGTGATATCGGTATACGGTATTCTTGCCCTTCCATCTCCAGTTGTCGTTGCCCGAATACAGGATTACGCCGTGATACGGAGCGTTGTACTCCTGGGTTGGACAATAGGCACAGTGGAACCAGTCCTCAGTTCCCGTTCCGTGCAAGCTCGGAGGCCATTCTTCACCATCGATAAATATCATGTCGTCGCCTTCGCCGTACCAATCGTTGGGATTTCGCTGGAAGCAATCAATGTCCAGATGGGCACCGCAATATATGCCGTCGCCCTCTACTTCGCAGATAACGTAGTTGTGTTCCCCTGATGTGTTGAAAAACCTCGGATCGTCTTGTATTGAGCGATCGGCATAGCTCCTTCCTTCTTCGAAAGCCCAACCCTTCGTATCTGCTTCTCTCCGCCATTGGACGTGGAAATACGCTAGATCCTTTACAGCTTCCACGGACGGGTAGAGCTCATAGTCTATGTAGAAATAGTGCGCGTAGTCTTCCTGTCCCTGATTCTCGACCTCAATAACCGCCCTTTCCTTGAAAGGCATTGGCCACCAGCTGTTAAAACCTTTTCCGTTTTGAGGGCTCATTTGCAAGGGAAGTGTTATGAAGTTCTTGCGCATACCGTGGCCCAATCCGAAGAAATCACCAATGGGACACTCAACACTCGGCTCAGGACAATTGTCCCAATACATTCTAAGTACTATGCGTCGACAGTAGTCTTCGTTCTTTATTCCGAGTGTCATCCATATATGCTTGATGCAACCCGGTCCGCTGATGTCTGCAAGAACTCTTTTCTCGCCGGGCTGTATGCGCCACGCATCGGCGTTACCCCCTCTCGTGTCGTAGCTCGATATCCGTTTGCTAACATAATCTCGAAGCTTGGGTAGAGATGCCAGGCTAGTTTGTCCGATCACTTCAGATAGAACCTCCTCACGCAGTTGCTCGATAGTTTGGCAAAATGTTAGCCATTGTTCGATTTTTCATTATGCGAGCCCGCACTGAGCTCCTCCTGCTAGCGGGTGCGCTTTTGGACATTGACCTGAGAACCTATGGCGCGGCGGTATCAATACCAATCACCTGATGGTATGCGGTGCTAACCGTTCGGGCGGTGTATAAAGCTAGTCCACGGGTGAAGGTTTTTCAGTATTATGTGACATCTTTTCAGGTAGCATCCAAACTTTATCTCCTGCCCGATTGGAAAAATAAAGCCTGCACTCTGATCGTTCGAACGGGTTACCGTCGCACCAAATCGTGTAGAAATCAGGGTGGGCGTTTATGGGGCGGCGGCAATTGTTATTGTTTAGCCGGCTGTTCCTTGTGACTTGCCGCTCCCTCATCCAAGTTTTCCCTTCATCAGTTGACTTCCAGATCACAACTTCTCCTCCGCATCCCCACGGTTGCGGCCCTGATTCTGTTGGCGCCACGACTCGCCAGGTGCCGTCCTCCTCAACCCAAATTGCCCCAGTGTCGTAGTTGTGGTCGGACGTAGTGACGGTGTGAATATCCCACTTAGAGCCTTTCCAGTGAGCGACAGTCCAGAGCCGAAGCCCGTTCTTAGGGCCTGATTCATAGCCCTTACTGAGCACGTATAATACGATTGGCCGGCCTTGAGCGTCGAAATTCAAGTCCTTAACATAAACAAGGAGCTTTTCGCTTTGATGATAATCGTGCACCAGGGCCTCATTTGCTGGGGAGCCAAGTGGTGTATTCAAAGGTATGCCGGCAGCGTTAGTCCATGTCTTACCGAAGTCAGCTGATTCCATATAGTACAGGTTCGTTCTTCCATTTAGACCTACGCCAGGAGGATGCCAGTCGAAAGCAGTGCCGCGCTTATTCTGCCACGACCAGCTTACTTGGTAGTGACCGCCAAATCCAACAATCTTGCGGTCCTCAGACCAAGTTTTGCCGTCTGGACTGGTGCTCACATACAGTTCCCGTCCGGCGGTGTACTTCGTGAAGAGCAGCATGAATCCAAAACCGGGGTAGTAAAACGGCTGCGGATAGCTAAACTCCTTCTGCAGCACTTGCTCGAAGCAATCCACGGAATACGGTGTAGTGCTTCGGAATATGAATGCATCTTTTCGACCGTGCGACGGCGCAAACACCCAAACGTAACCATCATCATCTATCGCGATCGTCGGGTTGTGGTGAGCGTCGCCCGGATCGTGCCCTGTGTTCTTCTGCATTACAACCGTTGGTCTTGGAACCGTACCCGATTTGTGATCATAATAACTTGCCATTATGAGCAAGTCTGGTGAATCCGGTCCCGGCGAACCGCCGTAAACGAAAAAGGTCTTCTCGGCCCTGGGCGAGTAGACAGCCATAGGAAGGTGTTTTGCGCAGAAAACAGCCATTCCACCGCTGTACTTCCAGCCGTACTCGTCTCCCGAAGGCTGGTTTGCGTACCAGATCCCTCGATAACCATTCTCCTTGCGCTGTTCTGCGTCGCCCAGAGCCGACAGGGCAATCAGTATACACGCTAGCACCAGGTTGCCCCTCACCACTTTCACTGTAATCACAGTATGCACTTCATGCTTCTCGAAAATATTTTATCCTGTGACTTTCTTCACCAGAGCAGCCACTCGTTCTCCCATCCGCCGACACTGAGTCTCCACTCGCTGATCCGGAGCGTTGATCGATACTCGGCCGTAGTGATCGCCCTGCGGATCACCCTGGATGATCATTCCGTGGATAAGCATTGCGTTTAGGATGTCTAGTATGGTGGTCTCATTTCCGCCACCAATATTCGCTGCGCTAGAGAATGCTGCTCCTACTTTGCCGTCCAGTCTTCCATGGTAGCGCACGCTCTCGTCAAAAAGTTTTTTCAGTTCCCACGCCATTGATCCGTAATAAGTGGGACTGCCTGCAACAATGCCGTCATAATTGAGCAAGTCTTCCGGCGTTGTTTGCTCGACGCGTTTTACATCGACGTCAACTCCGCCAGCTGTTATACCTTCGGCAATCAAGTTTGCCATTTTTTCAGTGTTTCCTGATCGGGAATAATAGACAACCAATACCTTTGCCATGTCAATCGACCTCCCTCGGAACAGTTTCACCTCTGGCATTAATACCTAAAAATACGCGAGCCCAAATTCCTTCTCTTGAGTTATTCTCATCTGAGAACTATCATGTCGGAGCTGTGGCACGGATAATTGACCTCACCCATGTAGTCACCAACGCAATGCCAGTGTTCCCCGGGGATCCCGAAGTAATAATACGACCTTCAGCCCTGGGAGCGGAAAAGCAATATCTGGTATCGAAGGTTACGATCGGCACCCATACAGGCACCCACGTGGATGCTCCGCGTCACCTTATGCCTCAAGGAATAAGTGTAGACCAGCTTGATATCGGAAGTTTGATCGGATGGGCACAAGTCCTAGATCTGCCTAGGAAAAGCGAGTGCTCCGAGATTGGCGTTTCAGATCTGCGCGCATTCGAGAAGCAGATCGGAGAGGGATCGCGATTACTGTTATGCACAGGTTGGGGAAAATACTTTGGCCAACCGCGATACTTTACCGATTTTCCAGGGATATCTGAAGAGGCAGCCGAGTGGTTAGCATCTCGGAGGATTGGGCTTCTTGGAATCGAGCAGCCATCCACACATCCAGTTAAGCATCGTCAAACCCACGAGATATTGCTTTCACGGGGTGTCGTGCTTGTCGAATCACTCGCGAATCTTCAAGAACTAACAATGAATCGCGTGTACCTCATAGTGCTACCGTTGAAGCTGTTAGGTGCAGATGGTGCACCTGCCCGAGTTGTCGCCATCGAAGAAGACTAGGAGCCAAACTCGAAACCTTATTAAGGAGGACCAAACATATGCAATCGGACCGTGATGCGCTTTATGCACTGTTAGGAGATCTGCCCCCGCGCGATAGACCCATCAGCTCAGATCTCGTCGACGAACAAGATCGTGATATCTACGTACTCGAAATTCTGACGCTTGATCTGAATGGAATCGAGCCTGTGCCAGCTTACTTTGTGAAACCCAAGAACACTTCCGATTCCGGCCCACGGCCGACTATTCTGTATAACCACGCGCACGGAGGCGATTACAAACTTGGCAAGGAAGAGTTAGTCTCAGGACGTCCTGCACTTCAGAACCCGCCCTACGCGGAGGTTCTGACGTCGATGGGTTATAACGCTCTGTGTATCGATACATGGTGCTTTGGTCACCGTTGGGGTCGCCCCGAGAGCGCAGTGTTCAAAGAGATGCTCTGGCGGGGTCAAGTGCTCTGGGGAATGATGGTCTATGACAGTATCAAAGCCGTGGACTACCTATGTGCCCGCGATGACGTTGATAAATCTCGCATCGGCACCTTAGGTATTAGTATGGGTTCCACAATGGCGTGGTGGACGGCGGCGTTAGATGAGCGCATCGCTTGCTGCGTGGACATCTGCTGTCTCACTGACTTTCACGCCTTAATTGACATTAGAGGATTGGACTCGCACGGGCTATACTACTACGTGCCAGGTTTGCTCAAGGAATGGACTACAGCCAAAATCAACGCGCTGATAGCGCCCAGACCGCATCTGGCCCTAGCTGGTAACTATGACGTACTCACACCCCCACATGGGCTTGACCGAATCGATGCAGAACTGCGAATGGTATACGAGTCTTTGGGCGCTCCGGACGCCTGGAAGTTGTTGCGTTATCCTTGCGGACATATTGAGACTCACGCGATGAGGCAAGAGGTTATACGCTGGCTGAAGAAATGGCTTGGATAATGATTTCAACTAATTCTCACCGGCGTGAAGCCCACATGGTCCGCTGATACAAGGCGGTATTCGATCCCGTTAACGTTGCCTTCAAGATAGTAACCCGTGTGGACGTGTCCGTAAACTACGAGATCCACTTGGTACTTTTTCAGAAGGTCAGCAAAGGCGTTGGGTTCCAGGTCGGCATTGAATGGCGGATAGTGGAGCGCCACGATTTTTTTGATGACGTGTTGAGGGATTTGCTTTAAACCTCTCTCCAGATACATCAGTTCGCGTCGCAGAACTCTCTCATCTCCTGCGTCTTGATCCTCGTCCAACTCAATACGCCAGCCTCGTGTACCGGTTATGCCAACTCCGTCGATTAGGATAGCGTTGCCGTGCACGAGCTCGATGCCAGGAGGCATTTGCGATCGTATTTTATTCGTTGCTTCTCGTCTCCACCAATAGTCGTGGTTTCCACGGATGAGCAGTTTGCGTCCTGGCCTAGCTGCAATGAAGTCGATGTCGGGTTTTGCCTGATCGAACTTGAGCGCCCACGAATGGTCGCCGGCTACTATAACCACGTCCTCTGGTCTGACTATGGTATCCCAGTTAGCTGCAATTCTTTCGGCGTGGTCTCTCCAGTGTTCCCCGAATACGTGCATCGGTTTTTTTACATCGTGGGAAAGGTGAAGATCTGATATTGCGTAGATTGCCACAGGTCGATTCTATCCAAGCGGGAATGAATCGTCAATTCAAGTTTAGCACTGTTACTCGATTCCGGAACCAGTCTCGGTCCGAGAGACGTTCGTGTCGCGCACGGTGGCACGTGAGCATGATAACCTGCTGATTAGTTGATAGTTGTTCGGCTAAGTACCGCAACGTTCGCTCGAAGCGCTCGTCGTCAAAAGCTATTAAGGCGTCGTCGAGTATAATTGGTAGTATTTCACCTGACGCAGACAACTCGCAGCAGCACGCCAGGCGAACCGCCAGGTAGATTTGGTCTTTAGCACCCGTAGAAAGACACGCGTCGATGGTTGCTTTCTCAACCACACGGTCATCTGAGACGCGCCGAACAGTGAAGGCTAGACTATCGTCAAATCGCAGATCTTGGTACTCCGGGTTCAGATGGGGAAGTATTACGGAAGCTCGACGATTCAAGACATCAGCCCAGCGCAATCTTGCTTCTGAAACAACTTCGCCCAGCACTTTTTCAGCCAATTGGAGTGCTTCCGCGAACCTAGTTGCTCGTTTGAGCTCTAAGCGCAGGGCTTCCAGTTCGGCTTGAGCTGCTGAGTATCTGCGTTTGTAGTTTTCGACTACAACGCCGACTTTCCGCTCGCATTCACTTATTAACCCCGCGATTTCATCCAACTGACGCCGGACCTTCTGTCGTTCAGCGTCTATCTCGAGTGATGACTGCTCATATGTTTGAACTGGCTGATTAGAGAGCTGTTTGGCTAGCTTCTCTGATTCTTCTTGGAGTCGAGACAATTCGATGTCGGGAATAATACGGTCTTCTAGGGTTGGCAGTTCCGATTTCTTTATCTGCCAGTAACGCTCATAGCGGTTACAGCCTTCTTTAAACGACAGCAAAGCCTGCTCAAGCGGATACTTAGCAGATATGCCAGCTTCTGCCAGGATGGAGTCTATGATTTCACGCTCTTGCTTTTCGCGCGTGCGAAGATCCGTAATGCTGCGTTCAAGTGAGGCAAGCTCCCGCTCTAATTCAGCAAGCTTAGATTGTTCCTCCAAATGTATTTCTAGTTCTCGAATGGTTTTCTCAAGTAAGGGGGCTACCTCGGAACTGCCTTCTACGTATGTGCCGAGAAGCGACAATTCTGTGGCTATGGAATTGCTGACTTGCTCGTAGCTATTTTCCGCGTATTGAAGTGCTAGTTCGGCTTCCGAGCGCACTCTGAACGCTCGCCAGTATAAGCAGAGCCCAGCTACAGCCGCCAACAACGCTGGCAGACCCAGTTTCAGAGCTACACCCAGTTGAAAGTTGCGAGCTATAAGAGCAATTAAGACGGCTAGTAAGAGCGGCGAGGCGGCGAGAAGCAGCACTTTGCCCAACCAATTGTAGCGATCAGCCCTTGCTTTTTGGGTTTGAACCCGGCGTTTTGCATTATCAAGTGTGGCCGCCGCATTGGAAATTCTTCCACGTGCATCGTAGAGTCCTGGAAGGTTTTGGCGGCTTGCAGCCGCCAGATGCTTGCGCGTGTTCACGCGGTTTCGGAGTTCATCTGCTTCAGTGCAGACTCGCCGAACGTCTGCTTGACGCTCAGCAATCTGATTCTGAATTTCGCTCAATCGAATAGCCGCATTGGAGATCTGCTCCTTCCTCTCAGCGGGAAAGCTAGCATATCTTTCGAGCTGCTTCATCTCAGCTATCAGTTCTTCCCGTCGCGCCAGATCTTGCTGAGCAGTGGTGACTGATTTCTTAATTTCCGCAAGTCTGCTGGCTGCATACCTTATGTCTAGATCAGCCAGACGTGTTTCCAGCTCATCTCGCTGCATGCGCAGCTGCTCCATCTCCCGCACATCTTGAGATGCGGCCTCCAGCTCTGAATCTAGCTCCCTTAGCTCGCGCGATCTCTGATCTATTCCTTCTTTGATGCGATCGAGAGCAGTTTTAGGCTTTATATCTCTTGAATTAAGGTGATATACCGCACTGTTCAGAATCTCCAATGCCCGTTCAGCGCCTTGGGAGTGTTCGGAGCCTTCGATGACAACCATAAGCTTTTCGCGGATTGTGGCTGATGGATCGAAATAGCTTACTTCCTTGCCAGAAATAAGAGCTATTCGCTCGTAGTCCTCTCGTGGCAAGAGAAAAAAGTGGTAAGCAAGATCACTATGGCATTCAGCTGTCACTTCGCGGTTTGTGCGGAGGTCTCGAACCGTGAACTTACTTTCAGCAAAGTCTCGCAACACCTGGTAACGTGTTCCACCTGTTTCAAATACCAGCTCCACGGCGTATGATTCACCGGACCAAGGTCTGAACGCGTCTATCGGCTTGATTTTGCCTTTAGATGTGCGCTTGGAAGGAAAGCCGCACAAAGCGGCGAGAATTGCCGCTATCAGTGTCGATTTGCCACGTTCGTTCTCATCTATGATTAGACATAGTCGCCCTTTGGGAAACTTGATGTGACGATCGTTAATGCAGCCGAAGCCTGGGATGCTTATGGACTCAATCCACATCTCGTGGCTCCAAAGGTCGGCCGTCCAGAGCACGCAGGCCGTAGTAGGTGGCGTCTTCTACTGTTGCCAGCTCTTCTTTACTGGTTGCAGACCTTTTCAGTTCAAGCATTCTGCGTAGGAAGGCTGCGCGAATCGAAGCCGCCGCGGATTCTGTCAATGCAATTTCAGCATCATAGTCAGTAGTTAGGTTCGCTGCTCTTACTCGAACGTGGAAGTACTTACTCGAGAACTCAGATTCTATTGCACCGATGTCGACATCGCATCTGAGAGTGCCAGTCAAATTTATTGCAATTATGTCTTGGAACCGCGCTCCGCACGATTCTACACTTTTCGCCACCTTCTCTAGGACAGACTCGTATGAGCGCGCTCCGGTCAGGTTGACCACGACGTCTACAATTCGCCTTTGACCTACTTCGATTGTGTCAAGGGTGACCTGCCCGGATGAGTCGATGGCGCCGACTATTGCCACCTTTTCACCTGTCTCGTCAAGACCGCGTCCCTGAGTGCATCCGGAATAAGCTCCCATTATCCTGCCCGAAGAATCGGTTATGCATGAATATGAGTGGTAATGACCAATGGCGGCGTAAGTAAAGCCTTGCTGTGCCAGTTCCATATCTGAAAAAGGCAAAACGTTTTCTTTATCACTGGGTTTGAACCCATCTCTGGAGCCGTGGAACAGAAGTATATTGATATCGGCTTCGGTGCGGGGAATAATATCGGTCAGCATACGTTGTATTATTCCACGGTGGGCGTGGGCAATGCCGGTAACCGAGCAACCGATGTCAGTTAACACCACGCTTTCAAACGTCTGTGAGGTAAAGATATGTACGTTCTGTGGCCAGTTGGCAACTGACGTCGGCAAGTATGGACTTCCGGCACGCAGACTGTCGTGGTTTCCTGGGGATATCAGAACCGGCCGCGGCGCAAGTCCGGCGAGCTGGTCAGCAATGAATGAAATACTCTCAGGTGTTACCGACTCAAAGTCGAACAAATCGCCTGGTATTAGAACGAGATCAGCTTGAGTGTCTATCGCTAGCTGACACGCAGACGCTACCGATCGCCTAATGTCCTCGCGCAGAACAGCCTTTTTCTCATTGGTTAGCGAAAGTGCACCGCCCGCGGCAGAATCGACGTGACAGTCAGCAAATTGCACAAATCGCATTGTCGTAGCTGGTCTTGGTTAGTTATTGCAAAAGGCTGCGAACTGGGCCGCAGCCTTTTTAGTCTGAGAGTCTTCCTGCCGCGCCTACGGAGTTAGCTGACGGGCTAAGGTCGGAAGAAAACCTCTCGATTATCGATTCGCCCCTTTTGAGTGGGTCCTCCGCTCTCACTGCGAGATTAGGCGCCAAGTTGTTCCGCTATTCGGTTTTGTATTCAGTTGTCGGCGTGTATGCCATCAGAGACGGGGAGGTGAAGCACACGCCGGCTTATTCTAAACCGAATCCCCAATATGTGTCAACATCAACTTCGACCTCCTATAGCAGACCTACTTATTTCCTCTGTCTGTTAAGGGATGATAATGTATTTACGCAGAAAGAGGCGATTGCGATTTAATAGAAGAGAGCTGATCGTTATGATGTGCTTCGGAAGTTTTTGACGGTGTTCCAGCCGAACGTATGGGTTTGACAGAACAGTACTGCAACGAAGCAGTAACATAATTGTAACAAGCGGGTTGTACAATTCTAAACATCAACAGTTTGTTGGAGGAAGAGCACTGTGTACGAGAAGCGACATACACACACAACATCCATTTCAGCGGACCTTGCACAGCGGATAGCTAATTGGTTGCGTTACAGGGTTGAAGCCGCTGACGCACGCGGATTGGTATTCGGAATGAGCGGGGGGCTGGATTCATCAGTTGTAGCCGGATTGGCGAAAATGGCGTGCGGGGACAACGTTCTCGGGCTAATAATGCCATGCCACTCAAGTCCAGAAGCTGCCCAAGATGCTCTGAGAGTGGCAGAGCATTTCGGCGTCCGAACGCATGTGACTGACTTGACGCCTGCTTACGAAGCTTTGTTAGCAGCTGTGCCTCATAATAAGTCCCGTTTGGCAATTGCTAATGTCGCACCGCGGCTTAGGATGACAGCGCTCTACTGCGCAGCTCAATCCAACGGTTATTTGGTTTGTGGAACATCTAATAAGTCTGAAAGACTGGTGGGATACTTCACAAAATGGGGTGACAACGCTTGCGATCTGCAGCCGCTTGCCGGTCTTTACAAGTATCAGGTCTACGAGTTAGCGAGTGTCCTCGGTGTTCCCGAGGAAATAATCCAAAAACCACCCACTGCGGATCTATGGACAGGTCAAACTGACGAAGACGAAATCGGTATGTCATATGCAGAGCTGGACACCGTGCTGCAGTCTATAGAAACGGGTAATGTACAGGATTGCAACCCTCAGTCGGTGGAACGCGTTCTCCAAATGATGGAGAGCTCGCAACACAAACGTTCGCCTGTGCCCATCTTCGAGCCTTAGGCTACGACAAATCTCATTTACTGAAGCGTTTTTGGTGGGAGCGAGCTTCATTTGATGCAGACCGTTCACTTTGCCGGACTTAAGTCGCATGGGTTTGGAAACACTCTCGTATTCCTTTCATGCGAATTATTGCGATGACCCCAAAGCTCGCTTAGTGATTTGCACGATTCCCGTCTCGTGGGTTTAGACCTGGTCTATCTTATCTAGGCTTTATTCTTACTAGTATTCTCTGTATCTCATCTGCGCAACTGTGCAGTTGTTCAGCAGCTTGCATCAGGCGCTGACGGTTTTCTGGGGATTCCACATCTGAAATCGAATCGTTTACGATTCCCAATGCTGATGCAATGCGATCCTTAATATCACGGAGATCTGCTTCGATTGTTTTCATTGCAGGGGTTCCTTAGCGGATTGCTGTTGGTTTTCCTCTTACATAGGTGCACAGACTTCACAGTGTAAAAAATTATGGCGCAGGACTGCTCGCGGTGATCCGCCTTCAGTCTTGCGGAGCGCCGCCGCCCAAGTCTAGCGTGGAGAGTCTCATCCTTCGAGCACCCCAATACCTTGGCCCGTATGACTCATCCGTAAATGGGCTGACAATTACACCTGAATGCCCAGAGGAATGTATGAATTTTTCGCTGTCTAAAGCTAGGCCGACGTGTGTTACCTTGTCGAACTCCGGATCTTTGCCACTTCCAAAGAACACCAGATCACCTGCTCGCAGTTCCTCTCGAGTTATCGGGATTGCTCTTTCGTCGGCAGCCTGCATATGTGCATCCCGCAACAGTGTCACACTGTGGATTCTGTGTACTAACTGAACAAATCCAGAACAATCTATGCCGAAAGGCGTTGTTCCGCCCCAGAGATAAGGTGTTCCTATGAACCTAAGAGCCGTTTCAACCAGTCTTTTGGGGTCGGGTAGGGGGATAGTCTGAGCAATGCTTCTGTTAACTAGCCTGGCTTCCGATCGCCGAATGAAGCCTATGCTGCCGTCTGGCAACTGCAGCTCTACCCAGTCGTTGGAGGTAAGATCGACAACTTCAAGTTCGCTGCTGATAGGTACTCTGGTGACGATTATAGAATCGTCGTGAGGTTCTTGAAATATCTCAACGAAGAGGTTGCGAGTAATTGCCACGTTGCCGCTTGAGGCGTATGGTTTGTTTCCTTCGATTTTCCGGATTGCATGCGAGGGAATCCACCCTCGGTATGTATCCCAGGTCTTCACGAAGTACCAACTCCCTTGGCCAGCCTCGATATAAACCGGCTGACCTATTATCGCCTGGGTCACGCGTTCAGACTTGTCATCAGGTTCTTTTCGGAGCGATACGACGTTCTTAGTTACAACTCCGATGCTGACGGAAGCCGAGCTATTTGCGTGTGGCATACCATTTCTCCGCGAACCTCTTGTGCTCTTCACTCTCCTTTATCTTTCGCCACCAATCTTGGTTCTCCATGTACCAACGGATCGTTTCGCGGATGCCGGTATCAAAATCGTGTTCGCGGCGCCATCCCAGCGAAAGCAATTTCGAGGAATCAAGTGCGTATCGGCGATCATGTCCGGGTCTGTCCTCCACATGGCGTATTAAGCTTTCATCTTTGCCGGTAACTTCCAGTATGATCTTAACAACTTCGATGTTCGGGCGCAGATTGTCGCCGCCTATGTTGTAGACCTCACCCGGTTTCCCCTTTAGCATGACGGTCTCGATTCCTGAGCAGTGATCCAAAACATGCAGCCAGTCTCTAATTTGCATTCCATCGCCGTATACGGGAAGAGGTTTGTCTTCCAAGGCATTTGTTACAAATAGCGGGATGAGCTTCTCCGGCTGTTGATATGGCCCATATGTGTTCGAGCCTCGAGTTACCACAACTGGAACGCCATACGTGCGCCAGTAGGCGCGTGCCAACAATTCGCCGCCTGCCTTTGACGCAGAGTACGGGCTGTTGGGCGAAATCGGATCTGTCTCCTTGGAAAATCCTGATTCTATGTCGCCGTAAACTTCATCGGTTGATATTTGGATGAAAAGCTCTACCGGATTTCTTCGGCAGGCTTCCATCAAAGTGTACACGCCGAGAATGTCAGTGGTAATAAACGCCTCAGGATCGCATATCGAACGGTCAACGTGGCTTTCGGCAGCAAAGTTTACCACAATATCTGCTTCCTTTACGGGATCTTCTACATCGTTGGCGTTTCTTATATCCCCCTTTATGAAGCGGAAACGAGGATCATTCCAAACATCCTCAAGGTTTTCGGTGTGTCCCGCATATGTAAGGGCATCCAGCACCGTCACCCTGAAGTCCGGATACTTCCGGAGTATATACCGAACAAAATTACTGCCAATGAAGCCGGCCCCACCGGTGACTAGGAGATGTTTCATACTTGAAAGTTCCTTTGGCTTACGTGAACTTTATATCCCAATCATAAGGGATCTTTTCGCTGTTCCACGGCTCACGATACTCATCGGGTTCTTTTGGATTGTAAAGCTCCGACGGAAAGTTTATCAACAGCGAAGGTTCGATGCCTATTGTCTTATAGCCATGCATAGTCCCAACCGGGATCTTGAGCATGATCGGATTGTTATCACCGAGGAAAAACTCGTTCACCTCTCCGTAAGTTGGCGAACCTTCTCGAGAATCGTAGATAACAGCTTTTATCATGCCTTTTACGCATACCCAAATATCGTCCTGCTTCTTATGGTAATGCCACGCTCGTATAACTCCTGGATAGTTGAGCGAAACGTATGCCTGGGCAAACTTGCCAAACATTTCGTCGTCTGAGCGTAGCATTTCCATTAGGTAACCGCGTTCATCTGCGTGTCTTTTGAGTTGTTTTATTTTTACACCTTCAATCATCTTCCTTAGAACCTCAAACTAGGTGATCGCAGAGCCTGCCGCCGTTCAAATCACTCCTACAGCGCTATTATCTCCTAGCATCATACGATAAGCTCGGGGTTTTCTGCCGTTGCGTTCTATCCTTACGTTCTTACCCAGCAAACTGTCCTCTAAACGACTGCCAATGTTAAGAATTGTACAGTTTTCCAAAATAATGCTATGCTCTACTTCGCTAGCTACGATTGTCACGTTGTGATTGATCGACGTGTACGGTCCAACAAATGCATTCTCTATATGGCAGTTCTCACCGATGATTACAGGTCCACGTATAGAGCTTTGTATAATCTTAGTGCCTTTTCCTATACTTACTCTTCCGGCAATTTGCGATTCTTCGTCTATATCTCCTTCAATGCTAGTCTCCAGGGTGTCGAGAATTAACCTGTTCGCTTCCAACATTGCTTCAAGATTTCCGGTGTCTTTCCACCAACCCGTAACTAGGTGGCTTTCTACGCGGTAGCCGTGGTCAATTAGGTATTGAATCGCGTCAGTTATCTCAAGTTCGCCTCTTGCAGAAGGTTTTATTGCGTTGACAGCTTCAAATATGTGGTGATCGAACATGTAAACGCCCACGAGGGCTAGATCGGACGGCGGATCCTTAGGCTTTTCGACAAGCTTTACTGCCCTTCCACCTTCTAGAACGGCTACGCCGAAATCCTGGGGGTTTGGAACCTTTGCCAGCAGTATCTGACAGTTGGCACGGGACTTTTTGTATGCTTCAACAAGCGAGGTAATGCCGTCTTTGATAAGGTTGTCCCCCAGGAACATTACGAACTGATCGTCTTTAAGGAAAGGTTCTGCAATCTTAACTGCATGTGCGAGTCCTAATGGAGCTTCCTGCTGAATATAGGTAACCTTTACCCCGAACTTCTCGCCACTGCCTACAGCTGCCTTAATTTCCTCATGCGTGTCGCCTACTACTATTCCAATATCGGTTATACCTGCATCCCGGATCGCTTCTATCGCGTAGAACAGAATAGGCTTGTTGGCGACAGGCACCAACTGCTTGGCACCAGTGTGGGTAATTGGTCTGAGCCTTGTGCCTTTGCCACCGCTCAGTATGAGTGCCTTCATAGACGTCCTCCGTGCCGTGTCCGACGAACGGGATTATACGGGTGATTATACGCTGTGTCAACGCGAGCATGTGCCCGTATCACCACTTGCATATCATCGGCTAACACGAACCGCGTTTGGAGGTAATCACCGCCAAACAGGCTAACATGAGGTTTGAATATGTCAAACACTTCCTCACTTGAAAAACCCAGAGTTGCTATCACTATGGGCGATCCCGCGGGCATTGGACCCGAAATCGTAATCGCCGCGGTGTCTGACCGTCTGGTGCTTTCATCGTGTAAGCCTGTCGTTATTGGAAGTCGGATCATCCTCGATCGGTGCACCCGCGTTGTCGGGCTGAGCAACTTACCAAGCGAGGTCGAGGTTGTCTCGATCGATACAGAAGGGGTTGATAATATCAGACTAGGACAGGTTAGCCGAGAGGCAGGTATAGCTGCTGAGGCATATATCAGGAAAGCCTGCGAACTGGCACTTGAGCGGCAGATAGAAGCGATTGCTACCGCGCCCATAAATAAGGAATCCCTGCGGCTTGCTGGAGTTCCGCACATAGGACACACGGAAATGCTGGCTGCTTACTTCGGTAGTTCGGACCCAATAACTATGTTCATAACTGGTGCAATGCGGATCTTCTTCCTCTCAAGGCACATGTCATTGCATGATGCAGTGCACTATGTAAGCAAAGATCGCGTATATAAATTCATCAAGCGGGTCGACGATGCCATGAGAAGCCTTGGCTTCAATAAACCTCGAATAGGTCTAGCGGCGCTAAATCCCCACGCGAGCGATGGCGGACAGTTTGGCGATGAGGAAGAAAAACATTTGATTCCGGCTGCAACTCTAGCCCGAGCCGAAGGTATCGACTGCTCCGATCCAATCGGTGCTGATTCGGTTTTCCACATGGCACTTGAGGGTCGCTTTGACTGCGTTATCTCGCTCTATCATGATCAGGGACACATTGCAGCCAAGACCCGCGACTTCTACGGCACTGTTACGGCCACTTTAGGGTTACCAGTTTTGAGGACGTCTGTTGACCACGGAACTGCGTTGGACATTGCGTGGAAAGGCATTGCTAATCCTGTAAGCATGAAAACTGCCATTCTGACGGCAGTCGATCTGTTAAAACAAAGAGATGGTTGTGGAGAACTGCACTATTTGTGAGGCGGTTGTTTCTCTGCCTTGCTCTACTCGTCGCGCTAGACACTGGCGTGAGTTGATGCCGGCGAAATTCTAAACTTGTTCAATCGCATTACGGGGCGGATCAGGCCTGGCGGATTGCCTGGTCTTCAAAACTAGTGCGATGTCCGACAAGGATCTCAGGTGGGTTCGATTGCTTTCCACGCGCTCCCTCTACGCAAGAGATCTGACAAACGCTGTGTACTGAACGGAGGCTGTGTGTTGGACAAGATTGGTATAGCTGTTGTGGGGTGTGGCATGATGGCGCAGAATCTCCATCTGCCCAATATCAAGCGCCATCCGAGTTTGGAGTTGCTTTGGTGCTGCGATGTGAATACTCAAGTGTTGTGTGAGGTTGGGGAAAAGTTTCAACCACGAAAACTGACAACAGACGCCGCCGAAGTTGCTGCTGATCCTCGATGCGAAGCTGTTTTGATTTCAACTACTCATACAGTCAGACTGCCGCTGATCGAGTTATTTGCGCTTTCTGGCAAACATCTATACATTGAGAAGCCCATAGCGGACACGTTTGATGAGATGAAGAAAATACTACGTGTTTGCCGCGAAACAGGCGTTAAAACCCAAGTTGGCCACAACCGACGTGCCGCGCCGGCGGTGCGCCATGCGCTCAAGGCACTGCAAAAGCACAGGTTGAAACCCGTTGCACCCAGGTGGAGATTTGACAGAGAAGGTCCGGATCGCCCAAGGCTTGAAGGCGAAAAATCCACAATGGTTCTTCTTCGTGTTAACGACGACTACTGGTCATGGAAGCGGTGGGCGTTTGCACACGGAGCTCTTATCAATGAAATGACGCATTTTGCCGATTTGGCTTGCTGTTTCATACCCGCAAGACCCATCAGAGTCAGCACCGTCGGCAGCAGACTGGCTAATCACGTTGTGACTATAGAGTACGACGACGGCTCACTAGCGACCATATTTGCAACAGCCTTCGGCAGTTTCGGTTACCCGAAGGAGCTGATCGAAATTTATCACAACGGAAGCGCAATAATTGTCGATCATCTGATGGAAGTGCGAGTGGCTGGTGTTGTGGGGGAGCCGTTCCGAACAACGTTCAGTGTTGCCGATGACCGTCATCCTCACATAGAAGAGCAGGGTATAGAGGGCTACTATAAACGCGTACTCGCGTCGCAGCGTGAGGCATTAGAATCCGGGGACAACTCAATCTTGCCGGAGCAGCCGGATAAAGGTCACTTTGCGCTTTTGGACGATTGGCTCAATTGCATTCGGAATGGCGGCGAGCCGATGTGCAATGTAGAAGTCGCAGCTGTGCCCACCGCGATTATCTTACGGGCGTTAGAATCAGAAGAACTTGGCGGACAACCGGTGGCCATATCTCCATCGGACTACTCATAATGACACACCTGCAAATCCGTTGCCTCTGGCACAAGTTTAACCGTTACGATCTCCTTACCTCTTGCGGTGATCTCTATTTTCCTTCCGTTAAATACTGGCAGCAGATCCTTGGGGAACTCAGACAGATCAGACTTCCAGGCTTCGGAAATGGGTGTGGCGAAAGCTAATGTGACGGGTTGCTCAGTCTCTAAGGGGTTGAAGAATCGAAAAATGATCCCAGTCTCATCCTCGCTGGTCTTGACGGTTGAGAGGACGACTTTGCCATCGATTTGCACAAAGGACTTTTTCGGCGGAAGATAGCCTGTATGCGATGGTGTCGTCAGTGGAAAAAGGGGCATCTTGTACTCTTCTGTGTCTCGGAAGATTTCCCATACTTCGTCATCCGAATTAAGCGGCCTCAACGCATATTCGCACTCTATTTTCCCGAGCATCTGACTGTCAATCGTTCGCGTCCCACCGATTCGCTGTTCAAACGCTCTGAATAAGGTTATGGCAAGAGTGCGTCTGGTATCATCGCGGACGCAGGCTTCACAAAGTCCCTTGGTTATAACAACTATTCCTCCAGATTCGTCTCGAACGCCGGCGAAGTTCTTTATTGGGGATTCTTCCCGGTCTTGTTCCTGCCAGCCGGTGGTGTCCATCAGTCTTATCGACCTGGTTACACAGTCGAAGGCTGTATCGCAAAACCACACGTCGGCTTTTCTACCAGTTGGGAATAGCACCCGCATTCGATGGTTTCTCGCAGTGTTATTGACAATCGTTTTGCATTCGACACGTTTGCTGCCGGCATCTAACCTGAACATCGACTTTACCTGAACTGAGGTCAACCTTTTACTTCGACTTCGTCCGTCCAATGAGAGCCCGACTGGCAGTCTCAGCCGGTAGGCAATGTGCAGCGTTGCGCTCAGTGGGCTGGTTTGCTCTATACGAATCCTTGCACGGTTACCCACTTGTTGTGATGAAAGAATCCGAAGGTCTTGCTCAGGGTAGACGTGGTCCCAACCGGTGCCAGCATCTCCGCAATCTTCTATTTCGTGAAGCCCCTCGTACCAGATGCCAGATCGTTTGTCGTATATGTCTACCATGCCATTTTCGTGTGCGCGCAGGGTTATGAATTGGTTTTCGATTGATCGCTCATTCTTGTTGCAGCGAACCGGCATTAGTTCATTCGGCAGAGGAGGATTAGCTGCACGTTTCTTTAGAAATGCTATCCGATAGCTTCTGTATCCCATCGGAGGAATACTCGTTAGAGCTGTCACATCGTATCGGATGTGAGTTATCAGCGCATCTGGTATCCAGCCGAACTTTGGTGTGGGTGCTTTTATTTTGTGCACAAACGGAATAGGGAAAGGTTCTCTCGACGTATCCTTGATTTCAGAACAGACAACAGAACCTTGCTCGTCTATCAAAGCAGGTACCAGGCCCGCGCGCGTCTTCTCTTCAAAGATCGGCTCTGGGACGTAGAACCAAAACCTGACTACAGAACCTTTTTCAACAGACGCCATATTGTGTACCGTGACCGCATAGCCTTCGTCTGTCAGCGATGCAGTATCCAAAGCGTCTGTTATCGCAAACGCGCTTTCCCAAATGGAATTCAGGGCTATGCAGCGTGCCTGATCGAATCTGTAAATTACGTCTCTATGTACCTGGTCAATCGAGCAGCCGACGATAGAATCGTGCGGGTGGCACAGAAGCATATAGCGCCATGCCAGGTTTAGAAAAGCTTTCTGCGAATCACCACTTAGCAACCGAGACCAGGCATGCATGGGTTCCGCACATCGCGGAAGCAGGTATTCGAGAAGATCATTTGCCTGTTTCAAGTAAACTCTGCTTGATGCTGTACCATGGAATACCTCAGCATAAGCCCCCTCCTTATTTGGTCGACGAAGCTCTCCTTTAAATCTCTTCAGTCCTTCTTGCCAGTTAGGTCCCAGTGCGTTTTTGAGTTCGCTCAAGAACGCCGGGAGTGAGGAGTGTACACATTTTGTTTTCAGAAAAACGCCATTTACCCTATCTATGAGCTCCGGGATATCCCAGTAGGCTGGCTCGTGATCGTTTCCGTCAAGTGCAAAGAGCACTTTGGTCGTCGCGAGCTCGTGTTTCCTTCGTTCATATTCGAGGAGCTCATTCTCAGAGGCTTCGCGGTACTGTAAGAAGTCTTGGTAACCGGTGTATAAATAAACCTTAATTAGGAGGAGCTCGCTACCGTCGGCGCCTTCCCAGACCATTTCCGATTTCTCGCCTTCGTTTGAAGTACCTCGATGCAAAATGACATTGTCAATACCAAAACCATGCAGGATTTGTGGAAGCTGGGAACAGTGGCCGAACACGTCCGTAACGTAGCCTACTTTCATCGGACTCACTTTCCATTCGCGGCAGAGTTGGTGGCCCAGGAGAAGATTACGCACCAGACTCTCGCCGCTCAGCAGCAGTTCGTCTGGCATCACAAACCAAGGTCCGACGAATATTCTGCCGGACCTTATGTGACTAAGCAGCCTCTCCTTATTTTGGGGTCGGATATCTAAGTAGTCCTGGACACAACAAGTTTGGCCGTCCAGATGGAAGCACCGATACTCTGGACGTGCTTCCAGAAGATCCATTAGTGCGTCCATCTGATAAACAAGCCGCTGTCGAAAACCTTGGAATTCCTGGTACCACTCTCGATCCCAGTGAGTGTGGCTCAATACGTGCATTACGTGAGGTTTGTCTTGGGAGCTTTGTAGTTCAGGCGAGAGCATCACGGACAGCCTCTTCTACCACAGCAAGTCCTTCGCGCAATTGCTCTTCGTTTATGACCAACGGCGGGTTGATCTTAATAGCACTTCCGCCTACTCCCACTGGAGCGAATAACATTACACCGCGCTCCACGCACATGCGGACCACATTCCACGCAGTTTCGGGATCAGGCTTTGTTGTTCCGGGTTCCACGAACTGCAGGGCCATTACGAGTCCCACGCCGTCTGCTCTGCCAACTCGACCACCTGACAAATTCATTATCCTTTGCCCGGATTCCAATAGAACCGGCTCGAGCCGGCGGGCGTTATCAACAAGACCTTCCTCTAGGATCGTTTCAATATTAGCTAGTGCTGCCGCGGCGCAAATAGGATTAGCTGAATGAGTAGAAGTCATCTCACCGGGGCCGTATTGGTTCATCAACTCTTCTGTCCCTACGACTGCTGATAGAGGCATTCCCCCTGATATGCCCTTGCCGAAAACCGCAATATCGGGTACTACCCCGTAGTGTTCGAATCCGAACAGTGTGCCCGTGCGCCCGAATCCAGCTTGGACCTCATCGAATATGAACACAGCTTTGTGTTCGTTACACCACTGGCGCAGAGATTTAGCATATTCACGGGGCATCAGTTTCGCGTTACAGCCTTGATACGTTTCACTTAGAACCCCACACACACAGTTGGGATCAATCCCTTTTTCTGCCAGAGTTTGGGCAAAAACCTCAAACGACGTATCCGGGCAGCGAAAGCCATCGGGGTAAGGCACCTGAACGAAGTCTGGGTATTGTCCGCCTAGCCATTGCTTAAGGGTTGGTGTGCCGCCTGCTAGCTGGGCGCCCATTGTTCGTCCGTGGAAAGCGTTCTCAAAGCTCACAAGTACTTTCTTGCGCGGTCCTCCGACACGCAAGCCCCAGGTCCGCGCAAGCTTGATTGCGCATTCAATTGCTTCTGAGCCTGTAGTCAATAGGAAAACCTTGGACAGCGGTTCCGGCACGAGGCTTTTTATTTTGGCTACCAAATGCGCTCGTATCTCGGTGGGAAAACAATAAGCGTGGTATAGATGCTTGCCGGCCATTTCCTGAATGGCTTTTACAATTCTCGGATGCGAATGACCACACGCCGTGACCAGCACACCCGAGCTGAAGTCTATCCATTGGTTACCGTAAGGATCTCGAATCAGCGCACCTTCGCCGCTATCCCAGATAATCGGGGGCTGTCCTCCCATCGATTGTGGTTCTGCAGCACGCATTTGTTCAAGTATCGGGATTGATTCCGGAACCGGGATCTTAGTAAAAATCCTGCGATGTTGCGTTTCAACCCTTCCAACATCGCGCGGAACAAGGGGGAATTCCTTAGTTGCCATAGATCTTATTTCTCCTCAATAACGAATCGGGTAAGACTCGTGTTATTCACGAAGCACACATTGGACGTGGTTGGCAAGCTCTCAGGCAGTTTTTGACCGGTATCTTCCATTCACTTCGAAAACGTCACCGGAGTCAATCAGTCTAGCCAACGCATCGCAACTTGCCACAACCAACGCAGCTATATTTAATTTATCTTTTCCTATATGGCGCTTTTTCCCTTCACTGTGGGGTCAGGGTGGTGTAATACCAAGGGACTACGTCCGATCAATAGATGATTTTAATTAAAAATACGTTGTGCGATTAATTGTGTGCTGAGGGTTTCAAGGGTAGCATTTATATAACCGGCGACTGGGGCGGTGGAGTGTTCCGAAGTTGACATCGGACAGGGTGCCGACCCTAGCTGAGGGAATGCTCTTCTAAACGTGCCTGCCCGCGGAGTTTGTCCCTCAGACCGGGAAAACGAACACTGTGTGCCTCTAGCCTGCCAGCACGCTGCAATGGGTGTTCGGAACCCGGCGCCGGCTTCTTGTCACCTGCAATGAACTTGCTCCTCGAAGGTAATACCTGCGTAGTGGGAGAAATCTCAGCTTAGACCCGTGTGAGTGCGGTTGCGTCCGAATGTGCGGAGATAAGTCCCAGTTCACTCTTATCGCCAGACACTACGATGCTCTGATGGCGAGCGTTCCATACCGTCAGTGGGTGGCGTACATCGAAGCTATTCTCGAACGTCTCAACTACCGACCCTTGACTGTTTTGGACTTGGCTTGCGGCACTGGCAACGTCAGCGAGCTTCTCGCCCAGCGTGGTTACAAGGTCGTAGGCGTCGATATATCGCCAGCTATGGTGGAAGTTGCGAGATCTAAAGGGGGTCAGGTAGATTATATTGTTCAGGACATAGCCGATCTTGACCTAGGCAAACAGTTTGAATTGGCTGTTTGTTTGTTCGACAGTCTCAACTACATCACCGATCCAGAAAGGGCCGCTCAAGCTCTCAAGAGGATAGCCGAACACTTGGTGCCTGGCGGCGTGCTTATTTTTGACGTCAACACAGTCTACGCTTTGCAGCACAAGTTTTTCGATCAAGCAAATCTGAGTCCGGCGTCCAATCCGAGATATGTGTGGACCAGCGAATACGACCATCAAACCAGACTCTGTCGTATCGAGATGCTCTTCGAAGTTCTGGACGAAGACGGAGAAGTGCATCAGTTTAAGGAGATTCACTACCAGCGCGGTCACACTCTTGAAGAGCTTACGCAGTGGCTTATAGACGCCGGATTCTACGTGGTGGATACATTCCACGCTTACAGACTTCGCAAACCCACACGGCGTTCGGACCGAGTCTTCTTTGTCGCCAAAAGGAAGACTGAATAGAGCCCTTACTAGAGCTATTGGTCAGACCCTAACGCAAACCGGAGGACGTGGATGAGCAAGAGCTTGCTGCGAGGTCTACTCGTCATTGCGGTTGCTGTTGCAATAGTCATAGCTCTCCTGATTATTCCTGCTCGCCTGCCGGCACCCAAGCATACTTCGAATGACGACCCTTGGGTACTGGTCAATTATAACCCTGAGGATAAATACGGGACATTCTTAGCCAACGGATTTATCTCCACACGACTCATGGGGGATGGTGTGGGCAATCAAGGCGGGAAACCGCTGCCCTGCTTTGCGGCAGGGTTCTACGAAAATGAAAAGCTGACGCCAATTCCCACATGGAGCGATCTGCGTTTCTACTATGGCAATACGATGTTTGTTGTCGATAAGACGGCAGGTTACAAGCAGACGCTCAATATGCGCACAGGCATTTTCACCACTTATGCAACCTGGCGTGCGAAAAAAAAGATGCTCACAGGAAAGATCCAGGTGTTAGTCTCTCGCGCAGATCCTAACATAGGGCTGATCAGAGCTGAGCTCACGCCCAGTTTTAGTGGTGTCGTAGGCATAGGAGCTTCTGAAAGCGTCACCGAAGCCAACTTGGTAAAACTAAACGGCGCTTTGTTGAGACTTACGGGTGGTAGGTCTGCGGTGCTATCTGTCTACCAGACCAAACAAAGCAAGATTGCGCTGGCTATCGCCACAGTGGTGCCTACAAACGTCGGCGTGCGCGAGAATGTCAAGTTCGAAGTCAGAAAATGGGTTTCAATATCTACCTCTACCAGCACCGAGCGTGCTCGGCGAGAAGCGCTAACAGCTCTTGAGCACGTTCTTAGCGACGAAGGCGGTGCAATCATTCGGCATAAGAGAGCATGGGAAAAACTCTGGCAAAAAGATATCCGAGCTGTAGGGAGTTCAAGAAAACAGCAGCAAATTATACATAGCTGCATGTTCTACATCCTTTCGAGCGTACGCGAAGGAAGTAAATGGAGTATACCCCCAATGGGTTTATCGAATAATGCATTCAGCGGACACGTCTTCTGGGATGCCGACACTTGGATTTTCCCCGCCCTAATCCTTCAGCATCCTGAACTTGCTAGGTCCATTGTTCATTACCGTTACCATACGCTTCCTGGGGCCATAATCAATGCAAGGGAGTCAGGCATGCCCGGGGCACAATACGCCTGGGAGTCGGGTTATACAGGTCGCGAAGACACGCCTGAGGGGCTGCCGTATCGCCACGGACGTCACATCAACGGTGACGTTGCCATTGCCCAATGGCAGTATTTCCTTGCGACAGGCGATCTAAATTGGTTGAGGACGCGTGCCTGGCACGTAATCAAGGCAACAGCCGATTGGTGGGTTGCCAAGGCAAAGTGGATTCCGAGCAAGGGACGCTACGAGATTCACCAAGTAGTGCCGCCGGATGAAAGTGCAGAACTCGTTAACAATTCGGTGTACACTAATGCCATAGCGGTGATAAACCTGAGAATAGCCGACAAAGCGAGTCGAGTCCTTGGTTGGAAGCCGAACCCGAGATGGTTGCAAACTGCTGAGCAGATGTATATTCCGATCGATCCCAAGACACGCAGATTCATTGCTTTTGACGGTTACGGCAGCGGCAAATTCGGCCCAGCGTACAGGGCAAAACAAGCGGATGCGGAGCTTGTGATCTATCCCCTCCAGTTTACGATAGGCCAGCAAGATATGACCGCCATATATGAGAACACTTTCCGATTCTACGCGGAGCGAGTTCACAGTGGAGGGCCGGCAATGACTTCATCAGCGCACGCTGTGATCGCGGCGAGGCTGGGTGACTGTGAAAGAGCTTATTCGGAGTTTGTGAAGAGTTACAAGCCTTTCATCAGAGGCCCGTTCAACATGTTTAACGAGAAGCCTTCCCGATACCTTGATAACATGTGTTTTCTGACAGGTGCTGCTGGGCCAATACAAGCCATACTCTTTGGGTTGGCTGGAATCAAAATGGATTACTTCGGAACTTCTGAGCTTACTATCAAGCCGTGCCTACCCAGACACTGGAAGAAACTTGTTATCAAGAAGATTCAGTGGCGAGGGAAGACATTTGATCTAACAGTGCTGCCGGGAAACAACGTCAAAATCACACCTTTGAATTGAATTAAATTATACAAACGCATACTTATTTCGTTTCGTAGATAGTCAGAGTGCTATTGGGTACTTTCCGGCTTCCCTACACGTTTCGTAGAAGGCCAGTATGTTCTCTACAGGAGTCGCAGGCACAATTTCACTTGACGAACCTATGAAGAAACCTCCTCCAGGGGCTGCGACCTTGATAATCTCTTGCGTAGCGCGAATAACCTCATCCACACTTCCGCGCGGTAGAAGCTGAGAGCAATCTACTCCACCCACAAGTACCAAGTGCTTGCCATATTCGCGCTTGAGAAGTGCTATATCCATTCCTGCAAGTGGCTCAATGGGGTTTAGGCCGTCTATTCCGGCGTCTATCATGTCGTCTAGTATTTCCATAACATAGCCGTCAGAGTGAAATATTACCTTGATTCCTGCTGCTTTGAGCGGTTCAATACATTTTTTCAGCGACAGGATAAAAGTCCGCCGCAAGAACTCAGGTGAGAAAAGGAGCCTGCCTTTGTAGGCTATGTCGTCGCCTATAAAGTAGATGGGACAGAGCTTGGCCTGAGCTGCAGCTTTAGCGAGTCGGTATGCGGATTCTGTTTCCACCTCCAGTAGTCTCTCGACATTTACAGGGTCGTCGTATATTGCATACGAGAAAAGCTCTTGGCCCATCAGGCCGTATGTGGCGTGAAAGCCGCATCCGCCGCCAGGTACGTACATCGTGTAGGGCTCAAAGCGTACTATATCTGCTTTCAATTGTTCGATCCACTCGGTATTTGCCCACTCTTCACTTACCGGCTGGCGCTCAAAAGTCTTTAGGTCGTCGAGCGTCTTTATTGGATAGTCAACGACCCAATTGGTCTGGCCCGAGATCCTACGTTGCAATACACCGTTTTCGGTGCAACACTCTGTACCATCGTCTTGCTTGGAATACGAAGCGCCGTATCCTCGGCACAGATCGATGCCGAGGGTGTGGTACACTCTTACCATCGCATCATGGTAGTCGGACCAGCCTGGGCAGATGTAATCAACTATTGCCCTGTTGTCGATGAAGTCCCATATGGGAACACGGTCACCTTCTTGGTGGTTTAGGGATGCGAGTATTCTGTGTTCAACTTGCGAGTCGAGCATGTCTATCTCCACTGCGGGGCAGGTTAGAAGTCGAAAGAGTCGACGTTCTCCTTCGTTATAACGACCCCCGGCATTATTATTACGCCGTTCTTGTGTACTTTTAACTTGCCCACACCCTTGATTTCCATTCCATCAGCGGGTTTCTTGCCATCAAGATAGTCATTAACCAACTTTGCCGTCACGTAAGTAAGCTTTGCAGGATCCCAGAGAATTAACCCGTGAACGACGCCCTCCTTTATGTATTTGCGGTTCTCGCTTGGCAGACTCAGACCCCAAATCTTAACTTTGCCTGCTTTGCCTGCGGCGATTACGGCTCGCGCTGCTCCAGGCGGTCCGGGCGAATTAACGCAGGCGATTCCTGCTAGATCCGGGTGCTTCTGAAGTAACCCTGCCACGACTGATTGCGCCAACTGGGGTTGTTCGTTGTTGTATACGATCGGCTTAGCAAGCTCGATACCCGGATAACTCTTCATGCGCCGCAGTACGCCTTCCACGTGTTGGTTCAGGTTAAGTGCTCCCTGTCCTCCGGACATTATTCCAACTTTACCTTTTCCTCCGATTTCCTTGGCGAGTCTGTCCATAATGTCTTCGCCGATACCAACGTCGTCTGCGGCAGCTACATAGAATATCCTTTCAGTGTCTGGGGCATCGGAGTCCCAAGTGAACACTTTTATACCCCTGCGCATCGCTTTAGCAACCACCGGCTTTACGGCGTTTGGGTCGTTCGGCGAGATTACAATAGCATCAACTCCGCGAGCTATCTGGGCTTCGATAATGGCTATCTGGCCAACAACGTCAGCCCCTTTCGCTGGGCCAAGGAAATCAACGTTTATTCCCAAGTCTTCTGAGGCTTTCTTGGCACCTCTAGCGCATACGTTTGCATAAGGAATACCAATTTCCTTGAACACAAAGACTATCGTGCGCTTGCTTGGCTGCACATTGACTGGTTGACGCTTTCCACAGCCGAAGACACATAGGGCTGCCACAGCGCATATCAATATTAGCAGGGATTTTTGTTTCATAGCAGCGTACCTCGATGTTTTATCTGACGTCGCTAAAAACAATTTGCCGCCATGATTCCAATGAGGATAGAACGCTTCTGCGAACCTTTTCCATTGCAACAGCACTTATAAGGAGTAGTCCGAGGCACATCATACGCCACAGGTCATTAATCCCCATAAGGCCGAACCCGCGATTAAGCGCTGCAGCCATTGCGATACCCAACACACTTCCCAGAACTGTTGCTTCGCCGCCAAGAATGCTCGTTCCTCCCATCAGCACTGCTGTGATTACTTCAAATTCGTAACCGAGCCCAGTGTCTGTGGTCGCCGTAGACATCATGGCAGTGGTCAAAATGCCGCCAAGACCAGCCCCTGCTCCAGCTACGGCGTAGAGCACAAGCTTTACTCTGCCTACATCTATACCGGATAACCTAGCTGCTTGTTCGTTACCACCTATGGCGATCACGTATCGTCCAAAGGAGCTTCTTGACAAAACAGCGTACGCGGCAGCGGCGCAGGTGATGACAATCACCACAGGCAAATTGCTTTCATAACCCAGGGTGACAAGTCGATGTGCACTCGCTGGCAGACTTATAGTGGAAACTCCCGGTCCAGCGACTACGTAAGCTAGCCCTCTTGCCGTAGCCATCATACTGAGCGTTACAACTACAGGCTGCAAACCGAGCCGCGAGATCGCGGCGCCGTTGAATGCACCGCACAGAATACCAACACCGACCGATATCGCACAAGCGCTCGCCATGTCCGCCTTAGTTTTGGAAAGCAGCGACGCGAGCACTACAGCACATAGCCCTACGACTGATCCCACCGATATATCTATGCCACCGCTCGCGATTACAAGAGTCAGGCATACAGCCAATAGTGCGTGGCACGAATATTGCCTAGCAACATCCATTAGACCACTAGGGTCTGCAAATTTCGGTGCATAAATGGAAAAGTATAGGCACACACTGCACAAAAGAATGGCCACCGGTAGTTCCTTGATCGAAAGCAACCGAAGTGCCATCCGTCTCATTTAACTAGGTTCTCCCTGCGAATTTTGTCCGCAGCAACGGCTAGGAAGATTGCCACTCCGACAATCACCTGTGCCCATCTCGCTTCTAAACCGACAAGGATTGCGCCGTTGCGCAGCACTGTTGTGATCGCCACGCCTATCAGCGTTCCAGCCACGGAGCCGCGTCCGCCGTTTATGCTCGTTCCTCCGATGACCACGGCAGCTATGGCGGCGAGCTCATAGCCCTGAGCGTCATTTGCCTGGAATGTGCTTCCTATGGCAATCATCACTATCCCGCTAAGGGCTGCAAGAAAACCATTTGCCACATAAACGAACATCTTGATTAGATTCGCCTCGATTCCAGACAGACGCGCCGATTCCTCACTGCCTCCTACCGCGTATATGTATCTGCCCACTCGCGTGTATTGCAATATACCTGTGGCGAGCAGAGCTGTGCTTCCAAGCACTAGAATCGGCGCATATCCGCTTCCGATTGCGGCAACAGGATTGTGTTCCAGAATAATGCACTGTCCTTCGCTTGCTAGTGTAGCCGCGGATTGGAAAACATACATAGTTCCCAATGTAGCTATAATCGGCGGCATCAACACGCGCGTAATCAGGATTCCATTCAATAGTCCGCAGGCCACACCTACAAACGCCGCGGCCGCTATCGCGCCATGGGCAGTAAAACCTTTCGCCATTAGACTGGCAGCTGCGAGTGCGGATAGGGAAAGTATAGCTGCAACAGATAAGTCGATGCCACGCGTGATTATGACCGCAGTCATCCCGATGGCTAAGATGCCTGTCGCAACCGCATCTGCTCCGAGGGTTCTTAGATTCGCCGTAGTCGCAAAGTTTCTGTTAGTAAGAGTAAGCAATAAGCATAGGACGACAAGAAAAGTTAGTGTGGGAAACTCTCTGGGGACTCTTTTTCTAGGCCAGCTCACAGGGCGAATTATACCACGCAGCCAACGTTACAGTCTCAATTCGGTTGAGACAAAAGAGGATTACCCCAGCAAAAATACCTGATTTTGCTGCCAGTCATTGACAGTGATGGGATGATAGGCTACATTGACAATAGATGTGACAGCGTAGTCGCCGGTTGTAGCTGAGCACCGGAAAGGGCCCACCGGTTACTATCCGCCGAACCGGCAATTCGCTGATTCTTAGAAGAGCAAGACTCAGAGGAAAGGAGGACAAACGCATGAAAACAAGGCTAACAGCATTCGTGGCACTGTGTGTGCTCGCGCTTGCAGCGGTGGCTTCAGCGGAGACGATCTACATCCACGAATACAATTATGCATCTCTTGGTTGGACAAAGACCATCAGGGTAGGACCTGAGCCTGGCGGCTATGTTTCGTTCAGGTCGCGAGGCGACACCATCCCGCCGTACACTCCTGGCGTAGAGTGTGCTCCCAAGAAGTCCCAGGCGAACAATTTGGCTTGGGCAGGCTTGAGCACGAACATGTTCGACGGTTTGTACCTGAGAGACATCACCCACTTCCGCATTCGAACAGCGGGGTTCGAGGGTGATGGGACCGCATGGGAGCCGCCGAGCGTATATCTGCAAATAAGCAAGGATGGCCTCAACCAGCGCAACATCAGATTCCTGCCTTACGCGTCGTATGGCAGAGGAACCAGATGGGCATTCTACGAGTATGATTTGATTGGAGAGAATGCCAAGTGGTTCTGCATGATTGATGCGCAGGTAAGAACTTGGTCGCAGGTTTTATCTGCATGGCCCAACGCCGTATTTGACAGCACGGTTACAATTCCACTGCCGTCAGGACAGGTATTCAACGTATTCGACGGTTGCGCGATCAACGAGGAAGTCAAGTACGGTTCGTCTGCGCGCGGCATGGTTGACTGGGTCGAGATCGGCTTCGCAGATGGTACATTCTACCGATTCGACTTCTGCGTTCCTGAACCGGGAAGCATTCTGGCTCTCGGAACTGGGTTGATCGGACTTCTCGGCTTCGCGCGACGAAGAAGGTAATATACTACAACCAAGGGCCCAATCGGACTATATACAACCTATAAGTCTCGCCAAAGCAGGAATGACCCGCCATAATAGTGGGCGGGTCATTCTTTTTGAATTTTTGAGGGTATGCGAACAAAACCGGAGCGGCTTTCGCTGACCGCTCCGGTTTCTGCTATTAAAGAAGGGGGTGGAATGCGCGTCGTTTACTGTCTTGCAAGACCACTATACAGCCGAGTGCCAAACAAACGGGCTCTCCTTTATTACCATTCGAGCAGGATCCTTAGGAACGTTTTCCACTAGCACTACACATCCAGGCTCTTCCTTTTCGATCCGATATCGCCCACCGTCGCTTTCGACGAGAGCTTTCTTTACGATTTCAAAGGCTTGCTGGAAGCTACCCTTGTTCACAACTATCGGATGGGACGAACTCAGGTTCTGAAATCCTATGTTTGCTTCGGACAACAGCTTCTTGACCTGGACAAACACTTTGCCACGAGAACTGTCATTTTCAACAACCACGCTTCCGTCGTCGGCCTTACCAAAATGGGTCGAAGCCCTTGCGGTTTTGCTCAGTTTGCCTTTTTCAGCCATCATATGCCTCCATACTGCTTGTTTTCACGGGATTAGGCGGAGGGTATATCTCACCGCCACGCTGCCAAACCTGTGACATCGCGCCGAAATCCGGTTTGGTCGGACGTTAGATGCCAGACAAACATAAAGACGACTTGCTTGCGCTCCCAATCCGTGACGCCCCAAGAGCTCCTAATCGCATGCCGTCTTAATAAGTCTTTATTGGAGTTAGCAAACGGCAGACGTTAATATTTTACCATATGCCGCTGCAGTACACAATACGCCGTTTTGCTTCCCAACGCGTTCGGCTTCGGAGCAGAACGTCTGAGCTATCGCCACAATAATTGCACGGCGACCAGGCGGGGAGCCTATGTACACTAGGCGCAAAACGTCTAACAAGCGCGGCCATTCGAATCTGTTCATAGAGCAAATCACATGTGGGCAGATATTGATAATATTGGTCTTCAAAGTGTATGAGCTATGACTGGAAATTACGCTGTTTTTCCGTTGACATCACTGCCTAGCGCGGGTAGAATCATAGCCAAGAGGGGTAGCCATATAGCTTTGAACAGTGGAACCTTTACATTAGTCGGCACACCGCCAATCCAGACTCCGGTAATCGAAAAGCCAGTGTCAAGCTGGAGTCCTATGCTCTTGAGTGAATTTGATTATGATCTTCCCGAGGAACTTATTGCTCAGGAGCCCCTGCCCGAGAGGGACATGTCCCGGCTGATGGTCGTAGACCGGTCGAGTCAGAAGATTGAGCACCATATCTTCCGGGAATTTCCACAGTTCCTGCGGGAAGATGACGTGCTCGTTCTCAACGACACGCGGGTAATGCCGGCCAGGCTGTTGGGACTAAAGGAGACCGGCGGAAGGGTGGAAGCGCTGCTTCTAGAGCGTCGTGAGCCCGGAGTCTGGGAGGCGATGGTCAAGCCTGGACGGCGAGTGCCGGTGGGCACAAAGTTGCTTTTTGGCTCAGAGCTGAGCGCTGAAGTTGTCGACAGGACAGAATCGGGTGGGAGAATATTGCGGTTTTTTTCTCCGACGATGGACGGCAAGACTGACCGCACTGACTGGGCCGATCCAGGCAGCGTAGACGAAATAATCGCTCGTATAGGACAGGTTCCATTGCCGCCATATATTCGTAAGGCTCTACAAGATCCAGAGCGGTACCAAACTGTCTACGCTACATCGGAGGGTTCAACGGCTGCGCCCACTGCTGGTTTGCATTTTACGCCTAGACTTCTCGAGGCCATAAGAGCTCGGGGCGTGCGGATTGTCTTCGTCACACTACATGTAGGCATCGCAACTTTTCGCCCTGTGCGCGCTGCAAACATCGAACAGCACCAGATGCATACTGAACGGTACCAAATACCCGATGAGACAGCGGAGGTGATAAACTCAGCAACCGGTAGAATAGTGTGCGTCGGCACTACCACCGCTCGAGCGCTTGAAAGTGCCGCCGTGGAAAAGCACAGGGTGCGTGCAACCGTGGACGAAACGAATTTGTATATCAGACCTGGATACGAATTCAGGATTGTCGATGTTCTTGTGACCAACTTTCACATGCCGAGATCTACACTACTGATAATGGTCAGTGCATTCGCGGGTGTGGAGCTGATCAAGAAGGCGTATGAGGAAGCCATACGCAGGAGGTACCGGTTCCTGAGCTTTGGCGATGCAATGATGCTGTGCTGAAGATAGGAGAAGGGGAGATGGCTATTTACGACAGAAAGCTGGGTGATTGGTTCAAGGAAGTGGAGCAACTTGCACAGGAGTTGCGTGAAAAGAAACAGCAGAGGTCTGTGTCGTTACCGGACCGGACGACCCAGAGTAGCGGGGAAGGCATTACCTCGGAAGCTACAACCGTGTTACCAACCGGCGTGATGGACTCCACTCCCACAGCAAAAGTGGGGATCCAACATCTGCCTTTGCAACATGCAAGAGCGGATCGCGACGCTAACTCCGTGGCCGTGGCCGAGAAGTCCGAAAACGATGGCGACACCTCAGCAAGACCTGAGGCGGTTGCGGGTTTATTTGAGGAAGACGAAATTCCCCAAGTTGAGGATTTTCTGCCGTTCCTAGATAGGTCTGATAAGCCGGATCAACAAGCCCCTCGGAAGTCGGAGGCAGCGGATTCATATACTGATGCGCAGCAACCGCTACTCAACCTAAGCGAAGGTACGGGCGTTCCGCGACCAATCAGGGCTCAGGTCGATGGGGAGAAACAGTCGGCACAAGTTAGCACAGATCTTCTGGAGCAGCGTGCTGAACAATTACCAAACGCAGCCCCAACAAGTACTGAAAGTGAAAGAACTTCGGCTGTTAGTGCGGAAATTCCTAAACATATGCAGCGCGTAACAACTGAGCCCGAGCAACCGCGAGAATCCTCTGCGGAGGAAAAGTGGGCGCGAGTACCGAGCCACTTGCGGGCTTTATTTGAGGAAGAAGTTCCAGAAGTAGCGCAGCGATCTTATAAGACCTTCAAGGAATCTAGAGCCGAATTGATCGAGCGATTGCTAGATCCGATTATAACGCTTGAGGATGCCGCTAGGATTCTGAACGTTTGCCCGACCACAGTCCGCCGGTACACAAACAAAGGTATCCTCAGACACTTCCGCACACCCGGCAATCAGCGCAGATTCAAGTTATCGGATGTGATCGCATTTCTCGAAAGCAGAAGGACAGGACAAGGCAGAGGAAAGACGAAAGAATTGGAAAACTCAGCGTAATTCTGATCGCCAGGTCTAATTAGTCGATTATCTGCTTGAATATCAATTCAGACGGCGGATTAGCAAGCGGATTTGGAATAAGGGAATTGTCGCTGCTGTGCGTATAGTCATCTTCACGGAGAGTTATGAGCCGATTGTAAACGGCGTTAGTGTCTTTGTTAGTACCCTCCGAGATGAGATGACGCGCCGCGGACACGAGGTTTATATATTTGCACCGCGGTTTAGAGGCTACAAGGACAGCCGAGACAACGTTTTCAGGTGGCCCTCACGGCACACAGTTTTCATGCCCGATTATCCTTTTCCTTCGCCCTACGCTCCGCAAATGGCCAAGGTCTTTCAGTGTCTTAAAGCGGATATCGTGCACACTCAGACGCCTTTCATCCTTGGGATAACCGCGGCCAGGTGGGCCAAGAGGTTGGGCATTCCTCTGGTATCGACAAACCACACTCTTTACACCGAATATGCCCATTATGTGCCGGTTCGCCCAATGATTTTCACGAAACTGGCGATCATTCAGCTGATGAAATGGTACTATTCCAAATGCGACATGGTCATCGCCCCATCTCAGACGGTCGAGCGGATTCTGCGTTCCTACGGAATTGCGAGGCCGATAGAAGTAGTAAAGACGGGCATCATCCCAGCTGCTGAAATGCCTGCTGACACCAGGGAAAGAGTTCGAGACGAGCTTGGGATATCGTCGCACGAGTTCGTGCTGGTCTACGTTGGGCGCATTGCACGCGAAAAGAACCTGGAAATGCTCATGCGAGCTTTTAACAAATTGCTCTCTCGGCATCAGCATCTCAAACTTCTGTTGATCGGCGGTGGTCCGGCGCTTGGGGAGACGCGCAAACTAGTGTTGAGACTGGGTTTAGAACGCAGTGTTCAATTTCTGGGTACGCTTCAGCGGCCAGAAATTGATCCCATATTCGCAGCTTCTGACGTGTTCGTTTTCCCTTCGACCACTGAAACGCAGGGGATAGCGATCTGCGAGGCCATGAGCGCAGGGCTACCTGTGGTTGCTGTAAACGCTGGGGGTATTCCGGAAAACATAACCAATGGAGTCGATGGAATCTTGACTCCCAACGACGCGGATGCCTTTGCCGGCGCGATTGAGCGTCTTATTGCAAACGATGAAGAACGTCGGCAAATGGGTCTGCGTGCGAAGGAGAGTGCAAGCAAGTTGTCTGTCGAATCTATGGGTGATAGATTCGAAAAGATCTATACAGAAGTGATCAGCTCAAAAAGAAACGCAGCTTGTTGCACCCATTGATCGAGTCGACCCGCTTCTGCGCATTGCAGAGTAAGCTGGCGATTCCTCACTTATTTTGGTTCCCGCGCCGACAGTCTTTATTGGACCCGTACGATTTCTTATAGCGTTGTCCGAATTCGTAATGCGTTTGGGGTTGATATAATCGATAGTTGATTATATGGTATCATATACTGTGACAATGTCTGAGAGGAGCGACTGGATTATGAAGCGCAACTTGGTAGCATTTGCGATTTTTGGGGTCTCCATGGTTAATTGTTGGGCTTCTAATACTCCTGCGCCCAGCAAGATCGGCATTCATTTAATCGCTAGATATACGGAAGGCGCAAAGAAGATCATTGCCGCGAATTGCAACATCATAAAGGTAATCGATACCACACCTGAAATGCTGGCAGCGCTTTCTGACTTCAAGAGGCTGCATCCAAGAGGTGTGACGGTCCTTCGAATATATACTCCGACAAGCTACAAGGCAGAAGATGATCCAGTGACCTCCGCGCGCGACTATTGGAACAGATGGTTGTATCCGAGTTTGAGGAATCTAACGCCGCAACAGAAGAAGCTCATTGACTACCTGGAAGGTACTAATGAGTGCGATAACACACCGTGCTGGGGGAGTGTTGATGAGGCCAGATGGTACTGCAGCTTTTGGTCTGAGCTTGCAAAAATAATGGCGGAAAACGGATTCAAACCCTGTGTGGGCAGCCTGCCTGTTGGCAGTCCTCCTGGTCCTCCGTCTGAGATAGAGGCGAAGCTCAAAGCCTTTATCCCGGCGCTGCGAACAGCCAAAAAGTTCGGCGGTGCGTGGTCCTACCACGCGTACACCCTGAAGTACACGAAGGATCCAGAAATTGAGATTTGGTATTCTCTGCGATACAGACAGTTTTACTCGATCTTCAAGCAGTACGCACCAGATCTACTTGACCTACCAATCATTTTGACCGAGGGTGGAGTGGATAACGACGGCAACCATCCGCAAAAGCCTGGCTGGAAGCGCGATTCCGCAGAAAAATACAAAGATTGGCTTCAGTGGTTCGATGCAGAGATGAAACGAGATCCTTACGTTCTAGGGGTGACGCTATTTGAGATTGGCCACCCAGAGCATTGGGACTCCTTCGATCTGGAGCCGATTGCGGATTGGCTGGCTGATTACCTAGGGAGCACTAAATAACTACTTTCTGGAATCCCACGGCTCACGATAGAGTCATCGCTAATTAAAAGCGGGTATATTTAGCCCCGCCAGCTGACTTTTTACCCGTGTTGCCTATTCCAGGCTTGCAGTTACCCGTAGTCCGTTGTTCGTTAGGCGTAGCGCGACTTCACATCAAAGTCATCGCTTTCAGGCGTTCTTCCTTCGGCTGCGCAGGTTGGACATAGAATCTCGTTGCGCAGGTAGTCTTCGCTGGTTATTCTAACTGGCCTTCCGCAGCGCTCGCACAGTGGCCGGTCCTTTAGCCCACCACCGGCAATTCTCTTTATCGGTCTCTCCCTGAAAGCTCTCTCCGCCATTTCCACCTCCTGGTAGACTATGTCGGAAACAGTTCCGCGCCAATGGATAGAGGTCCCGTTGACGCCTGCCGCGTCTTGCTCGCTTATTAATTTATCCCCACCCTTGCGAAAATGCAATAGTTGTAATGCCGTATTTGTGGAAGATTATCAAAAGTAAGAGGTCTTTCACGCTTTGGAATTGACAGCATACCAGTGAAGAAGTATACTGCGAGTGGGTTATAGACAATACCTATTGTTTACCATTATAGGTGAGGCCAACGGGATGGGCGATCGACGTACACTTAGCCGGCTGTCTACGTGGATAGTGCTGGTGCTTGGAGTGCTGGTCGTCGCAACGATTGCGGGCGAGCCCCCAAAAACGATCCGCATTATCTACACAAACGACACACTCGGCTATATAGAGCCGTGTGGATGCGGAGGGCGTAGAGCAGGCGGTCTTCCCCGACGCGCAGTACTGATATCGCAGCTCAAGAATGAAAACCCGCAGTGTGTGATTGTTGAAAGCGGAAATCTTACGAACATGCCTGACCGATTAGGCCTGATCGCCTCCATTCTTGCGGAACTTGGGTATGACGCAGTTGGTGTTGGTGAGACTGATATACGCACATGTGGAGAAGAGTTCTACAAAAAGGCTGCCGAGGCAAAGTTGACGGTTATCGATCCATCTCCTGGTGCGCCGAAAAGTGCCGTGCCATATTTGATAAAGAATGTGGCCGGTGTGAGGATAGGTATAGTATCATTCGGATTCGGCCTACGCTTGTCGGATCAAGACGAATACGAGCGTCGTAAGGCGTTGTATTCGGCATACACTGAGGCTAGACGCAAGTCCGATGTCCTGATTGTGCTTGATCAAAGCAATACCGTTACGAACGAATGGATAGAAAGCAATGAGGGCCGATTCGGTGCACCTGACATAGTGATCGGCGGTGTCATGCAGCGCACCCTCATGGAGGACAAGGTTATCGGTAAAACACACATAGTTCCTACCTCGATACAGGGTAGAGATGTGGGAGTCGTCGATCTAGAAATAATACCTGGCCAGTCGCTAAAGTTCTCGGTCCGCAAGATGCCAGTTGATGAAAGCATAGCCGAAGACACCGCGGTAAAGAAAAGGGTAGAAGAGTTTATGGGAAAGATCCGCCAAACTCCGACATACGCTCGTGCGACTACAGAGCCACAGGTTACTGTTGGTCAGGGATCCGCCAAATACTATCCGCCGCTACTGTGTAAAGCATGCCACGCTTCTGAATACGAGCAGTGGGAAAGCACAAAACATGCCAAAGCCGTAGCAACGCTTACCGCTCAGCAGCGGGCGATCCCAGAGTGTCTCAAGTGCCACTCGGAAATGTTTCGCAGACTGCAGAGGTTGACGTTGACTTCTGGTGCGCCTGCAGGAGTCGACTGTATGACGTGTCACGAGAAGTCCTTGCCTCACGGATTGGAGCGCAAGGAAAGTCCCATACGTGTCAAAGTTGACACCAAGATCTGCCTGGAATGCCACGATAAGGAGTGGAGTCCGAATTACAACGAGAAAACTTATTTGCCCAAAATCAGCCATGGGCCTAAGCCAACCCAAACCTCTGCAACTCCTACATCTCAGCCTGCGCCTCCACCCGTGAAATCTCAAAACCCGTCCATTGAGTCCAGACCGCCTGCGCCTCCGCCTTCTCCGATCCCTCAGGCGGGCAATTAGGAGAGGCGACTTGAGGATATGTTTGTCAGATTGCCCGCCGGATTCAAGTTCTTTGCAGTAATAGCGGCGGTTGTCCTATGCGCGGTTAGCGCACTGGAAAACTCTGCGGTCAGTCCCACGAAAAAAATCAGAGTCATCTATACGAATGACTTATTAGGTTGGCTCGAGCCTTGCGGGTGTCCGGGTAAGAGGTTGGGCGGTCTTGCTCAGCGCGCAACGATTATTGGCAAGTTGATTAAGGAAAACCCCAATGTGGTACTTGTGGACAGCGGAAACCAGTCCGACAAACCAGGTAGACTTGATTTTATTATGTCCATCTTGGCAGAGCTGAAATATGATGCAATCGGAATCGGAGCTGCTGACAGGCTGCTTGAGAAAGAGTTCCTTGAAGCAGCTTCGAAGCACTCAGTAGCGGTTGTGGATGCAGCAGCCTGGAATACAGGCGGTGCGTCGGGAGCAGGCAAACAGGGGTCGGGATGGCACGTGATACCGTACTTGGTCAAGAACGTTTCGAGCGTGAAAGTCGGGATTATCTCTTTTGGTGCTCCCCCGACGTCAGTTTCCGCGTCAGACAATCTGAGTAGCACCGCGATTCTCTCGGCGCTCAAGGAAGCGCGTGCGGCCTGCGACATCCTCATCGCTCTCGACCAGGCTGGTTTGGTCACGCGAGAATGGCTTCGAGAGAGTGCAAGAGAGGGATCCATACCCGACTTGGTAATCGGTGGTTCTGCACGTGCGCATTCTCCGCCTGTAGAGATCATTGAGGGGTGCCATGTCGTACAGACTTCCGTAAATGGCTCGCACGTTGGAGTTGTTGATGTAGAGTTCGACCGAGATCAGCCTCTTCATTTCACGTTCGATCGCATAGCTCTGGATACATCCGTACCCGAGGAACCCAATATCAAGAGCCGCGTTACTCAATTCCTCGACTCAATAGGGCAACGCTCTGTAGCTTTAGTTACATCAGCGAATGCGCAAAGTGATTCCGCAGCATACCTGCATCCACGAATGTGTCGAGCATGTCACGAGACAGAGTACGAAGACTGGGCGGCCACGAAGCACGCCCAGGCAGTAAGGACACTAGAAAGAAACAAACGCTTAATTCCAGAGTGCCTTCAGTGTCACTCAGAGGTCTATCGGAGAACGAAGACCGTCAATGTTCCCTCAGACGGCATTGCGGGGGTGGAGTGCATCACTTGCCACAGATTGCCCGTACCACATTGGGATGACGCGCGTGCGCCGTCAGCTACGTGGAAGGTTGACCGCAAGCTGTGCACTGAGTGTCACACGCCTGAGCGCAGCGCAGCTTATAACGAAGATGTGTATCTTCCGAGGGTTTCTCACGGTATTATTCCAGTAGCTCCGCCACCTAAGGCAACAGTGCATCCCAAGACTAAGAAGTGACAGGGGAAATTATCTCTTGCTGAATCAGCTATTTCTGTCAATGGGGACGAGCAGTCCCTTACTTGTTTGTCTGTTTACCTGCAGAGGCTGAAGCGTTCGAAATAGTCGTGATGCTCGGCTTTCGCCATCTGAAGACTATATGTACTGGGGCTTTGCCTTTAACTACGTGTCCCCCGTCTGAGTTGATCGCCGTCCGGACTGGCAGTTTTGTCCGGATAAAGTGAGCAAGCCGCCAGATGTCCGACTTGCCTTGGACTATGAAGATGAAGTGCCGATTTATTCCAATTGCCATGCGGTCTGTTACTCGATTCATGAACGCCAGGGAAAATCCGTCTTGCTGAAGCGGTACGAGTCTTTGACCCAATGCTAGAGCACTGATTCCAGGCTGCCCTTTAATACCTGCGTATTCGTCTGAAATGTCGAGCGTACCGTCACGGTTTATCACCAGCAGGCACCTTCCCGTGCGCGCACCTGCTAAGACACAGCCGTCTCGCTGGAGAAAATCCGCGAGAGCCATAGACTGCGGATGGTGGTAGCTCCCAGTTACTGCAGCAACACCCCCGATCCTTGCTTTGGCTTGTTTCAACGTTTCTCCTGAGGGGTTGTAGGTTATGACAGTTTCCAGATGTTCGCATCTCGGAAGCTGTACAATTCTAAAAACGCGCCCTCTGTGCTTAGCCATCCAGACCTTGACTATGTGGGGTGGGTGCCACGTATCTATCTTCGGCTTCGCTTCGTTGTCGCCCAGCAGCGATGCTGCTTCGTCAGTTGTGAGAACGCGTTCTACTGGTTGAACAGGTTGTAAGGGTGGCTGGTTCTTTCCGGTGTTCGTGGACAGACCGAAAGTTAGCAAAGTTAGTCCAACAGCGACCATCGTCGAACACAGCAGGCGTCGGCGCATCTCAAAGTTTTCTATAAACCGTGTAATATTGCGCACTCCGTTTGTCTCCTATGAGCTTATCTATCGAGTTTGCTCTTTTCTTTCGAATTCCGTGCCGATGGCACATGTTCTGATTACGACTTTGCTCCACGGAACAGCTCGCGCAAAGTTCAGCTCAGCAAGATAACCTACACCGGTTGATCGGGGAGATCAGGGAACTTCGTGGGGATCAAAATGACGAAGCTGCATCCGATGGGAAACAGCGGGCATCTTCCTCCCACGCCTACGGGGTTAGCTGACGGGCTAGGGTCGGAAGAATAACCCTTCTCGTTGCGAGATTCGCCCCTACTCCCGGGTCCCCCGATCTCCGGACCATAACCGGAGACTCGGCGCTCAGTTTTCAATGTCGTAAATCTACGTTTTCTTTCGGAACAAGGCTTCCCTACGCACGGTATTTGCTTTTCCAATATGGTCTTTCCATACTGCGCGAGGGTAGCTTTGAACCTGTTCCCTTCGTTTTTAAAAACGGCTCAGATAAGCGAAAAGTTCCAACTCAACTGTATTGACACAGTCCGAGCAGCTATTCTAGAATAATTTGGCACTCTTTTGGGTAGAGTGCTAATAGGATAAAAAGATTGCTTCAACAGGAGGTGACTCAAGATTATGATCAAACCTCTAGGGGACAAAGTAGTTGTCGAGCCCGTGGAGGAGGAAGAGAAAAGCCCGGGCGGAATTATCTTGCCTGACACGGCAAAGAAGAAGCCGCAAGAAGGAATCGTAATAGCTGTGGGACCCGGGAAAGTTCTGGATGATGGGTCTCGTGGCGAGATGGCAGTCAAGCCGGGTGACAGGGTGATATACGCCAAATACGGTGGCACCGAGGTTACGGTTGACGGCAAGGAATACGTAATACTCGATCAGGATTCCATATACGCAATTCGCGAATAGTATTGCCGAGTCCTGTAAACTCGGCGGAAGACAGATTGGTAAATAACTGCAACACTATGAGTAAGGAGGTAAGACTGTCATATGGCAGCTAAGATTATCAAATTCGACGAAGAGGCAAGAAGAGCTCTTGAGAAGGGTGCTAGTACTGTTGCGGCTGCAGTTAAGGTTACTCTCGGACCCAAGGGCCGCAATGTAGTCCTCGATAAGAAATGGGGTAGTCCCACGATTACTAAGGACGGTGTAACCGTTGCCAAGGAGATCGAGCTCGAGGATCCATATGAGAACATGGGTGCTCAGCTCGTCCGAGAAGTTGCATCTAAGACCAACGATGTGGCTGGCGACGGAACAACCACCGCAACTGTGCTTGCTGAGAGCATAGTTCGCGAAGGCTTGCGTTATGTAGCCGCCGGTGGTAATCCGATCGCGGTGAAGCGCGGTATAGAGATGGCTGTTGAAAAAGCCGTCGAGGAAATAAAGAAACTTTCTATACCGGTGCAAGGCAAGGAAGAGGTTGAGCAAGTCGCTTCCATAGCAGGAAACGATCCGGAGATAGGCAAGGTTATTGCCGACGCGATCGATAAGGTTGGCAGAGACGGCGTGATAACAGTCGAAGAATCCAAGGGCACTCAGACGACTCTCGAAGTCGTAGAGGGTATGCAGTTTGACAAGGGCTACATTTCACCGTACTTCGTGACAGACGGCGAGCGGATGGAAGCCGTACTTGAAAACCCGGCGATTCTGATTCACGAAAAGAAGATATCGTCCGCCGCAGACTTGATACCCCTGTTAGAGAAGATTGCTCAGGCGCGCAAGCCGCTCTTGATAATCGCTGAGGATGTGGACGGCGATGCGCTCGCCACGCTGGTAGTGAACAAGCTCAGAGGCACTTTGCAGTGTTGCGCAGTCAAGGCACCGGGCTTTGGCGATCGCCGCAAGGCGATGCTGGAAGACATCGCTATTCTGACCGGAGGCACGTTCTTGTCTGAAGATCTTGGCATCAAACTGGAGAACGTTGACCTGTCTATGCTCGGCGGTGCCTCGAAAGTCGTTGTTGACAAAGAGAACACGACCATTATAGAAGGCAAGGGTAAAGCAGAGGCGGTTCAGGGACGCATAGCTCAGATCAAGAAGCAGATCGAGACCACCGATTCGAACTATGACCGCGAGAAGCTGCAGGAGCGACTTGCCAAGCTCTCCGGTGGCGTTGCTGTCATAAAAGTCGGTGCCGCGACTGAGACCGAGCTCAAGGAGAAGAAGCATCGATTCGAGGATGCTTTGTCTGCTACTCGGGCTGCTGTTGAGGAGGGCATTGTTCCCGGCGGCGGCGTTACCTATGTGAACATTCTGCCGAAACTGGACGGCCTTGGGGGCGATCCGGATGAAAAGGTAGGTGTCCAGATCGTCCGCAGAGCACTGGAAGAGCCGTTGAGGCAAATCGCTGAGAACGCCGGCTACGAGGGGAGCATCGTAGTTGAACGCATAAAGACTGAGAAGCCGGGCATAGGTTTCAACGCACTGACTGAGAAGTACGAAGACATGGTTAAGGCAGGTATTGTAGACCCAGTGAAGGTCACTAGGAGCGCTCTCGAAAACGCGGCTTCGATTGCAAGTCTAATCTTGACGACTGAGAGCGTCGTTGCCGAAAAGCCCGAGCCCAAGCAGCCCGCTGCAGCCGGCGCAGGCGGCATGAACTACGACATGTAAACCTCGCCTGCAGTCTGCGCTCTGTGGACTGCGTTGATGTAAAACAAAATTGCCCCGGGCGCAACACGCTCGGGGCCTTTTAGTTTGAATGAGGCGTTTTCAAACACGCCGCCTGCGTCTAAATTGTTGACCTTGATATGATGTATAGGTATACTCTTGCCTAGAATGCCACTTCTTACACTAAACAACGTTTCCGTTCGCCTAGGCAAGAGCTGGGTGCTCTGGGATGTCGGACTCGAGATCAACTCGGCGGACCTGGTTGCCGTGTTCGGTAAGTCCGGTTCCGGAAAAACGGTGCTAACTGCGGTTCTAGCGGGACTTATAAAGCCGACGCGAGGTTCCGTGGAAAGGTGTGGGCAAGATAGTGATGAGGATCTTCCGCGCGGTGTGGCGACCATCGAAAAAGATCGAATTTGGGTTATGCCGGCATTCGAGAACCCCACTGTTGCTCCTGAACTGACCGTCTATGAGAACCTATGTCTATTTGCATCGCTATCTGGGACTGCTTACCGATCGCGCAGCAGGCAGATAGCCTACATGCTTGAGTTTCTCGATCTTACAGCGCGGCGGAATGCAAAACCGTCTGAACTTTCAACCGGTGAGCTCAAACGCGTCGAAATTGGACGCGTGTTTTTAGCAGACAGCCCGGTGGTGGTAATCGACTCGCTCTTGGACTCTATCGAGAGGGGCTTGCTAGAGAAGGTCTGGGATCATATTCTCTCAGAGCGACGGGCTAAAGGAAGAACTTTTGTTTTAACGACCAGGTCTTCTCGGATTGCCTCTTTGTGTCCTCGAATTACAGTATTGCACCGCGGCCGAAACGCGTTTACTGGGCGTCCGGAAGATTTCCGAAAGCTGGGCGGCCAAGATATGGTGGTACTAACCGAGTTAGCAAATCCTGCATTGCAGGAGAGAATTTCGGAGAGGTTGTCGGTAATTATCAAGGAAGAAGAAGGTTTTTTGTCGTTCAGAGTATCAGACGCCGAAAAAACCATAAGCTCGCTTCTGGCGGAGTTTGGTTCCGAGATCGGCTGTGTTTATCTGAGAAGACCCACTCTGGACGACGCTCTGGAGGTTCTAGAAAGTGGTACACAGAGCGTTGCTGCACATGAGGAAACTGCTTAATGGTGGTATAAGTGCCATATCTGCCTAAATTGGCAAGGAGACTATCTCAGTGCTAGTTTGGTATACCATAAAAAGAATACTGCGGCGTACGGCTGCGCGCCTGGTTTTCTGTGTAGCGCCCGTAGCGTGTATTTTCTTGTGCCTAATATTCCCATCCGCAAAAAGTATTCGCACAGCGCTGACGATGTGTTCTTACGGGGGTATAGGCATCGCTTTTGTCGCTGTGTGGCTTCTTGCGTTTTTCGACAACGCGACAGGGCTAGACAGGGTTATAAAGACCTACGGGGTAAGTTTTAGACAGTTACTTGGTGTCCGTTTTCTTTCGGCTTTGTCTCTGAGCTTATTGTGGGTTCTTGTTGGTTTACTTTCCAACAATTGATATTATGGCTGTGGTCTGAAGGCTTTTCCTAGACGTTTCACGCGTCAGCGAAGTGGTTCTCCACGCAAACTGAGGTTTGTATTGTCAAATTCTCAGTGAACCCTGTTCCGACAAGCTACTGCTACGTTGCATCGGCTCGATAGTTTCTTCGGTACTAAGGACTACCCTTAAGCTATCTTGTACCCAAAGCTCTTAATACTATGCAGTTCGGGTTGTGGTTGTAAACAGAGTCGGAGTTTGGTATAATCTTATTGCGGCGCCATGGTGCATCGGTTAGCACACGGCTCTTTCAAGGCCGAAAGACGGGTTCGACTCCCGTTGGCGCCGCCACTTAATTAATTATTGCCTCTATTGAGTTCATCGCGTCTTGGCATGGTCATTTGCTTGTGCCGCGTGTTCGATTAGCTCGCATCTACGTTACACCTTGTGACTTTGGGAGACGCGCCCATTTTGAAATTGTCAGTGCACTATTGCCTGCCAATTTATAGTTCCGTTGGCATCCTGTAGCCGCATGCCAGGCTGTCATTAGATTATGTATGCCTCCTCAGTTGATAGCGCGTGAGATTGAGCGCAGTCATTCTCTTCGGTCTTAACTGTTCCCGATCTGTTGCCACTGGCCGAAACTTATGTTGCAATGTAAGACCGCGGCACCCAACATCTTTCCGCATCATTTCAATCTAATTTAGTCCTCTTCGCAATAGCGGAATCTTGACCTTAGACCTTATGACAGATTTTGACATTGACACTAGGATTGTTCGCGTGGTACATATGCATGTGTTAACACGGCATATCATAAGGAAAGTTCGACGCTTCTGAACTGAGCTTGGTCGAGAAGTATTAACTGCACGTTTTGCCAACCATTCGTATGTCGGGTTCACTGGACAGCAGCAACGGTTTGAAATGGCTAGTAGATGCGGGTCATAGCGGCCAACCCGCACAACATATGGGTCAATCTCCCACGCCGGCGCGGGGGGAATGTGCCGTTTCTTGTAGGCCTGTCTCGCTAGCTAACAGCTCCCAGCCGGTATGCACCGAATCCACTGATCTCGTGTACTCACCAGCGTGCCGGGGTGTGGAGTTCAAGACTTGGCCTCGCGGCGAATGGGTCTCTTTTTCTCAAATAGATAAGCCTCTGAGGGAATTAATCGACTTGCGTTGCTTCGATGCGGAGGGTGACTCAACTTACCAAATTGACAACATTCATTTGACGGCCAGAGCTCGCCATTGTTTCATGAGAGCGAACATACTGACGGTTGGTGAGCTGCTCAGCCTTAGCCCTAAGCGACTGATGCAGCTTCCCAACTTCGGCATAACCAGCTTGGCTGACGTTGTGATAGCATTGAGTACGCTCGTGCCAAACCTACCTGACAGTGTACCCGCCGCATCTAACGCTACCACGAATGACTCATTGCTTGCTATGCCCATAGAGCGGCTAGGGCTGTGTCATCGTGCGTACACTCGTCTTGTTAGGATTGGAGTCCGTACCGTTGGCGAGCTCGTCCGTTTGTCGGGAGCTGATTTGCTACGCCTGCCGGGGTTCGGCCAGCTTACATTGGACAGAGTTCGGACTGCGCTCAGATCTGTAGGTCTATGTCTAAGCGATGATTCAGTTGATCAAGATATCCACTCGTCGACGACACAAAATGATGAGAAATCACTCGCGGCCCAGTTGGAGTGGTCCGATGAGTTGCTCAGTGCCGCACAGAATTGGCCGTTGGGTGTACTTGATTTGCCTTTGCGACTGTTAGCGCAGTTGTACGCGCACCGGTTTAGCTGGGTTGTCGAACTTGCCTCGTCCATACCAAAGAAACTCTTTGCTTGCGGTTTTACCTCCGCGCAATTGAAAACGGTACTGGCGGCGCTTAGCAAACTTGATCTACACTCGTCTGCCACCTTAGGAGCGAACCACTCGAACGACGCTGCTGCAAGCGCGTATCGGATAGATTGGTCATCCTTCGGCGGACTCGTTTCGTCTTGGTTTGCAGCTGTTCGACTTCCAGATGCCCATCAACTCGCTCTTAGGCTTTACTTCGGACTGAATGGTCAACCGGCGATGACCTACCGTATGATTGCTCGCCAGCTTGGTTGCTCAGCGGCCGTTTTCGTTGTGTAGATGGGCCGCCAGCGTCACAATGATTGCTCGCCAGCTTGGTTGCTCAGCGGCACGGATTCAGCAGGTGGTGGGTCAAGCTGCGAATGTACTAAGGCTTCCAGGCGTCCAACGCCTGGTTGACCCTCTATGGGACACAATAAATCGGGTAGCCGAAAAATGCGGCGGTACCTGTGCAGCGTGGTGCACCGCATTGCACTGTGCTGAGAAATTCGGGTGGTCAGACATACGTCCGGAGCTGATAACCAGTCTGGCCAGAATCAAATGGGGCAAGTCGGTCGACTATCGGAGAGGCATAATATCTGTGAACTCGCAGAGCTCACTCACATGCGAGCCCTGCGTGGAAATAGCCAAGCAGTTACTCGACGAAAACAACGGGTGTATGGATGCTCAGTTGTTTGCGGAAAGTCTACTCCAACATATTGGCCTCACTGAAGCTCCGCGAGCGGATTGGATGGTTGAACAAGTGTGTAGCTACTTCAGCAGTGTCCAGCGTGATATCGTATACAACGGTGCACATGTGTCGCGGCGCGCTGGTCGTGAACGTGTTAAAAAGATGGCGGGCAATAAACGCGGCAGACTATATACGGCAGTTATTGAGGCTTTCAAGCGATTAGGTGGGCCTGCACGGCTTTCGGAAATTGCCGCGATTGTCAGATCTATCGACGAGCGGTTTGCACACCACACGGAATGGAACATCTATACATGTATTGCTCGTCGGCCTGAAAACTTCGTGCGTGTTGACCGCGGCGTGTACGCCTACGTTGACAGATCTGTCGGAACCTCTGAGGAGGAACATGAGATGTCTGTGGTTCCCTGGACTCGCATAGAAGCGCTGCGCCAAAGTGGCGATCTACTGCGTGCACTGAGGTTGGTTCGAGACAGCCTACGCTCCTTGGAAATCTCGTCCCAGGATGTAGAGCGACTTAGGCAGATAGACCGCGAATTGGAGCAACAGCTAGTTCGCCAAGCACAGGTTAAATATCAAGCTTCTTCCTCTGCTGCGGGCCCCACTGCTCAGTTTCCTGACACTGACGCATCGAAGGAAAAATTAGTCCAGCTGAGTATTAGAGCTCAGGGGATGCTTCGCATTCTGCGCGATATGCCGGCGGGCGAGCACAGTATGTGGCAGATTGTAGGTTGGCTTACCAAGCACGACCGAGTACAAGAGATCGAAGAGTTCATAGTAGGCGATACTGCCACCGAATCGCCTAGACACATAGAAGACGGCACAGATGTATGTTTTGACTGCACAGAACTCACCCCTTGTTCTCAAAGGCTTGCAGCCCTGCGTGACGCTCAGGAAAAGAGGGCGTTACTAAGAGTGTATAGATTTGGTTATTACAAATATCTCAAGAGGTCGATGGACGCCAGACATTTTGCTCGACTCCTACTTTCTGATCCTCTGATGTTGAAGTTCGCAGTGGCTTATGCAACTGCCGTTGATGCGAAACAAGAGCTCCAGCAGAAAGG
>CALJES010000019.1 GCA_938074205.1 uncultured bacterium
TCAATAATCTCTGAGACTACTCCGGCGCCGACTGTGCGACCGCCCTCACGAATAGCAAAGTTCAAACCCTGCTCCAAAGCTATCGGAGATATCAGCTCAGCAGTTATCGTCACATTGTCACCAGGCATAACCATCTCAACACCTTCCGGCAGCTTTAACTCACCAGTAACATCAGTCGTCCGGAAGTAAAACTGAGGACGATAACCACTGAAAAACGGAGTGTGACGACCACCCTCCTCCTTCGTCAATACATAAATCTCAGCCTTGAACTTAGTGTGAGGCTTGATCGAACCAGGCTGAGCAATAACCATACCACGCTCAACCTCCTTGCGCTCTATACCGCGCAATAACAAACCTACATTGTCACCAGCCTGGCACTCGTCCATCATCTTCCGAAACATCTCTATACCAGTAACAACAGTCTTCCGAGTCTCACGTATGCCTACTATCTCAACCTCACTGCCAAGCCTCAACTTCCCACGCTCAACACGACCAGTAACTACCGTCCCACGACCAGTTATCGTAAATACGTCCTCTATCGGCATCAAAAACGGCTTGTCAACATCACGAGCAGGAGTCGGTATGTAGTTGTCTATCGCATCCAACAACTCCCATATAGACTTAACACTCTCATCATCAGGACGACCAGTGTTCAAAGCCTCCAACGCCTTCAAACTGCTCCCAACAATAACCGGTACCTCGTCACCAGGAAAACCATACTTCGATAAAAGCTCGCGCACCTCAAGCTCAACCAACTCCAATAACTCAGGATCATCCACCATGTCCGCCTTGTTTAAATACACAACTATATACGGCACATTAACCTGACGTGCTAACAATATGTGCTCACGAGTCTGAGGCATCGGACCATCAGCTGCACTAACCACTAATATCGCACCGTCCATCTGAGCAGCACCAGTGATCATGTTCTTGATGTAGTCAGCATGACCAGGACAGTCCACATGAGCATAGTGCCGCTTCTCAGTCTCATACTCCGCATGAAATATGTTGATCGTTACACCACGCTCACGCTCCTCAGGAGCAGAGTCAATCTTGTCATACGGAGTATACTCAGCCAAACCCTTAGTCGCTAACGCAGCTGTAATCGCTGCCGTCAACGTCGTCTTGCCATGATCAACATGACCTATAGTACCAATGTTTACGTGCGGCTTCGTCCGCTCAAAACGCTGCTTAGACATCCTACAAGTCGCCTCCTAGAGTAAACGCTTTCCAGTAAAACACCGGAAGGTTTGAGACAGCATAGTATAGCAGCTTTGCTGTCATATTTGAACCCCTGCCACAGTCAAGTCTCCAATTACAGCAAACTGCGGAAAGCACACTTGCAGCAAGGGGATAATGCTAAGGGTGGAGCCCACGACGGGATTCGGACCCGTGACCTCCTCTTTACCAAAGAGGTGCGCTACCCCTGCGCCACGTGGGCATGATTTTAACGGTCCGGGGGATTTTCCCCCGGACCAAAAGCCCGGCAATGGTGGGGAGAGTTGGATTCGAACCAACGTAGCCATGCGGCAACAGATTTACAGTCTGCCCCCTTTAACCACTCGGGCATCTCCCCACCGGAAGCGGCTCCTACCTTCTGCGGAACCGCTCCAATATCAACTGATGGAGCCGACGATGGGACTCGAACCCGCAACCTGAGGTTTACAAAACCCCTGCTCTACCAATTGAGCTACGTCGGCTTCTCGATTAGCTTCCATTAAAATTATATTGTCGCACTTATGACCTGTCAATAGTCTCGCAGCCTGGGCCTAACACAGAATTGGTTCGCAGATACTTCTATCCAAGCGTCTGGCCCTGCCCCAAGAATATCTAAAGAGGGAATCTCAACGCGCCGAGTAACACGGCTGTTACTAACTAATGCAGACTTGACTAATCCAGATTTTAATATACCACAAATTCCAGGCGCGTATTCTATCTTTACGACAAATGCTTTCGTTCCTGTGCTCATACTTACCATCACGTCCTAAGTGAATTGGCGGCGTTGACCTAAGCAAAGCCGGCTGGTATCATGTTGGCGGACGCACAATTCCACAAATCGAGAGCTCTCCCGGCGATGGAGTCCGCCATAATTGCCCGCGTCGGCTGATGACTCCTACTTGCATGTTTCCGCAGCAAGAAAGGGGTTTGGAGTGGAAAGTACGTGGCTGACTTTGTCGTCGTGGTTTGCGTTGGCTCTCGTTGCCTCGCTGATATCCATACGCATCGGTTTATCCGTAGCCTTGGTCGAGATCCTAGTCGGTGTCGCAGCAGGCAACCTATTTGGACTATCCCCCACAGGCTTGATCACTACACTTGCAGGCGCAGGATCAATCGTTCTGACATTCCTGGCTGGCGCTGAGATAGACCCTAAGATAGTTCGGAAGCATCTTGTATCCAGCACGGCGATAGGACTGGTTGGCTTTGTCGCACCCTTTGTCGGCGTCCTTGCATTTGCCAGATATGCTCTACACTGGACATGGCCTCAATCTCAAATAGCAGGGCTGTCGCTATCGACGACGTCTGTCGCAGTTGTATACGCTGTAATGGTGGAAACCGGATATAACCGAACAGAACTCGGCAAGATCATTCTAGCAGCGTGTTTCGTAAATGATCTGGGGACAGTCCTAGCTCTGGGATTGTTCTTTGCAAACTACAATGCTTGGCTTGCCATATTCGCCGCTGTCACGGCATTGGCAATGTGGCTTCTGCCCAAAATAGTTCCTCCCTTCTTTGCAGCCGTCGGAAATAGAGTTAGTGAACCGGAATGCAAGTTCGTGCTGTTGATACTGTTTCTGCTAGGCGGGTTTGCCAATCTTGCGCGAAGTGAGGCAGTGCTGCCGGCCTACCTGATCGGTATGGTCATGGCACCGTTTTTCCTGAAAGAAAGAGTTCTGTCCCAACGACTCAGGGTTATGGCATTCACGTTTCTAACGCCATTTTTCTTCCTGAAAGCCGGCGCATTGGTGAGTCTCAAATCTGCGGCAACGTCCATCGGTTTGATTGTTGCGGCGCTGGCAATGAAGATGGTAACTAAGTTCGCAGGTGTAATGCCGTTGACGAAGGTATTTCGGTTCAGTCCTCGGGAGGGGATGTATACCACTCTTTTGATGTCCACCGGCTTGACTTTCGGAAGTATATGTGCCCTCTTCGGCTTAAACAACCATATAATCGACCATAACCAATACACAGTGCTAGTAATAGCGGTGATCGGAAGTGCGGTGGTCCCGACTATGATCGCGCAGCGCTGGTTTGTGCCAGAGTTTATACCGATCGAGGAGGAAAACGATGCCGAGTAAAATACTACACGGATTGGACGGATCGGAAAATGCATACAAGGCGCTCAGTCAAGCTATAGAAATCGCCAAGGCGTTCGGAGCTGAACTGCACACTATTTCCGTTGAAGAAATACCGCATTACGCTGGAACCGTGGGCGAAGTTGTTGAAGAAAAAGATGCTGCTGAGCACCGTTTCGCAGAGGCAATTGCAAAAGCTCGCGACATGGCGCAGACTAATGGCATGCAAATCCAGTCGCATGTCATCGTGGGCCACGAAGTGAAGAGCATTGTGGAGTTTATAAAGAAACACAACTTCGATTTGCTAGTGATCGGTTTCATGGGGCACTCAGCTCTGTATGATCGAGTGATGGGCAGCACTTGTCAGAGCCTAGTCAGGCTAGCGCCATGCTCAGTTCTGGTGGTGAAGTAGAATCCTATGAAAAAGACAGAATTCCCTAAACTTAGTGAAACACATAAGCGCGGCATTAGGGCGACCCTCGTTTTTGTCGACGAGGCGCTGTGCGAAATCGAACAGTGGGCCCAGGGAAGGGAATTGCATTCTGAGCTGTACGAGGAAGTGAATACGCTTTCGGATGAGCAGCGCCGGCTGCTTTTGGAGGAAGTGCAGAGAGTTCGCAAAGTGCTGGCACACCTGCGCGACGCTTTGGGATTGACAAAGGAACGCCGCAGTGCGTGTACTGCAGTTCATTCCTTGAGCTGTGGCATGTGGCCGCATCTTGAAGAACTCAAAGGTAAGCACCTGAAGCGCTACGGAGACATTTCGGACGATGCGATACGTATGCTTTCCGCGAGCGTAGACGAGCTGATTGAGTCGACGAAAAGGATAGCGGATATCGCCAGGGGTGCAGTATCAAGCGAGAAAGAGAGGCATCACGAATGAGCCGAGGAAAATCCTCGATCTCCAAGCCTCTGAGCTATTATGACCTGCTCGATCACCTGCAGAACTCCAAAGGCTGCGCATTGTGCAAAATCGAATTGGATGCGGTGTCACGCTACATAGACACAGTGTTGACGGAGATGGTCAACGATCCAGCAACCCGTCAACAGCTTTCTCATCACGGATATTGCCCAAGACACGCGCACATACTAGCGACTCGCGGACACCCCCTCGCCAAAGCCCTCCTATACACAGATCAGCTGAAAACAGTCGTTGGAATGCTCGCGGAGCCTGAGCTATTTGTCCGAACCTTCCGAGGAAGGCTGTTAGCCCATCAAGGGGACAAGGCCACTTGCCCAGCCTGCCAAGTGCAATTCGAGTGCAGGTCAAGAGTAGTGAAATCGCTCTTCGAACTCTTGGCGGACGAAGAAGTTCGTGATGCATTTGCGCATTCCGCAGGGCTTTGTATGCCGCACTTGGCAGTATCTGTGCATTCGGCCTCCGACCCAGCTTTGAGGCAAACCCTTATCGAAACGCAAATTCGCACGACAACGAACCTAATAGAGCAACTGAGAGAGTTCTGCCGGAAACACGACTATCGGTTCCAGCATGAGCGCTTCGCAGAAGAGAGTGATTCCTGGATTAGGGCTATCGAAATGATGGTCGGCTCAAAAGGCGTATTCTAGGGCCTAGCTCAGTGCGCTCCCAACCATATTTAGCGCGTTCACTCTAATTTCCTCTGCGCGCGAATTGGCTACTCGCACGGTCCTAGGTTTTCCGGGCGGCAAGTGGAAATAGTTATCTTCTGGCACTGCGCCGTCCGGATGATCTATCCAAACAAAGAAGCCGAACCCATCAGAATATATGCTAACCTCTACGTCGGCGCCCATTTGAACGGCGTTCCAGTCGATGCGAACATCGGGTATTTCTAGTTCTTTGGGAAGGTGGGTGAGTGTGAGGTCTTCCGAAACCAGAGCGTCATCACGGTATATCTGAGCCAATGCGTAACCGCTGCTATACTCCAGTTTTGCCGCTTGTACTGCCGTGTTGGCGGGGACCATTAGATCCTCGCTGATTTGCCTGGCATCGCCACGGAAATCACCGGTTTCCAACACGAGGCGGACAGCTTGATCCGACAATGTGTCATTGACTACATAAGCCTGAGCGATGCCGCTTTCAGGTATTACGAACACGCTGAGCGGCGCATAAGCTTTTCTCACCCAGTAGAAACTGGGCTTGCGGCGCAGATAGTAATCAATAATCGTCCAACCCAGCGTGCCCCAGCAGTCCGAATACATCCAGAAAAGGCTTCCTGAACACTCAGGCTTCCGTATTCGGAAAGAGGCTATTGCCTCACGGTATCCCATCGCTTGATAAAGCAAGCTCTGGTATATGTATCTAAGAGGATCAGACGGGACGAAACCGAACCCGACCTTTTGATACCAGTCCGACAGCCCGCCGCCCTCACCTATGGCGTTAATCGGATTATCGTGGAACTTGTACGCTGGCGATGTAAAATCGATCACTTCCTCGCCGGTGTAATCTTTAATGGTTTTCGGAAGGGCATGCGACATCACGCCGAACTCGCTGATAAACTTGCCCCTGTCACGGCGGTAGTTGCGAATGTCGGCACGTGCGTTCAGATCAGGATTGAGAATCGACACATCCCAAGCGTGCCGATCGCCTTCGGACTCAGAATTGGGATCTGTACCTCCGTAGGGACTAGAAGGCCAGTATGGACGCGACGGGTCTAGCTCTGCACAGATGGAAGGAAGCTCTTTGTGGTAAAGGTTTTGCCCATAGAAGGGTGCGATTTTCTGACCTTTACCCCTATTCATGAAGCCGAATATCCAGTCATTCTCGTTGTTTCCACACCATAGCACAATGCAAGGATGATGCCTCAAGCTTCGCACCACCTTGGTAGCCTCATCACGCACGTTGTCGAGAAACCACTGCTGGTCGTCCGGATATTCGGCGCAGGCAAACATGAAGTCCTGCCAAACTAGAATTCCCTTCTGGTCGCACAGGTTGTAGAAGGCTTCATCCTCGTAGATCCCGCCTCCCCATATCCTAAACGCATTGAAGTTCGCTTCACATGCTTCCGATATTAACCGCTCGTACTTTTGTTTGCTGACGCGCGCGGGCAAGCTATCCGCAGGAACCCAATCAGCCCCCTTGCAGAAAATGTCGATTCCGTTGACGTTAAGTGTGAAGGACTTGTGGCCATTGCCCAGCGGCTCTTGCTTCAGTTTCACCTCGCGGAATCCGTAAGTAAGTGAGCGCTCATCTATAAGCTCGCCATCAGACTCAAGTTCCAGCACAACTTGATATAAGGGTTGTTCGCCGTAGCCTCGCGGATACCATCGGCTTACAGGGCTAACGTTCAGACAAAGCTGAAATTTGTTCTTGCCAGCTTTTAGATCGAAAGCGTCTGAGGTTTGCCAAAGTCCGCCAGGACCTTCAACGCGCAGCCGAGCCACGCAATTCGCAGGCCCAAAAGCCTCCACCTCGACATTTGCTGTGAGCAATGCGCCTCGACCTGAAAAAACCGAACTCAGCAGCACATCCCTCAATGTAGCTTTCTTATAAAGCCTTAGTTCGACGCTGCGCCAGATTCCACACGTGACAAGCCGAGGCGCCCAATCCCACTTAAATGCAAATTGCGGCTTCCTCAGAAAGGGCCTTTCCGGGCTTTGATCGCCGGTCTGATACTTCGACGGGTCCGCGACCTGCTTAGCCCACTGAACACCGGTATCGAGTAGGACTCTCAAAACGTGTGCTCCGGACCTGCGAAGTAGCTCGGTGACTTCGAACTCGTGCGGGACGAATGCATTGGCAGCCGAGCCAATCAGTTCGTCGTCCAGATAGATCTCAGCGAGACAGTCGAGACCGTGAAAGACTAGCTCCGCACGGTCAAAGTCTGCATTGAGTTCGAACTCGCGTTCATATCGAAACCTCGCCCGCTCAACCCATTCGTGAAGCGGCGCATTAACCCCCACTAGAGGCTCAGGCAATATCCCAGCTATTATGAGGTCCTCGTGAACGTCGCCCGGAACAGACGCGGCTATCGGTTCACTACATTCAGGAACATCCGGGCAACCTTCGATAGGCTCCCAGCTCAGTTTCCAAGTGCCGTCAAGGTTTATCGTCCTAGCCACCACAACCTCCTGACGATTCAGCCAAAGTTGCTTTGCGCAGCAAATTCTACATGACTTCGTGAGCGCCGTGCAAACGGAATGGCGGATCAAGCTTTCTGTTGGAATTCTACCGTCCTCGAGTGGGCAGGACTTGTGAAACTCAGTCGCAAAGTATATCAACGTCACTGCCCGAAACCGTCGCCTGCTGGAGGGTACCCAAGTGCTGGACGTACTCGTTGCGCCCGAGCAGGCTCGTGAAAAACTGTGGCAGCTGTTTCTTGACTACGCGGGCGAGCTCAGCGCGTTGGACGGCCAGACACGCCCCCGCGTCAAACGCCACTACGACTACTTCGACCGGTTTTGGGAAGATGAGAACTGCACTGCCTTTGCAGTCGTGTACGACCACGAACCAATCGGTTTCTGCTTCCTTGAGGATACAGGCATATCCTACAAGATAACCGACTTCTACATACATCCGCTGCATCGCAGACGAGGCTTCGGCAAGAAAGCAGTGGATTACGTAAAGGAGTACTGCCGGTCGCTAGGTCGTCATGAAATCATTGCAGCAAACGTTTATGTTAACAACGTGGCGGCGATACGGTTTTGGCAGTCAGCCGGATTCTGCGACACGGGTCGGCGGATGCGCATAAAGCGAATACGACTGGTCGAAATGGAATGCAAGCTTTGATTCGAGCACTGGGGATCGACTCGAGGTAAAATATATGGGCAAGCGACGAATTTGTGGATACGCCACAAGGTCCTCAGCACGGAGGCCGAGGACCCTGGGCAGGATGACTTGGGCGAGTCAGGTTGTATATACCCACTTGCCGACTTATCAAAACACCAATTAAACCCTCTGGCTTCACGAACAGCGCGAGTTTGCTGGCACCAGGAGTTCACCCGATATACTGATCGTCACCGTGTCTAGCGGGATCTGCTTACCGCTTGACTGTATTGCAGCCTCTGCAAGTCTGACAATCCCTGAACAGCATGGAACCTCCATTTTCACCACAGTTATTGCCTTTATGCTGTTCGTGCGCAGTATTTCGGAAAACTTTTCAATGTGCAGATCAAGGTCTTCAAACTTCGGGCAGCACACTATGAGCACTTTGTCGCGCAGCAGACTTGGATGGAAAGCCCCGTAAGCAAAGGCAGTGCAATCCGCCGCCAACAGCAGATCAGCATCCTGGAAAAACGGAGCTCTAGGATTTACTAAACGTAGCTTGACCGGCCAGTTCACGAGTTCGCTTGAAACTGCAATCGCTGACTCGTCGGGATGCTTTTTCTCCGCGAGTTGGCCGCGTCGATCAATGCTTCGAGCAGATGGACATATGGTACCGTCTGAGTGCACGTGTGAGATCCCTGTTTCTGTTTTATCAGCATGTGAAAACTCGCTAGACCCGCGAGCGAGACTTGCGTGAGCGAGAGCAGATTGCAAATCGAACTCCTCAGCTTCTCGCTCCTCAATGGTTATAGCCCCTTGCGGACACTCACCTATACAGGCCCCCAGTCCGTCACAATACGACTCCGAAACCAACCGAGCCTTGCCGTCAATAAGCTGAATCGCCCCCTCAACACACGCAGATACACACTTCCCGCAGCCGTTGCACTTGTCCTCGTCTATCTTAATAATGCGCCTGAGCCTTTTAGCCACGTCTGAACCTCCACCAAAGCATCTGTCTTGATCTACACTTCAAGGATTCCCAAATGGCAATGCTTACTTCTTGATCTGCGTCAAGAATGGGAAAAATTGCTGAGTGGTATCACAGAAGAGCAAACAAAAAGCTCGGGCGACAACTGGCCCGAGCTTGCAAAGCGGAATCCGAAACGCTAATCGAAGGGAATTCAGCGGATATACTCGTTCAAGACGTTCTCGATTAACTCTTGCCTTCCGCTTCTTACGGTGGGTTCCCCGTGCTCGAGAGTGTATTTTTCTAGCTCCTCGAAACCTACCCTACGCGCTTCGATATCCCTGCCCAAAGGAGAGTCCCAACCGGAATAGCGATCGGCAATGAAGCTATCGAGAACCTTATCCTCAATCAGCCGCGCGGCTATCTTCAATCCGCGGGCAAATGCATCCATCGCGCCGATGTGTGCATGGAACAAGTCCTCTACATCTATGGACTGCCTACGCACTTTTGCGTCGAAGTTCAACCCACCAGTGGTGAATCCACCGCCCTTGAGAATCGTATACATTGCCAACGTAGTATCGTATATATTTGTCGGGAATTGATCGGTGTCCCAACCTAGCAGCTCATCTCCGCGATTTGCATCCACAGAACCCAAGATCCCATTCGCCACGCAGAAGGCCAGCTCGTGATGGAATGTGTGACCAGCAAGCGTCGAGTGGTTAGCTTCCACGTTGATCTTGAAGTGATCGGCTAAACCGTGTTTGATCAGGAAGCCGTACACGGTAGCGCTATCGAAATCATACTGGTGCTTGGTCGGTTCTTTGGGCTTCGGCTCAATGTACAACTGCCCCGTGAAGCCGATTTTTTGCTTGTAGTCGACAGCCATCTGCAGGAATATTGCGAGGTGCTCAAGTTCGCGCTTCATATCGGTGTTCAGTAGTGTTTCATAGCCCTCTCTACCGCCCCAAAAAACGTAACCGGCGCCGTTGAGCCGCTTCGTGACTTCCATAGCTTTCTTGACCTGCGCAGCTGCATAAGCAAAAACGGCAGGGTCGGGGTTTGTCGACGCGCCGGCCATAAACCGACGGTGGCTAAACGCGTTAGTTGTACCCCATAGCAATCTGATGCCCGTGTCATTCTGAAGCTTTTCTGCAAGATCAACCATTTTGTCGAGCCTTCGATTGGTCTCAGCCAGGTTGTCGGCTTCGGGCGCTATGTCTCGGTCGTGAAAACACCAGAATCCTACACCAAGCTTCGTAAAGAACTCGAAAGCGGCCCTCATCGTAGCCTCTGCGGCTTCCATCGGGTCACTCGGCGCGTCCCAAGGCCTAATGTAGACCCCAGGACCGAACGGATCGCTGCCCGTACCCTTGAACGTGTGCCAGTAGCACACTGCAAACCGCAGATGTTCCGCCATCGTCTTGCCAAGCACCACTTCATCCGGATTGTAGTGCTTGAAGGCAAACGGGTTTTTTGAATTCGGCCCTTCATAGGTGATCTTGGGAACGTTTGGGAAGAACTCTTTCATAGTGTGGTTTGCGCCTCCCTCTTGTAATTGCTATTACATTTGAAGCACTTCGCCGTCCAGAACGATCGTCTGGTCACGACGTGGACCCACGCCCACGAGACAAATCGGCACACCGACAAGCTTGCTTATCCGATCAACATAGCGCCGCGCGGCTGCAGGCAGATCCTCAAAAACCCGGGCGTCGGTGATTTCTTCTTTCCAGCCGGGCAGCTCTTCGTAAATCGGGACGGCTCTCCACAGCGCGTCCACGTCCGTAGTGAACTCAGTGGTCTCCTTACCATCGATGGAGTAAGCCACACATATCTTGACCATATCAAAGCCAGACAGCACATCCAAAAGCGTTAGTGCTATTGAACAAACCCCGTTCACGCGCGCAGCGTATCTGACGGCTACCGCATCGAACCAACCGCAACGTCTGGGCCTGCCAGTGGTAGTTCCATACTCTCTGCCGCGCTCGCGAATGCGGTCCCCGACAGCGTCCTTAAGTTCTGTCGGACAAGGTCCGGCGCCTACCCTGGTGGTATACGCTTTGGCGACCCCTATCACGCGATCGATTGCTGTGGGGCCTACGCCCGTTCCCACGCAAGCACCCCCGGAAACGCAATGGGAACTGGTAACAAAGGGGTAGGTTCCGTGGTCTATATCGAGAAGCGAACCATGGGCTCCTTCGAAAACTATATTAGCGCACTCTCGAGCGGCTTCGACAAGAACCGTTGTTGTGTCGCAAACGTAAGGACGCACCACTTCCGCATACGGGGCATACTCCTCGTAAATAGTAGCTTCGTCAAGAGGGTCAGCGCCATAGACAGAGGTTATGATCTTGTTCTTCTGCTGCAAGCACTGGGTGAGACGTGCGCGAAAACGATCAAGGTCGACCAGGTCCCAAACCCGGATACCCGTACGTGACATCTTGTCTGCATAGCACGGACCTATGCCCCTGCCAGTTGTTCCTATCTTGCCGTTGCCTTTATACTCCTCCTCTAACCGATCTAGCAGCCTGTGGTAGGGCATTATGACATGTGCATTGCCGGAGATTTTGATGCGGTCAGCTGTGATTCCTCTCTTACGAAGTCCCTCCAGTTCCCCGACAAACACGCTCGGATCAAAGACGACCCCATCGGTTATAACAGCCGTAACTCCCTCATTGAGCACCCCAACGGGCACAGTGTGGAACTTGAATACCTCATCGCCAATCACAACGGTATGACCGGCATTATTGCCACCGTTGTAACGAACTACATAGTCGGCATCTTGAGCAAGGTAGTCGACCACTTTGCCCTTGGCTTCATCTCCCCACTGCATCCCGACAACAACAACAATGGACATTCAAAACCCCCGCAAAGTTACTCCCGGCAAAGAAAAATCCTTGCCGGGACGACAGAAACAATCTATCAGAACGAGGTTCACCTGTCAAATTGAGCCGAGCCCAGAAAATACGCCTTGGCTGCCAAAGCAGACCGCTGAGGCCACGTATCAGAATTGCAGCTTGCCGACACGACGTGCTAAAATGTCGGCTGGTTTGGCTGGTTTCAGGCAAAGAGTATTCCGGACGAACAAGGAGTATTAAGTTATGGTAAGAGTTGGAATTGTGGGCCTGGGCATAGGTCGGCACCACGCAGTGGGATACAAGAAATGCCCAGATGTGCAGATCAAGGCACTTTGCGATATAAACGAGGACCGACTTAGAAAAACAGCCGAGGAGTTCGGGGTCAAGGATATATACACCGACTACCGCGAGATGATGCAGGATCCGGAAATCGACGCAGTGAGCGTGTGCACACCTAACGCCCTGCACGCACCTGTAGCAATAGCTGCTTTTGAAGCTGGAAAGCACGTTATATGTGAGAAACCTCTAGCTACGAACGCAAACGAAGGCAGAGATATGGTTGAGGCTGCCAAGAAGGCCGGCACTATCTTCATGATGGCTTTCAATAACAGATTCCGAGGCGACACTCAGCTTCTAAAGAAATGTATCGAGTCCGGCGAGCTCGGCGAAATATACTACGCCAAAACCGGTTGGCTACGTCGCAAGGGCATTCCAGGTATGGGCGGTTGGTTCACCACTAAAGCCTTGTCCGGCGGAGGACCGTTAATAGACCTCGGGGTACACGTGCTGGATCTTACGCTCTGGCTGATGGGAAATCCGAAGCCAGTATATGTAGTAGGTAGCACTTATGCGAAGTTTGGGCCGGAACTGGCTCGCCAGAAAGGCTGCACATACGACGTGGAAGACCTGGCAGCGGCAATGGTCAAACTTGAGAACGGCGCGACTGTGTTTGTTGAAGCCAGTTGGCACTCACACATCCAGCGCGAGGTGATCTACACACAGCTTGTCGGCACGAAAGGTGGCGCTGAATTTGATCCGCTCAGAATCTATAAGGATGTAAACGGCAACAGCGCGGACCTTGTGATCCAGCATCCGAACGTTTCAGGACACGATATGGAAATCGTTCATTTCGTGGAGTGCATCCGAGAGAAAAAGACTCCAATTGCCACCGGCGAGCACGGTTTGCACATCCAGCTCATACTTGATGCTATCTACGAGTCCGCGCGCACTGGCAAGGGAGTTGAGATAGCGTAGATCGCATCGCTACGAAATTAGGTCGGTGCCGACGTAGGGACGGAGCACTTCTGGAACCTCGACGGTGCCGTCCTCCCGCTGATAGTTTTCCAGAAGCGAAACGACCAGCCGCGGAAGCGCTACACCAGAAGCATTTAGCGTGTGCACGAACTCCGGCTTTGCACCTGGTTCGGGCCTGTAGCGTATGTTGGCTCGCCTGGCTTGAAAAGCTTCAAAGTTGGAGCAGCTCGAGACCTCCAGCCATTTGTCCACCCCTGGCGCGTAAAGTTCCAGGTCGTAACACTTGGCTGCTGCAAAGCTGATATCGCCCGAGCAAAGCAAAACGACCCGATAGGGCAGCTTCAACCGACGCAGTATATCCTCAGCATCCGCCAGCAGCTTCTCGTGCTCGTCGTAGGACGTCTCGGGCGTGCAGAACTTGACGAGCTCCACCTTGTCGAACTGGTGCACTCGAAGTAGACCCCTGGTCTCTTTGCCGGCCGCACCTGCTTCGCGCCTGAAGCACGCTGTATACGCAGTAAGGTATATTGGCAGATCTTTTGCGTCCAGAATCTCGTCCATATAGATGTTGGTTACCGGCACCTCAGCAGTAGGGTCCAAGAATAGGTCATCGTCCTTGTCCGTATGGTACATGTCGAACTCGAACTTAGGTAGCTGGCCAGTGCCGGTCATAGCCCTGCGATTGACAAGAAAAGGAGGAAATACCTCTGTGTAGCCGTGCTCCTGGGTGTGAACATCGAGCATCCAGTTTATCAGTGCCCGCTCGAGTTTGGCTCCTAAACCCTTATACAAAACGAAGCCACTGCCGGCGATTTTGCTTCCGCGCTCGAAATCTATTATGTCCAGAGCTGCAGCCAACTCCCAATGAGGTGCCGGTTCGAAGTCGAACTTCCGCTGCTCCCCTTCGTAGCGCAGAATCTGGTTGCCGGATTCATCTTTGCACAGAGGTGTCGTTTCATGCGGTAGGTTCGGGATGTTCATTAGAACACTATTGAGGCTGCGCTCGATCTCGTCGAGTTCAGCGTCCAGCTGTTTGATCCGTTGGCTGACCTCGCGCATCCGTTCTATCTCTGCAGTGGCATCCTTTTTTTCCCTTTTCATTCGGGCAATCTCTTCCGAGCGCGTATTACGCTCCGCTTTTAGCTGCTCTACCTGGACAAGCAAGGATCGCCTTTTCTCATCGAGGAGCAGAAACTCGTCAAGCAACGCCGGATCAGCGTTCTTGTATATCATGCCTTGTCTAACTTTTTCGGGTTCAGCTCTTACAAACTTAGCATCCAACATCGCGATTAACTCTCTTTCGTCGATGGTCGTTCGGCCGTTATTATAAGTAAGCCCTCATCACACGGTCAAGAAGATAGACGCCGTACGCTACAAGACCGACATTAGGCACGAACTACGAAATGACGCTCTGAACCATTTTGGCAGTTTCTTCAATGGAGTCGCCCAGTATGTTGACCGCTCGAGTAAGCTCAGACTCTTCTATGATCAACGGCGGTTCAATGCGGATAACCCGAGGATTATTCAAACTATACGCAAGTAACAGGTCACGCTTCCCGCATCCGGCTATTACTAGCAAAGCGACGTCCTCGTCGAAGAATTCTATTCCAGCAAGCAAGCCCATTCCACGGACATCCTTGACCATCTCAGGATAAGCGCCTTTCAAGGAATGCAGACCTTGAAGGAGAGCCTTGCCCAACCGAGCCGAACGTTCTACCAGACCTTCCTCAATCGTAGTCTTGATAGCGGCGATTGCTGCCGCGCATGCGAGCGGATTGCCACCGAAGGTCGTCGAATGGAGGTACGGATTCGAGCCAAACAGGGAGTTCCACACATCTTCTCTTGATGAAAAGGCACCAACCGGCATCACCCCTCCGCCCAAAGCCTTCGCCATTGTCACTATATCCGGGATAATGTCATAGTGTTCCGACGCAAACATTTTTCCAGTGCGGCCCAGACAAGTGCGAACTTCGTCTAGAATCAGCAGAGCACCTGCGCGATTGCATATCTCGCGCACCTTGGGAAAATAGTCATCGGGGGCCAGGATCACCCCACCCTCCCCTTGCACTACCTCCAAGATGACCGCCGCAGTACGCTCGCTTATGGCATTGGCCAAGGCATCCGCATCGCCAAATGGCACTTGCTTGGTTTCGGGAAGCAGAGGATGGAAGTCTTTTTTGTAGATATCTCGACCCGATACGGACAGGCTACCGAAAGTCTTACCGTGAAACCCATTGATGGCTCCGATGAATTCAGGACGCTTGGTGTGTATTCTTGCGGCTTTCAAGGCACCTTCTACTGCTTCGGTGCCCGAGTTGCAGAAGAATGAGTAGTTGATGTCGCCGGGAAGTATGCTTGCCAGAAGTTCGCAAGCGTCAGCTAGCTCAGTGGACAAGAAGTAGTGACTTTTGAGAGCCTCTTTCTCCAACTGACGCTTGACGGCTTCCACTACCTTCGGGTGCAAGTGCCCGAGACTAAACGCACCGTAGCCGCCGACACAGTCCAGAAACTTTCGCCCGGATGCGTCATATATGTAGCAGCCTTCAGCTCGGTCCTCGGGGATGTCAAAACCGCTAAAGGACAGTATCGCGGCAATTCCCGGATTTACATAGCGACGATACTTCTCCAAAACCTCGTTTCTCAATAGCTCAACATTTCTTGCGTTTGTCCCCATCTTCGCCTCCACAAAGAAGCTTTGCTCGACGCACAACCAAACCCCGCTCATCTTTATCTTGCCAATGTAACAAGGATACTACCGACTAGGTCAAGCCCAAAAAGCCACTACGTGCCGGAGAGCGGCTTAATCATATCGAGTTGATCGACGGACGGTCAAGCGGCGTGTGTGATCCGACTCGGGTCTGACCCTCAGCCGCAAGAATCGGGCGTTGTTCTCCAAGCGACAGACGCAGTTTACTTCCTAACCCCAGCAATCCTGGTATTTGTCACAGTCTTATTGGCAGATATCTTGCTTAAAAAATTTCTGGACGTAACTAATTCCAGCAAGCGTTCGGAGGTAAATAGCCGTGGATAAACATATGAAATCGATTTTCGCGCTGCTTGTGACAGCGATACTTGGCTTGTCTCCATGCTTTGCAAACTCTTTCGGAATTACCATTTCAAAGGACATCCGCGAGGGCATGGAGCAGCTGGCGTTTGACAACGTAGCAGACAATATCCAGTATGTTCTGGGCAGCTACAAGTACACCAAGGTCAATGGAATCTGGAGCTCTGCACATGAGCCAGCATCGCCAGGACTAGGCTACGGAGACATTCACCGTAAGTTTGATGCTATGGCTTTGTTCTTCAAACCGGAAACTGAGCTTGCAAGATTCTTGATCGTTACGGGCATGCCCTGGACAGGCACAACCGCATCGAACCTAGGCTATGGAAATAGGATGTTCGGGCCAGGCGACCTGAAAATCGATGTTGGGTCCGTCAACTATGGAGTGGGACTTAGATTGGGCGGCCTTTTCTGGGGCGATGTTGATCCTGGCCCTTCGCAGCCGTGGTTTCAGGTTCACAAGGCAGAAGGCGGAACAGACATAATCAGCGCGAGGGATGCCGGCACAATAGGAACAATCGAGAAGAACCCTCAGTGGGATCGCGTGGACAACCACGTGCTGCCGGCCTATTCTGAGAATGCCTACGCGTTTTTCAGAGCGGGAAGCGGGACGAGGATGCCGGGAACCGCGCAAGTTTCATTCTGGAACACGGGAGTCACACTTCAGGGATTTCCGGTTTACGCTTACGAAGTCGCAGTGCCCTGGTCTTCTCTCGAGATACAACCCAACAACCAACTCTCATTTCGCGCATCTTGGCGCCCAGATTGCGGAAACGACCTGATACTGGGCACTTTTGAAAGCACGTCCGGTATGCCAGCTCCTCCAATACCCGAGGCTTCAGCTCTGTGGCTTGCTCCGCTGGGGTTCACTTTGATAGGTCGTCTGAGGAAGAAGTAGCCACTTATAAAATTCACTCTCGCGAGGCTGGGTGCAAATACCCAGCCTCTCTATCATGTGAGTGTTGCTCAGGATAGCAATGCCTTTATATAGTGAGCTCTTTCAAATGCGAACGGATCTGAGACTGACTTGGAGTCCAACTTTCCTCGAAAATGTTCTACAGACTCATATCCTTTAGAGTCCATCCAATCAGCCAGTTCCGAGTTGATCCGCTTAACCACTTCGACACCGCGCTGTAGTATGCATGATGCTGTCTGGACTGTCTTAGCCCCAGCAAGAATGTAGGCTGCAGCATCCTTTCCTGAATGAACTCCCGTGGAAGCGCCGAGGTCAACCTCGAGCTGCGCAGAAAGTATCGCAATCCATCTAGCCGGCAAATGCCTCTCGTTAGGCGAGCTGTATATAATCTTTGTTGATAGAGACTCAGTTTCAACATCTACCACCGGTTGATAAAACCTGTTGAAAAGCACAAAACCATCCGCCCCTGCCTCGACGGCTCTGCGTGCGAAATTCGCAAGCGCTGTATAAAACGGACTGAGCTTGACCACCACCGGAACATTCACCGCGTTCTTGACTGATGAAATAACAGCCAGCGCTTCCTCCTCGACGGCGCTTGAAGTCTTCTGCGGGTCAGTTTGAACTGCATACAAGTTGAGCTCTAAGGCGTCACAGCCCGCAGATTCCAACTGCTTGGCGTAGTTCACCCAGTTACCCACAGAATATGCGTTGAGGCTTCCGATAAGCGGGATCGAGACGCGCTTTCTCGTCTTTTCGATCCACATAACGTGTTCTTTAGGGCCCGCGTGTTGCAATTTCGGAAAGTACGTCAGTGCCTCAGGAAAAGTCTCGGAGCCGACAGAAAGAGCTTCGTCTACATCTCTTGTCTCGATCTCAATCTGCTCCTGAAATAATGAGTAAATCACCACTGCTCCTGCGCCTGCTTCTTCGACTGCCTGAATATTCTCGATGCGTCGAGAAATGGGACTTGCACCGACAATCACAGGGCTTCGCAAGCTCAATCCGACGAAAGTTGTTTTTAGATCTGCCATAGCGCCTCACACCGTCCTGACATTCGTTCAAGCCGATATTACCCGCGATGATGCGTAGAACAAACCCAAATCAAAAACCGCCGGTTCAAAAAAGAAACGCGGCCCTGCCCTACGGCAAGACCGCATCTGTGGTGCAAATCAGCTAAGGCACAACACTCAACTAAACCTTGGCTTCCTCTTTGAATGCCTCTACTGGCGAGGTTGCGCCGTTCCAGGGCATCTCGGCAAGATGTTTGTAGAGTGAGTAGCGCCTCTCAATATCCTTCTGAGCCAATTCTACATACCTTGCCGCGGCCTCTGGATTGATCTTTTTCAGCACGCGGAAGCGGTTCTCGCCCATCGCATATTCTTCGAACGGGATGCTCGGCGGCTTGGAATCCAGCTTGAGAGGATTCTCGCCCTTCTCAGCAAGTGCGGGATTGTATCTGTAGAGCAACCAGTGACCGCAGTTAACTGCCTTCTTCTGCTCCTCGATACCGTATGTGGTATCTATGCCATGGGCAATGCAGTGAGCATAGCATATGATTAGTGACGGACCGTCGTATGCCTCTGCCTCAACCAGCGTTCGCACCAGATGGGCGGGATTGGCAAGCGACACCGAGGCAACATAGACATTTCCGTAGGACATCGCCATCATTCCCAGGTCTTTCTTTACAGTCGGCTTGCCGCCGGCCGCAAACTTCGCAGTGGATCCCCTAGGTGTAGACTTCGACATCTGGCCTCCGGTGTTTGAATACACCTCCGTGTCCAAAACCAGCAGGTTGACGTTCTTGCCCATAGCTATTACGTGGTCCAACCCGCCGTAGCCAATATCGTAAGCCCAACCGTCACCGCCGACGATCCAAACCGACTTCTTTACGAGATAGTCGGCTACTGCAAGCAATCTGCGACAAACCTCACAGGAGCAATTGCCAATCAATCCTTTCAGTTCCTTGACTCGAGCTCGCTGCGCTTCGATGCCCTCGTTTGTCGATTGGTCGGCGTTCTTGATCGCATCAGCCAGTTCACGAGGCACGTTGCACTCTTCGACGGCCTGATTCAGCAGCTCTAGTGCGAACTGGTTTAGCTTGTCTATCGTGAGCCTGAAGCCAAAGCCGAATTCGGCATTGTCCTCGAATAGGCTGTTGCTCCACGCAGGCCCGAGACCATCTTTGCGCTTGCAGTAAGGTGTAGTCGGCAGATTACCGCCGTATATCGATGAACAACCGGTTGCGTTCGCTATGACCGCTCGATCGCCAAAAAGCTGCGAAACCAGCTTTACGTAAGGCGTCTCGCCGCAACCCGCACATGCGCCAGAAAACTCAAACAATGCTGGCAGCAACTGGCTGCCCTGCACTGTCGCAGGGTTGAAAAGCGAGGGATCTGTATCCGGAAGCGACAAGAAGAAGTTCCAGTTTTCCCTCTCTCGCATTCTTATCGGGGGCTGCGGCACCATGTTTATGGCCTTGCGGCCGGTAGGTTCGCCCTGAGCATTCTTCTCCTTGCCCGGGCAGTTTTCAACACACACGCCGCACCCAGTGCAGTCCTCAGGCGCTACTTGCACGGTAAACTTCAAGCCTGCCAGCTTGCCCTTCCCATCAACGCTCTTGAACGCTGCCGGAGCGTTCTTAAGAAGATCCGGATCGTACGCCTTAATGCGGATGGCTGCGTGAGGACAATACAGAGAACACATACCACACTGCAAGCAAGCCTCCGGAATCCACTCCGGAATATCCACCGCAATGTTACGCTTTTCGAACGCGGCCGTGCCCGTCGGATACTTACCGTCCAATGGGAACTTGCTGACCGGCAGTTGGTCGCCGCGCATAGCAATAAGCTCAGCAGTGACTTCCTTCACGAACTCCGGCGCGTCGTCGCTTACGACCGGCGGCATCTTCGTCTTGCTGGTAACGTGGTCGGGATACTTGACCTCGTAGATTCTTTCGAGGGCCGTGTCGACCGCTTTGTAGTTCATCTCGACTACTTTCTCGCCGTAGCGGCCGTAGCTCTTCTTGATGGCCTCTTTGATAAGCTTGACCGCCTCATCCACCGGCAGTATACCGCTTATCTTGAAGAAGGCAGTCTGCATTATGACGTTGATCCTGGGACCAAGACCAATCTCGCGAGCGATGTCGATGGCGTCAATCACGTAGAACTTGGCCTTCTTGTCGATAATCTGCTGCTGAACCTCGCAAGGCAGAGTGTCCCAAACCTCGTCCGGCCCATACTGCGAAGTCAAAAGGAACGTGCCGCCCTCTTCGAGATTCGAGATCATATCGTACTTCTCAAGAAAGCTCGGGTTGTGACACGCCACGAAGTTCGCCCTGTCGATCAAATACTCGCTTCTGATCGGCTTTTTCCCAAATCGAAGGTGCGATATCGTCAACGAACCGGCTTTCTTGGAGTCATAAACGAAATAGCCCTGAGCATAGTTGTCGGTGGCGTCGCCGATGATCTTAATCGAGTTCTTGTTGGCAGAGACTGTGCCGTCGGAGCCCAATCCATAGAATACGGCGCGGTAAGTCTGCTTATCGGCTGTTGAGAATGCGGGATCGTATTTTATATAGTTGCCTGTGATGTCGTCCTCTACGCCGACGGCGAAGTGGTTCAGAGGTTCCTTTGCGTCCAGATTGTCGAGCACGCCCTTAACCATAGCAGGCGTGAACTCCTTTGAACCCAGACCGTACCTACCGCCGACTATAAGCGGCATCTGCTTAAACGGCGCAGTGCCTTTTGCAAGGCTTTCTTCGATCGCGGCGACTACATCCAGGTAAAGCGGTTCGCCAAGGGTCCCCGGCTCTTTGGTTCTGTCAAGAACTGCTATCTTCTTCACCGTAGCCGGCAGCGCCGCGACAAAATCCTGCACACTGAAAGGCCTGTAGAGCCTAACCTTTACCACTCCGACTTTCTCACCCTGCGCACACAGGTATTCCACGGTCTCGTGAACAGTCTCTGCGCCGGAACCCATCAGCACAACTACCTTCTCAGCGTCCGGCGCACCCACGTAGTCAAATAGCTTGTACTGCCTGCCGACGATGCGCGCGAATTTGTCCATGGTTTCCTGGACTATTCTCGGCGTTTCAAGATAGAGCTTGTTCGCCCTCTCTCGGCCTTGGAAGTAGGTGTCCGGATTCTGTGCGGTTCCGCTAATCATTGGGCGATCCGGGGTCAAAGCACGCTGGCGATGTGCCGTCACCAAATCTTCATCGATCATCGCGCGCATGTCGTCGAATGTTAGTTCTTCGATCTTTTGAACCTCATGGCTGGTGCGGAAGCCGTCAAAGAAGTGCAGGAACGGGACGCGACTTGCCAAAGTGGCCTGTTGGGCAATCAGCGCAAAGTCCATGCATTCCTGCACACTTCCTGAGCACAACATTGCCCAACCCGTCTGACGACAGGCCATCACGTCGCTGTGATCCCCAAAGATCGAAAGAGCGTGACACGCCAGGCTGCGCGCCGAAACGTGGAAAACTGTGGGCAACAATTCCCCGGCAATCTTATACATATTGGGGATCATCAGAAGCAGGCCTTGCGAGGCGGTAAACGTAGTCGCCAGCGCCCCAGTTGCCAGCGCACCGTGAACAGCTCCTGCCGCGCCGCCTTCGCTTTGCATTTCTGTAACAGTTGGAACAGTACCCCAAATGTTCTTCTCACCGCGTGCCGATTTCTCATCGGCCTCTTCGCCCATTGGTGAACTCGGGGTGATAGGATATATGGCGATTACTTCGTTTGTGGCATGAGCTACGTGGGCAACCGCCGAATTGCCGTCGTAGCTTTCCATTCTCCGTTTCATAGTGCCTCCTTTTCTTGGCTGCCGAATGTTGGAAGCGGATCGAGCTCTTCAACCCAAACTCAGCTTGCAAAATTCGGCAGGTATTGTCGTTAGATTTCCCGGCGCCACTGGAGCGCATGTATCAGCGTAGCCTGATCGGCATAGTCCATATCGGAACCAACCGGCATCCCATGCGCAATGCGCGTGACGCGCACATTATCGCCAAATGTGCTTCTTATCTCGCGCGCAATGTACATCGCAGTGGTGTCGCCTTCAATCGTGGGATTGGTAGCCAGAATAACCTCTCGAACCGTCCCATCGGCCAATCGAGCAAAGAGCTCTTGTATTCGAAGAGCATCAGGCCCAATTCCGTCCATAGGAGAGATTACCCCACCCAGCACGTGATAAAGCCCTCGGTATTCGTTGGTTTTTTCCACAGCCGCGACGTCCCTAGGCTCGGCAACAACACACAGCAGCGAATGATCGCGTTCGGGATCAGCGCAAATCTCGCAGAGTTCCTGGTCCGTGAAGTTGAAGCAGACAGGACACGTCTTGATGCGTTCCTTTACGTCTAGTACCGCCTCCGCCAGAGCGCGCGCTTGATCATCAGAAATTCGAAGGATGTGAAATGCCAACCTCTGGGCTGATTTGGGCCCTATCCCAGGTAGTTTTTCAAATTCTGCCACCAGTTTGGCGAGGGGCTTGGCAAAGCGCATTCGATTCCTCGTACGTGCAGCAAGCAGCGTCGACCCACAGGCCCGAACGCGGGCTGCGTGTGCTAACGGCGGACCAATTTATTATATCAGAATCGGCACGAATCAACCAGCACCTATCCGATGAAACGCCGAGATGGCGATTCGGTAAAGACCATCCAAGTAGAACTATTTGACCATCTTCAACTGAACACATCTATACGTTGAGTTGCATTCGCCACTGGTGAACAACATTTCGCTAAAATACCCTGCCATTTTAAGAACAAAATGCCCGTTTTGTGGGCTTGTAATTATGGGGGAGAAAAATCGTGAGTGCTCATCCGCGAGCACTGTCGAGGATTGTCAGTGTCCATCTGTGGCACCAAACTGTCCATCCGCGGCGGTTTGAGTGTCCGCCAGCGATCACTCTGAGTGCTCATCTGCGGCGGTCAGAGTGCTCAAAAATGAGCGGAATAATATAAATAAAAACATGTTTCAAAGTACCTCTCAAAGTACTTTGCAAAACGCAGAGCAAAAACTGAATTCTCCCCACTTCGTGGAAATAACTAGCTCGGGCAATTGCCCTCGCGGCAAAACCAAAACCGGCTAAATATTCTCTCTCGAGGAGGCCGAAAGGAAAAATGATGTCGAAAGTTTTAATTTGCGTATTGACAAGCAGTCGCAATCCCAGTAATATTACTGTGCTTCTTTTTCTCCTTTCACTACCTCTGCTGGGCTTGGCTGAACGCATCGCAGCCAAGTCCCTTTTTATTATCGACGGCAGGAAGGCCTCAGCCTGTGAAGTCCGAGAATGTGAGCGAGCGTTCCATATCGAAGCTCAACTGCAAAACTACTGCAGACCTCGTGACAGCAGTAGCATCGTATGCACTTTGCCAAGTCGAGCTTGGGAGGTTTTCCTGCTGTAAGGGCATTCGCGGCGCATATTCTAACGCAGTCGCCGCAGCCTGTGCAGCGATCTTTACGAAACGCGGGCACGGCCAAAAGTTGTCGCTTAAGCAGCCGGCGCAAGGGCGAGGGTATCCTTTTCCAGTCGTTGGTTCCCGACGATGGAAGCCAACCGTCAACGACTACTTCGTTGATTTGCGTGCCGCGGATTTCTATTGAGTCCAACCGGCCGCATCCCAACCCTTGTTCATCACCGAGTCTGGTGGTATCAACCGACATAGGTTCATATCCGACAATTGCTGAAGCCACCGCATCCAGCGCGACCGGGTCTGCTGATGCAAGTATTACTCCCACCTGCCGAGGCTTACCGGCACTGGGGCCTTCCCCTTCCATACCGATTACTGCATCCATGACGTGTATCGCGTTCGGTATTGAAGATGCCAGGTCAACGAGCATTTGAGCAAATACTTGTCTATCATCCGCTGCCCGGACGTGGAATAGGCCTTTTCTGATTCCCGGCACGCAGCCGAACAAGTTCTTGACAGCACCCGTGACTTTCGTGAGCGCGTGGTTCTTGAGTTTGGCAATGTTCACAACGACGTCTGCCTCGCGAACAGCAGCGGCGATCTCAAAACTTCGATACAGCCGGCCAGAAGGGTTGGCAACCTGTAAGACTTGCTCCTCAAAGCGCACGACCTTTGCACCGAGCCGACTGGCAACATCCAGGGTGCCCGTATTTTGAAGAAGAGCAGCATACTTAACGGGATTCTCGCCGGCAAACGGCGGACTGTCGCCAACAAGGACCTCTGAAGAAAACTGACTGGCAACTGTTCCCACAGCCTCGACGACGCTCGGATGAGTGGTAACCGCGTCTTCGGGCGACCGCGACGATAAAAGATTGGGTTTCAACAGAACCTTTCGGTAGGACTTGAAAATATCAAGCAGACCGGCAAGCTCAAGGGCTGTTTGCACCGCCGCAAGAACTGCGTCCTGCTCGTAACTTGAGCACTGCGTGATTGCAACCACAGGGCGATCGTTCGGCATAACGAAAGAATATAGCATGCCAGCCGTGTACTTCAACCGTGATCGAACTCAGCGGAGGATTACCGCCGCGTATACGCTGAATGAAGAACGTAGCTATGAGCGAGTATTTTGACGAGCGAACGCTTGGGGAACTTGTATGTCGACACGTCGAGGTGGATTCTGGTCGCCTTCGGTTCGAACGTGTGCCTACGGGACACTTTAACACGACCTACTTTGTGCTGGGCGCCGGACGTCCGCTCGTGCTTCGCATCGCTCCGCCGGATGATGCGGGTTTCGTCTTCTACGAGCGAGGCATGATGGCTCAAGAGCCGTTTATTCACCGGATAGTAAGGGAACGAACATCGGCGCCGGTCGCTGAGATAGTGGCATTCGACAACACACGAATGCACATTGACAGGGATTACCTGATAATGGAGCGGCTGCCTGGAACGCCGCTTACGCAGTGCCGAGTCAACGCTAGGCAACTGGAGCGCATCTTATATCAAGTCGGATTGTACCTGCGAGAGATCCACGGCATCACCGCAGACAAATATGGGTATCTCGGCCCGCATCGATGCATGGAACCTCAGGACGACTGGGTTAGCGCATTCCGCGTGATGTGGAACAAGCTTATTGACGACGTGGTTAAGGCCGGATATTACAACGCGGACGAGGAACGACACTTGCGCGGCTTGTTTGAGTGCTATAGAGGTGTTTTTGACCGTCCGGTGACATCGCGCCTTTTGCACATGGACATCTGGGCACAGAATGTACTTGTATCTGACGGTGACAGGGTCACAGGGATCATCGATTTCGACCGCGCGCTGTGGGGAGACAAAGAAATCGAATTTGCAGTATTGGACTACTGCGGCATCTCAGAACCGGCATTCTGGGAAGGCTATGGCCGGGCACGGGACACGTCGCCTGAGGCTCAGATTAGGCAGGTGTTCTATCTGGCCTATGAAGTGCAGAAATACATAGTCATAAGGCACTATCGAAATGCAGACCCTAAATCCGCGTACCGCTACAAGGAACAGTCCTTACGTCTGCTCGCACAATTGGAGTAGCAAAATCTTGCTAAAATAATGTTTTACATGGTATAATCCTAGCGGGGTAGTATGGCGCATTCGCCCCCTTCCCATTCCTCCGGCCCCGGTTTCAAACCCGGGGCTTTTCATTTTTTTTGCATCAAGGCCGCATTCCGTTTCTTCTTCGCAAGCTATAATGTAAATAGTTCATTGAAGGGCTCATACACGTCGAAGGGGATAAAAAGGTGGGACGCAAGAACGCCGCTACAGGGTTTACACTTATCGAACTGCTTGTAGTGATAGCTATCATCGCCATACTTGCGGCAGTTTTGCTGCCGGTTTTTGTTGCGGTGAAGGAACGCGCTCACATGTGTCGCTGTCTTTCGCACCTAAGGGAACTCGCGCAAGCATTCACCAGATATGCAGGTGACTACGGTGGCAGACCACCTAATCCCGGCGCGTCGGACCCTACGCTGAACTGGTACGGTGGCACTTGGGGCGGATACATATACCCGGAAAAGGGTCAGCTATGGCCCTACGTTCGCAGCCGAGACATGTATATGTGCAGCAGGGACCGGGGCGTGCCAGCTGAGGATGTTATGGCTCTGGCAATTCAGAGGGGCCAACGAGATATTTATGAATGGGCGAAGTCGGACTACCCACTGAGCTACTCGATGAATTCTAGCCTGCGGGGAAAGGTGCTGGACACGATTGCCCGCACGAAACAGGTTATGCTGCTGATCCACGAAGGTCGGAAAACGATAAACGACGGATCGTTCAAGGTGGTAGACCCCAAAGTTGGCGGTTGGTTTGATGTTCCTTCGAACGTCCACTATAACGGCACAACCATTGCGTATCTGGACACGCATGCTGCATGGCGCAGCTACAAACAACTTATTGCCGAGCGTGCCCTTTGGTATGTGGGAAATTAGTTTAACCTCCGTTGCAACCGCCTAGCCGAGTGAAATTAGATGCGACAGTGACCAACAGCATTTTCGTTGTTGAGCGGGTAAATTTTTGCTTGACTTTGTATTCCGCGGGCGTTTAGAATACAGTCGAAGTCCAAAATCACTGGAAGGCGACCTACGGGTTGCCAGGCGCGGCGATTGCGGGCTCTCTAGACAACCAGGTGTTGCTTTTGTGTGTCACGCAGTCTGTACATAACATAGGCTGTGACACCGAAGGGAGTTCCTGTTTTGCGAGAGAAGCCGAATGCTGTACGTCGCGACGCATTCGGCTTTTTGCAACCTCAGCCGTAGCTTGGCTTCCCGGACCAGGAATGCTGGAGGGAGCCAATATCGTCGGACGAGGTGAAACTGTTGGAGATAAGACACAAAGAAGCTCTGGCTTGGATTGAAGAGATGGCCTCGTTGTGCGAGCCTGATGAGGTTGTCTTTTGCGACGGCTCGCTCGAAGAAAAGCGCCGACTCGAGGAAGAGTGCTTCAAGACCGGGGAACTCATCGAGCTAAACCAAGAAAAGCTACCAGGCTGCGCTCTACACCGCACGGCGCGCAACGACGTTGCCCGCACAGAACACCTCACTTTCATCTGCACCCGTAATCCGCACGACGCCGGCCCCACCAATAACTGGATGGATCCTCAAGAGGCTTACTCAAAGGTGGGCGGCATGTTCAAGGGTTCTATGCGGGGGCGCACAATGTATGTGGTGCCGTTTCTGATGGGCACGCCAGGCTCGCCATTTACGAAGATAGGTATAGAGCTTACGGACAGTAAATATGTGGTTTTAAACATGCGAATTATGACCCGCATGGGTGATGTGGCGGCAAGAGAGCTTGGAACTGACCGCACGTTCACAAAGTGCCTTCACGGCAAAGGCGAGCTAGATATCGAACGACGGTTTATTCTTCACTTTCCCGAGGACAACACTATTTGGAGCTACGGTTCCGGTTACGGCGGAAACGTTCTTCTGGGAAAGAAGTGTCTAAGCCTACGCATAGCTAGCTATCTGGGCCTTCTGGAAGGCTGGATGGCGGAGCACATGCTGATAGTAGGTGTGGAGACCCCGGACGGCGAGGTTCATTACATATGCGGAGCGTTTCCGAGCGCCTGCGGAAAAACCAATCTTGCCATGCTTGTGCCGCCAAAGTCTATGTCTGGTTACAAGGTATGGACGGTGGGAGACGATATTGCTTGGCTTCGGATAGGTCCGGACGGCCGACTTTGGGCGGTTAATCCCGAATCCGGATTCTTCGGAGTGGCACCTTATACGAGCTACAAGACGAACCCAAACGCCATGGAGACGATAAAGAAGAACACGATCTTCACGAACGTTCTTCTCACACCCGATAAGACCGTCTGGTGGGAAGGCATGGACGTTGATCCGCCTGCTGAAGGCATCGATTGGAAAGGCGAGCCGTGGACACCCCAATCGGGCGAGCCCGGAGCGCATCCGAATGCCAGGTTCACTGCGCCTGCTGCTCAGTGTCCATCGATATCTCCCCATTGGGAAGACCCTCAGGGCGTGCCGATTTCTGCTATACTCTTCGGCGGACGTCGGGCTCGGCTTGCGCCTCTCGTGTATGAAGCGTTCAACTGGCAGCATGGGACGTTTGTAGGCGCGACGATGGCTAGCGAGACCACTGCCGCGCAGTCCGGTGCGGTCGGAGTTGTAAGACGAGACCCTATGGCAATGCTTCCGTTCTGTGGCTACAACATGGCGCGCTACTTCCGCCATTGGCTGGATATGGGATCAAGGATTCCCAATCCGCCCAAGATATTCCACGTCAACTGGTTCCGAAAAGATCCAGATGGAAGGTTCCTATGGCCAGGCTACGGCGAAAACCTGCGTGCCCTTGATTGGATTATTCGCCGCTGCAAGAATGAAGCAGACGCTCAGGAAACACCAATAGGGCTGATCCCAACCAAGAACTCTCTGAACCTTGAAGGTCTTAGTATCTCCGATGAAGACTTGGATCAACTGCTGGAGGTTAAAGCAGACCCTTGGGTCGAAGAATTGGAATCTATGCAAAAGTTTTTCGATCAGTTCGGCTACGACCTGCCGGAAGAGTTAGTCGAGGAGCAACAAGCACTCAAGAACAGGCTGGGAGAGTGGAAGGCCTGAGGACAAGTAAATTAGGGGCACATTCGACATGCCAAAGATTCAATCTTCAATCGAAATCGACGGACCTATTGAAGAAGTCTACCAACTCGCAAAGGACATCGAGTCGTTTCCGCAGTTCATGCCTGATCTGAAAAGCGTAAGGGTCATTGAACGCGGCGAAGACGGTTCCCGCGTGGTCAGCGAATGGGTAGGAATCGTAAAGGAGTTCAACACCACGGTTAAGTGGGTCGAAGAAGACATTTGGGACGACGCAAACTACACGTGCGAGTTCAGCCTCATTAGCGGTGACTACGCAAAATACAGCGGAAAATGGAAATTTACTGACCTGGCAGGCCGGACACGCTTCGACTCAGAGATAGAAGTGGAGTATGATGTGCCGCTTATTGGACCGCTAATAAAGGGACTGATAGCGAAAAAGATGAAGGAAAACGTCGATAATATGCTAGCGGCCATCAAACAAAAGGTGGAAGAGGCTGCCCGCTAAAAAGTCGGCATGCATTACGACGTGGTCATTATTGGCGCCGGTCCCGCTGGAATTTTCGCAGCGCTAGAGCTCGCCAAGTGCGAGAACGTCCGAGCACTCATCCTAGAACAGGGGCCAGATATAGATCGGCGAGACCGAAAGACGGATCTGCTATCAGGATGGGGCGGCGCGGGCGCGTTCTCAGACGGCAAACTAACACTTTCCCCTGAAGTAGGCGGTCAGCTCAACAGTCTGGTCCCAGAGAAGGAGCTGGTTGAACTTCTGCGCGAAGTCGATCAAAGTTGGGTGCAATTCAGCGGACCGCTGCCGGTTTATGGGACAGATCAGGACGTTGTTGCTGACATCGAACACAGAGCTCAACTGGCGGGACTCAAGCTTATTCACTCCGAGATCAAGCACCTCGGCACGGAACTATGCCCGGTAGTGCTTTCCAAAATGCGCGACGCGCTGCGAGACAAGATAGAAGTCCGCACTAATACCCCGGTCAAACACCTGCTGGTGAACGGGGTATCGCCTAACAATAGCCGAGTCTGCGGTGTAGAAACGGAAGACGGCGAACAGATAGAATCGGAGTATGTTATAGTAGCTCCGGGACGTGTCGGCGCGGATTGGTTGAGCAGGGAAACTGAGCGACTCAACCTGCACATGCAAACGAACCCAGTGGATATCGGCGTGAGGGTCGAAGTCCCCGCCGCGGTAATGCAAGAGCTCACCGACGCCGTGTATGAGCCGAAGCTGATATACTATACCAAGTCGTTCGATGACCGAGTGAGGTCGTTTTGTGTATGTCCGAACGGCGAAGTTGTTGTAGAAAACCACAACGGCGTTGTAAGCGTTAACGGTCACAGCTACGCAAGAAAAAAAACGAGCAATACGAACTTCGCACTGCTTGTTTCGACTTCCTTTACTGAACCGTTCCATGAGCCGATAACATACGGTCGTTACGTCGCAAGCCTTGCAAACCTGCTTTCAGGTGGGGTTATTGTTCAAAGGCTCGGCGATTTGGAATCAGGCCGCCGAAGCACGGCCGAGCGGATTAAAAGAGGACTGACAATACCGACCCTTGCCAGCGCGGTTCCTGGAGACCTCAGCTTTGTCCTCCCATACCGACACCTATCCGGCATTCTTGAGATGCTTCATGCGATGGATCGGCTGGCGCCTGGGGTAGCTAGCCGGCACACGCTGCTTTATGGAGTAGAGGTTAAGTTCTATTCATCGCGGCCAAAGCTGACAAGGCATTTAGAAACAGAAGTTACCAACTTGTTCGCAGTTGGCGACGGCGCTGGTGTAACTCGGGGCATTATGCAAGCCTCGGTTTCCGGAGTTATAGCAGCACGGGAAATCCTGAAACGCATACTTCGCCAGTAGCAACAGACGCTGCCCCTAACCCACTTGCCATCATTACGCCAATAGGCGACCTTATTGTCCGCACATTTCGATTTCAAAACATGCTTCAGTTGACCG